>UBNE01000045.1 GCA_900466745.1 Hyphomicrobiales bacterium | reverse complement strand
CACGATCGTCATGACCGGAAAGCCGAGATCGTCACTCCGAATCGTCCCGGCAATCGTGTTCGTGTTTGCCGCTACGGGAAGGGAGGTAGCAGTCTTCGGCTTCGAGCGCTTCACTGCGCCTGGGCGCGCGATCCTGTACTGGTTGCTCTTCGTCTTGGTGTTGTAGTTCTGCTCGATCTGCGGATGCCTCGCGCCGAAAAGCCTGTTCAACTCGCGGCCAAACTTGCCGACGTTCGCGCCGTTCACCTCAGAGCGGTGGAACTCCTCAATGTAGGCGAAGTAGCTCCGATACAGTTCGCTCGTTGTGACCCAGCCGCCGCCTCCGGTGGGGAGCGTCGAGCAATTCTCGATCCAGTCCTCCACCGACGACTTGTGCCGCTGCTCAGCCTGGATTGCCTTTACGATCTGAAGGTCCTCGGCATGGGCGTACCAGGGGCTCACCGCGTTCTCATCGACGCTACGCCAGATGCGGCGGGCATCAATCGACCTCATCGCGGCTACATCGACCAGCTTCGTCGCGAACTGAAAGAAGCGACGGTTTCCGGTCTTATCCCTGACGAATCCGTTCAAGTCCTCGTTCGTGCAGCCGATGAAGGTCGTCACCACCCGCTTCGGCCCAGCCCGCTCATAAACGTCGCGCATTGAGCGCGTTTCTTCGGTCATGATGCCCTTCAGCTTCTCGACGTTGGCGTTCTTCAAGCCAGCGAGTTCATCGAACGACATGACAGGCATGTAGCTCAGCATGTTCTGCTTGGAGTTGTCTTCGAGCACCTCGAAGCCCATGCCCGTGGCGAGATCGGACACGGCCCGAAGCAGGGTCTTCACCGCGAGGGTCTTTCCGTCCTCCTGCGCGCCATAGAGCACGGGCATGACGTGGGTGTGGTGATGCCAGCGGGCGTCGCCGGACGGATGCTCGATGCCCACCATGGCACCCAGGTGGTTCTTGACCCGGTGGATGAAGTTGGTAACGGCGACCAGGACGCCGCGCTTGTTGCGCTCGGTGATTTCGGGGTCCTCGTCCTCGCGAACGATGAGGTCGATCCAGCGCTTCAACTCGTTCATGTCGGGGTCAGCAGCGGCATCGAAGACGAGGTCGCGATACGTCCGTTCGATGATCTTGAGCCGTTCATCAGCGGTCCAGAGCCGCAGCGCAGCCTCGTACGCGCCTTTGAAAACCCGCTTGTCCTCGGTCCAGACCTTCATCTGGTTGAGCACATGATCAAGGCAAACCGGCACGCCACGCGGGCCGAGAAACTCGCCGCTATGCTTCATGGAATAGCCGCGCGCATCGAGCCAGAGGGCGACGAAATCATCATAGCCCTCGGGATACCGGCCAAGCGCTGCGACGATCCGGCACCGGCTCGCCTCCTTCTGGGCGGCGTCCTTGCTGAAGCCGCCCAACTCCACGAGGTGGCGGGCAAGCGTTGCCCATGGCCCTGCCAATTCGGATGCGTGCCGTGCCTTTTCGGCACACGCAATAAGGGCGGCCACTTCGTCATCAGTGGGCTTTTTCATGTTGTCCCAGGCCCTCAGGGCGGCCTGGAATTCGGAGGAGGTATCTTGCTGGGTGGTTGTCATAGTGGGACTCATTTCTATGAAGAGAGATTAGGAGCGCCGCTTCCGGGCCAGCGCCGCCTTGACGGACTGCTGGCGCTGATAGGTCGGAGAGGAGAGCGGCTTTGTTGAGCGGACGGTGAGGACCGAACGAGCGTCTGCCGCCAGTTCACGGTCCCCGTATTTGACGCGACAGTAGAACCCCCACTCCGCGTCCAATTCGTTCTGAAGATGCCGAAGTTCGCCGAAAGTCAGGCCGTGTTCCGACTTGACAAAGGCCCTCGTCAGGATGGTCAGCAACGTCTGGCGATGGGAACCCGCGTTGCAGAGGGCGTGTAGATCGACCAGCCAATCGGGGTTGAAAACGGCCGGATTGGTGATCGTCACCTCACCGTGGCGGACGGTGTCGTCCTGCATCGCAGCACGCATCTCAGCGATCTCGGTCGGGGTGAGTTCGCGGCGAGATTGGACAGCGCCACAACGGCGACGGGCTGGCTCCAGGCTTTCGTCCGACAGGTCTTCGACGAGGGCCAGGACGGCATCGACATCGACGCTTCCGTCCAACCACTGGCGCTGTTGTCCAACGAACGGCGGGCCGTACAGGAAATCGCCGTCGTCGTAGATTGCCTCATCAAGCTGGCCGCCGCAGACCATCGCGTTGAACCAGAGGAAGACCAGGAACGCCGTGTCGTAGTCCAAGCTGCGGCTGACAGGCAGGATGGCCCGGACCTTGTGGCGTTCGGAGGTGTGGCTGAATGACGTATAGAGGATATGCGACAGGCCCAGAGCCTTCAGCGTCGTTTCCATCTCGTCGAGGGTGACGAACGGCCGATCGGCCGCTGCATTGTCCAGGTCGAGATACATCAGCGTGATCTCGCGCACGGAATGCTCGGCCCGCCGCCAGAGGCCCCACAGCGGAGTACGGCCGGGATCGCTGCGAGGCACCCACCCGCTTTCTTCGAAAACGGTCGGCAGGAAGCCGAAACTCTCCTGCTTGTGCGTCTGGGCTTGCGGATAGGCCTCGTTCACCCTGAAATCCGCCGCAAACGCGACGAAGTTCTGATGCGCGATCATTTCCGTGATCTTGGCCTGATGGAGGGTGCGTACCCCATCGCGGCCGGTGTAAACTTCGCGCAGATAGCTCGCGCAAGGCGGGTATTCTGCCTTTGTTGAAATGTTCATAAAATAATATTTCTAGTATCCATTGAAGTAATCTCTTCAATCTATGCATATTTAACGCTCGTAGCTGTGGCTACGCAATATTTATATTCGTGCGATTCCGGGTGGAGTCGCTGATATCAAATTTCGACTTTCTGGCGGACGTGCGGTATAAATACAGGGTAATCTGAGAAACTGTCCTATGCTGGATGATATCTATGAGCAGGTCCGCGAGCGCGGTCTCGTGAAGAACCGAAGCGCTTTCAGCCGCCAATTCCTGGGGCGGGCGCACAACTACGCGAGCGCGAAACGGACCCGCGAACAGCCCAGCCAGAACACGTTGCTTCATCTCGTACGCAGTTTGGCACAAGCGGGCGCGAACGATATCGCCGAGCGCATCCTCCAAACATTGCTTGAACCAGTGTGATCGGCTGAGGAGAGAGGCTTTCAAAAGGCGCAAGAGGCGGGCATCAAGGTAGACCTATCGACCGAATGAGCCCGAGATGTGCCTGAAGTTACGCTACCAAGAAGCCCGCCTCTGGAACCAGCGTGCCCATCAGATGGTTGCCGGTGCCGTAGCGGCTGGCATCCCAACCGATCCTCTCCTCATGGCCGCACCTCGGCTTTCGGAAGTTGTTTCCGTCGTAGATAGCGTCAAGAAGCGACATGGTCCGCTTATCGAAGATGCGCTCATAGCCGCGATCAACGGCGTTCAAGGGTGGGTGGCAGAAAAATCCAAGGTGCCGCGTCTGGGCAAGGGGTATTACAAGCCGGACTGCATCGCGGTGAACCAGAGCACGAAGACAGCGTACGTTTTCGAATGCAAAAGGAACTATGGCTCGCTTGACGCACCAGCAAAAAGGGAAGCGGACGAACGACTGGACGAGATTGGCGTGCTGTTTCCGGCTTACGCTGCGAGCAGGGGCTGGCCCGTCATGACACCCAGCCTGTTCATTCTCAGTTTCTACGGCACGGCTCCCGGCAGCAAGCACCCGGTCTATGATCGGAATTCCGCAAGTGCGCTGTTCCCGTCATGCGTCGTTCGATTTGCTTGCGACTTCATTAGCTACACGGAGGAGGTCGTGGGAACATGGGCCGCCGAGCGAGCATACAATGGAGATGGCAGCAAACACCCGGAGCTACTGCCAGTTCGCACCGCCGAAACCGAGGTGCGCAAGCGAGGCAACATCTTCTACCAGCTTGACCAGATGGAATGCGATGCCGATGCCACGATCGAAATTGGGGAAAACGGTCTGACGGTAATCTGAGTAAAGAACGATCTTGGACACGAACACGATTGCCGGGACGATTCGGAGTGACGATCTCGGCTTCCGGTCATGACGATCGTG
>UBNE01000043.1 GCA_900466745.1 Hyphomicrobiales bacterium | reverse complement strand
GGCGGGGCGGCGGGTCATGGCTTCACGCTCTTGGTGGTGACGCCGTAGCGCACCAGTGTCATCGCATTCTCGTTGCGGGCGGAGGCCTCGGCCGCTTCGCCGGCATCCTTCAGGCTGCGCAGCGCCAGGGAGAGCGAGCCGCTCTTCTGCGCCTGCACCAGCGTCTCGACCTGGCCGGGGTCGACCTCGAGCGTGGCGGTCTCTCCGACGACGACCTTCTCGCCGTTGCGCTCCTGGACGTTCTGGCCGATGGCGAGGACGCGGATGTTGCGCAGCAGGGTTTCGCTGACATGGGTCTCGCCGCCCGAGCCGCTGTCCGTTTCGCCGCGCGATGTCGCGATCACGTCGACCCGGTCATTGGGCAGGATGAAGCCGCCGGCCGTGCTGGCGCCGCGGCTGTCGGTCGCGATCGCGACGGCGCGCATGCCGGAGGGCAGCACGGCGGAGAGAAAGCCGGTGCCGTCGGTCTTGATCAGCTTCTCGCGGCGGATCGGCTCGGCGGCGAGCAGGGCGTAGCGCGCCACCTGGCCGGTGATCTCCTTCTCGGCCTCCGGCGCCTCGTCCTTGCGGATCACGCCGGCGGGCACGCTGGCGAGCGGCCAGTCGAGCCAGCGCAGGTCGTTGGCGGAGACGGTGTTGCCGACCGGGATCTCGCCATTCGCGACCAGGACCGGCACCGTCGGCGCCGGCTCGACCCTGGCGGCGGGGGCGGGCGCCTGCGAAGGTTTCTGGACGAGGAACGCCGCCCCCAGCCCTGCGGCCAGCGCGACGAGGAGAATGATGATGCGAGCGGGGCTCATTGACGTTCGATCCTCGGCCAGGCGGGGCTGGCCCTCGGCCGGGATCGTGTGGCGGAAACGTCAATTTATGGTTAATGAGAGGTATACTTGCGGCATTTCCTGCCGTAGCGGCAACCGAGCGCCTCAGACGCCGATCGCGGCCCGCCAGATCGCCGTCTCGGGCAGCACCAGAAGCGCGGCGAAAGCCAGCGCGATTCCGTAGGGGACGCCCTGATTGGCCGCATGCAGGCGCCGGGCCCAGCTCCAGCCTTCGGCGACGGCCGGCAGGGGCCGGGAGCGAAGGCGCAGGATGAACAGGGTCAGGATGCCGCCGAGGACGCCGGCGGTGGCCAGATAGGGCATGAGCTGGTCGAAGCCGAACCAGAGCGCGGTGGCCGCCGCGAGCTTGGCGTCGCCGCCGCCGATCCATCCGGCCGCGAACAGGCCGAAGGCGACGGTGAGCACGAGCAGCCCGGCAGCGAGATGCCAGCCGATGTCGATGGCGCCCAATCCCAGCAGGGCGGCGAGGCCGGCGAAGCCTGCGGCCAGGGAAAGGCACAGCCGGTTGGAGATCGTCATCGAGACGAGATCGCTCGCTGCCGCATAAGCCATGGCGAAGGGAAACAGGCCAAGGACAGCGACGAGGGGGAGCGACATCGGGAAGACCTTTCCGGCGGAGGCCCTGAAGAACAAAAACGCGTCCCCGTCGGAACAGGGACGCGTTCATGTGATTTCAGGAAATCACTTGACGGCGCCGTCGAGCTTGCCGCCGATCTTGCCGAACAGGCCGCTCAGGCTGGTGCCGAGGCTGGTCATCGCGCCGATGGCGGCGACGGCGATCAGGGCCGCGATCAGGCCGTACTCGATGGCGGTGGCGCCGGACTCGTCCTTGGCGAAGCGAGCGAAAAGCTTGGTCATGTTGGGAACTCCTCTTACCACGGTTTGACTGCTGCCTTCGCTCTAGGTGGCTTCGGTCAGCGACAGGACCGACATTAGCGAGCGCCTCTTGCCGAACTCTTAAGCGGATCCAAGAAGTGGCGAAGTTCGATCGGGATTTACTCTGTGGTTAACGGCGGATTTACAAATTAAAATGCGATAAATATTCAAGGGTTTGGGCGTGAAATAAGGTATTTAACGGTAAACAGTGGATTTAAACGGTCGGCGACACCTGGTTGAATCGGCGATTCCCGCTCGGGGAAAGAGCCTCGCCCCATGTGATTCCCCTTGGTCATGCCGCCGTGCGGCAGGTCGGAACGCTAGGTTGCCCCGGTTTAGGGTTTGATTCATCATTTTGCGCTTTGCTGGCGGCGTCGCAAACTTCGAGGCGCCCCATGTTCATTCTCCCGAGCCTGGCAGGACATCGTTCCCGCGCCTGCCGGACCCTTGCGGGCCTGGTGCTCGGATCGCTCCTCGCGGCCGGTTTGGCGCAGGCGGCGCCGCAGGACGGGGCGCTGGAGAGCGTCGTGGTGCTCGTCGACCACGCCAAGGTCGTCCGCCTTCCGGCGAAGGCGCAGACCGTCATCGTCGGCAACCCCGCGATCGCGGACGTCGCCGTCCAGCGCAATGGCGTGATGGTGGTGACCGGCAAGAGCTTCGGGGTCACCAACCTGATCGCGCTCGATGCGGGCGGCACGCTGCTGGCGGAATCGCTCGTGCGCGTGGGCGCGGCTTCCGATTCCGTCCTGACGGTCCAGCGCGGCATGGAGCGCCAGAGCTATTCCTGCACGCCCGACTGCCAGCCCTCGGTCCAGCTCGGCGACGCGCAGAAGTTTTTCGGCGAGGCCGGCGCCCAGATCACCAGCCGGAATGCGCTCGCCACCGGCTCCAAGTGATATCCTCCGCGAAGTGGCACCCGCGCGCCCCGCGCTTGGTAAACGAACCCTTCGCCTTGCCGCAGAGTAAGGCGGACCGCTTCTAACCGATCCGAAATTCTTTCGCGCTAGAAGGACTGCCATCGGGCGCGGGCCCGGCAGCAACAGCGGAACGCGGATCGGATGACGGCCAATCCCCATGCCGGCGGCGCCAGGCCTCCGGATCTCGGCAAGAGGCGGTTGATCGCCCGCTTCCGTCGCTCCCAGGACGGGGCGGCGGCCATCGAGTTCGGCATCGTCGCGCTGCCGTTCCTCGGGCTTCTCCTGGCGATCTTCGAGCTCGCGATGATGTTCTGGACCAACGAGGTCCTGGAGGAATCGCTGTCCAAGGCGTCGCGCCGCCTGCTGACGGGCGAGGCGGCCGGGCGCTACGTCTCCAGCGACCCGGCGGTCAACGCCGCGGCTTTCCGCAACGACATCTGCGCCGAGACGTCGATGCCCATGATCGACTGCTCGAGGCTCCATGTCGACGTGAAGGTGTTTTCCGATTTCGGCAGCGCCCGGAACCTGGGCAGCCCGATGAATGGCGGCGTCCTCGACACGAGCGGCTTCGGCTATGTGACGCCGCAGCCGAAGCAGATCGCGGTCGTCCGCGCCGTGCTCGAATACAAGCTGCTCTTCATGGGCTGGGCGGCGCCGGAGCTCGTGAATATCGGCGCGGATCGCCGCGGCCTGGTCGCGAGCGTGGCGTTCCGGGCCGAGCCCTATGTGGCGCAGCCCGCGGGAGGGAGCGGAACGTGATCGCGAGATTGCGCCTTGCCGGCCGGCGGCCCTGGAAACGGCTGCGCAGCGACGAGCGCGGCGTCGCCGCCATCGAGTTCGCCTTCGTGCTGCCGGTGATGCTGCTGGTGCTGTGCGGCATGGCCAACACCGTCTACGGGGTCATGGCCGCCCGCAAGGTCAGGCTGCTGACCTCGACCCTGGCGGATCTGACCGCGCGGGCCCAGTCGGTTTCGCCCAGCGACGTCACCGACATCTTCGGCGCCGCGGAGGCGGTCCTGATGCCCTATGACGCCACCAAGGCCGCCATGGTGATCACGAGCGTCGTCATCGAGGCGAACGGCGTCGCGCGCGTGTGCTGGAGCGCGGCTTCGTCCAGCGGCGCGGCGCTCAAGCGCGGGGATTCGGTGGTGCTGCCCGACAGCATCAAGGTCCCGGGCACCTCCGTGATCATGGCGCGCGCCAGCTATGATTACCGGCCCTTCGTAGCGTCGCTGCCGATGGTCGACTATGTCGTGCCGGCCGTGATCAAGCTCGGCGACGAGCCGGTCTATACGCGCCCGCGCGGCGGCATCGCCGCCGGCACCGGCAATATCGAGCAGGTGCTCAAGACGGATGTGAATCCCTGCCCCAACTACTGACCGGACGACGTCCGCGGCCGGTGGCGAGTCCGGCCCCGCGCGGGCCGTCAGCCGCGCAGCACCATCCGCCCGGTCTGCACCTCGTAGCCGCGCAGGCGGCCGAGGAAGGAGTTGCCGAGCAGGCTCATGGAGAGGGCGCCCGGCGGCATCACCACGGCGTCGACATTGCGCAGGACGATCTCGCCGAGCCGGATCTCGCGCAGCACGGTGCGGGTGGCGGCGACGCTGCCATTGGCCGTGTTCAGCAGCGTCCGGCGCGCGCCCTCGCCGGCCCGGATCCCGAGGGCGCGGGCGTCTTCGGCGGTGAGCGCGACGAGGCTCGCGCCCGTGTCGACCATCATCCTGACGCGATAGCCGTCGATCGTCGGATGCACGAGGTAATGGCCGCGATAATCGGCCGCCACGGCGAGAACGGCCGGGCCGCGCGATGCCGGGGCCGCGGGCGCCGCGGCCGGACCCTCGGCGTCGGGCGCCGGGGCGATCCAATGGGTGTAGGACAGGGCCGCGCCGATCACGGCCGCGGCGACGCCCAAGGCCCAGCGCGAGGGATTCGCCATGATGTCCGCTCCGGTTGTCGCCGCGGGGGCGGCTGCCGGGAGCTTGCCCGGTTTGAACTGACGAAGGGTGAACGCGCTGCCGGATCGGGCCGGAAACGCGGCGGGGAGGATTGCGCCGCGATCGGTCTCGATCCCGCTTACCGGCCTTGCGGAAAGCTGCGCCCGGCGAGAGCCGCGATCTCGGCCGCGCGCGGGATGCTCGGCTGCGCGCCGCTGCGGGTGCAGGCGAGGGACCCTGCCGCCAGCCCCTGCCGCAGCGCGTCGGCAAGCTCGCCGCCCTTCGCCAGCGCGGCGGCGAAGGCGCCGGTGAAGCTGTCTCCCGCGGCGACGGTGTCGACGACGGCGACCGCCGGCGCCGCGAGGCGCTCGCGCCGGCCGCCCTGCCAGGCGACGACGCCGGCCGCGCCCAGCGTCGCGATGCCGGCGATGCCCCGCTCGGCGTCGAGCCGCCGGACAATGGCGTCCGGCTCGCACTCCGGCCAGCCGAGCGACTGGGCGAGCACGCGCGCCTCGTGTTCGTTGACGACCAGGATGTCGAGCAGGTCGAGCAGGGCGGGTGCCGGCGCTCCGGCCGGGGCGAGGTTGAGGACGACGCGCCCGCCGGCGCTTTTCATCAGGCGCGCGGCCTCCAGGCAGGCCTCTTCCGGCACCTCGCGCTGCAGCAGCAGGATGTCGCCCGGTCCGGGCGCCATTTCCCGCAGGGCGTCGGGTCGCGCCCCGGCATTGGCCCCGGCGGCGACGATGATCTGGTTCGCGCCCTCCGGGTCGATGGCGATGAAGGCGGCCCCGGTGGGGGCCGGCAGGCGGGCGACATGGCGCAGCGCGACTCCGTCAGCCGCGAGCAGGGACAGCGCCGTCGTGGCGAAATCGTCGCGGCCGACCGCCCCGATCAATGTCACGGCGGCGCCGGCGCGGCGCGCGGCGAGCGCCTGGTTCGCGCCCTTGCCGCCGGGATGGACCGCATAGTCCGGCCCCAGCACGGTCTCGCCGGCGCCGGGCAGGCGCTCGACCCGCGTGACGAGGTCGATATTGATCGAGCCGAAGACGACGATCATCGGGCCAGGCCGGCGGCGAGGCGCCGCACGCCGGCGATGAAGGCGGCCTCCGGCGCAGTGACGGCGACTTCGATCCCCGCCGCGGCGAGGGCCGCGCCGTAGCTTTCCGCCAGAATGCCGTCGGCGACGAGATGGATGCGGCCGGTGCGGCCGAACAGGGCCTGGGCGCCGGCGATCTCCTGCGCCGCCAGCAGCGCGGAGAGGAAGGGGCCGACCGCGCCGCCGCTCATCCGGCCGGCGAGGACCTCGGTCCGCGCCGCGAAGGCGGCGTTGAGCAGGCCGGCCGGGCGGGCGGCCGCGGCGAGGCCGCGCGCGGCGCCGTCGCGGGCATCCTCGCCGCTGGGCTCCTCGGCGAGGCGCGCCAGGATCGAGTGGTTGCGCAGCAGCCCGTACACCTCGCCGGTCATGAAGCTGGCGAAGCGCGTGATGCGGCCGCCGCGGATCTCCGCCCATTTCGAATGGGTGCCGGGCAGGCAGGCGAGGCCGTCCGCCAGGCCGAGGCCGACGACCAGCGTCTCCTCGCCGCGCATCACGTCGAAGGCGCCGTCGTCGCAGCTCAGCCCCGGCAGGATCGTCGCCCGGGTCCCGGCGGCGAGGTCGACCGCGATGCCGGCGGCGGCGATCTCCTCCGGCGAGGCCGGGCAGGCGACATAGGGCGCCTCGACCCAGCCATTGCGGCTGCCGACCATGCCGGCCAGCACGATCGCGGCTTCGGGGGCGGCCCGGCGCAGATCGCCCGCCAGCGCCTCGAAGGCGGCCGGATAGCCGCCGGCCGGAACAGACTGGATGCCCTGGTCGGCGAGGCGTTTCTGCACGGCCTCGCCGCTCTCCGAGATCAGATAGGCGCGCGCGCGGGTCGTGCCCCAGTCGAGCGCGATCAGTGGTTCGGGCATGGCAGGCTCCAGAAGGGAGCGCGAATGTCCCTGCCCCGACGGGCGCGGTCAAGGCCCGCTTGCACCGGCTTGTCCGCCGGCCGCGGGAGCGCGAATCTCGGTGCGAATCCTGATTCGGGACACCCCATGCTCGCGCTCTCCGCCGCCGGCCTTACGGCCACGATCCTTCCCGAGGCCGGCGGCATCGTTTCGCGCCTCGACTGGCGGGCGCCCGACGGTCGCGACCATGCGCTGCTGCGCCCGCCCGGCGCGGTGCAGCCCTCGACGGCGGCGCCGAACCATTGCGGGACATGGGCGATGCTGCCTTTCGCCAACCGCGCCTTCGGCGGGGTCATCGATGATGGCGAGCGGCGCTTCCTCGTGCCCTGCAACGATCCCGGCGGCAACATCCACGGCTTCGGCTGGCAGGCGGAATGGGAAGTGCTGCGGTACGACCGCGCCCATGCCGTGCTCGAGCATCGCCGCAGCGCCGGCCCCGATCCCTATCGCTACCGCGCCCGGCAGGAGATCGGGCTCGGGGAGGACGGTATGACCGTCCGGCTCTCGATCGTGAACGAGGCCGACACGGCACTACCCTACGGCATCGGCCATCATCCCTGGTTTCCCTGCGCCGGCGATACGCGCCTCGTCATGCGGGCGCAGGGCGCGCTCGTCTTCGGCGCGGCCTTTCGCGCCACCGGCCGGCGGGATTTCGCGGATGGCGGGCCCTACGCCGTGCCGGAACCCTTCCGCCGCGAGGAGGTCACCGCCTGGAGCTTCCTCGGCTGGGACGGTCGCGCCCGGATCGAGACGCCGTCCTCCGGGCTCGCGATCGCGCTGGCGGCGAGCGGGAACCTGGACTGCCCGGTGGTCTGGGCGCCGGCCGGAGCGGATTTCCTCTGCGTCGAGCCGCAGAGCCACGCCATCGGCGCGCCGAGCGAGCCCGCCGCCCGCGCCGCCGCGCCGCTGAAGCGGCTGCGGCCCGGCGAGACGCTGGAAGGCTGGCTGCGGATCGCCCCGGAAGCGCTCGCGCCTCAGCGCCAGCCGGAACCGTAGCCGTATCCGCTCGGATAATAGGGCTGGTAGCCATAGGCGCTGGCCGGAATCGTCGGCCGCAGCATGATCGTGCCGCGCGCGGCTTCCCAGCCATGGCTGCGGTCCTGCTTCGCCGTGGCGGCGGCGCTGCGATGCGGCCTGCCCTGCGAGACGGAAGCCTTGGCGAGCTTCGCCTTGCCGCCATGCAGCTTGCCGGCAAGCGCCTTGCCGCCGATTGACTTGCCGCCGCCCGGCTTGCCGGCATGGGCCTTGGCGAGATGGGCCTTCTCGGCCTTGTGCGGCCTGGCCTTGGCGAAGCGGGAGAGGTTGTCGGGCGCGGCGCCGGTGAGCGCGATGCGCGTCTGGCCCGCGCCGTATTTCTTCACCAGCGCGAAGAGCTTGGCGGCGTTGGCCGGATGCAGCCTGATGCAGCCATGCGAGGCCGGGCGGCCGAGCGCGCCGACCGAGGTGGTGCCGTGGATGGCGTAGCCGCCGCGGAAGAACACGGAATGGGGCATCGCCCCGCCATATTTGCGGGAATACCAGTTCTTTTCGAGGCGCGTCGGCCGGTAGACGCCGTTCGGCGAGCGGAAGCCCTTGCGGCCGGAGGAGATCTTCCAGTCATGGACCTCGCCGTCGGGGGCGGTGACGGTCATGCGCTGGGCGGCGATGTCGACCCTCACCTCGACGCCGGCCTGGGCTCCGGCGGATGCGAGGACGGACAGCAACAGGGCGGCCAGGAGGCCGAGAACGCGACGCATCGCCGATACTCCGAAAACGCGACTGTTGAACGGGCGTTCGCGGGCTCTGGCGGCCGTCGCCCTTGACTCAAGGAAAGCGCGGGCGGCGCGGGCTGTAAAGCGGGAAGGCCGAACGTGGTTTCCGCCCGGGCGCTTCCGGGGCTCAGATCATCGGCAGCGAGGAGGGCTTGCGCCCGCGCGGGAAGGCGGCGTCGATCCGGGCGATGTCGTCTTCCGACAAGGCGAGGTCCAGCGCGCCGGCATTGTCCTCGACATGGGCGACGCTGCCGGCCTTGGGAATGGCGAAGACCGCCGGCCGGCGCGTCAGGAAGGCGAGCGCGACCTGCCGGGGCGTCGCGCCATGGGCGGCGGCGATCTCCGCCAGCACCCGCCCCTGCGCGCTGCCCGGCGCCGGGAAGTCGCGATGGCCGAACGGGCTGTAGGCGGTGACGGCGACGCCGTGCCGCTCGCACCAGGGCAGCACCGCATGCTCGATCGCGCGCTCGCGCAGATGGTAGAGCACCTGGTTGCAGGCGATCCGGCCCTTGCCGGCCGCCGCCAGCGCCTCGTCGAGATCGTCCTCGTCGAAATTGCTGACGCCCCAGGAGAGGATCTTGCCGTCCTGCTTCAGCGCCTCGAAGGCGGCGAAGGTCTCGGCCAGCGGATGCGGCCCGCGCCAGTGCAGCAGGTAGCAGTCGAGCCGGTCGGTCCCGAGCTGCTTCAGCGAGCGCTCGCAGGCGGCCCGCACGCCCTGGCGCGAGGCATTGTGCGGCAGCACCTTCGAGACCAGGAAGGCGGCGTCGCGCCTGCCGGCGATGGCCTCGCCGATGATCGCCTCGGAGCGGCCGTCGCCATACATCTCGGCGGTGTCGATATGGGTCAGGCCGAGATCGAGCCCGCGCCGGAGCGCCGCGACGGCCTCGCGCCGGTCGCCCTGCTCGATATACCAGCTCCCCTGGCCGATGCTGGAGACCGCCGGCCCGCCGGCTCCGAAGCTGCGCTGCATGGCTTCCTCCCGGCGTTCAGTAGACCTCGACCTTGAACCGCGCCTGGCGGATCTCGCCGTCATGGTAGCGCACCCGCGCGTCGAAGCCGTCCGGGCCGCGATAATCGCCGCGGGAGGTGTATTCGAAAGCGAGCGAGGGGCCGATCCGGCCGTCGCAGTGCCGGTGGTCGCCCGGTCCGTAGGCGGCCCTGGCGCTCCGCGTCGCCATCCTGACCGTGCCGTGGCGCGGCGCCGCGGTCAGGACCGCGGTCGGGCGCTTCACCGGCCGGCAGCGCGTATCCATCGTCATATAGGTCTGTTGCAGGAAGGTCGGCCTGCCGGCCGCGACGCGCTCGCCGCCGTCTTCGCCGGATGCCGCGACGCCCCGGGCGACGCAGCCGCCGAGCAGCCCGCACAGCAGCAGCATGGCCGGCGCCATCCTCATGACGGGGGCGTGCCGTTGGCCGAGAGCACCTCGCCGGCCAGGTAGAGCGAGCCGCAGATCAGGACGCGCGGCGGCGCCGGCCAGGCGCGCGCGGCGATGGTCCGCAGCGCCTGCTCGACCGAGCCTGCGGCCTCCGCCGGCAGCCCGGCGCCGCGGGCCGCTTCCGCGACCTCCTCGGCCGGGCGGGCGGCCAGCGAATTCTGGATCGGGACGGCGTAGAGCATCTGCGCCAGCCCCTTGAAATGGCCGAGCGTGGCGGCCGCGTCCTTGGTCGAGAGCAGGCCGGCGATCATCACCAGCGGCGCCGGGTTGCGGTCGGCGAGATCGGCCAGGGCCTGCGCCAGCACGCGCCCGCCATCCGGGTTGTGGCCGCCGTCGAGCCAGAGCTCGGCGCCCTCCGGCAGCAATTCCGCCAGATGCCCGCGCGAGAGCCTTTGCAGCCGCGCCGGCCAGTCGGCGTCGCGCATGCCGTCCTCGAAGGCCCGGGCCGGCAGCCCGCCATAGCCGGCCGCGCGCAGGGCCGCGATCGCCGTGCCGGCATTGACGTGCTGGTGGCGACCGGCGAGCCGCGGCAGCGGCAGGTCGAGCAGCCCGTCCTGGTCCTCGTAGACCAGCCGGCCGCCGGCCTCGTGGACGTTGAAATCCTGCGCGCCGATCAGGATCTTCGAGGCGCCGGCGCGCTCGGCCGCGGCTTCCAGCACGGCGGTCGGCTCCGGCTCCTGCGGCGCGATCACGGCGGGCGCGCCGCGCTTGAAGATGCCGGCCTTCTCGCCGGCGATCTTGGTGACGGTGTCGCCGAGATATTCGGAATGGTCGAGCGAGACCGGCGTCACCACGGTGCAGGCCGGATGCGCGACGACGTTGGTGGCGTCGTAGCGGCCGCCGAGCCCGACCTCCAGCAGGAGCACGTCGGCCGGGTTCTCGGCGAAGAGCAGCAGCCCCGCCGCCGTCGTCATCTCGAAGAAGGTGATGGGATCGCCGGCATTGGCGGCCTCGCAGCGCTCCAGCGCCGCGACCAGCCTGTCCTCCTCGACGAAGCGGCCGCCGCCGGGCGCGCCGAGGCGGATGCGCTCGTGGAAGCGCACCAGATGCGGCGAGATGTAGACATGCACGGACAGGCCCGCCGCCTCGAGGATCGCCCGCATGAAGGCGATGGTCGAGCCCTTGCCGTTGGTGCCGGCGACATGGATCACCGGCGGCAGGCGCTTATGCGGATCGCCGAGCCGTTCCAGCAGCGTCAGGATGCGGCCGAGCGAGAGGTCGATCAGCTTGGGGTGCAGCGCCATGAAGCGCGCGAGCAGCGTGTCGGACGACCCCATGATGCGGAAACCGCTCAGACCGCTTCGGCCACCGGTTGCGGCGGCAGCGTCGGCGCGGCTTTCCCGGTTTCGCCCGCGGGCTGCTTCGTCAGCAGGCGGCCAAGGCGCGCGAGCGTCTCGGGCAGGTCGCGGCGGTGCACGACCATGTCGACCATGCCGTGATCCTTGAGATATTCCGAGCGCTGGAAGCCGTCCGGCAATTTCTCGCGGATGGTCTGCTCGATGACGCGCGGCCCGGCGAAGCCGATCAGCGCGCCGGGCTCGGCGATATGGACGTCGCCCAGCATGGCGTAGGAGGCGGTGACGCCGCCGGTGGTCGGGTTGGTCAGCACCACGAAATAGGGCAGGCCGGCCGCGCGCAGCCGGCGGACCGCGACGGTGGTGCGCGGGAGCTGCATCAGCGAGAGCGTGCCCTCCTGCATGCGCGCCCCGCCCGAGGCGGCGAAGACGACATAGGGCGTCTTCTTCTCGATCGCGGTCTCGGCGCCCTTGATGAAGGCCTCGCCCGCCGCCATGCCGAGCGAGCCGCCCATGAAATGGAAGTCCTGCACGGCGATGGTCATCGGCAGGCCCTTGACCCGGCCATAGCCGACCTTGAAGGCGTCCTGCGCGCCGGTCTTGGCGCGGGCGTCCTTCAGCCGGTCGACATAGCGCTTCTCGTCGCGGAATTTCAGCGGGTCCACCGCGGCGTCGGGCAGCGCGATGTCGAGCCACTTGCCTTCGTCGAAGGTCAGCCGCAGCCGCTCCGGCGCGGTGACGCGCATATGGTGCTCGGAGCCGGGGATGACGTAGCCATTGGCCTCGACATCCTTGTGGAAGACCATCTGCCCGGAATCGGGGCATTTGATCCAGAGATTCTCCGGCGTCTCGCGCTTGAACAGCGTCTTGATGCGCGGCCGGACGACTTCGGAAATCCAGTTCATTGGATCATCCCTGATGGGCCTGCGGCGCGAGCGCCGTCAGGCGAGAGATGGGGATCGGCTTTTCGCCGGCAAGACGCGCGATGGCAAGCCCGTTCAGGCCGCCTTCGCCACCGAGCGCACGCCCTGCGCGAGTTCGGACACCAGCGAGGTGACAGCCGAAACCGTCTTTTCCGTGGCCCTGCCCTCGCCGTCGAGCGAAAGGCGGACGCGCTCGACCAGGGCCGAGCCGACGACGACGCCATCCGCGCCCTTGGCGATCGCCGCCGCATCGGCCGCCGTCTTGACGCCGAAGCCGACCGCGACGGGCAGGCTGGTATGGCGCTTGATCCGCGCCACCGCCTCGCCCACCGCACCGTAATCGGCGATGGCGCCGCCGGTCACGCCGGTCATCGAGACATAGTAGACGAAGCCCGAGGTGTTCTGCAGCACCTTGGGCAGGCGCTTGTCGTCGGTCGTCGGCGTGGCGAGCCGGATGAAGTTGATGCCGGCCTCCAGCGCCGGCAGGCAGAGCTCGGCATCCTCCTCCGGCGGCAGGTCGACGACGATCAGGCCGTCGACGCCGGCCTTCAGCGCATCCTTCAGGAAGGCCTCGACGCCATAGGCGTAGATCGGGTTGTAGTAGCCCATCAGGATGACCGGCGTGTCGTGGCCGGCCTTGCGGAAGCTCTCGACCATGGCGAGGGTCTTGCGCAGCGTCTGGCCCGCCTTCAGCGCGCGCTGGCCGGCGAGCTGCACCGGCACGCCGTCCGCCATCGGATCGGTGAAGGGGACGCCGAGCTCGATCACGTCGGCGCCGGCGGCGGGCAGCGCGGCGAGGATCGCGCTCGCGGTCGCGAAATCGGGGTCGCCCGCCGTGACGAAGGTCACGAGCGCCGCCCGGCCCTCGCGGGCGCAGGCCTCGAAGCGGAGCGGGATGCGGTTTGGCACGGTGTCGGTCATGATGCCTGCGGTTAGCATGCTGCGCGCAGGCTGGCGAGTGGCTTGCGCGCGGCCCGCGCCTGCGCCACATCGGCCGGACATGCGCGCCTTCGACACCGCCCTGCCCATCGACGCCGTGCTCGGCGATCTCGCCGCCGCCCTGCGCGCGCGGCCGAACGCCGTGCTGGTCGCCCCGCCCGGCGCCGGCAAGACCACGCGCGTGCCGCTCGCCCTGCTCGACGAGCCCTGGACGCAGGGCGGCAAGCTCATCCTGCTCGAGCCGCGCCGGTTGGCGGCGCGCGGCGCGGCCCATCGCATGGCGCAGACCCTCGGCGAGCCGGTCGGCGAGACGGTCGGCCTGCGCGTGCGCCTCGGCTCGAAGATCGGGCCGCGGACGCGCATCGAGGTCGTCACCGAGGGCGTCTTCGCCCGGATGATCCTCGACGATCCGGCGCTGGACGGCGTCGCGGCCGTGCTCTTCGACGAATTCCACGAACGCTCGCTCGATGCCGATTTCGGGCTGGCGCTGGCGCTCGACGCGCAGGGCGGCCTGCGGGAAGAGCTGCGCATCCTCGTCATGTCCGCGACCCTCGACGGCGCGCGTGTCGCGAGGCTGCTCGGCGATGCGCCTGTGATCGAGAGCGCGGGCCGCGCTTATCCCGTCGAGACGCGCTATCGCGGCCGCGATCCGCTGAAGCGCATCGAGGATCAGGTCGCCGAGACGGCGCTGCTGGCGCTGAACGAGCAGCTCGGCTCGCAGCTCGTCTTCCTGCCCGGCCAGGGCGAGATCCGCCGCGTCGAGGAGCGCCTGCGCGAAAAACTGCGCGACCCGGCCGTCGAGATCGCCCCGCTCTACGGCGCGCTCGACCAGCGCGAGCAGGACCGCGCCGTGCTGCCGGCGCCTCCCGGCAAGCGCAAGGTGGTGCTCGCCACGGCCATCGCCGAGACCTCGCTGACCATCGAGGGCGTGCGGGTGGTGATCGATTCCGGCCTCGCCCGCGTGCCGGTCTACGAGCCCGATATCGGCGTGACCCGGCTGGAGACGCGCCGCGTCAGCCGCGCCGCCGCCGATCAGCGCCAGGGCCGCGCCGGCCGCACCGAGCCGGGCGTCTGCTACCGGCTCTGGGAGGAGGCCGCGACCGGCGCGCTCGAACCCTTCGCCCGGCCCGAGATCCTCTCCGCCGATCTGAGCCCGCTTCTGCTCGATTGCGCCGCCTGGGGCGTCGCCGATCCGACCACGCTCTCCTTCCTCGATCCGCCGCCGGCCCCCGCCCTCAAGGAGGCGCGCAGCCTGCTGGCCGCGATCGGCGCGCTCGATGCCGATGGCCGCATCACGCCGGATGGCCGCGCCTTGCAGGCCCTGCCCCTGCCGCCGCGCCTCGCCCGCATGATCGTGGCCGCCGCCCGCCTCGGGCAGGCCGGCGCGGCGGCCGATCTCGCCGCCCTGCTGGTCGAGCGCGGCCTCGGCGGCGATGCCGTCGACCTTGCCGAGCGGCTGGAGCGGCTCAGTCGCGAGCGCGGCGGCCGGGCCGGCGACATGCGTCGCCTCGCCGAGAGCTGGGCCCGCGCCGCCGAGCGCCATGCCCGCAGGGGCGATATCGCCGCCGCCGAGCCGCTGTCGCCCGGGCTTCTGCTCGCCTTCGCCTATCCGGAGCGCGTCGCGAAGGCGCGCGCTGCCGGTTCGGGCCAGTATCTCCTCGCCAATGGCCGGGGCGGTGCGCTCGAAGCCTCGCAGCGCCTCGCCCGCGAGCCCTATCTCGTCGTCGCCGAGATGACCGGCGCGGCCCAGCAGGCGCGCATCATGGCCGCGGCGGCGATCGCGGAAGCCGAGATCGCCAGGCTCGTCGCCCATGGCCTCGCACCCTTTGCCATCGTCGAGCGCGAGGAGGTCGGCTTCGACCGGGCCGCGCGTGCCTTGCGGGCCCGCGCGGTGCGCCGCTACGGCGCGCTCACCCTGGCGGAACGCCCCTTGCCGGTGGCCGGGAGCGCCGAGACTGCCGAGGCGCTGGCGAAAGGCGTCGCCGGGCTCGGCATCGGCCTCCTGCCCTGGACCAGGGCGCAGAATCAGCTCCGCGAGCGCGTCGCCTTCCTGCGCAAGGCCGAGCCCGAGCAGGGCTGGCCCGATCTCTCCGACGAAGGGCTGGCGCAGGAGCCGGAACGCTGGCTCGCGCCGCACCTCCCCGGCCGCGCCTCGCTGGCGGCGATTCAGGCTTCCGATCTCGATTCGGCGCTGGCCGCGCTGCTGCCCTGGGAGCTGAAGCGCCGGCTCGATGCCGAGGCGCCGACGCATTTCACCGCTCCGACCGGCTCCTCGCTCGCGGTCGACTATGCCGCCGAGGCGGGGCCGACGATTTCGGTGCGCGTGCAGGAGCTCTACGGGCTGGCGAGCCACCCGGCGCTGGCCGGCGGGCGGGTGCCGCTGGTGCTGGAGCTGCTCTCGCCGGCGCATCGGCCGATCCAGGTGACGCGCGACCTGCCCGGCTTCTGGCGCGGCTCCTGGGCGGCGGTGAAATCGGAGATGAAGGGCCGCTATCCCCGCCATCCCTGGCCGGACGATCCCGCAGCCGCCGCGCCGACGACGCGGGCGAAGCCGCGGGGGACATAAGCCCTTCGCAGGAAGCAGGTCGTCATCCCGGGTCTGCGCTGCGCTCCGCCCGCGATGACGGCGGCGAGCTGCTTCCGCTCAATTCCCCATCCGCTCGCGCCATTGCCGCTCGCCGGCGAGGCAGGTCGAGGGGGTCGTCGCCTGCGCCTTCCGGATCGTCGCATCCGGCGGCGCGGCCGCGATCTCGCGCAGCAGCTTGGTCCGCGTCGCCTCGACGAACTGGTGCTTTTCCCGGATCGGGATGACGAAGGCGCCGATGCCGGTGACGACGCAGTCGCGGTAATAGGCGTCGAGATTGTCGATGTCGAAATAGCCGGCCTGCTTCAGCATCACCGGCAGGCCGTTGATGGCGACGCCCTTGGCGCCGGCCTCGTCGCGGGCGGCGGTGACGGGGCGTCCGTCATTGTTGGCGCCGTCGCCGGAGATGTCGATGACGCGGCGCATCGCGGTGACGTTCGCCTGTTCGAGCAGTTGCACGCCGAGATCGATCGCGCCCGAGATCGAGGTGCGCCGTCCCCGCCGCGTCGGCGCCTCGCCCAGCTCCTCGGCGAAGGCGTTGGCGGCGGCCGGGCCGTCGATGATCTTCCAGGGCCGCACGACATATTGGAAGTTGCCGCCGGCCCATTCGAAATAGGTCACGGCGATCTTGCCGAGCGCGCCGTTGCCGATGGCGTCCTGCAACTGCTTCGAGCGGAAGGCCTCGATATAGCCGTTGCGCTGCAGGGCGAGCTCGTCGAGATCCATCGAATAGGAGACGTCGACCGCCAGCACGAGCGCGACGTCGACCTCCTCCGGCGGCGGCGTCGCCGTTTGCGCGTTCGGCGCGGCCTGGCTCCACAGCGCCGCCGCCAGAGTCGAGAGACCGTACAGCCAGCGCCGCATCGCCACCTCCGTCATCCTGTCGCGGCGGCAGTGTGCGCCCGCTCGGGCAGGAGACCAAGGCCGAAAGCCCGGAAATCGGCGGGTTTCCGGTCGCGATCCCGCGAGAACCGGGGGATGGGCGGGGCTCAGGCCCCGCGGCGACGCTCGACGATCTCGATGGCGGCCGCGACCACCTCCTCGATGGTCAGCGCCGAGGTGTCGAGGATGACGGCGTCTTCGGCCGCCTTCAGGGGGGCGTCGCTGCGGCCGGAATCGCGGGCGTCGCGGCGGCGGATATCGGCGAGGATGCTGTCGAAGCCGGCCGTCTCGCCCCGGCCGGCGAGTTCCTTGTGGCGGCGCGCCGCGCGCACCTCCGGCGTCGCCGTGACGAAGAGCTTGGCCGGCGCCTCGGGGCAGATCACCGTGCCGATGTCGCGCCCGTCGAGCACGGCGCCGCCCGGCTGGGCCGCGAAGCGCCGCTGGCGCGCGAGCAGCCCCGCCCGCACCGCCGGCATCGCGGCGACGACGGAGGCCGCCTCGCCGATCTCGCGGCCGCGCAGCCGCTCCTCGGGAAATCCGGCCTCGTCGAAGCTGCCGACGATGCGCTCGGCCGCCGCCGCATCGTGGATGTCGTGGCCGGCATCGAGCATGGCGCGGGCGACCATGCGGTAGAGCAGGCCGGTATCGAGGCAGGGCAGGCCGTAATGGGCAGCGAGCCGCTTCGCCAGCGTGCCCTTGCCGGAGGCGGCCGGGCCGTCGACGGCGATGACGAGATCGCCCGTGCCGGGCCTCATTCGATCCGGCCTCCGAGACCGTTCATCAGCGCGGCGAAGCTCGGGAAGCTGGTGGCGATCATCAGCCCGTCATCGACCGTGACCGGCTCGCGCGTCGCCAGCCCCATGACGAGGAAGCTCATCGCGATGCGGTGGTCGAGATGGGTCGCGACCGGCCCGCCGCCGCGCACCGGCGCCCCGCCCGAGCCCTCGACGATCAGGTCGTCGCCCTCGATCGCGCAGCTCACGCCGGCGGCGCGCAGGCCGGCCTCGACGGCGGCCAGGCGGTCCGATTCCTTGACGCGCAGCTCCTGCAGGCCGCGCATCCGCGTCGTGCCGGTGGCGAAGGCGGCCGCGACCGCCAGCACCGGATATTCGTCGATCATCGCCGGCGCCCGCTCCGGCGGCACCGTCACGCCCCTGAGCTGCGAGCCGCGCACGCGCAGATCGGCGACGGTCTCGCCGCCCTCGTTGGCCTCGCGCTCGACGGTGATGTCGGCGCCCATCTCGATCAGGGTGGTCAGCAGCCCCGAGCGCAGCGGGTTGGTCATCACGCTTTCCAGCAGGATGTCGGAGCCCGGCACGATCAGCCCCGCCACCAGCGGGAAGGCGGCGGAGGAGGGGTCGGCCGGCACCACGATCGGCGCCGCCTGCAATTCGGGCTGGCCCTTCAGCACGATGCGCCGCCCGTGCGTGCCCTCCGGCGTCACCGTGACCTCGGCGCCGAAATGGCTCAGCATCTTCTCGGTGTGGTCGCGCGTCGCCTCCGTCTCGATCACGCTGGTCTCGCCCGGCGCCGCCAGACCGGCGAGCAGCACCGCCGACTTGATCTGGGCCGAGGCGACCGGCGTGCGATAGACGATCGGAATCGCCTCCTTCGGCCCGCGCAGGGTCAGCGGCACGCGCCCGCCATCCTCCTGCGAGACGACGACGGTGCCCATCAGCTCGAGCGGGTCGAGGATGCGCCGCATCGGCCGCTTGCGCAGCGAGGCGTCGCCGTCGAAGGTGGTGGTGATCGGATGCGCCCCGCAGACGCCCATCATCAGGCGCGAGCCGGTGCCGGCATTGCCGAAGTCGAGGACGGCCTCCGGCTGGCGCAGGCCGCTGACGCCCACGCCCTGCACGCGCCAGGCGCCCGGCCCGTCATGATGGACGATGGCGCCGAGCGCGCGCGCCGCGGCGGCCGTGCGCAGCACGTCCTCGCCTTCGAGCAGGCCGCTGACCCGGGTCTCGCCGACCGCGAGCAGACCGAAGATCATCGCCCGGTGCGAGATCGACTTGTCGCCGGGCACGCGGACGCGGCCCTTGAGCGGGCCGCCGGCGCGGGCGGTGACGGGGACGGGATCATGATCGTGCGACACGGCGCCTGCCTCTCGGGCTCATGCGAAACGGAACGCGCCGGCCGTAGCATGCCCGCGCCCGCCAAGCCAATGCGGTGCTGCGGAGCCCGCCCCGGCCGCGCGAATCGGGCCCGTGCGCGTCGGCGCCCGGCGGCTCGCGCAAAAGAGCATTTGACAGCGCCGCGCGCCCCGACTAACGGACGCCCCTGCTTTTTCAGAACATGAACGGTTGAAGGGTCCGACGCAGTGGCGAAACCGGAACTCGGAACGAAGCGCGTTTGCCCGGTCACGGGCCGCAAATTCTACGATTTGAACAAGGACCCCATCGTCTCTCCCTATACGGGGCAGGCCTATCCGCGCTCGATGTTCGAGCCGCAGGCGAAGGCGCCGAGCAAGCCGGAGGCCGACGAGGAGGACGAGACCGAGGCCGCCGACGGCGCGGTCGAGCTCGTCTCGCTCGAGGATGCGGATGCGGAGACGTCCGAGAAGGACGCCGTCGTCACCAGCGAGGACGACATCGAGGTCGAGGGCGACATCGGCGGCGACGACGATGACGACACCTTCCTCGAGGAGGATGAGGAAGGTGACGACGACGTCTCCGACCTGATCGACGGCGACATCGAGGGCGACGAGGACAACTGATCCTCGCCCTCGAAAAAAAAGATGACGGCAAAGCGACATTAGGCGCTTGTGTCTTCAGCCCGGGCCGCCTATAGAGCGCTGCGTCGCCGGCAGGCGGCCCGGACCGGAACCGCCGAGGCGGCTTGAAAAGTCCGGTTTGACGGCCGAACCCAACTCGGTCGTGACGCGTGGGGCCATAGCTCAGTTGGGAGAGCGCTTGAATGGCATTCAAGAGGTCGGCGGTTCGATTCCGCCTGGCTCCACCATCTTCCCCTTCCGACATCGCGATCCGGCAGCGGGCCTGACCTGGTCCCGGCGCGCTACGCCGGCACCATCCCGCCCTGCGGCTTCGGGAACGGCCGGAACGTCATCAGGATCAGCATGGCCGCCAGCCCCATGCCCCAGGAGCCGACATAGAGCGGCGCATAGCTGCCGAATCGGTCGTAGATCAGCCCGCCGACCAGCGGACCTGTCGACATGCCGAGGCTGCCGGCCATCGCGGTGCCGCCGATGATCGTCCCCATCATCCGCAGCGGGAAGTTCTCGCGGATGATCACCGCATAGAGCGGCATCGTGCCGGCATAGATGAAGCCGACCACCACGGCGACCGCATAGAAGCCCGCCAGCCGGTCGACGAAGGCATAGGCGAGCACGCCGAAGGCCTGCGCCAGGAGGCCGAGGACGAGCACGCGCTGCGCGCCGAACCGGTCTCCCGCCAGGCCGAAGCCGAGCCGGCCGAACATGCCGGCCATCCCCTCGACGCTGTAGATCGAGACGGCCGCGATCATCGGGATGCCGCAGCTCGCCGCATAGCTCACCGTGTGGAAGATCGGGCCGGAATGGGTGGCGCAGCAGAAGAAGTTCGCCAGCATCAGGATGAGGAATTGCGGCGAGCGCAGCGCCTGCGCGGCCGTCATCTCCGATGACGGGGCGTCCGGCGCCGCCCCGGCGGGTCCGCTTTCGAGCGCCGGCGGGCGGCGCACCAGCAGCGCGGCCGGGATCATCAGCGCGGCGGCGATGCCGGCGACGATCAGCATGGCGCCGCGCCAGTCATGGCGGGTGACGAGCCAGGCCGCGAGCGGCGCCATCGTCATCGGCGCCATCCCCATGCCGGCCGAGACCAGCGAGACGGCGAGCCCGCGCTGCGTGTCGAACCAGCCGGTGACGCAGGCCATCATCGGCGCGAAGACCGCGGCCGTCGCCCCGCCGACGAGAAGGCCGAACAGGAGCTGGAAGGCGATCAGCGAATCGGCCCGGCTGGCGAGCGCCAGGCTCGCGGCCAGCACGACCGAGCCGGCGAGCACAACCGGGCGCGGTCCGAAGCGGTCGGAGAGGCTGCCCCAGACCATGCTGGCCGCCGCCATGGCGAGGAAGCCGATCGTCATCGCGGTGGAGATGCCGGTGACCGACCAGCCGGTGTCCTGCGCCATCGGGCGCAGGAAGACGGGCAGCGAGAACATGGCGCCGATCGCGACGCAGCCGAGAAGGCCGCCCGCCGCGACGATCACCCAGCGATAGGAACGGTTCATCGTCGTCTCCGGAGGATTCGCATGCCGCCGCTGCGGCGCGCCGGGTTCGGGGGCGGATCAGCCGCGTGGCGGCTGCCAGCCCGGCGCCGGCGTGGTGTTGACCATCCAGGGGATGCCGAAGCGGTCGACCAGCGCGCCGAAGCCGGGCGACCAGAAGGTCTCGCCGAACGGCATGACCGCCGTGCCGCCTTCGGAGAGGGCATCGTACCAGCGCCGGGCCTCGGCGACGTCCGGGCTGTGCAGCGTCACGTCGAAGCCGTTCTTGGGCTTCTCGATGTTGCGCGCCCAGCCGACATCCATATCCGCGCCCATCAGGGCCTGGTCGCCGACCTCGAGCCAGCAATGCATCAGCCAGGTTTTGTGTTTCGGGTCGGAGATCGGCATGTCCGGCGGGCCGTCGCCATAGGGGAGGGCCGCGGTGATCCTGCCGCCCAGCACCTTGGCGTAGAATTCAAACGCCTCCCGGCACTGGCCCTGGAAGCTGAGGCTGGTCACGATCTTCATGGTCTTCTCCTGTCGGTCGGGACTCGGCCCGCGGTCCGGCCGGGGGTGGCAGGCCAGCGTTCGACGAGTTCAGTTGATATCAACGTAATAGGGTCGCCGATGTCAACCGGCTGGCTGCAGGCTCCTGACACGCCATGCCGCGGGCCTGCCGGCCGCTCGGGAGCCTGCGGGGAGGCGCCTGGCCGGTCGGGAGCGGCGATGCCGGACGAATGGCGCGGCCGCCGCCGCGTCGCCCGTCCGCCATGCGCCATCCCCGCCCGCTGGCCCGAGGCCGCGAAGCGCGTGGCGGCAGGACGGGAGAAGCGGCGGCGCAGCGCTTGCCGATCAGGCGACCGAGCCTTGCGGCGGCTCGGGGATCTCGTAGCCTTCGGTGGCATAGAGGTTGATCTTGTTGCGCAAGGTGCGGATCGCGATGCCGAGCAATTGGGCGGCATGGGTCCTGTTCCCACCCGTTTCCCGCAAGGTCGCCAGAATCAGGTCCCTTTCGACATCCGCAACCGGCAGGCCGACGAGCTGGTCCATGACGGCCGGCGCGGGTTCGACGTCGTGCATATGATCGTCCTTTTTCGAGCCCCCATAGCCCGCCGGACGGGTCAAGGGGACGGCGTCATGGTTAAGAAAGCGTGAATCCGGTCGGCGGCCCTGCCGCGGCGCCGATATTCTCGGCGTCCGTGGGATCGAAATGCCGGCTTGCGCGTTGTCCGGAACGGCGCCGCTGCCGGCGCGCAAAGCAGGACGAAGACGATGATCAGACAGACAGCAGCAGTTTCCCTGGCCGCTTCCCTGGCCGCCGTGATGATGCTGGCGACGCCGGCGCTGGCCCAGCAGCGCAATCTCGGCCCCGCGACCGGCACGGTCCGGCTCGAGCAGGTGCAGGCTGGCTTCATCGCCGGGGGCGAGGCCGGCGGGGGGACGCTGCGCTATCGCGGCCGCGCCTATCCGATCACGGTCGGCGGCCTCGGCGTCGGCACCATCGGCGCCTCCAAGACGACGGCCTCGGGCACCGTCTACGGCCTGCACCGGGTCTCGGATTTCGCCGGCGCCTATGTGCAGCTCAAGGAGGGCTGGGCCGTCGGCGACGCCGGCCGCGGCACGGTCTGGCTGCGCAACGACAAGGGCGTGACCCTGCGCCTCGCGGCCCGCCGGCAAGGGCTGCAGCTCTCGCTCGGCGCCGATGGCGTCCTGATCGGCTTCAGGAAATGAAGTAAGGATCGCCGGACCGATGCGCGATAGCCTCTAGGTTTTTGGCGCGCCTGGATTATGGTGCGCCGGCCTTGGCTATCGCGCTCGTCCCCTTCGCCGTCCCGATCGTCGCCGCCCTCGCGGCGGCGTTGCTGTGCGTCGCCCTGCGCCCGCTGCTGCAGCGCTATGCGCTGGCGCGGCCGAACGCCCGCTCCAGCCACAAGGTCCCGACCCCGCAGGGCGGCGGCATCGCCGTCCTGGCCGGGGCCTTCCTCGCGGTCGCGCTGGCGCTCCGCCTGAGCCCGCTCGAAGGCGAGGCGGGCCGCAGCCTGCTCGTGGTGGCGGGGGGCGCCTGCGCGCTCGCCCTGGTCGGGGCCTGGGACGACATCCGCCCCCTGCCGGCGGGCCTGCGGCTGGTGCTGCAGGCCGCCTGCGTCGGCTTCGTGCTGATTCGCGCCGCGCCGGAACTGCGGCTGTTTCCCGAGGCGCTGCCGCTCGCGGTCGAGCGGGCGCTGGCGCTGCTCGCCGGCGTCTGGTTCGTTAATCTCGTCAACTTCATGGACGGTCTCGACTGGATCACCGTCGCCGGCATCGTGCCGCTCGCGGCGGCGCTGGCTCTGGCCGGGATGGCGGGCGTCGTCGACCCGGCGACGGGCTGGCTCGCGGCCGGGCTCTGCGGCGGGCTTCTTGGCTTCGCGCCGTTCAACCGGCCCGTGGCGAAGCTCTTCCTCGGCGATGTCGGCTCGCTGCCGATCGGCCTGCTCAGCGCCTATCTGCTCTACCGGCTGGCCGGGACGGGCGCCTTCGCGGCGGCGCTGATCCTGCCGCTCTACCATGTCGCCGATGCGACCATCACCCTGTTCCGGCGCCTGGCGCGCGGCGAGAAGGTCTGGCAGGCGCATCGCTCGCATTTCTACCAGCAGGCGACCGGCAACGGCTTCAGCGTCCGCGCGGTCGTGGGCCGGGTCGCGGCGCTGAATGTCGTCCTGGCGGCGCTGGCCGGGCTCGCGATCGCCTGGACCAGCCTCTGGGCTCAAGCCGGATGCCTCGCGCTCGCGGTCCTGCTGACGGGGCTCTTGCTGCGCGCCTTCGCGACTCCGCGAGCCTCCCATGGCTGAGGCGACGATTCTCGTCACGGGGGCGAGCGGCTTCGTCGGGCCGCATGTCGTGGCGGCGCTCGCCGGTGCGGGCTGGCGGCCGCGGCTGGCGCTGCGCCGGCCGGTTCCGGTGCCGGCCGGCGTCGAGACGGTCCTGACCGGCGACCTCGCTGGGCCGATCGACTGGAGCGCGGCGCTGCAGGGCGTCGACCATGTCGTTCACATGGCCGGCCTCGCCCATGCCGGGCCGGGGCTCGACGAGGCGCTCTACCGGCGCATCAACACCGAGGCGACGCTGGAGCTGGCGCGGGCCGCCGCCGCCGCGGGCATCCGCCGCTTCGTCCACCTCTCCTCGATCAAGGCGCTTTCCGGCGCCTTCGACGGCCCGCCGCTGTCGGAGGAGGCGCCGCCCGCTCCGGCGGACCCCTATGGCCGCTCCAAGCTTGCGGCGGAGCAGGGGCTCGCGGGGCTCGATCTCGACTGGGTGAATCTGCGCCCCGTCCTGGTCTACGGGCCGGGCGTCAAGGCCAATATGGCGGCGCTGCTCAGGCTGGCGCGGCTGCCGCTCCCCCTGCCGTTCGGCGGCCTCCAGGCGCCGCGCTCGCTGCTCGCTGTCGAGAACCTGGCCGACGCCATCCGCTTCGCCCTGTCCCCGGCCTGCCCCGCCCGGCAGAGCTATGTGGTGTCCGACCCCGAGCCGATCAGCGTCGCCGGCCTGCTGACGGCGCTGCGGGCCGGTCTCGGGCGCGGGCCCGGGCTGCTGCCGGTTCCGGAAGGCTGGCTCGGCTTGGCGGCCCGGCTGGCCGGGCGGGAGGAGACCTTCCGCAAGCTCGCCGGCAGCCTCGTCGCGCGGCCGGAACGGCTGCTCAGGGCCGGCTGGCGGCCGCCGGCTGAGACGCGGGCCGCGCTGGCCCGGCTGGCGGCGTCTGCTCGCGCCGGCTGAAATCGGGGATCGCCTCGTCGAGCACGGCGTTCGCGGCGGCGCGGTCATCCGCCTTGACCGCCGCGTCGAGCCGCGCGAGCCAGCTCTGGATCTTGGCCCGGCCGGCGAAGCTGGGCTTGGCGGCCATCACGCCGTCGAGGCCGGTCTCGGCCATGGGCTCGTCATGGGCGAAGAGGATCTCGTTCAGGCGCTCGCCCGGCCTGACCCCGCTGACGACGATCTCGATATCCTCGCCCGGCTCGTAGCCGGCGAGCCGGATCATCCGCTCGGCCAGGTCCATGATCCGCACCGGCTGGCCCATCTTGAGCACATAGACGGCCGCCCGCTCGGAATCCGCATCGTCGGTCCCGGTATGGGACGCCGCGGTCAGCACGAGGTCGCAGGCCTCGCGGATCGTCATGAAATAGCGGATCATGTCCGGGCTGGTGACCGTGACCGGCCCGCCGCGCGCGATCTGCGCCTTGAATTTCGGCACGACCGAGCCGGCCGAGCCGAGCACGTTGCCGAAGCGCACCGCGACGAGGCGCACGCCCGAGGCGGCCGCGACGAATTCGGCGTCGCGCGACTGCGCATAGATCTCGGCGAAGCGCTTGGTCGCGCCGAGCATCGAGACCGGCTCGATCGCCTTGTCGGTCGAGATCAGCACGAAGGTGCCGGCGCCCGCCGCGACCGCCGCGTCGGTGACGTTCACCGAGCCGAAGATGTTGGTCTTGATGCCCTCGCTCCAGTCGGCCTCGAGATAGGGCACATGCTTCAGCGCCGCGGCGTGCACGACGATGTCGGGCCGGAAGCCGGCGAAGAGCGGCATGATGCGCTCGCGGTCGCGCACATCGGCGAGCACGCCGGAGACGACGGTGTCGCGCCCCTGCACGGCGAGGAGTTCGGTGATCTGGAAGAGCGCGGGCTCCGAGCTCTCGACGACCAGGATCTCGGCGGCGCCGAAGGCGGCGCAGCGCAGGCAGATCTCGGAGCCGATCGAGCCGCCGCCGCCGGTCACGATGACGCGCTTGCCTTTCAGGAAGGCGCCGAGGCGCTCGCGGTCGATCGCGACGGTCGAGCGGACCAGCAGGTCCTCGATCTCCAGCGGCGCGATGTCGGTGTCGCGCGCGCCCTCGCCGGAGGTGTCGATCCGCGAGATCGGCAGAGCGAGCCGGCGCGTCTGGGCGAGCCATTGTTCGGGATGCGCCTCGGGCAGCAGGGCCGAGGGCGTCGCGACGATGCGGCGATAGCCCTCGCCGCGTTCGGCCGCGTCCCTGGCGATGCTCCCGATCTCCCCGAGCAGCCCCAGCACCGGCACGCCGCGGATCGACTGGCCGAGATCGTCGGCGCGCGGCGACAGGATGCCCGCGGGCCGGAGGCGGCGCATCGTGCCGCTCTCCATGGCGCGGATCACCATCTCGATCTCGACGCCGCGGCCGAGCAGCAGGGCCGGCAGGGTCGCCTCGCGCTCGGCGCTGATCCGCGTCCGGGAGTATTTGAAGTAGCGATAGGCCAGGCGCGGCCCGCCGAGCAGCGCGATCTGGACCAGCCAGTAGAGCGCGATCGAGATCTTGCCGAAATAGAAGGCGCCGTAGAAATCCGGCGAGACGAGGAGGTAGTCCACCGCCAGCAGCGTCAGCGTCAGGACCGAGACCGCCTTGACGATGTTGGACAGGTCCGGCAGCGAGGCGAAGCGCCATTTCGAGCGGTAGAGCGAGAAGAACCAGTAGACCAGCCCGGCATAGGCGACGAAGAAGGGCAGGAAGCGCGGCAGGTAGCGCAGATGCTCGGTCAGGAGCCGGCCTTCGAAGCGCACGACGAAGACGAGCCAGATCGCCAGCGCCGTCATCACCAGATCGTGCAGGACGATGGCGGATTTCTTCAGATTCTGTTTGGGCAGGGCGGCCATGTCGGGCGGATATCCCGCTCCCCCGCGCGCTTGTCAACGGAGGCGGGCGGAAGCGGGGAAGGGATCGTGCGGGTTCCGGCGGCCGCCGCGTCCCGGTCCTGGCCGCTCCGGGCGGCCGGCGCCTGGGAGCGTTCAGGCGGCGAGGCGGTTCACGCGCCCTGCGGCTGCGCCTCCAGCCCGCGCAGGATGAAGGCGATCATCTCCTCGGCGGAGGGGCCGGGAATGCACTCGCACTGGCTGATCAGGAGCGGGTGCATGAAACGGATCATGGCGGTGCGGATGCAGCCCGTCGCATGGGCCGGCTCGATGGCGCGGAACTCGCCGCTCGCGACCCCGTCCGCCAGGACGCGGCGCAGCACGGCGTCGAAGCGCTCGATATGGGCGATGATGGCGTCCCAGCTCTCCTCCATCGCCGCGCAGACCATTTCCTGCATGCGGGCATGGCCGGCGAAGCGGGCGGCGTTCAGCCGGAAGGAGGCGATCAGAATCTCCCGCAGCCGGTCGGCGGCGGGCCTGTCCTGCTCGGCGATGGCGATGATCGCCTCTTCCTGCTCGCGCTTGTAGCGCTCGAGCACCGCCTCGTTGATCGACTTCTTGGAGTCGAAGAAACGGTAGACATTGGCAGGGCTCATCCGTAGGGACTTGGCGATGTCCGCCACGGTCGTCTTCTGGTATCCGATATCGCGGAAAAAGCGCTCGGCGGTGTCGACGATGATCTGCCTGGTATCGCGTTCGGGGTGACTCACGGCCTGGCCGTTAGGTTCGATTTCGATGAAGGCGGTTGAGAATAGATCGCTATGACGAAATTCGTCAGCCGTCAACATATGGGGATTAAAAGATTTTTTCCAAGCCGGCAATAAACGGCTTGACCCGCGGCGCATAGACGGGCGGCCCGAGGCAGGCCCGGCCCCGCACAGCCGCCGGGCAGAGGCGGCCCCTCGCAGCCGCGGCATTCCGCCGGCCCATGGCGCGGCCGGAGCGCGCCGATCCCACGCGGAACCGCGCAGGGCATCCGGGCTCGCCGGGATCCATGCGGGAGCCCTTCCGGCAGAGCTTCGGGCATCGGCCCCCGGATCTCCGCGAAATTCTGGCGGATTTCAGGGAAGGCGGATTTCAGGGAAGGCCGGCGCCCGCCCGGCCGCGGGCGATCGCGAGCAGCGTTTCGACGTCGAGATGGCGCGCGAGATGGATGGCGAGCGCATCCAGCGTCTGTTCCACGACCGCATCGAAGCGCAGCGCGGTCAGCGGCGCGCCGCCGGCGATTCCGGCGAGCCAGGCCCCGCGCACTGCATCCGAGGCGAAGATGCCGTGCAGATAGGTGCCCACCACCCGCCCGTCCGGGCTGCTCGCGCCTTCGGGCGCGCCGTTCGCGAGGAAGGAGGCCTGCAGGGTATCCGGGCCGTCGGTGCGGCCGAGATGGATCTCATAGGCCTGCCCTTGGGTTGCGCTGGCGACATGGGCGAAGGCGACCTCGCGCACCGTCTTGCGGCCTTCAAGCGTGGTTTCGACGTCGAGCAGGCCGAGGCCGGGCGCCTCGCCGCCGGAGCCTTCGAGCCCGGCCGGGTCGCGCACGATCCGGCCGAGCATCTGGTAGCCGCCGCAGAGCCCGAGCACATGCCCGCCGCGGCGGCGATGGGCGAGGATGTCGATGTCCCAGCCCTCCGCCCGCAAGGCGGCGAGGTCGCGCAGCGTCGTCTTGGAGCCGGGCAGGATGACCACGTCGCAGACCGGCAGCGCCTGTCCGGGCGGCACCAGGAGGAGATCGACGGCCGGTTCCAGCTTGAGCGGGTCGAGATCGTCGAAATTGGCGATGCCGGGCAGGATCGGCACGGCGATGCGGATGCGGGCATCGGGCTTGCGCTCGGATCGCAGGTCGAGCCCGTCCTCCGCCGGCAGGCGATGCGCCGCCGCAAACCACGGCACCACGCCGAGGCAGGGCCAGCCGGTGGCGGCGGCGATGGTCTCGACGCCGGGCCGGAACAATTCGACGGCGCCGCGGAAGCGGTTGACGGCGAAGCCCTGGATCATCGCGCGGTCGGCGGGGTCGAGCACGGCATGGCTGCCGACCAGGCTCGCGATCACCCCGCCCCGATCGATGTCGCCGACCAGGATGGCGGGAACCGCGGCGGCGCGGGCGAAGCCGAGATTGGCGATGTCGCGGGCGCGCAGATTGGTCTCGGCGGGCGAGCCGGCGCCCTCGACGATGACGAGGTCGGCATCGGCGCCGAGCCGCGCGAAGCTCGCCAGGACCTGCGGCAGGAAGTCGCCGCGCCGGGCGAAGTCGCGCGAGGCGAGGCGGCCGGCGACCCGGCCTTGCAGGATGATCTGACTGCCCTGCTCGCCTTCCGGCTTGAGCAGCACCGGGTTCATGTCGGGATGGGGGGCGACGCGGGCGGCGCGGGCCTGCAGCGCCTGCGCCCGGCCGATCTCGCCGCCGGCGGTGGCCGCGGCGTTGTTGGACATGTTCTGGGGCTTGAACGGACGCACCTTGAGGCCGCGATCGGCGAAGAGCCGGCACAGCCCCGCGACGATCAGCGACTTGCCGACATTGGAGCCGGTGCCGAGAATCATGACGGCGGGGGTGCGGGCGCGATCCATGCGCCTGCTTATAGCCTGTCGCGGGAAACGGCGCCCCCCTTGCCGAGAGGCGCGGCCGGCGCGTTCCGAGGCCGGAAACGGGGCGGGGCGATCCCGCCACGCCGATCCTGCCACGTCATGGCCGGACCCCGGACATAGTTCGCCGGCCTACTGCGGCATCCTGCTGCGCCAAAGGGGCGAAGTCGCAACGGGCGTCCGCCGTAGACCGGCTGAAACGCAATAGACACTGACCTGTGACGAATGTCAACATTCATCACTCGGTATTTTTCAAGCGAGCCGAAAGCGCGGCCGACCGGCCTGCTCGGGGCCGATCCGCACCGGCGGCGGAGCGTGATCGAGGATGGGCGTGCCCCTGCGCCCCGGGCAGGGCACGCGGTGCCCGGGCGAGGATGCAAGCGCTCCGGCGTCATGGTAGAGCGGATCGCCGCGTCACTGCCTGCCGGATGCCGAAGCCACGATGAATCCGATCTTTTCCGCTCTTGAGACCAGCGTCTTCGAGGTCATGTCCCAGCTCGCGCGCGAGACCGGGGCGGTCAATCTGGGCCAGGGCTTCCCCGACGATCCCGGCCCGCTCGACGTCCGCCGGAAGGCGGCCGAGGCGGTCGTCGACGGCTGGAACCAGTATCCGCCGATGATGGGCCTGCCCGAGCTGCGCCAGGCGGTCGCGACCCATTACAGGCGCTGGCAGGGGCTCGATCTCGACCCGGAGCGCGAGATCATGGTGACCTCCGGCGCCACCGAGGCGATCGCGGGCGCCCTGATGGCGCTGGTGACGCCGGGCGACGAGGTCGTGCTGTTCGAGCCGATGTACGACGCCTATGTGCCGCTGGTGCGCCGCGCCGGCGGCATCCCGAAATTCGTGACGCTGACGCCGCCGCATTTCGGCCTGACCGAGGAGGCGCTGGCGAAGGCCTTCTCGCCGAAGACCCGCGTGGTGCTGTTCAACAACCCGCTCAACCCGACGGCGACAATCTTCAGCGCCGCCGATCTCGATCTGCTCGCCGCCTTCTGCAACCGCTACGACGCGATCGCGGTCTGCGACGAGGTCTGGGAGCATGTCGTCTTCGACGGCCATCGCCACGTCCCGGTGCTCGGGCGGCCGGACATGCGCGAGCGCTGCGTCAAGATCTCGTCGGCCGGCAAGATCTTCTCGCTCACCGGCTGGAAGGTCGGGCTGGTCATGGCGGCGCCGGCGATCATGCGCGTCCTCGCCAAGGCGCATCAATACATCACCTTCACCACCCCGCCGAACCTCCAGGCGGCCGTCGCCTACGGGCTGGGCAAGGAGGACGGCTATTTCGAGGGGATGCGGGCGGATTTCCAGCGCTCGCGCGACCGCTTCGCCACGGGCCTGGGCGATCTCGGCTTCCAGGTCCTGCCGAGCGCCGGCACCTATTTCCTCAATCTCGACATCGCGCCGCTCGGCGAGGCCGACGATGTCGATTTCTGCCGCCGGCTCGTCACGGAGAGCGGCGTCGCCGCGATCCCCGTCAGCGCCTTCTATGCGCAGGGAGCGGTGAAGACGGTCGTGCGCTTCTGCTTCGCCAAGCGCGACGCCACCCTCGACGCGGCGCTGGAGCGGCTCGCGGCCCGGCGTCCGCGCGGCTGACGCCGCTCAGCCGGAGATGATCCGGGTCGCCAGCGCGCCGGCGGCGGCCAGCCGCTTCTGCAGGGCTGCGGCGGCCGCGCCGCGGTCGGCCTGGCGGGCCGTCTCCACCGCCTCGACCATCTGGGCGAGCGCCCGCTGGGCGAGCTCCCTGTCCTTGCCGCGGCGCGCGAGCTGGAGCATGGCCTCGGCCTGCGCGGCGCGCGTCTCGGCCCAGAGCATCGGCACGCTCTCGCGCCGGCGCTCCTCCAGTGCCGTGTCGAAGGTGGCGATCGCCTCTTCCATCACCACCGGCTCGCTGTAGCGCTCGCCCATGGCGGCGAGGACGCGGCCCATCTCGTCCTGGAGCCCGGCCCAGCGCAGCGGCTCGGCGTCCCGCGCGACGGACTGGGCGACCCGGTTGAGGCCGTTGAAGGCGCGCTCGAGCAAAGCGAGGTCGTTGCGCCGGCTGCCGAGCAGCGTCCGGGCGCGGGAGATCATGTGCTCGGCCTCGAGCCAGCGCGCCTCGTCGCGGCTGCGGTCCCAGACGGCGAGCAGGGTGGCGAAGGCGGAGATCGCCTCCTCGAGCAGGGCCTCGTCCTGCCGCTCCTCGCCGAGCGCCAGGGCGAGCCGGCCGTGGCGCAGCTTCAGCGCGTGCCAGAGCGGCGGCGCCTCGTGGCGGTCGAGCGTGTCGAGCCCGCGCCGGCAGCGGGCCAGGGCCTCGTCGCGCGGCGCCGCCTCGCCGGTCAGCCGGGCGAGGCCTTCGAGCGCCTCGGCCCAGGCCTCCTCGGCCGCGGCGGCGGCGACCGAATCCGCGAGCGCGTCGAGCCCTTCGCGCAGGCGCCGCAGCGCGGCGATGGCGGCGTCGTAGCCGTCCCTCTCGTCGAAATCGGCGCCGATCCGCGTCAGCGCCCTGGCCTGGTCGAGCGCGGTTTCGCGGCTGCGCTCGATCGCGGCGAGGCCGATCAGCGTCGAAGCCTCGCCATAGCGGGCCGCGGCCTCGCGATAGGCCTCCGGCACGGCCCGCAGGAAGCTCAGCGCGGCCCGGTCGGCCCGGTTCTCGCCGATCAGCAGGCGGCGCTCGACCGGCAGGGCCGAGAGGTCGGAGGCGCCCGCGATGGCGTTGAGCTCGGCTTTCGCCAGGATCCTGTCGGCCTCGCCGAGGCGCCCGGCGGTGAGCGCGGCCGCGGCTTCGGCCCGCAGGCGGCGGATCTCGCTGTCTTCGATCGGCGCCGCGAGGCGCCGGATCAGGGCGAGCAGGTCCAGGGCCTTGCGCTCCAGCAGCGCCTCGTCCGGAGCGCTGACGCCGGAGCCGGAGAGCCAATCGCCGATCATCGCCGCCAGCGCGACCGGCGGCAGCGCATGGCGACCGGCCACCCGGGCCAGAAGCGGTGCGATCTCGTTCGACCGGCCGATGGCCGCCTCCTGCCCAGGGCTTCACCGGGTCGCCGTGTTTCGCGCGGGGCGGGGCGACCCGGCCCTTCATCGGGTGCACCGGCTGCCGGAAGGCGCAGGGCGCTTCCGCTCCGGTGCCCCGGCTCTATTTCGCCGCGATGACGGCGATCTCGACCGTGAACTGCGGCGCGGCGAGCTTGGCCTCGACCGTGGCGCGGCCCGGCGTCGCGCCGGCGACGACCCACTTGTCCCAGACGGCGTTCATCTCGGCGAAGGTCGAGATGTCGGACAGCCAGATATTGACCATCAGCAGCTTCGACTTGTCGGTGCCGGCCTCGGCCAGGAGCCCGTCGATGATGCTCAGGATCTCCTCGGTCTGCTCGCCGACGCTCTTGCCCGCGGCCTTGTCGCAGACCTGGCCGGCCAGATAGACGGTGTTGCCGTGAACCACGGCCTTGGACATGCGCGGGCCGACGCCGATACGCTGAATGCTCATCATCAATTCTCCTTGAACGGACCTCTCGCTGGTAGCCCGGCGCGGCCGGTTTCGCAATCGCCAACCGCCTTCAGGCGAGGCTCGCCCAGCCGGCCCAGAGCGCGGCGTAGCGCCCGGCCTTGCCGAGCAGCACCAGCAGGGCGAAACGCGGGAGCGGATAATGCAGCGTGCCGGCGACGAAGGTCAGCGGATCGCCGACGACCGGCAGCCAGGCCAGCAGCAGCGAAGGCCAGCCGAAGCGGGCGAACCAGCCCTGCGCCCGGCCGAGCCGGGCCGGGTCCGGCCGCAGCCGCGCCGGCAGGGCTTCGACGCCGCGCCGAGCCACCAGCCGGCCGAGCCACCAGTTGAGGACGGAGCCGGCCGCGTTGGCGAGGCTCGCCGTCAGGAACAGGGCGAGCGGGTCGACGCTCTTCGCCGCGAGCAGCCCGACGAAGACCGCCTCCGACTGCGCCGGCAGCAGCGTCGCGGCGACGAAGGCCGCGCCCGCCATGCCGGCGAGCGATGCGAGCGCTTCCATCGGCTCAGCCCCTGGCGGGGGAAGCCAGCTCGAAAGGGCCGGCCGGCCTTGCGAGCCCGATCGCTGCGGGCATCAAAGCCGCCTGAGCGCGACCTGCTGGATGCGGTGGCTCGCGCCCTTGGTCAGGATCAGGCTGGCGCGCTGGCGGGTCGGCAGGATGTTCTCCTGCAGGTTCGGCAGGTTGATGCCGTTCCACAGCTTCTCGGCGATGGAGAGCGCCTCCTCCTCGGCGATCTCGGCATATTTGCGGAAGAAGGAGCGCGGGTCGCGGAAGGCGGTCTGGCGCAGCGTCATGAAGCGGTTGACGTACCAGCGGTGCAGGTCGTTCTCGTCGGCGTCGAGATAGACCGAGAAGTCGAAATAGTCGGAGACGAAGGGGATCACCGTGCCGTCCTTCGGCATCCGGCTCGGCTGCAGCACGTTGAGCCCTTCGAGGATCAGGATGTCCGGCCGCTCGACCGTCACCGTCTCGCCCGGCACCACGTCGTAGACGAGGTGGGAATAGACCGGGGCCGTCACCTGCGGCTTGCCGGCCTTCACGTCGGAGAGGAAGCGCAGGATCGCCGCGCCGTCATAGCTCTCCGGGAAGCCCTTGCGCTGCATCAGCCCGCGCCGCTCCAGCTCGGCGTTGGGCAGGAGGAAGCCGTCGGTGGTGACGAGCTCGACCTTCGGCGTGTTCGGCCAGCGCGAGAGCAGCGCTTTCAGCACGCGCGCCGTGGTCGACTTGCCGACCGCGACCGAGCCGGCGACCCCGATGATATAGGGCACCTTGACCTCGGCCTCGGCCATCAGGAAGCGCTGCGTCGCCTTGAACAGCCCCTGCGTCGCCGCGACGTAGAGCGAGAGCAGCCGCGACAGCGGCAGGTAGATCGCCACGATCTCGTCGAGCGAGATCGGGTCGTTGAGCGATTGCAGCTTGGCGAGGTCGTCGACCGACAGCGTCAGCGGGGCATCGGCGCGCAGATGCGCCCATTCGTCGCGCGAGAAGACGCGGTAGGGCGAGATCAGGTCCCGTTCCGGCGGGGTGGCGATGAGACGCTGATCCATGACGCGGCCCGCGATCCAGGCTTCGAGATTCAACGCGAGATCATCCTTGGCGGAGTCCTTGGCAGGGTCATCCTCGGCGGGTCCTCGCGCTGCTCAACGCGGCCGGGCGGCCTTTTCCGCCAGGCCGGAACGGGCCGTCCGGGCCTCAAGCTGGCTCAAGACGTCTTGCAATGCAACATCGCGGGCCTTGAGCACGACCAAAAGATGATAGAGCACATCGGCGCTTTCGGCGATCAGCTCTGCGCGATCGCCCTTCACGGCGGCGATCACGGCCTCGACCGCCTCCTCGCCGAACTTCTTGGCGGCGCGCTCGGGCCCGGCGGCCAGGAGCTTCGCCGTCCAGGAGTCCTCGGGCGAGGCGGAGGCGCGCGCGGCGATGCGGGCTTCGAGATCGGCGAGGCTGAAGGTCATGCCGGCTGCTCCATCGTCATTCCGGGGCATTGCGCAGCAATGAGCCCGGAACCCATGAACACAGGTCGCGACCATTTCGCGCCGATGTGCGGAGCTGCGCCGGCCGCCTCGGTGTTCATGGGTTCCGGGCTCGGACCTGCGGTCCGCCCCGGAATGATGGAGCATTCCCGCATCATCAGTCGAGCCTCATCCGTAAGCCCGCCTGCGCCATATGCGCCTTGGCCTGCCCGATCGTGTAGGTGCCGAAATGGAAGATCGAGGCGGCGAGCACGGCCGAGGCGTGGCCCTCGCTGACGCCGGCGACGAGATCGTCGAGATCGCCGACGCCCCCCGAGGCGATGACCGGGACCGGGACCGCATCGGCGATGGCGCGCGTCAGGCCGAGATCGTAGCCGGATTTCGTGCCGTCGCGGTCCATCGAGGTGACGAGCAGCTCGCCCGCGCCCAGCGCGACGACCTCGCGGGCGAAGGCGACGGCCTCGATGCCGGTGGCGTTGCGCCCGCCATGGGTGAAGATCTCCCAGCGCCCGGGCGAGACCTGCTTGGCGTCGATGGCGACGACGACGCACTGGCCGCCGAATTTCTCCGCCGCTTCCTTGACGAAGAGCCGGTTGGTGACGGCGGCGGTGTTGATCGAGACCTTGTCGGCTCCGGCGAGCAGCAGGGCGCGGATGTCCTCGACCTTGCGCACGCCGCCGCCGACGGTGAGCGGCGTGAAGCAGGCCTCGGCCGTGCGCGTCACCACGTCGAGCAGGATGCCGCGGTCCTCGTGGCTCGCGGTGATGTCGAGGAAGCAGAGCTCGTCGGCCCCGGCGGCGTCATAGGCCTTGGCGGCCTCGACCGGATCGCCGGCATCGACGAGGTCGACGAACCGCACGCCCTTGACGACGCGGCCGTCCTTGACGTCGAGGCAGGGGATGATGCGTATCTTCAGCATGCTAGCTCACGAATGGCTGTTCCGCGCCCATGCCAGCTTTCTCTGACTATGTCATCTATGTTGACGAGAGCGGCGACCATGATCTGACATCGGTAGCCCAGAGCTATCCGATTTTCGTTCTGGCATTCTGTATCTTCAGGAAAGCGGACTACATTCGCAACGTGGTGCCGCAGATTCAGGAGTTCAAATTCCGCTGGTTCGGACATGACAACGTGATCTTGCACGAACACGAGATCCGCAAGCAGAAACCTCCGTTTAAATTCTTGCAGAACGAAGAGCGCCGAAAGCTGTTCATGCAGGAACTGACGCAGATACTCGAGAGGTGCCAGACGACCGTGATCGCATCGGTCATCGACAAGTCTCGCCTCGCGCGGCGTTATGCAGAGCCGGACAATCCATATCATATCGCCATGCAGTTTTGCATGGAGCGGACTCATCGGTTTCTGACCGAACAGGGGCAGGCTGGTCGCGCGACGACGATCATGTTCGAAAAGCGGGGCGAAAAGGAGGATGCCAAGCTGGAGCTGGAATTCCGCCGCATCAAGGATGGTGCGAACTTTGGCGGGACCGCTATGGCCGATCTGGATATCCGCTTGGTTGACAAGAGGGCGAATTCGTCCGGGCTTCAGATCGCGGATCTTTTCGCGCGGCCGATTGGAATCAAGACGCTTCGACCCGAGCAACCGAACCGTGCTTACGATATTATCGCAATGAAATTTCGACGGAGCGCTACTGGGGAAATACGAGGCTACGGCCTCAAGCTGTTCCCATAAGCGAAAGGCCCCGGTCGAAACCGAGGCCCAGCGCCGACCGGGAACAACCCCCAGTCCATTTAAGCAAACAGATAGTGAACGGATTCAACGTTGTCAAGAACCTCTTGACTCAAGAGTCGATTCGAGTCCGCGCGTTGAGTCGCTTCAGCGCCGCGGCGGGGTCGATGCGCCCGTCATAGAGCGCCCGGCCGGTGATGGCGCCTTCGAGGATCGCCGCGTCGGCTGCGCAGAGGCGCTCGATATCGGCCATCGAGGCGAGCCCGCCCGAGGCGATCACCGGGATCGAGACGGCCTTCGCCAAGGCGATCGTGCCGTCCCAGTTGATGCCCTGGAGCATGCCGTCGCGGGCGATGTCGGTGTAGATGATGGCGGCGACGCCGGCATCCTCGAAGCGCTTGCCGAGATCGGCGGCCGACAGCGTCGAAGTCTCGGCCCAGCCTTCGACCGCGACATAGCCGTCGCGCGCGTCGATGCCGACCGCGACCCGGCCCGGAAAGGCCTTCGCCGCCTCGCGCACGAAGCCGGGATCGCGCACCGCCGCCGTGCCGATGATGACGCGGCGGACGCCCTTCTCGAGCCAGCCGGCCACGGTCTTCATGTCGCGGATGCCGCCGCCGAGCTGCACCGGGAAGGCGACGCGGGCGAGGATGCCCTCGACCGCCGCCGCGTTCATCGGCTTGCCGGCGAAGGCGCCGTCGAGGTCGACGACATGCAGCCACCGGAAGCCTTGCGCCTCGAAGGCGACGGCCTGCGCGGCCGGGTCGTCGTTGAAGACCGTGGCCTGCGCCATGTCGCCCTGCTTCAGGCGGACGCAGCGGCCTTCCTTGAGATCGATCGCGGGAAAGAGGATCACGGCTTCCAGCCCAGGAAATTGGCGATGAGCCTGAGGCCGAGCGCCTGGCTCTTCTCCGGATGGAACTGCGTGCCGGCGATGTTGTCGCGCCCGACCATCGCCGTCACCGGCCCGCCATGGTCGGTCAGCGCGACGATCTCCTCGGCATGCGCCGGGGTCAGGGCATAGGAGTGCACGAAATAGGCGTGCAGCCCCTGCGGGCCGGTCTCGATGCCGGCGAGCAGCGGGTGCTCCTTCTGCTTGTGCAGCGTGTTCCAGCCCATATGCGGGATCTTCAGGCTCTCGTCCTGCGGTTCGATCAGCGCGACATCGCCCGCGATCCAGCCGAGGCCCTCCGTCACGCTGTGCTCGAGCCCGCGCGAGGCGAGGAGCTGCATGCCGACGCAGATGCCGAGGAAGGGCCGGCCTCCGCTCCGCACGACCTCCTCCAGCGCCTCGACCATGCCGGGCACGGCGTCGAGCCCGCGCCGGCAGTCGGCGAAGGCGCCGACGCCGGGCAGCACGATGCGGTCGGCCGCACGCACGACGCGCGTGTCGCTGGTGACATGGATGGCCGAGGCGATGCCGGTCTCGGCCGCCGCACGCTCGAAGGCCTTCGCGGCCGAGTGCAGGTTGCCCGAGCCGTAGTCGATGATCGCGACGGACTGGCTCATCGCCCCTGCGCCTCCGGGAAGAGGCCGATGATCGGCAGCGGTCCGCTCGGCCGGGCGGCTCCTGCCGGCTGCGCCGCCGGGGACGGCAGCGCCGGCCCGTCGGCGAGCGCGCGCTCGAAATAGCGGCGCTCGGCCTCGGCCAATGTCCGCGCCTCGACCACGTCGGCGAGCTGCCAGCCCTTCCGGGCGAGCTTGCGGACGACGAGATTGCGGCCCTCGATGCCGAGGAACAGCGCGATCGCCCAGTAGATCAGCGAGAGCGCGCTCAGATGGAAGCCGAAGCGGCTGTGGACGACGATCACCGCCCCCCAGATCAATGCGAGGAGCAGCGTCGCCAGCCAGAGGCGCTGGCCGAGCAGCCAGAGCCCGTGGAACAGGAACGCGCCCCAACTGAAGCCGTCCGGGATCACCCGCGCCCGCTCGATCGCCTCGCGCCCGCCCCCCTCGGCGGAGGGCGGCGTCATCACCGTGTAGAACGCCATGGCCTTCTCCTAGAGCGCGCCCTTGGTCGAGGGAACGCGGCCGCCTTCGCGCGGATCCACCTCCAGCGCCTGCCTGAGTGCCCGCGCCAGCCCCTTGAAGCAGCTCTCGGCGATATGGTGGGCGTTGTCGCCATAGAGCGTCTCGACATGGAGCGTGAGCCCCGCATTGATGGCGAAGGCCTGGAAGAACTCGCGCACCAGCTCGGTGTCGAAGGTGCCGATCTTCTGCGCCTCGAATGCGGTGCGGAAGACGAGGAAGGGCCGGCCCGAGACGTCGACCGCGACGCGGGTCAGGGCCTCGTCCATCGGCAGATGCACATCGGCATAGCGGCGGATGCCCTTCTTGTCGCCGAGCGCCTGCTTCAGGGCTTCGCCGAGCGCGATGCCGGCATCCTCGACCGAGTGGTGGTCGTCGATATGGGTATCGCCCTTCACCACGACCTTGAGGTCGATCAGCGCATGGCGGGCGAACAGGTCGAGCATATGGTCGAAGAAGCCGACGCCGGTGGCGATCTCGGCCTTGCCGGTGCCGTCGATCGTGAGCGAGACCGCGATGTCGGTCTCGTTGGTGCGGCGCTTCACTTCGCCCGAACGCATGCTGGCCTCTCAAGCCCTGGCTGAAGACGGCCCCGCTTTAGCAGGGGCGGGCGATGATGACTACAGGCGCGCGTTTCGTGCCGTCAGGCCAGCCCCTTCAGCCGGTAGAGCGCTTCCAGCGCCTCGCGCGGCGTCATCTCGTCGGGCTCGACCCCGGCCAGCGCCTCGCGCAGCGCGTCGGGCTGGCCTTCCGGGTCGGCCGGCGCCGGCCGGCGCTGCGGCGCGGCGAAGAGCGGCAGGTCGTCGACCAGCGAGGCGACCGGCTTCTCGCGCTCGGTCTTCTCCAGCTCGCCGAGGATGGCGCGGGCCCGCTCGACCACGGCCGGCGGCAGCCCGGCGAGCTTGGCGACCTGGATGCCGTAGGAGCGGTCGGCCGCGCCCGGCACGACCTCGTGCAGGAAAACGACCTCGCCCTTCCATTCGGTGACGCGCACCGTGGCGTTGGCGACGCGGTCGAGCCTGTCCCCGAGCGCCGTGAGTTCGTGATAATGCGTCGCGAACAGGCTGCGGCAGCGATTGACCGCGTGCAGATGCTCGATCGCCGCCCAGGCGATGGACAGCCCGTCGAAGGTCGCGGTGCCGCGGCCGATCTCGTCGAGGATGACCAGCGCGCGCGGCCCGGCCTGGTTCAGGATCGCCGCGGTCTCGACCATCTCGACCATGAAGGTCGAGCGGCCGCGCGCGAGATCGTCGGCGGCGCCGACGCGCGAGAACAGCCGGTCGACGATGCCGATATGGGCCTTCGCCGCCGGGACGAAGGAGCCCATCTGCGCCAGCACCGCGATCAGCGCGTTCTGGCGCAGGAAGGTCGACTTGCCGGCCATGTTCGGGCCGGTGATCAGGCAGATGCGCCCGCCCTGCGCCTCGGCGCCGGGCGGCGACAATTCGGTGTCGTTGGCGACGAAAGGCTTGCCGTCGCGCTTCAGCGCCGCCTCGACGACCGGGTGGCGGCCGCGCTCGATGGCGAAGGCCGCGCCCGAATCGATGACGGGCCGGCTCCAGCCCTCGCGGGCGGCGAGGTCGGCCAGCGCCGCGACGACGTCGAGCCCGGCCAGCGCCAGCGCCGCCGCCTTGATCGGCTCGGCCTGCGCCAGCACCATCTCGGTCAATTGCGCGAAGATGGCGAGTTCGAGCTTCAGCGCCCGGTCGGCGGCGGAGGCGATCTTGGCTTCGAGCTCGGACAATTCGACCGAGGAGAAGCGCATCGCGTCGGACATGGTCTGGCGGTGCACGAAGGTGGCGCGCCAGGGCTCCTTCAGGAACTCCTCGCCCATCGCCTGCGGCACCTCGACGAAATAGCCGAGCATGGCGTTGTGCTTGATGCGCAGCGTCCGGCAGCCGGTCTCGGCCGCATAACGGGCCTGGAGCTGGGCGATGACCTTGCGCGAATCGACCTGGAGCAGGCGCAATTCGTCGAGCGTGGCGTCGTGGCCCTCGCGCACGAAGCGGCCGTCGCGGCGGTTGAGCGGCAGCTCTTCCGCCAGCGCCGCCTCGAGACGGATCGGCAGGTCGGGATCGGTCTCGCCGAGCGCGCGGGTGGCGCGCGCCAGCTCCGTCGGCAGGTCGCCCCGGCGCACGAGCAGGCCCGCGACCTTGCGGGCGGCGGTGAGCCCGGCCCCGAGCGCGGCGAGGTCGCGCGGGCCGCCGCGGTCGAGCGACAGCCGGGCCAGTGCGCGCGCCACGTCCGGCACCTTCTCCAGCGCGCGGCGCAGATCCTCGCGCAGGCCCCCGTCCGCGACCAGAAGCGCGACGGCGTCGTGGCGCGCGGCGATCGCGGCCGGCTCGGTCAGCGGACCGGCGAGCCATTCGGCCAGCAGGCGGGCACCGCCCGGGGTGACCGTGCGGTCGATGGTGGCGAGCAGGCTGCCCTGGCGCTCGCCGCCGAGGGTGCGGGTCAGTTCCAGATTGGCGCGGGTCGCGGCGTCGATCAGCATCGTGGCCGAGCCGGAATCGCGCACCGGCGCCGAGAGCGGCGGCCGGGCGCCGAGCTGGGTGCGCTCGACATAGGCGAGCGCGGCGCCGGCCGCGGCGATCTCGGCGCGGCTGAAGCTGCCGAAGGCGTCGAGCGTGGCGACGCCGAAGAACTCCTTCAGGCGCCGTTCGGCCGAGGCCGCATCGAGCCCGTCGCGGGCGAGCGGCGTCACCGGCACCGCGATCTCGCGCCAGAACTCCTTCAGCTCGGGATCGTCATGGATCGCGTCGGGGCAGACGATCTCGCGCGGCTCCAGCCGCGAGAACTCGATGGCGAGCCGCTCCTGCGGCGTCTCCATCACGGTGAAGCGGCCGGTCGAGATGTCGATCGCGGCGAGGCCGTAGAGCGAGGCCGCCTCGCCGGTCTTCCGCCGGGCGACGGCGACCAGCAGGCTGGCGCGGCCGGGCTCGAGCAGCCGCTCCTCGGTGATGGTGCCGGGGGTCACGAGGCGCACGACGTCGCGCTTCACCACCGATTTGTTGCCGCGCTTCCTGGCCTCGGCCGGGTCCTCGGTCTGCTCGCAGACGGCGACGCGGTGGCCGGCGGCGATCAGGCGCTGGAGGTAGTCGTCGGCGCGCTCGACCGGCACCCCGCACATCGGGATGTCGTCGCCCTGATGCTTGCCGCGCTTGGTCAGCACGATGCCGAGCGTGCGCGAGGCGATCTCGGCGTCCGTGAAGAACAATTCGTAGAAATCGCCCATCCGGTAGAACAGCAGGCAGTCCGGATTGGCGGCCTTGATCTCGATATATTGCGCCATCATCGGCGTGACGCGCTCGGGCGCGGCCGGGGCGGCGGCCGAGGCGGCGGCAAGGGGCGTTTCGGAGGGAGGGCTGTGGCGCATCGCGCGGCACGCTAGCAAAATGCGCGACCGAGGCCATCCGTTAGGAGGGCTTTCAACAATTGAAAGCAGAATGGCGCCACCGAATTCCGGCGGAAGGCCGCCCGTTTGCTGATCAACCTCGTCCAGAGCCTGTTCTTTCTGCTGTTCGCCGGGCTGGTGCTGACGGTGATCGCGCCCTGGCTCGACGGCCGCGGCTGGCTGCGCTCCGGCGTGGTCGGCCTGCTCTTCGCCGGCGGCGCGCTGGTCAGCATGGCGAACCCCGTCGCGATCCATCCGGGCCTGTTCATCGATTCGCGCAACACCTTCGTCATCCTGGCGGGACCGATCGGCGGGCCGTGGGCGGCCGTGCTGACCGCGCTGCCGCTGGCCGTGGCGCGCTACGCCATGGGCGGGGTCGGCATGGCGACCGGCCTCGGCGGCATCGGGCTGCGCATGCTGATCGGCATGGCTTTCGCGGTCTGGCTGGCGCGGCGCCGGCGCCCGCTGGCGCTGCGCGACCTGCTCCTGCTCTGCGGGCTCGACGCGGTCTGCCTGCTGGCCTCCGCCCCTTTCATCCCGGGCGATGCCGGCGAGCGCTTCCTGCGCGAGGCGGTGCCGGCGATGACCCTGGTCAGCGCGGTCGGCATCCTCCTCACCGGCATCGTCGTGATCCATGACGACGACCGCCGCGAGACCGCCTACCGGCTGCGGACGCTGATCCAGCGCGCGCCCGGCACGCTCTACCAGTGCCTGCTCCGGCCGGACGGCACCTTGTCCTACCGCTTCGCCTCCTTCGCCATCGACAAGGCTCTCGGACTGGCGCGCGCGGATGTCGAGCGCGATCCGGAGGTCTGGCTCGGCAAGATGTTCGCGGAGGATCGCGCCCGCTTCGAGCGCCAGCGCGGGGAGGATATGGCCGCCAGCCAGGTCTGGCGCTTCGAGGGCCGCTACCATGCGCCCGATGGCGGGACGGTCTGGCTGCGCAGCGAATCGACGCGGCGCCGGCTCGCCGATGGCTGCTTCGTCTGGGACGGGATCCTGCTCGACGTCACGGCCGAGAAATCGCTGGAGGCGCGCCGCGACGAGATCGAGGCGCTGCGCCGGACGGCGCTCGACGAGCTCGCCGGCGATCTCGAGCGCACCGTCGGCATGGCGCTGGGCGATGTCGGCGAGGCGATCCGCGACATGCACGAGGCAGCCGGGCAGATGGTCGACAGCGCCACCCAGACGACGCAGCGCGCCGACGGCGTCACCCAGGAGGCGGGCAGCGCCTCGCGGCGCGTCGGCAGCGTGGCCGTGGCGGCGGAGGAGATCGAGGCCTCGATCCGCGAGCTGACCCGCCAGGTCGGCCATGCCGACGAGACGGTCCGCGCCGCGGCGCTCTATGTGCGCAGCACGCGGCAGGACATGGCGGGCCTCGCCGAGGCCGCCGACAAGGTCCGCGCCGTGCTCGACTTCATCGAGGAGATCGCCGCCCGCACCAATCTGCTCGCGCTCAACGCGACCATCGAGGCCGCCCGCGCCGGCGCGGCCGGCCGCGGCTTCGCGGTCGTCGCGGGCGAGGTGAAGACGCTGGCCGAGCAGACGCAGACCGCGACCCGGGACATCGCCGCGACCCTGAGCGACATCCGGCAGGCGGCCGCGGCCACCTTCGACGCGGTGAGCCGGATCCAGGATACGATGACCACGATCGAGGAGACCTCCGGCGCCATCGCCGCGGTGGTCAACCGCCAGGCCGACATCGCGACCGGCATCGCGGCGGACGCCCAGGCCGTCGCCGCCAGCGCCGACGGCGTCAGCACCAATATCGGCGCGGTGGGGGCCGAGGCGCGCGTCACCGGCGACGCCGCCCTGCGGGTCGCCGACGCCGCCCGCAAGGTCGACGAGCAGGCCGAGGCCCTCGACCGCTATGTCGGGGACTTCGTGAAGCGGGTCCGCGGGCGGCTCTGAGCCGGCTGGCGATTTTATCGATTCCGGCAGGGGTCCTGGCGAACGGCGCTGCTTGTGGAGCGGCGCCGCGGTGCCCTATGGTCGGTTCCCCCGAGGAAACGCTCAAGAAAAAAGACGCCTTCCATGACCGATCGCCCGACGACGCGAAAACGCCCGACCTTCACCGACCAGGAGGCGTTGCTCTTCCACGCGCAAGGACGGCCCGGCAAGCTCGAGATCGTGCCGACCAAGCCGATGGCGACCCAGCGCGACCTGTCGCTCGCCTATTCGCCGGGCGTGGCCGTGCCGGTGCTGGCGATCGCCGAGGACCCGTCGCGCGCCTATGACTACACCACCCGCTCCAACCTCGTCGCCGTGATCACCAACGGCACCGCCATCCTGGGCCTCGGCAATCTCGGCGCGCTCGCCGCCAAGCCGGTGATGGAAGGCAAGTCGGTGCTGTTCAAGCGCTTCGCCGACGTCGATTCGATCGATCTCGAGATCGACACCGAGGACCCGGACAAGTTCATCGAGGCCGTGCGCTATCTCGGCCCCTCCTTCGGCGGCATCAATCTCGAGGACATCAAGGCCCCGGAATGCTTCATCATCGAGCAGCGCCTGCGCGAGCTGATGGACATCCCCGTCTTCCATGACGACCAGCACGGCACCGCCATCATCGCCGCCGCCGGCCTGATCAACGCGCTCGACCTCACCGGCCGCGACATCACCTCGACCAGGCTCGTCATCAACGGCGCCGGCTCCGCCGCCATCGCCTGTATCGAGCTGCTCAAGGCGATGGGCTTCAAGCCCGACAACGTCATCCTCTGCGACACCAAGGGCGTGATCTACCAGGGCCGCACCGAGGGCATGAACCAGTGGAAATCGGCCCATGCCGCCGTCACCGACCGGCGCACGCTGGCGCAGGCGATGGAGGGGGCCGACGCCTTCTTCGGCCTGTCGCAGAAGGGCTCGGTGACCAAGGAGATGGTCGCCGCGATGGCGCCGAACCCGATCATCTTCGCCATGGCCAATCCCGACCCGGAGATCACGCCGGAGGAGGTCGCGGAGGTGCGCGACGACGTCATCATGGCGACCGGCCGCTCCGACTACCCGAACCAGGTCAACAACGTCCTCGGCTTCCCCTTCATCTTCCGCGGGGCGCTCGACGTGCGGGCGACGACGATCAACATGGAGATGAAGATCGCCGCGGCCGAGGCGCTGGCGAGGCTCGCCCGCGAGGACGTGCCCGACGAGGTCGCGGCCGCCTATCAGGGCGCCCGCCCGCGCTACGGCAAGGACTACATCATCCCCGTGCCGTTCGATCCGCGCCTGATCCAGGTCGTGCCGATGGCGGTGGCCAAGGCGGCGATGGAGACCGGCGTCGCCGGCAAGCCGATCGTCGACACCAAGGCCTACAAGGCGCATCTCTCCGCCCGGCGCGACCCGATCGCCGGCACGCTGAACGGCATCTTCGAGCGGGTGCGGCGCTATCCCAAGCGCGTCGTCTTCGCCGAGGGCGAGGAGGAGCAGGTCATCCGCGCCGCCGCCTCCTTCGTCAGCCAGGGGCTCGGCCAGGCCATCCTCGTCGGCCGCGACGAGCGCATCTACGAGACGGCGGCCTTCCTCGGCGTCGATCTCGAGGCCAAGGGCATCGAGGTGCAGAACGCCCGGCTCTCGCGCCGCAACGCGGCCTATGCCCAGTATCTCTACGAGCGGCTGCAGCGCGAGGGCTATCTGATCCGCGACTGCCAGCGCCTGATCAACCAGGACCGCAACCATTTCGCCGCCGCCATGGTGGCGCTCGGCGACGCCGATGCGATGGTGACGGGCGTCACCCGCAACTACTCGATCGCGTTGGAGGAGGTCCGGCGCGTCATCGACGAGAAGCCGGGGCACAGGCTGATCGGCGTCTCGATCGTGATCTCGCGCGAGCGCACCGTCCTGGTCGCCGACACCGCGATCACCGAGATGCCGACGGCGCGGGAACTGGCCGACATCGCGATCGAGGCGGCCGGGGTCGGCCGGCGCCTCGGCTACGAGCCGCGGGTCGGCATGCTCGCCTTCTCGACCTTCGGCCATCCGGCGGGCGAGCGCTCCGAGAAGGTGCGCGAGGCGGTGAAGCTGCTCGACGGCCAGCGCGTCGACTTCGAATATGACGGCGAGATGGCGGCCGATGTCGCGCTCAACCGCGAGCTCATGAGCCAGTATCCGTTCTGCCGCCTGTCGGGGCCGGCCAATGTGCTGGTGATGCCGGCCTTCCACTCCGCCTCGATCTCGACCAAGCTCCTGCAGGAGCTCGGCGGCTCGACGGTGATCGGGCCGCTGATCGTCGGCCTCGACAAGCCGGTGCAGATCGTGCCGCTCGGCGCCAAGGATTCCGACATCGTCAACATGGCGGCGCTGGCGGCCTTCAACATCGGCGGCTGAGGACGGAACGCGCCGGGCCGGACGTCCGTCCGGCTCAGGAAGCGTGCTTGCGGCGGGTCTCGGCCGCCTTCTTCGCGGAGGCCGACCGCGCGGCGGCGGGGCGCGCGGCGGAGGCCTTCCCGCCCAGCTCGCCGCCGCGTTTCGCCGCGGCGTTGCCGTCGGGCTTGCCGCGGCCGGAACCGGATTTGTTGCCGCCGCCGCTGTCCTTGTTCACCGTCGCCCAGGCGCGCCGCTCGGCCTCCTCATGCGAGACGCCGCGGTTCTCATAGCCTTCCTCGATATGCTCGGCCTTGCGCTTCTGCTTGTCGGTATAGGCGGATTTGTCGCCGCGTGGCATGGCATCGCTCCCTGCTGAAACCCCAGCCGCAGCTCCTGGAGGCTCAACGTGTCGGGGCGGGCACGGTTCCACGCCGCGCGGCCATGCCTTCGGGGGCGCCGCTTGACAGGAGAAAGACGGCGCCCGGTCTTTCGCTCATGGGGCTCATTCGCCGCTTCGGCTTGTGCATCGCCTCCGACGCGTTATCTCTCGGGCCGGGGCGCGGCCGCGCCCTCCCGCCCGTCCCCGCGCCGTCCCGATCCGTCACGGCGCGCAACCCAGAGAGCGCATGCCCTTCGGCCCGCACGAGCCAGGAACGCACCTGCCGGGAACGCCGCTGCGCCGGCGCAGCCGCTGGTGGTGGCTCGGCCCGCTGGCGAGCATCCTGATCTTCGCCGCCTCGCTGGCGGTGCTCTGGCACATCATCAGCCAGATGAATCCCGGCGATCTCGCCGCGGCCTTCTCCAATGCCAGCCTGCGCCAGCTCGGGCTGGCGGCCGGCTTCACCGCGCTGAGCTATCTGCTGCTCACCGGCTATGACGCGCTGGCGCTGCGCCGGCTCGGGCTCTCGATCCCCTACCGCACCACGGCGCTCGCCTCCTTCACCAGCTATTCGGTTTCCTTCACGCTCGGCTTTCCGATCGTCACCGGCGGCACGGTGCGCTACTGGATCTATTCGCCCAAGGGGGTGCGCGCCTCGGAGGTCGCCAGCCTGACCGTGATCGCGGGGCTGACCTTCTGGCTCGGGCTCGGCGCCATCCTCTGCGCCAGCCTGTTCTACTCGGCCGAATCGGTGGCGATGCTGGCGCGGACCTCGCCCGTCGTCGTCCAGCTCGTCGGCGGGGCGGTCTCGCTCGCCATCCTCGGCTATCTCGTCTGGGTCGCGACCGACGAGCGAACGCTGCGCGTCAAGGGCTGGAACCTGCACCTGCCCGGCCTCGGCACGACGCTCGGCCAGATGACGCTCGGCGCCTGCGAGGTCTGCGCCGCCGCCGCCGTGCTCTTCGTGCTGCTGCCGGGCGGCTACGGCCTCGACTACCCGACCTTCCTCGCCGCCTATATCTTCGGCTGCCTGATCGGCATCGCCAGCCACTCGCCGGGGGGGCTCGGGGTCTTCGAGGCGACGATGCTGGTCGCGCTCAACCGGCTGCCCTTCGAATATGTGCTGGGCGCGCTGCTGCTCTTCCGGGTGATCTACTACCTGCTGCCCTTCATCCTCGCGCTCGTGCTGCTGGCGCTGAACGAGTTCATCCGCCGCATCCGGCGGCGCGAGCGCTGAACGGAACCCGCCTCCCCGTCATCGTGCTCGCAATGACGGGGATGGACAGGGAGGTCGCCGCTATCGGATCTTCGCGCGTTGATCGTGCCGGGCGATGCGGGCGAGCAGGTAGTCCACCTCTCCCCTCGCCGCGGCGGAGAGCGCCGGACCGGGCTTGCGCTGGGCGTCATGGGCGAGGATGCCGCGCTTCATCAGCGTGTATTTGCGCACCGCCAGGCCGACGCCCTGCTGCTGCTCGTAGCGCATCAGCGGCAGATGGAGGTCGAAAATGTCGTGCGCCGTGTCGCGCTGCCCGGCCTTCTGCAGCCGGACCACGTCGATCAGCAGCTCCGGGAAGGCGTAGCCGGTATTGGCGCCGTCGGCGCCGCGCTCCATCTCGAAATCGAGGAAGAGCCCGCCATTGCCGGTCAGGATCGAGAGCGGCCTGAGCGAGCCTTCCTTCTGGAACTTGCGCAGGGTGGAGATCTTCTCCAGCCCCGGCCAGTCCTCGTGCTTCAGCATCACGCAGGAGGGGTTGTCCATGACGATCCTGCGGATCACCGCCGGCGTCATCACCACCGAGAGCGTCAGCGGATAGTCCTGGATGACGAAGGGGATGTCGGCGCCGATCGCCTCGACGGCCTGGGCGTAGTAGCCGGTGATCTGGTCGTCGGTGCGCAGGGAGGGGGGCGGGGCGATCATCACGCCGCCGGCGCCGAGATCCATCACCTGCCGCGCCAGCGAGCGCATCGCGGCGAAGCCCGGGGCCGAGACGCCGACGATGATCGGCTTTCCGCCCATCTTCGCCACGGCGCGCCTGACCAGCGCGATCGATTCCTCCGGCTCCAGCTTGGGCGCCTCGCCCATGATGCCGAGCACGGTGACGCCGTCGGCGCCGATGCCGTGGTAGAATTCGAACAGCCGGTCGGCCGAGGCCCAGTCGATGCCGCCATCCGGGTCGAACGGCGTCGGCGCGATCGGGAAGACGCCGGAGGCGTCGGAGGTCAGGGGCATGATGCGGTCCTTGTCCTGTCCGGCGCTCAGACGATGCGGGTGCGGACGGTGCCGACGCCGGCGATCTCGCCTTCGAGCACGTCGCCCCTGTTCACCGCGGCGACGCCTTCCGGCGTGCCGGTGAAGATCAGGTCGCCGGGCTTCAGCTCGACGAGGCCGGAGAGATAGGAGATCGTCTCCTCGACGTTCCAGATCTGCTTGGCGAGGTCGGAGCTCTGGCGCACCGTGCCGTTGACGGTGAGTTCGATCTTGCCGGCGCTGGGATGGCCGGCCTGGCTCGCCGGCACGATCTCGCCGACCGGCCCGGAGAGGTCGAAGCCCTTGGACATGTCCCAGGGGCGCCCGGCCTTCTTGGCCGCGTTCTGCAGGTCGCGCCGCGTCATGTCGAGGCCGGCCGCATAGCCGTAGACATGGGCGAGCGCCTCGGATTCGGGGATGTCCTTGCCGCCGGTGCCGATCGCCACGACCAGCTCCATCTCGTGGTGCAGTTCCTGGGTCTTGGGCGGATAGGGCATGTCGGCGCCGTTGATCAGCAGCGCGTCCGCCGGCTTGGTGAAGAAGAACGGCTCCTCGCGGTCGGGATCGCCGCCCATCTCGCGGGTGTGCTCGGCATAGTTGCGCCCGACGCAGAAGACCCGGCGGACCGGGAAGGAGCCGCCGCCGGCAACCGGTACGGCGGCGATGGCCGGCGGGTCGATCACATAGTTGCTCATGGCTGTTCTCCCGGTCGATGGTCCGGTGACGTTCATGCGGGAGCGGGGGCGCCGCCGCAAGGGTCCCCGCTCCGGGAGCGGGGCTGCGCCCGCGGCATTGCGCCCGCGGCGCCTTCGCATTCGCGGAAAGGTTTTGTGCGCTGCGTCGTTGCAACCGCGGCGAAATGCCACCTACAGTACCGCGCCGGATGGGTTCCGGCGCCTGAGACTGGAAGGGGAGCGCAAGTGAGTACGGGAACCGTCAAGTGGTTCAACGAGACGAAGGGCTACGGCTTCATCACGCCCGATCAGGGCGGTAACGACGTATTCGTCCACATCAGCGCCGTCGAGCGCTCCGGGCTGCGCAGCCTGAGCGAAGGGCAGAAGATCAGCTACGATCTCGAGCCGGACCGGAAGACCGGCAAGAACGCGGCGGTCAATCTCAAGGTCGCCTGAGGTATCGGGCCGGAAGGCGGCATTCGCCTTTCGGATGATCCCGATGCCCTGACGCGCAGACCGATCGCCCCGCCCTCCTCCCGGAGGGGGCGGACGATCCGGCGGCCCGCGACCGCGGGAAGGCGGGCGGCGCCCTTCCCGAGCCAAGACGAATCGCGATCGCCTGGTTCCGATCGCATGCGGATTCGAAGGCCTGTCCGTCGCCGGAGGCGGCGGAACCAAGGGTGCGGTCAGGAGCGCCCCGGCGCCGGATGGAAGAGCCGGCCCTTCTCGACGATCAGCACGACGACCAGCGCCATCAGCCCGCAGAGCGCGAAGCCGAGCGTGATCGGCACGACCGTGCCGTCGAAATGCTGGCCGATATAGAAGCCGAGCAGCGCGCCGACCACGGTGGTGACGAAGCCCTGGACCGAGGAGGCGGTGCCGGCGACATGGCCGAGCGGGTCCATGGCGAGCGCGCCGAAATTCGGGCCGATCAGCCCGAAGCAGAACATCGCGCCGCCCTGGAAGAGGGCGAAGAGCAGCAGGGTCTCGTGGCCGGACAGCGCGATCAGCGCATGGATGCCGGTGAAGAGGATGTAGCCGACCAGCGCGCCATGCGAGACGCGGCGCATGCCCAGCCGGCCGACGATGTGCGAATTCAGTAGCGAGGCCGCCGCCATGAACATCGCGATCCCGGCGAAGACGATCGTGAAGAGATGCGGCACGGCGAAGACGTCGACGAAGACCTGCTGCGCCGAGTTGATGAAGCCGAACAGCCCGCCGAGCACGAAGGCCATGGCCAGCATGTAGCCGACGCCGATGCGGCTCGTCAGCGTCGCCCGGAAGGCGGCGGAGACATTGGCGACGTCGATCGGCTTGCGGTCCTCCGGGTGCTGCGTCTCGGGCAGCTTCGCCACGACCCACAGCATCACCAGCGCGCCGAAGGCGGTCAGCACGCCGAAGATCCAGCGCCACGGCGCCACCAGCAGGATCGCCTGCCCGATCGAGGGGGCGAGGATCGGCACCGCGAGGAAGACGATCATCGCCAGCGACATCACCCGCGCCATGTCGCGGCCGGAATAGCAGTCGCGCACGATCGAGATGACGAGGACGCGGGTCGCCGCGGCGCCGATGCCCTGGATCACGCGCGCGGCCATCATCGTCTCGAAGGAACCCGAGAGCGCGGCCGCGATGCTCGCCAGCACATAGACGGCGAGGCCGAACAGCAGCACCGGCCGGCGCCCGTAGCGGTCGGAGATCGTGCCGTAGAAGATCTGCGAGACGCCGAAGCCCAGCAGATAGGCGGTGATGATCCATTGCCGCTGGTTGGCGGCGGCGATGCCGAGCGCCTGCGCCATCTCGGGCAGGGCCGGCAGCATCGAATCGATCGCGAGCGCGTTCGTCGCCATCAGCGCGGCGGTGAGTCCCACGAAGGGATAGAAGCCCATGCCGTGGCGCGGCCGGGCGACGGCGGTCATCTCGTTCATCGCGAATCTGTCAAATGGGGCACGCGGACGGGCGCGGCGGGCAGGAGGGCCAGCGTGCGACGCACCGTTTAGAACGGCTGGCGCGAAGGGGCAACCCGCGATGCCGGCCGCGCGCCATGCATGGGGCGCGTGCCGCCCTCAGCCCGCCTTCTGCATCTGCGCCATCAGCGCATCGTCGATTTCCCGGGCGCGCCGCGCCGCCGGCCGGGCCGCGAGCCGCCCGCCATAGGCCTCGAAGGCGGGGCGCTTCTCGATGGTGCCGAACTGCAGGCCCCAGAGGATCTGCGAGCCGACATAGACATCGGCCGCGCTGAAGCGGTCGCCGGCGAGGTACTCGCCCTGCGAGACCGCCTGCTCCAGCGTGTCGATCGTGTCGGCATAGCTGCCATAGCCGAGGGAGCGGGCTGCCTCGGGCGGCGCCGCGAGGCCGAACGCCTTGCTGGATACGGCCGCCTCGACCGGCCCGGCGGCGAAGAACAGCCAGCGATAATAGGGGCCGCGCCGCCTGTCGCCCGGCGCCGGCGCGAGCCCGGCCTGCGGGAAGGCGTCGGCGAGATAGGCGCAGATCGCGGCGCATTCGGTGACGACCGTCCCGCCATGCACCAGCGCCGGCACCTTGCCCATCGGGTTGATCGCCCTGTAGGCGGCCCCCTTCATCGGCTCTCCGTAGCCGACGATCTCGGCGCGGTAGGGCTGGCCGAGCTCCTCCATCATCCAGCGGGCGATGCGGCCGCGCGACATCGGGTGGGTATAGAGCACGAGTTCGTCGGACATCGGCTTTCCTTCGCGGTTCCGTCGCGGCTTTCCTATCCTGCGGCATCGGCACGCTTTTGTCAGGAGCGTCGCGCCTGACGCATCCGGGGCGAGCTGCTATCCTGCGGGCCCGAGCAGGATGAGGTGCATGGACGAATCACAGCCGCCAGCCAGCATGTCCGTCAGCGGCGGGCGCATGACGATCGACGGGTCGCCGCAGCGCTACCTGCAGGACACGGCCCGCCGCTTCCGGCTCGAAGCCTCGGCGCCGCGCTTCGTCGGCGGCTATGCCGGCCGCGACGGGCGGATCGAGGACAGCCGGCGCATCGAGGCGCAGGCGCGGATCGTCGCGGGCAGCTTGCGCCGGGCCGGGCTGGAGGGCTCCGTCCGGCAGCTTTCCCTGACGCTGCGGCCGCTTCCGGCCGCCGGCGAATCGGTGCGGCTGCTGCTGCTGCTCGGCTATCGCGAAGAGGATGGCCACGAGGAGAGCGGCATGGCCGAGCCCTTCGCCGAGGCCTATCTCGCGCCCGCCGTCTTCGAGGCCCTGAAGGCCGACATGCTAGCGGGGCTGGCCGAGGCGCTGTCGCTGGAGGCGACGACCAGCCTCTGGATCCGCGAGGAGGATCGCGGCCGCCCGGGCGCGGAGCCGGTCGACTGGTATCTCGGGCCGGCCGAGGACGGCCGGGGCAGCGCGCCCGCCCGCGGCTTCGTCGAAAGCATCGAATGGCGTCCGCCAGCCGTCCGGGCGGCGGAACCCGCGCGGGCGCAGCCGGAGCATGCGGCCGCTCCGGCAGAGGCGGAGGAGCATGGCGAGGACGGCGCCGCCGACCAGCTCCGCCGGATCAACTGGAGCCTGAAGCAGCTCCTGCTGCTCATCGCTTTCCTGCTGATCATCGTCGCCGTGAAATAGCGGCCGCTTAGCCGATGCCCGGAGCGCTCCGGGCATCGGCGGCGATGCGGTCAGTGACCCTGATGCGCGTCGGCGCCGCCCTTGGCGGCGATCGAGTCGACCTTGAACTCGACATCGACGCTGCCGGCCTTCTCGAAGGTCAGCGTGCCCTTCACGGTCTCGCCCTGCTTCAGCGGCTGCTTCAGCTCCATGAACATGATGTGGTAGCCGCCGGGCTTGAACTCGACCTTGCCGCCGGCCGGCACCTCGACGCCGTTCTCGAGCGGGCGCATCGTCATGATGCCGTCCTTGGTCGCCATTTCGTGGATCTCCGAGCGGGCGGCGAAGGGCGCGGCCACCGAGACGAGCCGGTCCGGGGCCGTTCCGGTGTTCTCGATGGTGAGATAGCCGCCGCCGACCTTGGCCCCGGCCGGGGTGGCGCGCGACCAGGGATGGCCGATCTTGAGCGGCCCCGCCTTGAAGTCCTGGGCGGCGGCGAGCGAGGCCGACAGCGCGAGCGCGGCGGCGAGCGAGAGCGAAAGCTTCATGGCGATGATCCTGTGGAACGCCTGACGGCGCGGCGACGCTCGCGGCGGCATTCAGGCATGGAATGTCAAAGCGGGATGGGCGCGGCTCAGGCGGCCGGCGGCGCGCGCGAGGGCGGCAGGCCGGTGGCGAAGAGGCGGGGCCTGTCCTCGCGCAGCCGCGGCGAGGGCGCGACAGGGCGCTCCGTCCGCGCGAGAGCGAGCGAGGCGAGGGCGGGCGGGCCGGCGAGAACGGGGTTGTGCGGGCAGCCCTTGCAATGGGCGAGGTCGCCGAAGGGCTGGGCCGGAGCGCCCGGGCCGCCCTCGTCGGGAAGAGGGACGCCGGAGCAGAGCAGGAGCCCGCCCGGCGCGGCCAAGGCCGCCGCCGGCGCCGGGGCGAGAGCGAGCGCCAGCACGCCCAGCGCATAGGCCATGGCGAACCACGCCCCGAGGACGGAGCGGCGCAGCCATGGGAGAAGGCGGGCGCGAACCGGCATGGCTCCTCCATGGCGTTCGTGCCGGCCCGCGGTCAAGTCAGCGCGATGCCGCAGCCGGAGCGGGCGGGGCTGTGCGGAGAAAATTATTCTCCGCAGGGTCGTTTCTTTAAAAGAACGATCCGGTTGACAGACAGGACGATCCGGGTAGATTGGGCCTGCTTCCGCTTCGCCGGGAGCCGCGGAGATTTGAGCGAGCAGCTTGCGCCGCGTCACCAAACGCTAAAGCGCCACGACTGGGTCGTGGGCTCCATTATCGAGGAGACTGACATGGCCGCCGCGATCATCTTTCGGAACCAGCCGCGCTTCCGTTCCCCGCTCTGCCGCTGTCGACGCTGAGACCGCCGGGTTTCCCGGACCTTTCGTTTCACCGTCATTCCAGGCGCCGCGACGCGGCACGGAGAGCAGAACCATGTCCCTTTCAGTTCTTTCGGACGGCCGGCACGGCCCGGCCCGGCAGGCCTATGTCATCGAGGTCGGCGAGACGCAGGCCGGACTCGTCAACCGCCGCCCCGACGAGCGCTTCTTCACCTTCATCGCGGCGAGCGCCGCCTTCCGCGCCCTGGACGGCCAGCGCTTCGCCACGCCCGGCGCGGCCGAGCAGGCCGCCCGCCTGCTGGCGCGGCCCCGGCGGGACGCGCAGCCCCTCCGTCTGGCCTCCTAGGTCGCGATGCGGATCCTCTTCACCCTGTGGCGGGCGCTCAAGGTCCGGCTGCTGCCTCCCGCCCCGGGAGCGGAGCCGGGGCGCGACGAGGACCGGCGCCGGTCGGTCCGCGACGTGACCTGCGAGCAGATCGGCATCACCCACTGGTCCTGCCATTCGCTTTTCTGAGGACATGATGAACGCCCCCGTCAGACCCGGCGCGCTGAATCTCGGCGCGCAGCCGGTTCCCGCTCCCGATCCGATCATCCGCTTCGAGCAGGTCGGCAAGACCTATCCCGGCCGCGCCGGGCAGCAGGCGGTACCGGCCCTCTCCGGCATCGACCTCGCCGTGCCCGCCGGCGCCATCGTCGGCGTCATCGGCCGCTCGGGCGCCGGCAAGTCGACGCTGATCCGCCTCGTCAACGGGCTGGAGCGGGCCACCGCCGGCCGCATCCTGATCGAGGGCGAGGACGTGACGGCGCTGAACGAGGCCGGCTGGCGCCGCCGGCGGCGCGAGATCGGCATGATCTTCCAGCATTTCAACCTGCTCTCCTCGCGCACGGTGTTCGACAATGTCGCCCTGCCGCTGGAGATCGCCGGAACGCCGAAGGCGGCGATCGCCGCCAAGGTCGAGAAGCTCCTGGCGCTGGTCGGGCTCGCCGACAAGCGCGAGCGCTATCCGGCCGAGCTCTCCGGCGGCCAGAAGCAGCGCGTCGGCATCGCCCGCGCGCTTGCGACCGACCCGAAGCTGCTGCTCTGCGACGAGGCGACCTCGGCGCTCGATCCCGAGACGACGCAGTCGATCCTGGCGCTGCTGCGCCAGGTCAATCGCGATCTCGGCATCACCATCCTGCTGATCACCCACGAGATCCCGGTGATCAAGGAGATCTGCGACCGTGTCGCGGTGATCGAGGGCGGGCGGATCGTCGAGGAGGGCGAGACCTTCGCCGTCTTCACCGACCCGCGGCATCCGACCACGGCGCGCTTCGTCGAGGCGGTGACCGGCGTCGAGCTGCCCGCCCATCTCAAGGACCGCATCCGGGCGGAAGCGCGCCCCGGCGACGAGCTCGTGCTGCGCGTCACCTTCACCGGCGCGAACGCCACCGCTCCGGTGATCAGCCGGCTGAGCGCGGTGGTCGGCGTCGACGTCAACATCCTGGCCGGGCGCATCGACGCCATCGCCGGCCAGCCCTTCGGCAGCCTGCTGGTCTCGGTTCCGGCGCGCGCGCCGGAAAGCGAGGCCGTGCTCGGCGCGCTGAGGAATCTCGGTCTCAAGGCGGAGGTGGTCGGCCATGTCTCCTGAAATCCTCAAGCTGATCTGGCAGGCGACGCTCGACACGCTGAGCATGGTCGCCGCCGCGGCGGGGATCGGCACGCTGCTCGGCCTGCCGCTCGGCGTCTTCCTCGCCACCAGCAAGCGCGGCGAATTGTTCGCGGCGCCGGCGCTCAACGCCGTGCTGGGCGTGCTGGTCAACGCCACGCGCTCGACGCCCTTCATCATCCTCGTCGTTGCGATCATCCCCTTCACGCGGCTGATCGCCGGCACCTCGATCGGCACCGCGGCCGCGATCGTGCCGCTGACGGTCGCCTGCATCCCCTTCATCGCCCGGCTGATCGAGGGCGCCGTCCGCGAGGTCGACCAGGGGCTGGTCGAGGCCGCCCGCGCCATGGGGGCGACGCCCGTCCAGATCGTGCGCAAGGTGCTGGTGCCGGAGGCGCTGCCGGCGATCGTGCTGGGCCTCACCCTGGCCGTGGTCAGCCTGATCGGCTTCTCGGCCATGGTCGGGGCGGTCGGCGGCGGCGGGCTCGGCGATCTCGGCATCCGCTACGGCTACCAGCGCTTCATGCCCGACGTGATGGCGACCGTCGTCGCCGTCCTGATCGTCCTCGTCCAGCTCGTGCAGAGCTTCGGCGACCGTCTCGCCCGGCGCCTCAACAAGCGCCTACGCCACGCCTGATCGCAGCCATTCCCGTTTCCCTACCCAGAGGATCATCGACCATGACGACCCCCTTCACCCGCCGCGCCGCGCTCGCCGCCGGCTTCGCCCTCGCGCTCGGCGCGGCAGCTCCCGCTGTCGCCCAGCAGGGCCAGCTCATCCGCATCGGCGTCTCGCCCGGCCCGCATGCCGAGATCCTCGAGAAGGTGAAGCCGCTGCTCGCCAAGCAGGGCGTCGACCTCAAGATCATCGAGTTCTCCGACTATGTCGTGCCGAATCAGGCGCTCGACGCCGGCGAGCTGGAGGCCAATTCCTTCCAGAACCAGCCCTATCTCGACAACCAGGTGAAGGATCGCGGCTTCAAGATCGAGAGCGTCGGCCTGACCGTGAACTTCCCGCTCGGCATCTATTCGTCGAAATACAAGAGCTGGGCCGAGGTGCCGGACGGCGCCACCGTCGCCATCCAGAACGACCCGACCAATGGCGGCCGCTCGCTCCTGCTGCTGCAGGACAAGGGCGTGATCAAGCTGAAGGACGGCGTCGGATTCAAGCCGACCGTGGCCGACATCACCGCCAATCCGAAGAAGCTCAAGATCATCGAGATCGAGGCCGCCCAGACGCCGCGCTCGCTCGCCGACGTCGCCGCCGCCGCGATCAACACCAACTATGCCGTCGACGCCAAGATCGACCCCTCCTCCGCCATCCTGCGCGAGGACGCGAAGGGCCCCTATGTCAACCTGATCGCGGTCCGCAGCGCCGACAAGGACAAGCCCTGGGTCAAGACCCTGCTCGAGGCCTATCATTCTCCGGAGATCAAGGCCTTCGTCGCCGAGCGCTTCAAGGGCGCGGTCCTCGCGAGCTGGTGACCCTCTCCTCCCACCTGGCTTCCGATCATCGGCCAGGCACCTGCCCGGATGCGCGAGCATCCGGGCTTTTTGCTTTCGGGCCGGTCGAGCCCGCTCAGTCCGCGACCGGGCCGAAGGCGAAGAACTGGGTCTCGCCGGAGGAATCGTCGACGCCGTCATTGTCGGTGACGACGAAGAGATGGCCGGCCGGCTGCTTGACGTTGTCGCCGGAGGTGACGACCGCGACGAAGGCCTTGTCGCCGAGGATGGCGACCGAGGTGGACTCGCCTTCGAGCTGCACGAAGCCGGCGGGCCTGGGCGTCTCGGGGGTCGTGATGTCGATGAGGCCCAGCGCCTTCTGCCCGGCGTCGGTATAGGCCAGCAGCTTGCCGTCCTCGCTGGCGGCGATGATCTCGGAGACGGTCTTCCTGCTGCGGTCGCGCCCCTGGGGAAGAATGTCCGGCACCGAGAAGGTCGCGACGCGGTTGCACAGCGGCTCCGCGCCGGCCGTGCCCGCGAGGAGCAACGAAGCGAGAGCCGCGAGGGCGAGAGGCTGGCGCATGGGTCGGATCCGCTGGCTGACGAGGGAACCCGTCGGCTAGTGAGCCCATGCGTCAGCCGCGTGACGGTCTCAGGCCGGCTGGGCGGCGGCGCCTTCGGCGGAACGCTTCAGTCCGACGATCTCGAGCTCCGTCACCGCCGCGACGGCGAGGGCCTGCCCGAGCACGAAGGCGATGCCGAGAGAGGACGGCGCGAACCAGCCGGCGAGCAGGATCGCGACGCTGTCGGCGATCCAGAGCAGGTTGACGGCGACGACGAGATGCACCGCCCGGCGCGGCAGCGTCTCGCGGCTGGCGAACCAGGCCAGCAGGGCGGCGCAGGGCAGCAGGACGAGGCCCGCGCCGCGCAGGAAGCCGGCCGGGAAGCCGAGCGGCTCCGCCAGCGCGCCGGCGGCGCCGGCGAGCAGCAGGCCCGTCCCGGCGCAGGCGGCGGCATCGAGGGAAAGCGCGTTGCGCAGGAAGCGCGAGGAACAGATCGTCGACATGGCAGTCTCCTTTTCATCGGGCCGGAAAGGCCGTTGCGATGACGGGATGCTGGCGCCTTCCCGGCGGCGGGTCGATTAAGCGGGAGGTAATTGGAACCGGCCGCTTTCGCGGCTAGCGTGCGGGCATGACGACACATCCGGTTCCGCCCGTCGGCGCGCTGATCCGCGACTGGCGGCAGCTCCGCCGCTTCAGCCAGCTCGACCTCGCCCTGGAGGCCGAGATCTCGCAGAAGCATCTCAGCTTCATCGAAAGCGGCCGCTCGCGGCCGAGCCGCGAGATGGTGCTGCTCCTCGCCGAGCACCTGTCCGTGCCGCTGCGCGAGCGCAACGCCCTCCTGCTCGCCGCGGGCTATGCCCCGGTCTATCGCGAGCATTCGCTGGAGGACCCGTCCTTGCAGCCGGCGCGGCAGGCGATCGACCTGATCCTGAAGGGCCACGAGCCCTATCCGGCGCTCGCGGTCGACCGGCACTGGAACCTGCTGGCCGCGAACGGCGCCGTGACGAATCTGCTCGGCCTCGTCGCGGAGGCCGAATTGCTGAGGCCGCCGGTCAATGTCCTGCGGCTCTCGCTGCATCCGGGCGGGCTCGCCCCCGCCATCGCCAATCTTCCGGAATGGAAGGAGCACCTGCTCGCCAGGCTGCGCCAGCAGGTCCGGGCGACGGCGGACATGAAGCTCGGCGCCCTCCTGAGCGAGCTTGCAGCCTATCCCGACCCGAAGGGGGAGGCGGGCGCGCGCCATGAGGCGGCGGCGGAACCCGCCATCGTCGTGCCGCTCCGGCTCCGGCTCGGCGATGCGACGCTGTCTCTGATCTCCACCACCACGGTGTTCGGCACGCCGGTCGACGTGACTCTGTCGGAGCTGGCGCTGGAAACCTTCTTCCCGGCCGACCCGGCGACGGCGGAGAGGCTGCGCATGCTGGCCGCGGCCGGTGCTGGACGCGCCTGAGCGCGGCGGAACCTTTCGCGTTCGCGCCGGTTGCCTCCCCGAAGCCGCGACGGCGGCGTCGGAACCGAAAGGAGCAGCGCGATGGGCAGCACGACCGACAAGATCAAGGGCATGGCCAACGAGGCCGCCGGCAACGTCAAGCAGGCCGCCGGCAAGGCGTTCAACAAGCCGGAATGGGAAGCCGAGGGCAAGGCCCAGGAGCTCAAGGGCGAGGCCCAGCAGGCGCTCGGCAAGGGCAAGGACGCCGTCAAGAAGGTCGTCGACAAGGCCTGAGGGACGCTCCCCTCGACAGACGGGAAGGGCCGCCTCGCCGGCGGCCCTTCGACACGTCGATCCCTTGCAGGGGTCAGGCGGTGCCGCCGAGCCCGCCGAGGAAGTCCTTGACCCGGCCGAAGAAGCCCGCCGTCTCGGGATGGGTGTTCTGCGAGCTCTCGCGCTCGAACTCCTCCAGCAATTCGCGCTGGCGGGCGGTCAGCTTCTGCGGCGTCTCGACCACCACCTGGATGTAGAGGTCGCCGACCTCGCGCGAGCGCAGCACGCTCATGCCCTTGCCCTTGAGGCGGAACTGCTTGCCGGTCTGGGTGCCTTCCGGGATCTTCACCCGCGCCTGCTCGCCCGACAGCGTCGGCACCTCGATCTCGCCGCCGAGCGCGGCCGAGACCAGGCCGATCGGCACGCGGCAGAACAGGTCGGCGCCGTCGCGCTGGAAGATCGGGTGGGGTTTCAGCGACAGGAAGATGTAGAGGTCGCCCGCCGGCCCGCCGCGCAGGCCCGCTTCCCCCTCTCCGGCGAGGCGGATGCGGGTGCCGTCCTCGACGCCGGCCGGGATGTTGACCGAGAGCGTGCGCTCGCGCGTGACGCGGCCGGTGCCCTGGCAGTTCTTGCACGGGTCGTCGATGACCTCGCCGCGGCCGTTGCAGGTCGGGCAGGTCCGCTCGACCGAGAAGAAGCCCTGATTGGCCCGCACCCGGCCATGGCCGCCGCAGGTCGGGCATTGCCGCGACTTCGAGCCGGGCTTGGCGCCGGTGCCCGAGCAGGCCTCGCAGGAGACCGAGGTCGGCACGCGGATCGAGGCGTTCTTGCCGGTGAAGGCCTCTTCCAGCCCGATTTCGAGATTGTAGCGCAGATCGGCGCCGCGCTCGCGGCCATTGGCGTTGCGCGGCCCGCCGCGGCGGGCGTCGCCGAAGAAGGAATCGAAGATGTCCGACATGAAGTCGGAGAAATCGGCCTGGCCCCCGCCGCCGCCGCCATTCTCGAAGGCCTGATGGCCGAAGCGGTCATAAGCCGCGCGCTTCTGCCCGTCGGAGAGGACCTGGTAGGCCTCGTTGATTTCCTTGAACTTGATCTCGGCCTGCTTGTCGCCGGGATTTCTGTCCGGGTGATGCTGCATCGCGAGCTTGCGGAAGGAGCTCTTGAGCTCGACATCCGTCACGGTCCGGCTGACGCCGAGAATCTCGTAGTAATCGCGCTTCGACATCGAAACGATCTGTCCCTCTGCCTTTGACGCAAGACGGCCGGACCTTGGGGCCCGGCCATGGCGCGTCCGGCGTCTGCATCCTGCCTCACGCCATCCCCGAACGAGATGGCCGGGTCAAGCCCGGCCAAAATCATCCCGCCGGGATGGAGAGCGCGGTTACGCGCTCTTCTTCTTGTCGTCCGAGACGTCCTTGAAGTCGGCGTCGATGACGTCGTCCTTCGCGGCTGCCTCGGTCGCAGCCTCGCCTTCGGCAGTGGCGCCTTCGGCCTGGCTGGCGGCATACATCGCCTCGCCGAGCTTCATCGAGGCCTGCATCAGCTCGTTGGTACGGGCCTTGATCGCCTCGGCATCCTCGCCGGTGAGCGCGGTCTTCAGCGCCTCGACCGCCGTCTCGATCGCCGACTTGTCGGCCTCGGAGACCTTGTCGCCGAAATCCTTCAGCGACTTCTCGGTCGAGTGCACCAGGCTCTCGCCCTGGTTCTTGGCCTCGACCAGCTCGCGGCGCTTCTTGTCCTCGGCGGCGTTGGCCTCGGCGTCCTTCACCATCTTCTGGATGTCGGCCTCGCTGAGGCCGCCCGAAGCCTGGATCTTGATCTGCTGCTCCTTGTTGGTGGCCTTGTCCTTCGCCGTCACCGAGACGATGCCGTTGGCGTCGATGTCGAAGGTCACCTCGATCTGCGGCATGCCGCGCGGGGCCGGCGGAATGCCCATCAGGTCGAACTGGCCGAGCAGCTTGTTGTCGGCCGCCATCTCGCGCTCGCCCTGGAAGACCCGGATCGTCACCGCGTTCTGATTGTCCTCGGCGGTGGAGAAGACCTGGCTCTTCTTGGTCGGGATCGTGGTGTTGCGGTCGATGAGACGGGTAAAGACACCACCCAGCGTCTCGATGCCGAGCGAGAGCGGGGTCACGTCGAGCAGCAGCACGTCCTTGACGTCGCCCTGGAGGACGCCGGCCTGGATCGCGGCGCCGATGGCGACGACCTCGTCCGGGTTGACGCCCTTATGCGGCTCCTTGCCGAAGAACTGCTTCACGACTTCCTGGACCTTCGGCATGCGGGTCATGCCGCCGACGAGGACGACCTCGTCGATCTGGCCCGCCGAGATGCCGGCGTCCTTGAGCGCCTTCTTGCAGGGCTCGATGGTGCGCTGGATCAGATCGTCGACCAGGCTCTCGAACTTGGCGCGCGAGAGCTTGATGGCGAGGTGCTTCGGACCGGAGGCATCCGCCGTGATATAGGGCAGGTTGATCTCGGTCTGGGCGGCGCTCGACAGCTCGATCTTGGCCTTCTCGGCCGCTTCCTTCAGGCGCTGCAGGGCGAGCTTGTCCTTCTTCAGGTCGATGCCCTGCTCCTTCTTGAACTCCTCCGCCAGGTACTCGACCAGGCGCATGTCGAAGTCCTCGCCGCCGAGGAAGGTGTCGCCATTGGTCGACTTCACCTCGAAGACGCCGTCGCCGATCTCCAGGATCGAGACGTCGAAGGTGCCGCCGCCGAGGTCGTAGACCGCGATGGTGCCGGTCGACTTCTTGTCGAGGCCGTAGGCGAGCGCGGCCGCGGTCGGCTCGTTGATGATGCGCAGCACCTCGAGGCCGGCGATCTTGCCGGCGTCCTTGGTCGCCTGGCGCTGGGCGTCGTTGAAATAGGCCGGAACGGTGATGACGGCCTGGGTGACGGGCTGGCCGAGATAGGATTCCGCCGTCTCCTTCATCTTGGTCAGGATGAAGGCCGAGATCTGCGAGGGCGAATAATCCTTGCCGTCGGCCGAGACCCAGGCGTCGCCGTTGGACGCCTTGGTGATCTTGTAGGGGACGAGCTTGAGGTCCTTCTGCGTCATCGGATCGTCGTAGGTGCGGCCGATGAGGCGCTTGATCGCGAAGAAGGTGCGCTCGGGGTTGGTGACGGCCTGGCGCTTGGCCGGCTGGCCGACGAGGCGCTCGCCATCGTCCGTGATCGCGACGATCGACGGCGTGGTGCGGGCACCTTCGGCGTTCTCGATGACCTTCGGCGTGGTGCCTTCCATCACTGCGACGCAGCTATTGGTCGTGCCGAGGTCGATACCGATGACTTTACCCATGGATGGGATCCCTTTCGACTGAGCAGATCGCCGACCTGCGACGCTTGCGCGCCGCCTGCCGGCCCATGGACCGGATCGCCCCCGCTTCGGCGGCGAACGAAACCGGCATTCCACGTTTGACGGTGGTGAAACCGCCCCTTGGCGGCGTATATAGTGAGGGTGTTCCCGCCCTTGCAAGACAGGCGAGCCGATTAAGAATCAGGGGCGGCATGTTCGCGCCGCCGGGCCGGTCCCGGGCGGCTCCGCGGCGGCCGGCGCTTTCGCGGCGACTGTGGCGTTTGCGCCCTTGCGCCGGCCGGCCGGGCGGGTCATGCAGGAAGGCCGTTCGGCTTGGTATGGACCCGATGAGAGCAGGCAAGCGCATCGCCCCCGGCCTCGCCGCGCTTCTGGCGGTCGCTGCCGGCGTGCCCGCGAAGGCGCAGCCGCTGCAACTGCCGGGCGCCCAGCCCTTCAACGCGCCGGGGACCCATCAGGCCGCCCCGCCGGCCGCCGGCGGAACGGCGCCCCACCGCCAGCCGAGCCTGCCCGCGCTGAAGATCGCGGGCGAGGAGACGATCCTCGGCAAGGCCCTGCATCGCAACGGCAATCAGGGTGCCGCGACCTTCGAGAAGCTCGGCGAGGGCTATGGGCTCAGGCTCAGCCTCGACGGCTATCAAACCGCCAATCTGGTCGAGCCCTGCGCGGTCTCGCTCGGCGATGCGCCTGTGCCGGTCACCGCGCTCGGCAAGCCGGCCGGCGTGCCGCGCTACCGGCTGGAGGCGCCGGTCTGCCCGCTGCTGTTCGACGTGCTCGACGGGGCCTTCCTGGTCATCGAGCCGGCCGAGCCCTGCGTCGTCGCGGCGGCGCAGTGCCGGGTCGATCCGCGCGGCCTCTGGGGGCCGGACCAGGGCGTCGTCGCGGCCCAGGCCAAGGCGATCGAGCGCGCCCGCGGCGCGGCCGAGCGCGCCTTGCGCGACGGCTACCGGACGCTGACGGCGAAGGCCAACGCCGTCGACCAGCGCACGCTGGCGCGCGAGCAGGCCGGCTTCTCCGGCGAGCGCGAGATGATCTGCCGGGATTTCCAGCGCGAGGGCCAGTACGGATTCTGCGCCGCCCGGATCACCGAGGCGCGCGCGGCGGAATTGCGGGCGCGGCTCGGGCTGCACACCGAGCCGCGGCAGGCGGCCAAGCCCCGGCCGCGCCCGGCGCCTCCGAAGCCCGCGCCGCTCTCGCTGACGCCGACGCAGTAGAGCGCGGCGCCGAGGCGCGTCTCAGCCCATCCGCGCTGCCAGCGCCGCCTCGTCCAGCCCGGCGAGGGCGTCGATCAGGTGCATGGCGAAGCTGCCGGGGCCGGCGGCGCGTCCGGCCGCGATCTCGCCGGCGATGCCGTAAGCCGTCAGAGCCGCAGCCGCGGCCAGCGCCGGGTCGGGCTCGACCGCCCGGCAGGCCGCGACCACCGCGCTGGACGCGCAGCCCAGGCCCGTCACCTTCGTCATCAGCGCATGGCCGTGCGCGACCAGGTAGGCGCTGCCCGCCCCCTCGATCCGGTCGATCCTGCCGGTGGTGACGCGCAGCACCCCCTGCGCTCGGGCCAGAGCGGGATCGAGCGCCGCCATCTCGGCGGCATTGCCGCGCACGCTCACGCCGGGGAGCCGCAAAACCGCCTGCGCCAGCCGCATCCTGAGCGGCGAAAGCTCGACGAAGACCGGATCGAGCACCAGCGGAAGGCCGCGCTCGCGGGCGACGTCGAGCAGCTTCGGGATGGCGCGCTCGCCTTCCGAACTGATCGTGCCGAGATTGATCAGGATCGCGCCGGCGCCGGCCGCGACCGCCGCGACCTCCTCGGGATGGCTCGCCATCGAGGGGATGGCCCCGACGGCGAGCAGCATGTTGGCGGTGACGTTCTGCGCCACCGTGTTGGTCAGGCAGTGCACGCGCGGGCGGCGCTCGGCCACCCGCGCCAGGATCGACGCGACCTGCGCCGCGTCGAGGCTGGCGCTCGCCGCGCTCATGGGGCCGCGGGCAGGTAGAGGCTGCCGCCCTTGTCGAGGAATTCCTGCGATTTCGCCGCCATCCCCTCCGTCGCCATGGCTTCGAGCGCCTTGCGCTCGTTCTCGCCCATCGCCTGCACTTCGGCGCGCAAATCCTGCGTGATCTTCATCGAGCAGAATTTCGGCCCGCACATCGAGCAGAAATGCGCGACCTTATGGGCGTCCTTCGGCAGGGTCTCGTCGTGGAATTCCCGTGCCGTATCCGGATCGAGCGCCAGGTTGAACTGGTCCTCCCAGCGGAAGTCGAAGCGGGCGCGCGACAGCGCGTCGTCCCTGACCTTCGCGGCAGGGTGGCCCTTGGCGAGATCGGCGGCATGGGCGGCGATGCGGTAGGTGATGACGCCGGTCTTGACGTCGTCGCGGTTGGGCAGGCCGAGATGTTCCTTCGGCGTGACGTAGCAGAGCATGGCGCAGCCATACCAGCCGATCATCGCAGCCCCGATGCCCGAGGTGATGTGGTCGTAGCCCGGCGCGATGTCGGTGGTCAGCGGGCCCAGCGTGTAGAACGGCGCCTCGCCGCATTCGCGGAGCTGCTTCTCCATGTTCTCCTTGATCTTGTGCATGGGCACATGGCCGGGGCCCTCGATCATCACCTGGCAGCCCTTCTGCCAGGCGATCTGCGTCAGCTCGCCCAAGGTCTCCAGCTCGGCGAACTGGGCGCGGTCGTTGGCGTCGGCGATCGAGCCCGGCCGCAGGCCGTCGCCGAGCGAGAAGGAGACGTCGTAGCGGCGCATGATCTCGCAGATCTCGTCGAAGCGCTCGTAGAGGAAGCTCTCACGGTGATGCGCGAGGCACCAACGCGCCATGATCGAGCCGCCGCGCGAGACGATGCCGGTCACGCGGTTCGCCGTCAGCGGGACGTAAGGCAGCCTGACGCCGGCATGGATGGTAAAATAGTCGACGCCTTGCTCGGCCTGCTCGATCAGCGTGTCCTTGAACACCTCCCAGTCGAGCTTGACCGGATCGCCGCCGACCTTCTCCAGCGCCTGGTAGATCGGCACCGTGCCGATCGGCACCGGCGAATTGCGCAGGATCCAGGAGCGGATGTTGTGGATGTTGCGGCCGGTGGAGAGGTCCATCACCGTGTCGGCGCCCCAGCGGATCGCCCAGACCAGTTTCTCGACCTCCTCGGCCGCGCCGGAGGTCACGGCGGAATTGCCGATATTGGCGTTGATCTTGACCAGGAAGTTGCGGCCGATCGCCATCGGCTCCAGCTCGGGGTGGTTGATGTTGGCCGGGATGATGGCGCGGCCGCGCGCGATCTCCTCGCGGACGAATTCCGGCGTGACGAATTCCGGCACGCTGGCGCCGAAGCTCTCGCCGTCGGCATGGCGCTCCCTCGCACCTTCCAGCATGGCGGCGCGGCCGAGATTCTCGCGATGCGCGACATAGATCATCTCGGGCGTGACGATGCCGGCCCTGGCGAATTCGTATTGCGTCGCCATCTGGCCGGGCTTCGCCTCGAGGATCGGCCGCTCCGCAGGGCAGGCGGGCACGAGCTGCTCGGCCGGGATGTTGCCGTTGTCGGCGGCGGTGACGGCGCGGCCGGGAACCCGTTGGAAGCCGCGGGCGTCGAGCCAGGCGCGGCGCGGCTGAACGAGGCCGGCATTGAGGTCGATCCTGGCGTCGGCCTCGGTATAGGGGCCCGAGGGATCGTAGATGCGCACCGGCGGCTCGGCGTCGGTGCTCAGCGCGACCTCGCGGAAAGGCACGCGCATCTCGGGATGCTCGGGCGCCGCGACATAGATCTTGCGGGAGCCGATGATCGGCCCGGTCGTCACGCCGGTCGGGGCCGAGAATTTGGGCGCGGTCTTGACGCTGTTTTTCTGGGGTCTGGCGTGGGCATTCATGGGGGATCTCCTCCTTGGGGCAGGTCAGGAGATCCGGCGTCGAAGCGGTTCAAGCGCTGTGATGCGGGTGCAGGCCGAGGCCGCACCGCGTTCCAGTCCCTCCGCCGGTATGACCCGGATCAGGTTCGACGGGTTCGGCTCATCGCCGTCTCAGCCCTCGCGGGCACCCCTCGGAACGATTCCAAGGTTAGGACGTCGCCCGGACAGACGCAACCGGGAAAGCAGCCGGCGCCGCGGGGCCGGCATGCGCGGTCCGTCAGGCGATCCGGTCGACCTGCTGGCCCTGTCCGGCGGGAAGGACGGCCTTGGCCTGCTCGGCTCCTTGCTCGAGCAGCGCGACCGCGCCGCGGTCGGCCGCCGCGCTCTGCCGCAGCATCGCGAGGCTCAGCGCCTGCTGCGTCGAGGCGGCCTGCATCGCGGCGAGGCTTTGGGCGAGGGCGGCGGCGTCACTCATGGCGGCGAGCCTAGGCCGCAAATCTTGCGCAAAGCTGAATGCCGGCTCAGGGCGCGATGATCGAGGGCACGCCGCGCGGCATCGGCGGGTCGCGGTCGGGCTGCGGGGCGGCCCGCTCGTCGCGCGCCACCCGTCCGTCCCGGTTCCATAGCCCCCTCTCCTCGGACCGCAGGCGCGAGACCGCGTTGGGTTGAGGGGCGATCGGCACGCCGGGCGCGCGCTGCTTCACTCCGGGGCCGGGCAGGGGCGTGGTCTGGGGCGCGGCCTGGGCGAGGGCGGGCGGCGCCGGAAGCGATCCGGCGACGAACGGCGCGGTCAGCGCCAGGGCGAGCCTCAGGGTGAGCTTTTTCATGGCCTCATCTCCCATCGGACGATTCCTCCGGAAGATGGAACCGGGCGGGCGCGGCGCTGTTCCCTGCTCCAGGCGAAGAACGGGGCTGCACGCCGTGCAGCCCCGTTCCGGATCGGGCGGCCGCGCGGCCGTCCGGTCAGCGGTTCTCGCCGGTCAGCAGCGGCGTGATGCGGCGCAGCGTCACCCGCCGGTTCTCGCGGGACGGACCTTGCGTCTGGACCTTCGGATATTGCTCGCCATAGCCCTGCGTCGTCAGATTCTCGGGCGGGATCTGGAAGTCGCGGGTCAGGATCTCCGCCACCGACTGCGCCCGCCGGTCCGAGAGCGACAGGTTGTCGACGTCGGAGCCGACGGCGTCGGTATGCCCCTCGACCAGGAAGACCTCGTTCGGCGAGCCCTGGAGCACGCGCCGGAGCGAGTCCGCGATCACCGCGAGCCGCTGCGCCTGGTCCGGCGTGACCTGCCAGGAGCCTGTCTCGAAATTGATCGTGTCGATATCGACGCTGCGCATGCGGGCGCGCAGGTCGGGGGAGTAGCGCACCTCGTCCAGCGTGTAGCGGCGCGGGATCGCGGCGATCGGCGGGGCCATGATCGTCTCGTAGATCAGGTTCTCGTCGGCCCGATCGGCGTCGACGATATAGCGCTCGCGCGGGATCGGCAGCGGCGGCGGCGGCAGCACCACGACATCGTCGGCGAAGCGCCCGGGGCGGTCCCGCAGCGTGTTGTCGATGATGACGATCTCGCGGTCGTCGCGGCCGATGCGGCTGCGGCGGATCAGCCGGCCCTGGTCGTCGGTGACGGTCACGATGCGCGTGCCGTCGGGGCGCTCGAAGACGGTGCGGGTCTCGCCGTCGCGGCGCTCGGCGCGGCCCTGCCAGCCGAGATCGCGGAAGCGCTGGTCCTCGTCGCGGCGGATGATGGCGCGGCCGTCATCGTCGCGGATGATGGTGCGGCCGGGCTCGCGGATGATCGTGACGTCGCCTTCGCGGCGCTCCTCGCGGCGCTGGCGGATGTCGTCGAAGCGCTCGGCGCCCTGCGTCGCCATGATGCCGCCGATCACGCCGGCGCCGAGGCCGATCGCGCCGGCGACGCCCGGCGAGATGCCGCCGCGGCGGCCCTCGCGCTGGGGCGGCTGGCCGGGCGCCGTGCCGGGGGCCGGCGGCGCGATGCCGGGCCGGCCGGGCATGGCCGAGCCGGGCGCGGGCGGCTGGGTGCCGGGCGGCACGGGGCGGTTCGGCTGTCCGGGAATAGGGGCCGCGGCGCCCGGCTCAGCCGGAGCCGCGCCGGGGCCTCCCGGCCGCTGGCCGGGCGCCGGGGGCGGAACGGGCCGCTGGTCGGGCCTGTTTCCGGGTTGCGGCGCGCCGGGCTGGCTGGGCTGCGCGGCGCCGGGCTGGGCCGGGGCTCCGGGCGGTGGCAGCGGCCGCTGTGCCGGCTGCGCGCCGGGCTGGGGGGCCGCCGGGACGGCGCCCGGAGCAGCCGGGCGCTGGTCGGGTCGGGCGCCGGGCTGGCCGGGCTGCGCCGCCTTGGGCTGGGCCGGCGCCGTGGGCGGCGGCAGCGGCCGCTGTGTGGGCTGCGCGCCGGGTTGCGGAGCGGACGGAGCGTTTCCGGGAGCGGCGGGGCGGAGAGCCGGAGGCGTTCCCGGCTGGGCCGGCGCCGGTATGGGCACGGGGCGCGCCGGCGCTGGCGCGGAAGCCGGCGGGACAGGGCGCGTGCCGCCCGGCTGGCCGGGGGCGGGCGCGGCGCTCGGCGGCGCGGGGCGCTCGGGGCG
>UBNE01000041.1 GCA_900466745.1 Hyphomicrobiales bacterium | reverse complement strand
CAAACGGCTCAATCCTAGGAGGCCCTTCACGGTCCCGCTCCCCCTGCCCTGCGCCAAGCCCGGTCATGCTTCGCCCGTCTGCCGGTTATGCGCTCTTGTGGGGTGGATCGGTATAGGAGCGCTTGCCCCTGCGCAAGACGGCAGCGGCCTCATCCATTGGACGAAAGCGGCAGGTCCGCCCAGGCCGGAGCGCCGGGCAGAACCCGCCGCCGCCGGCGGCGCAGAAGAATCATTATGTCGCCATTCATGTCTGGAGGAGATCATTCTCCGCCTTCGCTCCGCCTGCGACTGATTCGAGCCCTCCATGTGCCGCTTCCTCGCCTATTCCGGCGCCCCGGTCTTCCTCGAGGATTTCGTCGCCTCGCCCTGCCATTCGCTGATCCACCAGTCGCTCCATGCCGCCGAGGCCAAGACCGGCACCAATGGCGACGGCTTCGGTGTCGGCTGGTATGGCGAGCGCCCGGAGCCGGGGCAGTATCGCGAGGTCAGGCCGGCCTGGTCGGACGAGAACCTGCTCTCGATCGCCAGGCAGGTGCGCTCGCATCTGTTCTTCGCCCATGTCCGGGCCGCCACCGGCACGGCGACGACGCGGGCGAACTGCCACCCCTTCGTCCATGGCCGGCATCTGTTCATGCATAACGGCCAGATCGGCGGCTATGGCGCGATCCGGCGCAAGCTCGAGAACCTGATCCCGGACGCGCTCTACGGCGCCCGCGCCGGCACCACCGATTCCGAGGCGATCTTCCTGCTGGCGATCGCAGGGATGGCGCGCGGGCTCGCCGCGGGCGAGGCGCTGGCCGCGGCGCTGGCGGAGGCGCTCTCGCTGATGGCGGAAGCCGGCACGCGCGAGCCCCTGCGCTGCGCGGCGGCGCTGGCCGACGGCGAAACCATCCACGCCGTGCGCTGGTCGTCCGACGCGCGGCCGCCGAGCCTCTATCTCTGCGCCAGGGAGGACAGCGTCGTCATCGCCTCCGAGCCGGTCGATGCGGCGCGCGAATGCTGGCAGGCCCTGCCCTGCAACACGCTGGCGACGGTGAGGGGCGGCAGGGTCAGCCTCTCCCCCTTCGCGCCGGCCCTGCGGCAGGCCGCCTGAGCCCGGCCACGCCGGCCCGCGCATCGCCGCAGGCCGCAGCACAGCGGGGAAGACGAGCGGGAGAACGCGCGAAGAGGGGCCGCGCCGGGCGACCCCTCCTGCCGTGGCGGCGCCTCCTGCCGTGGCGGCCGCTCAGTTGTGGTGAGGAAGCTGCCCGGTGGGAGCCGGCGGGGTCGGCAATCCCTTGAAATGCTCGTGATAGGCGAGATACTGCTTCTGCTCCGCCAAAGCGCGGGCATTCTGTTGCTGTTCGTGCACGATGCTCGCGGCCCCGAGCTCGGCGGCATAGGCAGCCGATCCGGCTCCGGAGAGGAGCAGGGCCGCGACGACGGCAAGGGTTCTGCGTGAAAAGGTCTTGCGTGAAAGCATGATAGCCTCCTGTGCTTGGACTGACAGGATTCGAGCTAGTCATCGCCCGCCGCTTTCCAATCCCGGGACCAGCCTGCCGCGTTCACGGCTCCGCGACCCGAATAATCACATCGCCGTGACAGGAGATCGCGCAACGAATACCACCTGTCATCTGCATCGTTGCTTCACCCGCGCCGCGGAAAACCGGAAACGGCGCCCTGCGCGCCCGGCCGGCAGCCGTCATGCGCCACGCGCGCCTCGCAACGGCGCGATTGCCTTCCTAACTGCAAGGCCTAGCCTCGGCCCGCCACGGGCGATGCTTCCATGAAAGGCTGCCGGCGATGAAGAAGGGTTCCGATCTTCTGGTCGAGGCGCTGGAGAACGAGGGCGTCGAGCGCGTCTTCGGCGTTCCCGGCGAGGAAAATCTCGACGTCCTCGAATCCCTGCGCCGCTCGACGATCGAGCTGGTGCTGACCCGGCACGAGCAGGCCGCCGCCTTCATGGCCGCGACGCATGGAAGGCTCACCGGCAGGCCCGGCGTCTGCCTGGCGACCCTCGGCCCCGGCGCGCTGAATTTCTCGACCGGCGCGGCCTATGCCCATCTCGGCGCGATGCCGATGATCCTGATCACCGGCCAGAAGGCGATCAAGACGGCGAAGCAGGCCCGCTTCCAGATCGTCGACGTGGTCGCCTCGATGCGCCCGCTGACCAAGATGACGCGCCAGATCGTCAGCCCCGCCAGCATCCCCGCGACGGTGCGCGACGCCTTCCGCGTCGCGATGGAGGAGCGGCCCGGCCCGGTCCATCTCGAACTGCCCGAGGATGTCGCCGCCGAGGAGATCGCGGACGCTCCCCTGATCCCGGTGCATCCGCTCGACCAGCCGGTCGCGCCGGCGGCCGCGCTCGACCGCGCCGCCGCGCTGATCCTCGCCGCGAAGCGCCCGCTGGTGATGATCGGCGCCGCCGGCAACCGGCCGCGGCTGGTCGAGCCGCTCTCGGCCTTCGTGCGCCGGATCGGCGTGCCCTTCTTCAACACCCAGATGGGCAAGGGCGCCGTCACCGGCGGCTCCAACCTCTATCTCGGCACAGCCGCGCTCTCGGAAGGAGACTATGTCCACGAGGCCGTGGCGGCGGCCGACCTGATCGTCGCCGTCGGCCACGACACGGTGGAGAAGCCGCCCTTCCTGATGCGCTCGGCCGGCGGGCCCAAGGTGATCCATATCGGCTACCAGTCGGCCACGGTCGAGCAGGTCTACCACCCCGACGCCGAGGTGGTCGGCGATATCGGCGCGAGCGTGACGGCGCTGGCCGAACGGCTGGGCGGCAAGCTGCCCGAACAGACCAGGCTGCTGGAGCTGCGCCAGCGCATCCTGGCCAGGATCAACGACCGCTCCGGGGAGGACCGCTTCCCGGTGACGCCGCAGCGCCTCGTCCACGACGTGCGCACGGTGATGCCGGAGGACGGCATGGTCTGCCTCGACAACGGCATGTACAAGATCTGGTTCGCGCGCAACTACCGCACCCATGTCGCCAACACGCTGCTGCTCGACAACGCGCTGGCGACGATGGGGGCAGGCCTGCCCTCGGCGATGATGGCGGCGATCCTGCATCCGGAGCGGCGCGTCATGGCGGTCTGCGGCGACGGCGGCTTCATGATGAATTCGCAGGAGCTGGAGACGGCGGTCAGGCTCGGGCTCGACCTCGTCGTGCTCGTGCTCAACGACGGCGCCTACGGCATGATCCGCTGGAAGCAGGCCGTCGACAGCTTCCCCGATTTCGGCATGACCTTCGGCAACCCGGATTTCGTGCGCTATGCCGAGGCCTATGGCGCCAGGGGCTCGCGCGTGACCTCGGCCGAGGCGCTGGTGCCGACGCTGGAGGCGGCCTTCAAGGGCGGCGGCGTCCATCTCGTCGACTGCCCGATCGACTATTCCGAGAATACGCGCGTCCTGGTCGAGGAACTGCGCAACAAGGTGCCGGACGTCGATCTGGCCTGACCCTCGCGCTCATCGCATTTTCAAGGAGACGACCATGCTCCAGGTTGTTCAGGCCTATGACCGCGCCCCGATCGCCGAGATCGAGACCGACGACGAGGCCGCGCTGGAGCGCAAGCTCCAGGCCGCGCAGGCCGCCTTCAAGAACCGCGACGCCTGGCTGAAGCCGCATCGGCGCATCGCCATCCTGCGCAAGCTCGCCGGGCTGGTGGAGGCCAGGCGCGACCATTTCGCCATGCAGATCGCGCGCGAGGGCGGCAAGCCGCTGCCGGACGCCATCGTCGAGACGAACCGCGCCATCGACGGCGTCCACAACGCCGCCGACGCGTTGCGCGACCTTTCCGGCCGCGAGATCCCGATGGGGCTCTCGGCGGCGGCGGAGGGGCGCTGGGCCTTCACCACCAAGGAGCCGATCGGCATCGTCGCCGCGATCTCCGCCTTCAACCACCCGCTCAACCTGATCGTCCATCAAGTCGCGCCGGCCATCGCCACCGGCTGCCCGGTCATCGTCAAGCCGGCCGGCACGACGCCGCTCTGCTGCCTCGACTTCGTCAGGCTGGCGCATGAGGCCGGCCTGCCGGAGGCCTGGTGCCAGAGCTTCGTGCCGGCAGAGACGGCCTTGGCCGAGAAGCTCGCGACCGATCCGCGCATCGCCTTCCTCAGCTTCATCGGCTCGGCCAAGGTCGGCTGGCACCTGCATTCCAGGCTCGCGCCCGGCGCCCGCTCGGCGCTGGAGCATGGCGGCGTCGCCCCGGCGATCGTCGACCGGAGCGCCCATCTCGAGGCGATCATCGAGCCGATCGTGAAGGGCGGCTACTACCATGCAGGCCAGGTCTGCGTGTCGACGCAGCGCATCTATGTCCATGACTCCATCGTCAACGACTTCACCGAGCGCCTGGTCGCGCGGGTCAAGACGCTGCGCACCGGCGACCCGACCCTGAAGGACACGGAGGTCGGCCCGCTGATCACCCCGAAGGAGGCCGACCGCGTCGCCGCCTGGATCGACGAGGCGGTCAAGGGCGGCGCCAAGCTGCTCACCGGCGGCAGGCGCCTGTCCGAGACGACGCTGGCGCCGGCCGTGCTGGTCGACCCCGCGCCGGATGCGCGCATCTCGCGCGAGGAGATCTTCGGGCCGGCGGTCGCGATCTACCGCTATCGCGATCTCGACGACGCCATCGCGCGGGCCAATTCCCTGCCGGTCTCGTTCCAGTCGAGCATCTTCGCGCAGGACATCGACGTGGCGCTGCGCGCGGCCAACCGGCTGGAGGCCTCGGCGGTGATGGTCAACGACCCGACCAGCTTCCGCGTCGACTGGATGCCCTTCGCCGGGCGGCGCGTCTCGGGCTACGGCACCGGCGGCATCCCCTACACCATGCACGACATGACGCAGGACAAGATGATCCTGCTGAAGCGGCCCTGAACGCCCTCCGCCATGCCCGCAGGCGGCCCCCGCCCCGCAGGCGCGGTCACGAGAAGAGCAACGATATCAGAAGTTTATCATCATTCTAAACTGAACGGTTTCGGTTGACCTGCGCCCCCGAGGTGCCTAGGCACGGGGGGCATCTGCGCCGCGGGCGGCAGCGCCCGCGACGCGCATCGGGCTCAGTTCGCCGTGATCGTACCTTTCCTCATCATGCTCCGCGAAGGCGTCGAGGCGGCGCTGATCGTCGGCATCGTCGCGAGCTATCTGGTGAGGAGCGGGCGGCGCGAATGGCTGCCGGCGCTGTGGGTCGGCGTCGGCCTCGCCTGCGCGGCGAGCCTCGCCGCCGGCGCCATCCTGGACATCGTCGCCGGCGAACTGCCGCAGCGCGGGCAGGAACTGTTCGAGGCGGTGATCGGACTCGTCGCCGCCGCGATGCTGACCTCGATGGTGTTCTGGATGCGCAAGGCGGCGCGCTCGATCAAGGGCGAATTGCAGGCCGGCGTCGATGCGGCGCTGGCGGGCGAGCATCAGGGCCTCGCCCTGGTCGGGCTCGCCTTCCTCGCCGTGGTGCGCGAGGGACTGGAATCGGTGTTCTTCCTGCTCGCCATCTTCCAGCAGAACGGCGGCTGGGCGCCCGCGCTCGGCGCCGGGCTCGGCATCCTGCTCGCCGTCGTGATCGGCTACGCCATCTATGCGCTGGGCGTGAAGCTCAACCTGCGCGCCTTCTTCCGCTGGACCGGCATCCTGATCCTGTTCGTGGCGGCCGGGCTGGTCGCCAACGCCGTGCGCTCGCTGCACGAGGCCGGGCTGTGGAACCATCTCCAGCAGAACGTCTACGATCTCGGCGCGGTGCTGCCGGCCGACGGGGCGCTCGGCGCGATCCTCTCCGGCTTCTTCGGCTATCAGGAGCGGGCGGCGCTCGGCGAGGTCATCGCCTATCTCGCCTTCCTGGTGCCGATGCTGGCGCTGTTCCTCGGCGCCGGGCGGCCGGAGACGGCCGGCGCGGCCGCGCCCGCGCGCCCGGCGGCGCGCCGCTCGCCGCGGCTGAAGCTCGCCGCCGGCGCCACGCTTCTGCTGGTCTGCGGCGGCATCGGCGTCTTCGTCTACGCCGCCGGCAACCGGCGCGCCGCCACGCCGGGCGCGGGGGACATCGCCATCGCGATCACCGACAGGACCTGCGAGCCCGCCACGCTGACGGTCCCGGCGGGGAAGGCCAGCTTCGTCGTCAGCAATCGCGGCGAGCGCGTGCTCGAATGGGAGATCCTCGACGGCGTGATGGTGCTTGAGGAGCGCGAGAACATCGCGCCCGGCCAGTCGCGCCGGCTGACGACGCAGCTCCATCCCGGCGAATACGCCATCACCTGCGGCCTGCTCGGCGCCCCGCGCGGCCGGCTGATCGTGCAGGCCTCGGCGACGCAGCCGCGCCCGGCCCTGACCCTGATGGACATGGTCGGCCCGGCCGCCGAATACCGCGCCCTGCTGACCGAGCGCTCGGCCGCCTTCGGAGCCGCGCTCGACGCCTTCGCGCAGGCCCGGGAGGCCGGCGACACGCAGGCCGCGGCCGCGGCCCGGCGCGAGGCCTCCACCCTGCTGCCGGCGCTTCGCCCGGCGACGGCGGGCGATTCCGCCCTGGAGGCGCTGTTCGGCAAGGCGCAGGCCGCTCTCGGCGGCGACGTCGCGGCCTCGCCGGCCGAAACCCGGCAGGCGGGGGAAGCCTTCCGCGCGGCGCTCGGCCAGCGCACCGTGCTGCCGGACACGATGCTGGCCGGGGCGGTCGCGCTCCTCTCCGCCGAAGGCGGCGAGACGGTGCCGGACGAGGCGCTTGCCGCCGCGCGCGGCATCGCGCAGCTCCTGCTGCCCCTGACCAACCGGATCGACCCCGGGCTGGCGGCGCGGACGAAGGCCGATCTCGCGGAGCTGCCGCGCGAGGCCGAGCCGGGCGGGGCCAGGCCGGGCGCGACGCTGCTTCCCCTGGCCGAGGATCTCTCGGCCATGCGCAAGGCGCTCGCCCTGCCCGAGGCGGAGCGCAAGTCATGACAAGGCCGGGCAAGCCCTTCTCCCCCTCGCGGCGCGCGCTCCTGACCGGCGGCACGGCGGCCCTCGGCGGCGCCTCGCTGGCGCAGGCGGCGAGCGAGCCGGCGCGGAATCCGGCGGCGGCCCCCGAAAGCGACGCGGCCGCCCAGCGCCAGCCCTTCTACGGCGTGCACCAATCCGGCATCGTCACGCCGCGCCCGGCCACCGGCCTCGTCGCGGCCTTCGACGTCACCGCGACCTCGCTCGGGGAGCTCGAACGGCTGCTGCGCCTGCTGACCGAGCGCATCGCCTTCCTGACCGAGGGCGGCCCCGCCGCCACCGCCGATCCGGCCTTCCCGCCGCCGGACAGCGGCATCCTCGGCCCCGTCATCGCGCCCGACAACCTCACCGTCACCGTGGCGCTCGGCGCCTCGCTCTTCGACGAGCGCTTCGGGCTGGCGCCCCTCAAGCCCAGGCGCCTGCAGCGGATGAAGCGCTTCCGCAACGACGCGCTCGACGGCCGGCTCTGCCATGGCGACCTCTTGCTGCAGTTCTGCGCCAACACCGCCGACACCAACATCCACGCCCTGCGCGACATCCTGAAGAACACGCCCGACCTCATGGTGCTGCGCTGGAAGCAGGAAGGCACCGTCCCGGTGCTGAAGCCGAGGCATGGCGAGCCGGCCGAGAGCGCCCGCAACCTGCTCGGCTTCCGCGACGGCACGGCCAATCCCGACGCGGCCGACGCGACGCTGATGGACCGCCTCGTCTGGGTGCAGCCCGGTTCCGACGAGCCGGAATGGGCCGTGAACGGCAGCTATCAGGTGGTCAGGATCATCCGTAACTTCGTCGAGCGCTGGGACCGCACGCCGCTCGGCGAGCAGCAGGACATCATGGGCCGCGAGAAGGCGAGCGGCGCGCCGATCGGCGGCCGGCACGAATATGACGAGCCGGTCTATGCCGACGACCCCGAGGGCAGGCGCACGAAGCTCGACGCCCATATCCGGCTCGCGAATCCGCGCCGGCCGGAGACCGAATCCAGCCGCATGCTGCGCCGGCCCTTCAACTATTCCAACGGCGTCACCCGCGCCGGCCAGCTCGACATGGGGCTGCTCTTCATCTGCTTCCAGCAGGACCTCGAGCGCAGCTTCATCGCCGTGCAGAGGCGGCTCGATGGCGAGCCGCTGGAGGAATACATCAAGCCCGTCGGCGGCGGCTATTTCTTCGCCCTGCCGGGCGTAGCCGATGCCGGCAGCCATCTCGGCGCCGGGCTGATCCGGGCCGCGCGCGGCATCGCGCCGGCTTCGGCCTCGACTTCCCCCCGCAAGACAGGAGACTGAGATGAGCTTGCGTTTCGCGTGGCTGGCCGGCGCCAGCCTGATCGCCGCTGTCGCCGCCGGACCGGCGCAGGCCGCCTCGCCGCTCGACCTCGTCGCCCCGGTCGCCGAATACAAGCTCTATGTCGCGCAGGGCGTCGACAAGCTGGCGAAGGACACCAAGGTCTTCACCGACGCGGTCAAGGCCGGCGACCTCGCCAGGGCGAAGGCGCTCTATGCGCCGACCCGCGTCTCCTACGAGATGATCGAGCCGGTGGCGGAGCTGTTCAGCGATCTCGACGGCAAGATCGACTCGCGCGCCGACGACCACGAGAAGAAGGAGGAGGACCCGGAGTTCACCGGCTTCCACCGCATCGAATACGGGCTCTTCGCCAAGAACAGCACCGAGGGCCTCGGCCCCTTCGCCGACGCGCTCCTTGCCGACGTCACCGAATTGCAGGGCCGCATCAAGGGGCTGACGGTGCCGCCGGACAAGATGGTCGGCGGCGCGGCGGCGCTGATCGAGGAGGTCGCGGCCACCAAGATCTCCGGCGAGGAGGACCGCTACAGCCATACCGATCTCTGGGACTTCCAGGCCAATGTCGACGGCGCCAAGAAGATCGTCGACCTGCTGCGCCCGCTCGTCGTCAAGGAGGACAAGGCGCTTGCGGAGAAGATCGACGCCAATTTCGCGACCGTCGACCAGACCCTGGCCAAGTACAAGCTCAAGGATGGCGGCTTCGAGACCTATGACAAGCTCAGCGAGGCCGACCGCAAGGCGCTCGCCGCGATGATCACGACGCTGGCCGAGGACCTCGCCAAGCTGCGCGGCGTGCTCGGCCTGGGCTGACACGGAACGGTCACGCGGGCACGGCACTCGACAGGCGCAAGCCGATGCGCCAATGACGGCTGATCGGCGCCGAGCGCCTGTCGACTCCCTATCCAACGGACTGCCAGCATGACCGCCATCTCCGCGCCCGCCACCGCTCCCCAGGGCCGCATCGCCCTGCTCGGCGCGCCGATCGAGGTCGGCGCCTCGCGCCGCGGCGCGCTGATGGGCCCGGCCGGGCTGCGCACCGCCGGCCTGATCGGCGTGCTGGAAAGCCTCGGCTACGCGGTCGAGGACCATGGCGACATCCTGCCGCGCGACCTCGAGCCGGTCGCGGGCCCCGCGCCCGAGAACGCTCGCTTCTACCACGAGATCGCCGCCTGGATGCGCGCGCTCAGCGCCCGCGCCTACGCGCTCGCCCGCACCGGCGCCACGCCGATCTTCCTCGGCGGCGACCACAGCCTGTCGATGGGCTCGGTCAACGGCGTCGCCCGCCACTGGCAGGAGCAGGGCCGCAAGCTTTTCGTGCTCTGGCTCGACGCCCATGCCGATTTCAACATGCCGGCGATCTCGCCCTCGGGGAACATGCACGGCATGTCCTCGGCCTTCCTCTGCGGCGAGGCCGGCCTCGACGACCTGCTCGGCTCCGAGCCGCGCGCCTCGATCCCGCCGGCGCAGCTCAGCCTGTTCGGCATCCGCTCGGTCGACCCGCTGGAAAAGGCGGCGGTGAAGGCGCGCGGCATCGACGTCGCCGATATGCGCGCCATCGACGAGCATGGCGTCGGCGTCCTGATCCGCCAGGTCATCGAGAAGGTGCGCGCCGCGAACGGCGTGCTGCACGTCTCCTTCGACGTCGATTTCATCGATCCGCCGCTGGCGCCCGGCGTCGGCACCACGGTCCCGGGCGGCACGACCTATCGCGAGGCGCATCTGGTGATGGAGCTGCTGCACGATTCCGGGCTGGTGCGCTCGATGGACATCGTCGAGCTCAACCCCTTCCTCGACGACCGCGGCCAGACGGCCCGCCTCGCGGTGGAGCTGGCGGGCAGCCTGTTCGGCCAGCAGATCACCGACCGCCAGACGCCGTCCAACGCCATCGGCGCGGCCTGAGTCCCGGATTCGCGAAAGCCGATCTTCATTCTTGCCTGGGATAGGCTGGAGCGCCGGCCGCATGTCGGCGGAACGGGACCGGATCATGAAGATCGCGCTCGTCGGCACGGGGTTCGTCGCCGACTACTACATGACGACGCTCGCCAACCACCCGGCGCTGTCGCTCGCCGGCGTCTGGGACCGCGACGCCGCGCGCCTCGAAGCCTTCCGCGCCTTCCACAACGTCCCGGCCTATGCCGGCCTCGACGCGCTGCTGGCCGATCCGGCGGTCGGCATCGTCGTCAACCTGACGACGCCGGAAAGCCATTACGAGATCACCAGCCGGGCGCTCGCCGCCGGCAAGCACGTCTATTGCGAGAAGCCGCTCGCCATGGCGCTGGCGCAGGCCGAGGCGCTGGTCGCGCAGGCGCAAGGCGCCGGGCTGACGCTGGCGACGGCGCCCGCCAACGGGCTCAGCGACGCGCACCGCCTGGTCGAGGACACCTTGCGCGGGGGACGGATCGGAACGCCGCGGCTGGTCTATGCCGCGATGGAGGACGGTCCCGTCTTCCGCGACAAATGGGCGAGCTGGCGCTCGCGCTCCGGCGCGCCCTGGCCGGGGCTGCACGAGTTCGAGATCGGCTGCACGCTGGAGCATGCCGGCTACGCCCTTTCCTGGCTCGTCACGCTGTTCGGCCCGGTCGAGAGCCTGACCGCCTTCTCGGCCGTGACCTTTCCGGACAAGGGGCCGGGCACCGATCACATCGTCATGGCGCCGGATTTCTCGGTCGGCTGCCTGCAATTCCGCTCCGGCGTCGTGGCGCGGCTGACCAACGGCCTCGCGGCGCCGCGCGACCGCTCGCTGCAGATCTTCGCGGAAAAGGGCTCGCTCACCCTGCGCGACCTCTGGGACAACCGCTCCGTCATCCATGTCGAGGAGGCCGGGGCGCCGCGCCCGCTGCTCGGGCGCCTGCTCACCCGCGCCGAAGCCAGGCTCGGGCGCGCCCTGCCCTGGAAGCCGGCGCCCGGCCGGCGCCTGCCCTATCCGGCCGCGCCGGCGAGCAGGGCCCTGCCGGGCTATCCTTCGCAGATCGACTTCATGCGCGGCGTCGCCGACCAGGCGGAGGCGATCGGGCGCGGGGCGGCCCCCCGCTTCTCAGGCGCGCTGGCGCTGCACATCACCGAGCTGGCGCTGGCCTTGAACAACGCCCGCGACCTGCCGCAGCCCTATCGCCCGCGCTCGCGCTTCTGATCAGCCCTGCCCGGCCGGCGGCCGGGCCAGCACGCTCTCGACGATCCGCAGCACGGCGGCGCTGTCGGAAAGCGGCATCGTCGCGCAATCGGTCTCGCCGGCCCGGACGGCCGTCATCAGCGCCTGCGCCTGGAATTGCAGGCCATTGCCTGGAAAGGCAAAGGCCTCGCCGCTGCGCCCGGGCTTCGGGATGCGGTCGAGCAGGCGCGCCGCGAGACCGCGCCCGCGCTCATAGGCCGCCAGGGCGCGGCCGGGATCGGCGTCGAAGGTCAGGCGCTGCGCCTTGAGGAAGGGCGCCGCGAGGGTGAGCGCCCCGCGCGTGCCCTCGACCAGGAAACGGTTCTCGCCGTCGCGGTCGAAGCCGCAGGAAAGCTCGGCCGTGGCCTGCGGGTAATCCAGCCGGAATTCGCTGCGCAGATCGACGCCGCCCGCCGCCGCGAACCAGCGCCCGCCCGCCGCCAGCGGCGCGCCGAGCAGATGGAGCGTCAGCGACAGCGGATAGACGCCGAGATCATAGGCCGCGCCGCCGCCCAGCGTCGGGTCGAAGAAGCGGCTGCCGGGCTCCTGCGGATGGGCATAGGAGAGATCGGCGCGGATGCGCCTGACCTCTCCGATGCGTCCTGCTTCGATCTGCTCGCGCATCGCGCGGACCGCCGGCAGGAAGCGGCTCCACAGCGCCTCCATGGCGAAGAGGCCGCGCTCGCGCGCCGCCTGCGCGATGGCCTCGACATCGGCGCTGTTCAGCGCGACCGGCTTCTCGATCAGCACCGGCTTGCCGGCGGCGAGCGCCTGCAACGCCTGCGCGGCATGGAGGTGATTGGGGGTCGCGACATAGACCGCCTCGACCGCCGGATCGGCGAGGAAGGCGGCCGCGTCCGCATAGGCGGCCGCGCCGAAGCGCCCGGCGAAGCCCTGCGCTCCGGCGAGGGTGCGCGAGTGAACCGCCGCGATCCGCGCCTGCGGCAGCAGGCCGAGATCGGCGGCGAAGAGCCCGGCGATGGCGCCGCTGCCCATGATTCCCCAGCCGAACGACCCTTCCTGCGCCACGCGCCTCTCCCTTGCCGCCGCCAGCGATAGCGGACGCGCGTTAAGGGCGCGTTCCTCAGACCGCCAGCGCCATGCCGTCCTTGCGGTGGTCGGAGGCGCCGAACATCACGCCGCGCGCATGGTCGACCCAGATCGCCTGGCAGCCGCCGAGCGGCTCGTCGGCCCGGACCACGTCATGGCCGCGTGCCTTGAGCTCGGCCGCGACGCTCTCGGGAATCGTCGGCTCGAGCGAGAGCTTGCCGTCATAGGCGAAGCTGCGGGCTGCGTCGCTCGCCTGCTGCGGGTCGAGACCGCGGTCGAGGATGTTCGAGACGAACTGGACATGGCCGGTCGACTGGTACTGCCCGCCCATCACGCCGAAGGGCATCACCGTGCGGCCGTCCTTGGCGAGCATGCCGGGGATGATGGTGTGGAAGGGGCGCTTGCGCGGCGCGATGGCGTTGGGATGGCCCTCGATCAGGCGGAAGCCCGAGCCGCGGTTCTGCAGCATGACGCCGGATTTCTCCGCATAGATGCCGCTGCCGAAGGCCGAGAACAGCGAGTTGATGAAGGAGATCATGTTGCCGTCGCCGTCGACGACGCAGAGATAGATCGTGTCCTTGTGCAGCGGCATGTCGAAAGCCTCCGGCTTCGCCGCCTTCTCCAGACTGATCTCGGCGCGCAGCCGGCCGACGAAGGCGTCGGACAGGAACGCCGCGGTATCGAAGGGGCTCGCCGCCGGATCGGCCACCAGCGCGTCGCGCTGGCGATAGGCCGCCTTGCTGGCCTCGGCCAGGAGATGGATGCGGTCGGCCTCGCCGAGCTTGCCGTCCCTGAGGTCGAAGCCGTCGAGGATGCGCGCGATCAGCAGCGCGGCGATGCCCTGGCCGTTCGGCGGGCATTCCCAGAGGCGATGGCCGCGGTAATCCGCGCCGATGGGCTCGACATAATCCGGTTTCGCCGTGGCGAAATCCTCGACCGCCATCAGGCTGCCGGCCTTGTTCAGGACGGCGACCATCTCCTCGGCGGCCTCGCCCTCGTAGAAGGCGGAGCGGCCTTCGCGGGCGATGCGGCGCAGCATCCGGCCGAGCGCGGGATGGACCATCCTGTCGCCGGCCGCCGGCGCCTTGCCGCCGGGCAGGTAGACGGCGTTGCCGAGGCCGTGCTTCTCGATGCGGCCGCGATAGCGGTTCCAGTCGAGCGCGACGCGCGGCGTCACCACGAAACCCTCCTCGGCGGCGCGGATCGCCGGGGCGAAGATCTCGTCCAGGCTTTTGCTGCCGTGGTCGGCGACGAGCCGGCACCAGGCGTCGATGGCGCCGGGCACGGTGACGGCATGGGGCGAATCCGGCGCGATCGCCGTCAGCCCCTGGCCGAGGAACCAGCCGAGCTCGGCCCTGGCGGGCGCGCGGCCCGAGCCGTTGATCGCGACCATCTCGCCGCCGGCGGGGGCATAGATCGCGAAGCAGTCGCCGCCGATGCCGGTCATGTGCGGATCGACCACCGCCTGCACCGCCACCGCCGCGATGGCGGCGTCGACGGCGTTGCCGCCGGCGCGCAGGATGTCGACGGCGGCCAGCGTCGCCGCCGGATGCGAGGTCGCGGCCATGCCGCGCCCGCCGACCGCCACCGAACGGCCCGGTACCATGAAATCGCGATCGCCCCAGCTCATCTTCCGCTCCGTTCCCTTTTTTGCGCCGGTTCCGGCGCCTTCTTTCGGGCTGGAGCATCGGACCGGAAAGCGGAAGCCGCTTTCTGGAAGAATCCGACGCGCCAGCAACGAGACAGATCGTCGTTACCGCGTCCGGAAGGACGCGCGATGATCCAGGCTTTGACCGCTCGAGCCGGCGCTGGCAATCCCGCGGGGCGCATGGCCGGCATAAGCCGGGCTGCGCAGGCCAGCGAAAGATTGACATTGCGGCTGAGCCGACTATCGCCGGAGCGCCCGGCTGGAAGGACGGGCCTTCCATGCACGACTATATCCGCAAGATCATCGGCGCCCGCGTCTACGACGTCGCCATCGAAAGCCCGCTCGACCCGCTGCCGCGCCTGTCGGGCCGCTTGGGCGGCCAGGCGCTGCTGAAGCGCGAGGATCTGCAGCCCGTCTTCTCGTTCAAGCTGCGCGGCGCCTACAACAAGATCGCCGGGCTCTCGGCCGAGGAGGCCGGGCGCGGCGTGATCTGCGCCTCGGCCGGCAACCATGCCCAGGGCGTGGCGCTGGCGGCGCGCAGGCTCGACATCAGGGCAACCATCGTGATGCCGCGCACCACGCCGGACATCAAGGTCCAGGCGGTGCGCAGCCTCGGCGGGCGCGTCGTGCTGCATGGCGAGAATTTCGACGAGGCGCACAGCCATGCCCGCAAGCTGGAGGCCGAGAGGGGGCTGACCTTCGTCCACCCCTATGACGATCCCGACGTCATCGCCGGCCAGGGCACGGTCGGCATGGAGATCCTGCGCCAGCACTCCGGTCCGATCGACGCGATCTTCGTGCCGATCGGCGGCGGCGGGCTGGCGGCCGGCGTCGCGGTCTATGCGAAGTTCCTGCGGCCGCAGATCAAGGTGATCGGCGTCGAGCCGCAGGACGCCGCCTCGATGGCCGGCGCCATCGCCGCGGGCGAACGCATCCTGCTCGACCAGGTCGGCCTCTTCGCCGACGGCGTCGCCGTGCGCCAGGCGGGCGAGGAGACCTTCAGGCTCTGCCGCGACCTGCTGGACGAGGTCGTCACCGTCTCGACCGACGAGATCTGTGCGGCGGTGAAGGACATCTTCGAGGACACCCGCGCCGTGGCCGAGCCTTCCGGCGCGGTCAGCCTGGCCGGGCTGAAGGCCTATGCCGCGCGCGGCGGCGCGCGGAACGGCGCGCTCGTCGCGATCAACAGCGGCGCCAATATGAATTTCGACCGCCTGCGCCATATCGCCGAGCGGGCCGAGATCGGCGAGCAGCGCGAGGCGCTGCTGGCGGTGACGATCCCCGAGAAGCCGGGCAGCTACCGCGCCTTCATCCAGCTCCTCGGCCGGCGCGCCATCACCGAGTTCAACTACCGCTATTCCGACCCGCAGGCCGCGCGCATCTTCGTCGGCGTCCAGCTCTCGGAAGGCGAGGCCGAGAAGCGCCAGATCGTCGCGATGCTGACCGAGCACGGCTATCCCGTTCTCGACATGAGCGACAACGAGCTCGCCAAGCTGCATATCCGCTACATGGTCGGCGGCAAGGCGCCGGGCCTGGACGACGAGCTGATCTTCCGCTTCCAGTTCCCCGAGCGGCCGGGCGCGCTGCTGAAATTCCTCAACAGCCTCTCGGCCGACTGGAACATCTCGCTCTTCCACTACCGCAACCACGGCGCCGATTACGGCCGGGTGCTCGCCGGCATCCAGATCCCGGAGAACCAGCGCGGGCAGCTCGCGAAGCGGCTCGAGGCCCTGGGCTACCCGCATTGGAGCGAGAGCGACAACCCGGCCTATCTCTCCTTCCTCTCGGCGCCGCCGCCGGCCTGACGCGCCGGGCCGGGCCGCGAAAGGCGCCTTCCTCGCCGGATCGGGACTGAGTTTTTCCGATCCGGCTGTAAGCTGCGTGCCATGACGCTCGAACAGCTTCGCATCTTCGTCGCCGTCGCCGAACGCGAGCACCTGACCCAGGGAGCCCGCGCCCTCAACCTGACGCAATCGGCCGTCAGCTCCGCGATCGCGACGCTGGAAGCGCGCTACGCCACCCGCCTGTTCGACCGGATCGGCCGGCGCATCGCCCTGACAGAGGCCGGCCGGCTCTTCCTGGCCGAGGCCCGCGCGGTGCTCGCCCGCGCCGCCGCGGCCGAGGCCGTCCTCACCGACCTCTCCGGGCTGGCCCGCGGCTCGCTCGCGCTGATGGCGAGCCAGACCGTGGCGAATTACTGGCTGCCGCCGCTGATCCAGCGCTTTCGCGGCGCGCATCCGGGCATCGCCGTCTCGCTCGCCATCGACAACACCGAGACCGTCAGCGCCGCCATCCGCGACGGCGCGGCCGATCTCGGCTTCATCGAGGCCGAGATCGACGATCCCGCCCTCGCCGTGACCGCCGTGGCGGAGGACGAGCTCGTCATCGTCGTGCCGGCCGGCCATCCCTGGGCGAAGGCGCCTCCGGCGGCGGCGCAATTGCGGCAGGGCGCCTGGGTGCTGCGCGAGCCGGGCTCCGGCACGCGCTCCATGTTCGAGGCCGCCCTGCCCGGGCTCGGCCTCGCGCCCGGCGATCTGGCGGTCGCGCTGGAGCTGCCCTCCAACGAGGCGATCTGCGCAGCCGTCGCGGCCGGCGGAGGCGCGACGGCGATCTCGCGGCTGGTCGCGGCCAATGCCATCGCCGCCGGCCGGCTCGCCACGGTGGCGCTGCCGCTGCCGAAGCGCCGCTTCCTGGCGCTGCGGCACAAGGAACGCTACCTCGCCAGCGCCGCCGCCGCCTTCCTGGCGCTGGCGCAATCCGGAACGGCGCCGGCCTGAACGGCCGGCGCGCCGGCGTCATTCACGCGGATCGCAACGGAGCGGCGTGCGGCCCAACCGCCATTCCGGTTGACATGGATGAAACGTTATAATGTAACAAATCATCTTTCACCGAACCGGACCCTTTCCGATGGCTTCGTCTCCCCTTCTCGTCGACCGGCGCCTGCCGGTCACGGTGCTCTCCGGCTTCCTCGGCGCCGGCAAGACCACGCTCCTGAACCACATCCTCAACAACCGCGAGGGCCGGCGGGTCGCCGTCATCGTCAACGACATGAGCGAGGTGAACATCGACGCCGATCTCGTGCGCGAGGGCGGCGCCAACCTCTCCAAGACCGAGGAGAGCCTGGTCGAGATGAGCAATGGCTGCATCTGCTGCACGCTGCGCGACGACCTGCTGAGCGAGGTGCGCCGCCTCGCCGCGGAGAAGAAGTTCGACTACCTGCTGATCGAGGGCACCGGCATCGCCGAGCCGCTGCCGATCGCCGCGACCTTCTCCTTCCGCGACGAGGAGGACCGCTCGCTCGACGATGTCGCCCGGCTCGACACCATGGCGACGGTGGTCGACGCGCTCAACCTGCTCAAGGACTATGACAGCCGCGACTTCCTCGGCGACCGCGGCGAGACGGCCGGCGAGGGCGACGCGCGCACGCTGGTCGACCTGCTCGTCGAGCAGATCGAGTTCGCCGATGTCGTGGTGATCAACAAGGCGGGCGAGGTCCCGCCCGAAGAGCTGGAGAAGGTCCGGCAGGTGGTGCGCGGGCTCAATGCCGACGCCCGCATCGTCGAGGCCGATTTCGGCCGCGTGCCGCTCGACCGGCTGCTCGATACGAAGCTCTACAGCGAGGAGAAGGCGCAGGAACATCCGCTCTGGCACAAGGAGCTCTACGGCTTCCGCGACCATGTGCCGGAGACGGAGGAATACGGCATCCGCTCCTTCGTCTACCGGGCGCGGCGGCCGTTCCACCCGGCGAAGCTGCATGAATTCATGGGCGAGCGCCTGCCCGGCGTGATCCGGGCCAAGGGCCATTTCTGGCTGGCGACCCGGCCGCACTGGGTCGGCGAATATTCGCTGGCCGGGCGCATCACCCGCACCGAAGGCATGGGACGCTGGTGGGCGGCGGTGCCGAAGGAGCGCTGGCCGCGCTCGGAAGAGTTCCAGTCGCTGATGCGCAAGCACTGGTCGCCGACATGGGGCGACCGGCGCCAGGAGATGGTGTTCATCGGCGGGCCGGAGATGGACGAGGCGGCGATCCGCGCCGGGCTCGATGCCTGCCTGACCGGCAGCCCGGCGACCGGGCTGACGCAGGCGCTACTGGCCCTGGACGACCCGTTCCCGCGCTGGGACCGCGACGCGGCCTGAAAGCTCAGGCCGCGGCGGCCGCGCCCGGCGCCGCGCGCATCAGCATGCCGAAGAGATCGCGCGGATCGTCCGGGTCCGCGATCAGGTCGAGCTCGGCATAGGTGCCGGCCTCGCGGATGCGCTCGTGGACGTAGCGCAGCGCCGAAAAGTCCTCGATGGCGAAGCCGACCGAGTCGAACAGCGTGATCTGGCGGGCGTCGGTGCGGCCCGGCGCCGCCCCGGCGATGACCTTCCAGAGCTCCTCGACCGGATGGTCGGGGTCGAGCTGCTGGATGTCGCCCTCGATGCGGGTCTGCGGCGGATATTCGACGAAGATCGAGGAACGCAGCAGCACGTCGCGATGGATCTCGGTCTTGCCCGGGCAGTCGCCGCCGACCGCGTTGATATGCACGCCGGCGCCGACCATGTTGTCGGTCAGGATCGTCGCATATTGCTTGTCGGCGGTGACGGTGGTGACGATTTCCGCCCCCTCCACCGCCTCCATCGCCGTGGCGCAGCGCGTGATCCGGAAACCGTGGCGGGCGAGGTTGCGGGCGCATTTCTCGGTCGCCGCCGGATCGACGTCGTAAAGCCGCAGAGTGTCGATGCCGAGGATCGCGCGGAAGGCGAAGGCCTGGAACTCGGACTGGGCCCCGTTGCCGATGAGCGCCATGGTCGCCGCCTGCTTCGGCGCGAGATGCCTGGCGGCCACCGCCGACATCGCCGCAGTGCGCAAGGCGGTGAGGAAGGTCATCTCCGAAAGCAGGACCGGGTAGCCGGTCGCGACATCGGAGAGCAGGCCGAAGGCGGTGACGGTCTGGAGGCCCGCCTTCATGTTCTTGGGATGGCCGTTGACGTATTTGAAGCCGTAGAGCTTGCCGTCGCTGGTCGGCATCAGTTCGATCACGCCTTCGAGGCTGTGCGAGGCGATGCGCGGCGTCTTGTCGAAGATCTCCCAGCGCCGGAAATCCTCCTCGATATAGCCCGCGATCTCGGACAGCATCCGCTCGATGCCGATCGCATGGACCAGCTTCATCATATGGTCGACGCTGACGAAAGGCACGACATTGAGCTGCTGAATCATGGGTCCCCGCGCTGTTCTTTTTAAAAAGCCATTCTCCGCGTTTTGCGCGGCAGGCGGAAGAAGCCAGAACGAGACAATCGGCGCCGATATTGAGCAAAACGGCAAAACGATTTATCCATTTCGAACAATGGACGACACCGATCGCAAGCTCATCACCCTGCTGCGCCATGACGGGCGCCGCAGCATCTCCGACCTCGCCGCCGATCTCGGCCTGACGCGGGCGACGGTGCGGGCGCGGCTGGAGAAGCTGGAGCAGTCCGGCGAGATCATCGGCTTCACCGTGATCCTGCGCTCGGACGCGATCGACCTGCCGGTGCGCGGCATCACCATGATCGAGATCGCCGGCCAGGCGGCGGATTCGGTGATCGCGGCGCTCTCCGGCTTCAGCGAGGTCTCCAGCATCCACACCACCAACGGCAACTGGGACCTCGTGGTCGAGCTCGGCACCTCGGACCTGATCGCCTTCGACCAGGTGCTCCGGCGCATCCGCCTGATCCCCGGCGTCACCAACAGCGAGACCAGCCTGCTGCTGGCCACCCCGCGCAGCGTCAAGGCGCGGCTGTGAGGTTGTCCTGCTCGCTGCCGTCATTCCGGGCTCGCCGCTCCGCGGCGCCCCGGAATGACGAGCGGAGCAAAAACGGTCCGGTGCGTCCTCGGACAAGAAGCGCCGCTGCATGGCGGCCATCCGCAAACGCACTTCGCCATGAGGTGACAGCCGCGCATCGCCCCCCTAACGTTATACCTCGTCAGACGAGCGTCGATGGCGGCCGGCGATGCATGATCGCGCCAGGCCGCCCGTTCGCGTCCGACACCGACAGTTCCCGCCCGAGGCATGGACCGCCGGCCGCTTTCCGGCAGGCTGTCCACGCCCCGGGCCAAGACGAGGCAGGAGACCAGACCATGGCGCATGAGCTCGAATTCTATATCGACGGCCAGTGGGTGAAGCCGTCCGGCAATCGCACGCTCGGCGTGGTCGATCCGTCCAACGAGGAGGTGTTCGCCACCATCGCGCTCGGCGAGCAGGCCGATGTCGACAAGGCGGTGGCCGCGGCGCGGGCCGCCTTCCCGGCCTTCGCCAGGACCTCGAAGGCCGAGCGCCTCGCCCTGATGCGCCGCCTCGCCGAGGCCTACAAGAAGCGCTACGACGCCATCGCCGACATCCTGTCGCGCGAGATGGGCGCGCCGAAGGAGCTGGCGCACCGGGCCCAGGCCGCGATGGGCACCGCCCATCTCGCCAAGATGATCGAGACGCTGGAGACCTTCGAGTTCGAGGAGTTGCGCGGCACCACCCTGATCGCCAAGGAACCGATCGGCGTCGTCGGCATGATCACGCCGTGGAACTGGCCGCTCAACCAGATCATGTGCAAGGTCGCGCCCGCGCTCGCCGCCGGCTGCACCATGGTGCTGAAGCCCTCCGAGATCGCGCCGCTCAACGCCATCCTCTTCGCCGAGGCGATGGACGAGGCCGGCGTGCCGAAGGGCGTGTTCAACCTCGTCCAGGGCGACGGCCCGACGGTGGGCGAGGCGATCGCCCGCCATCCGGACGTCGACATGGTCTCCTTCACCGGCTCGACGCGGGCCGGCATCCTCGTCGCCAAGGCGGCGGCGGATACGGTCAAGCGCGTGCACCAGGAGCTCGGCGGCAAGTCGGCCAACATCATCCTCGACGATGCCGACCTGAAGAAGTCGGTGAAGCTCGGCGTCGAGAGCGTGATGCGCAATTCCGGCCAGTCCTGCAACGCGCCGACCCGGATGTTCGTGCCGGAGACGCTGCACGAGGAAGCGCTCGCCATCGCGAAGCAGGTGGCCGAGCCGCTCAAGGTCGGCGCTCCCTCGGCGGAGGGCGTGTTCCTCGGCCCGGTCGTCAGCGAGGCCCAGTACGACAAGGTGCAGCGCCTGATCGAGGCCGGCATCAAGGAAGGCGCGACGCTGGTCACCGGCGGCCCCGGCCGGCCGGAAGGGCTGAACCGCGGCTATTACGTCCGCCCGACGGTGTTCGGCGGCGTCACCGACAAGATGACCATCGCCCGCGAGGAGATCTTCGGCCCCGTGCTGTCGATCCTGCCCTATAAGAGCGAGGACGAGGTGGTCGAGCGCGCCAACGACACGCCCTACGGCCTCGCGGCTTACGTCCAGTCCGGTTCGCAGGAGCGGGCTCGCAAGGTCGCGGCGCAGATGCGCGCGGGCAATGTCTACATCAACTATCCGGCCTGGGACGCCGGCGCGCCCTTCGGCGGCTACAAGCAGTCCGGCAACGGCCGCGAATACGCCGATTTCGGCCTCGAGGAATTCCTCGAGATCAAGGGCACGGTCGGCTACGCCGCGGCCTGACACGACACGCAACGCCGTCATTCCGGGGCGGGCCATCAGGCCCGAGCCCGGAACCCATGAACGCGACGACAATCGGTAGAGCGCCACTCCGGCAGCACCTTTCCGCCAACCTCGTGTTCATGGGATCCGGGCTCATGGCTGCGCAAGGCCCCGGAATGACGGCGTGGTTCTCCCGCGAGCTGGAAGCCGTCACGCGCCCGGTGGAGCAAAATCCGCCGGGCCTTTATCCGATCCGGGAATTCAATCGATTAGAGAGGAAACGCCATGGCCCATCCGAACCGCTATGACACGATGCGCTACAACCGCTGCGGGCGCAGCGGGCTGATGCTGCCGGCGCTGTCGCTCGGCCTCTGGCAGAATTTCGGCGAGACCGGCAGCCGCGCCACCATGCGCGAGATCTGCCGCACCGCCTTCGATCTCGGCATCACCCATTTCGACCTCGCCAACAATTACGGCCCCCCGCCCGGCTCGGCCGAGACCGCCTTCGGCGAGATCCTGCGCCAGGATTTCGACGGGCTTCGCGACGAGCTCGTCATCTCGACCAAGGCGGGCTACCGGATGTGGCCCGGCCCCTATGGCGAATGGGGCAGCCGCAAATACCTGATCTCCAGCCTCGACCAGAGCCTGAAGCGGATGAAGCTTGACTATGTCGACATCTTCTATTCGCACCGCTTCGACCCGAACACGCCGCTGGAGGAGACGATGGGCGCGCTCGACGCCGTCGTGCGCCAGGGCAAGGCGCTCTATGTCGGGCTCTCCTCCTACAACGCCAAGCGCACGCAGGAGGCGGCCGCGATCCTGCGCCGGCTTGGCACGCCCTGCCTGATCCACCAGCCGAGCTATTCGATGCTCAACCGCTGGATCGAGGAGGACAAGCTCATCGACACGCTCGACAGCGAGGGCATCGGCTCGATCGTGTTCTCGCCGCTGGCGCAGGGCATGCTGACCGACAAGTACCTGAAGGGCGTGCCGGCCGGCAGCCGCGCCGACAAGAAGGCGCCCTCCTTCCGCGACGGCTTCCTCAGCGAGGACAACATCAGGCACATCGCGGCGCTGAACGAGATCGCGGCCGCGCGTGGCCAGAGCCTCGCCCAGATGGCGATCGCCTGGGTGTTGCGCGGCGGGCGCATCACCTCCGCCCTGATCGGCGCGAGCCGGCCGGAGCAGGTGACGGATTGCGTCGCGGCGCTGCAGAACCCGGAGTTCTCGGCCGCGGAGCTGGCGGCGATCGACAGGCACGCGGTCGATGGCGGCATCAACATCTGGGCCGCTTCGGCGGAGCGGTAGGACGCTTCGTCACCCCCTCCGCGGGTCATCCCGGGCGACCGAAGGGAGACCCGGGATCCATGCCTGAACCGTTCCGGCATGGATCCCGGATCGGCGCCGCTTCGCGGCTTGTCCGGGATGACGGGCGGTGAGAGAGGCGCGCCTAATCCTCCTCCGGCGCCGCCGCGATCGGCAGGGCGCTGGAGCGCTTGACCTGCCCCAGCGCGAAGCTCGATTCGATCGAGGCGACGCCGTCGAGCCGGGTCAGCTTGTCCTTGAGGAAGCGCTCATAGGCCGGCAGGTCGCGCACCACGATGCGCATCAGATAGTCGCGCTGGCCGGTCATCAGATAGCAATCCACCACCTCGGGCCAGCGCGCCACGGCCTGCGAGAAGCGGTCGAGCTCGTCCTCGCGCTGGCGCTCCAGCTTGATCGAGACGAAGACGCTGATCGGCAGGCCGACCCTGGTCTGGTCGATGATCGCGGCATAGCCCTGGATGACGCCCGCCTCCTCGAGGATGCGGATGCGCCGCGCGCAGGGCGAGGCGGAGAGGCCGACGCGCTCGGCCAGCTCCTGCACCGAGAGGCGCGAGTTGATCTGCAGTTCCGCGATGATCTTGCGGTCGAGCGTGTCGAGGCGCAGGCGGGCCATCCGTTTCCTCCGCTGCGCATCGCTCTCTCGTCGAAGCCGTCGGCCGGCTGCGCGGGTCGATGCGCCGGCGTTCTTTTACAGGACGGCGAGCATCCCGCCATCGACATAGATGATCTGGCCGTTGACATAGTCGGAGGCCGGCGCGGCGAGGAAGACGGCGGCGCCGATCAGCTCCTGCGGCTTGCCCCAGCGCTTCGCGGGCGTGCGCCCCTTGACCCAGGCGTCGAAGGCCGGGTTCTCGATCAGCGCCTGGTTCATGTCGGTCAGCATGTAGCCGGGGCCGATGGCGTTGGCCTGGATGCCGTGCTCGGCCCATTCGGCCGCCATCGCCTGGGTCAGCATCTTGATGCCGCCCTTGGCGACCGTGTAGGGCGCGACGGTGGCTCGTGCCAGCGCGCTGGTCAGCGAGCCGATATTGACGATCTTGCCGTGGCCGCGCGCGATCATGCGCTTCGCCGCCTCGCGGCCGATGACGAAGGCCGAAGTCAGGTTGGTGTCGATCACCCGCTGCCAGTCGGCGGTGGCGAGCTCGACCATCGGCTTGCGGAACTGGATGCCGGCATTGTTGACCAGGATGTCGACGGCGATGCCAGCCGCGTCGAAGCCCGCGAAGGCCCTGGCGACGGCGTCCTCGGCGGTCACGTCGAAGGGCGCGGCCTCGGCCTCGTAGCCGGCCTGGCGCATCTCCTTCACCGCCGTGTCGACGCGACCGGGGTCGGTGCCGTTGACGAGGATGCGGGCGCCGGCCGCCGCCAGCCCCTCGGCCATGGCGCGGCCGAGCCCGCGCGAGGAGCCGGTGACGAGGGCCGTGCGACCGCTGAGGTCGAAGAGGGGATTGGTCATGGGCACCGGTCTCCAGCGATGGTCATGGTCTCGTGCAACAATGTTGTCATCCCGGACAAGCCGCGAAGCGGCGCCGATCCGGGATCCATGCCGGAGCTTTTCCGAAAGAGGCTCAGGCATGGATCCCGGGTCGCCCTGCGGGCCCGGGACGACCGCGTCTATGGGAGAAGTCTACAGGCTGGTGCGGCGCACCGTCAGGTCCGGGCGCTCGAACACGGCCGGCAGCAGCTCGACGCCGAGACCGGGCGCCTCCAGCGGATAGACATAGCCGCCCTCGATCCGCGGCATTTCGGTGACGAGCTCCTTGTACCAGCCGGTATAGAAGGCGCGCACCGATTCCTGGATCAGCGTGTTGGGCTGGCTGAAGGAGGCGTGGATCGCCGCGACGAAGCCGATCGGGCCGATGCAGTCATGCGGCGCGAAGGGGCGGTGATAGGTCTCGGCCATCGCCGCGATCTTGCGCCCCTCGGTCAGGCCGCCGGTCCAGCACAGATCGGCCATCACCACATGCATCGCGTCGCGGTCGAGCATGTCCTTGTAGGGGAAGCGCGAGCCCAGCGTCTCGCTCGCCGTCACCGAGACCTTGGTCGAGCGGGCGAACTCGGCCAGCGCCTGGGGCGAGTTCATCCGGATCGGGTCCTCGTACCAGCTCGGCTCGTACTGTTCGAGCACCCGCGCGATCTTGATCGCGGTCGGCAGGTTCCAGAGCGAGTGCATCTCGACCATGATCTCGATCCTGTCGCCGACCGCCTTGCGGATCTTCTCGAAGGGCTCGCAGGCCTTGCGCATCTGCTCGGGGGTGATGAACAGGCCCTGGTTCTCGATCGCGGGCGGATCGAAGGGCCAGATCTTCATCGCGGTGATGCCCTGCTCCAGCAGGCTCTCGGCCACCGCATCGGCCCGGTTCATGAAGCCGTCGAGATCCTCATAGGGGCCGGCGGCCTCGCCGAGATTCCAGGTCGAGACCGGCTTGATGTTGTGGGAGCGGACATATCTGTAGCCGGCGCAGGTGTTGTAGATGCGCTGCCTGTCGCGGCACAGGCCCCCGAGCATCTGGTGCACCGGCTGGCCGCAGACCTTGCCGAAGATGTCCCAGAGCGCGATGTCGACCGCCGAGGCCGCCCGCGATTCCGCGCCGGTCGAGGCCTGGGCCATCGGCAGGTTGGTCATCTCCTTGTGCAGCGCCTCGATCTGCAGCGGGTTCCTGCCGAGGAGCCGCATGGCGAGCGTGTCGTGGAGATGCGCCTCCACCGAAGCCGCGCCGTAGAAGGTCTCGCCGAGGCCGACCGGCCCGGCATCGGTGTGCACGCGCACCCACAGGACATTGGCGAATTCCTCGGTCCGCAACGTCTCGATCGCCGTGATCTTCAAAGCCCGCCTCCCCGGCGAGGGCAGAGCATCAGACTATCGTCGCGCCCTGCCCGTTCTTTTGCCTGCGCCCGGGCCGCCCTAGAATGGCGCCGGGCCGCCCGGACCATAAGAGAGCTTGTAAAATATCACAACATGTTTATCGTCGTCGCAAACGTGCGGGCCGGCAGAGCCCGCCGCGGAGGAGGCCATGGCAGGTCGCAAGGAAAAGCCGAAGCTCGTCGCCCCGGACGGCCTGGAGCCGCCGCCGCGCCGCAACCGCCTGAACTTCTTCGAGATCGCCTATGAGCGCATCGAGGCGATGCTGATCGACTGCGTGCTGAGGCCCGGCCGCCTGCTGACGATGCAGGACCTGCAGGACCTGACCGGGCTGGGCCGGACCCCGATCCACCACGCCGTCAGCCGGCTCGCGGCCGATACGCTGATCGTCATCCGGCCCCGGCACGGGCTCCAGATCGCGCCGATCGACCTGGCGCGCGAGCGGGTCCTGCTCAAGCTGCGGCGCGATCTGGAACGCTTCGTCGCCCGGCTCGCCGCCGAGCGCGCCGGCCCGATGCACCGCAACCAGATGCTGCACATGGCCCGGCTGCTGCGCGACCGCCGCGAGGAGCTGACGCTGGCCGAGTTCAACACGCTCGACCGGCGCATCGACCAGATGATCCTCTCGGCCGCCGGCGAGCCCTTCCTCGAGCACACGCTGCGGCCGCTGCACACCATCTTCCGGCGCATCGGCTTCATCCATCACAGCTACATGCCCGGCCAGCAGAGCCTGGACGGCACCGTCGACCACCATCTCGCCCTGTTGAACGGCATCGCCTCCTCGCAGCCCGAGCGCGCCATCGCCGCCTCGGACGCGCTCGTCGCCTTCGTCGACAGCATGTTCGACGAGATGGAGGAGAATATCGACCCGTCCCTGCTCGACTGCAGCGTCGAGCCGCTGCTGCCCCGCTGAGCCCTCGCCCCGCCCGACCGCCGGACCGCCCGACATGCGCATCATCTTCCATGGCGAGAACGCCGCCACCTTCAGCCACGGCTTCGCCGACCGGCTCGGCCAGCCGGCCGAGATCCGGCTGCTGCCGGACGTGCTCCAGACCGAGGCGGAGAGGGAAGCCTATGCGCGGGCCGAAGCCATCGTCGGGGTGAAGTTCGACGCCAGCCTGCCGCTGCCCGCCGACCTCCGGCTCTTCCATGTGCCGGGCGCCGGCTACGACGCCGTCGATCTCGACCGGCTGCCGGCCTCGGCCGCGCTGTGCAACTGCTTCGGCCACGAGCAGGCCATCGCGGAATATGTGATGGGCGCGCTGCTCGCCCGCGCCATCCCCCTCGCCGATGCCGACAGCCGGCTGCGCCGCGGCGACTGGGCCTATTGGGCCGGCGCGCCGGAGCGGGTGCATGACGAGATCGCCGGCCGCACCATCGGCCTCATCGGCTTCGGCCATATCGGCAAGGCGATCGCCGCCCGCGCCAAGGCCTTCGAGATGCAGGTGCATGTCGCCAATCGCAGCCCGGTCCCGCCCTCGCCGCTGGTCGACCGCGCCTTCGGCCTCGACCGGCTCGCCGATTTCCTCGGCTCGGTCGACGTCGTCGTGGTCTCCGTGCCGCTGACCGGGGACACCAAGAGCCTCATCGGCGCCGAAGCCCTGGCGGCGATGCGGCCGGACGCCGTCCTGGTCAATGTCGGGCGCGGGCCGACCGTCGACGAGGCGGCGCTCTACGAGGCGCTGAAGAACCGGCGCATCGGCGGCGCGGTGATCGACACCTGGTATCGTTATCCACAGGCTGACGATGCGTCGCCCTTGCCGTCGAAACTGCCTTTCCACGAGCTTTCAAACGTTTTAATGACCCCGCATATGTCCGGCTGGACCGACGGAACGATCCGACGGCGCCAGGCGGTGATTGCTGCTAACATCAGGCGGCGTTTTTCCGGCGAGCCGCTGGAGAACGTCGTCAAAAGGGGAAGCTGAGCCCTGCCTGCAACCGGCCGCCAGAAGCCGGGCCAACCGAAAAGACCTCGTAACGGGAGACGTCCAGTGAACATCCTCAAGCATCTCAAGATCGCCGGCACCCTGCTCGCGCTCGGCGCCGGCATGCTCGCGGCGAGCCAGGCCCCGGCCCAGTCCATCAGCGACATCGTCAAGCGCGGTAAGGTCAAGGTCGGCGTGCTGATCGGCGCCCCGCCCTACGGCTCGGTCGACGCGCAGGGCAACGCCATCGGCTACGACGCGGACGTGACCGCGCTGGTCGGCAAATATCTCGGCGTGCCGGTCGAGGTCGTGCAGCTCACCCCGCCGGCGCGCATCCCGGCGCTGGAAGCGGGCAAGGTCGACTTCCTGGTGGCGACGCTGGCGCCGACGCCGGAGCGCGCCAAGGCGGTGATGTTCACCATCCCCTACAGCGCCTTCCAGACCGGCATCTACGCCAAGAAGAACACCCCGATCAAAACCTGGGAAGACCTCAAGAACCGCACCGTCGGCGTGAACCGCGGCTCCAGCGTGGAGCGCGAATTCACCAACCGCGAGAAGGAGCTCAACCTCAAGATCCTGCGCTTCGAGGACGACGCCACCACCATGCAGGCGCTGTTCTCCGGCCAGGTCGAGGCCATCGCCGGGCCGGACGCCCAGGCCAACGCCGCCATCAAGGCGCGCGGCGAGACCGAGACGGAGCTGAAATTCATGTTCGGCATGCAGCCGAACTCGATGACCGTCCGCAAGGACGCCTACGAGCTGAAGCAGTGGCTCAACAACCTGATCTACTACATCAAGCAGAATGGCGAGCTGAACGCGATCTCCGAGAAGTGGGTCGGCGGCCCGCTGCCGCAGCTCCCGACCTTCTGATCGCCCGCCTTCCGATCTGACACCGACCGCCGGCGGGCCAGCCCCGCCGGCCCCGGCGCTGCGGCGGAGAGGAGATTCATGCCGATCCAATTCCAATTCGAGCCGATCTTCGCGGAATCCGACCGGATCGTCGACGGCGTCCTGCTGACGCTCGGGCTCTCCTTCGGCGCCATCGTCCTGGGGCTCGTCCTCGCCATCCTGCTGGTCGCGGCCAAGAGCCTGCTCGGGCGCTGGGTCGGCCTGCTGGTCGACGCCTATGTCGAGCTGATGCGCAACACGCCCTTCCTGGTGCAGCTCTTCATGCTGTTCTTCGGGCTGCCGCTGCTCGGCATCCGCCTGCCCGGCACGGAAGCCGCGCTGCTCGCCATGACACTCAACCTCAGCGCCTACGCCACCGAGATCATCCGCGCCGGCGTCGACTCCATCCACCGCTCGCAGCTCGAGGCGGGCCTGTCCCTGGCGATGACCCGGCGCCAGGTCTTCCAGCATGTCGTGCTGATGCCGGCGCTCGCCCGCGTCTGGCCGGCGCTCTCCTCGCAATTCGTGCTGATGCTGCTGGCCTCCTCGATCTGCTCCTTCATCGCGGTGCCGGAGCTCTCGGGCACGGCGGCGATCATCGAGCAGAACACCTTCCGCAGCTTCGAGACCTATATCGTCGTCACCCTCATCTATCTGGTGCTGGCGCTGACGCTGAAGGTCGCGCTCGACCGGCTCGGCCGCGCCATCTTCCCGCGCATCTCCAGCGTCGACCGGCTCGACGCCAAAGCGGAGGCCGCCTGATGACGACCTTCGGTTGGCCCGAGGCCCTCTTCCTCTTCCGCGCCGCCGGCTGGACGCTGCTGCTCACCGCGATCGCCTTCCTGATCGGCGGGCTGCTCGGCGGCGTGCTGGCGATCATGCGGCTGTCGCGGATCAGGATCGTGCGCCGCATCGCGGCGACCTACATCCTGGTCATCCAGTCGATCCCGGTGCTCATGGTGCTGTTCATGAGCTATTACGGGCTGTCGCTGTTCGGCGTCGAGCTGCCGCCCTTCCTGGCGGCGTCCGCCTCGCTCGCGATCTATGTCAGCGCCTATCTCGCCGAGATCTGGCGCGGCTCGATCGAGTCCGTGCCGTTCCAGCAATGGGAGGCCTCGGCCTCGCTGGCGCATTCGCCGGCGCAGACCTATCGACACGTCATCCTGCCGCAGGCGGTGCGGATCTCGCTGCCGCCGACGGTCGGCTTCCTCGTCCAGCTCGTGAAGAACACCTCGATCGTCTCGGTCGTCGGCTTCGTCGAGCTCGCCCGCGCCGGCCAGCTCGTCAACAACGCGACCTTCGATTCCTTCCGGGTCTTCGGGCTGGTCGCGCTGATCTATTTCGCGATCTGCTTCCCCCTCTCCCGGCTCAGCCGCCATCTCGAAAAGGTGATGAATGCCAGCCGTCCTCATTGAAGACGTCCATAAGAGCTACGGCAAGCTCGAGGTGCTGAAGGGCGTCTCGCTCTCGGTCGAGACGGGACAGGTCGTGGCGCTGATCGGCCGCTCCGGCTCGGGCAAATCGACCATGCTGCGCTGCATCAACGGGCTCGAGGCGTTCCAGTCCGGCCGCATCGAGGTCGCCGGCCATGTCGTCGACCAGGACCCGAAGCGCCTGCGCGCCCTGCGCAAGGATGTCGGCATCGTCTTCCAGAGCTACAACCTGTTCCCGCATCTGACGGTGGGCCAGAACATCATGCTCTCGCCGCGCATCACCAAGAACGTGCCGCAGGCCGAGGCGCTGGCGCTCGCCAAGGACGTGCTGGCGCAGGTCGGCCTCTCCGACAAGTTCGACAGCTATCCCGACAATCTCTCCGGCGGCCAGCAGCAACGCGTCGCCATCGCCCGCTCGCTGGCGATGCAGCCCAAGGTGATGCTGTTCGACGAGGTCACCTCGGCGCTCGACCCGGAGCTGACCGGCGAGGTGCTGCTGGTCATGGAGAAGCTCGCCAAGGGCGGCATGACCATGATCCTGGTGACGCATGAGATGAACTTCGCCCGCAACGTCGCCAACACCACGGTCTTCATGCACCAGGGCAAGATCTGGGAGCAGGGGCCTTCCAGGGAACTCTTCGCCGCGCCGCAGACGCCGGAGCTGCAGGGCTTCGTCAAGGCCGGCGCGCAGGGCTGAGACGAAACGCCCCCGGGCCGCCGCTGGCGCGGCCCGCGGCTTTGCGCTAAGCGATACCTACAATTCCTGCAATGTAGGCATCGCGGAGCCGGAGATGGCCGACACCGACCGATCGGCAGGCTGGATCGGCGCGCTCGATCCGGCGGCGGGACCGCGCTACCAGCAGATCGTCCGGCTGATCGAGCAGGCAGTGGCCGACGGACGCCTGCGCCCCGGCGACCGGCTGCCGCCGCAACGCAAGCTGGCCGAGCTCCTCGCCGTCGACCTGACCACCGTGACCCGCGCCTTCGGCGAGGCGCGGGCGCGGGGATTGCTCGACGCGGTGACCGGCCGCGGCTCCTTCATCTCCGCCCGGCAGGAGCAGGCCGGCCCGCCGCTCGATCTCAGCATGACGATCCCGCCCGCGCCGAAGGGGATCAGGCTGGGCGAGCTGATGCAGCGCGGCATCGCCGAGATCCTGGCGCGCAGCGACGCCGACCAGTTGATGAACTATCACGGCGGGGCCGGCTCGCTGGCCGAGCGCGCCGCCGGCGCCGCCTGGCTCGCGCCGCTGCTCGGCCCGCTGCCGCCGCGGCGGGTCGCCGTGGCGCCGGGCGCCCAGACGGCGCTCCACGCCCTGCTTTCGCTGCTGGCCCGGCCGGGCGAGGTGCTGCTGACCGAGCCGCTCGCCTATCCCGGCCTGATCGACGCCGCGCGGCGGCACGGGCTCGCCCTGGCGCCGGTCGCGAGCGACGCCGACGGCCCCCTGCCCGCCGCGCTGGGCGAAGCCGCGGCGCGCCACGGCGCCCGGCTCTTCGCGCTGACGCCGACGCTGCAGAACCCGACCTGCCTCACCGTGCCGGCGCCAAGGCGCCGGGCGCTCGCCGCCATCGCCCGCCGGCACGATCTTATCCTGATCGAGGACGATCCCTACAGCCTGCTCGCCGGCGATGCGCCGGCGCCGCTGGCGGCGCTGGCGGCGGAGCGGACATGGCATGTCGCGACGCTGTCCAAGGTGCTGACGCCGGGCCTGCGCACGGCCTTCGTGGTCATGCCCGAAGGCGGCGACGAGGCGCCGTTCCTCGCCGCCCTGCGCGCCGTGGCGCTGATGCCCGCGCCGCTGATGACGGCGCTCGCCGCCCACTGGATCAGGATCGGCGCGGCGCGCGACCTGCTGGACGGGGTCAGGCGCGAGGCGGCCGGGCGGCAGGCGCTGGCGCGGGCGGCGCTGCCGGCGACGATGCAGAGCCACCCGCACGCGCTGCATGTCTGGCAGCCCTTGCCGCCGCATTGGGACCGCAACAGCCTGATCGCGCGGGCCCGGCTGGCGGGGCTTGGAGTGATGGCAGCCGACGCCTTCAGCCCGGACGGCGCGGCGCCGGACGCGATCCGCATCGCGCTCGGCGCGATACCGGAGCGGGCGCGCCTCGCCGAGGCGCTCGGCCTGCTGGCGGCGCTGATCCGGGGGGAGGCTTCGGGCTGAGCGGGCGCGCCGCCGGGAGCGTCAGCTCGTCGGCTTGTCCTGCGGCGCCGGGCGCACGAGGCGGCCTTCCTCGGCCTTGTGGAAGAATTGCGAGGCGACCAGCCAGCCCTTCAGCGGCTGCAGGGGCGGGATGCAGGTGAGCAGGACCAAAGGCAGCGTCGTGACGAGATGCACCCAGGTCGGCGGGTCATAGGTCAGTTCCATCCAGAGCGGGAAGGCCGCGGCCGGGATGCAGACGAACATCATCACGAAGAAGGCCGGGCCGTCGGCCGGATCGGCGAAGGAATAGTCCAGCCCGCAGACCTCGCATTTCGGCTTCAGCTTGAGAAAGCTCTCGAACATCTTGCCCTGCCCGCAGCGCGGGCAGCGGCCGCGCAGGCCGGTCGTCGTCGGAGGAAGCGGCGGCCATTGCTCGCCAGACATGGGACACTCTCCACAGGACGGCGCCGTTGCGGTCGGCGTCGCCCCTCAGATCGGCGCTGATACAGACAATGTCAACATTGTAGGCATCCGCGCCGCCAGGCTGCGCGGATCGGTCGCGGGCCGCTGCCGGCAGCGTTCCGGCCGGGATGCCCCGCGCTCTTTCGATCGGATCGCGGCAACCCGCCTCAGATGTGCAGCGCGTGGCCGAGCGCCTTCATCGCCGCCTCGGGGAAGGCCTCGCCCAGCGTCGGATGGGCGTGGATCGTCCCGGCGATGTCGGCAAGCGTCGCGCCCATCTCGATGGCGAGGCCGAAGGCGGCCGACAATTCCGAGACGCCCTGCCCCACCGCCTGGATGCCGAGCACGAGGTCGCTGCCGGCCTGCGCGACGACGCGCACGAAGCCGGTCTCGCCATGGCGGGTCATGGCGCGGCCATTGGCGGCGAAGGGGAACTGGCCGATCTTGAGCTCATGGCCGGCGCGCTTCGCCTCCTCGGGCGAGAGGCCGACCGAGACGATCTCGGGATCGGTGAAGCAGATCGCCGGGATGCTGCGCTTGTCCCAGGCGCGCGGCAGGCCGGCGACGATCTCCGCCACCATCTCGCCCTGCGCCATGGCGCGGTGGGCCAGCATCGGCTCGCCGGTGACGTCGCCGATGGCATAGATGCCGCGCATCGCCGTCTCGCAGCGCTCGCCGATGCGGATGAAGCGGCCGTCCATGTCCAGCACGAGATTGTCGAGGCCGAGATCGTCGGTGACCGGCTTGCGGCCGACCGTGACCAGGATCCTGTCGGCCGGCAGGCTGCGTTCCTTGCCGTCGGCCGTCTCGACGCGCAGGCCGTCGCCCTTCGCGGTCGGCCCCAGCGCCCTGGCGCCGGTCAGAACCTCGACGCCGAGCGCGGTCAGGCGCTTCGCGACCGGGCCGGTCAATTCGGCATCGTAGAGCGGCAGGATTTTTTCCTGCGCCTCCACCACCGTGACCTTGGAGCCCATCCGGGCGAAGGCGGTGCCGAGCTCGAGCCCGATATAGCCGCCGCCGACCACGACGAGGCGCTTCGGCAATTCGGTGAGCGCGAGCGCGCCGGTCGAGGAGATGACGTTGCCGCCGAAGGGCAGGAAGGGCAGCTCGACCGGGGCCGAGCCGGTGGCGATGACGATGGTCTCGGCATGCACCGTCTTCGGGCCGGTCTCGGTCTCGACCAGAACGGTCCGGCCGTCGCGGAAGCGGGCCTTGCCATGGACGATCTTGACCTTGGCCTTGCGCAGCAGCCCGGCGACGCCGTTGTTGAGCCGCTGGACGATGCCGTCCTTCCAGGCGACGGCCTGCTTCAGGTCGAGCGCGGGCTGGGAAACCGTCAGGCCGAAGGGGGTCTTGCCGGCGGCGGCCTCGGCCGCCTTCTCGAACTCCTCGGCGACATGGATCATCGCCTTGGACGGGATGCAGCCGACATTGAGGCAGCTTCCGCCGAGCTTCGTGCTCTCGACGATGACGGTGTCGAGGCCGAGCTGGCCGGCGCGGATGGCGCAGACATAGCCGCCCGGGCCGGCGCCGATGACGAGGAGCTTGCAGGTGATGTCGGTCATCTGTTCACTCCGCCAGCGCAGGGGAGAATGTCTCGCCCGAACCATATCGTCATCCCGGGCTTGACCCGGGATCCATGCCGGAGCGCACCCGACGAAGGTTCAGGCATGGATCCCGGATCTCCGCTTCGCTGCGTCCGGGATGACCCGTTCTGTTCAGGCACCGCACCCATCACGTCACATATCCACGAAGAGCGTGGCCGGGTTCTCCAGCAGCTCCTTCAGCCGCTGCACGAAGATGGCGGCGTCCCAGCCGTCGATGACGCGGTGGTCGAAGCTGGAGGAGAGGTTCATCATCTTGCGCGGCACGAAGCCGGTGCCGTCCCAGACCGGGCGCACCACCATCTTGTTGACGCCGACGATGGCGACCTCGGGGTAGTTGATCACCGGCGTCGTCGCGATGCCGCCGAGGGCACCGAGCGAAGTGATGGTGATGGTCGAGCCGGTCAATTCGTCGCGCGTCGCGGTGCCGTCGCGGGCGCGCTCGGCGAGGCGGGCGAGCTCGATGCCGCAGCCCCAGAGATCGCGCGCCTCGGCATGTTTCACCACCGGCACGATCAGGCCCGACGGCGTCTGCGTGGCGATGCCGATATTGATCGCGGCATGCTGGCGCACGATGCCGGCCTCGTCGTCATAGAGCGCGTTCAGCGCCGGCTGCTCGGCGAGCGCCTTGACCATGGCGCGCATCAGGAAGGGCAAGAGCGTCAGCTTCGGCCGCTCCGGCGTCGGCTTCCTGTTGAGGGTGGCGCGCAAATCCTCCAGCGGCGAGACATTGACCTCCTCGACGATGGTGATGTGCGGGATGCGCGACTTCGACAGCGCCATCTTCTCGGCGATGCGGCGGCGCAGACCGACGATCTTGACCTCGGTGACGGCGCTCCGCTCGACGAGCCCGCCGCCACGCGCCGGCTCAGGGCCGCGCAGCAGGAAGGCGTCGATGTCCTGATGGGTGATGCGGCCGGCGGGGCCCGTGCCCTGGACCTGGCGCAGATCGACCCCGGCCTCGCGCGCCTTCAGGCGCACGGCCGGCGAGGCCAGCGGTTTTTCGCCCGGCGCGCGGCGCTGGGCGGGTGCGGCGGAAGCGCGTGCGGGCTTGGGCGGCGGAGGAGGCGGTGCGGCCGGCTTGGCGAGGGAAGCACCGCCGTCATTCCGGGACTTCGCGTCAGCGAAGGGCCCGGAACCCGGAACCGATGACTTATCCGAAAGGGGCTCCCTGCCGCCGGCGTCTTTGCGATCAGGGGCATCGGTTCCGGGTTCCGGGCTCAGGGCTTCGGCCTGCCCCGGAATGACGGCGTGGTTCTCCGCCGCATCCTCCTCGGCCGCGCCGCCCTCCCCCGCGACCTTGAGCTTCACCAGGGCAGAGCCGATCGGCACCGTGTCGCCGACATCGGCGCCGACCCAGGTGACCTCGCCCTCGACCGGCGAGGGGATCTCGACCGTCGCCTTGTCGGTCATCACGGCGGCGATGAGGTCGTCCTCGCGGACGATGTCGCCGACCTTGACGTGCCACTCGACGAGCTCGGCTTCGGCGATGCCCTCGCCGACATCGGGCAGCTTGATGATGCGCTCGGCCATCAGCGTGCCTCCATGATGTCGCGCAGCGCCTGTCCCAGGCGAGCGGGGCCGGGGAAGTAGTCCCATTCCTGCGCATGCGGATAGGGCGTGTCCCAGCCGGTGACGCGCATCACCGGCGCCTCCAGATGGTAGAAGCAGTGTTCCTGCACGAGTGCGGCCAGCTCCCCGCCGAAGCCCGACGTCAGCGTCGCCTCGTGCAGCACGATGCAGCGCCCGGTCTTCTCGACCGAGGCGACGATGGCCTCGAGATCGAGCGGGACGAGGGTGCGCAGGTCGATGACCTCGGCGTCGATGCCGGTGTCCTCGGCCGCGGCCAGCGCGACATGGACCATGGTGCCATAGGCGATGATGCTGACGGCCGCGCCCTCGCGCCGCGTCACCGCCTGGCCCAGCGGCACGGTGTAATGGCCCTCCGGCACCTCGGAGAGCGCATGCTTCGACCAGGCCGTTACGGGTTTGTCGTGATGGCCGTCGAAGGGGCCGTTATAGAGCCGCTTCGGCTCGAGGAAGATCACCGGGTCCGGGTCCTCGATCGCCGCGATCAGCAGGCCCTTGGCGTCATAGGGGTTGGAAGGGACGATGGTCTTCAGCCCGGCGACATGGGTGAACAGCGCTTCCGGGCTCTGGCTGTGGGTCTGGCCGCCGAAGATGCCGCCGCCGGTCGGCATGCGGATCACCATCGGGCAGGTGAAGTCGCCGGCCGAGCGGTAGCGCAGGCGGGCGGCTTCCGAGACGATCTGGTCATAGGCCGGATACATGTAGTCGGCGAACTGGATCTCGACGCAGGGCTTCAGCCCATAGGCCGCCATGCCGATGGCGGTGCCGACGATGCCGGATTCGCTGATCGGCGCGTCGAAGCAGCGCGAGACGCCGTATTTCTGCTGGAGCCCGTGGGTGCAGCGGAAGACGCCGCCGAAGAAGCCGACATCCTCGCCGAAGACCACGACATCGTCGTCGCGGCCCATGGCGACGTCCATCGCCGAGCGGATCGCCTCGATCATCGTCATGCGGGGCATCGCGTCAGACTCCGATCTGCTGGCGCTGGCGGCGCAGATGCGGCGGCAGCTCGGCATAGACATCCTCGAAGATGTCGCGCGCCGAGGGTTTTCCGCCGGAATGCAGCGTGCCGAAGCTCTCGGCTTCCTTCTGCGCGGCGATGACGGTCGCGAGGATCTCGGCCTCGGCCTGCTTGTGGCGCTCCTCGGACCAGGCGCCGATGGCGATCAGGTGCTGCTTCAGCCGGACCAGCGGATCGCCCAGCGGCCATTCGTCGGATTCGTGCTTGGGCCGGTAGGCTGAGGGGTCGTCCGAGGTGGAATGGGCGCCGGCGCGGTAGGTGACGTATTCGACCAGCGTGGGCCCCAGATTGCGGCGCGCCCGCTCGATCGCCCATTGCGCGACCGCATAGACCGCGAGGTAGTCGTTGCCGTCGACCCTGAGCGCCGGGATGCCGAAGCCCAGCCCCCTTGCGGCGAAGGTGCCGGAGCCGCCGCGCGCGATGCCCTGGAAGGTCGAGATCGCCCACTGGTTGTTGACGACGTTGAGCACGACCGGGGCCTTGTAGGTCGAGGCGAAGACCAGCGCCGCATGGAAATCCGATTCCGCCGTCGAGCCGTCGCCGATCCAGGCGGCGGCGATGCGGGTGTCGTTCTTGATCGCCGAGGCCATCGCCCAGCCGACCGCCTGGACGAACTGCGTCGCGAGATTGCCCGAGATCGAGAAGAAGCCGTTCTCCTTGGAGGAGTACATCACCGGCAGTTGCCGGCCCTTCATCGGGTCGCGCTGGTTCGAGTAGATCTGGCACATCATGTCGACGAGCGGGTAGTCATGCGCGATCAGCAGCCCGGCCTGGCGATAGGTCGGGAAGTTCATGTCGTGCGGCCCGAGCGCGATGCGGAAGGCGCAGGACACCGCCTCCTCGCCGGTGTGCTGCATGTAGAACGAGGTCTTGCCCTGGCGCTGCGCCATCTGCATGCGCGCGTCGAAGCTGCGCAAGGTCATCATGTGGCGCAGGCCCCTGACCAGGTCCTCGGGCGAGAGATCCGGCACCCAGGGGCCGACCGCCTCGCCCTCGCGATTCAGCACGCGGATGATCGAATAGGCGAGGTCGCGGATGTCCTTGGGGTCGACATCGACCGGCGGGCGGGCGACGGAGCCGGCCTTGGGGATCACCACATCGGAGAAATCCGGCTTCTCGCCCGGGCGGCTCGCCGGCTGCGGCACATGGAATTTCAGCGGCTGGATCGTCGCCGGCGCCTTGCCTGCCTCGTCGCTGCTCATGAGCGCCTCCATCCCTGGCCCCGCCAGCATTCCGCCTTTGCCGGCTTGCGGCAAGGCGTCTCGCCAGCGGCACGGCCCCGCGCGGCGACGTACCGGCGGGCATGCGACCGTTTCCCCTGCAACCAACGCTAGCGCCGCGGCCCCGGAGGTTCCTTCCGAATTTGCCGGCGCGGCGGAAATCCGGCAGAAGATCATTCTGCAGAATTCAATCTTTACAGACGGATCTACCGATGACCAGAAAGAGCCAGAAGAGTCCTGCTCTCGATCCGATCGATCGCAAGATTCTTGCTGCATTGCGGGAGGACGGCCGCCTGACCACCCAGGCGCTGGCCGAGAAGGTCGGGCTCTCGCCCTCGCCCTGCTGGACGCGGGTGAAGCGGCTGGAAGAAGCCGGCGTGATCGAGAAATACGTGGCGCTGCTCGATCATCAGGCGCTCGGCTACAACAACGTCGTCTTCGTCGAGATCACGCTCGACAAGCACGACGACAAGGCGCTCGACCAGTTCGCCGAGGCGCTGGTCAAGGCGCCGGAGGTGGTCGAGGCGCATCTGGTGACGGGCGAATACGACTACCTCGCAAAGGTCGTGGTCAGCGGCACCGACCATTACGAGCGCTTCCTGCGCGGCACGATCTACCGCATTCCGGGCGTGCGCCAGACGCGCACGACCTTCGGCTTGAGGGCGCTGAAGCGGACGCTGTCGGTCGATCCGCTGAAGGCGGTGTGAGCACCACCCCGTCATTCCGGGGCAGGCCGAAGGCCTGAGCCCGGAACCCAGAACCGATGCGGCCCATTACGATAGCGCCGGCCTTGACTCCCGAGACCTGCGGTTCTGGGTTCCGGGCTCGCCGCTACGCGGCGCCCCGGAATGACGGCTTATGTGTACGCCCTAACCCAGCATCTCCCGCACCAGCGGGACCACCTGCTCGCCATAGAGCCGGATGCACGCCATCAGCTTCTCATGCGCCAGCGGGCCGGCGCTGTATTTGAGCTGGAAGCGCGAGAGGCCGAGACCCTTGGCGGTCGCGGCGATCTTGCGCGCCACCGTCTCCGGCGAGCCGAGATAGAGCGAGCCATGCGCGACCTCCTGCTCGAAATCGGCGCGGCTCATCGGCGGCCAGCCGCGCTCGGCGCCGATGCGGTCGCGCCCCTGCTTGAAGGCCGGGAAGAACTCCTCCTTCGCCTGCTCGTCGGTGGCCGCGACATAGCCCGGCGAATGCACGCCGATCGGCTTCGCCGGCTTGTCGATCTGCGCATAGGCGCGGTGGTAGAGATCGACATAGGGCTTGAAGCGCAGCGGATCGCCGCCGATGATGGCGAGCATCAGCGGCAGGTCGTAGCGCACCGCGCGCACCACCGATTCCGGGCTGCCGCCGACGCCGATCCAGGTCTTGAGCGGGCCGTGCTCGACCGGCGGATAGATGCGCTGGTCCTTGAGCGGCGGGCGCAGCGAACCCTGCCAGTTCACCGGCTCCTGCGGCAGCAGCGCGGTGAAGAGATCGAGCTTCTCCTCGAACAGCTTCTCGTAATCGCGCAGATCGAAGCCGAAGAGCGGGAAGGATTCGGTGAAGGAGCCGCGGCCGAGAATGACCTCGGCGCGCCCGTCGGAAACCGCGTCGACCGTCGAAAACCGCTGGAAGACGCGGATCGGGTCGTCCGAGGAGAGCACGGTCACGGCGGAGCCGAGCCTGATCCGGCTGGTGCGCGCGGCCATGGCGGCCAGCACCATCTCGGGCGCGGATACGGCGAAGTCGGCCCGGTGATGCTCGCCCACGCCGATGAAGTCGATGCCGACGCGGTCGGCCAGCTCGGCTTCCGCGACGAGATTGCGGATCACCTGCGCATGCGCCAGCGGCTCGCCATCCGCGCCATGGGTGACGTCTCCGAAGGTGTCGAGCCCGAATTCCAGCTCCCGTGCCATAAGTAGCCCCCGGGGCCGCAACCCGACCCGTTTGCCTGCCGGCCATCCCGGCCTCCGGGAGTTAGGAGCGCGCTTGCTCCGGCGCAATCGCCGCGGCGTTGCTCCTGCAGCAACAGCCTGTTGGCGCCGATGCAATCGCGGCGCTTGCAACCGCGCGCGGCTATGCCGATGCTCGGCGCCAGCCGCCGCTGCCGAAACGACGCCATGATCATCCGCCAGTTGCTTTATCTCGACGCCCTGGCGCGCGAGAAGCACTTCCGCCGCGCCGCCGAGGCCTGCCATGTCTCGCAGCCGACGCTCTCGGCCGCGATCGTGCAGCTCGAGGAGGAGCTCGGCGTGCTGATCGTCGAGCGCGGCCGGCGCTTCCAGGGCTTCACCAAGGAGGGCGAGGCGGTGCTCGCCCGAGCCCGGCGCATCCTCGCCGAGGCCGACCTGATGAAGGAGGAGATCGCGGAGCTGCGCGAGGGCATTTCGGGCCGCATCCGGCTCGGCGCGATCCCGACCGCGCTGCCGATGATCGCCCATATCACCGCGCCCTTCTCGGAGCGCTACCCGGCGGTGTCGCTCACCGTGCTCTCGCTGACCTCGCAGGAGATCCAGGAGGGCATCGACAATTTCGAGCTCGATGTCGGGCTGACCTATCTCGACAACGAGCCGCTCGACCGCGTGATCTCCAAGCCGATCTACCAGGAATCCTACGTGCTGCTGACCCGCGAGGACGGGCAGCTCGCCGAGCGCGACAGCATCACCTGGGTCGAGGCGGCGGAGCTGAAGCTGTGCCTGCTCACCGGCGACATGCAGAACCGGCGCATCATCGACGGCATCTTCCGCTCGGTCGGCACCGCGCCGCGCCCGGTCATCGAGACCAACTCGATCTTCAACCTGTGCTCCCATGCCGGCATCCAGGGCATCGCCAGCATCGTCTCGCTGCAATTGCTGGAGTTCTTCGGCGTGCCGCTCGGCACCCGGGCGCTGCCGCTCGTCGAGCCGGCCGCGCAGCGCACCATCGGCCTGATCGTCGCGGACCGGCAGCCCTTCGCGCCGCTGGCGCGCAACCTGCTGATGATGACCAAGCCGGTGACGGATGCCGGCCTGCCGCGGCGGCCTATCGTACGATAGCCGTCACCTATCTCGCATTTCGGCTCGCGCCATTGTGCGCCGCAAAACGAACCTTGCGCGCCATTTTCGGTATCGACTTTGGTCGCAGGCGACGCGGCGAAACCGATATCGCCGCAACTTGATAGCCCCGGCCTATCATTCGGTTGGAACAAACGATTTGAAATCATTCCAGGATGGCCCACCTTTCCTGCAAGATACGCCGCGCAAAGCGGGGCTTTGGAGGAAAGATGGCGGGTTATCCGGCCTGGGATCAGGACAGCGCGAGGACGATCATCGCCGGGCTGGCGCATCTGGAAGGCGCCACGCTGCCGATGCTGCACGCCTTGCAGGACGCCTTCGGCTATGTCGACCCGCAGGCGGTGCCGCTGATCGCCGAGGCGCTGAACCTGTCCCGCGCCGAGGTGCATGGCGCGATCTCGTTCTACCACGACTTCAGGACGGCGCCGCAGCCGGCCCGGATCGTCAGGCTCTGCCGGGCCGAGGCCTGCCAGGCGCTCGGCTGCGAGGCGGTGGTCGACGACCTCGCCCGCGAGCACGGCATCGTCGTCGACGCTGCGCAGGCCGGCGACGCCGCCGTCGAAACGGTGTATTGTCTCGGCAATTGCGCGCTCGGCCCCTCGGCGCTGGTCGATGGCGAGCTGCTTGGGCGCGTCGACGCGGCCCGCATCGCCGCGCTCTGCCGGCATGGAAGGGCGCATTCATGAGCGCCGCCCCGATCCGCATCTTCGTCCCCGTCGACGCCGCCGCGCTCTCGGTCGGCGCCGAGGCCGTCGCCCGCGCCGTGGCGCGCGAGGCCGCGGCCCGCGGCGCGGCGGTCGAGATCGTCCGCAACGGCTCGCGCGGCATGCTCTGGCTCGAGCCGCTGGTCGAGGTCGAGACGCCGGAAGGCCGCATCGCCTACGGCCCGGTCGCGGAGCGGGACGTGCCGTCCCTGTTCGAGGCCGGCTTCCTCTCCGGCGGCGCCCATGCGCTGCGCCTCGGCCGGACCGAGGAGCTCGACTGGATGAAGCGCCAGCAGCGCCTCACCTTCGAGCGCGTCGGGGTGATCGACCCGCTCTCCATCGCCGAATACCGCGCCCATGGCGGCTTCGCCGGGCTGGAGAGGGCGATCGGCCTCGGCGGCGCCGAGATCGTCGAGGCGATCAGGGCCTCGGGCCTGCGCGGGCGCGGCGGCGCCGGCTTCCCCACCGGGATCAAGTGGAAGACCGTCCACGACGCCAAGGCCGACCAGAAATACGTCGTCTGCAACGCCGATGAGGGCGACAGCGGCACCTTCGCCGACCGCATGCTGTTCGAGGGCGACCCCTATCTCACCATCGAGGGCATGGCGATCGCCGCCGTCGCCGTCGGAGCGACGCGCGGCTATCTCTATCTGCGCTCGGAATATCCGCATGCCTACCGCACCCTCGAGCGCGCCATCCTGAAAGCGGAGGCCGCCGGGCTGATCGGCGCCTCGGTGATGGGCTCGAAACACGCCTTCCATCTCGAGGTCAGGCTCGGCGCCGGCGCCTATATCTGCGGCGAGGAGACCTCGCTGCTGGAGAGCCTGGAAGGCAAGCGCGCGGTGGTGCGCGCCAAGCCGCCGCTGCCGGCCCTCCAGGGGCTGTTCGGCAAGCCGACCGTCGTCAACAACGTGCTCTCCTTCGCCGCCGTGCCCTGGATCCTGGCGCATGGGGCGCAGGCCTATGCCGATTACGGCATGGGCCGCTCGCGCGGCACGCTGCCGGTGCAGCTCGGCGGCAATGTCAAACGGGGAGGCCTGATCGAGCTCGCCTTCGGCATCAGCTTACGCGAGATCATCGAGGACATGGGCGGCGGCACGCTGTCGGGCCGGCCGATCCGGGCCGTGCAGGTCGGCGGGCCGCTCGGGGCCTATCTCACCGCCGAACAGCTCGACGTGCAGATGGATTACGAGGCGCTCGCCAGCATGCGCGCCATGCTCGGCCATGGCGGCATCGTCGTGTTCGACGACACCGTCGACATGGCCAGGCAGGCCCGCTTCGCCTTCCAGTTCTGCGCCAAGGAAAGCTGCGGCAAGTGCACGCCCTGCCGCATCGGCGCGACGCGCGGCGTCGAGGTGATGGACCGCATCATCGCGGGCACCGAGCGCCCGAAGAACATCGCCGTGCTGCGCGACCTCGCCAAGCTGATGACCGACGCCTCGCTCTGCGCCATGGGCGGGCTGACGCCGATGCCGGTGATGAGCGCGCTCAACCATTTCCCCGAGGATTTCGACCGTCCTCCCAGCCCACGGCAAGAAATCGCTCTGGCGGCCGAGTGAGGAGGCTGAGATGGCCCTGATCAAGGAAATCGACTACGGCACGCCGATCCGGCTTTCCGAGAAGACCGTGACGCTGAGCATCGACGGCCAGAGCGTCACGGTGCCGGCCGGAACCTCGGTGATGGCGGCGGCGATGAGCCTGGGCACCAAGATCCCCAAGCTCTGCGCCACCGACTCGCTGGAGCCCTTCGGCTCCTGCCGACTCTGCCTGGTCGAGATCGAGGGCCGGCGCGGCACGCCCGCATCCTGCACGACCCCGGCCGAGGACGGGATGGTCGTCCGCACCCAGTCGGAGAACCTCTCCGGCCTGCGCAAGGGCGTGATGGAGCTCTACATCTCCGACCACCCGCTCGACTGCCTGACCTGCTCGGCCAATGGCGACTGCGAATTGCAGGACATGGCCGGCGCCGTCGGCCTGCGCGAGGTGCGCTACGGCTATGAGGGCGAGAACCACGTCTTCGCCAAGACCGCGGACGGGCTCGCCAACGAGAACTGGCTCGCGAAGGATACCTCCAACCCCTATTTCACCTACGACCCGTCGAAATGCATCGTCTGCAATCGCTGCGTGCGCGCCTGCGAGGAGGTGCAGGGCACCTTCGCGCTGACGATTGCCGGCCGCGGCTTCGACTCGCGCGTCGCCGCCGGGCCGACCGATTTCCTGGGCTCGGAATGCGTCTCCTGCGGCGCCTGCGTGCAGGCCTGCCCGACGGCGACGCTGATGGAGAACAAGGTCATCGAGCACGGCCAGCCGGAGCACTCCAAGGTCACGACCTGCGCCTATTGCGGCGTCGGCTGCTCGTTCAAGGCCGAGATGCAGGGCGACCGCGTGATCCGCATGGTACCCTACAAGGACGGCAAGGCGAACGAAGGCCATAGCTGCGTCAAGGGCCGCTTCGCCTGGGGCTATGCCAACCACAGGGACCGCATGACCAAGCCGATGATCCGGGCCAGGATCACGGACCCGTGGCGCGAGGTCTCGTGGGAAGAGGCGATCAGCCACGCGGCCTCCGAGTTCAAGCGCATCCAGGCCCGATACGGCCGCGAATCGGTCGGCGCCATCACCTCCTCGCGCTGCACCAACGAGGAGGTCTTCCTCGTCCAGAAGCTGGTGCGCGCCGCCTTCCGCAACAACAATGTCGATACCTGCGCCCGCGTCTGCCACTCGCCGACCGGCTACGGCCTCAAGACCACGCTCGGCACCTCGGCCGGCACGCAGGACTTCAAGTCGGTCGCCAAGGCCGACGTCATCCTGATCATCGGCGCCAACCCGACCGACGGCCATCCGGTCTTCGCCTCGCGGATGAAGAAGCGCATCCGGGAAGGCGCGAGACTCATCGTCGCCGACCCGCGCCGGATCGACATGGTGAAATCGCCGCATATCAAGGCGGACTACCACCTGCCGCTCAGGCCCGGCACCAATGTCGCGCTGCTCAACGCGCTCGGCCATGTCGTCGTCACCGAAGGGCTGATCGACGAGAGCTATGTGCGCGAGCGCTGCGATCTCGACGCTTTCGAGCAATGGGCCCGCTTCGTCGCCCGCGAGGAGAATTCGCCCGAGGCGAGCGAGCAATATACCGGCGTGCCGGCGGCGGATGTTCGCGCCGCGGCGCGGCTCTACGCCACCGGCGGCAACGGCGCGATCTATTACGGGCTCGGCGTCACCGAGCACAGCCAGGGCTCGACCACGGTGATGGCGATGGCGAACCTCGCCATGGCGACCGGCAATATCGGGCGCGACGGCGTCGGCATCAATCCGCTGCGCGGCCAGAACAACGTGCAGGGCTCCTGCGACATGGGCTCCTTCCCGCACGAATTCTCGGGCTACCGCCATGTCGCCGACGATTCGACCCGGCAGGTCTTCGAGATGATGTGGGGCGTGCCGCTCGACCCCGAGCAGGGCCTGCGCATCACCAACATGCTCGACGAGGCGGTCGACGGCACCTTCAAGGGGCTCTATGTCCAGGGCGAGGATATCGCCCAGTCCGACCCCAACACCAAGCATGTCACGGCCGGGCTCGCCGCGATGGAATGCGTCGTGATCCAGGACATTTTCCTGAACGAGACGGCGAAATACGCCCATGTCTTCCTGCCCGGCGCCTCCTTCCTCGAGAAGGACGGCACCTTCACCAATGCCGAGCGGCGCATCAACCGCGTGCGGCAGGTGATGGCGCCGCTCTCCGGCAAGGACGAGTGGCAGGTGACGATCGAGCTGGCGCGGGCGCTGGGCTACGAGATGTCCTACGCCCATCCCGGCGAGATCATGGACGAGATCGCGCGGCTGACGCCGTCCTTCGCCGGCGTCTCCTACGACAAGCTGGAGAAGCTCGGCTCGGTGCAGTGGCCCTGCAACGAGAAGGCCCCGACCGGCACGCCGCTGATGCATGTCGACCGCTTCGTGCGCGGCAAGGGCCAGTTCATGATCACCGAGTTCATCGCCACCGACGAGCGCACCGGGCCGCGCTTCCCGCTGCTGCTCACCACCGGGCGCATCCTCTCGCAATACAATGTCGGCGCGCAGACAAGGCGCACCGAGAACGGCGCCTGGCACGACGAGGACGTGCTGGAGATTCACCCCTTCGACGCGGAGAGCCGCGGCATCCGCGACGGCGACCTCGTCTCGCTCGCCAGCCGCTCCGGCGACATCGCCTTGCGCGCCGAGATCTCGGAGCGCATGCAGCCGGGCGTGGTCTACACCACCTTCCACCACGCCAAGACCGGCGCCAACGTCATCACCACCGATTATTCCGACTGGGCGACGAACTGCCCGGAATACAAGGTGACCGCGGTCGAGGTCCGGCGCACCAACCACTATTCGCAGTGGCAGGAGAAGAATTTCGAGGAGGACGTCACCTTGCGGCGGATCGCGGAGCGCCTGCCCGATGCCGCGGAGTGACCCTCCCGCCCAGCCGCCGGCGACGGCGATGGTCTCGGCCGAGCCGGTGCGCTTCGGCGCCGAGGGCGACGGCGCGCGCAATGTCGAGGTCGCCGTCGAGACGCCGGTCAACATCGTCTACGGCACCATGCCCTATGCGGTGATGATGGCGAGCCCGTCCGACCTCGCCGATTTCGTCACCGGCTTCAGCCTGACCGAGGGCATCATCCGCGCCGCCGACGAGATCCGCGGCGTCGCCGTCGAGCCCCGGGAGGAAGGCGTCGTCGTCACGGTCGAGCTGGCGCCGGGACGCTTCCGCGAGCATCTCGCCCGGCGGCGCAACCTCTCCGGCCGCACCTCCTGCGGGCTCTGCGGCGTCGAGACCATCGCGGAGATCCCGATGGCCGACGCGGCGACGCGGGCCGCGCGCCAGGTTTCCGCGAAGGCGATCGAGACGGCGCTCGCCGCGCTCGACCGCCACCAGCCGCTCAACCGGCTCACCCGCGCGGTCCACGCCGCCGCCTGGTGCGACGCCGGCGGCGCGATCCTCGCCGCGCGCGAGGATGTCGGCCGCCACAACGCGCTCGACAAGCTGATCGGCGCCCGCCTGCGCGCCGGCGCCGATGCGAGCGCCGGCTTCATGCTGGTGACCAGCCGCGCCTCCTTCGAGATGGTCGAGAAGACCGCGATCTTCGGGGCCGGCACGCTGGTCTCGATCTCGGCCCCGACCTCGCTGGCGATCGAGCGGGCGAAGCATCTCGGGCTGACGCTGGTCTCGGTGGCGCGCCGCGACGGCTGCACCGTCTTCGCCGGCCGGCTCGCGCCCAGCCTGGAAACGACCAGCCGATGACGGAGGCCGCACTGACGACCGCTGATGCCGGCAGCGCCGGAGACGACCGCAAGGCCGAGCACCTCGCCAAGCTCGCCCGCATGGCCGGGCAGATCGCCGATTTCTTCAAGGCCTATCCCGACGCCGAGGCCGTGCCCGCCGTCGCCGACCATATCAACCAGTTCTGGACCGGAGGGATGCGCGACGCGTTCATCGACGCCTATTCCGCCCGTCCGGAAGACCTTCCGCCGCTGCTGCGACGCGCCTTGCCGCTGATCAGACCGGCGCGCGGAAGCTAACGCAACAGGCGTTCCCCGCGGAACGCAGCACGGGTTTCAACGAGCCGGGAGCGAACCCGGCCCGAACGGCGCAGCTTTGGGGAAAGGAAACCGGGAATGAGCGTCGCACAGGACATCGCGCAGGCCGGAGGAGGCGTCGGCCTGCTCGACCGCGAAAGGATCATCGCCAAGGCCGGCTTCAACCGCTGGCTCGTCCCGCCGGCCGCGCTGTGCATCCATCTGTGCATCGGCATGGCCTATGGCTTCTCGGTGTTCTGGCTGCCGCTCTCGCGGGCCATCGGCGTCACCGCGCCGAAGACCTGCCCGGAGCTGACCCTGGCGAGCGCGCTCTTCACCACCACCTGCGACTGGCGCGTCTCCGATCTCGGCTGGATGTACACGCTGTTCTTCGTGCTGCTCGGCGCCTCGGCGGCGATCTGGGGCGGCTGGCTGGAGAAGGCCGGGCCGCGCAAGGCCGGCGTCGCATCGGCGCTGTGCTGGTGCGGCGGCATGGTGATCTCGGCGCTCGGCATCTACTGGCACCAGCTCTGGATGATGTGGCTGGGCTCGGGCGTCATCGGCGGCATCGGCCTCGGGCTGGGCTACATCTCGCCCGTCTCGACGCTGATCAAGTGGTTCCCGGACCGGCGCGGCATGGCGACCGGCATGGCGATCATGGGCTTCGGCGGCGGCGCGATGATCGGCTCGCCGCTGGCCGACATGCTGATGAACTCTTTCAAGACCCCGACCTCGGTCGGCGTGCTGCAGACCTTCCTGGTGATGGCGGCGATCTACTTCGCCTTCATGATGGCCGGCGCCTTCGGCTACCGCGTGCCGCCGGCCGGCTGGCGGCCGGATGGCTGGGCGCCGCCGAGCAGCGCCAATGCGATGATCACCTCCGGCCATGTCCATCTGCGCGACGCGCACAAGACGCCGCAGTTCTGGCTGATCTGGGCGGTGCTCTGCCTCAACGTCTCGGCCGGCATCGGCGTGCTCGGCATCGCCTCGCCGATGCTGCAGGAGATCTTCGGCGGCGCGCTGATCGGCCAGGCGGGCGTCGCCTTCTCGGCCCTCGACGCCGGGCAGAAGACCTCGGTCGCGGCGATCGCCGCCGGCTTCGTCGGCCTGCTCTCGCTGTTCAACATCGCCGGCCGCTTCTTCTGGGCCTCGCTGTCGGACAAGATCGGCCGCAAGAACACCTATTACACCTTCTTCATCCTCGGCATCGCGCTCTATGCGACGGCGCCCTGGGCCGCCGGCATCCAGTCCAAGGTGCTGTTCGTCTCCGCCTTCTGCATCATCCTGTCGATGTATGGCGGCGGCTTCGCCACGGTGCCGGCCTATCTCGCCGACGTCTTCGGCACGCAGTTCGTCGGCGCCATCCATGGCCGGCTGCTGACCGCCTGGTCGACGGCAGGCATCATCGGCCCGGTGGTGGTGAACTATATCCGCGAGGCGCAGGTCTCGGCCGGCGTCACCGGAGCCAGCCTCTACAGCGGCACGATGTACATCCTCGCCGGCATGCTGGCGCTCGGCCTCGTCGCCAACGCGCTGGTCAGGCCGCTCGGCCCGCAATGGTTCATGAAGGAGGAGGAGGTCGCCAAGCTCCAGGCCGCGAGCAGGGCCGCCGCGGCGCGCGAGGCCACCGGCTCCTTCGGCATCGGCAAGGGCGGCTTCGACGGCACCGCCGCCCTCGCCTGGGCCGTGGTCGGCATCCCGCTCGCCTGGGGCATCTGGATCACGCTGTCGAAATCGCTGACGCTGTTCCACTGAGCGGAGGCAACTGAACCGAACGAGGCCCGCGCCGCCATCGGCGCGGGCCTTTTGCCTGTCCGCGGGAAGCCGCCCCGACGGCGCTTTTCGCCGGCGGAGACCCCGCCATGCGCATGGCGCGCGGCGGCCCGCCAGGGCATTCCGCCTCGCCTCCGGCTCGCTCCGGCGTGACGAAGTCGCCGCGATCCGCGCAGCATCCGGCGAAACGCCATGCAGCAGATGCGTAACGATCAGTCCTCTCCCATGTCGATCTGCACAAAAAGCATTCCTCCCCTCGCGCTCACGCCATGGTATGGGCGGCCCGCATACGCCATCCTGACGCATCGGCAGCGTTCCAGGGACGCCGCCGGGTGAAGAGCGGGAGCGAGCGATCGCTGCAAGAGGGGTAAGGGCGGAACCAGGACGCTCGAACGCGCGAGCAACGCGCGGCGGGAGGCCGGGACCGTTGGGTGACAGATGACGACGACCAGGACCATCGACTTCCGCGCCGAGACGGATGACGGAGCCACGCTCCACGGCTTCCGCGAGGGGCACGGCCAGCCTTTGCTGCTGGTCAGCGGCCTCAGCGGCACCGCCGGCTTCTGGACCGACATCGCCTCGACGCTGGGGCGCTCCTTCCAGATCGTCCGCTTCGACCAGCGCGGCATCGGCGCGAGCAGCCGCGGCGAGGCGCCCTGCGACATCGAGCGGCTCGCCCGCGACGGGCTCGCCGTGCTCGACGCGGCCGGCCTCGACCGCGCCGTGGTGCTCGGCCATTCGACCGGCGGCTGCATCGCCCAGGCGATGGCGAAGCTGGCGCCCGAGCGCATCGACGGGCTGATCCTCAGCGGCACCTGGCTCAAGGCCTGCCGCTACATGACCGCGCTGTTCGGCGCCCGCCGCGCCATCCTGGACTGCGACCCGCAGGCCTTCGCGGCGCTCTCCGTGCTCAGCGCCTACCAGCCGCGCTGGATCCAGGCCAACTGGCACATCTACGACGACGCGATCGACGCCGCGCCGACCAGCGAGCACGCCCGCACGGTGATGCGCGAGCGCATCGACGCCCTGCTCGGCTTCGACGGCAGCGCCGATATCGAGGCCCTGCCGATGCCGACCCTGATCATGGGCGCGCGCGACGACATGGTCGTGCCGGTCTACCATCAGGAGGCGCTGATCGCCGCCCTGCCCGGCACGCGCCGCTCGATCATGGAGACCGGCGGGCATCTCTTCCCGGTCTCGCGACCGGACATCTTCACCGCCGCCGTGGCGGAGTGGATCGGCGAGCTCTGAGCCCCCGGCGCCGCGCGCGCCCTCCGCGTCGAAAGGACCCATACCCAGCCGGCGCGGACGCGGCTTAAACCAGAAGGCTTCCAAGGTAGGGCCCGGCCGAGCCCGGAAGCCCACCGGAACGAGCCCGAGGACGAGACCATGCGCGCAGCCCTGACCAGCCTCTTCGCCCTGTCGCTGCTCGCCCTGTCGCCGCTGCCGCGCCCCGCCGCCGCGCAGGATGCCGAGGCCGGCCAGCGCGCCTTCAACAAATGCCGCGCCTGCCACCAGATCGGCGAGGGCGCGCGCAACCTCGTCGGCCCCGAGCTCAACGGGCTGATCGGCCGCCATTCCGGCAGCGTCGCCGGCTACAGCTATTCCAGCGCCAACAAGAATTCCGGCCTGGTCTGGGACGAGGCGACCTTCGCGGAATACATCAAGGACCCGAAGGCCAAGATCCCCGGCACCAAGATGATCTTCGCCGGCATCAGGAGCGAGAAGGAAATCGCGGACCTGACCGCCTTCCTCAAGCAGTTCGGCCCGGACGGCAAGAAGCTCTGAAGGCGTCGGCCGGAGCGGTCCGCCGCCGAGGCGGAGTTGCGCGCCGGACAGGGCCGGCACCCGGTTTTTTGACAGAACGGCCCTTCCATTTTCGCGATCCGATGCAATATTCATTCGCTCCGGTGAACAAAGATGATTCGGACCCGGACGAATGTGCAGGCTGGGAAGGAGTTCCACGCGCCGATGAAGAAGGCCAAGCGGAAAACGGGGGAGAAGCGGTCGCAGATCGCCGCCATGCCGATCCGCCGCGCCGCCGACGGCTCGACGGAACTGCTGCTCGTGACCTCGCGCACGACGCGCCGCTGGATCGTGCCCAAGGGCTGGCCGATGAAGGGCGTGAAGGACCGCGACGCCGCGGCGCAGGAGGCCTATGAGGAGGCCGGCGTGCTCGGCCGCGTCAGCGAGAAGCCGGCCGGACGCTACAGCTACTGGAAGCGGATGAGCGACCATTTCGCGCTCTGCGAGGTCAAGCTCTATCTGCTCGAGGTCGAGCAGCAGCACGCCGATTTCCGCGAGCAGCACCAGCGCGACCTGCACTGGTTCAAGCTCGCCGACGCCGCCGACATCGTCGACGAGCCCGAGCTCAGCACCGCCATCCGCAAGCTGCAGGCGCAGGTCTCGCTCGCGGCGTGAGCCCGGCCGCGCCTGGCGCGACGGACCGCCCATCATCATTGGGCCGATACGCCAGGCCTTTGATTTTGCGCCGGCTTTTTGCGCAGGCCGCGCTCCGCTTTTCCGACCGGCGCCCTAAACGTCGTCGAAGGGCGCGCGGCCGTCGACCGCGATCATGCGCTCGCGGGCGACCCGGCCGGCCTCGGCCGGGCTCGCGCCACCCGTCCGGGCCGTGATCACGAGCTGGAGATATTGCTTCAGCTCTTCGGGCATCGTCGCGAAGAAGGCGTTCAGGCACAGCGCCGGCCTGTCGTGGCGGCAGCTCTTTCGCCGCCGGCAGCCCTTGCGCGGACAGAACGACCAGATCTCGAGCCCATCCACCAGGCTGCGATGCTGCCGCGCCCGCCGGGCCTCGTTCTCCGCCTGCCAACGCGCCTGCTCGGGCGTCTGCCCATCCAGCTTCGCCATGGTCCGCTCCTGCGGTCGCGCGCGCCGGCGCGCAAGTCATGGGTCTTCGGCCGCCCGGCTCGCGCGCGGACGTTCGGGAAACGAGGGGCAGCGGAGCGCCGCGAGGCGCGGAATATCGGCCGCTTCCGTTGAGCCAGGAAGCGGCGCGGATGGATTGAGCCACCATCCGCACGCCCCGTGGCGCTCCGCTTGCCGGCGTTCTTGAAAGCTGCGGGCCGCGCTTCCGTTGGGCGGAGCGACGGTCGCGGACGCACAGGGCGCGCCGGCTTCCCTCAACGGGTCGCCCTGCGCCTGCCGCCTCGCCACCGCCGCGCCGCCTCTCCTAGCGAGGCTCCTCGCGCAGGGGCCGTAGTACCCCCAGGGCGGTTCCCGCGGCCTCCCGAGTCCGGGGTGCAAACCCGGCCGCAGGGCGCCGCCCCCGCCCCGCCATGCAGCATGCCTCCGGACGGCGGCCCCTCGGGGTGAGGTGGGCCGAGAATAGGCATGGGCCGCGCGGGCGGGGATTAGTTTTCGCGGGCAGCACCGGCATGGCATAAGCCCGGCATGCACATCCGCTCCGAACAGCCCGCCGATTCCGACGCCATCCGCGCCCTGACCACGGAGGCCTTCGCGACGGCGCCGCATGGCAGCGGCACCGAAGCGGCGATCGTCGACGGCCTGCGCGCGGCCGGGGCGCTGACGCTCTCGCTCGTCGCCGTCGAAGGCGGGGCGACGTCAAACGAGATTCTGGGCCATGTCGCCTTCTCGCCGGTGACGATCGACGGGGCGGAGCGCGGCTGGTTCGGGCTCGGGCCGGTCTCGGTGCGGCCGGGCCGGCAGCGCGGCGGCATCGGCGCTGCCCTGATCCGCGAGGGCCTGCGGCGCCTGCGCGAAATGGGCGCCGGTGGCTGCGTCCTGCTCGGCGACCCCGCCTATTACGGCCGCTTCGGCTTCGCGAACGATCCGGCGCTGGTGCTGGAGGGCGTGCCGCCGGACTACTTCATGCGCCTCGGTTTCGGCGCGGAGATGCCGGCCGGCACCGTGCGCTATCACGCGGCTTTCGACGGGGCTGAGATCCTCTAAGCAATCTCCGAGGCCATCAGGCGATCCCGGAACATCCCAGAAAACGACTCCGAACGAATAGTGTCACGAATCCGTTCTTGAGTGACCACATTCATCTCAGAGAGTCTTGCCTCAACCACTGACACGATATGCTCAACTGCAGATTTTAGCGCATCCTCATCGTTACACAAAGCGATTATCGACTCATCTATACTTGCAATCTTTGCCTTTTTCATAGAAAGAATATTATTATTACCTGAAATTCTAAGCCCTATTCCAGACAAAATATAGTATCTAAAGGTCTTATATTCATTAGAAATTCTTTGATTCCTCCAGAGAAATTCCAAACGGTAATATAAATATGCTACAGCATGATATATCCTAACGTCATGATCGTCCAAAAATATTGAATTCTCATACTCGGACAATATACCGCGATAATCTCTTGCCGCTCTCTGCGGCTGAAAAAGCAAACAAGCCGCAACAGCCTTCATAAGGACAGAAGGCTGCATCACTCTAGTTCTCTCGACATCCTGATTTCTATATTGATTGTCTCGCCTCTCAAAATATATCGCCTCCTCCTTATCAAGGCCTCGGCAATACTCTTCAAAACTCTTCATAAATGGCCGGAGAGCCCAAAATTGATCATCCCTGACCGGATTCTGCCTGTTCGTACCAACGATAATTGACGAAACAAAATCATCATTCTTTGAACCAATCAGGCGGAAGGGAACCTGTATTGATTCAGCAAGTGAAATATCACCGTTTTGACAACCAGGATCATCCCCGTAAACTAGGTCAAAAATCACATTACTAGTTTGACATCCGTTGACGATCTGAAAATCTTCCAGGCGGAATTTATCACCCGTCCTATCAATATTTTTTGATACTACCGTTATACCATTATTCCGGAAAACAAATTCAGCACCGCCACCCGAACGCACGCCGGATTTTATGCCGGCATTGATTTTTGATTTTGCATCGTAATCGCGAATGTTATCGAAAAATACAGCCTTATTTACTCCTATGACGGAGCCATTCTGATCCTTCAAAGAACACAATTTCAATAAATTTCTAGCATCGATGTAACCTACATACGCCTCATCGACATGGCTGTTTGTAGGCATTACGACGTTTCGCGGAAAGTCAATCTCAACCTCAACCGCACTAGTGGCCGCCCGGTACCATTGTTGAAGCTCCCGCGCTCCGACAAACTCAACAGAAATATTTCCGTTATCAAAAATATTCTTCTCGTCGAGGTCAGACTTGAAGCTATTCCTTAGCTTTTCTATCCGAGCAGGCTTTTCATAATTTCCTGTTGTAATATAGTAGCAACTCAATTTTGGGTTTCGTTTTCCAACTCCTCTTTCATATATCGCCTCCATTGCCCCCATCAGGTCGTCGATAGCAGGGCTCTCCCCCTTTAGCTCTCCATCAAAGAACGCCGAAACGGCATCGAAAAACTTGGAAATATCGCCATAATCATAACTAGTGCTTGTCTTCGACTGAAAGAAGATAAATTCAATGGATGGATTATTTATAGCCGAAAGTTTTTCTTCAGCTTCGTGCTTATTCTTTACAGCTTCGCCTTGAATGATGACCGCAATTCCATCAACGCCAAATTCATCACCGGACAAGTGCACATCATATGCATCGATGCTCTCCCCTAGGAGCCCGGCCAGAATCGAGAAAATCGAGTAAATTTCGAACTGACGTTCTTGAGCATCAGCAGTGATCGAATTCGCTTTAGCAAACTCTTTCAGTTGGGCGCGGATCACAGGGTTCATGCGACATCAATCCTGATTCGTGACCAACAATGCTATGCACGGTCAGATTGATTTCATAGCCCGGCATCCCTTTTTTATCTTCCGCTTGCAACAAACGTCTTACCTCCTCCTCCGCCTCTCCCCCGCCCCTTTCGGCCGCTGCTCCGGCACCGGGCCCATCTCGTCGAGCGTCGGCTTCCGCACCCGTGAGGTGCCGGTCAGCAGCGGGTTCGGCTTGTCGCCGGCTTTCGGCTTGCCCTCGCCGCCGCCCCAGTTATGCGGCCCCATATCGGCGTCCGTCGGCTTGCGGGCGCGGGTCGGCGGCAGGTTGGCGGCGTCGCCATAGCCGCGCTCGCCCTTGTATTTGCCGGCGCTGGCCTCGACATCGCCCTGCCGGGCGAGCGGGTCGTCGCTGATCGCCAGCTCCGTCGCCTGCAAGCGCTTGATCTCGTCGCGCAGCCGGGCCGCCGTCTCGAATTCGAGATCGGCCGCGGCCTCGCGCATGCGCTTCTCGAGATCGGCGATCGCGGCCTTGAGGTTGTGGCCCGAGGCCGGCGCCACCAGCCCCTTGTCGACCGTGACATGGTCGCGCTCATAGACCGAGCCGAGGATGTCGCCGATGTTCTTCTTCACCGTCTGTGGCGTGATGCCGTTCGCCTCGTTATAGGCGACCTGCTTCTCGCGGCGGCGATTGGTCTCGGCCATCGCCCGCTCCATCGAGCCGGTGACGTGGTCGGCATAGAGGATGACCTTGCCGTCGACGTTGCGGGCGGCGCGGCCGATGGTCTGGATCAGCGAGGTCTCCGAGCGCAGGAAGCCTTCCTTGTCGGCGTCGAGAATGGCGACGAAGCCGCATTCGGGGATGTCGAGGCCCTCGCGCAGCAGGTTGATGCCGACCAGCACGTCGAAGGCTCCCAGACGGAGATCGCGCAGGATCTCGATGCGCTCGATCGTGTCGATGTCCGAGTGCATGTAGCGCACGCGCACGCCGTTCTCGTGCAGATATTCGGTCAGGTCCTCGGCCATGCGCTTGGTCAGCACGGTGACGAGGGTGCGGTAGCCCTTCTCCGTGACCTCCTTGACCTCGTCGAGCAGGTCCGCGACCTGATGTTTTGCGGGGCGGACCTCGACCGGCGGGTCGATCAAACCGGTCGGGCGGATGACCTGCTCGGTGAAGACGCCGCCGGTCTGCTCCATCTCCCAGCCGCCGGGCGTGGCCGAGACATGCACCGACTGGGGCCGCATCGCGTCCCATTCCTCGAAGCGCAGCGGCCGGTTGTCCATGCAGGAGGGCAGGCGGAAGCCGTATTCGGCCAGCGTCGCCTTGCGGCGGAAGTCGCCGCGATACATGCCGCCGATCTGCGGCACGGTGACATGGCTCTCGTCGGTGAAAACGAGGGCGTTATCCGGAAGATACTCGAAGAGCGTCGGCGGCGGCTCGCCCGGCTTGCGGCCGGTGAGATAGCGCGAATAGTTCTCGATGCCGTTGCAGGAGCCGGTGGCCTCGATCATCTCGATGTCGAAGGTGCAGCGCTGGTCGAGCCTTTGCGCCTCGAGGAAGCGGCCCATGCGGTTGAGCTCGTCGAGACGGGCTTTCAGCTCCTCCTTGATCGACTTCACGGCCTGGGTCAGGGTCGGGCGCGGCGTGGTGTAGTGCGAATTGCCGTAGACCTTGACGAACTCCAGCTCGGCCGTCTTCTGGCCGGTCAGCGGATCGAACTCGGAGATCGACTCGACCTCGTCGCCGAACAGGCCGATGCGCCAGGCGCGATCCTCATAGTGCGCCGGGAACAGCTCGATCACGTCGCCGCGGACGCGAAAAGTGCCGCGGGCGAAATCGCCGAGGGTGCGCTTGTATTGCAGCGCGACGAGATCGGCGATGAGCTGGCGCTGCTCGATGCGCTCGCCCAGCTTCACCGAGAAGGTCATCGCCGTATAGGTCTCGACCGAGCCGATACCGTAGATGCAGGAGACCGAGGCGACGATGATCACGTCGTCGCGTTCGAGCAAAGAGCGCGTCGCGGCGTGGCGCATGCGGTCGATCTGCTCGTTGATCGAGGATTCCTTCTCGATATAGGTATCCGAGCGCGGGACATAGGCCTCGGGCTGGTAGTAGTCGTAATAGGAGACGAAGTACTCGACCGCGTTGTCGGGGAAGAAGCTCTTGAACTCGCCATAGAGCTGCGCGGCCAGCGTCTTGTTCGGGGCGAGGATCAGGGCCGGGCGCTGCGTCTCCTCGATCACCTTGGCCATGGTGAAGGTTTTTCCGGAGCCGGTGACGCCGAGCAGGACCTGGTCGCGCTCCTGCCGGCGGATGCCGTCGACGAGATCGGCGATCGCGGTCGGCTGGTCGCCCGAGGGCTGGAAATCCGAGACCATCTTGAAGCGGATGCCGCCTTCGGATTTCTCCGGCCGCTCGGGTCGGTGCGGCGTCCAGGGTTTTCCGGGCTGGATGAAGGGGCTGCCGGTCTCCAGCAGGTGCTGCAACGACTTGGCGGTGAGCGCGGCCGCGCCTTCGTCGTCCGCGCCGAAGGCGGAATCCGCCTTCTTCGAGAGCTTGCGCTTCTTCCCGGCCTGCTTGCCTTCGGCGGGCCCGGCCTCGTAGCCGGCCTGCGGCTTGTCGCTGAAGCCTGAGGCGCCGCCCGGCACCGCCGTGCCGCGGTTGATCGCGGGGTTCAGCAGATCGGCGAGATAGCCTTCGAGCGGCTTGAGCTCGGGCTTGGTCGCCTTGGAATTCGGCGTGCGGGCCGAAGCGGGCTTCTTCGCCTTTGGCTTGGTCGCGGTGGTGTCGGGGCTCTTCGGCATGGCCGCAATATGGGCCCGAACCGCGCCGGATGCGAGGGGGAAGCCGCCTCCCGGACGCACCGCTGATGACAGACGATGACAGCAGTTGACAGGATCGGGAAATACAACCTTAAATTGCAAAGATGCGGCCGCCATCCATTCAGGGAGCCGTGACATGCCGGGGGGCAAATGGGAACCGACGGAGGATGAGGTCGAGGCCTTCATCGCCCGCTGGCGCGTGTCGGAGGGAGCGGAACGGGCGGCCTATGCGCTGTTCCTGAGCGAATTGTGCGGGCTGATCGGCGTCGAGGCGCCGCAGCCCCCGACCAGCGATTCCGACGCGGTGACCTATCGCTTCGAATATCCCGTGCGCTTTCCCGACGGGCAGGGCGGGTACACGGTCGGCCGCATCGACCTCTACCGGAAAGGCGCCTTCGTGCTGGAGGCGAAGCAGACCCGGCTCAGCGGCAGGTCGAAGGCGCTGCTGCCGGCCGGAGACGGCGACGACGGCGGCGAAGGGGCGCCCGCCGGCACGCGCGGCCGGCGCGGCGCCGAGCTCGGCCGCGACCTGCTGATGCTCAACGCCCGCAACCAGGGCGAGCGCTACGCCAAGGCCCTTCCGGCGAGCCATGGCTGGCCGCCCTTCCTGATCGTCTGCGATGTCGGCCATTGCTTCGAGCTCTACGCGGATTTCTCGGGGCTCGGGAAGAACTACGTCCAGTTCCCGGACCGGCACCGCTTTCGCATCTATCTGGAGGATCTGCGCGACCCGCAGATCCGCGAGCTGCTGAGGCGGGTCTGGGGGGATCCGTTCTCGCTCGACCCGGCGCGGCGGGCGGCGGCGGCCACCCGCCAGATCGCGGAGCGCCTCGCCCTGGTCTCGAAGGCGCTGGAACGGCGCCACGACCCCGAGGACGTGGCGCTGTTCCTGATGCGCTGCATCTTCACCATGTTTCGCCGAGGATGTCGCGCTGATCCCCGCGGACAGCTTCAAGCGCCTGCTGCGCGAATGCCGGGAAGCGCCGCAGAGCTTCCAGCCGCTGCTGGAGGACCTCTGGCGCCGGATGGACCGCGGCGGCTACTCGGCCGCGATCCGCGCCGAGATCAGGCATTTCAACGGCAGCATGTTCGCCGAGCCGCAGGTCTTCCGCCTCGGCCGCGACGGCATCGCCGAGCTGCTCGCGGCGGCCGAGCACGATTGGGGCCTGGTCGAGCCCGCCATCTTCGGCGGCCTGCTGGAGCAGGCGCTCGACCCGGACGAGCGCGCCCGGCTCGGCGCCCATTACACGCCGCGCGCCTATGTCGAGCGGCTGGTGATCGAGACGGTCATCGTGCCGCTGCGCGAGGACTGGCGGGCGGTGGTGGGCGCCGCCCAGCAGGCGCGCGACGCCGGCCAGCCGCGGCAGGCGCTGGCCCTGGTCGAAGCCTTCCATGACCGCCTCTGCGCGACGCGCGTGCTCGACCCCTCCTGCGGGACCGGCAATTTCCTGCATGTCGCCCAGGACCTGATGAAGCGGCTGGAAGGCGAGGTGCTGGAGACCGCCGCCGAGCTCGGCGCCGCCGAACGCCTCGGCGGCTTCGGCGCGCGCGGCGTCGGCCCGTGGCAGTTCCATGGGCTGGACGCCAATCCGCGCGCCGTCCGCATCGCCGATCTGATGCTCTGGATCGGCTATCTCCAATGGCATCTGCGCACCCGCGCCTATGCGCCGCGCGAGCCGATCCTCGACCGGCTCGAGCAGATCCTGCCCGGCGACGCGCTCCTCCGCTGGCCGGAATGGCCCGTGCCCGCCACGAGCGCAGGCCGCGAGGTCGCCCCGGCCGACCTGCATCCCGCCCCCTGGCCGGAGGTCGAGTTCATCGTCGGCAACCCGCCCTTCATCGGCGGCAAGGACCTGCGCCGGCGGCTCGGCGACGGCTATGTCGCAGCGCTGCGCCGGATCTATCCGCAGATGAACGAGAGCGCCGATCTGGTGATGTACTGGTGGGACCGCGCCGCCGACATCCTGACCCGGCCGGGCAGCAGGCTGCGGCGCTTCGGCTTCGTCACCACCAATTCGATCACCCAGACCTTCCAGCGCCGCACGGTGGAGCGGCATCTCGCCGGCAAGCGGCCGCTCTCGCTGGTCATGGCCATTCCCGACCACCCCTGGACCAAGGCCGGCAAGGACGCGGCGGCGGTACGCATCGCGATGACCGTCGCGCAAGCCGGGCAACATGAGGGCAAGCTGTGCGAGCCGCTCTCCGAAACCGGCCTCGATACCGACCAGCCGCAGATCGCATTGCGAGTGCGGGAGGGGCGGATCAACGCCGACCTGACCATCGGCGTCGACGTCACCAAGGCCGGGGCGCTCCGGTCCAATGCCGGGCTGTGCTCGCCGGGCGTGAAGCTGCATGGCGCGGGTTTCCTCGTGACGCCGGCCGAGGCCGAAGGGCTCGGGCTCGGTCGGCGCCCGGGGCTCGCGGCGCATATCCGGCGCTACCGCAATGGGCGCGACCTGACCGAGCGGCCGCGCGGGGTCCTGGCGATCGACCTGTTCGGATTGTCGGCCGAGGATGTCCGCGAGCGCTTTCCCGAGGTCTACCAGCATGTCCGGCTGACGGTGAAGGAAGCCCGGGACGAGGCCGGCAGGCCCGTCGGCCGCGACGCCAACCGGCGCGCCGGCTACCGCCAGCAATGGTGGATCTTCGGCGAGCCGCGCGGCGAGCTGCGCCCGGCCCTCGCCCGTCTCCAGCGCTATATCGTCACGGTCGAGACGGCGAAGCACCGCGTCTTCCAGTTCCTCGACGCCGCGATCCTGCCCGACAACATGCTGGTGGCGGTCGCGCTGTCCGACGCGTTCCATCTCGGCGTGCTGTCATCGCGCTTTCATGTGGCATGGGCCCTTCATCAGGGCGCGACGCTCGAGGACCGGCCGCGCTACTCCAAATCCCGCTGCTTCGATCCGTTCCCCTTCCCCGAGGCCGACGAGGCGCAGAAGGAGGCGATCCGGCGGCCGGCGGAAGCGCTCGACGCCCTGCGCAAGCAGGTTCTCGCCGATTATCCCGATCTCACCCTGACCAAGCTCTACAATGTCCGCGACGCGATCCGCTCCGGCGGCGCGCTGAGCGCGGCCGAGACCAGCGTCCGCGACCGCGGGCTGGCGCTGATCCTCGACGAGCACCATCAGGCGATCGACGCCGCCGTCGCCGCCGCCTATGGCTGGCCCGCCGATCTCGCCGGGGAAGAGGCGCTGGCCCGGCTCGTCGCGCTCAACCGGCAGCGGGCGCAGGAGGAGGAGCGCGGCCAGGTCCGCTGGCTCCGGCCCGACTACCAGCGCCCGCGCCTCGGCGGCGGGAGCAGGGGCGGCGAGCAGGTCGAGGCGGATGTGCGGGTCGCCGCGCATCCCGCCCTGGCCAAGCCGGCCTTCCCCAGCGACGCCGTCGCGCGCGTCGCCGCGGTGCTCGGCATGCTGGCCGAGGCGCCGGCCCCGCTCGACGCGGCCGCGATGGCGAAGCGGTTCCGGCAGGGGCGCCGGGTCGAGCGCGCGGTGCGCGACATCCTGGTCTCGCTGGCGCGGGTCGGGGAGATTTCCGCCGTCGATGGCGGCGCCCGCTTCGCCCGCCGGCTGACCGCCGCGGGGTGACCGCCCGCCGCGCGGCCCGGGGGCTCAGCGGCGCGCCAGCCATGCCTCCATGCCGGCGGCGGCGGCCATGCCGGTGGCGAAGCTCGCCTGCAGCAGATAGCCGCCGGTCGGCGCCTCCCAGTCGAGCATCTCGCCGGCGACGAAGACGCCGGGCAGACGCTCCAGCATGAAGCCGGCATCGACCTCCGCGCGGGCGATGCCGCCGGCCGTCGCGATGGCCCGGTCGAGCGGCATCGGCGCGCCGAGACGCAGCGGAACATCCTTGACGAGCGCGGCGAGCGCATGGGGCTCGGCCGGCGGCGCCATGCCCCCGGCCTCGCGCAGCAGCGCCGCCGCGACGGGAGAGAGCCCGCCGGCCTTGCGCAGATGGTTGCTCAGCGTCTCGCCCTTGCGCCGCTTGGCCAGGCGCGCGGCGAGCGCATCGGCGGAGAGGTCCGGCCGCAGGTCGAGCCGGAGCGTCGCGGCGCCGTCGCGCAGGACGGCCTGGCGCAGCGGCGCGGACAGCGCATAGATCGCGCCGCCCTCGATGCCGCCCGCATCGATCATCGCCTCGCCGGCCGCTTCCTCGCCGGCAAAGCGCGCGACGATGCGCTTGAGCGGCTGGCCGGCGAAACGCTCCCGCATCGGCTGAGACCAGGCGACGGCGAAGCCGGCATTCGCCGGCCTCAGCGGGGCGATCGCGACACCGCGCCCGGCCAGCAGCGGCACCCAGCCGCCATCGGAGCCGAGCCGCGGCCAGCTCGCACCGCCCAGCGCGAGCAGTGTCGCATCGGGGCGAACCGCTTCGGTTTCGCCGGAGGCGAGCGTGAAGGTCAGGGCACCCGCCTCGTCCCAACCGGTCCAGAGCCGGCCGGTCGCGAGCCTCACGCCGAGCCCTTCGAGCCGCCGCAGCCAGGTCCGCAGCAGCGGCGAGGCCTTCAGCACGCGCGGAAAGACGCGGCCGCTCGATCCGACGAAGGTTTCGGCGCCGAGCCCGTCGGCCCAGTCGCGCAAGGCCTGCGGCGGGAAGGCGCGCAGCGCTGGCTCCAGCCAGCCGGCGGCCTCACGATAGCGCCTCAGGAAGGCATCGAACGGCTCGGAATGGGTGAGGTTCAGCCCGCCGCGGCCCGCCAGCAGGAATTTACGCGCCGGCGAGGCCATGCGCTCATGGATCGTGACGCGATGCTCGGCGCCGGCGAGGCGCTCGGCCGCGATCAGGCCCGCCGGGCCGGCGCCGATGATGGCGATGTTGCGTATCGGCTTTTCCACCGCAGCCTGTTCTCATCTGGACGCGTCATCCCGGGCGCAGCGAAGCGAAGACCCGGGATCCATGCCTGAACCCTTCCCCGGGATGCTCCGGCATGGATCCCGGATCGGCGCCGCTGACGCGGCTTGTCCGGGATGACGGCGTGTTTCCGTTCGAAGACTTACCGCTTTAGACTGTCCTTCCCCCTTTGGAAAAGCCCGGCCGGAAACCCTCATGCCCACCATCGCCGCCTATCTCGGCGCCGCGCTCTGCGAGATCGCCGGCTGCTTCGCCTTCTGGGGCTGGATGCGGCTCGGCAAGCCGCTCTGGTGGCTGCTACCCGGCTTCGTCTCGCTCGGGCTGTTCGCCTGGCTGCTGACGCTGGTCGGGAGCGCGGCGGCGGGCCGCGCCTTCGCCGCCTATGGCGGGGTCTATATCGCCGCCTCGCTCGGCTGGCTCTGGGCCGTGGAGGGGGTCAGGCCGGATCGCTGGGACCTTACCGGCGGCGTCATCTGCCTGGCGGGCGCAGCGGTGATCCTGGCGGCGCCGCGCTGAAAGCCTGCCTCAACCGCCCGAATGCGGCGCCGGGATCAGCACCGCGGGCGTCTCGCGCTGCTCCGCCGCCGCCTTGGTCTCGCGCAGGCGGCTCTCGCGCAGTTCGTTGGCGCTCTCGAGGATCGGATAGGCGATCGAGACGATATGGCCGTGGATGCGCTTCAGGTCGCGGATGATGTCGAGATGGATGGCGCTGGTCTCGATCGATTCCGGCCGGCCCGAGCGCAGGCGCTGGAAATGGCTGTCGGCGGCATGGCGCTCGGCCTCGCGCATCGCCGCCTTGTCGGCGAAGAGCTGGCGGGCGAGCACGATGTCGCGCGTCGCGAAGACGTTGAGCGCCAGCGCCAGCGCCGCCGCGACGCGATGGTGGAAATCGCGGATCTCGGCCAGCCCCTCGGGCGAGAAGGTGTAGCGCTTGCGGATCTTCTTCTCGGCGAGCTCGCGCAGGTTCTTGTCGATGATGTCGCCGATATGCTCCAGATTCGTGATCAGGGTGATGATCTCGAACAGGCGCCGGCTCTCCTCCTCGGTCAGCTCGTTGCGCGAGACCTTGACCAGATAGAGCTTGATCGACTCGTGGATCGTATCGACGCCGTCATCGGCCTGGGCGATGACGCGGGATAGCTTGAGCTCGTCCTTCTCCAGCAGCGTCATGGTATCGCGCAGCATGATCTCGACGCGGTCGCCGAGGCGCAGCGCCTCGCGCATCGCGCCGGCCAGCGCCTCGCTCGGGCTGTCGAGCGCGTTGGGGTCGAGATAGCGCGGCGTGACCGCGGCGGAGGCCTCCTCCTTGCCCGGCATGAAGCGCTCGACCAGCGCCGCGATCGGCTTAACGAAGGGCAGGAAGACAACGGCGCCGATGAAGTTCAGCGCGACATGGAACTCGATGGCGAAGCGCGGGCCGGCGGTCGGCAGGCTGGTCAGCCAGGCGGCCAGCGGGCCGACGAAGGGAATGATCACGAGCGCCAGCAGGAGGCGGGTCAGCAGGTTGCCCATGGCGGCCCGGCGCTGGGCCACGGGCGCGCCGAGCTGGTCCAGCACCGGGATCAGCGCATTGCCGAGATTGGCGCCGATGACCAGCGTCAGCGCCGTCGCGGGCGGGAACAGGCCCGAGGCCGCGAAGGTCGCGACCAGCAGGATCACGGCGATGCTGGAATGCACCATCCAGGTCGCGGCGATGGCGACGAGCACGGCCAGCAGCGGCTCGGAGCCGATGGCGCCGAGGATGACGCGGAAGGTCGGCGACTGGGCGAGCGGCGCCGCCGCCGCGTTCAACTCGATCAGCGCGAGCAGGATCAGGCCGATGCCGACCAGGACGCGGCCGATATTGCGCGGCCGCTCCATCGCCTCGCTCGACAGATACATCGCGACGCCGATGGCGATGCACAGCCCCCAGAGCCAGCCGAGATCCATCGAGATGACGAAGGCGGCGAGCGCCGTCCCGAGATTGGCGCCGAGCAGCACGGCGAGCGCCATGGCCGAGCCGATCAGCGCCTGCCCGGCGAAGGAGGAGACCAGCAGCGTCGTCGCCGTCGAGCTTTGCAGGACCATGGTGACGACGATGCCGCTGGCGAAGGCGGCGAAACGGTTGCGCGTGAAGCTCTGCAGGGCATGCCGGAGCTGCGAGCCGAAGGCGCGCATCGCGCCGGTCCGCACCAGCCTGACCGCCCAGATCAGCAGCGCGACGCCGCCCGCCAGATGGATCAGGATATTGGTTGCGCTCTCGCCCGTGGCCATTTTCGTGCGGTCTTTCCCCGTTTCGGTGATGATGGTCGGCTGAATCTACACGTTTTTGATTAGCCAACTCAATAGCAATAAACGGTGAAAGTGCTGAAAATGCGGCAGAATTTGCGATTTTGCCGGATTCCGAAACGCGCCTTCGCCGGGCCGGCGGGATCAGGCCGGCGGGATCAGCGTCACGCCCGCCTGCGCGAAGGAGACCGCCACCGGGGCGCCCTGCGCCAGCAGCTCGCGGGCCCCGTATTGCACCACGAAGAGCTCGCCGACCTCGGTCTCGACCATGATGTCGAGATGGTTGCCGAGATAGGCGCATTTGCGGATCGTGCCCGGCAGCGCGCCGGCGGCCCCGGCCGGCCCGAGCAGCAGCGCCTCCGGCCGGACCGCGACCTTGGCCGGGCCGGCACCCAGGCCGCGCGCCGGCAGCGAGACGGTGGCCGAGCCGATACCGACCTCGGCGCGGCCGTCCGCGACGGCCTTCACCGTGACGTCGACGAGGTTGGCATCGCCGATGAAGTCGGCGACGAAGGCGTTGGCGGGCTGCTCGTAGAGCTCGCGCGGCGCGCCCTCCTGCGCGATCCGGGCGTTCGACATCACGATGATGCGGTCGGAGACGGCGAGCGCCTCCTCCTGGTCGTGGGTGACATAGGCCACGGTCAGGTTGAGGTCCTGCTGCAATTCGCGGATCTCCTCGCGCACCCGGCGGCGCAGCTTGGCGTCGAGATTGGAGAGCGGCTCGTCGAAGAGCAGGACCTGCGGCTCCAGCACCAGGGCACGGGCCACGGCGACGCGCTGCTGCTGGCCGCCGGACAGTTCGGACGGGTAGCGGCTCTCGAAGCCCTTGAGGCCGACCAGCGCCAGCTTCTCCAGCGCCATCTGCTTCGCCTGCTCCTTGCCCAGCCCCTTCACGGTCGGGCCGTAGGCGGCGTTCTCCAGCACGCTCATATGCGGGAACAGCGCATAGGACTGGAACACCATCGAGACGTCGCGATCGGCGGCGGAGAGCTTGGTGACGTCCTTGCCGCCGATCAGGATCTGCCCCTCGGAGGCGATCTCCAGCCCGGCGATCATGCGCAGCGTCGTGGTCTTGCCGCAGCCGGAGGGGCCGAGCAGCGTGACGAGCCGGCCGGGTTCGATGGTGAAGCTGACATTGTCGACCGCCGTCACCGCGCCGTAGCGCATCGAGACGTTGCGGAACTCGACGGAAGCGGGTCCGGCCTTCGTCAACTTGCTGCTCCCTGGCTGATGGGGTCGGCGACCGCGCCCGACAACGCCGTGTTCGGGGCGCCGGTCTTGCGCCGGCCGAGCTTGCGCTCGCCGACGCCGAGCTGGATGAGAGCGATGCCGAGCGCCATGAAGACGATCAGCACCGAGGAATAGGCGATGGCGAGGCCGAACTCGCCCGCCTCGACGCGCCCGACGATATAGGCGGTGGAGAGGTTGTATTCGGCCGAGACCAGGAAGATCACGGCGCTGACCGCCGTCATCGAGCGCACGAAGGAATAGACCAGCGCCGAGACCAGGGCGGGCTTCAGCAGCGGCAGCACGACGCGCCGGAGCGTGGTGAAGCTGCGGGCCCGCAGCGTCGTCGAGGCCTCGTCCAGGCTCCTGTCGATCTGCGACAGGCCGGCGATGCCGGAGCGGACGCCGACCGGCATGTTGCGGAAGACGAAGGCGATCACCAGGATCAGCCCGGTGCCGGTGATCTCGACCGGCGGCACGTTGAAGGCGAGGATATAGGCGACGCCGAGCACCGTGCCGGGAATGGCGAAGGAGAGCATCGTCGCGAATTCCAGCGCGCCGCGCCCGCGAAAGCGCTGGCGCGTCAGCAGATAGGCGGTGAGCAGGCCGATCAGCGCCGTCAGCGGCGCCGAGATCGCGGCGACCTTGACCGTGGTGAAGAAGGACGGCCAGGCCGAGCCCTCGAAATAGAAGCCATGGCTGAAATCGATGGAGAAGCCGGTCAGGTAGTGCTGCAGCGTCGGCGTGTAGTCGCGACCCATGTTGCGGACGAAGCCGCCGACGAAGATCACCACATAGATCACCAGCGTCAGCGCCACCCAGGGCACGATCACCGCGATGGCGAGCCAGGAGACGCGGCGCGGCAGCGGCGTCGGCAGCCCGGCGTCGCCCTTGCCGGTGACGGTCGTGTAGGATTTGCCGCCGAGCCAGCGCTGCTGGATCCAGAAGGCGCCGAGCGTGAAGGCGAGCAGGACGATGGCCAGCACCGCCGCCTGCCCCTGATTGTAGGAGGCGCCGACCACCGCGAAGAAGATCTTGGTCGAGAGCACCTCGAAATTGCCGGCGAGCACCAGCGGATTGCCGAAATCGGCCATGCTCTCGACGAAGCCGAGCAGGAAGGCGTTGGCGATGCCGGGCCTGAGCAGCGGCCAGGTCACGGTGCGGAAGGTCTGCCAGCGCTTGGCGCCGAGGGTCTGCGAGGCCTCCTCCAGGCTCGGCGAGATGCCCTGCACCACGCCGATCAGCACGAGGAAGGCGATCGGCGCGAAGGCCAGCACCTGCGCCAGCAGCACGCCGGGCAGGCCGTAGAGCCAGCGCGAGCGCGGGATGTCGAACCATTCGTAGAGCAGCGTCGAGACCGCTCCGGCCCGCCCGAAGAGCAGGATCAGCGCCAGGCCGATGACGAAGGGCGGGGTGATGATCGGCAGCACCGTCAGCGCCCGCATGATGCGCTTGCCGGGCATGCCGGTGCGCAGGATCAAGAGCGCGCAGGCGAGGCCGAGCAGGGTGGTGACGACGCCGCAGAGCACGGCGAGGATCAGCGTGTTCCAGGCGACGCCGCAATTGGTGTTGCCGGTGACGCAGCCCAGCCCCCAGATCGAGGAATCGAGGAAGGCCGCGACGAAGGCGGCCGGCGCGAAGGCGCCCTCCTGGTCGACCAGCGCGCTCTTCAGGATGATCGCGACCGGGAAGAAGATGAAGACGCCGATCAGCAGGACGATCAGGCCGATGGTCGAGACGGTGAAGAGGTCGCCGCGGCAGACGCCGCGATAGGCGAGGCCGTGGCAGAGCAGGAAGAGCAGCGAGAGCAGCGTCAGGAAGGCGCCGCCGCCGATGCCGCGCTGCGCCGCCCCGGCGCCGCCGAGCAGGGCGGCCAGCCAGGAAATGCCCTGGTCCTTCAGCACGATGGCGAAGGCCTGGGCGAAGAACAGCAGCAGGCCGAGCCCGCCCGCCCAGAGCAGCATGCGCGCCGTGCGCTGCCGGTCGGCGCTGCCCCAGAACAGGGTCGCGGCGGCGAGCGCGACGCCGGGCGGGGCGAGCCAGGGCGTCTGGCCCGAGAGCACCAGCGCCAGCGCGCTGCCGGCCTTGCCGAAGGGATATTCGGCAAGCCAGCCCCAATCCGCCAGCCCCATGCCCTCGACGAGGTACCAGGGCATCAGCGCATAGCCGAGCCAGCCGATCAGCAGCACGAGTCGCGTCGCCGGCGCCATGGTTGCCCTGTTCCTCTCGTAGACCTTAGCCCGGCCGGTTCGTCCCGGCCCTCTCGATTTCGGAAGCGATTTACGACGACCCCGCCGGGTCATCCCGGACGGAGCCCTCGGGTCCGATCTTCGATCGGCCCAAGGATGAACTCCGCGAAGATCCGGGATCCATGCCTGAACCCTGCTTGGATGCGCTCCGGCATGGATCCCGGGTCCAGCCCGGGATGACGGGAGAGGTTCACGCGGAACCTCCCGCCGCCGCGGCAAAAGGGCCCGCCGCTTACTTCGGCAGCGCCTTGACTTCCTTGTCCCACTTGGCGAGCAGGCGGTTGCGCTCGGCCGAGGAGCCGTATTTCACGAAGTCGTAGTTGATCAGCTTCATCTGATCCATCTTGGGCGACTGCGGCGGCACCGGCGCGGCCTTGTTCGACGGCACCTGATAGGACTTGGCCGGGGCGGCCAGCGCCTGGGCGGCCGGGGTCAGGGCCCAGTCGTAGAACTTCTTGGCATTCTCGAGATTGCGCGCGCCCTTGACGATCGACATCGAGCCGATCTCGTAGCCCGTGCCCTCGCAGGGCGCGACCGGCTTGATCGGGTCGCCCTGCACCGCGAAGACCACCGCATCATGGATGAAGACGATGCCGACGGCGGTCTCGCCGAGGCTCGCGGCCTTGGCCGGGGCGGCGCCCGACTTGGTGTACTGGCTGATGTTCTTGTGCAGGGCCTTGAGGTAGTCGAAGCCCTTCTCCTCGCCCATGAGCTGCACCACCGTGGCGAGCAGGTTGTAGGCCGTGCCCGAGGAGTTCGGGTCGGCGACCTGGACGTCGTCCTTCAGCTTCGGGTTGAGCAGGTCGGCCCAGCATTTCGGCTCGGGGATGCCCTTCGCCTTGATCTGCTCGGTGTTGAAGCCGAAGCCGAGCGCGCCCGCATAGATGCCGACGGAACGATGCTTGGCGGCCTTCCACTGGTCGAGCGCCCAGCTATGCAGCTCCTTGTTCTTCGGCGATTCGTATTCGAGGGTCAGCCCCTCCTCCGCCGCCTGGAGATGCGGATCGCCGGTGCCGCCCCACCAGATGTCGCCGCGCGGATTGGAGGCTTCGGCCTTGAGCTGGGCGTAGATCTCGCCCGCCGATTTCCGGGTCATCGCGACCTTGATGCCGGTCTCCTTCTCGAAGGCGTTCGACATGGCGCGGCACCATTCCTCCTGGACGCCGCAATACATCACGAGCGAGCCCTGGGCGCGGGCCGGCGTGGCGGCGAAGGCCGCGGTGGCGAGCGCGGCGAAGAGCCCCGCCTTGAGCCAGGATTTCGACTTCATGGTAACCTCCCTGTTGCGGTTGGCCGGTTTCTGCGACCGGGTGAGATGCTGGGCGTGAAGGTGAGACGAGACGGCGCTAAAGATCAATGAAATAACGTGCCGGCTAAGCGATTCCTGTGATCTTTCTCAGCGCCGGCGCCAGCTCGGGCGTGCAGCACAGGATCGGGTTGCCCCTGGCGATCCCTTCGCCGGCGAAGAAGTCGTTGACATAGGCGCCGGCCTCGCTGGCGATGACGATGCCGGCGGCGACGTCCCAGGCGTTGATATGCAATTCCGCATAGCCCTCGCTCCAGCCGCAGGCGGTGTGACAGAGCCCGAGCGTGCCGGAGCCGGCGCGCTTCACCGCGGCGCCCGCCGCATAGCCGCGCGCGATCACCTCGAGATAGCGCTCGGCCGGGACGCGGGTGGACCAGCCCAGCTCGAAGGCGGCGCGCGCGACGTCGCTGGCGCCGGAGACCCGGATCGGCTCGCCGTTCAGCGTCGCCCCCGCGCCGCGGCGGGCGGCATAGACCTCGCCCAGCGCCGGCGCGGCGACAATGCCGATCTCCGGCCTGCGATCCGCCAGGAAGCCGATGGAAATGCACCAGTTGCGGTCGCCATGGGCGAAATTCGCGGTGCCGTCGATCGGATCGAGGATCCAGAGCGCATCGGAGGCGGTGCCGCCGCCCTCCTCGCCGATGACCGAATCCTGCGGGAACAGCGCGGAGAGGCGCCGGCGCAGGAACTCCTCGACCTTGCCGTCGGCGACGGTGAGCCAGTCCTGCGCGCCCTTCATGGTGATGCCGAGGGAGTCGCGCCGGTTGAAATAGCCCAGCGCCAGATGGCTCGCCTCGGCGGCGAGCCCGAGCGCCGCATAATAGCGCAGATCGCGTTCGGCCGGCGTCATCACAGGGTCTCCAGATCGACGCGGACCGGCTGGCCGGTGCGGGCGGATTCGGTCGCCGCATCGGCGAGGAGCTGCGCCTTCAGGCCGTCGCGGCCGGTCGGGGATGCGGCGGCCTTGCCGGTGCAGGCGGCGATGAAGGCGTCGAGCTCGGCGCGGTAGGCCGCGGCATAGCGCTCCAGGAAGAAGTTCTGCACCGGATCGGCGCGGAAGCCGAGGGCGGTGGCGCTTTCGACGGTGGTCTCGTGGATGTTGCCGGCGCGCAGCATGCCCTTGGCGCCATGCACCTCGATGCGCTGGTCGTAGCCATAGGTGGCGCGGCGCGAGTTCGAGATCTGGGCGATCCGGCCGGAGGCGGTCTTCATCACCACGGCGGCGGTGTCGACGTCGCCGGCCTCGCCGATCGCCTTGTCGACCAGGGCGGAGCCGAGCGCGAAGACCTCGACCGGCTCCTCGGCCAGCAGGAAGCGCGCCATGTCGAAATCATGGATCATCATGTCGCGGAAGAGCCCGCCCGAGCGCCTGACATAGTCGACCGGCGGCGGGGCCGGGTCGCGCGAGATCACGGTGACGATCTCGATTTCGCCGGCCTCGCCCGCGCGCAAACGCTTCTCCAGCGCGGCGAAATTCGGGTCGAAGCGGCGGTTGAAGCCGATCATCAGCGGCTTGCCGGAGGTCTCGACCGTGGCGAGGCAGCGGCGGATGCGGGCGGCGTCGAGATCGACCGGCTTCTCGCAGAACACCGCCTTGCCGGCGCGGACCGCCTGCTCGATCAGCTCGGCATGGGTGTCGGTCGGGGTGCAGATCAGCACGGCGTCGATGGCGGCATCGGCGAGGATCGCCTCCGCGCTCGCGGCCCTGGCGCCGGTCGCGGCGGCGAGCGAGGCGGCCGCCTCCGGCATCGCGTCGGTGACGGCGACGAGTTCGGCATCGCCGCGCGCGGCGACGTTCAGCCCGTGGATGCGCCCGATGCGGCCGGCGCCCAGCAATCCGATCTTCATGGTCGTCTTCAATCCTGTGGTCCGTCTGCCGGCCGTCCTGCCGCGAATAGGGCTGGAGCGCTAGTCATGCGCGCCGAGGATGGTCTGGTCGAAATCGATGTTGGAGCCGGTCATCAGGCCGGATTCGTCGGAAGCGAGATAGGCGACCGCCTTGGCGACCTCGCGCGGATCGATCAGCCGGCCGAAGGGCTGCGACGCCGCCGCCCCCTCCAGCCAGTCGTCCTCGGCGTCGTGGCGCAGCTTCATGATCGCGTCCTCGCCCGGCGTCGCCATCCAGCCGATATTGAGGCCGTTGACGCGGATGCGGTGCTTCAGCAGCCCGTAGGCGGCGTTCCTGGTCAGCACGGCGAGCGCGCCCTTCGAGACGCTGTAGGCGCAGAGGAAGGGCTGGCCGCCATGGGCCGACATCGACTGGATGTTGACGATGGCGCCCGGCACGCCCTGCCGCCGCATCAGATCGGCGACATCCTGGATCAGGAAGAAGGGCGCGCGCAGATTGACCGCCATGATCCGCTCATAGAGCGCCGGCGCGGTGTCGAAGATGGTGCCGCGGTCGGTGTCGCCGGCGGCGTTGACCAGGATGTCGACATGGTCGAAAGCCGCGGCAGCGGCCGGGACGATCTGCCGCACCGCGTCGAGATCGGCGAGATCGACCTGGTGGAACCGGGCCGCGCAGCCGGCATCGCGCAGGCTCGCCGCGACCGCCTCGCCGCGCTCGCGGTTGCGCCCGGTCAGCAGGACGCCGCGCAGGCCGCGGGCGGCGAATTCACGCGCGACCGCCTCGCCCAGCCCCTGGCTGCCGCCGGTGACGATCGCCACGCGGCCCGCGAGGCCACGGTCGAAATCTGCGCTCTGCGGCACCTGCCGGGCCTCCCTGAATGGCAGGAATTTTTTAGTTTCCCGCTTGTTGGAATAAATATTCCATTCTCGACTCGCCCAAGTCAAGCGCCGACGCAGGGTTCCGCACCGGCGCCGGCGCTTGACAAGCCGGCCCATCCGCGGTGTTGCAGCGGCGCGGCCCCGGCATGGCCGCGACGGAACCCTTGGCGATGCCCCCGACGGCACCAGTCCCGACGAGCCCGGCCCGCGCCGGCGCAAGGCCCGGCAGCGGGCGAGGTTGACGGCAGCGCGTCGCGCGCCGCCCGTCCGTTCGCCGTCATTCCCGTCATTCCTGCCGAAGGGCCGCCGCAGCGGCGGCATCAGCCATGCTCGAACACACCGCCATCCTGACCCTCTCCTGCCCGAACCGGCCCGGCATCGTCGCCGCGGTCTCGACCCTGCTGTTCGAGGCCGGATGCAATATCCTCGACGCGCAGCAATTCGACGACATCGAGACCGGGCGCTTCTTCATGCGCGTCGTCTTCAACCGGCTGGAAGGCGGCCGGCCGCACGACGCCATCGCCGCCGCGGTGGCCGAGCTGGCGGAGCGCTTCGCCATGGCGTTCAGCCTGCGCGAGACGGCGCGGAAGAAGCGGGTGATGCTGCTGGTCTCGAAATTCGACCATTGCCTGGCCGACCTGATCTATCGCTGGCGGATCGGCGAACTGCCGATGGAGATCACCGGCATCGTCTCGAATCACGCGCGCGCGCACATCGCCTCGACCGATCTCGGCGACCTGCCCTTCCATCACCTGCCGGTCACCCGCCAGACCAAGATGGAGCAGGAGGCGGAAATCTGGCGGCTGATCCAGGAGACGCGGACCGACCTCGTCGTCCTCGCCCGCTACATGCAGATCCTGTCCGACGGATTTTCCGCCAAGCTCGCCGGCCGCTGCATCAATATTCATCACTCGTTCCTGCCCGGCTTCAAGGGCGCCAAGCCCTATCATCAGGCCCATGAGCGCGGCGTGAAGCTGATCGGCGCCACCGCCCATTACGTCACGCCCGACCTCGACGAGGGCCCGATCATCGAGCAGGACGTCGAGCGCATCTCGCATCGCGACACGCCCGACGACCTGGTGCGCAAGGGCCGCGACATCGAGCGGCGCGTGCTGGCCCGGGCGGTCCGCCACCATCTCGAGGACCGGGTGGTTCTCAACGGGCAGAAAACCGTCGTCTTCATCGATTGAACCGAATAAAATTGCGCGCTCGACGCATTTTTTTGCACATCACCGGAAAAACAAGACGCTCCGGCCGGGCGTGGCGGCCCATTGGCGGTCCAGAGGATGCGCCGCACAGTTGACGCCTTCGTTGGCCCATGCCTTGCTGGAGCGGCAACCAAGAAAAATGGCGCGTCCAGCGCTGGGGATGCTTTTTGTTTTTTTGAAGGTGGAGGCAATCCGATGAACGAGCAGCAAATCCGCGGTCTGGTCGCGGATGTGAAGGACGGCACGCTGTCGCGACGATCCTTCATTCAGAGAATGGCGGCCCTCGGCATCGCGGCACCGATCGCGAGCCAGATCCT
>UBNE01000026.1 GCA_900466745.1 Hyphomicrobiales bacterium | reverse complement strand
GTCGTCGCTTCGATCATCGCCTGATCGACGTCACGCAGAGCGAATGGGGAAAGGGCGGTGGCGACACCGCCCTTTTTCGTTGCGAGGGGCCTTTCGGGGCCATTTTCGGGTCCATGCCCTGGGCGCAGGGGCGGCGCCAGCCCCGGGGGGCTGCTCGGAGCCGGCGATCCATGCTCTCAATCGCCGGGAGAGAGCGGATCAGCCGCTCCCGCTGCGGAGGAGCCTGCCCATGTCGTTCAAGCCGCCGTTTCCCGGCATTCATTCGATCGTCTTCGCGCTGTTCGACGAGCATGAGCGGCTCGACCGCGCGGCGATGCGCAAGCAGGCCGGGATCAGCCTCGATCTCGACGTGCAGGGCATGGCGGCGCTGGGGCTGGCCACCGAAGTCTCCAAGCTGAGCTTCAGCGAGCGCTGCACCGTGATGGAATGGATGGCGGAGGACGTGGCCGGCAGGAAGCCGCTCGCCTTCACCATCTTCGGTTCCTCGGTGGCGGAGCAGGTCGAACTGGTCAAGGTCGCCGAGCAGAACGGGGCCGACTGGGTGATTCTCCAGCCGCCGATGGTCGGCAGCTTCGGCGCCGCCGAATATATCCGCTTCTTCGGCCGGATCGCCGATCAGACCACGCTGCCGGTCGCGATCCAGAACGCGCCGGCCTATATGGGGCGCGGCCTCTCGGCCGAGGACATCCGCGAGCTGACGCGGCGGCATCCGAACATCAGCCTGATCAAGGGCGAGGGCTCGGTCATCGAGATCGAGCGGCTGATCGCCGTGACCGAGGGCCGCTTGCCGATCCTGAACGGGCGCGGCGGCCTCGAGCTCGTCGACAATTTCCGCGCCGGCTGCATCGGCATGATCCTGGCGCCCGATACGATTGACTACGCGCTGCGGAGCTACAACCTCTACAAGGCGGGGGACGAGGCGGGGGCCGAGGCCGCCTATCGCGAGGTTCTGCCGGCGATCACCTTCATCATGCAGTCGATCGAGACGTTGCTCTGCTACGGCAAGCGCATCTTCGGAGCGCGGGCGGGCATCCCGATCCACGACCGCGGCCCGGCGCTGAGGCCGACCGCATTCGGCTTGAAGCTGGTCGAGCGCTACGCCCGCGAGCTCGGCCCGTATCGGAAATGAGGAGGGCGCGCGATTTCGACTTGAAATGCGCCGCGCCTTGGGGCACATGACGCCCACCTGCAGGGGTATAGCTCAGTTGGTAGAGCGGCGGTCTCCAAAACCGCAGGTCGCGGGTTCGAGCCCTGCTGCCCCTGCCAGTCGCTTCCTTCGCGACTGATGCGCCGATCGCCCGAGCAGGCAGGCGAAGCGCAATGACCCAGAACATCTACGACGACGACACCTTTTTCGCGGGCTATAGCCAGCTCCCGCGCTCCGTTCACGGGCTGGCCGGCGCGCCGGAATGGCCGGTGCTGCGGGCCATGCTGCCGGACCTCGCCGGCAGGCGTGCGCTCGATCTCGGCTGCGGCTTCGGCTGGTTCTGCCGCTTCGCGGCGGAGCAGGGGGCGGCGAGCGTGCTCGGCGTCGACGTCTCCGGGAAGATGCTGGAGCGGGCGCGCCGGGAGACGGCCGATCCCCGCATCGCCTATGAGCGGGCCGATCTCGAATGCTTCGCGCCGGCGGCCGGGCGCTTCGACCTGGCCTACAGCTCGCTCGCCTTCCACTACATCGCCGATCTCGCCGGGCTGTTCGGCCGCGTCCATGCCGCGCTGAAGCCCGGCGGCGCGCTGGTCTGCTCGGTCGAGCACCCGATCATGACGGCGCCGGCGCGGCAGGGCTGGCTGACCGACGCCGACGGCCGCGCGGCCTGGCCGGTCAACGGCTATCTCGACGAGGGCGAACGAGTCAGCGACTGGCTCGCGCCGGGCGTGGTCAAGCGCCATCGCACCGTCGCGACCTATCTCGACCTGCTGCTGGGGGCGGGCTTCACGCTGGCGCGGCTGGTGGAATGGGCGCCCAGCCCCGAGCAGGTCGCCGCCGAGCCGGGCTGGGCGAAGGAGCGCGAGCGGCCCTTCTTCCTGCTCCTGTCGCTGCGGCGAGGCTGAGCGGGCGGCCCGAAAGGGTCTTGGCTAACGGCCCCGGGCAATGTAAGAGGGCGGTCGATGACGGCGCGCAACCCTCCCCGGGTTCCGCGCCGCGAATGTTTCAGGACGGCCGATTCGGCCTTGCGGCAGGGGCCGCGGGCGGCTTCGGAACCCGAGGTGGTTCATGGCGAAATCCAATCCCTTCCAGTTCCTGCAGGACGTCCGCTCGGAAGCGGCCAAGGTCACCTGGCCTTCGCGCCGCGAGACGCTGATCACCACGGGCCTCGTGCTTGCCATGGTCGTCGTCTCGAGCCTGTTCTTCTTCTTCGCCGATGCCATCATCCGCTGGGGTCTCGGCGTCATCCTCGGCGCCCGTTGAACGGAATTACGCACGTGAGCACCCGCTGGTACATCGTCCACGCCTATTCCAACTTCGAGAACAAGGTCGCGCAATCGATCCGCGACCAGGCGCAGCAGCGCAATCTCGCCGACAAGTTCGAAGAGGTGCTGGTCCCGACCGAGAAGGTCGTCGAGGTCCGCCGCGGCCGCAAGGTCGACACCGAGCGCAAGTTCTTCCCCGGCTACGTGCTGGTGAAGTGCGAGATGACCGACGAGGTCTACCACCTCATCAAGAACACGCCGAAGGTCACCGGCTTCCTCGGGGCCGACAAGGCCAAGCCGATGCCGATCCCCGAGCATGAGGCGATGCGGATCAAGGGCCAGGTCGCCGAGGGCATCGAGCGGCCGAAGCCGACGGTGGTCTTCGAGGTCGGCGAGCAGGTCAAGGTGGCGGACGGCCCCTTCGCCTCGTTCAACGGCGTCGTCGAGGACGTCGACCATGCCCGCGCCCGCCTCAAGGTCGCGGTCTCGATCTTCGGCCGCGCCACGCCGGTCGAGCTCGAATACAGCCAGGTCGAGAAGATCTGAGCGCTCGCGCGCTTCAGGCTTTCTCCCAGAGGTTGAAGATGAGGGCCCCGTTCGCGCGCTCCCAGTTGAGCGCGGGGAACAGGTCGCAGCTTTCGATGACGTCCGTCGCCGCGTCGAGGATCTCCTGCTCGCGGCAACGCACCGAGTCGAGCAGCGGCTGCACCATCCGGTCATTGTCGCGCAGGGCGGCGAAGGCGAAGCCGCTGCGTCCGAGCCAGTCGATGCGGTCGAGATAAGGCAGGTCGTCGCAACCTTCGCGATTCGTCAGGCGCGGCAGCGCCAGACCGGTTGGCCAGCGTTCCGCGAGTGCAGCGCGCAAGGCTCGCGCGAGCTGCTGTGCGCGGGAATCGTCGGCCTGCGGCGGGATTTTTTCGATGCTGCCGAGATAACCGATGATCCGCACGCGCGGATGATAGGGATCGGCGAGCCGGGTCTCCGTCAGCATCGCGCCCCTGGTCGTCGTCACGACGATCAGGCTGATGTCTTCCGCGATGCTGGCGAAAGGCGCGGTCTCGGCCGCGAAGGTTCCGTTCCAGAGCTCCTCGTTGGATTGCGGCGCCGAACGATAGGCCGCCGGTGCCCGTGGATCCGGACAGGATTCGGCGATGTCGCCACGCTCGTTCATCGGCCCGCGCCGGATCAGGATCTGGTTGACGGCGAGCGGATGGGATTCCGCGCGCCAGAGCATCAGCTTCAGCGCGACGGCCGGCTGCTCGACCTTGGCCAGCACGAGGCGGGTCGCGGTGTTGTTCCACGAGGCGAGGGGGCCGGCATCGGCGCGGCAGACGGCGGATATGCGGCTGCGCAGATCCTGATACCAGGCCTCGATCGCCGTGTTGCCGGCGTCGCCTAGCGGCTCTCTCCGGGGATGACAGAGAAAAAGCTCGAGGCCGTCGAGCGGGTCCATGCGGGCGAAGAGCGGATGGTCGGCCCCTTCTCGGGGAAGCGTCGGGATCATGGGCAGGCCGGGATTCGTCAGGATCGGGAGCGGAGGGGGCACAGGAGCGGCGGGCCGTGGCAGCGAAACGCACGGGTTTTGGGACAGGCTGGCTTCGTGAATCCTCTTTCCATTCGGCGCGCGATATGCCATAGGCGGCGCCTCAACCGCGTGGGAGGCGTGCCGGTCGCCAGCCGGATCATAGGCGCCGCACCACGCACTGCAACCACCCCGGCCCCGGCGGAGAACGTCGGCAGGCAGGGGCGTCGTCGTTCCGAAAGGCAGCGGAGCGGACGGCAGGAGCAGCCATCATGGCGAAGAAGATCACGGGCTACGTGAAGCTTCAGGTTCCGGCGGGCGCGGCCAATCCGTCGCCGCCGATCGGTCCCGCGCTCGGTCAGCGCGGCCTCAACATCATGGAATTCTGCAAGGCCTTCAACGCGAAGACCCAGCAGATGGAAAAGGGCATGCCGATCCCGGTGATCATCACCGCGTATCAGGATCGCTCCTTCACCTTCGAGATGAAGCAGCCGCCGGTCTCGTACTTCCTCAAGAAGGCGGCCGGTCTGACCTCGGGCTCCAAGACCCCGGGCCGCGGCGGCGCCGCCGGCAAGGTCACCGCTGCGCAGATCAACGAGATCGCCGAGAAGAAGATGGCGGATCTCAACTGCGACACCGTCGAAGCGGCTGCGGCCATGATCCGTGGTTCGGCCCGCTCGATGGGCCTGGACGTCGCGGGCTGAGGGGAGGCTGACAATGGCACATGTCGGAAAGCGCGTCGTCAAGGGCCGTGAGGGCATTGACCGCACCAAGCTGTATCCGCTCGAGCAGGCCGTCTCGCTCATCAAGGAGCGCGCCAACGCCAAGTTCGACGAGACCGTCGAGATCGCGATGAATCTCGGCGTCGATCCCCGCCACGCCGACCAGATGGTCCGAGGCGTCTGCAACCTGCCGAACGGCTCGGGCCGCACGCTGCGCGTCGGCGTCTTCGCCCGCGGCGCCAAGGCCGAGGAGGCCAAGGCCGCCGGTGCCGACGTCGTCGGCGCCGAGGAACTGGTCGAGGCGGTCCAGAAGGGCGAGATCAACTTCGACCGCTGCATCGCGACCCCGGACATGATGGGTCTGGTCGGCCGCCTCGGCAAGGTGCTCGGCCCGCGCGGCCTGATGCCGAACCCGCGCGTCGGCACCGTCACCATGGACGTGACCGCCGCCGTCGCCGCCTCGAAGGGCGGCTCGGTCGAGTTCCGCGTCGAGAAGGCCGGCATCGTCCACGCCGCGGTCGGCAAGGCCTCGTTCTCGGCCGAGAAGCTCGAGGAGAACATCAAGGCCTTCGTCGACTCCGTCTCGAAGGCCAAGCCGGCGGGTGCGAAGGGCACCTATATCCAGCGCGTCGCGATCTCCTCGACGATGGGGCCCGGCATCAAGGTCGAGCCGAACACCGTCCTCGGCGCCTGATCCCCGGCTGCGGTCGCTGGCCGCACCCGCTCTTGAACATCGGATGTCAAGAGCCTACTTGGCAGAAGCAGGCGAAAGCGCTATGACGCTCGCCTGTTTCCATAAGTGACGGGGCTCCGGCGCGTTCGGCGCGCAGGGGTCCGTTTCGCGTTTTTCAGCGGGTTTCCGCTGAAGAATGGGTGGTTGGGGCTCGGGAGAGCGATCTCCGGGGCCGGAATCATCCAGTCCTGTCTGAGACTGCAGGTGCTCCGGAGCTTCGGTTCCGGGCATAATTTCGCCAAGAGGCCTGCATAGACGGTGCAAGAGCTTAATCCCGGATCGCGAGATCCGGAAAGAGGTTCGAACCATCTCGCCCGGTCGCGGCCCTTAACGGTCCGGGAGCGGGGACAGGGCACCAAGCGTCGCTTCGCGGGGCGCCGGTGTCAACCGGGGTTCCAGGAAGCGACACGTGCAACCGGCGGCGAGCCTTAAAAAGCCTGCCGCCTACCGGAGAGAGCCCAGTGGATAAAGCGGCAAAGAAAGATGCCGTCGCGTCGCTGAACGATGTGTTTGCGAACACGTCGGTCGTCGTCGTGGCCCACTATGCGGGCTTGACCGTGGCCCAGTTCCAGAAGCTTCGTCGCGAGATGAAGGCGAATGGCGCCACCGTCAAAGTCGCAAAGAACCGCTTGGCCAAGATCGCTCTTGAAGGCACCGACGTCGCGTCCATCAGCAAGCTGCTGACGGGTCCCACCCTGATCGCCTATTCCAGCGATCCGGTCGCGGCGCCGAAGGTCGCCACCGCTTTCGCCAAGGACAATGACAAGCTCGTCATCCTCGGCGGCGCGATGGGCAAGACCGCCCTGAACCCCGACGGCGTCAAGGCCCTGGCCACGATGCCCTCGCTCGACGAACTGCGCGCCAAGCTCATCGGCCTCATCCAGGCCCCGGCTACCAAGCTCGCGCAGCTCACGAACGCGCCCGCCGGCAAGCTGGCTCGCGTGGTTCAGGCCTATGCCGACAAGAATGCGGCCTGACAGCCAGCACACCCTTATCGTTCGAACCTCTAAGACAGGAAGTTAACCATGGCCGATCTCGCCAAGCTCGTCGACGAGCTGTCGTCGCTCACCGTTCTCGAGGCCGCTGACCTCGCCAAGATGCTCGAAGAGAAGTGGGGCGTCTCCGCCGCCGCCGCCGTCGCCGTTGCGGCCGGCCCGGCTGCCGGTGGCGCTGCCGCCGGCGCCGCCGCCGCCGAGGAGCAGTCCGAGTTCACCGTCGTCCTGGCCTCGGCCGGCGACAAGAAGATCGAGGTGATCAAGGAAGTCCGCGCCATCACCGGCCTCGGCCTCAAGGAAGCCAAGGACCTGGTCGAGGGCGCTCCGAAGCCGGTCAAGGAAGCCGTCGCCAAGGACGAGGCCGAGAAGCTCAAGAAGCAGCTCGAGGCCGTCGGCGCCAAGGTCGAGCTCAAGTGAGCCAGGGCCGGCTGATGCCGGTCCGACCGTAGTCAAGAGCGACAGTCCCGGGGCGGCTACGCCTCCGGGGCTGTTGCGTCGTTTCCGCGCCGGTGCGCGGGAGTTGTTGCTGAGGTCCGCCGCAACCTGGCGGCGTGGCTTCGATCGAAATGCAGGTCGGCGCGATGCGGCGCCGAACGGCTCACCCGGCGGCCTCAGGCTGTCGCCGCGGACCACCGGGTGAGCCGTCCGAAGAGATTGCGAGGAACAACATGGTCAATTCGCTCCAGGGTCGCAGGCGCGTCCGCAAGTTCTTCGGCAAACTCAAGGAAGTGGCGGAGATGCCGAACCTCATCGAGGTTCAGAAGGCGTCCTACGACCAGTTCCTGATGGTCGACGAACCCAAGGGTGGCCGGCCCGACGAGGGTCTTCAGTCCGTCTTCAAGTCGGTCTTCCCGATCGGCGATTTCTCCGGCGCCTCGCTGCTGGAGTTCGTGAAATACACCTTCGAGCCGCCGAAATACGACGTCGACGAGTGCCGCCAGCGCGGCATGACCTTCTCGGCGCCGCTCAAGGTGACCCTGCGCCTGATCGTGTTCGATATCGACCCGGACACCCAGGCGAAGTCGGTCAAGGACATCAAGGAGCAGGACGTCTACATGGGCGACATGCCGCTCATGACCGACAACGGCACCTTCATCGTCAACGGCACCGAGCGCGTCATCGTCTCGCAGATGCATCGCTCGCCGGGCGTGTTCTTCGACCACGACAAGGGCAAGACCCATTCCTCGGGCAAGCTGCTCTTCGCCGCGCGCATCATCCCCTATCGCGGCTCCTGGCTCGACATCGAGTTCGACGCCAAGGACATCGTCTATGCCCGCATCGACCGGAAGCGCAAGATCCCGGTGACGTCGCTGCTGTTCGCGCTCGGCATGGACGGCGAGGAGATCCTCAGCCGCTTCTACAACACCATCACCTATACCAAGGACGCCAAGGGCTGGCGCGTTCCCTACGACGCGGAGCGCATGAAGGGCTTCAAGGCGACCGAGGACCTGATCGACGCCGATACCGGCGAGGTCGTGGTCGAGGCCGGCAAGAAGCTCGTCGCCCGCACCGCCCGCCAGCTCGCCGAGAAGGGCCTGAAGTTCCTGCGCGCGCAGGACGAGGACCTGTACACCCAGTACATCGCCGAGGACCTGGTCAACCCGGCGACGGGCGAGGTCTATGCCGAGGCCGGCGAGGAGATCACCGAGAAGCTGCTGAAGCAGCTCGTCGACGACGGCTTCGACGAGATTCCGGTGCTCGACATCGACCACATCACGGTCGGCCCCTATATCCGCAACACGCTCAATGTCGACAAGAACTCGCGCCGCGAGGAAGCCCTGTTCGACATCTACCGCGTGATGCGCCCGGGCGAGCCGCCGACCCTCGAGACGGCCGAGAACATGTTCCAGTCGCTGTTCTTCGATCCGGAGCGCTACGACCTCTCGGCCGTCGGCCGCGTCAAGATGAACATGCGCCTCGACCTCGACGCCGAGGACACCGTGCGCATCCTGCGCAAGGAGGACATCTTCGCGGTCGTCAAGGCGCTGGTCGACCTGCGCGACGGCAAGGGCGAGATCGACGACATCGACCATCTCGGCAACCGCCGCGTGCGCTCGGTCGGCGAGCTGATGGAGAACCAGTACCGCCTTGGCCTGCTGCGCATGGAGCGCGCCATCAAGGAGCGCATGTCCTCGGTCGACATCGACACGGTGATGCCGCAGGACCTGATCAACGCCAAGCCGGCGGCCGCCGCCGTGCGCGAGTTCTTCGGCTCCTCGCAGCTCTCGCAGTTCATGGACCAGACGAACCCGCTCTCGGAAGTCACGCATAAGCGTCGTCTTTCGGCGCTCGGCCCGGGTGGCCTGACCCGCGAGCGCGCCGGCTTCGAGGTGCGCGACGTGCACCCGACCCATTACGGCCGCATCTGCCCGATCGAGACGCCGGAAGGCCCGAATATCGGCCTGATCAACTCGCTCGCCACCTTCGCGCGGGTGAACAAATACGGCTTCATCGAGAGCCCCTATCGCCGCATCCGCGACGGCAAGGTCACGGACGAGGTGATCTATCTCTCGGCGATGGAGGAGGCGAAGTACAACGTCGCCCAGGCGAACGCCGCCGTCGACAAGGACGGCCGCCTGACGGACGACCTCGTCGTCTGCCGCCGCGCCGGTGAGGTCGTGGTCACGCCGGTCGACAAGGTCGATTTTCAGGACGTGTCGCCGAAGCAGCTCGTCTCGGTCGCCGCGGCGCTGATCCCGTTCCTCGAGAACGACGACGCCAACCGCGCGCTGATGGGCTCGAACATGCAGCGCCAGGCGGTGCCGCTGGTTCGCGCCGATGCGCCCTTCGTCGGCACCGGCATGGAAGCGGTCGTCGCCCGCGACTCGGGCGCCGCGATCGCGGCCCGCCGCGCCGGCGTCGTCGACCAGGTCGACGCGACCCGTATCGTCATCCGCGCCTCGGGCGAGACCGACCCGACCAAGCCGGGCGTCGACATCTACCGGCTGCAGAAGTTCCAGCGCTCCAACCAGTCGACCTGCATCACGCAGCGCCCGCTGGTGCGCGTCGGCGACGTCGTCAAGAAGGGCGACATCGTCGCGGACGGCCCGTCGACCGAGTTCGGCGAGCTCGCGCTCGGCCGCAACGTGCTCGTCGCGTTCATGCCGTGGAACGGCTACAACTTCGAGGATTCGATCCTTCTCTCCGAGAAGATCGTCTCCGAGGACGTCTTCACCTCGATCCATATCGAGGAGTTCGAGGTCATGGCCCGCGACACCAAGCTCGGGCCCGAGGAGATCACGCGCGACATTCCGAACGTCTCGGAAGAGGCGCTGAAGAATCTCGACGAAGCCGGCATCGTCTATATCGGCGCGGAAGTGGCGGCGGGCGACATCCTCGTCGGCAAGATCACGCCGAAGGGCGAGAGCCCGATGACCCCGGAAGAGAAGCTCTTGCGCGCCATCTTCGGCGAGAAGGCTTCGGACGTGCGCGACACCTCGCTGCGCGTTCCGCCCGGCGTGCAGGGCACGATCGTCGAGGTCCGCGTGTTCAACCGCCACGGCGTCGACAAGGACGAGCGCGCCCAGGCGATCGAGCGCGAGGAGATCGAGCGTCTCGCCAAGGACCGCGACGACGAGCAGGCGATCCTCGACCGCAACACCTTCGCGCGCCTGGCCGAGATCCTGACCGGCAAGACCGGCCTCGCCGGCCCGAAGGGCTTCAAGAAGGACACGGTCATCACCCGCGAGGTGATGAGCGAGTTCCCGCGCTCGCAATGGTGGCTGTTCGCCACCGCCGAAGACTCGCTGATGACCGAGATCGAGGCGATGCGGAAGCAGTACGACGAGTCGAAGAAGCGCCTCGAGCAGCGCTTCCTCGACAAGGTCGAGAAGCTGCAGCGCGGCGACGAGCTGCCTCCGGGCGTGATGAAGATGGTCAAGGTCTTCGTCGCGGTGAAGCGCAAGATCCAGCCCGGCGACAAGATGGCCGGCCGCCACGGCAACAAGGGCGTGGTCTCGCGCATCGTGCCGGTGGAGGACATGCCGTTCCTCGAGGACGGCACCCATGCCGACATCGTGCTCAACCCGCTCGGCGTGCCTTCGCGCATGAATGTCGGCCAGATCCTGGAGACCCATCTGGGCTGGGCGGCCGCCGGACTCGGCAAGCAGATCGGCGCGGCGCTCGACGCCTACAAGAAGACGAACGACTTCAAGGCGCTGAAGGCCTCCTTCGATGCCGTCTACGAGGACAACGAGATCATCGCCTCGATGGACGAGAACGAGCTCGTCGAGATGGGCCAGAACCTGCGCCGCGGCGTTCCCGTCGCGACGCCGGTGTTCAACGGCGCCAAGGAGGCCGATATCGAGCGGCTCCTGGAGCAGGCCGGCCTGCATTCCTCGGGTCAGTCGACGCTCTATGACGGGCGCACCGGCGAGCCCTTCGACCGCAAGGTGACGATGGGCTACATCTACATGCTCAAGCTGCACCACCTGGTCGACGACAAGATCCACGCCCGTTCGATCGGTCCGTACTCGCTCGTCACCCAGCAGCCGCTGGGCGGCAAGGCGCAGTTCGGCGGCCAGCGCTTCGGCGAGATGGAGGTCTGGGCGCTCGAAGCCTATGGCGCCGCCTACACCCTGCAGGAGATGCTGACGGTGAAGTCGGACGACGTCGCGGGCCGCACCAAGGTTTACGAGTCGATCGTGCGCGGCGAGGACAACTTCGAAGCGGGTATCCCGGAGAGCTTCAACGTGCTCGTCAAGGAGATGCGCTCGCTCGGCCTCAATGTCGAGCTCGTCAACAACAAGGTGAAGCCGGGCGAGTTGCCGCCGGCCGAAGCCGCCGAATGAGGCAGTAGGCAATCGGCAGTCGGCAATCGGGAGATTTGAACCCGACTGCCGACTGCCTACTCCCGACTGCCAATTGAAGATTGATGCCGGGCAGGGCGGTTCCGTCGAACCCCGCCGGCGAGAGGAGACAGGCGATGAAGCAAGAGGTCATGAACCTTTTCGGCCAGCAGCCGGTCCAGCAGGCCTTCGACGCGATCAAGATCTCGATCGCGAGCCCGGAGAAGATCCTGTCCTGGTCCTATGGCGAGATCAAAAAGCCGGAGACCATCAACTACCGCACCTTCAAGCCGGAGCGTGACGGCCTGTTCTGCGCCCGCATCTTCGGGCCGATCAAGGACTACGAGTGCCTGTGCGGCAAGTACAAGCGCATGAAGTTCAAGGGCGTCATCTGCGAGAAGTGCGGCGTCGAGGTCACGCTCGCCCGCGTCCGGCGCGAGCGCATGGGCCATATCGAGCTCGCCGCCCCGGTCGCGCATATCTGGTTCCTGAAGTCGCTGCCCTCGCGCATCGGCCTCTTGATGGATATGCCGCTCAAGGACCTGGAGCGCATCCTCTATTTCGAAAGCTATGTCGTCATCGAGCCGGGCCTGACCCCGCTCAAGGACCGTCAGCTCCTCTCGGAGGAGGAGTATGTCCGGGCTCAGGAGGAGTACGGCGCGGACACCTTCACCGCCATGATCGGCGCGGAAGCCATCCGCGAGATGCTGCGCGCGCTCGACCTCGACCAGATCGCGGCCGATCTCAAGCATGAGATCGCGACGACGACGTCGGAGCTGAAGCCGAAGAAGCTGATGAAGCGCCTCAAGATCATCGAGGCCTTCCAGCAGTCGGGCAACAAGCCGGAATGGATGGTGATGACCGTGATCCCGGTCATCCCGCCGGATCTGCGCCCGCTCGTGCCGCTCGACGGCGGCCGCTTCGCGACCTCGGACCTGAACGACCTCTATCGCCGCGTCATCAACCGCAACAACCGCCTGAAGCGGCTGATCGAGCTGCGCGCGCCGGACATCATCATCCGCAACGAGAAGCGGATGCTGCAGGAATCGGTCGATGCGCTGTTCGACAACGGCCGGCGCGGCCGCGTCATCACCGGCGCCAACAAGCGCCCGCTGAAGTCGCTCGCCGACATGCTGAAGGGCAAGCAGGGCCGCTTCCGCCAGAACCTGCTCGGCAAGCGCGTCGACTATTCCGGCCGCTCGGTCATCGTCGTCGGCCCGGAGATGAAGCTGCACCAGTGCGGCCTGCCGAAGAAGATGGCGCTGGAGCTGTTCAAGCCGTTCATCTATGCGCGCCTCGACGCCAAGGGCTACTCGACCACGGTCAAGCAGGCCAAGAAGCTGGTCGAGAAGGAGAAGCCCGAGGTCTGGGATATCCTGGACGAGGTCATCCGCGAGCATCCGGTGATGCTGAACCGCGCGCCGACGCTGCACCGCCTCGGCATCCAGGCGTTCGAGCCCGTGCTGATCGAGGGCAAGGCGATCCAGCTCCATCCGCTGGTCTGCGCCGCCTTCAACGCCGATTTCGACGGCGACCAGATGGCGGTGCACGTCCCGCTGTCGCTGGAAGCGCAGCTCGAGGCGCGCGTGCTGATGATGTCGACCAACAACATCCTGCACCCGGCGAACGGCCAGCCGATCATCGTGCCGTCGCAGGACATCGTGCTCGGCCTCTACTACCTCTCGATCGTCTCGGACGGCGAGCCCGGCCAGGGCAAGATCTTCGGCGATTTCGGCGAGCTCGAATACGCGCTGCACGAGAAGGTCGTGACGCTGCATTCGAAGATCAAATACCGCTGGACCGGCGTCGGCCATGACGGCAAGCCGTATACGAAGATCTACGACACCACGCCGGGCCGCGTGATCCTCTCGACCGCGCTGCCGGAGCATCCGGCGGTGTCCTTCGACGTCGTCAACAAGCTGATGACCAAGAAGGAGATCTCCGGAATGATCGACGCCGTCTATCGCGGCTGCGGTCAGAAGGAGTCGGTGATCTTCTGCGACCGCGTCATGGGGCTCGGCTTCAAGCACGCCTTCAAGGCCGGCATCTCCTTCGGCAAGGACGACATGGTCGTGCCGGAGAACAAGTGGCAGATCGTCGACACCACCCGCGCGCTCGCCAAGGATTACGAGCAGCAGTACCAGGACGGCCTGATCACCCAGGGCGAGAAGTACAACAAGGTCGTCGACGCCTGGGCGAAGTGCTCCGACAAGCTCGCCCAGGAGATGATGGCCCGCATCTCGACCGTCCAGAAGGACGAGACCGGCCGCGACAAGCAGATCAACTCGATCTACATGATGTCGCACTCCGGGGCGCGCGGTTCGCCGGCGCAGATGCGCCAGCTCGCCGCCATGCGCGGGCTCATGGCCAAGCCCTCGGGCGAGATCATTGAATCGCCCATCATCTCGAACTTCAAGGAAGGCCTCGACGTTCTCGAGTACTTCAACTCGACCCACGGCGCCCGCAAGGGCCTCGCCGACACGGCGCTGAAGACGGCCAACTCCGGCTATCTCACCCGCCGCCTCGTCGACGTGGCGCAGGACGCGATCATCTCCGAGACGGATTGCGGCTCGGACAACGGCATCAAGATGCGCGCCATCGTCGATGCCGGCCAGGTCGTGGCCTCGCTCGGCGTGCGCATCCTGGGCCGCTCGGCGGCCGAGGACGTCACCGACATCGACGGCAACGTCCTGGTGGCGAAGGGCACGATGATCGAGGAGAGCCATATCGAGAAGATCAACGCCGCCGGCGTCCAGGAGGTGAAGATCCGCTCGGTTCTCACCTGCGAGACCAGGAACGGCGTCTGCGCCACCTGCTACGGGCGCGACCTCGCCCGCGGCACGCCCGTCAATATGGGCGAGGCCGTCGGCGTCATCGCGGCGCAGTCGATCGGCGAGCCGGGCACGCAGCTCACCATGCGCACCTTCCACATCGGCGGCGCGGCCACCATCGCCGACCAGTCCTTCGTCGAGTCGAACTTCGAAGGCACGGTCAAGATGCGCAACCGCAACGTCGCGCGGAACTCGGACGGCGACCTGATCGCCATGGCGCGCAACATCGCCATCGTGATCGTCGGGCCGGACGGCGCCGAGCGCGCGGTCCATCGCGTCCAGTTCGGCTCGAAGCTGCGCGTCGACGAGGGCGACAAGGTCAAGCGCGGCCAGCGCCTGATCGAGTGGGATCCCTATTCCCGCCCGATCCTGGCGGAGGTCGACGGCAAGGTCGGCTACGAGGACCTCGTGGACGGCATGTCGATGACCGAGACGACCGACGAGGCGACCGGCATCTCCAAGCGCGTCGTCATCGACTGGCGCGGCTCGGCCCGTACGGCCGACCTCAAGCCGGCGATCACGATCATGGGCGCGGACGGCAAGGTGGCGAAGCTCGCCCGCGGCGGCGACGCCCGCTACATCCTGCCGGTCGACGGCATCATCTCGGTCGAGCCGGGCTCGACCGTGAAGGCCGGCGACGTGCTCGCCCGCGTCTCGACCGACTCGGCCAAGACCCGCGACATCACCGGCGGTCTGCCGCGCGTCGCGGAGCTGTTCGAGGCGCGTCGTCCGAAGGATGCGGCGATCATCGCCGAGAAGGCCGGCGTCATCGGCTTCGGGAAGGACTACAAGAACAAGCGCCGCGTGACGCTCACGCCGCACGATGGTTCGGACGTGGTCGAGTACCTGATCCCGAAGGGCAAGCACATCCATCTCCAGGACGGCGACGTGGTGGAGGTCGGCGACTACATCCTCGACGGCAACCCGGCCCCGCACGACATCCTGGCGATCAAGGGCGTCGAGGAGCTGGCGGCTTATCTGGTGAACGAGATCCAGGAGGTCTACCGCCTCCAGGGCGTCGGCATCAACGACAAGCACATCGAGGTCATCGTCCGGCAGATGCTGCAGAAGGTCGAGATCACGGATGGCGGCGACACCGACATCCTGACCGGCGACCAGGTCGATCGCGTCGAGCTCGAGGAGATCAACGCGAAGATGCGCGAGGAGGGCAAGAAGCCGGCTTCCGGCGTGCCGGTCCTGCTCGGCATCACCAAGGCCTCGCTGCAGACCCGCTCCTTCATCTCGGCGGCGTCCTTCCAGGAGACCACCCGCGTCCTCACCGAGGCGGCGGTCAACGGCAAGTCGGACCTGCTCGAGGGCCTCAAGGAGAACGTCATCGTCGGCTCGCTCATCCCGGCCGGCACCGGCGCCCAGGTCGCCCGCATCAAGCAGGTGGCGACGCGCCGCGACGACCTCATCGTCGGCCAGAAGGCGGATGCGGCGGCGAAGGCCGCGGCCGAAGCCGCCGCGGTGCTGCCCGCCGCCGAGTGAGGCGGGGCGCAGCGCGCGCAACGATCGGAAAGGCCGCCCCCGCCGGGCGGCCTTTTTCTTTCGCGGAAGGGCAGGGGCCGGCGCAACCGGCCGAAACCCCGCAAAACCCGCCGTTTTCAGCGGTTTCGGGCTTGACGCGAATCTCCGCTTGAGTCATAAGCGCGCCACTGTCGACGGCTGTCGGACACGTTTGTCGCTTGCGCATGGTTCGCGAGCGAGGTTCGCGACCGAAACTCCGTCGGAATTCCAGCGTCGAACGACGACATGGCAGGATGCATGAATGCGGAAAATTTTCCGTGTTCCTCTGCTGGCGAACGCGCCTGAGGCCCCTGAAAGGGCGCCGATGGCGCGGCTTCGTTTATGCCACGCCTTCGCGCGGCCTGGGAGATTGACCAGGAATTTCCAAACGCTCAGTGGGGCGAGAGGCCAGAATGCCGACAATCAGCCAGCTCATCCGCAAGCCGCGGTCGCCCGTGAAGGTGCGCAACAGTGCTCCGGCGCTCGAGTCGTGCCCGCAGAAGCGCGGCGTCTGCACGCGCGTCTACACGACGACCCCGAAGAAGCCGAACTCGGCGCTCCGCAAGGTTGCCAAGGTTCGCCTGACCAACGGCTTCGAGGTGATCGGCTACATTCCGGGCGAGGGCCACAACCTTCAGGAGCACTCTGTGGTGATGGTCCGCGGCGGCCGCGTCAAGGACCTTCCCGGCGTGCGCTACCACATCCTGCGCGGCGTGCTCGACACGCAGGGCGTCAAGAACCGCAAGCAGCGCCGTTCGAAGTACGGCGCCAAGCGTCCGAAGTAATTTTCTGCCAGACCGGCGGGGCCTTCCGGCCCGGGCCGGTCCGCAGCGTTCCAGATTGACCGGAGACTAGACGATGTCCCGCCGCCACAGTGCCGAAAAGCGCGAAGTTATCCCGGACCCGAAGTTCGGCGATATCGTCGTGACCAAGTTCATGAACTCGGTCATGTATGAAGGCAAGAAGTCGACCGCCGAGCGGATCGTCTACGGTGCCTTCGACATCATCGAGGCCAAGACCAAGAGCGAGCCGCTCGGCGTCTTCAAGTCGGCGCTCGAGAACGTCGCTCCGGCGATCGAGGTCCGCTCCCGCCGCGTCGGTGGCGCGACCTATCAGGTTCCCGTCGAGGTCCGCACCGAGCGCCGCCAGGCGCTGGCGATCCGCTGGCTGATCGCCGCCGCGCGCGGCCGCAACGACAAGACCATGGTGGAGCGCCTGTCGGCCGAGCTGATGGATGCCGCCAACAACCGCGGCAACGCCGTCAAGAAGCGCGAAGACACGCACCGGATGGCGGAAGCCAACCGCGCCTTCTCGCATTACCGCTGGTAAGCGGCACGGTTTCCCGAGACACAGAGCACGACAATGGCCCGTTCCCATCCCATCGAGCGCTATCGCAACTTCGGCATCATGGCCCACATCGATGCGGGCAAGACGACGACGACCGAGCGCATCCTGTTCTACACCGGCAAGAACCACCGCCTGGGCGAGACCCATGACGGCTCGGCCACGATGGACTGGATGGCGCAGGAGCAGGAGCGCGGCATCACCATCACCTCCGCGGCGACGACCTGCTTCTGGCGCGACAACCGCCTGAACATCATCGACACCCCCGGCCACGTTGACTTCACCATCGAGGTCGAGCGTTCGCTGCGCGTGCTCGACGGCGCCGTCTGCGTGCTCGACGGCAACCAGGGCGTCGAGCCCCAGACCGAGACCGTCTGGCGCCAGGCCGACAAGTACGACGTCCCGCGCGTCGTCTTCGTCAACAAGATGGACAAGATCGGCGCCGACTTCTTCCGCTGCGTCCAGGACATCATCGACCGCGTCGCCGGCAAGCCGGTCTGCCTGCAGATCCCGATCGGGGCCGAGTCCGATTTCGCCGGCGTGGTCGACCTGATCAAGATGAAGGCGATCGTCTGGAACGGCGAGGCGCTGGGCGCGTCCTATGAAGAGCAGGACATCCCGGCCGATCTCGCCGACAAGGCCGCCGAGTACCGCAACAAGCTCGTCGAGGCCGCCGTCGAGATGGACGACGCCGCGATGGAGGCCTATCTTGAGGGCACCGAGCCGGATGTCGACACGCTGCGCCGGCTGATCCGCACCGCGGTCCAGCGCCGCGCCTTCCACCCGGTTCTGTGCGGCTCGGCCTTCAAGAACAAGGGCGTGCAGCCGCTGCTCGACGCCGTCGTCGACTTCCTGCCCTCGCCGGTTGATCGCGGCGCGGTCGAAGGCATCGACTTCAAGACGGAAGAGCCGACGACGCGCAAGCCGAGCGACGACGAACCCTTCTCCATGCTCGCCTTCAAGATCATGGACGACCCCTTCGTCGGCACCATCACCTTCTGCCGCATCTATTCGGGCAAGGTCGAGGCGGGCCAGAGCGTCATCAACTCGACCCGCGACAAGAAGGAGCGTGTCGGCCGCATGCTGCTGATGCATGCGAACAACCGCGAGGACATCAAGGAGGCCTTCGCCGGCGACATCGTCGCGCTCGCCGGCCTCAAGGACGTCCGCACCGGCGATACGCTCTGCGACACGGCCCAGCCGGTCATCCTGGAGCGCATGGAGTTCCCCGAGCCGGTGATCACGATCGCGATCGAGCCGAAGTCCAAGGCCGACCAGGAGAAGCTCGGCCTCGCGCTGTCGAAGCTCGCGAACGAGGATCCGTCCTTCCGCGTCTCGACCGACCAGGAGAGCGGCCAGACCATCCTGAAGGGCATGGGCGAGCTGCATCTCGACATCAAGGTCGACATCCTGAAGCGCACCTACAAGGTCGACGCCAATATCGGCGCGCCGCAGGTCGCCTATCGCGAGACGATGACCAAGAAGACCGAGGTCGACTACACCCACAAGAAGCAGACCGGCGGCACCGGCCAGTTCGCCCGCGTCAAGCTGGTGGTCATGCCGAACGAGGCCGGCAAGGGCTTCGAGTTCGAGTCGAAGATCGTCGGCGGCGCGGTGCCGAAGGAGTACATCCCCGGCGTCGAGAAGGGCCTGCAGTCGGTGATCGGCTCGGGCGTGCTCGCCGGCTTCCCGGTCGTCGACATCAAGGTCGAGCTGATCGACGGCGCCTTCCACGAGGTCGACTCCTCGGCGCTTGCCTTCGAAATCGCCTCGCGCGCCGCTCTGCGCGAAGCGCTGCAGAAGGGCGGCTCGGTGCTGCTGGAGCCGGTCATGAAGGTCGAGGTCGTGACCCCGGAGGACTATACCGGCTCGGTCATCGGCGACCTGAACTCGCGTCGCGGCCAGATCCAGGGCCAGGACATGCGCGGCAACGCCGTCGTGATCAACGCGATGGTCCCGCTGGCGAACATGTTCGGCTATGTGAACCAGCTTCGCTCGTTCAGCCAAGGCCGCGCGAACTACACGATGCAGTTCGACCACTATGAGCAGGTTCCGTCGGCGGTCGCCGCCGAGGTCCAGGCCAAGTACGCCTGACCGGAACCTTCGACTGAACACTGAGAGATTGGACGGAGGCTACGATGGCCAAAGAGAAGTTTTC
>UBNE01000027.1 GCA_900466745.1 Hyphomicrobiales bacterium | reverse complement strand
TCCGGGAGCGGCCCCGCGCCGGAAGCGGCCTGCCATCGCGGCGCTCGGGCATGGCGGCGGCGGGTGAAAAGCTGGGGGCGGGGTCGGGCATGCGCGCTTCTCCGGTCGACGGAACAGCGGATAGCAAATTGACCGACGGTCGGTCAATAATCTAAGTAGTTGTGAGCGTTTCTAAATATGGCATAGTGAGAATCGAGGGTAGGAGGTGTGTCGCGGTGCCGGCGTCGGAACGAGGAATGCAGAGCGCCGCGGCCCGGCCGGCCGGGCGGCGGCGGCGCGTGCTGCCGGCGGAGGTCCGGGTCGAGAATCTGATGGCCGCGGCGGCGGGGCTCTTCATCGCGCGCGGCATCGACGGCACCACCATCGAAGACATCGTCGCCAAGGCCGGCGTCGCCAAGGGCAGCTTCTACCACTATTTCGCGACGAAGGGGGATGTCGTGCTGGCGTTGCGCGCCCGCTTCTCGCAGGATTTCGCGGCGCAGGTCGCGGACGCTGTCGGGCGCTGCGCCCCGGACGACCATCCCTCGCGCCTCTCCGCCTGGCTACGCGCGGCGATCGGCGCCTATCTGGGGAATTACGCGCTGCACGACGTGGTCTTCCATGATTTCAGGCACAGCCAGCGCCGCTCGGCCGAGAAGGACCTCGTGCTGGCGCCGCTCGAGGCGCTGCTGGGCGCCGGGCGCGATGCGGGCTGTTGGTCTTTTCCCGATGCCCGCTCCGCGGCGCTGGTCGTCTTCGACGGCATGCATGGCGTGGTCGACGACGCGATCGCGGCGGGCCACCACGATCCCGAGCCGCTTTGCGCGGGACTGGAGGCGATGTTCGCTCGCATGCTCGCCAGGCCGGGGGCGGCTGAGGCGTGCTCCCGCAAAAATGAAGCAGGCGCCGAGGGGAAGGCTCAGTAGCGGAACGGGGCCGAATCGAGGCCGCGATCGATTCCGCCGCGGACGCTGATGACGGAGCGGACCGGCCCCAGCGCCGTCTGTCCGCGGCTTTCGAGATAGACCATGCCGTCGGCCCGCCTGCCATAGCCGCTGCGCGAACTCTTGCCGAACTCCGCCCGCACCGCGCCGCCGACGCGCACGCACAGGCTCGACCCTTCCAGCCGCACGAAGCCGGGCCCGTATTCGGGGCAGGGGCGGGCTCCCTTGGCCGTCGCCGGGGCGGGCCTGCTGTAGGATTCGCGCGGCTGGGCCCGGCCGGGCAGGGCTTCCCCGATCGACTGGGCCATGGCGGCGCCGGACAGGCAGGTCGCGAGCAGGAGGGCGGCGAGACGAAGCATGGCTGACTCCCTTAGCACGATCCCGCGCTAGCGTTGAGACAAGGCGTGGATATGGCGGCGGGGCCCAGGGCCGCGCCGGCTGCGGCCCGACGAAAAAAGCCCGGCGGGGAGCCGGGCTTTCGGGGCGAAGCGGGATGCGGCGGCCCGCAGGCCGTTCAGCGGGCGCGGGTACGTACCTGGAAGACGTCGAAGGTGAGTTCGGCGATCTGCCACCACAGATACTGGTCGGAGCGGAAGGCGGCCATCGTCTCGATCGCCTTCTTGAAGTCGGGGTTCTTGGCCGAGATCTCGGCATAGAGCTCGTTCGCGGCCTTGAGGCTCGCCTCCATCACGTCCTGCGGGAAGGGGCGCAACTGCGTACCGGCCGCCACGAGGCGCTTCAGCGCCGGCGGGTTCACCACGTCGTAGCGCGCCGCCATCTGCGTGTTGGCATAGGTGCAGGCGGCGGTCAGCGCGGCCTGGTAGGATTTCGGCAGGGCGTTCCACTTCTCCAGGTTGATGAAGGCATGGACCGTCGGGCCGCCTTCCCAGAAGCCCGGATAGTAGTAGTAGGGCGCGACCTTGGCGAAGCCGAGCTTCTCGTCGTCATAGGGGCCGACCCATTCGGCGCCGTCGATGGTGCCCTTCTCGAGCGCCGGGTAGATGTCGCCGCCGCCGAGCTGCTGCGGCACCAGGCCGAGCTTCTGCAGCACCGAGCCGGCGATGCCGCCGATGCGCATCTTCAGGCCCTGGATGTCGGCGACCGACTTGATTTCCTTGCGGAACCAGCCGCCCATCTGCGCGCCGGTGTTGCCGCAGGGAATGCCGTAGACGCTGAACTTCTTGTAGAACTCGTTGAACAGCTCGTTGCCGCCATGCTGGAACAGCCAGGCGTTCTGCATGCGGGCATTGAGGCCGAAGGGGACCGAGGCGGCGATGGCGAAGGTCGGGTCCTTGCCGACATAGTAGTAGGAGACGGTGTGGGCCATCTCGACGGTGTTGTTCGAGACCGCGTCGAGCGCCTGCAGGGCGGGCACGATCTCGCCGGCGGCGAAGACCTGGATCTGGAACTTCCCGTCGGTCAGCTCGGAGACCATCTTGGCCATGATCTCGGCGCCGGCATAGATCGTGTCGAGCGATTTCGGGAAGGAGGAGGCGAGGCGCCACTTCACCTCGGGGTTCGACTGCGCCACCGCCGGCATGGCGACTGCGCTCGCAGCAGCGCCGGCCGCAGCGGTCTGGATGAACTGACGACGCTTCATGGAACATCTCCTCGGGACGGCATTCGATTGATTCGAATTTGTACTGCTGCGACGGCGGCACATGCCGAGCATGCGTCGGGGTTCTAGCCGAAGGCTGCATGAATCGCGAGCGGATTCAACTGCCGGGACTGAGACTTTTGGCTAAATCCGGCTGCAATGCCCGACATAGCGGCGGGTTTGCCCTCCGCCCCGGCGGCTCCGGCCGCCGCCGGCGGTGCCGTGGGCGGGATGGGGAAGGGGGCGGCCGGCGAAGCGGGGTACACAGCCTTCGGTTCCGCCTGCTATCAGGATTCGACGGCGGCCAGGCCCGGGCGCCAGGCTGGAGAGGCGGCCGGAAGCGGCGCATCCCGAGGGAGAGGCGGATGGATCAGGACAAGCTCGACAGGCTGCGTGCCCGCTATGCCGGCGCCGGCGGCGGCGATATCCACGACCCGCGCTTCGCCAAGGTCGCGGCCGGCCAGTTCCAGGGCGACAGGCGCAAATGGCCCTTCGCCGACGTCGCGACCTTCATCGGCGCGCCCTATCGGCCCGACGCCCTGGCGAAGGCCGATCTCGGCGGGCTCGACGTGGCGATCATCGGCCTGCCGATGGATCTGGGCGTGACCAACCGCGCCGGCACGCGGCTCGGGCCGCGCGCCGTGCGGCAGGTCGAGCGCATCGGGCCGATGGACCATGTCCTCGGCACCGCCCCCTTCGGCCTGGTCGAGGCCGCCGATATCGGCGACGTGCCCTTCCGCTCGCGCTATTCGCTGGAAAGCTGCCATGAGGATATCGAGGCGACCTTCCGCGCCATCGTCGAGGCCGGCGTCTCGACGCTCGCAGTCGGCGGCGACCATTCGATCACCTATCCGATCCTGAAGGCGGTCGGGGCGAAGCGCCCGGTCGGCATGGTCCATATCGACGCCCATTGCGACACCTCCGGCCCCTATGAGGGCTCGAAGTTCCACCATGGCGGCCCGTTCCGGCAGGCCGTGCTCGACGGCGTGCTCGACCCCGAGCGCGTGATCCAGATCGGCATCCGCGGCGGCGCCGAATATCTCTGGGAGTTCTCCACCGAATCCGGCATGACCGTGATCCACGCGAACGAGGTCGACGATCTCGGCCTCGACGCCGTGATCGCCAGGGCGCTTTCGGTGATCGGGGACGGGCCGACCTATGTCTCCTTCGACGTCGATTCGCTCGACCCGGCCTATGCCCCCGGCACCGGCACGCCGGAGGTCGGCGGGCTGACGCCGCGCGAGGCGCTGGCGATCCTGCGCGGGCTGAAGGGGCGGAACATCGTCGCGGCCGATGTCGTCGAGGTTGCGCCGCAATACGATGCCACGAGCAATACGGCGCATTGCGCGGCACAGGTGCTCTTCACCGAGCTCTGCCTGATCGCCGAGGCCCGCGCCGCAGGAAAAGGAAGACCATGATGATGCGACGTTCGATGGCCCGGCTCGCCGTGCTCGGGGGGGCGTGCCTGCTGGGCCTGGCGGCGCGGGCCGAGGTGCCCGCCAACGGCTCGGCCTATATCGACGCCTCGGTCGCGGCGGTCGAGAGCATGATCAGCGTCCAGCGCGGCCAGGCCAGGCTGCCGCGCCTGGCCGACCCGGTCGAGGGCAAGGTGCTGGAGGACGTCTGGAACGAGCCCGCGATCCTCGGCGCGGCGCCCTATTCGGCCGACGACATCCCGGCGCTCCTCAACATCGTGCAGAAGCAGACCCGCATCCTCCAGATCTACACGCTCTATTCGCCCGATGGCGGCAAGACGCCGCCCGACACCGCCCGCAACACGGCGGAATACCAGGACGAGCTCGCCCGGTCGCACGCCTTTCTGCTCAAGGTCGTGGCGGCCTCGCTGGTGGCGATCAACGATTTCGGCGCCCATCTCTCGAAGGACGAGAAGACGGAGACCCGCTTCGACGGCATTCGCCAGATGCGGCTCGGCCTCCAGGAGATCGTCACCGGCGTGGCGCTGGCTCTGCGCAACCCGGCCCTGCGCGAGGCCAACCAGACCCTGCTCGCCCGCGGGCTTGCGGAGAACGCCGCCGCGATCGTGGCGGGCATCGCCCCGGCCGACCGCGCGGCCCTGGCCGCGGCGTTGCGGGCGGCGCAGCCGGCGCTGAAGCCGGAGGCCAAAAAGGCGGTCGAGCAGTTCGTCGGCGTCGCCGAGAAGGCTCCCTGCGACGGGCTTTGCCGTTTGCCGTGAAAGGGCCGCGGCGCGCCTCAGCGCGTCGCGAGCCAGATCACATGGCGGGCGCCGCGGCCGCCGCTTCTGGCCCGCACCGTGGTCTCCTCGGCCGCGAAGCCGGCATCGCGCAGGCGGCGGGTGAAGCCGCGGTCCGGCCCCGACGACCAGACCGCCAGCACGCCGCCGGGCCGGAGCGCCGTCCGGGCCGCGCCGAGCCCGGCCGGGCCGTAGAGGCGGTCATTGGCCGCGACGGTGAGCCCCTCCGGGCCGTTGTCGACGTCGAGCAGGATGCCGTCATAGCGCGCCGTCCCGGCGGCGATCACGGCGCCGACATCGCCGAGCCTGAGCCGGACCCGGGGATCGTCGAGACAGCCTGAGAAGACCGGCGCCATCGGCCCCCGCGCCCAGGCGGCGACCGCCGGGATCAATTCGGCGACCTCGACCGTCGCCTCGCCCGGCAATGCGGCCAGCGCCGCGCGCAGGGTGAAGCCCATGCCGAGGCCGCCGATGAGCAGGGCCGGGCGCGGGCGCTGCCCCAGCCGCGCGCAGGTCAATCGCGCCAGCGCCTCTTCCGACCCGCTGAGGCGGCTGTTCATCAGCTCGTTGCTGCCGAGCATGATCGAGAATTCGCCGCCGCGCTGCTTCAGGCGCAAGGTGCCGCTGCCATCGGGCAGGTCGGCGGTGTCGAGCACGGTCCAGGGCAGCATCGGGGTCTCGCGTCGGCTGGGCGCGGGCGGGCGGCGATCCGCACGCGCCGAAGGGGAGGCTGAGGAGGTTTCGGCCAAGGCCTTATACTGCGCCTGGTGCGGCAAGCGAGCCGTTGAATGCGATATGCGCTGGAATCATGGCTCCCGGCGGCATCCGCAGTTGCTGTAGCGCTATCGTCATGCGTATCTGATGTTGCAGCGCAGCATCGCGCGCATCTTCTGCCGAAAGCCGCCTTCCATGTCCCTCGCCGCGAATGATCGCAGCCTGAACGCGTCCGTGCCTGCCGCCGGGACCGCCCCGGTCGGGCTGGTGCTGTTCGCGCTCGCCATGGGTGGCTTCGCCATCGGCACCACCGAATTCGCCTCGATGAGCCTGCTGCCCTATTTCGCGGCCGGGCTCGGCATCGACGAGCCGACGGCCGGGCACGTCATCAGCATCTACGCGCTCGGCGTGGTGGTGGGCGCGCCGCTGATCGCCGTGCTGGCGGCCCGGGTGCCGCGCCGCACGCTGCTGATCGGGCTGATGAGTGTCTTTGCGCTCGGCAATCTCCTGAGCGCGCTGGCGCCGAGCTATCCCTGGATGCTGGCCTTCCGCTTCCTCAGCGGCCTGCCGCATGGCGCCTATTTCGGCGTCGCGGCGCTGGTCGCGGCCTCGCTCTCGGCGCCCAATCGTCGGGCGCAGTCGGTGGCGCGGGTCATGCTCGGCCTCACCGTCGCGACGATCTTCGGCGTGCCGGCGGCGAGTTGGATGGGGCAGGCGTTGGGCTGGCGCGCCGGCTTCGGCATCGTGGCGGCGCTCGCGCTTCTCACCGCGCTGCTGGTCGGGCTGTTCGCGCCGCGCGACGCGGTGCAGCCGGGCGCGAGCCCGCTGCGCGAGCTGGGCGCGCTGAAGCGCCGTCAGGTCTGGCTGACGCTTGCCACCGGGGCGATCGGTTTCGGCGGCCTGTTCGCGGTCTATGCCTATCTCGCCTCGACCCTGATGGAGGTGACCGGCGTCGCGCCGGCGGCGGTGCCGCTGGTGCTGGTCGCCTTCGGGCTCGGGCTGACCTTCGGCACACTCTTCGCCGGCTGGGCCGCCGACCGGGCGCTGATCCCGGCCACGGCCGGCCTGCTGCTCTGGAGCGCGTTCTGGCTCGCGGCCTTTCCCTTCGCGGCGGGCAATATCTGGGCGGTCTCGCTGGTGGTCTTCATGATCGGCAGCGGCGGCGGCCTCGGCGCCATGCTGCAGACGCGGCTGATGGACGTCGCCGAGGACGCGCAGACCCTGGCCGCGGCGCTCAACCACAGCGCCTTCAACACCGCCAATGCGCTCGGCCCCTGGCTTGGCGGCATGGCGATCGCCGCGGGCTTCGGCTGGACCTCGACGGGCTGGGTCGGCGCGGCGCTGGCGCTGGGCGGCCTCGCCGTCTGGATCGTCGCCGTTCTGGACGCCCGTTCGCGCCGGTCCCGACCCCGACTTTCGCCGTAGAGCCCGCGCCCGGCGACTTTTGGCCAATCGGATCAGCCGCTTACCCTGCAACCGATTTCAGCAGCTCCGCCTGGAAAAGCTGCGCATGCCCTCTTGCGGGCGGCGCGGAACTGCGCCCAATCTGTGCGCACAGGGCTTCGCCACGAAGATCAGAACAGCGTGGCGGCGCTTTCGACCCTGCGGGAGGCATCATGAAGAGTTTCGTTCGTTTCATCGCCGCGGCTGCGCTGACCGTCGCAGGCGCCACCGGCGCCCTGGCGCAGGCCAAGGAATGGAAGGAGATCCGGATCGGCACCGAGGGCGCCTATCCGCCCTACAACAACCTGAACGCCAAGAAGGAGCTGGAAGGCTTCGAGATCGACTACGCCAACCTGCTCTGCGAGAAGCTGAAGGTGAAGTGCACCTGGGTCGTGCAGGATTGGGACGGCATCATCCCGGCGCTTCAGGCCAACAAATACGACGTCATCTTCGCCGGCATGAACGCCACCGACGAGCGCAAGAAGCAGGTCGACTTCACCGATGTCTACAGCCTGACGCCGATCTGGATGATCGGCCCGAAGAGCACCAAGTCGGACGACATCTCGCCGGCGGCGCTCAAGGGCAAGGTCATCGGCGCGCAGGGCTCGACCATCCACGCCAACTATCTCGAGAAATACTACAAGGATTCCGAGGCGCGCCTCTACCCGACGCAGGAGGAAGCCAATCTCGACCTGCTCAACGGCCGGCTCGACTACATCGTCGCCGACGCGCTGGCGCTGGCGGACTTCCTCAAGGGGCAGGGCAAGGATTGCTGCCGCAAGATCGCCGATGTGACGCGCGACAACGCCATCCACGGGCCGGGCGTCGCCGGCGCGGTCCGCAAGTCGGACGTCGCGCTCAAGGAGATGCTGAACAAGGCCATCGCCGAGAGCAAGGCCGACGGCACGCACAAGAAGATCGAGGAGAAGTGGTTCAAGTTCGACTGACCGCGTCGATCCGAGCCTAGAGCATCGGACCGGGAAGTGGATTCCGCTTTTCGAAAAATCCGATGCACCAGCAATGAGATGGATCATCGTTACCGCGTCCGGAAGGACGCGCGACGATCCAGCCCGCCGTCCCGGCCGGGACGGCGGGGACCACGACCTCCCGCACCGGCACCGCCATGTTCGACAAATTCGCCCTGCTCGGCTTCGGCCCCGGCGGCTGGGGCTGGGCCCTGCTGCAGGGCGCCGGCGTCACCATCTCGATCGCGCTCGCCACGCTGCCCTTCGGCCTGGCGCTCGGGCTGCTGGTGGCGCTCGGCAAGCGCTCCGAGAGCGCGCTGCTGCGCGGCCTCGCCACGCTCTACACCACGATCTTCCGCGGCGTGCCCGAGCTGCTGACGCTCTACATCATCTATTTCGGCGTCCAGATCCTGCTCCAGCATCTGTGGGTCAAGCTCGACCTGCCGGGCTCCTTCAGCATGCCGCCCTTCGTCGCCGGCATGGTCGCGCTCGGCGTCGTGCTCTCGGCCTTCTCCAGCGAGGTCTGGGTCGGGGCGCTGAACTCCATCCAGAAGGGGCAGCGCGAGGCCGCCGCGGCGCTCGGATTGAGCAAGGCGCAGGCCTTCCGCCTGGTGGTGCTGCCGCAACTCCTCCGCGTCGCGCTGCCGGGGCTCGGCAACAACTGGATGGTGCTGCTCAAGGAGACCTCGCTGGTCTCGGTCATCACCCTGCCGGACATCATGTTCATCACCACCCGCGCCAATGTGGTGACCAAGGAGCCGTTCCTGTTCTTCGGCGCGGCGATGCTGATCTATCTGGTGTTCTCGCTGGTCTCGGCCAGGGCCATCGACCGGATGGAGCGGCGCGCCAATCGCGGCTTCGCCGCCTTCGGGGGCGCGACGCGATGAGCTGGTGCGAATATCCCGGCTGGGCGCTCGGCAGCGAGGTCTTGCAGAACTATGGCTGCCGCATGGCGTCCGGCTTCTGGGTCACCATCGAGCTGGTGCTGATCTCGGTGCTGATCGGCTTCGGGATGGCGCTCGGCCTCGCTGTCGCCCGGCTCTACGGGCCGCGCTGGGCGCGCGCCGCCGTCAACGGCTACACCACCTTCTTCCGCGGCACGCCGCTGCTCTGCCAGCTCTTCCTGGTCTATTACGGCCTCGGCCAGTTCCGCGTCTTCTGGCAGGATACGGGGCTGTGGTGGTTCTTCCGCGACCCGTTCTACTGCGCCGCCCTGACCTTCACGGTGAACACGGCCGCCTATCAGGCCGAGATCCTGCGCGGCGCCATCCAGGCGATCCCGCGCGGCCAGTTCGAGGGCGCCGCCTCGCTCGGCCTGCACCGCTGGGCGACCCTGCGCCTCGTCGTGCTGCCGCAGGCGATGATCCTGGCGCTGCGCCCGCTCGGCAACGAGCTGATCGTGATGATCAAGTCCAGCGCCATCGCCTCGCTGGTGACGCTGTTCGACCTGATGGGCGCGACGCGGCTCGCCTTCGCGCGTTCCTTCGACCTGTCGATCTATCTCTATGCGGCGCTGGTCTACCTGGTGCTGGTCGAGATCATCCGCCGCCTCTGGGACCGGATCGAGCTCCGGCTCAGCCGGCATCTGGCGTTGCGGTGAGCCGGCTGCGGGCCGGCCCCGGCCTCAGCCCGGCAGGGTCAGCACGACCGCGCCGCGCGGGGTGGCGACGACGGTGTGCTCGTACTGGACGGTGGGCGCGCAGGGTTCGCTGTAGAGCGTCCAGCGGTCGCTGTCGCCCTGCTCGGCCCAGTCGGCGCCCAGCGACAGGAACGGCTCGACGGTGAAGACGAGGCCGTTCGTCATGGTCCGCCGCTCGCGCTTGTCGGGCCAGGTCGCGATCTCGGTCGGCTCCTCGTGGAGCGAGCGGCCGACGCCGTGGCTCGCGAGATTGCGCACCAGCGTATAGCCGTTCTTGTCGGCGAAGCGTCCGACCGCCTGGCCGATGCCGGCGAGCGGCTTGCCGGCGCCGACCTGCCCGATCCCGGCCCAGAGCGCGCGCCGGCCGTCGCGGCACAGCCGTTCCAGCCGCGGCTTGACCGGCGGAACCGCGAAGGAGGCGCCGGTGTCGCCATAAAAGCCGTCCTTCTCCGCCGAGACGTCGATATTGACGAGGTCGCCGGCGAGGATGCGCCGCTCGCCGGGAATGCCGTGGGCGATCTCCTCGTTGACGCTGATGCAGGTCGCGCCCGGGAAGTCATAGGCGAGTTCCGGGGCGGGGCGGGCGCCGTGCCGCTCGAGATAGGCGCGGCCGATCCCGTCGAGCTCGGCGGTGGTGATGCCGGGCTCGAGCGCCTTGCCCATCGCGGCGAGCGCGCGGGCGACGATGGCGCCGATTTCCTTGAGCGCCTGAAGTTCGTCGTCGTTGGAGATGGTCATGGAGGTCGAGCTAAGCCGTCGGCGCCCGGGCCGCAACGGAAAACCGCATGGGCGGCGGGCGCGCATCCGCCTTTCCGCCCCGGCGGCGGCGGGCTACACCGGGTCGGTCTTCAAAAACGGGAGTTGTTCATGGCCAAAGTCGCGTTCATCGGTCTCGGCGTGATGGGGTATCCCATGGCCGGGCATCTCAAGGCCAAGGGCCATGAGGTCACGGTGTACAACCGCAACCCGCAGAAGGCGCAGGGCTGGGTATCCGAGCATGGCGGGCTTTCGGCGCCGACCCCGGCCGATGCGGCGAAAGGCCAGGAGATCGTCTTCGCCTGCGTCGGCAATGACGACGATCTGCGCTCGGTCACGACCGGCGAGAACGGCGCCTTCGCCAGCATGGCGAAGGGTGCGGTGTTCGTCGACCACACCACGGCCTCGGCCAATGTGGCGCGCGAGCTCGACGCGGCGGCGCGGCAGGGTGGCTTCGGCTTCGTCGACGCGCCGGTCTCGGGCGGCCAGGCCGGGGCGGAGAACGGCGTGCTGACCGTGATGTGCGGCGGCGAGGCGGAAACCTATGCCCGCGTCGAGCCGGTGATCGCGGCTTACGCGCGCATGTGCAAGCTGATGGGTCCGGCGGGCTCCGGCCAGCTCACCAAGATGGTCAACCAGATCTGCATCGCCGGCCTGGTCCAGGCGCTGTCCGAGGGCATCCACTTCGCCAAGCGGGCCGGGCTCGACGTCGAGGCCATGCTCGAGGTGATCGCCAAGGGCGCCGCCGGCTCCTGGCAGATGGAGAACCGCGGCAAGACGATGAACCAGGACAAGTTCGATTTCGGCTTCGCCGTCGACTGGATGCGCAAGGACCTCGGCATCGTCCTCGACGAGGGCCGGCGCAACGGCGCGCAGCTTCCCGTCACCGCGCTGGTCGACCAGTTCTACGCCGACGTCCAGAAGATGGGCGGCAATCGCTGGGACACCTCGAGCCTCATCGCGAGGCTGCAGCGCTGATCCGCTGCCCGGCCTGATGGCGCGCTGACGACGGGCCCTCGCGGGCCCGTCTTCACTTACGCGTCGAAGCGGGCGAGCGAGAAGGGCGTGAGGTCGAAGGGCGACTGCCCCACGGTCGAGAGGTCGGCCAGGATCTCGCCGATCGCGCTGGCGAATTTGAAGCCGTGCCCCGAGCAGGCCGAGGCGAAGACCGCCTGGGGCACGCCCGGCACCGCGTCGATGATGAAATCCTCGTCGGGCGAGACCGTGTAGACGCAGCCCTTGACCGTCAGCGGTTCGCCCGCGGCATCGGGAATGTAGCGCGCCAGGCATGCGCGGATCATCGCGACCTGGTTCGGGCTCGGCGTCCGGTCCGGCTCGCGCGGGTCCATCGGCTCGCGGCCGAAATGCGGCCCGCCGAGCTTGAAGCCGGGATGCTCGTAGAGCGGGAAGCCGTAGAAATTGCCCTCGTCGACATGCAGGATGAAGACCGGGAAGGCGCCTTCGCGGAAGAGTTCCGGCCGGCGCGTGGTGAACCAGCCGATCGCCTGCTTCACCGTGCTCACGCGCCGGTTCAGCGCCGGCACCGCGTCGGCGATCCAGCCGCCCGAGGTGATGACGAGGCGCCCGGCCGAATAGGTGCCGCGCTCGGTGCGGACCACCACGCCGCCCTGCGCCGTCGGCGTCCAGTCGAGCAGGGGTTCGTTGGTGCGGATCTCGGCGCCATGCGCCTGCGCCAGCCCGACATGGGCGTAGATCGCCTTTTCGGAGGCGACGAAGCCGCCATCCGGCTGCCACAGCCCGAGATGGCCGGCGGGGAGCTGGAAGCCGGGGAAGCGGCGCACCACCTCGGCGGCGTCGATCACCTCATGGGGCAGCCCGTGGTCGAGGCAGGATTGCAGCGAGGATTCGACCGGGCCGCCGCCTTCCGGCGCGAGGTCGAGCGAGCCGGTGACGTGCAGCAGCTTCAGCCCGGCCTGCTCGCCCGTCTCGCGCCAGAGCTCGTGGGCGCGGCGCACGATCGGCACATAGTGCGAGCCCTCGAAATAGGCGAGGCGGATGATCCGGGTGAGGCCGTGCGAGGAGCCCATCGCGTGGCCGAGGTCGAAGCGCTCGAGGCCGAGCACCTTCAGGCCGCGGCGGGCGAGGTGCCAGCATGCGGCCGAGCCCATGGCGCCGACGCCGGCGACGATGACGTCATAGCTGTGCTGGCTCATGACCCTGCTCTCGGAAGCGCGGAAAGCCAAGCCATACAGCGCCCTGCGGGGCGGGTCCAATGTGCCGCGGTCAGGGTCGCCTGACGGAAGCCTTTGTTAACGCAGCGCCGCAATAAGCTGGGGACATGACGTTGCGTGAGATCGAGGGGCGCATGACGGGCAGGTTTCGGCGCTGGTTCGGCCGCGGGAAAAGCGCCGGAGACGATGTGCCGGCCGCCGCGCCGCCGGAGGCCGTCCCGCAGCCCGGCGCGGAACGCCCGGCTCCCGACGGCGCATGCGTTTCCGCCGCCGTCGACGACATCGAGGCCGAGATCCTCGCGGCGATGCGCAAGCTCGCCCGCGAGCTCGACGAGGCCGGCGCGCTTTCCGCCGGTTTCGAGCGCGATTCCCGGACGATCAGCGAGAGCGCCGGGGGCATGCGCGTCGCCGTCGTCTCCGCCAACGAGAACGCCTCGGCCCTGGCCGCGGCGAGCCAGCAGGTCTCGGACGTCGCCGAGAAGGTCGACCTCTCGCTCGCCAGCCTGCGCGGCAAGCTCGACGCCGCCATCGCGCGCGCCGGCGAGGCGACGGCGATGCTCGACGGCCTGGCCGCCGCCACCGGCGAGATCCGCGGCATCGTCGATTCGATCGCCGATATCGCCCGGCAGACCAATCTGCTGGCGCTGAATGCCGCCATCGAGGCGGCGCGGGCGGGGGAGGCCGGGCGCGGTTTCGGCGTCGTCGCCCATGAGGTGAAGACCCTCTCGGTCGAGGTCCGCGAGGCGGCCGAGCATATCAGGGCCCGCGTCGACCGCCTGACCGTGGCGGCGCAGGGCTCGACCGAGATCGTCAATGACGCGCTCCAGATCGTGCGCGAGGTCAACCCGATCATGGGGCTGATCGGCAACGCCTCCCAGGAGCAGGCTGCCACCACCGCCGAACTCTCCCGCAACGCCCGCGAGACCGCGGATTTCGTCAGCGGCGTCGCCAGGCGGGCCGACGAGATCGACCGCATCGCCCAGGCGACGATGCTCGAGAGCGGCCAGGTGCGCCGCGCGACCGAGACGGGCGGGCGCCTGGTCGGCAACATGCTGAGGCGCTTCACGCCGACGCTCAGGCACGCGCCTTTCGCCGACCGGCGCCGCTATGATCGCTTCCCGGCGGCGCGGCGCGCGCGGCTCTCGCTCGGCGATCTCGACATTGCGGGCGAGGTCATCGACCTCGGCCGGGGCGGGGCGCTGCTGGCCGATGCGCCCGAGGCGCGGCGCTGGTCCGGCGTCGACGGCCAGGTGACGATCGACGGCCTGCCGACCTTGCCCTGCCGGATGACGGCGGCGAGCGAGAGCGGCCTGCATATCGCCTTCGCGCCGGAGGCCGCGGCCGGCAGCGACGCGCTGGCACAGGCGATCGAGGAGATCGAGCGGGCCTACCGGCCGCTGATCGAGCGCGCGCAGGATTTCGCCCGGCAGGTCGCGCTGGCGATGGAGGAGGCTCTCGACCGGGGCCTGACCAGCGAGAGCGAGCTGTTCCGGGTCAGCTATACGGCGATCGCGGAGAGCGAGCCGCGGCAATATCTGAGCCCGAGCCTGCCGGCTCTGGAGGCGGTGCTGCCGCCCGTCCTGGCCGAGATGCTCGCCAGCGACCCGCGCCTGGCCTTCGCCGTGGCCGGGGACCGCAACGGCTATGTCCCGGTCCACAATTCCGCTTTCTCGCTGCCGTCGCGCCGCGGCGAGCGCGACTGGAACGCGGCCCATGTCCGGAACCGGCGGATCTTCGACGATCGCGTCGGCATCGGCTTCGGCCGCTCGGTCCGCCCCTTCCTCGTCCAGCGCTCGCAGCAGGATCTCGGCCGCGGCTCGGAGATCTTCAGCGAGATCGGCGCGCCCGTCAGGGTGCGCGGCCGCCATTGGGGCGGGGTCAGGACAGCCTACCGGTTCTGAGCGCCGACAGGCTTACAGCCGGTCCCAGCTCACGGAAACGTTCATCTTGCGGAAGGCCTGCTGCCAGAGCGTGGCAGCCTGTTCGAGGCGCTGCGGCTCGTAGAGGCCCTGCACCTGATGCACGCTGAGCGCCCAGCTCGCGGCGCCCGAGCTCTGCCAGACCTTCGCCAGCAACTGCCTGAGCTTCTCGGGGTCGCGCGCGCCGGCGCCATTGCCGAAGACGGTGTACTGGCTCGAATTCTGCAGCATGTCGGAGACGAGCAGGAGCTTGCGGTCTCCGCTCTCGACCCGGTTCTCCCGGCGCGCCACGACGTCGCCGATCGCCTCCACGATCGGCGACTGGTTGCCCTTGCCCGGCTGGGTCAGCAGCTTCAGGGCATCGTCGAGCGGACGGCCGAACTTCTCGACCCATTTGACGTATTCCCGGCGCGGATTGCCGATGAATTCGCTCGCCGTCCGGCCCGGGTTGCACAGCGAGATCAGGGCCGGAAAGCCGGGCTCGAAGACGTCGTTGAAGACGTAGATCGAGAGCATCCGGTCGGCCGGCAATTCGTCGCCGACCTGCTTGACCAGCGCCTTGAGGCGCCCGGCCTGGACCTCGCTCCACGGATCGCTCTTGTCGACCAGGATCAGCGTCTGGCCGACCGGGCCGGTCCTGGGGCAGAGCGTCTCCTGGTCGCGCGGCGGCCCGCGCAGCAGGGTCGGGGCGGCGAAGAAGCCGACGAGGGCGACGCCGGCGAGCAGGGAGGCGACGATCGCCCAGTTCTCGGTCTTCATTCCGCCAGCCTAACCCGCGCGCCTTGGCTCCGGAACCTCTCCGTCATTCCGGGGCGGCCCGCAGGGCCGAGCCCGGAACCCAGAACCGATGCCCTTGCCTGAAGAAGCTGTGGAAGTCGATTGCGTTCTGATCGAGCCCATCGGTTCTGGGTTCCGGGCTCAAGCGCTCCACGCTTGCCCCGGAATGACGACGCGGTTCCATGCCGGACATGTAAAGCTCAGCGCGGCGCGGCGGCGAATTCTTCCGCCGCCTGCTTCTGCGCCGCCTCGTCGCGCTCGAAGGCCTCGCCCCCGGCCTGCGCCGCGCGCAGCTTGACCTGCTCGACCTCGCCGGCGAGGTCGATGCCGCGCAGCAGCACGAGCCGGTCCTTCAGCGTCGCTTCGATCAGCGCCGGCATGGTGCCGAGCTGCTGCTCGAAATCGTCGGTCTGGCGGCGCACGGCGACATATTCGGGCAACTCGCCCGGCTGGTCTATCTCGGCGAGGTTGAGCGACTGGGCGAAATAGGCTGGCGGCAGATCGGTGCGGACGCGCAGATTGGCCTCGCGATACTGCATCATCGCCGCATCCTTGGCGGCGCGAAGCTGCCCGAGGCGGGAAAAATAGAGGTCGCGCGCCTTCTCGGCCCTGGCCTTCAGCCCCTGCAGTCTGCCGAGCTCGTCGCGGCAATCCTCGCGGAAGCCGTCGATCTGCGTCCTCAGCGCCTCCAGCTCCGGCAGCAATTCGCCGTCGAGCCGGCGCCGCTCCTCCTCGACCGCGCTCCAGCGCTGGCGCCAGCGCTTATAGGCGGCGGCGTGGCCCGGATAGCTGCCGAAGGCCGAATAGCCCTTGGTCGCGGAGACGAAGGCGACGATGCAGCCGATGATGACCAGTGCGACCGATTTGAGGTCGTAGATCGCGAAGGGGTTGTCCAGCATGCGCGGCATCACCTGGAAGGAGCGTGCATCGGGATTGGCGATCAGCATCTCGCGGTAATGGCCGACGGCGAGGTTGAACAGCACGATCAGCGCGATCATCCCGGCATAGGCCGGCAGCGCCCAGAACAGATGCGAGCTCTTCACATGCTGGCAGTAGCGCGCCGGCCCCACCCCCATGAAGAAGCCGAGCGAGATGTTGAGCGCCGAGATGATGACGGCTGTCGCCGCGCCGCCGACCAGGCCGAAATCGCTGGCCTCGGCGAAGAAATTGCCGTTGAGCAGGCTCTCGATCACCAGCGGAACGACCAGGAAGAACAGGATGAACTGCCATTTGTCGAGCTTGGGATCGGCCCGGCGCCTGTTCTCGTAGTTGAAGAAGGCGTATTCGCGCTTGGCCCGCAGCGCATCGTAGACGCGCTGCTCCAGCTCTCCGCCATGCTTGTTGAGCGCGGCCCGCATCGTCGCTTCGACGCCGCGCACGCGCCCCTCGAAGCGCTGCTGCGTGAACAATTCGCGCCGGCCGGCGATCTCGGCGTGGAGCGCGTTAAGGCTCGCTGCCGCTTCCTGCCGGATCGCGGCGAAATGCTCGCGGGCCCGCGCGATCAGTGTCTGCTCGGTCTGGGAGAGCATCGTCGCATGGGCCGCCGGCTGGTTCTCGAGCGCGTCGCCGGCGCCGTGATGCCCGGCCTTCACCGATTCGGCGAGGTGGTGCGCCGTGACGGCGGCTGTGGTGCCGCGTCGTTGCGGCTCGGCGCTGCCGTTCTCATTCGCCATGGGCGGACCGCGTCAGGAAGTGGCGGGCGTCGACGACATCGACCCAGAAATCGCGGAAGCCGGGATAGGCCGGCCGCAGATAGGCACGCTCGAACCAGGCCGTCAGCATGACGAGGCCGGCCGTCCCCAGCACGGGCAGGGCCGCGCCCGCCAGCGCGGCAGGGCCCGTTTCCCAGAGCCGCCACGCCATCCCGAGCAGGGCCAGGGCACTGGCGATGACGAGCAGGGCGCGCATGCGATGTCGCCCGGTGTCGTAGGCGAGCCTGAGGCCGGCCGTCATCAGCGTCACGGCGAAAGCGGCGCCGAGCTCGAGCACCGCGATCCCCGCGATCAGCCCGGCGATCGTCGCGCCGATGCCGGTCGGCGAAGCCGGCAGGAGCACGGCATGTACGCTGCGGCCGGTCGACCAGGCCAGATAAAGGCAGGCAAGCAGGGTCGCGGCGACGAGGATGGCGACGAGCGGCGTCCCGGAGCGAAGCCGTGCCGCGACGATGGCGAGCCGGGCGGCATGGGTCTGCCGCGCGGCTTCGTAGAGCGCGCTGCCGGCCTCCCGCAGCCGGCGTGCCGCAACCTGAACCGTGGAACGCAACCGACCCGCCATGGCGGCGACGGTTACCGCTTTCGCGCGGCCGGTCAAGGGAAGGCGGGGAGGCGTCGCGCTCAGCCGCCGGTGACGCTCATATGCCGGCCGACGGCGGGCCGGGCATGGCGGCGGTCGATGACGAAGTCGTGGCCCTTGGGCTTGCGGGCGATGGCCTCTTCCATGGCGCGGAAGAGCAGGGCGTCGTCCTTCGAGGCGCGCACGGCGGCGCGCAGATCGGCGGCGTCCTCCTGCCCGAGGCACATATAGAGCGTGCCGGTGCAGGTCAGGCGCACCCGGTTGCAGCTCTCGCAGAAATTATGGGTCAGCGGCGTGATGAAGCCCAAAAGCCCGCCGGTCTCCTTGACGCGGACATAGCGCGCCGGCCCGCCCGTCCGGTACGGGTCGTCGACCAGCGAATACTTCTCCGCCAGATTTCCGCGCACCACCGAGAGCGGCAGGTACTGGTCGATGCGCCCGACCTCGATCTCGCCCATCGGCATGACCTCGATCAGGGTGAGGTCCATGCCGAGGCCGTGCGACCAGAGCATCAGTTGCTCGATCTCGTCGTCGTTGACGCCCTTCAGCGCCACGGCGTTGATCTTGACCCGGATGCCGGCCTTGCGCGCCGCCTCGATGCCGCCGAGCACGACGCCGAGGTCGCCGCGGCGGGTGATCTCGCGGAACTTGCCGGGGTCGAGCGTGTCGAGCGAGACGTTGACGCGGCGCACGCCGTAGCCGGCGAGCTCGGCGGCATAGCGGGAGAGCAGCGAGCCGTTGGTGGTCAGCGTCAGTTCGTCGAGCGCCCCGGAGGTGAGGTGGCGCGAGAGCGAGCGGAACAGGCTCATGATGTCGCGCCGCACCAGCGGCTCGCCGCCGGTGAGGCGCAGCTTGCGCGTGCCGCGCGCGACGAAGGCGCTGGCGATGCGGTCCAGCTCCTCCAGCGTCAGCAATTCCTTCCGCGGCAGGAACTGCATGGTCTCGGCCATGCAGTAGACGCAGCGGAAATCGCAGCGATCCGTCACCGAGATGCGCAGATAGGAGATCGCGCGGCCGAAAGGATCGACCAGCGGCGCCCGCGTCAGCGGCTTCATGTCGTCGAGCAGCACGTCTGCCTCAACTCCGGATGCGGCGCCCGCTCCGCGCTGGATGCGGGCGCTCCTTCGCATTGCTATAGCAGGACATTGGCACCGATGCGGCTGAGGTCAAGCGCATGGCTGCCGCGCGTCAGGAAAAGGAGGTGCACGATCATGTCATCCTGGCCGACAGAGCTTCGTCTCGCCAAGGACCGCCGCACGCTCCATGTCACCTTCGAGGACGGGGCGAGCTTCGCGCTTCCCGCCGAGCTCCTGCGGGTCGAAAGCCCGTCCGCGGAGGTGCAGGGCCACCATCCGACCCAGAAGACCATCGTGCCCGGCAAGGCTGGGGTCGAGATCCTCAGGGTCGAGCCGGTCGGGCATTATGCGGTCCGGCTCGGCTTCGACGACATGCATGACACCGGCATCTATGCCTGGGACTATCTGCGCGAGCTCGGCGAGCAGATGGAGGAGAAGATGCGCGCCTACGAGGCCGCCCTGGCCGAGAAGGGGCTCTCGCGGGAGAGGCGGCGATAGGCTGGTCGTGCGGGCGCCTTGGCGCTGCGGAAAAGAGAGGCGCTTGGGGTAGCAGTCCGATGTCGAAAACACCGTTGAGCCTTCAACTGCGCGAGATCACGAAAGATACGGTGCGCGAAGTGTGCGCGCTGGAAGTTCGGAGCGAGCAGAAAGGCTATGTCGCCGGGAACGCGCTTTCCATCGCTCAGGCGCATTTCGAGCCCTCCGCCGTTTTCCGCGCTATCTGCCTTGGCGACCAGCCTATCGGATTTATTCAATGGCGAAATGCAGAGGCGCCCGGCACGGTCATCCTCTGGCGGTTCATGATCGATCGGGCGCATCAGGCGGCGGGGCACGGCCGCAAGGCTCTGACGCTCGCTCTGGAGATGATGAGGTCCAGCGGTTTCGAGCATGTGGAGACGAGCGTCGTCCCGGGCCCTGCAAGCCCTCTCGGTTTCTATCTTTCGCAAGGCTTCGTCGAGGTTGGGCAAACGACGCCGCACGGCGAACGAATATTGAGGCGATCCCTTTAGAGCATCGGACTGAATATCGTACGCGGCCCGGCAACCGCCATTCCGGTTCCGTACGGAACCACCACCACCGTCATTCCGGCATTCTGGATTCTCATCTTCTGACAGGAGACGGATGGCGGATCCGGTCGAGGAGCCGTTCCGGGTTGGATCTCAAGACAAAAGCCGGCGTCGCCGCCGGCTTTCTTAAGCTGGGAGGGAGCGCCGCGGCTCAGCGCGCCACGACGACCCGCGTGCCGACCTTGGCCCGCTCGTAGAGGTCGATGACGTCCTCGTTCAGCATGCGGATGCAGCCCGAGGAGACGGCCTGGCCGATCGTTTCCGGCTCGTTCGAGCCGTGGATGCGGTAGAGCGTCGAGCCGAGATAGAGCGCGCGGGCGCCGAGCGGGTTGTCCGGCCCGCCGGCCATGTGGCGCGGCAGGTCGGGGCGGCGCTTCAGCATCGAGGCCGGCGGCGTCCAGCCGGGCCATTCGGCCTTGCGGGTGATCGCATGGGCGCCGGCCCAGTCGAAGCCGGGGCGGCCGACGCCGACGCCGTAGCGCACGGCCTTGCCGTCCGGCAGCACGAAATAGAGGCGCCGCTCGGTGGTGTTGACGACGATGGTGCCCGGGCGCTGCCGGGTCGGATAGTCGACGATCTCGCGCGGCACGGCGGTCGCCTGGGCCTTGGCGGGGTCGACATAGGTGACCAGCGGCTGGCGCGTCAGCGGGTCGATTTCGGCGCGGGCGGCGGTGCCCAGGGCAAGCAGGCCAAGGCCGGCGAGAACGGCCAGACGGGTGGAGCGAAGCATCGGAAGGACCTCGGGCGATCGGTGGCGCTGGCACGAAGTTGACACGGAAAGGTCAACGTCTCCTCAATGTCCTGTCAGACTCATTTGGGCCGTGCAATTGCGCCGCCATCACATCGATGAGAGCGGAGGAGCTTTGCTTTGCCGCGTTGCGCGCTTGCAACATGGCCCTTAACGCACCGGCCCGAAAAGCGGAGCGCGGCTTTCGGTAAAAGACGATGCAAAATCAATTCGATGAAGTATCGAGCTGAGTATGATGCTCAGTCCGATCCTCTCGCCGAAAGGCTGAGCCTCAGCTTCTCAGGACGACGCAGGCGCCCCGGTCCGCCTGGATGCGCCGGCACAGCGCGGCGGCCTCGGCCCGCGTCGCGGCCGGCAGGCGCACCCGGTAGAAGGCGCGCGTCCCGCGGCTGCGCAGCCGCGTGCCGATCACCATCGGCTGGAGGTCTCCGATGATGCTGCGGTGCCGCGCCCCGGCGCGCTGGAAGGAGGCCAGCGCCCGCGCCTTCGAGAAATTGCCGGCGAGCTGCACGCCCCAGGGCGCGAAGGGCGCCTGCGCGATCGCGGGCAGGGCGGGGCGCCCGCGCCGGATCGCGGCCAGCGTCGGTGCGCAGCCGGCCTGCGCCTCCTGCGCCATGGCGAGCGGCGGCGGCGAGCGCCCGTCGCCATGGGCGGTGTTCTCGGCATCCTCGGCCCAGTCCTCGGCGGTGTGGCCGGTGACCGAGAGGACGTAGTTCTCCGTCTCATAGGGCAGGAAGCGGCTCTGCTTCGCCTTGCGGGCGGCGAGCCAGGCGGCGACGCGGTTCGGCCCGCCATTATAGGCCGCGGCTGCCAGCCCCCAATTGCCGAAGCGGTCGCGCAGCTCGGCCAGGAAATGCGCGGCCTTGGGGACGGCCTGCTCGGGGTCGAAGGGGTCGATGAGCCCGCGCTCGCGCGCCGTGCCGGGCATGAACTGCGCGACGCCCTGCGCCCCGGCCGGGCTGGTGACGCCGGGGCGGAAGCTCGATTCCTGGAAGATCAGCCGCGTCAGGAAGGCGGCGGGCACGGAATGCGTGCGCGCCGCGTCGTCGATCAGCCGGCAGAGCGCGTCCTCGATGCCGGAGGAGGGCGTCGCGGCCTCCTCGGCGCCGGCGGGCATGGCGGCGAGCGCCACCGCCGCCGACAGCAGCAGCGGAACGAGGCGGCGCCGGCGGGGCGGGGAACGGAAAAGGTCCCGGAGCATCGCCGGCTTCTCGCATGTTCGGGACGCCGCAGCCAGCGCCCGCGCTTGCCGATTGTTCTGGTGGCCTCGTTCGTGCGAAGACGCGCCCCAGCAGCGGCGGATGCAGCGCCGCATCCTGCGGAGCGAAATGCCGAGATGGCGAAAGCCTGGATTGCCTGGTCGCGATGGTTCCTGCTGGCGGCGCTCGCCTGCGCCGGCCTGCTGCTGGGCTTCGTCGCCGCGCTCGATCCCTTCGGCATGCGCGTCCATGCCGGGCAGGCCGCCCGGCCGATCATGGACATCAACCAGCGCTACATGTACCCGCAGCTCGTGCGTTCCGGGGCCTTCGACGCGGCGGTCGTCGGCACCTCGACGATGCGCCTGATCGACCCGCAGGCCCTGTCGCGCGATCTCGGCGCCCGCTTCGTCAACCTGGCGATGAACGCCGCGACCCCCTGGGAGCAGACGCAGGCGGCGCGGCTCTTCCGCGAGCACGCCGCCGCGCCGCGCTGGCTGATCTGGGGGCTCGACGCGACCTGGTGCGAGGCCGACGCGACCGATCCGGCCAAGCGCCTGACGCCGCGGCCCGTTCCGGCCTGGTTCACGCGCGAGGTGCGCTGGTTCGACTGGCTGAAGCTGATGAACCTGACCAATCTCGAGATCGCCGGCCGGCTCTTCGCGCATCGCCTCGGCCTCGGCCCGGAGCGGATCCGCGGCGACGGCTACGCGGTCTTCACCCCGCCCGAGGGAAGCTACGATCTCGCCCGCGCCCGCGGCCACATCTACGGGGCGGCCGGCGGCACCCCGGCGGAGCTGGCGCCCCTGCCGCCGGAGCCGGTGCCGGCGGCCGAAAGGGCGGGCTGGCGCTTCCCGGCCCTGGACTGGCTGGAGGAGGTTCTCGCATCCTATCCGAAATCCACCCGCCTGATGCTGGTCCTGCCGCCTTCCCATGTCGCCGCCTTCCCGCGCGAGGGCAGCGTCGCCGGCCAGCGCCACGACGCCTGCAAGGCCGCGATCGTCGCGCTGGCCCGGCGCCACGGCGCCATGGTGGTGGACTACGCCCACGCCTCGCCGGTGACGACGCAGGATGCCAATTACTGGGATAATCTCCACTTCCGCCTACCGATCGCGCAGCGGGTCGAGGCGGAACTGGCAAGGATCGCCAAAGGCGGCCCGCCGCTGCCGGACGCCGCCGCGCGCGTCTCGCGATAGGCGGCTGCCAGAGCATCGGAGGGGAAAGCGGAATCCGCTTCTCGGAAAGATCCGATGCGCCGGCAATGCGATGGGTCAGGCTGCCCTGTGGGCCTGCTCGCGGCATGACCGCGTGGTTCCGCGACGGCGAAGCGGCTCAGAGCTGCTCGATCGAGGACAGCGAGAAATCCTCGCCGGCGGGGTTCTCGCCGACCACCAGCATCGTGTCGCCGGTGTAGTGATGGGGCGGGACGGGAAGATTGTAGGGAGCGGGAACGCCGCGGAAGACGCGCCCCGCCAGGTCGTATTTCGAGCCGTGGCACGGGCAGAAATAGCCGCCGGGCCAGGCGGCGTCGACGCTGGTGTCGCCGCTGTCGGGCCGGATCGTGGGGATGCAGCCGAGATGGGTGCAGATGGCGATGACGACCAGGAATTCCGGCCTGCTCGACCGGCACCAGTTCCGGGCATAGTCCGGCTGCTGGACGACCGTGGAATCGGGGTCGCCCAGCCTCGCCAGCAGGGCCGGGTTCTTCAGCTCGGCGAGAGCCGGCGCGGTGCGGTGCAGGACGAAGATCGGCTTGCCCTGCCAGAAGAGGGAAATCTGCTGGCCGGGCTGGAGATGCGAAAGGTCGATGGAGACCGGCTCGCCCGCCGCCCTGACGTCGACCGAGGGCTTCATCGAGGTGATGACGGGCCAGGCCACGGCGCCCGCGCCGACGGCGCCGAAGGCGGCCGTGGTCAGGAAGAGGAAGTCCCGTCGGGTGGGTGGATGTCGAGGGAATCGGGTTTCGGTCCGCGCGTGCATCGGCGCACCTCATCGCATCCGGCGGCATCGCCTGATGGCTGAAAACCGGCGTTGCGCCGCCTTCCTCAAGGTGGTGCGGCAGGGGCCGAAAACAAGGGCGGCGGGCAGCGTCCCGCCACGGCCCGCGCGGCGGTCGCACCCGTGCTTCGCGTGGAGCGCCTGGGGATGCGGGCGGGGGAGATCCGGAAGAAATGGTGGGCGATACAGGGATCGAACCTGTGACCCCTCCCGTGTGAAGGGAGTGCTCTACCGCTGAGCTAATCGCCCGGACGCGCTTCTCCTAGTCGGCGCATCGGGTGCCGTCAAGGACAAGTCTGCGCTCAGGAGACGATGGCGGCAGGATCGAGCGCGCGGGCGACCGCGGCCGGCAGCTCGTCGAAATGCTGGATCACGAAATCCGGCTCCAGCGTCTCGATCGGCACGTCCGTATAGCCGAAGGGCACGCAGATCGAGGGGATGCCGGCGGCCCGCGCGGTCGCGATGTCGGTGCGCGAATCGCCGATCATCACGGCCCGGCGCGGATCGCCCTTCGCCATCTCGATCGTCAGGGTGAGGTGACGCGGATCGGGCTTGAAATAGGGGAAGCTGTCGCGGCCGGCCACGGCGGCGAAGCGCCCGGCGATGTCGAAATGGTCGAGAATCAGCCGGGTGTGCAGGATCGGCTTGTTGGTGCAGACAGCGAGCGCGAAGCCCTCGGCCAAGAGCGCGTCCATCGCGCCCAGAACCCCGTCGAAGAGATGGCTGCTGGAGGCGACGTCCCGCGCATAGACCGCCAGGAATTCCTGGAACAGGCGCTCCAGCGTCTCCGGGTCGAGCGGCCGGCCCGAAACCTTGAAGCCGCGCTCGATCAGCGCCTTCGCCCCGGCGCCGACCAGCTCGCGCGCCCGTCCGAGCGGCAATGCGGCGAGGCCTTCCTGCTCCAGGATGACGTTCAGCGTGCGCATGATGTCGGGCGCCGTCTCGGCCAGGGTGCCGTCGAGATCGAAGACGACGATGGGGGTGAGGCTCATGGTCGCGTTTCCCTTGGGCCGCCGGTCCGGCCGCATCGCCAAGGCTTAAACGGGCTCGGCCCCGCTTTGGCAAGCGCCCGCGGCGCAACCCGGTCAGGCGCCGCCTCAATCCGGCCGGCATGGTGCTATCCTGTGCCGCGATTCGCCGCCGGTCGGCGCGCAGGGAAGCCCGTGATGTCGAAGCTCGTGATGTCGAAGATGGTCGAGATGCTGCCGCGCGGCCTGCGCTGGTCGGTCCTGCCGCTGGCCCTGGCCGGGCCGGCCCTCGCCGGCAATTTCGCCTTCGCCCCGGCCCCGCAGAACGATCTCAACCGCGTCTACCGCGTCGACCGGGCGACGGGGGAGGTTGGCGCCTGCCAGTTCCAGCTCAAGGAAGGCGGCGTCGGCGTCACCATCTGCTTCCCGGCGGGCGAGGGCGCCGGCCCGCAGGCGCCGGGCGAATACGGGCTGATGCCCTCCCGCCACGAGAAGGAGGGCGGCATCTTCCGCGTCAATCTGCGCACCGGCGAGATGAGCATCTGCTACGTCTTCGACGACAAGACCGTCTGCACGCCTCAGGGGAAATAGCGGCGCGGCGGGCGCGAAGGCGTGGGGCGGGGCTGGACTCTCGCGCGCCGGCGCGGCAGGAGGGCGCCGCCATCCGCTGCGGATCGGCCCGATGTCCCGCGAACGCCACGGATGGAACGATGAGCGCCGATGAACTGAAGAGGCAGGCTGCGGCCCGCGCGCTCGAGCTGGTCCGTCCCGGCATGCGGCTGGGCCTCGGGACGGGCTCGACCGCGAAGCACTTCGTCGACCTGCTCGGCCGGCGCGTCGCCGAGGGACTCGACGTCCTCTGCGTCGCGACCTCCGAGGCGACGCAGGCGCAGGCGGTTTCCCTGAACATCCCGATGTCGACCCTCGACGAGACGCCCGCGCTCGACCTGACGGTCGACGGCGCCGACGAGATCGACCCGCAACTGCGCCTGATCAAGGGCGGCGGGGCCGCGCTGCTGCGCGAGAAGATCGTCGCCGCGGCCTCCGCCCGCATGGTCGTGATCGCCGATGACGGCAAGCTCGTGCCGACGCTCGGCCGTTTTCCGCTGCCGATCGAGGTCGTTCCCTTCGGGCTGGAGGCGACGCGCCGGGCGGTCGCGACCGCGATCGCGGCCTCGGGCGCCGCAGGGGATATCGCGCTGCGCCGGCGCCCCGATGGCGGCCCCCTGGTCACCGATGGCGGGCATTTCATCCTCGATGCCCGGCTCGGCGCCATAGAGCGGCCCGAATTGCTGGCTCAGGCTCTCAACATGGTTCCGGGCGTGGTCGAGCACGGCCTGTTCATCGGCCTCGCCAGCGGAGCCATCCTCGCCGGCGCCGGGGGGCTCAGGCTGCTCGGCCGGATCGAGTGATTCCATTCCGGCGCGATCCACGCTAAGGAACGCGCGAACGCGGCCCGCGGGGCCAGGGGCGCTGCCGGGCCTGCCGGCGCGCCCTCAACGACGAAGGGGTTTTGAATCGATGGTCCGCCACTCTCTCGCCAGCGCGTTTCTGGGCCTGGTGCTGCTCTGCGCCGCCCCCGCCTTCGCGCAGGCCCCGAGCCTGACCCCGAGCCATCTCCAGGCGGCCCGCGAGGTCATGGACCTGACCGGCGTCACCCAGAACATCACGAACATCTACAAGGAGTTCGAGGACAGCGCGCAGCAGCTCGTCGCGACGCGGCCCGAGATGAAGAAGGACGCCGACGCGGTCGCGGCCGAGCTGAAGCCCGAGGCCGAGAAGCGCATCGACGAGATGGCGAAGACCTCGGCGGCGGTCTTCGCCAGCAAGATGACGGAAGACGACCTCAAGGCGGTCGTCGCATTCTTCAAGTCGCCGGTCGGCCAGCGCTATACCAGCCTGCGCGGCGAGGCGATGAAGGACATCTTCCCGCTGCTGCAGGCCTGGAGCGTCCAGACCAGCAACTATCTGTTCGATCGCTTCTCGCAGGAGATGCGCAAGCGCGGCCACACGCTCTGACGCGCCGCGCCTTGCCGGGCGCCGGCCGGATATCCGACGAAGGCCGGCGCTTTCCGCCGGCCTTTTTCATATGCCGCGGCGACGACCGCCGCCTCTGACGCCGGAGATATCGACATGGCCCGCGAGACCGTTCTCGTCACTGGCGGCTCCGGCTTCGTCGCCGGCCATTGCATCCTGGCCCTGCTCGATGCGGGCTACGCTGTCCGCGCCAGCCTGCGCTCCGGCGCCCGCGAGGCCGGGCTGCGGGCCGCGCTCGCCGGGGCGGGGGCCGCGCTCGACGGGCGCTTCGAGACCGTGACCGCCGATCTGATGGCGGATGACGGCTGGGACGCCGCGGTGGCCGGCTGCACCCATATATTGCATGTCGCCTCGCCGCTGCTCGCCGCGGCGCCGCGCGACGAGGCGGAACTGCTCGGCCCGGCGCGCGACGGCACCTTGCGCGTGCTGCGCGCCGCGCATCGGGCCGGCGTCCGGCGGGTGGTGCTGACCTCCTCCTTCGCGGCGATCGGCTATGGCCGCGCGCTTCGCCGCCCCTATGACGAGCGCGACTGGACCGATCCGGCGGCGCCGGGGCTCGCTGCCTATCCCCGGTCGAAGACGCTGGCCGAGCAGGCGGCCTGGCGCTTCGTCGACGGCGAGGGGCAGGGCATGGAACTGGCCGTGGTCAATCCGGTCGGCATCTTCGGCCCCTTGCTCGGCCCCGACCTCTCGCCCTCGATCGTGCTGGTGAAGAGCCTGCTGGAGGGCCGCCCTCCGGCCCTGCCGCAGCTCATGTTCGGCGTCGTCGACGTTCGCGACGTGGCCGATCTGCATCTGCGCGCCATGCGCGATCCGGCGGCGGCGGGCGAGCGCTTCCTGGCGGTCGCCGGGAATTTCATGACGATGCAGGAGATCGCGCTGGCGCTGAAGGCGGGTCTGGGCGAGAGGGCGCGCCGGGTTCCGACGCGGGTTTTGCCGAACTGGCTGGTGCGGGCCGCGGCCCGCTTCAGCGCGGTGGCGCGGCTGGCGGCGACGCCGGAGCTCGGGCGCCGCAAGAACGCGACGAGCGCCAAGGCGATGACCATGCTCGGCTGGGAGCCCCGGCCGGCGGCCGAGGCGCTGGTCGCGACCGGCAAGAGCCTGTTCCGGCTCGGCCTCGTCAGTCCTCCGAAGCCTTGAAGCGGTTGAGACCCTTCATCACGAAGGGAGCGACCAGCGCGATGAAGGCGATGCCGAGCAGCGTCGCCGAGATCGGGTTCTCCAGCAGGATCATCGGATCGCCGAGGCTGATCTGCAAAGCGCGCCGGAGCTGCGCCTCCGCCATCGGCCCGAGGATGAGCCCAACCACCATTGGCGCGACCGGATAATCGTAGCGGCGCATCAGGTAGCCGATGAAGCCGAAGGCGAAGAGCATCGTCAGCTCGACCGGCGAGCCGTTGACCGCGAGCGTGCCCATCGTCGCGAAGACGAGGATGCCGGCATAGAGCCAGGGCTGCGGGATCGCCAGCAGCCGCACCCAGAGCCCGACCAGCGGCAGGTTGAGGATCACCAGCATGACGTTGGCGATGAACAGCGAGGCGATCAGGCCCCAGACCAGGTCGGGCTTCTCGGCGAAGAGCAGCGGGCCGGGGTTGAGCCCGTATTGCTGGAAGCCGGCGAGCATGATCGCCGCCGTCGCCGAGGTCGGCAGGCCGAGCGTCAGCAGCGGCACCAGCGTGCCGGCGGCGGAGGCGTTGTTGGCGGCTTCCGGCCCGGCGACGCCCTCGATCGCGCCCTTGCCGAACTCGCCGGGATATTTGCAGAGCTTCTTCTCGGTCGAATAGCTCAGGAAGGTCGGCACCTCGGCGCCGCCGGCCGGCAAAGCGCCGATCGGGAAGCCGAAGGCGGTGCCGCGCAGCCACGGCGCCCAGGAGCGCTTCCAGTCCTCCTTCGTCATCCACAGCGAGCCCTTGATCGGGATGATCTCCTCGGGGTCGCGGAAGCGCTTGGAGGCGACGTAGAAAGCCTCGCCCACCGCGAACAGGCCGACGGCGAGCGTCGTCACCTCGACGCCGTTGAGCAGCTCCGGCACACCGAAGGTGAGGCGCGCCTGGCCGGTCAGCTTGTCGATGCCGATCAGGCCGAGCGCGATGCCGAGGAACAGGCTGGTGAGGCCGCGCAGCGGGGAATCGCCGAAGGTCGCCGAGACGGTGACGAAGGCGACGATCATCAGCGCGAAATAATCCCAGGGGCCGAACTTCACCGCGACCTCGACCAGCCAGGGCGCCAGGAAGGCGAGGCCGATCGTGGCGATGAGGCCGGCGACGAAGGAGCCGATGGCGGAGGTCGCCAGCGCCGGCCCGCCGCGGCCGGCCTTGGCCATCTTCGAGCCTTCGAGCGCGGTCGCGAGCGAGGCGCTCTCGCCCGGCGCGTTGAGCAGGATCGCGGTGGTCGAGCCGCCATACATGCCGCCATAGTAGATGCCGGCGAACATGATCAGCGAGCCGCCGGGGTCGAGCTTGAAGGTCACCGGCAGCAGCAGCGCGACCGTCAGCGCCGGGCCGATGCCCGGCAGCACGCCGACGGCGGTGCCGAGGAAGACGCCGATCAGGCAGAACAGCAGCTTGGCGGGCTCGAAGGCGACGGTGAAGCCGTGGAGCAGGGAGAGCAGGGTGTCCATGGGGCGCTCCGCCGGGTCAGAGGAACAGCCGCTCGAGCGGCCCGGACGGCAGGATCAGCGTCAGCAGCTTGGCGAAGGCGAGGAAGATCGCGAGGCCGAGGACGAAGCCGATCGCGAGATCGACCGCGAAGGCCCGCCGGCCCATGCCGCGCGCGGTGCAGGCGAAGAGCAGCGCGATGGCGATGACGAAGCCGCCGCCCAGCGCGATGCAGCCGATCAGGCAGACCAGGCCGGCGGCGATCCAGAGCAGGGCCTTGCCGTCGGCGGCCTCCGGCTTGGGAAGCCCGCCGCGGAAGGCCACGACGAAATGGCTGAAGCCGAGGATGACGAGCCCGCAGGCGACGACATAGGGCATCGCCGTCGGGCCGAGGCCGTAGGTCGCGACGATGGTCTGCTGCGCGGCGTCGTAGCCGACGAGGAAGGCGACGACCAGCAGCAGCACGCCCACGATCAGGGCCGGCTTGTCGGCGCCCTGCGCCCGAATGTCGTTCGTCATGGCGGGTCCGGACGATGGCGGCGCCTGGCGGCGCGTCTGGAAAGGGAGAGGGGAGGCCGGTGTCCCGGCCTCCCGGATCGGGGCGGCCGGCCTACTTCACCAGCCCGACTTCGTGCATCACCTTGGAGACGCGCTCGATCTCGTTCTTCAGGAAGCTGTCGAACTCGGCGCCGGCCAGGTAGGAATCATCCCAGCCGCGGGCCTTCAGGATCTCCTGCCACTCCTTCGACTTGACCATCTTCTCGACGGTGTCGATCAGCGCCTTGGTCTGCTCGGCCGAGAGGCCGGGAGGGGCGACGACCGAACGCCAGTTCAAGAGCTCGAGATCGATGCCCTGCTCCTTGAGGGTCGGGGCGTCGGGGGCGTTCTCCAGCCGCTTGCCCGAGGAGACGGCGAGCACGCGCAGCTTGCCGGCCTTGATCTGGCCCTCGAACTCGCCATAGCCGGAGACGCCGGCGGTGACGCGCCCGCCGAGCATCGCCGCGAGCGCCTCGCCGCCGCCCGAGAACGGGATGTAGTTGATCTTCTTGGCATCGGCGCCGACGGCCTGGGCGAACAGCGCGGCGAGGATGTGGTCGGTGCCGCCGGCCGAGCCGCCGGCCCAGGTCACCTTGGCCGGGTCGGCCTTCAGCTTCTCGGCGAGGTCCTTGGCCGTCTTGAGCGGCGATTCGGTCGGCACGACGATGACCTCGGCCTCGGCCGTCAGCCGCGCGATCGGCGTCGTCTGCGACAGGTTGACCGGCGATTTGTTGAGCAGGATCGCCCCGACCATGACGAAGCCGTTGACCATGAGCTGGTCGCCCTGGCCCTTGGCGCCGATCAATTGGGCGAGGCCGATGGTGCCGCCGGCGCCGGTGACGTTGTTGACCTGCACGCTCTTGACGATGCCGGCGCCGGTGAGGGCCTGCTGCATCGAGCGGGCGGTGCCGTCCCAGCCGCCGCCGGGGGCCGCCGGGGCCATGATCTTGAGCTCATTGACCTGGGCGAACGCCGCCGTCGAGAGCGCCGCGAACGCAACCGCCGTGATCGCGCCGCGCTTCAGGAACGATGTCAGCATGGATTTCCTCCGGATTCCGGCCTTTGCCGTCGGTTATTGGGGCGGCAAGCCTGTGACACCCTGCCGCGCCAAGCGTCAATTGCGCCCGATTGAATAATCTCCTGTCAATAATTTTCGAATTCAAGCGGTGTTCGCGGCAGAGTCTACACCTTTCGATTTACGACCCTGCCGCGGGGTTTTCATTCCCGGCTGGCGGCCTTTCCTCCGATCGCGTAAGCGCAAGCCATGAGCCAGACGCGTTCCGCCGATCGCAACGAAACCGGGCCGGACCGGGGAGTGCTGCCGCAGCGCCTCGCCGGCCTCGGCGCGGCCCTGATGGTGCTGATGCCGCTCGCCATGTGGCTGGCCAATCGCTCGGCGCCGCTGACGCTCGGCCTGGCGGCCGCGCTCCTGCTTGCCGCGGCGGCCGCGGCCGGGAGCTCGCGGGAGGTCGCGGCGCGGCTGCGCCGCCTGCTGGCGACGCCGCCGGGGCTGGCGCTCGCCGCCTTTCTCGGCTGGGCGCTGCTCTCGATCCTGTGGAGCCATGACAAGGCGGCCTCGCTGCGGGCCTGGGGCGAGCTCGCTCTGCCGATCGTCTTCGCGCTGGCGCTCGCGGCCTCCGGCCGGTTCAGGCCGCGCCCGACCTGGCTGCGGGCGCTGGCCTTCGCGATCCTTCTCGCCTGCCTGCTGGTGATGGTGGAGCTCGCCTCGGGCCTGTCGCAGCGCGCCGCGCTCGGCCTCGGCAAGCTGATGAGCTTCGTCTTCAACCGCCCCGCGATCACCGCGCTGGTCCTGGCCGCGCCGACGATCCATGGCCTCTGGAGCCTGCCGGAGGGGCGCCGTTTCGACCGGATCCTGGCGATCGCGCTGGCCCTGGCGGTCGCGGCCTGCGCCCTGCGCTCGGAGAGCGCCTCGGCACGGCTCGGCGTCGCGGTCTGCGCCCTCTGCTGGGGGCTGGCGGCGCTATGGCCGCGCCTGACCCTGACGGCCGCCGGCTGCGCCTTCGTCGTCGCCATGGCGATGGCGCCGGTGCTCGGCATCGCCGCGCGGGACGGGCTGCCTTCGCTGATCCTGAACCGTTTCGCGGTGATGACCGGGCAGGCCCGCATCGACATCTGGCTGAGCTTCGGCGAGGTGGCGCGGGCGCGGCCGCTCGCCGGCGCGGGCTTCGGCACCTCGGCCACGATGCACCGCAATCCGGTCGTTGCGGAGGTCGCGCCCGAGCATCGCCTGCTTCTGGGAGCGGGCCACCCGCACGACATGCCGCTGCAGGCCTGGGCCGAGACCGGCGCGGTCGGAGCCGGTCTCCTCGTCCTTGCCGGCCTGCTGCTGCTGGCGCGGCTTCGCCGCCTGCCGGCGCGGGAGATGGCGCCCCGCCTCGCGCTGTTCGCGGCGGCCTTCGCGATTTCCGTCGTCGGGCACGGCGCCTGGCAGGGCTGGTGGATTGCCGTTCTGGGGGCCGGAATCCTCTGGTTCGGTCCGGGTGCGGCGCGGCCGCAGGGAGAAGACCATGGCTGACTACGACGTCGATCTCTTCGTCATCGGCGCCGGCTCCGGCGGCACGCGCGCCGCGCGCATCGCGGCCGGCCACGGCGCCCGCGTGATGATCGCGGAGGAGGACAGGATCGGCGGCACCTGCGTCGTCCGCGGCTGCGTGCCGAAGAAGCTTTTCGTCTATGCCAGCCGCTTCGCCGAGGATTTCGAGGACGCCGCCGGCTTTGGCTGGACGCTGCCCGGCAAGCCCGTCTTCGACTGGCCGACGCTGCGCGACGCGGTGGCGGACGAGGTCACCCGCCTCTCCGGCCTCTACCGCAAGGGGCTGGAGGGCGCGAAGGCCGAGATCCGCGAGGAGCGGGCGGTGGTCGAGGGGCCGCACGAGGTGCGCCTGCAGAAGAGCGGCGCGCTCGTCCGCGCCCGCCATATCCTGGTCGCGACCGGCGGCTGGCCCTCCTTCGATCCGCCGATCCCGGGCGGCGAGCTCGGCATCTCCTCCAACGAGGTCTTCCATCTGCCGGCGCTGCCGAAGCGGCTGCTCGTCGTCGGCGGCGGCTATATCGCGCTCGAATTCGCCAGCCTCTTCGCCCGGCTCGGCGTCGCGGTGACGGTGCTGCATCGCGGCGACAACATCCTGCGCGGCTTCGACGAGGATATCCGCACCCGCCTGCGCGACGCCCTGGCCGAGGCCGGGATCGCCTTCCGCCTGGGCTGCACCATCCGGCGCATCGAGGCGCTGCCGGACGGCAGCCGCCGCGCCCATTGCGCGTCGGGCGACCCGATCGAGGCGGATGTCGTGCTCGTCGCCACCGGCCGCCGGCCCAATACGAAAGGGCTCGGCCTCGATAAGGCCGGGGTCGCGCTGGGGGCGCTCGGCGAGATCGTCGTCGACGCCACCTCGGCCAGCAGCGTGCCCTCGATCCATGCGGTCGGCGACGTCACCAACCGGGTCAACCTGACGCCGGTCGCGATCCGCGAGGGCCATGCCTTCGCCGACACCGTCTTCGGCGGCAAGCCCTGGACCGTGGATCACGGCACCGTCGCCTCGGCCGTCTTCACCACGCCGGAGATCGGCACCGTCGGGCTGAGCGAGGCGCAGGCCGTTGCCGCGGGGCACAGGCTGCGCATCTTCGAATCGAACTTCCGGCCGATGAAGGCGACGATTTCGGGCCGGCGCGAGCGCATCTACATGAAGCTCATCGTCGACGCGAAGACCGACAAGGTGCTCGGCGTCCACATCCTCGGCCACGATGCCGGCGAGATCGTCCAGGCCACCGCGATCGCGGTGACGATGGGCGCGACCAAGGCCGATTTCGACCGCACCGTGGCGCTGCATCCCAGCGCGGCCGAGGAGCTGGTGACGATGCGGACGCCGTCGCGCTGAACGTCTCTCTGGGGGAGAGGGGCGGTCCTTCCCCGATCGGCCGGGGCAGGCCCCGGCGGCCTGCATGGCGCGCAGTGGCTATTCCGCAAGCTTGGGTGTATAGCCGCCCCTTCGCGCGACCAAAGGTTAACGATGCGCGATCTTCGAGAGGTCAGGAGCACGTAGTCCCATGTCCGAGCGGTGGACGCCAGAGAGCTGGAGGGCCAGGCCCGCCCAGCAGATTCCGGATTATCCGGACCAGGCAGCCTTGAAGGCGGTCGAGCAGCAGCTCGCCGGCTTTCCGCCGCTCGTTTTTGCAGGCGAGGCGCGCAAGCTCAAACGGGCGTTGGGCAAGGTCGCGGCCGGCGAGGCCTTCCTCCTCCAGGGCGGCGACTGCGCGGAGAGCTTCGCCGAGCATTCCGCCGACAACATCCGCGACTTCTTCCGGCTGTTCCTGCAGATGGCGGTGGTGCTGACCTTCGCCGGCGGCTCGCCGGTGGTGAAGGTCGGGCGCATCGCCGGGCAGTTCGCCAAGCCGCGTTCGGCGCCGACGGAGAAGATCGGCGACGAGGAGCTGCCGAGCTACAAGGGCGACATCGTCAACGACATCGCCTTCACGGCCGAGGCCCGCGTCCCGGATCCGCGCCGCCAGCTCGAGGCCTATCGCCAGTCGGCGGCGACGCTGAACCTGATCCGCGCCTTCGCGACCGGCGGCTACGCCAATCTCGACAATGCGCATCGCTGGATGCTCGGCTTCGTCAAGGACTCGCCGCAGTCGCATCGCTACCAGGAGGTGGCGGAGCGCATCACCGAGACGCTCGACTTCATGCGCGCCATCGGCATCGACCCGGAGACCCATCCGGAGATGCGCACGACGGACTTCTACACCAGCCACGAGGCGCTGCTGCTCGGCTATGAGCAGGCCCTGACGCGCACGGATTCGACCACCGGCGAGTGGTACGACACCTCCGGCCACATGATCTGGATCGGCGACCGCACGCGCCAGCTCGACCACGCCCATGTCGAGTTCTTCCGCGGCATCAGGAACCCGATCGGCCTGAAATGCGGCCCCTCGACCACGGTCGACGGCCTGCTCAAGCTGATCGACGTGCTCGATCCGCAGAACCAGCCCGGCCGGCTGACCCTGATCGGCCGCTTCGGCGCCGACAAGGTCTTCGACAACCTGCCGGCGCTGGTGCGGGCGACGAAGCGGGAAGGCCGCAACGTCGTCTGGTCCTGCGACCCGATGCACGGCAACACGGTCAAGGCGGCGAGCGGCTACAAGACGCGGCCCTTCGACCTGATCATGACCGAGGTGAAGAACTTCTTCGCCGTCCACCAGGCCGAGGGCACCCGCGCCGGCGGCCTGCATCTGGAGATGACCGGCAAGAACGTCACCGAATGCACCGGCGGCGCCCGCGGCATGACCGATGCGGATCTGAACGACCGCTACCACACGGTCTGCGATCCGCGCCTCAACGCCGAGCAGGCGCTGGAGCTCGCCTTCCTGGTCGCCGAGCTGGTCAAGCGCGACCGCGCCGGCCGGGCCCGGCCGGAGGTCGAGGCGGCCGAGTAGGCGCGTTCGGCGAGTCTGCGAACATGCGAAAAGGCCGGGACGCTCGTCCCGGCCTTTTCGCCGTGCGGCTGCCGGCTGTCAGAACTTGACGCCCACCGCGGCGCGGGCGGTGTTGACGGTCGTCGTCGTGCCCTCGACATCGGCGAAGCGGATGAGCTGGTATTCGCCGCGCAGGAAGATGTTCTCCGCCAGGGCCCAGTCGACGCCGCCGCCGACGGTGAGGCCGAAGCCGTAGACGTTCTTCTTGCTGGCGCCGACGGTCAGCGGATAGCCGGCGGCCTGTCCCTGGCTGACCGTTCCGGTCAGCGGGTTGGTCTGGGTGAGGTTCCACCGCGCGTCGATGGTCGAGCTGGTGTTGAAGCGGCCGACCGCGCCGCCGAGCGTGGCGAAGGGCATGATGCTGCCGAAGGCCCAGCCCAGGCGAAGCCGCGCGGTCGCGTAGTCGTCGAGCTTGGCGGCCTGCTGCGTGGTCAGCGAGATGTCGTTGACGTCGCCATTGGCCGTGACGAACCGGCGGGCGATGTAGTCGTCGATGCGGTAGCTGTGGCCGGAGCGGGTGTAGTCGGCCTCGATGCCGATCACCGCGTCGCCGAAGGCGACATTGTAGCCGAGGAAGCCGAAATAGGTGGCGCCGCTGTCGCTCTTCTCGGGCAGGTTGTTGACCAGCCCGCCCATGTCGACCTGCTGGCCCAGCGCCGTGTTGCGGAAGGCGAAGCGCGCCAGGTCCTGCAATCCCGTATCGGGCTTGAACTTGGTGTCGGAGACGCCGGCGCCGCCGCCGACATAGAAGCCGGTCCAGTTGTAGGAGCCGGCATAGAGGCTGGGAGTGGGCGCGTCCTCGATCTGGGAGCCGCGCAGCACCGGATAGTCGGCTGCGAGGGCGGGAGCGCTCAACAGGGCGGCCAGGGCTGCGGCGCCGGCCGCGCCTCTCACGGTACCGATGTGCATCCCGACCTCCCCGGCAGCGATTCGGTTCCGTCCCGTCCAGCCCTGCCCAGGGGCGATTCATGCATTGGTAACCCTAACGCTGGGTTAACGTCGCCTGTGCCGGCAGCCCGCTCCGGCCGGCGCCTGCGAGGCTTCGCGTCGATTGTCGGCGCCGGCCAAAAGCGCCATAAGCCACATCATGACATCCTCCGCCTCGACCGCGCCCCTGGTTCGCTTCGCCCCGTCGCCCACGGGCTATCTCCATATCGGCAACGCCCGGCCGGCGCTGTTCAACTGGCTGTTCGCCCGCCGCCATCGCGGCCGCTTCCTGCTGCGCTACGACGACACCGACACCGCCCGCTCGAAGCCGGAATATGCCGAGGCGATCGCTGAGGATCTCGGCTGGCTCGGGATCGTGCCGGACGAGGTCGTCCGGCAGTCGCAGCGCCTGGCGATCTACGACGCCGCCGCCGCGCGCCTGCGTGCGGCCGGGCGCCTCTATGCCTGCTACGAGACGCCCGGCGAGCTGGACCGCCGCCGCAAGCGGCAGCTCGCCCGCGGCCTGCCGCCGATCTACGACCGGGCCGCGCTGAAGCTGACGCCCGAGCAGAAGGCGGCCTTCGAGGCCGAGGGCCGCAAGCCTCATTGGCGTTTCCTGCTCGAGGCGCGCGAAATCGCCTGGGACGATCTTGTGCGCGGCCCGTCCCATGTCGACTGCGCCTCGCTCTCCGACCCGGTTCTGGTCCGCGAGGACGGCAGCTATCTCTACACGCTGCCTTCGGTGGTCGACGACATCGAGACCGGCGTGACCCATGTCATCCGCGGCGAGGACCATGTCACCAACACGGCGGTGCAGGCCCAGATCTTCGCGGCGCTCGGGGCGGCCCTGCCGGTCTTCGGCCATCACAACCTGCTGACCACGGCGAGCGGGGAGGGGCTGTCGAAGCGGCTCGGCCATCTTTCGCTGCGGGGCCTGCGCGAGTCCGGGGTGGAGCCGCTGGCGGTGGCGGCGCTCGCCGTCCTCGTCGGCACGTCGGACGCGGTGCGCCCCGTCGAGAGCCTTGACGAGCTCGCCGGCCTCGTCGAGCTCGCTCATGTCTCGCGCGCCCCGGCCAAGTTCGACGAGCATGAGCTGGAGGCGCTGAGCGCCCGCACGCTTCACCATATGCCGTACGCCGTCGCGGCCGGGCGCCTCGCCGAGGCGGGTATCGCTGGCGGCGAGGCCTTCTGGCTGGCCGTGCGCGGCAATCTCGCGACCTTCGCCGAGGCGAAGCTCTGGTGGCAGGTCGTGCAGGGGCCGGTCGCGCCGGCCGTCGCCGATGCCGGTTTCGCGGCGAAGGCGGCCGCGCTGCTGCCGCAGGAGCCCTTCGACGCCACGAGCTGGAAGAGCTGGACGCAAGCCGTCGCCGCCGCCACCGGCGCCAGGGGCAAGGCGCTGTTCATGCCGCTGCGGCAGGCGCTGACCGGGCTCGACCACGGCCCGGAGCTGGCCGCCCTGCTGCCGCTGATCGGGCGCGAGAAGGCGCTGAGGCGGCTGGCCGGCGAGAGCGCCTGACGGCGCCACCCGTCATTGCGAGCGCAGCGAAGCCATCCGGGGGGACTTGGCTGAACCGTCAGCCCCGCCGCCCCCGGAGGGCTTCGTCGCTGCGCAATGACGATGCCGAGCCCTCATTCGTGCCGGTGCATCGCCGAGGCGTGCTTGGTGTCGCGCATCAGGGCGTAGACCAGGAACGAGATGAAGATGATCCCGGCGAGGTAGTAGTAGAACCACTCCTCATGGCCCTGCTGCTTGAAGAACAGGGCGATGGCCGGCGCCGTGCCGCCGAAGATCGAGACGGTCAGCGCATAGGGCACCGCGACGCCGGTGGCGCGCACCGAGGTCGGGAACAGCTCGGCCTTCACCACCGCGTTGATCGAGGTGTAGCCGGCGGTGAAGATCCAGGCGCCGCAGATCAGCAGGAAGGCGATCCAGGGCGATTTGGTCCCCGAAAGCGTGGTCAGGATCGGCACGGTGAGCAGCGTGCCGGCGATGCCGAAGAACATCAGCACCGGCTTGCGGCCGATCCGGTCCGAGAGCGCCCCGTAGAGCGGCTGCAGGATCGCCGCGAAGATCAGCGAGGCGGCGATGACATAGGTGGTGACGATGTCGGAAAGGCCGACCGTCTGCTTGACGAAGGTCTGCATATAGGTGGTGAAGGTGTAGAAGGCGGCGGTGCCGCCCGCCGTGAGGCCGACCACGATCGCGACCTCGCGCGGATAGCGCAGCAGGCCGCGCAGCGAGCTTTCGCGCTTCATCGTGCTCTTGGCCGCCTCGAAGGCCTCGGTTTCCTGCATGTGGCGCCGCATGAACATCGCGGTGATGGCGAGCCCGGCGCCGATCACGAAGGGGATGCGCCAGCCCCAGGCGACGAGCTGCTCATGCGTCAGGAAGACGTTCTGGAGCAGCAGCAGCACCAGGATGGCGGTGAGCTGGCCGCCGATCAGCGTGACGTACTGGAAGCTCGAATAGAAGCCGCGATGCTCGGGATCGGCGATCTCGGTGAGATAGGTCGCGCTCGCGCCGTATTCGCCGCCGAGGCTCAGCCCCTCGATGATGCGCGCCAGCGCCAGCAGGGCCGGCGCCGCGAAGCCGATCGTCTCATAGGTGGGCGTGAAGGCGATGAGCAGCGAGCCGAAGCACATCATCAGCACCGAGACCATCAGCGAGAGGCGCCGGCCGTAGCGATCGGCGAGGTGGCCGAACAGCCAGCCGCCGACGGGGCGGACGATGAAGCCGGCCGCGAACAGCGTCGCGGCGTTGAGCTGCTGCACCACCGGGTCGTGCGAGGGGAAGAAGGCCCCGGCGAAATACAGCGCGAAGGCGGTGTAGGCGTAGAAATCGTACCATTCGACGAGGTTGCCGACGGAGCCGATGAAGATCGCCTTGATCCGGCGCTTGGCGTCGGCGAGTTCGATCGGGTGCGGATGATGCGGCTGTGACGCGCTGACGTCCGACATGAAGGCCTCTGCATGTGGCGTCGGGAGCGTCAGAGGCAGAAGTCCGCATGGAAGATGCGGGCACGGTGCGGTCTGGCGGCCTCCCGAGGGGGCGGCGAGATTCGCCGTTTATGCGACGGTCCGGGTCATGCGTCCAGCGCCGAGCGCAGCGTTCGCCGGCAATGCCGCTTACCACCCGCGCATGGAACCTTTTCCGGTCAGGGCCTGACCAGTTGCGGGCTGAGATTGGGCGCCAGGTTGGGCGCGACGATCCTGACCGCGCGGCGCTCGCCGGTGACGCTGCGCGACTCGCTCTTCAGGCCGTCGCCCTTGTCCAGCGTCTTCTCGTCGACCGTGTCGGGGCCGACGCCGGCCGATTCCGTGCCGGAGGTCGGCGAGTTCTCGGAGGGCAGCGGCGCCTCGTCCGGGATCTGGGGCAGCGCGGTGGTCGCGGCGGCGGGCTCGGGCGTGGCGTTGCGGCGCTTCGGATCGACCTTGGGCCGCGACAGCTCGGCGGCGCGCTGCTCGGTGACGATGACGTCGCCCTTGCGCTTGTCGAGCAGGTATTCGGCGCTCTTCAGGGCCTCCGACCAGCTCTGACCCTGGCCGCGGCAGGTGCAGGCCGAATCGAAGCTGCGCTGGTACTTGCCGGCGTTCGGCAGGGAGGAATAGGGCTGGCCGGTCGAGCGCGAGGCGGCGTTCTGGATGTCGCCCCCGGTGCTCATGCCGAAGGCGGTCGTCTCCGTGCCCGGGCAGAGCGCCTGGCACATCTCGTCGGCATTGCCGGTATTGTTGGCGAGCGGGAAGAAATAGCCGTCGCAGGTCCGGACGCAGACGGTCTGCGGGCCGCCGAGGCGCGGCTTGTCCGGCTCGATCACCGAGCGCTCCGGGTCGAGCTCGGGCATGGTCGAATCGACCTCGCCGGGGCCGGGATCGCGGCCGAAGATCGTATCGAAGAAGCCGCGCGGACGCGGGCCGCAATTGTTGCTGATCGCGGCGGCGAGCTGGGCGCGCCGCTGCTCGAGCCCGCCGCCCTGCGCCTGGCGCTGCAGCGCGCCATATTGCGCCTGGAGCTGGCCGAGCTGGGCGCGGATGGCGCCGCATTGCGGCGGAGGCTGCTCGCCGAAGAACAGGAAGCCGCCGCGCTCGCAGCCCATGGCGCGATACTGGTCGCTCATCCGGGCGAGCTGGGCGCCGACGCGCTGGGCCGCCTGCGCGGCGCGCGCATCGCCGCCGCTGCGGCCCTGCAGGCTCTGCAGCTCCGCGCGCCACGCCTCGCAGGAGGCGGACTGCGCGGCGGCCGTTCCGCTCAGGGCCGCCAGCGCCAGCAGGGCCATGCCGAAGCGTCTGGAGAATCGCAGCATCATCGCAAGTCGGGTCACGTCATCCACTGTCGGAGCAGCCCGTGCGGCCGCAAGCTCCTGCCAACAACACCCGCCAAACACGACGGAACTATGGAACCCCGCACGCAAGCCCGGCGCTGACTCGGCAGGGATGGCGCCGCCCCCGCATGCCACATCCGGGCCGGCGCAGCAATCCGGCGCGAGTCGGATCGCCGTGGTGGAAAACTGGCGCATTCCCTCGGCGGCGGCGCCGGGCGGTGCCGGAGCGGCCATTCCGGGCTTGACCCGGAATCCGTGGTAGAGCACTGAGCCGATGAGGGATTCCGGGCGGCAGCGCTGTCGCGCTCCGGCCGGGATGACGGGCCTGTTTCCGCGCCAAGGCAGCATGCTCTAAGAACCGCGGCGGGTCGGGCCTGAGCCGGATCGCCGCCTGTCATCGCGAGGCCAGCGCCGCCATGTCCGACTATCTGCCGCTTCACGAAGCCGTCATCCCGGAGCTGCCGAACTATTATCGCGGCAAGGTGCGCGAGAATTACGACCTGCCGGACGGGCGCCGCATCCTGATTTCGACCGACCGGCTCTCGGCCTTCGACCGCGCCATCGCCTCGATCCCGCTCAAGGGGCAGGTGCTGACCCAGACGGCGCGCTACTGGTTCGAGCACACGGCCGACATCTGCCCCAACCACGTCCTCGACTATCCCGACCCCAACGTCGTCGTCGGCAGGCGCCTCGAGATCCTGCCGGTCGAGATGGTGGTGCGCGGCTATCTCGCCGGCACCACCGGCACCTCGATCCTGACCATGTACAAGCAGGGCCGGCGCGAGATGTACGGCATCCGCCTGCCGGACGGGCTGCGCGACAACCAGGAATTGCCGCAGGCGATCATCACCCCGACCAGCAAGGCCTTCGACGGCGGCCATGACGAGCCGCTTTCGGCGGCGCGGATCGTCGGCGAGGGGCTGCTGACGCAGAAGCAGTGGGACATCGTCTCGGCCCATGCGCTGGCGCTGTTCGCCCGCGGCCAGAAGCTCGCCCGCGAGCGCGGCCTCATCCTCGCCGACACGAAATACGAGTTCGGCACCGACGCCGAGGGCAACATCCTGCTCGCGGACGAGATCCATACGCCGGATTCGAGCCGCTACTGGTTCGCCGGGAGCTATCCGGAGCGCTTCGCCGGCGGCGGCAAGCCGGAATCCTTCGACAAGGACTTCGTCCGCAACTGGGTGGTGGCGCGCTGCGATCCCTACAAGGAGGAGCTGCCGCCGATCCCGCAGGAGCTGATCGACCAGACCTCCGCCGTCTATGTCCGCGCCTATGAGACGATCACCGGGCAGGCCTTCGCCTACCCGCCCAGGGGCGAGAACCCGCAGGAGCGGATCAGGCGCAACCTGGCCAAGTATTTCTGACGAGCTTCAGGCGTTCGATCGAACCGCGCCCCTCATTCCGGGGCGGGATATTCCTAAGACCCGTCCTCCTCGCGGTAGTTCCCTGCGAGCAGCCGGCCGCGCTCGGTCAGGGTCGAGAGCACGCGCTCGAACACCTTGATCTCGTCGGGCGCGATGCCCTCGATCCAGCGCGCCTCGAAGCCGAGCGCCAGCGGCACGATCTGGTCGTAGACGCGCTTGCCGGCGGCTGTCAGCGTCACGAAGGATTCGCGCCGGTCCTGCCGGTTCTCGGCGCGCGAGACGAAGCCGCGCTTCTCCAGTTCCGTCACCGCGCGGGAGACCTTGGTCTTGTGCATCTGGGCGAGCTCGCCGATGTCGCGCGAGGTCAGCTTGCCGAACTCGCCGAGCTGCGCCACCACGCGCCATTCCGGGATGCCGATGCCGAAATGTTCGGCATAGATCCGGCCGAGCGCCCGGCCGCCCAGCGTGCCCACGACATTGAGGCGATAGGGCAGGAAGCGCTCGAGCCGGAGCATCTGGTCCTGGGCGGCGGACGGGTTTTTCTCTGTCATGGGCAGCTCTGTAGCGGGTTCCGGAAAATCCGGCGAGCCGGCGCGGCGGTCATTCACAGGGAGGACCGGACGATACAGGCGAACGCGGCCGCTGTCGCGCGGCGCCCGCTTGCTTCCGTCGGAACCATGATAGAATCCGGCGGTTGCCCGGCCTCGTCCGGGATTGCGGGACAGGGAGGCGGCGTGGCCGAGGCGTCCGGGGCCGGAACAGGTGGCGGCGTGACGATGCGGCATTGGGCCCGGCACTGGCTGCGGACCTGCCGCAGGATGCCGCTCCGCGCGCTCGACCGGCTCGCCCGCGACGGGATCGCGCCCGAGCAGACGATCCACGAGTTCCGCCGCCTGATGAAGGCCTGGCGGGCCCTGCTCAAGCTCGCGCCCGCCGGCCTGTCGCAGCAGGCGCGGGCGGTCAGGGCCGCGGCCGGGCGCCTGCGGCGCGGCTTCGGCCCCTCCCGCGACCGGGCCGTCATCGCCGGGGTTCTCCGCAAGCTCTGCCCGCAGCGGCTCCCGCCGGACGACGCCGAAGCGGCGGCTGCGGCGGCCGGCGCCCTGCTGCGCGAACAGGGCGAAGCCGTCCGGACGGAATTGCGCAGGCTCTCCGCCGCCATGGCGGAGTGGTCCCTCGCGGATGAGACGGGCGATTTCCTGGTCCGGGCTTGCGGGCGCAGCTACCGGCGGGCGCGGCGCCGGGCGCGCAAGGACGCCCGGCGGATGAGCATCGAGCGCCTGCATGACTTCAGGAGCGCGGTGGTCGATCTCGGCTGCCAGCTCGGCTTCCTCGCCCCGGCCGAATCCGCGGGGCTGCGGCGGCAGGCCGCGCTGGCGGAGCGCCTGCGCTCGCGGCTCGGCCGCGCGATCGATCTGGACATGGCCCGGACCTGTCTCGCCGCGGAAGCCGGGATGGCGGATGGCGGCCGGCTCATGCGCGAGATCGAGCGCCGGATCGCCCGGCAGCGCCGCCGGGCGTCGAAGCTGGCGGACCGGCTGCTGGCGCGGCGCCCCGGGCGCGTCCGCGCCCGGCTGGCCGCGGCGCTGGGGCGCCATCCGCCGGGGCGGGCGAGCTTCGCCTGAGCCTGTTCCGGCGAGCGGCAGGGGCGGGGGGAGGCCGGGCTCAGCGCGCCTTCAGCCGGTTCATGAAGGAATCGTAGGAGAGTTCCGCGATCTGCCACCAGAGCAGGTTCTCGCCGCGGAACGCGACCATCGACTCGTAGCCCTTCTTGAAGTCCGGGCTCTTGGCGCCGGTCTCGGCATAATAGTCGTCCGCCGCCTTCAGCGCCGCTTCCATCACCGGCAGCGGGAAGGCGCGCAACTGCGCGCCCTGGGCGACGAGGCGGCGCAGCCCGCCCGGATTCACCGCGTCGTATTTGGCGAGCATCCAGTTGTTCGCCGCCTCGCAGGCGTGCTGGACGATGGCCTGGTAGTGCTTCGGCAGCTTGGCCCAGGCTTCCTTGCCGATGATCAGGTGCAGCATGGCGCCGCCCTCCCACCAGCCGGGGTAGTAGTAGTATTTCGCGACGCGGATGAAGCCGAGCTTCTCGTCGTCATAGGGGCCGACGAACTCGGCCGCGTCGATCGAGCCGCGCTCCAGCGCCGGGTAGACGTCGCCGGGCGCGATCTGGGTCGGCACCACGCCGAGCTTGGCCAGCACCGAGCCGCCCATGCCGCCGATGCGGAACTTCAGCCCCTTCAGGTCCTCGACGCCCTTGAGCTCGTTGCGGAAGAAGCCGCCCATCTGGCAGCCGGAATTGCCGCAGGGGATCGCATAGGCGTTGAAGCGGTCGAGCACGCCGTTCACGATCTCGCCGCCGCCGCCGAAATACCACCAGCTATGCTGCTGCCGGGCGTTGAGGCCGAAGGGAATGCCGGTGCCGAGCCCCAGCGTCGGGTCCTTGCCGATGTAGAAATAGGTCGGCGAATGCGCGCATTCGACCGTGCCGGAGGAGACCGCGTCGAGCGCCTGCAGGCCGGGGACGATCTCGCCCGGCGCGAAGACCTGCACCTCGAACTTCCCGTCCGTGGCGTCGGAGACGTATTTCGAGAACTGCTGCGCGGTGCCGTAGATCGTGTCGAGCGATTTCGGGAAGCTCGAGGTCAGCCGCCATTTCACCGCGGGCTGCGACTGCGCGATCGCGGGGGCCGCGACGGCGGTCGCGGCTGCGGCGAGGGCGCCCGTTTTCAAAAACGACCGACGTTCCATATGGTCTCCTCCCCAGAGCCTGGTCCAAGGCTCGTTGCGCCCTTATTGGCGCGTCCGGCAAGGAATGAAAAGAGATGAAGCTCGCCTCTCTCTCGCATGGCCGCGATGGCCGGCTGGTCGTGGTTTCCAGGGACCTGACGCGCGCGACCGACGCCTTTCCCGTCGTCGCCACATTGCAGGCGGCGCTGGACGACTGGGAGCGGCTGGCGCCGCGCCTCGCCGATCTCGCCGAGGGGCTGGAGCATGGCGCGGTGCCGTCCTTCCGCTTCCACGAGCATGATTGCGCCTCGCCCCTGCCGCGGGCGGTCCAGTGGCTCGACGGCTCGGCCTATGTGAACCATGTCGCGCTCGCCCGGAAGGCGCGCGGCGCGGCCCTGCCGGAGAATGTCTGGACCGATCCGCTGATGTATCAGGGCGGCAGCGACGCCTCGCTTGCGCCGCGCGGGCCGATCCTCGCCCGCAGCGAGGAGGACGGCATCGATTTCGAGGGCGAGGTCGCGGTGGTGACGGGCGACGTGCCGATGGGAGCGAGCCGCGAGCAGGGCCTTGCCGCGATCCGTCTCGTCATGCTCGCAAACGACGTGAGCTTGCGGAATCGGATTCCGAGCGAATTGGCGAAAGGCTTTGGATTCGTTCAGTCGAAGCCGGCCTCGGCCTTCTCGCCGGTGGCCGTCACGCCCGAGGAACTCGGCGAAGCCTGGCGCGACGGCAAGCTGCATGGCGCGCTGCTGGCGCAGCTCAACGGCGCCCCCTTCGGCCGGCCCGATGCCGGCGCCGACATGACCTTCGATTTCGGCACGCTGATCGCCCATGCCGCCGCGACGCGCCGGCTCTCGGCCGGCACGGTCATCGGCTCCGGCACGGTCTCGAATCGCGACGCCGATGGCGGGCCGGGCCGGCCGATGGCGGAAGGCGGGCTGGGCTATGCCTGCATCGCCGAGCAGCGCATGGTCGAGACGCTGCGCCACGGCGAACCGAGGACGCCCTTCCTGCGTTTCGGCGACACGGTTCGCATCGAGATGAAGGACGCCGCCGGGCATTCGATCTTCGGCGCGATCGAGCAGGAGGTTCTGCCGCATGGTTGAGACGGGCTCCGGCCGGCGCGGGGCGCTGGCCGCTCATTTCCGCAAGATGGCCCACAACAACGCCTGGGCGAACTGGCGGCTGCTCGCCGCCTGCGCCCGATTGAGCGAGGCCGCGTTCGAGGCCGAGCGCACGAGCTTCTTCCCCTCGCTGCACGCGACGCTGAACCACAATCTGATGATCGATCTCTACTATATCGATGCACTCGAACGCGGCGGCCTTGGCCAGCAGGTCTTCGCGCGCTTCCAGCCTCTGGAGATCGCCCAGCTCCTGCCGGCCCAGGCGGCGGCCGACCGGCGGCTGATCGCCTTCTGCGACGGGGCGAGCGACGACCTGCTGGCGACGACGGTCGCGACCGATCGCGGCGAGAGCGGCCGGATCGAGGAGCGCGTCGACGACCTGCTGGCGCATCTCTTCCAGCACCAGATCCATCATCGGGGGCAAGCCCATGCGATGCTGGCGGGAACCGCTGTCGCGCCGCCCCAGCTCGACGAATATTTCCTGCGCTACGATTCGCAGCAGACCCGCGTCGAGCTGCGCCGCCTCGACCTGGCCCCGCCCGAGGAATTGCTCTGACGGCCCTCCTGTCGCTGCCTGCTTGGCGGCGGCCGGGGGGACGGATAACCTGATGGCGACGACGCCCCTGCCGCGAGAGCCGAGACGCCATGATCGACCCCGTGCCGCTCTATTCGACGACCATTCCGCTGGCCTTCTTCATCTGGGGGCCGGTCTTCGTCGTGGTGCTCTACTGGCTCGTCGGCGCCTGGTCGAACCGGCAGGGCGTGCCGCGCATGCTGGAGAGCGACTGGGACGGCTATTCCGTCGCCGATGTCGAGAAGCTCTTCTCGCTCTATGGCGAGACGCGGCGGGCCCGCTACCGCAACCGGGTGCTGCCGGCCGACGTGGCCTGCGCCTTCACCTATGCCATCGTCGGCGCCATCCTGATCGCGGGGCTGACGACGCGCGGCCAGCCTCTCTGGGTGGCGGCGCTCTGCGGCGGCGGCTGGCTGATCGGCGGGCTTTGCGACGTGGCCGAGAATCTCGCGGTTGCCCGCCTGCTCGACCGATATCCTCGCGTCGCCGCCGGGGACGTCGCCTTCGCCAGCGCGATGACGCGGCTGAAGCTGGTCCTCTTCTCGCTTGGTGTCATCGGCGCGCTGGTCGCGGCCTATCTCGCCTTCAGGCCGCTGGCGGCCTGAGCCGCAGCCATGCCTCGCGGGTGAGCCGCAGGCGCGAAGCCGGCACGGCGGGCACGCCGATCAGGACCTGCGGATCGGTCGGCGCGGCCGCGAAGCCCAGCCGCTGCGCCAGCCTCAGCGAGGCGGCGTTGCGCGGATGGGTGGTGACGAGGACTTTTGGCAGGGCCAGCGTCTCGAAGCCGTGGCTGAGCAAGCAGGCGGCCGCCTCCCGCGCATAGCCCTTGCCCCAGTGGCGCACCGCGAAGCGATAGCTGAGCTGGACCTCGCCCGGGCCCTCGCCGTCCGGGATCAGCCCGACATAGCCGGCGAACGCCGCTGGCTCTTCTTTGGCGAAGACCGACCAGTAGCCGAGCCCGCGCGCGACGTGGCTGAAGCTGCGCGCGGCGACGGCGTCGCGCCCCATCGCCGGGTCGTCGACCGAGGCGATGTGGCGCATCACCTGCGGATCGGCGTTGAGGCGCGCGATGGCGTCGAGATCGTCGAGCCGGCGCGGTCGCAGCCGCAATCGCGGGCTTTCCAGTTCGGGGAGCATCCTGTCGCCTCTGCTTTGCTGTGGGGCGTGGCCGCGGAACTCTGGCGCGCCGGCGCGCGGCATCCCATATCCTGCCGGGCGCCGAACCGAAACGCGCCGGGAGAATGGGAATGCTGCTTCGTCGTTGGATCCTGGCTGCGCTGGCCGTCACCCTGTCCGGAGCGTTCATGGCGCCCGCCATGGCGCAGGAAGATCTCATCTTCAAGAAATCGACCGTCTGGAAGGCGCTGACGCCGGACGACAAGCTCGCCGTCTACGGCGTCGACGATCCGCTGGTGGAGGGCGTCGCCTGTCACTACACCGTGCCGGAGAAGGGCGGCGTCAAGGGCATGTTCGGCGTGGCCGAGGAGGTCTCGGAGATCTCGCTGTCCTGCCAGCAGATCGGCCCGGTCCGCTTCAAGGAGAAGGCGGGGCAGGGCGATGTCGTCTTCCGCGAGCGCCGCTCGCTGATCTGGAAGAAGATGCAGATCGTGCGCGGCTGCGACGCCAAGCGCAACGTGCTGGTCTATCTCGCCTATTCGGACAAGCTGATCGACGGCTCGCCGCAGAACGCGACCTCCTCGGTGCCGATCATGCCCTGGGGCAATACGGGCGAGGCGCCGAAATGCGCCGACTGGATCAGGTAGGGTCGACGATTATTCGCCGCAGGTGATGCTGAGCGGCTGCTCGGCGGCGGCGACCGGGCTCGGCCGGGTCACGGTGCCGGTGAAGTCGGCCTTGTCGGCGATGCCGAAGGCCACCGCCTTGCCGAAGCCCTGCGATTCGCACCAGGCATTGGCGACGATCTTGCCGCATTCCGCCTTGGCCGAGATGCAGTCGGCGATGCCGTAGCCGTCGCTGGCGGGGATCAGGAAGGTGCGCTGCTCGCTGGGCGCGGCGGCGGGGCGGCTCATCGGCATGATCGAGAGCGAGATCCCGGCGACGGCGATCCCGAGCAGTCCGACAAAAGCCACGGCGCGGCGCATCTGAAGCGATTCCTGAGGAAGCCGGGCGAGGAACCCGGGAAGCGGGAGCATGGTTCCGGCCGGTTAAATTTGAATGAATTCCGCCAGGGCCACGGCGCTTGCTGCGTTGCAGCAAGCGCGCGCCCTCTTGACGGAAAGCGCGCGGGAAGGCAATCACGTCTCCCCATGACGCGAGCCGCCATCAACAGCCGGATTTGCATTATTTGCCGCTAGCCTTCGCTGGCCGGCTGCTCACGTCCTCGTCCTGAAAAACGAACCGACAAAAGCGCCCCGGCCAGCGGCCAGGCCGTTTTTCGTGTTTTGCCGTTTCGTTCGTTCCAGGACCCAGCCCCGATGCCGCCGACCCTGAGGCTCTACAACACGCTGACGCGGACGAAGCAGGACTTCGCGCCGATCGATCCGTCGAATGTGCGCATGTATGTCTGCGGCCCGACGGTCTACGACTACGCCCATATCGGCAATGCCCGCCCGGTCGTCGTCTTCGACGTGCTCTACCGGCTGCTGCGCCACATCTACGGCGCGGATCACGTCACTTATGCCCGCAACCTCACCGACGTCGACGACAAGATCAACGCCCGCGCCGCGCGCGACTATCCCGGCCTGACGCTGAACGAGGCGATCGCCAGGGTCACGCAGGCGACGACCGCGCAGTTCCACGCCGATATCGACGCGCTCGGCACGCTCAGGCCGACCACCGAGCCGCGCGCCACCGAGCATATCGCGGAGATGAAGGCGATCATCGAGCGCCTGATCGCGCGCGGCGTCGCCTATGTCGCCGAGGAGCATGTGCTGTTCCATGTCCCGGCCGTCGCGCATCTCGCCAGGGCGCCGAAATACGGCACGCTCGCGCGCCGCTCGCTCGACGAGATGCTGGCCGGCGCCCGCGTCGACGTCGCGCCCTATAAGCGCGACCCGATGGATTTCGTGCTGTGGAAGCCGAGCCGCGACGGCATCGATCCCGGCTGGCCGTCTCCGGCCGGCATCGCCACGCCCGGCCGTCCCGGCTGGCACATCGAATGCTCGGCCATGTCGATGGCGAAGCTGCTCACGCCCTTCGGCGGCGGGCTCGCCTGCGACGATCCGCAGAAGAACGTCTTCGACATCCATGGCGGCGGCATCGACCTCGTCTTCCCGCACCATGAGAACGAGATCGCCCAGTCCTGCTGCGCGCTCGGTGGCGGGGAAGGGCAGCCGCTGATGGCCAATATCTGGATGCATAACGGCTTCCTGCAGGTCGAAGGCGAGAAGATGTCGAAGTCGCTCGGCAACTTCGTCACGATCCACGAACTGCTGGAGACGGAGAGCTTCGGCGGCCGCTCATGGCCGGGCGCGGTGCTGCGCCTCGCGATGCTCAAGACGCATTACCGCCAGCCGATCGACTGGACGGTGAAGGCGCTGGAGGAGGCGGAGAAGATGCTGCAGGACTGGGCGGAGGTCGCGCAGGGCGCGACGGCGTCCGAGCCTTCGGCCGAACTGCTCGATGCGCTGGCCGACGATCTCAACACGGCGCGCGTGCTGGCCGAGCTCCATGCCCTGCGCAAGTCCGGCGATCTGCCGGCGCTGCTGGCCGGCCTCGAGCTTCTCGGGGTCGCGCTGCCGCAGATCGCGGCGCCCGCTGCCGTCGATCCCGTGGTCGAGCGCCTGATCGCCGCGCGCCTCGACGCCCGCCGCGCGAGGAACTTCGCCGAGTCCGACCGCATCCGGGACGAACTCGCCGCCATGGGCATCGCGCTCAAGGACGGCAAGGACCCCGCCACCGGCGAGCCGACGACCACCTGGGAGGTCAAGCGATGAGCCCGAAGATCCGCCCCGCCGGCTCGCTCTCCTTCGCCATCAAGCTCGTCATGCTGGCGATGGTCGTGCCGCGCGTCGTCCGCTTCAAGCTGAGGGGCGGGCGGTGAGCGCCGCCCGCGTCCATCTCTTCGACACGACGCTTCGCGACGGCGCCCAGACCACCGGCGTCGATTTCTCGCTCGACGACAAGCGCGCCGTGGCGAGCCTGCTCGACCGGCTCGGCGTCGACTATGTCGAGGGCGGCTATCCCGGCGCCAACCCGCTCGACACCGCCTTCTTCGAGCGGAAGGCGACCAGGCGGGCGAAGTTCGCCGCCTTCGGCATGACCAAGCGGGCGGGGCGCTCGGCCGCCAACGACCCCGGCATCGCGGCGCTGCTGGAGGCGAAGGCCGATGCGATCGTCTTCGTCGCCAAGGCCTGGGACTACCATGTCCATGTCGCGCTGGAGATCTCGCTGGAGGATAATCTCGCCGGCATCCGCGAGAGCGTTGCGGCGGCGAGGGCCGCCGGCCGCGAGGTGATGCTCGATTGCGAGCATTTCTTCGACGGCTACAAGGCCAATCCCGACTACGCGCTCGCCTGCGCCCGCACCGCCTACGAGGCCGGCGCCCGCTGGGTCGTGCTCTGCGACACCAATGGCGGCACGCTGCCCGACGAGATCGGCGCCATCGTCCGCGAGGTCGCCAAGGCCGTGCCGGGCGACAATCTCGGCATCCACGCCCATGACGATTGCGGCTGCGCCGTCGCCAATTCGCTGGCGGCGGTGGAGGCGGGCGCGCGCCAGATCCAGGGCACGCTCAACGGCCTCGGCGAGCGCTGCGGCAACGCCAATCTCGTCACGCTGATCGGCGCGCTGAAACTGAAGGAGCGCTATCGCGACCGCTTCGCGCTCGGCGTCGACGACGGCCAGCTCGCCGAATTGACCCATGTCTCGCGCGCCCTCGACGAGATGCTGAACCGGGCGCCGAACCGCCACGCGCCTTTCGTCGGCGCCTCGGCCTTCGCCACCAAGGCCGGCATCCACGCCTCCGCCGTGCTCAAGGACCCGCGCACCTACGAGCATGTCGCACCGGAAGCCACGGGCAACACCCGCAAGGTCCTGATCTCCGACCAGGGCGGCAAGTCGAATCTCGTCGCCGAGCTGGAGCGCATCGGCGTCACGCTCGGCCGCGACGATCCGCGCCTCAACCGCGTGCTGCAGGAGGTCAAGGAGAAGGAGGCGCAGGGCTATGCCTTCGAGGGCGCCGACGCCTCCTTCTTCCTGCTGGTCAAGCGCATCCTCGGCGAGGTGCCGGAATACTTCTCCGTCGAGCGCTTCGCCGTGAATGTCGAGCGCCGCTACAACGCGCTGGGCGAGCTCGTCACCTTCTCCGAGGCGATCGTGAAGGTGCAGGTCGGCGACGACGTGCTGATCTCGGCGGCCGAAGGCGACAGCGGCCCGGTCAACGCGCTCGATATCGCGCTGCGCAAGGACCTCGGCCGTTACCAGTCGCTGATCGAAGGTCTGCGGCTGCTGGACTACAAGGTCCGCATCTTCCAGGGCGGCACCGACGCCGTCACCCGCGTGCTGATCGAATCCGGCGACGAGACCGGCGAGCGCTGGACCACGGTCGGCGTCAGCGCCAACATCATCGACGCTTCCTTCCAGGCGCTGGTGGACTCGATCACCTACAAGCTGGCCAGGGCCGGCGCGACGGCTTGAAAAGCTCCTTGCCGCAAACACGGATCATCCCGGGCGTAGCGAAGCGCAGACCCGGGCTCCATGCCGGAACCTTGGCCGGATGCGCTCCGGCATGGATCCGGATCGGCGCGGCTTCGCCACTTGTGTGGGACGACGGCGTGAGGGACGGCTAGAATCTCACTCCGTCAGGCGGATGACGCGGTCCCTGCACAGATCCATGTCGGCGTCGCTGGTGGCGTCGTCCTCGAACCTGCCCTGCACGGTGTAGGAGCAGCCCTGCGGCTTGTTGAGCCTGAGCGCGATGCTTTTGCCGGGCGCCAGCGGCTTGGCGAGCTTCGCGACGAGGCGAGGCTGGTCGCCCGCCGTGGCGATCTCGAAGCTGCTCAGGGGCACGCTGCGCTGGTTGTTGATCGTGATCTGCGGATGCGGTCGCGTGCCTTGCGCGGCGGCCGGCAGGGCAAGGCTGAGGACAGCCCCCAGTCCCAGGCCGATCGCGGCGAGTTTGCGGAATGCCATGGTCGTGTCTCCCCGTCTGCGAGCGTCGGGCGCTCTTTGCGAGGAGACACTCCCCCTTCGGCGAGAGCAAGGCAACTCCGCGGCGCAAGCTTGCCGGAGGCCGTGCCCCTTCCACCCTCTCGCTGCGGGTGCAAGGCCGCCCCTGCAACGAGCTGCATGCATGGTTGCCGATTTGCCCCTATATGGGTGCGTTCACTGGAATCGCTTGAAAATGTCCGTGCCTGCCGCGCCGTCCCCGGCGCCGAGCCTTGCCCGCTCCGTCACGATCCAGCCGGGGTCCGGCTTCTTCGCCACCTTCCGCGCGCTCTGGCCCTATCTCTGGCCGGCCGGGCGGTCGGATCTGCGCGCCCGCGTCGTCGCCGCCTTCGCCCTGATGATCATCGGGCGCCTGATCCTGATGGGCGTGCCCTTCACCTTCAAATGGATCACCGACGCGCTGGCCGGGACCCATTCCAGCGTCCAGGACTGGCTGCCCTGGCTGGTCGGCGCGCCGCTGGCGCTGACGGTGCTCTACGGGCTGGCGCGGGTCGGCTCCTCGGCCTTCGTCCAGATGCGCGACGCGATCTTCGCGCCGGTCTTCATGCATGCGGTCCGCACGCTGGCGCTGCAGACCTTCGGCCACCTGCATTATCTCTCGCTGCGCTTCCATCTCGAGCGCAAGACCGGCGGCCTGACGCGCGTTCTGGAGCGCGGCCGCAACGGCATCGAGGAGATGGTCCGGCTCGGCCTCAACCAGCTCGTGCCCGTCGTCGTCGAGGTCGTGCTGATCATCGCCGTGCTGCTCGGCCTGTTCGACTGGCGCTATGTCGTCGTGCTGGTCGCGATGGTCGTCGCCTACATGACCTATACCATCAAGGCGACCGAGTGGCGGATCGCCATCCGCTCGGCCATGAACGAATCCGACACCGACGCCAATTCCAAGGCGATCGATTCGCTCCTGAACTACGAGACGGTGAAGTATTTCGGCGCCGAGGCCCGCGAGACCGCGCGCTACGACACAGCGATGGCGCTCTACGAGCGCAACTCGATCAAGTCCTACACCTCGCTCGCCTGGCTGAATTTCGGCCAGGCCGTGATCTTCGCGGCCGGCCTGACGCTGTCGATGGTGATGGCGGTGCGCGGCTTCCAGGCCGGGACCAACACGGTCGGCGACCTTATCCTGATCAATTCGATGCTGATCCAGCTCTATCTGCCGCTGAACTTCATGGGCACCGTCTATCGCGAGATCAAGCAGGCGACGCTCGACATTGCCCAGATGTTCGCCCTGATCGGCCGCGACGCCGAGATCCAGGACAAGCCGGGCGCCCGGCCCCTGCAGGTCCCGGCCGGCGCGGTCGTCTTCGAGGACGTGCATTTCGCCTATGTGCCGGAGCGGCCGATCCTGCGCGGCGTCTCCTTCAGGGTCGAGCCGGGCCGGACCGTCGCCATCGTCGGGCCCTCCGGCGCCGGCAAGTCGACGATCTCGCGCCTGCTCTTCCGCTTCTACGAGCCGCAGAAGGGCCGCATCCTGATCGACGGCCAGCCCATCGCCGACGTCCAGCAGGTGAGCCTGCGCGCCGCCATCGGCATGGTCCCGCAGGATACCGTGCTGTTCAACGACACGATCGAGTACAATATCCGCTACGGCCGCCCCGATGCGACGATGGAGGAGGTCGAGGAGGCCGCCCGCCTCGCCCAGATCGACCGCTTCATCCGCACCTTGCCCGAGGGCTACGCCACCTCGGTCGGCGAGCGCGGCCTGAAACTCTCGGGCGGCGAGAAGCAGCGCGTCGCCATCGCCCGCACCATCCTGAAGGGGCCGCCGATCCTGGTGCTCGACGAGGCGACCTCGGCGCTCGATTCCTTCACCGAGAAGGAGATCCAGGACGCGCTCGACCGGGTCAGCGAAGGGCGCACCACGCTGGTCATCGCGCACCGGCTCTCCACCGTTGTCAATGCCGACGAGATCATCGTGCTCGACAAGGGCGTCATCGTCGAGCGCGGCCACCATCGCGAATTGCTGGCCGCGAACGGCGTCTATGCCGCGATGTGGAACCGCCAGCGCGAGGTCGACGAGGCCAAGGCCACCCTCCAGCGCGCGACGGCGGCGGAGGGCGAAAGCGTCAGGCTCACGCTGTCCTGACGGGCCGGCCGGAGCCGTGCGGGCGCCGCTCGCGGGGAGGCGCGAGAGGCCGGCGCAGAGTGGCGCGGGCGGCGGTTTTCCGGCATGATCGCCGCCGATGAGGTGACGGCGAGCCGCAGGGGGACGCCATGTTCGACCCGACGGCTCTGGTTGGCTTCCACACCTGGCTGAGCCTGGTCGCCATCGTCGCCGGTTTCCCGGTGGCGGCCGGGCTGCTCCGCGGCCACACCAAGCCGGGCTGGACCGGCGTCTTCCTCTCGACCGCCTTCGCGACCAGCGCGACCGGCTTCGGGCTTCCGGCGCCGGGCCTGCTGCCGTCCCATATCGTGGGGGCGATCTCGCTGGCGCTGATCGTCGTCGCCGGCTTCGCGCTCTATGGGAGGCTGCTCGAAGGGGCGTGGCGACGGACCTATGCGATCGCGGCCGTGCTCGCCTTCTACCTGCTTTTGTTCGTTCTGGTGGTGCAGCTCTTCCTCAAGGTGCCGGCGCTGCACGCGCTGGCTCCGACCGGCTCGGAGCCGCCCTTCGCGCTCGCGCAGGGCATCCTCTTCCTGATCTTCGCCGGCCTGACCTGGCAGGCGGCCATCCGCTTCGTGCGCGTCCCCCGTCTCGCCGGCTGAGCTGGGCCGCTCAGCGCCGCGGACGGGGCCGCATGCGCAGCGGCCGGCGCGGCCGCAGCGTGACCTTGAGCGAAGGCTCGGGCGCCCGCGTCGACAAGGGCTCCAGCCGGACGGCCGGCAGCAGCGAAGCCAGGATCGCGACGGCTTCCATCGTGGCGAAGGCGCTGCCGATGCAGATCCGCGGACCGGCGCCGAAAGGCAGATAGGCATAGCGATGCCGGGAGCGGCCGGCCTCGGGAAGGAAGCGCCGCGGGTCGAAGCGGTCGGGCTCCTCCCACAGCGTTTCGTGGCGGTGCACGGCCTGGATCGGCACATAGATCACGCTGCCTTCGCCCAGCATCAGCCCGCCGAGCTGGAAGGGCTTCTCGACCTGCCGCGTGATCACCGGCGCCGGCGGGTAGAGGCGCATCGCCTCCTGGAACACGGCCTTGGTGAAGGGCAGGGCCATGACCTGCTCGGGCGCCAGCGGCGCGCCGCCCGTCACCGCCGCGATCTCCGCCACGACCTGCTCCTCGATGTCGCGATGCCGCGCCAGCAGATGCAGCGTCCAGGCGAGGCCGAGCGCCGTCGTCTCGTGCCCGGCGGTGATGAAGGTCAGGAGATTGTCGACGATCTCGCCGTCCTGCATGGCGCGTCCGGTTTCCGGGTCGCTGGCCGTGAGCAGCATGTCGAGCAGGTCGCCGCGCTGCGTCGGGGCGCCGCGCCGCGTCGCCACGAGCTCTCCCAGGCTCTCGCGCAGATAGGCCGTCGCGGCTCTCGCCCGGGACCGGCCGGGATAGGGCAGCCATTCGGGCATGCCGAGCAGGCTGTAGGCGAAGACGAAGCTCGTCGGCTCGAGATAGTCGGTGATGCTGCGCTCGACCTTCGCCACGTCGAGATTGGCGCTGCCCGACAGCATCGTCTCGACGATGATCGCGAAGGTCGTCCGCATCATCTCGTGGCCGATGTCGAGGGCGTCGCCGCCATCGGCCAGCCAGCGCGAGCGCGTATCGGCGGCAGCCGCGAGCATCGCCGGAAGGAAGCCGCGCAGCCTCTCGTGCTGGAAGCCGGCTGCGACCGATTGGCGCTGCCAGCGCCAATGCGCCCCTTCCGCCGTCAGCAGGCCGTCGCCGAGCGCCGGGCCCAGCACCTTGTGCACGATCTCGCCCTTGTTGAGATGCCCGGCCTGGCGCACCAGCGCCTCCTGGATCAGCGGGGGATCGCAGACATAGAGGCTCTGCTTCCCGCCGACATCGGCCAGGACCATCTTCTCGCGGAAGATCTCCGGCGGCAGCGCCGTCAGCGGATTGCGCAGAATCGCGGCGAACAGGCCGATCGGGGAGCGGCTGGTCTGCGCGATTCCGGTTGCGGCGAGATGCTCCGGCTTGGCGGCGATCGTCATTCCTGGCCTTTCTGTGCGATCCGGTGTCGCCCCCTGAACTGGGGAGCCGATTGTGGCGGGACAATGCGGCCTCGCCGCCCCCGCCCGGGCGCGGCGATATGCAGTGAACCGGCGCGAGGCGCCCGGGTTCCGTGCCCCCCGGCCGCTCCATTCCGGGGGGAAGGCCGCCCCAGCCGCCTTCCGCTCTTTCCCTCGCCGTGCGAAGGCCCTAAATCAGCGCTGCGCCGTGGCCGGTTTCCGGGATCGCGGCAAGCCATTCCCGCGCGCCTCGCGCCGCACACGAACAGCGGAACTGTCCATGTCCCTCGTCGATTCCGTCCGCAAGGTGATCGTGCCCATCCACAAGGAGGGCTATGTCTTCATCGCGATCGGGCTGGTGGCGACCATCGTCCTGGCCAACCTCTGGTCGCCCTTCGGCTGGATCGGCGCGATCGTCACCGTCTGGATCTGCTATTTCTTCCGCGACCCGGTCCGCATCACGCCGCAGCGGGAGGGGCTGGTGATCTCCCCGGCCGACGGCCGCGTCAGCCAGATCGCCTCGGCCATGCCGCCGCCGGAGCTCGACCTGCCGGCCGAGCCGATGACCCGCGTCTCGATCTTCATGAACGTCTTCGACTGCCATGTGAACCGCGCGCCCGTGCCCGGCCGCATCCTGAAGATGGCCTATACGCCCGGCCTCTTCCTCAATGCCGAGCTCGACAAGGCGAGCGACGACAACGAGCGCAACGCCCTGGCGATCGAGACCGCGTCCGGCCCGATCGGCGTCGTCCAGATCGCCGGGCTGATCGCGCGCCGGATCGTGCCCTTCGTCAAGGAGGGCGACACGCTGGCGACGGGCGAGCGTTTCGGCCTCATCCGCTTCGGCTCGCGGGTGGATGTCTATCTCCCGGCGCATGTCGTGCCGCTGGTGGGCGAAGGACAGACGGCGATCGCCGGCGAGACGGTGCTGGCCGACCTGTCCGGCAACGAGCCGCTCGCCCGCAGCTATCGCGGAATCTGACCGGGCCGGGCACCGGCCGGCGCGGGATCTTCGCGCCGAAGCCAGGTTGGCGATCTAGACCCTTGTTTTCGCAGCGTATTTGCCCGGAAAGCGGATTCGACTTTTCGGGCCGGTGCTCTAGCTTAGAACTGCGAAACCGCGTATTTCGGCAGCCATGAGCGACCTGTTTCCTCCTTTCGAGCCCGAGCGCGTCGAGCCGAAGCGCGCCCGCTTCAAGTCGATCCCGTTCCGGCTGATCGCGCCGAACCTCGTCACGCTGCTGGCGCTCTGCCTCGGCCTGACGGCGATGCGGCTCGTGGTCGAGGGCAAGCTCGAGACCGCGACGATCTGCATCCTGATCGCCGCCGCGCTCGACGGTGTCGACGGCCGGCTGGCGCGGATGCTGAAGGGCACGTCGCGCTTCGGCGCGGAGCTCGATTCGCTGTCGGATTTCGTCAATTTCGGCGTGGCCACCGGCTATGTGCTGTGGATCTTCATCCTGCACGACCTGAAGTCCTTCGGCTGGATCATCGTGCTGACGCTGGCCTGCGCCATGGCGCTGCGGCTCGCGCGCTTCAACGTCATGATCGACGATCCCGACCGGCCCGAATGGCAGAAGAACTTCTTCGTCGGCATGCCGGCCCCGGCGGGCGCCATCACCGCCATGCTGCCGCTCTACCTCCATGCCGTCGGCCTGCCGGTGCAGGAATACGGCGCCCCCTTCGTCGGGCTCTACATCCTGTTCATCGCCTTCCTGACGATCTCGCGCATTCCCTGCTATGCCGGCAAGACGCTGGGCGCGCGGGTGCCGCGCGACATGGTGCTGCCGATCTTCGTCGCGGTAGTGGTGATCGCCGGCCTGCTCTTCGCCTACACCTTCGAGATGCTGACGCTGGTCGTCGTCGCCTATCTCGCGCTGATTCCGCTCAGCGTCGCCCGCTACCGCAAGCTCGAGCGCGAGCATGCGGCGCCGGCGCCGCTGCCGGCGACGACGCCGGAAGGCGCCGCCTGACTTTAAGACCGGCGAAGGGGATTACCGGCGCCGGCCCGTGAGCCTTGCGGCGTTGGCGCGGGTGCGGCGGGCGAAGGGTTCGAGCGTGCTGTGCGCGACCTTGGCGGCCGCCTCGGTCAGGTCGGCCTGCGCCAGCGGGTTGAGCGCGAAGCTCCACCAGAACGCCGTCGTGGCATAGGTCGCGGCGACGCTGCTTTCGACCACGGCCGAGACCTTCTCGACCACGGCCTTGGTCGCCTCGCGCTGGCCGGAGGAATCGCCGAGCGCGCCCTTCAGCAGCAGCGGCATCCGCATCGCGATGGTGAGCCCGGCCTCCGCCTGCATGGCGAGCATCCGCGTGGCCAGCGCCTGCGCCTCTGCCCCCGCCGCAGCGGTGAGCGACGGCTTGCGCGATCTCGGCATGGGGAAACTCCGGGGAATCGTGGCGATGGACGGCAGGGCGTCAAAAAAGGGCGCAGACTGTGGCGCGGCCGGAGGCCCTTGGCAATGGCCGGAACGAGGGGTGTGCCGCTTATCTTTTGGGCAGAACGCCGTCGCGGCGCCGGGCGCCGGCCCATGCTTGCGCTTCGGCGCGGGCAGGTCGGTCGCGGATTTATCAACCGGGCGAAATGCTCTAAAGCCTGGGGCTCCGCTCTTTTCCCCGCATGCTGGAACCCTGCCGAGCCGCCCCTTGAGTTTGTTCTCGTCCCCCAAGCAGGCCGGTTGGCGGCCGATGCTGGTCCTCGCCTCGGCCTCGCCGCGCCGGCTCGCCTTGCTGGAGCAGGCCGGCCTGAAACCCGACGCCCTTCTGCCGGCCGATCTCGACGAGACGCCGCACAAGGCCGAGCGCCCGCGCGATCTCGCCCGCCGCCTCGCCCGCGAAAAGGCCCAGGCCGCGCGCCAGGGCGCCAAGGCGCGCGCCGATCTCGAGAGCTGCTACATCGTCGCGGCGGACACCGTCGTCGCCGTCGGCCGCCGCATCCTGCCCAAGGCGGAGATCGTCGACGAGGCCGCGGCCTGCCTGCGCCTGCTCTCCGGCCGCGCCCACCGCGTCTATACCGGCGTGGCGCTGGTGACGCCCTCGGGCGCGATCCGCGACCGCATCGTCGAGACGCGGCTGCGCTTCAAGCGGCTCTCGACCGAGGATATCGAGCATTACCTCGCCTCCGGGGAATGGCGCGGCAAGGCGGGCGGCTACGCCATCCAGGGCATCGCCGGCTCCTTCGTCGTCAAGCTCGTCGGCTCCTATACCGGCGTGGTCGGCCTGCCGCTCTACGAGACGGTGAACCTGCTCGGCGGCGAGGGCTTCCCGATCCGCTTCGGCTGGATGAACGCCGCCTGATCCACGCAGATCGCCGGGGCTTGCCTCCTCGCCGCATTGCCCCGATCCTCCCGCCCGCGGCGCGCCGGACCGACAGGCGCGCATCATGGCGCGCCGGCGTTTCGGACCGGCGACGGGGAGGCACGGAATGGCGGGACGTCTGAGAGGCAAGGTCGCGATCGTGGCGGGGGCCGGATCGATCGGGCCGGGCTGGGGCAACGGCAAGGCGACGGCGACGGTGTTCGCCCGCGAAGGCGCCAGGGTGGTCTGCGCCGACATCAACCGCGACGCGGCCGAGGAGACCGCGGCCATCATCCAGAACGAGGGCGGCCAGGCCTTCGCCGTGCAGGCGGACGTCACCCGGGCCGATCAGGTCGCCGATCTGGTCGACCGGGCGCTGGGGCGTTATGGCCGCATCGACATTCTCGACAACAATGTCGGCATCGCCGAGGTCGGCAGCGTCGTCGACCTGCCGGAGGAGACCTGGGAAAAGGTCTTCCGCGTCAATCTCACCGGCGCCTTCCTGGCGATGAAGCACGTCATTCCGGTGATGCAGCGCCAGTTCGAGGAGACGGGCGAGGGCGGCTCGATCGTCAACATCTCCTCCATCGCCTCGATCCGCCATACCGGCGTGCCCTATGCCAGCTATTCCGCCACCAAGGCCGGACTCAACCATCTCACCCGCACGACAGCGGTGCAGTTCGCCGCGCAGAAGATCCGCGTGAACGCCATCCTGCCGGGCCTGATGAAGACGCCGATGGTCGAGCATTCGGCCGGGCTCGCCAAGGTCTATGGCGGGGGCGACGTCGAGGCGATGTGGGCGGCGCGTGCGGCGCAGGTGCCGATGGGTCATATGGGCGAGGCCTGGGACGTGGCCAATGCGGCGCTCTTCCTCGCCAGCGACGAGGCGCGCTATGTCACCGGCATCGAACTCGTGGTCGACGGAGGCATCACGCTGAAATATGGCTGAAACCGAGAAGAAACCGCCGGCCGCGCGGCCTTGCCCGATCTGCGGCAAGCCGGCGGCCGAGCGCTTCCGCCCCTTCTGCTCGGCGCGCTGCGCCGATATCGACCTCGGCCGCTGGCTCAAGGGCAGCTATGTGATCCCGGGCGAGCCGCTCGACGAGGCCGAGGACGCGCCGCCATCCCGCGAGCGGGACGCATGAGGCCGGCCGGTCTCCCGGGCCGGCGGCCCCCGGCCGCGCTCCGAAGCCTGCGGAACCTCCTATCCGAGCGCTTCGCGCTGCTTCAGGAGCTCGTTGAGCCGGTCCTGCTGCTCGGCGATGCGGTTGGCGATGGCCTCTTCCGCGGCCGCGCCGGCCGCGCCGGTGGCCTGCTCGGTCAGCTCGGCGATATTGCGCCGGGCGATGGCGATTCGAGCGTCCAGATCCTGCAACGTCGCATTTTCAGGCATAGGGGCCTCCGTGTATCGCGCCGGAACGAGGGCGTTCCGGATCGCGTGATCGTGCTGTGCCAGGACCGTCGGCGCCCGGGCTGCGCTGCCGGTCCGTCTCCGCATTCTTCCGCAGCTTGAGGCTCCGCGTCCAGCGCGAAGCATCGGCATGCGACGAAGGAGAAGCGCGCCGCCGGCGAGGGCCGGGGCTTGTGCATGGCCGGGACTTTGGGGGGTGCCACGGCAGGTCGCGATGCGCTAGTTTGCGGCATGGACGACTTTCCCGGGATCATCCGCTCGCCCCTGTCGCAGAGCATCACCCATGACGGCATCACCGTCCGGGTTGAGATCTATCGGCTCGACGGCACCGAGGGCTGGACGCTCGAGCTGGTCGACGAGGAGGGCGGCTCGACCGTCTGGCAGGACAGCTTCGCCACCGACGCCGAGGCCTTCGCCGAATTCATGGACGGCGTCCGGCAACTCGGCCTGGCCAAGCTCATCGACCCCGACGACGACGACATCGCCACGGTTCATTGAGGCCCGGCGTGCCGCGCTATTCCGACGAGCTCGAAGCCGTTCTCGCCTGCGAGCAGGCGCTCCGCCGCCGGATCGCGGAACGCATCGCCGAAGAGGCCGGCGCGCCGGTTCGCGGCGGTCTCTCGCCCGAGCATGTCGCCGCCGCCGATGCCGCCATCGCCTCCTGGCAGAGCGAGGGCGAGGAGATCCAGGATCTTGCCGCCTTCAGGCCGATGGGACCTCTGCAGGAACTGCTGGCGGAGCACCGCGCCATCCTGGAACGGATCGACGACATGCGCGACCGCAGGCTGTCCTGACGCCCATGGGCGGTTTGTCCGGCCGCTTCCAGGCGGTGGATCGTGCACGCCGCCGAAGACAAAAGCGCTATCGGAAAACGCCGAATGGGCGTTGATTACTTTCTAGGGCCAATCGACATTCAAGATTCTATTTTTTGCTGATGCGTGATTCATGGGCCTGCGGATTAGTTGATCTGGAGGTCGGTGATGTCGAAAGCGATACGAGTTGAGCCCTGAGCATTGGGTCCGGATCGGTGATCTGTTGCCGGGTAAGCCCGGCGATTCGGGCCGCTCGGGGGCTGACAATCTCACTTTCGTCAACGGCGTGCTTTGGGTGTTGCGTTCGGGTGCGCACCGGCACGACCTGCCTGAGCGCTATGGCAAATGGAAAACCGTTCACAAGCGGTTCACGCGATGGGCCAAGGCCGGTGTGTGGGAGCGTGTCTTCGCTCACCTGATCGATGGCCCCGCCAACGATTATATCAGCCTCGATTCAAGCCTCGCGCGAGCGCACCAGCAGGCAGCCACCGGCAAGGGCGGCGGTCAAAAAGGGGGGATCAGGCTCTGGGGCGTTCCAGGGGAGGACTGACCACTAAAATCCATATGGCCGTCGACGCACTTGGCCGGCCGCTCAAGCTGATCCTGACGCCCGGACAGCGCGGCGATGCACCACTCGCTCCAGCCTTGCTCAAAGGTCTTTCACCGCGACGCGTGCTAGGCGACAAGGCCTATGATTCCAATGCCCTGCGCGGCCTGATCACAGACATGGGCGCCGAGGCAGTCATCCCGTGCAACCCGACCCGCAGGCGCTCCATCCCCTATGACTTCCAAGCCTACAAGGTTCGAAACACTATCGAGCGGTGCTTCAACAAACTCAAACACTTCAGGCGCATCGCTATACGCTTCGACCGCAGGGCAATCCACTTCCTCGCATTCCTCCAACTTGCTGCCGCACTACTATGGATGCGATGAATGTCGATTCAGTTTAGGCCGACCCCTTGATAAGCCCGAGCGCGACGAGGTCCGCGCGCATCTGGTTTATCAGTTTCGCTCGCCTCGCCAAGCGCCTTGTTCTCGTTGGTGCGGGCCACGAGATCGTTTGCCTGTGCGGCGGTCGTGAAGCCGTAGGGCGTCGTGTTCGTGGCGCCGGTCGTTGCGACTGCCGCTCCAACTGAAGTGGTGACGGCAGCCTGATCGGCGTTCGCCGGCTGAGCGATCGGCGTCGCTCCGAAGAACGCGCGTTTAGCGGCGGCCGTGCGCCCGAGCACGTTCCGCCAGAGGGATCCGAACGTGCGCTTGGCGTTGACCGGTCCTGTCGTCGGGCGAACATAGATCAATTCGGCACTGCTGTATCGGCCGGCGCATCGGGGAGATTCGGGAGCGTCGTCATCGTGGGTCTACCTTCCGCTCCAGCCGCTGCATAATCGCGAGAATAACTTTCACGTCAGCGACGAGCTCGTTTGTCTTCTGGCGGTCAATCTCGGCAGACCGCCGAATCTCGACGATCTCCTCCTTGAACTGCCGCTTCGTATCGGCCAGGTCGTTCGTGAGCTGCTTGATGGCGCTGGCGGTTTGAATGTCGGCCGCTTTGCTGTCCAAACAGAAATCAGCATATTGAGTGCCGAGAGCGATGGCGACAGCGAGCAACGCCGAAACGAGGTTCGGCACCAGCCGCTCGAAGAACTTCCCGTCGCAGTTCCCGATCATGGCCTCGACTTTGTCGTTCATCACCAGCCGCACGCTCTCGCGCCATATTCGTTGTGCTTGACGATTGCCGCCTTGTCGGCGCGATCCATCACCGCGGCGGCCGGGGCGGAAGGACGTATCGGGGTAGCCACGTCGCAGAAATCGCCGCTATTCCAGGCGCACCCACTTGCTGAAGTGGTGATCAAGATCCGCATGGCCCAAGCCGTCCACTTCATCGTCGATATCCTTCCGTACCTGCCGAGCCTCCGCCCGCTTTTGCTCCTGCTCTTCCTGCATCGCGTCCTTGCCCTCCTCCCGGCTCGGTGTTGCCGAGTTTGGCCCGGCCCTCGTAGCGTTTCTGCGCCGGGGTCGGCCCCCACACCTCTCGGTCAAAGTGGAGCTTGCCGCTCTCGTGCATGATCTGAGGCAGGAACTGCGCCAAGCGGTGCGGCGGGTCGAGCCCGAACTTGGCGCCGTAGAGATCCAGTGCGGCAAGAACAGAGCCCGCGTTCGCAACAGCCTTCGCATTCAGCGGCTTGCGCGTGATCTTCCGAACCTGATCAAGGGAAAGCTGCATCTGGCAGCTCGTGATGCCAGACCATGGGCGGCGGCGCGCTCAGCCGCACCGCACAGCGCTATTCAGCCTTGGAGACGAGCGGCAAATCCGCGGCCTTCAAGAGCGCTTCCTTGAGGCCGATCTTTTCGGCCAGTTTCTTGCGAATGTTTAGCGGGAGGTTCCGGCGCAGATGGCCGGCGTCTCGATAAAGAAACTCGCCATCGAGAGTCGTCGAGCAGCCATCGCTGTCGCACATATTCTGGCCGGGCATCAACGAGCTCGCGGCGGCAGATCGAGCCGGGACCGATTCAATAACCGAACCGGCCTGCTCCTGAAACTTCCGCACCCAAGCGCGTGGCGTCTTAAACATATCTGGCGCACAGTGCCGCCGGAAAATCATGCTCTCTTCGGTCACAATGCACCCGAGATCGTACCCCAGCCGAATCGGCACGTCTCCGATGATAAGAGCGCGCCGATTGGGCGCGGCAACGGTTTGCATCAATTCGTCAATGCCTTCAGCCATAAGCCGAAGACCTTTCTCCCGCGAGCGCTCGGAAGGATCGTCACGGTACAAGCTATCGGGGTATGCCGACCAAGCTGCGGCTACTACCACGAGCGATATGTCTTTGGCCCCGCGAAGATAATTGACTAGGGGCTGGCTAACTTCGGTGCAGTAATGTGTGTAAGTCGGCATCTGAGCGAGAACGCGCTTGATGCTGGTCGTTCCTACCAGAGGCATGCAAGCCTTGTAGAACGCGAGGGAAATCCCCGCTTCTTTCGCGGCGACATCCAGCAGAGGCGCGAAATGCTCTGCATGGCTGTCGCCAGTGAGTACCCCTTTAATCTTTGCGGTTTCCCAGTCAGCGCCGAGGATGCAGTAGCTATTGGCCGGCCATCCCGGCATGACGCGCTCCTGCCGGCAGTCCCATTTCCACATCTCGTCGAGGCTCATCAGCGAGGCGGTGGAGGGCGGGATGCGAGCGGGGAAGCCGCCAGCGCGAACCACATATGCGCCGACGAGCATCATGGCGCAGGCCGTAGCCAGACCTGCGCCGATGTTCGCGAACTTCGGGAAGGGGGAATGCCGAGCCGGCTGTTCGATAAAGCGCCACGACAGCCAAGAGGCCGTGACGGATGCCGCGAGGATAGCGGCGCCGTCGATGGCGCCCGGCGGCATACCGAGGTTGTAGTGCCGATACAGAACGATGATCGGCCAGTGCCAGAGGTAGAGCGAATAGGAGATGCGCCCGATGAATACGGCTCCGGGCGTGGAGAGGATCGAATAGACGCGGCCAGATTGCAGAGGCGCTAACACGCACAAGGCACCGATCACCGCCGGCAGCGCTCGCCAGCCGGGGAAATCCATGTCCTTTCGAAGCATAAGCGCGGATACTACAATCAGCGCGAGCCCGACCCCGGCGATCCAGTTGCCATACCGCTTCGCCTTCGCCAGCAGGCCCATCGGCGCCAATGCCAGCCCCCCGCCCAGGGCGAGCTCCCACGTCCTCGACCAGGGCGAGTAGAACGCTTGCCTGCCATCGGTCGCGACGGCGTATAGACTCATGCCGAAGCTAGCCGCGGCGAGCGCGAGCGACACGACCAGCACCACGCCGCGCCGGCCGCCGGACAGCCTGAAACTGGCCCATATGACCAGTGGCCAGACCAGATAGAATTGCTCTTCGACGGCCAGAGACCACGTGTGGAGCAGAGGCATCAGGTCGGACGCCTGATCGAAGTATCCGGTGTTGAACCAGAAGAAGAAATTGGACGCGCTGGCCGCCGCCCACACCGCGCTTCGGGCAGTGGCCTCAAAATCCCCCGGCATGAGCAGGAACGGTCCGGCCGCCAGCACAACAGCCAGCATCGCCAGCAGGGCCGGGAAAATGCGGCAGATGCGGCGGTCATAGAACGAGAGAAGCGAAAACCGCCCGGCCCCAAGCTCGCGAGCGAGAATGCCGGTGATCAGATAGCCGGAGATGACGAAAAACACGTCCACGCCGACGAACCCGCCGGGGATGAACAGCACGCCGAGGTGGAAGAGGATGACCAGCGCAACGGAAACCGCGCGAAGCCCATCGATTTCGGGGCGATACGCCAGCATGCCGCTCGCAATATCGCGACGCACGACACAGCGCAAGTCGGTTGAACTACGCCTTGAACTCCCAAACACTCTCGCCCTTTGAGGCTTAGATTTTCGGACCAGAGGTGCCGTTGCCGACGATCTGATGGCCGATCGTCTTTCGCACCCTGGCATCGAGCAGATCCTGCATAGCGCTCGTGATGTCGACCGCATCGACGACAGGGCTTGTCGTGCTGGCCCGCGTGAGCGTCGCCCCAATAAAGGCAACGATATTCGTGGGGCCACTGTCCGCCGTCACTAGCCGGACGCCGTTCGCCGAGGGGGTCGTCGCATTCGGATTCCACGCCACCCACCAGCGTGCAGAGTGGATCGTCACGCCTTCTATGTGGTCGGCGATGACTGCATCGTGTTCGCCGAAAGGGCCGTAGCCGGGAAGGCCCACGCCCCCGACGACGTCCCCTCGGCGGCCTTCGGGGAAGACGCAGCGGCGGGTTTCTGGTGAATTGGCGGCTTCCATTCCGGGAACTTGGCGGCACCCGCATCCGGCGTGTAGTCGCCCTCGGCCCGGTGCTCCAAGACGAGGTAGACATCGCGCTTTACGCGAGCGGCAGCTTCCAGCAACCGGGCCCGGCTGTCGGCATCGACAATCAGTGCCTTCGCGGCCAGCCGTTCATCCACCCCGCGCCCGAACTCGCGTTCCATCGCTGCGGCCCGCTCGGGGTCCGCAATCTCACTCAGCGGCATTCCCTCTTCTATCGGGACGCTATAGCGCGTGGCTTCGTCAATCTCCACGCGACGCTGGCGCCATCGTTCAGGTGAGCCGGGGTCCTGCTCGAAGGCCCGCACCAGGGTCGCATAGAGTTCCCCGGAGAGGGCGGCAATCTGGTCCTGACGGAGGCGGATGGGGCCGTTGTCGTTGGCCTCGCGGAGGTTCCGCCACACTTGCTCCAGATACGCCGCTGCCGCTGCCTGCCGGAGCTTCACTTCGGACTTGTCGGCTGTCCTCAACGAGAAGCGAATGTCTGCTGCCCCTGCCGGGACGGTCTTATCCACAAATCCATCGGCGAGAGGGATGCAGAGCTTCAAGCCGGCTGCGCGGGCCTTCACATCGACGGGGATACGCTGGACGAAATAGGCGTTGGCGGACGTGTTGCGTTTCATCGAGCGGACTAGGCGAAAAAGCATTGTTGCTCACCGTTGTTGACCAGTGCGGTGAGGCGTAAGCCCTTATTATCAGCTATGTATTTGGCGTTTCAGCACTTCTGGAAAGTGATGGTGCCCAGGGGCGGAATCGAACCACCGACACTGCGATTTTCAGTCGCATGCTCTACCAACTGAGCTACCTGGGCGCCCCCGGGGCGCGACGCGCCGTCCGTGTTGGTGGGGGCGATATAGAGGCTGGCGCGAAGCCTGTCCAGTCACTTCAGCCGGCTTTCTACAGCCCGGCGGGAGCATGATCCGGAACCCGCTGCAAAATCGCTTCCGGGGCGGGTCCGGCCGCCGTCGAGCCTGTCGGTCCGGCCGTCGCGGCCAAGGTCGCGAGCCTGTCTATGCTCGTCAACGCCTTGCGGCGGGCGCTCTCCGATTCGGCGATCTGCGCCTGTCCGTAGAGGAGGCGCGCGAAGGCGATGACGTCGGTCACCACCTGGAAGCAGGCCTCGTCCAGCGCGGAGGAGGGCGGCAGCCGCCCGGCGAGCTTCGCGACATGGCTTTCGGCGCCCGCCTGAAGCGCCTTGGCGTTGAGGACGCCGGCTTTCAGCACGCCGTCGCGCAAGCAGTCGAGGCCGTCGCAGGGATCCACGCCGATCGGTGCAGCCATGCGCTTCTCCGTAAGCGGTTCCTGATGCCGATTCAGGCCAAAATAACGCGAAAACAGGCGATTTTCAGCAGGAACAGGCGGGATGGTTACCCGGAGGTCTACGGGCGTGCAGGCGGCGGGAGGAGGCTTCAGCTCTCGGTATCCTGCCGGATCGGCGTGTCGGCCGGCCGGAACTGCTTGCCCCGGACGAGGCGCACCAGGGTCCTGATCAGGGCGGCGACGACGACCGCCAGCGGCAGGGCCATCACGGCATTGCCGTCGAGCGCGAGCCAGACCGCCAAGCCGCAACTGGCGGCGACTCCGAGGAGCAGCAGCAGCTTCATGGGCGGATGGTGCCTGCGCCCGGCAAGCCAGGCAAGAGGCCCCTCGCAGGAGGCGGGGCCGTCCTCGCCGGCTCGGCCCCGGCCCGCTCACCGAAACGCGCATTGACGGCGCGCTCCCGGCGGGGAAGGATGCGGTCGTGCTCGCCGTCTCTGCTCCCGAGTTTCGGGGCGCAACCGGACCGAACTGGGCGCCGAAGCGCAGCTTCCTGAGGCTGGCTCTCGGGGTGGCGCTATCTGTGCTGTCCGGGGCCGGCCTGGCCGCCGCGGGCGGGCTCGAGCGCTGGTCCTTGCCGGAAACGCCCGAATTGGCGCTGCAGCGCCTCGATGCGGGGCCGCTCGCTCTCGCGGAATTGCGCGGCAAGCCCGTCATCGTCCATTTCTTCGCCACCTGGCGCGGGCCCTGCATCACGGAAATGGCGTCCCTGAACGCGCTCGCACGGCGCGGCGATCCCGCCGTGACCATCCTCGCCGTCAATGTCGGCGAGGTTCCGGCGCGGCTGCGCAGCGTCTTCAGGGCACGCCCCGTCGATTTCCCGGTGCTGCTCGACGCGGACCGCGCCGCGACGAAGCGCTGGCAGGTCCTCGGCCTGCCCACGAGCTTCGTGCTCGACACAAAGCTGCGCCCGGCGCTTCGGACCGAGGAGCCGCTGGACTGGCTGAGCCCGCCGGTCCTCGAAGCCCTCTCCGGCATGGAGCGGGCGGGCGGCGCGGAACCGCCCGGCGCGACCGCCGCGGCCAAAGAGGAAGGACCCATCCGATGATCGATCGTCGCCTTATGCTCCAGGCGGGCGCCGCGGCCGGCGCCGCGCTGCTGCTTCCGCGCCACGGTTTCGCGCAGGCGCCCGCCTTCGCGCCGAAGCCGGGAGCATGGCGCCATTTCGAGGTGGTGACCCGGCTCGACCTCGCCGGGCAGGGCAAGGCGCAGGCCTGGATCCCGCTGCCTTCGGTGGAGGAGGAAGCCTGGATCAGACCCGGCAAGAGCGACTGGACCACCAACGCCGCCTCGGCCGAGCTGGTGCGCGAGCCGAAATACGGCGCGCAGATGCTGCATCTCGTCTTCAGGGACGGCGAGGCGGCGCCGTCCGTCGAGCTCCGCAGCCGTTTTTCGCTGCGCGACCGGGCGGAGGATTTCGCAGCGGGCGGCAAGGCGGCGTTGGCGGAGGCCGACCGCAAGCTCTATCTCGAGGCGACCGAGCTGATGCCCACCGACGGCATCGTCAGGGAAACGGCCGAGAAGGCCGTGGCGGGCAAGGCGAGCGACGTTGAGAAGGCGCGCGCCATCTATCAATGGGTCGTCGAGAACACCTTCCGCGACGCCAGGACGCGCGGCTGCGGCTCCGGCGATGTCGCCTCGATGCTGCGCACCGGCAATCTCGGCGGCAAATGCGCCGATCTGAATGCGCTTTACGTCGCGCTGGTCCGTTCCGTCGGCATTCCGGCGCGCGACATCTACGGCATCCGCGTCGCGCCGTCGCGCTTCGGCTATGCCAGCTTGGGAGCCGGCTCGGCGACGATCACCAAGGCGCAGCATTGCCGTGCCGAGGTCTGGCTCGAGGGGCATGGCTGGGTCGCGACCGATCCGGCCGATGTCCGCAAGGTCGTGCTGGAGGAGCCGCCCGGCAACAACGCCATCGACAATCCCAAGGTGGTCGCGGCGCGCCAGACGCTGTTCGGCGCCTGGGAGGGCAACTGGCTCGGCTACAACATGGCGCATGACGTCGCGCTGCCGGGCTCGCGCCACAAGGTCGCCTTCCTGATGTACCCGCAGGCCGAGGTCGCCGGCGCGCTGCTCGACTGCCTCGACCCCGACGGTTTCAGATACGCGATCAAATCGGCCGAGATCGCCGCCTGATCCGGCCGTCGCGGGACAGGGTGACGGAATGCGGGCCATCCCGGCCGCCGCGAGGCGAGGAGCCGGGATGGCCGCGTCAGCGCAATTCGGGCCGAGGCGGCGCCGAAAGGAGATTGTCGAGATGAGTGACACGATCGAGCGCGAAGCCCCGGTGCAGGCGCCGGCGCCCCGGCTGACCAGCCTCGCCCATGGCGGCGGTTGCGGCTGCAAGCTCGCGCCTTCGGTGCTGCAGGAGCTGCTGGCCGAGCATCCCGCCGCGGGCCCCTACAGGCAGCTCCTCGTCGGCACCGAGACCGGCGACGACGCGGCGGTCTGGCAGATCGACGACGAGACCTGCGTCGTCGCCACCACCGATTTCTTCATGCCGATGGTCGACGATCCGCATGATTTCGGCCGCATCGCCGCGACCAACGCCATCTCCGACGTCTACGCCATGGGCGGCAAGCCGATCATGGCGCTCGCCATCCTCGGCATGCCGCTCGACAAGCTGCCCGTGGCGATGACGCGCGAGATCCTGAAAGGCGGCGCATCGATCTGCGCCGAGGCCGGCATTCCCGTGGCCGGCGGGCATTCCATCGACGCGCCGGAGCCGATCTACGGGCTCGCCGTGATCGGCCTGCTCAACCCGAAGAATCTGCGGCGCAACAACGCGGCGAGGCCGGGCGACGCGCTGATCCTGACCAAGGCGCTCGGGGTCGGCATCTATTCGGCGGCCTTCAAGAAGGGCGAGCTCTCGCCGGCGGCTTATGACGAGATGCTCGCCTCGGTGACGCTGCTCAACCGCGTCGGCGCCGAGCTGGCGCAGGATGCCGACGTCCATGCGGTCACCGACGTCACCGGCTTCGGCATCCTCGGCCATGGGCTGGAGATGGCGCGCGGCTCGGGCGCGACCCTGCGGCTCAGCCTGGCCGATCTGCCTTTCCTGTCGCAGGCGGAGCGGCTGGCGCAGGAGGGCCGGGTGACCGGCGCCTCGCACCGGAACTGGGCGAGCTATGGCGAGGGTGCCACGCTGCCGGCCGGCTTGCCCGACTGGCGCCGCCATTTGCTTACCGATCCGCAGACCTCCGGCGGCCTGCTCGTTTCCTGCAAGGCGGAGCGGGCCGGGGATCTGCTCGCCCGGATCAGGGCGGCGGGTTATCCGTCCGCGCGGATCGTCGGCAGGGTCGAGGCCGGTCCGGAGCGCGTCGTGGTGGCCTGACGCGGCCTCACGCCTCCTCGACCTTGAGGGTCCGGCCCCAGACGTCGAAGAAGGCGCCCTCGTTCAGCACCAGCCGGTTGCCGCGCAGCGCGGTTTCCAGCTCCCGCAGCCGGGCGCGGGCGGTCTCGTCGGGCACCAGGCCGCCATCGTCGTCGCGGGTCGGGAAGAAGGCGGCGCCGTCCCAGTTCACGCCGGCGCCGCGCAGCATCAGCACGATATCGCCCCAGTCGATCGCGTCGCCGACCACATGGACGAAGGTCGAGCGCAGCGGCTCGACCTTCGTCTGGGCGATCCTCACCAGCACGATCAGCGCCGTGAAGGGCCCTTTGCGGAAGAGCCGGCCGAGCCAGCGGTCGAAATCGGTGCCGAGCCCGCGCTCCCGGCCGCTAGAAGTCGACACGCGGCGTCTCGGGCATGTAGCGCTCGAACAGCGCATAGAACTCGCTGCCGGTCTCGGCGCGATACCAGTCCTCGAAGCGGCGCAACGCTGCCGCCGCGCCTGATTCCGCGGCATTGCCGTCGGCAGCGGCGGCGCCGGGCGCCAGGCTTGCCGACAGCGCCTCGAGAAAGGGCGACAGCCGGTCGAGCACGAGCGCCTGCCGGGGGCCGGGCTCCTCCCAGCCGAGCGTCTGCGCGATGACGAAGCGGGCCCGGGCGACGGCTTTCTCCGGCTCCTCGGCCTCGGCGATGGCGGTCGCGACGCTGCGCACCAGGTTGAGGCGCCGGAAGGCCGTGGCGCGCGCGCCGGCGAGCGTGGCGATCCGCGCCGCCGCTTCCTTGCGATAGGCGTCCTCGGCCTGCCGGGCGGTCTCGGCGGCCTGCACGAAGCCGGCGATCAGGGCGGGGGCGGGGGATTCGCTGTCGATCATCTGGCCTCTCCGGCATCGGCCGGGCAACCGGAAGCCGGGCTTCGGAGGAGGCCGATGCGAGCAGCGGGGAACCGACGAGGCCGCACTGGATTCGCCATTCAATGCGACGCCGTCGAAACTGGCGGAAGAGAATGACCGCCAACCTGGCCGAAATCGGGCAAATTTGGCGATATTGGCATTGAAGATTGCTCCGTTGGCCAAGTTTGCCGTATTGTCGTTAGTACGACGGTTATGACGACAATGGTTCGTCGGAAGGTAGGACATGGCGCTCAACAAACTATCTGAGAGCCGATGCAAGAGCCACGTCAAGCCCGGCATGCTGGGAGATGGTGGCGGCCTTTGGCTGCGTGTCCAGAAGCCTCGCGGCGACCGCCCGCCGTCCAAGAACTGGGTGTTCGTCTACCGACGCGGCGATAAGCGCGTGGAGATCGGCTTGGGCGGCTATGGATCGGGAACGGCGCCTGTATCGCTGTCGCTGGCGCGCCAGAAGGCGCAGGCCATCCGCGACAGGCTGGCTAATGGCGAAGACCCGCGCGGTCCCAAACCTGTGTCCAAGCCGGCTGCGAAGCCCAAGACATTTGCCGATTGCATGGAGGCGCTGCTGGAAAGCAAGGCCGAGGGATGGCGCAATCCGAAGCACAAGGCGCAGTGGGAAATGACGCTCCGCGATTACGCTGCGCCGCTTCACGACATGCCTATTGCCGACATTGCGCTTGGCGACGTCAAGGAAGCGCTGCTGCCGCACTGGCATGAGCGGCCCGAAACGGCCGACCGCTTGCGCATGCGCATCCGAGCCGTGATCGACTACGGCATCGCGCACGAATGGCGTAAGGCGGGCAACCCGGCCCTGTGGCGCGGTCTGCTGGACAAGGTGATGCCGGCGCGCAAGAAGCGGGAGAAAGATCATCATGCGGCGCTCAGCCACGTGCAAGCTGCCGCCACCGTGGCGAAGCTTCGGCAGTCGTCAGGCACCGCGGCCCGGGCCGTTGAGTTCCTTGTGATGACGGTCGGACGTGCCGGGGAGGTGAGGGGCGCGCGTTTCGACGAGATCGACACGACCGCAAAGACTTGGACCATCCCAGGCGATCGGATGAAGGCGGGAGTCCAGCATGTGGTTCCGCTGACGGATCGAGCGCTTGCCATCGTCGAGGTGCGACGCCAGCAATCAACGTCGGCGCTGGTCTTCGAGGGCGGCAAGGAGGGCGCGCCGATATCGGACACGGCGATGACGAAGGCACTTCGCCTCGCTTCGCCGGATAAGGCTGCGACCCTGCACGGCTGGCGCTCAACGTTCAGAGATTGGGCGGGGGATGAGACGGACCATCCGCGGGAGATCATCGAATCGGCGCTGGCGCACGCGGTCGGAAATGAGACCGAGCGAGCATATCGGCGCTCAGATGCGCTGCAGAAACGTCGAAAATTGATGGAGGACTGGCAACAATATTGCGAATCTAGCCAATAGCGGCAAATACCGCTTGACTTGGCACCCGATTTTTCGCTATAACGTGTGCCGCCTTTAGTTACGGAAGGCGGGACATGCTCATACTATGTCACCGATGCCAAACATCTGTCAAGAACTTTTTTCGAGGGGAGCCAAAAATGATTGCAGCGAACGATAACCGGCCCGTGCTCATGAGCCCGAAGGAGGCCGCCGCAGAGACGAGCCTGTCACGGCAGCTACTCACGCTGATGTCGCGGGAGGGCCACTTCCCACTGCCGGTCCAGCTTGGGGAGCGCCGGCAGGCCTACGTGCGTGCCGAGGTTGCTGCCTGGGTTAACGACCGCATCGCCGCTCGCGCCGGGAGGGCTGCATGATGTTGCATTCGTTACGTAACGGCCTATATCTCGCGCTCGTTACGTAACGGGGATGGCGATGGGACTCACGAACGCAGAGCGCCAGGCACGCTGGCGCGAACGGCAGAAGCAAAAACTTGCGGAGGCGCAGGCGGCTACAACGCCCCGTTATGTAACGGAAAGCCGAACCGCGACGCTCACCCTATCACCCGACCAAGTCAGACAACGCGACTTGGTCGGGGCTTCAACATTGTTGCCGGTTCCCGATGAGGCTGAAGGGCTTCCGACGTTCCTCGGATGGAACTGTCACGAGTGGGCGTCGGCACCTATCGAACTGGCAACCGCGCTCGGGTTGCGCAGCGCATGGGAGGGCTGGGCGCGGGAGAGGGAAAGCCAAGAGCAGCGAATGCGGGAGCTTCGAGACGAGCACAATGCCGTGGTCGCCAGAATAGTTGCCGAGCACGGCAAGGACGTATGTGACCGAGCCAAGGGTGGGCTGGGAACGCTGCGCCTTGTCTCGGAATATCACGCCGATCCAACTCTTTCGAAATTCAAGACCAAGAAACGCGTTACGTAACAATAGGTCTATAATTAGCACGGAGCATTAATGCGTATACTTGATATAAGGCCGGACGGCTATCGAACGGCTAACGGCTCACAAACATTAGCGTTATTTGATTTGGAGGTAACGGGCGGCATCAGGATCTACAATATTGCCTACCGAGAGCTGCCTAATGGTGAAAAGCGGGTGATTGCACCCAACGCTCACGGTAAGCGCGCCGCAACCTTCGACCTTCCGACCGCCCGCGAACTCACGCGCATGGCGGCAATTGCTTATTCCGATATGGGGGCTAAAGCCTTTGACCGCAGCGCAGCCTGAAGCGGCCGTCGACATCGACGATGACGATTACGAAGACACCGGCCTATACCATTTCATAGGTCCGCTGGCGGAATTGCCCGACCTCGAGCCTAGCGACCCCGAGCCATCGCCTGCCGAGCATGCGCACCATCTCGAGTACACCCGACGGCGGGACTGGGCTGCATCCGAACTATGGCGCGCCGAACGTGAGGCAGAACGGGACAGGCGACAGGCCGAGTTCCGCGCCATGCGCGACGCCTGGATGAAGCGCCCGGCCAATGACAACCGCCCCGCTCAGACCGGCCGCTTTGACCTGACGTGGTTCGCTGATATCGACACGACGCAGATCAAGAAGACCTTTATCAAGGGCGTTCTGGGAGAGAACGAGTTCACGATGAACTCTGGCCTCCCCGGCTCTGGCAAGTCCGCCATCATGACCGACATGGCTTGCCATGTTGCCGCGGGCATGGACTGGCACGGCCGGAAGGTGAAGCAGGGCTTCGTCGTCTACGTCGCCGCCGAGCGCAAGAAACTCACCGAGCGGCGCATGGCAGCATTCCGAAAGCGTCACGGCACCGGCAATATACCGCTGCTGGTGCTCGGCGGCTTCATCGACATGACGTCGACCAACGTCGACACGCGAGCCCTGATTGTGGCCATCCAAACCGCTGAACGTGAATGCGGGCAGAAGTGCATATGGATCATCATCGACACGTTGACCCGCGTCTTCGGGCCGGGGGACCAGAACGCCAGTAAGGACATGGGGCGCTTCGTCGCCAACTGCGACCTGATGCTCAAAGAGACCGGCGCGCATGTCACCGTGATCCATCACACCGCGTGGTCCGGCGAGCGCGGCAAAGGCGCCATCGACCTAGACGGCGCGGTTGACGCCAGCTTCATGGTCAAGAAGAAAGGCGGCGGTTCCTACGTCCTTGAGTGTGACGGCGCGAACGACGCCGAGGACGGTGTTGTCACGACCTTCCGCATGGAGTCGGTGACGGTCGGCGAGGACGAGGACGGCAACCCAACAACGGCCCCGGTCATCGTGCCCGATGATGCCAAGGAAGCCGCAGAGGCGTTCGCGGCCGCGATGTCCTCAGGTCACACCGGAAAGGCTCTATCTGTCCTGCGTGACCTACGGCGATGGGGCGGACGTGTCGTCATCGACGAGTGGCGCAAGGAATTCTACGCCGCGTATCCTGGCGAGAAACCGCACACCCTGAAGACCCGGTTCCTGCGTGCCCGCGAGGCCCTGCTTGGAGCAGGCACCGTTCTCATCAAGGACGGTGGGTTCGTCGTGGCAGAAGACGGCACAAGCGGCACATGTGCCGTTGATGTGCCGTGTGCCGTTAGTGAAGTGGGCATCAACAACGAGGCGGCACAAAACGGCACACACTCTTTAGAGTGTGCCGATGTGCCGTCTCGTGTGCCGGGGGAAGAGAAAGATCATGGTCAAAACCTTGATCAAGAAAAGACCCCCGATATTGGCGTAGCCGAGGCCGAGATGGTGGTGGTCGAAGCCAACCACCACTCACCGGAAGATGAACCTTCCGGCCCTGATAGGTCCGATCTCGACGACTCCGAATTCACCCCACTCGCCTTCCTAACCAAGAGCCGCACAGCGGCCATCATCTCAGAGAACGGAGCAACCAAGTGACCATCACCCTTCCCGTCATCACCGCCTTCAGCAAGCTGCCTGCGAACGACGACGATCCGCCGTGGCGTCTTCGTGTGACGCAGGACATGCTCGCAGCCGGCGCGCCTCCCGTAGACGGCTCGATTGCGCCTGCAAGGCCAGGGCAAGACCGTTGGCCACTGCGCGAGGAATTCAGAGCCGGAAGGTTCGGTGACGATGAGTGCGGCGACAGACTGTGGGCGGCGGTGAAGTGGATCGAGCGGCTGGCGGACATTGCGCACCCGCTCGCGTCGTCGTCGGCATTGGCGGCGGCGCAGGACAACCCGCCGAACGCACCCGGGCAGCCGATTCACGCGATCGACAAGAGCCGCAACATCTACGCGCTGCTGCCCTTGGAGGTGAAGGCGCGGGCGATACGCCTGCTGGATCGTACGGCCAGCCGGCTCGGCTCTGCCTGGGGCATCGTCTGCATGGCCGTCTTCGACCGGCTAGACATGCGGCGGATTGGCGAGGCGCTGGGCAGCCGCGGCAAGGACACTGCGCCCGCTGCTGGCCGGGGTGCGTTGCTGCTGGCGTTGAACCAGTTGGCGGACGCGCGGGACATCCTCGCTCGCATGGAAGAGGGTGAGCCGGACAGGCAGGAGATATTGTTCAACTTCGAGGCAGCGAACGATAATCTTTCCCACTCCCTAAAAAAACATTCAGCGTGAGTTCCGAAAACGCCGAGTTGTGGAGAGTATAGTGAAGGGGTCGCAAGAACGAAGCGACTCCTTCTCAGATTATTTCAGGCCACCCCTCCCCCCACCCCCTCGGGGTGAATGTGGATAATAGATAATAGGCAGTAGTTCTTCTCCGTTCTCGCTGCCTTACTACCGCCGCCCGGAGTTCCGCACGATCCGCCGGGTGGCGGTTTTTTATTCGAGATGCGCTGCCGTTGACTTGGATTTCAGCGGCGGCGTGGGGCTCGAGCGCGCCGGTGTCTTGGTGTTATCCACCGGCGCGCTCGCCTTTTTATTTAAACCTACTTTCCACACTGCCAAGGAAACAACCATGAAACCTTTGCCGACCGCCGAGGCGGCTGCGGCTGCCGGCATGACATATCAAGAACTCGCTAGTTGGATAGATCGGCGCGTCATCGAGCCGACCCGGCTGGGGCAGCCTGGCGTACCGCACCAGTTCGAAAAGAACGCGGTCATCCTTCTGTCGATCGCCGTCGCGCTGCATGCCTGTGGCCTCGCACCGCGGCTCGCCATGAAACATGCCGAACTGTTCTTCCGCGATGCCGGTGGGCAGCTTCACCCCACGGCCCGCACCTGGCTCGTCGTCGACGGACCGAAAGCCCAGATCCTCCGCATCCCCTACGGCAAGCGCCCCGAGGACGTCACCGACATCGGCCCGGCGACCTTGCAAGCTGATCTGGACGCCGTTGTCGAGACGATGGAACAGCGCTGGAGGGATGCGGCGTAATGGGCTGGTGGCCGTTTAAGAAATCCGTCACCGTGTCGGAAACGAAAGCCGAACTCACCGATCCCGACAGCGACTCTTGGGCTGCCCTGGTCGCCGGCCTCGCGCCCTCCGCGTCGGGTGTTGCCGTCACCGCCGACAGCGCTATGGCCTGCGCTCCTGTGAATGCCGCTGTATCGCTCATAACCGGCGCGGTAGGCACGCTGCCGTGCAAATTGTACCGGACTACGTCGAAGGGCAAAGAACCCGCCCCTGACGCCCCAGCGGCCTTCCTGGCCCATAAGGAGGCTAATGACTGGCAGTCCGCCGGAAAGGTTCGCGAACTAGTCACGACGGACGCACTGCTGCATGGCGATGGCTATGCGTTCGTGAACAAGGTTTCGGGCCGGCCCGTCGAGATCCTTTACCTCCCGCGACACAAGGTTACGGTCGAGTATCTTGACTCCGGCGAGCCTCGTTACACGGTCGGCAAGCGACGCTACAAGTCCGACAGTATCATCCACATTCAAGCGCCGAGCCTAGACGGCAAGTGTGGCGTCGGCCTGCTCCGCAGTGGACGCGACGCCATCGGGCTCGCGATCCTTCTGGAGCGAACCTCGGCGCGGCTGTTCCGCAACAACAGTCGACCGGGCGGACTGCTGTCAGTCAAGGGCTCGTTGAAGCCGGCTGCCGCAAAACACATTCTGGAAATGTGGAATGCGACCAATGGCGGCGACAATGTCGGTTCGGTGGCGATCGTCGATAATGACGCCAGCTACACCAGTGCGGCGTTCAACTCCGTCGATAGCCAGCAACTCGAGCAGCGAAATTTCGCTATTGCGGAAATTTCGCGTCTTACCCGTGTGCCCGTCACGATGCTCCAAGAGCTTAGCCACGGCACTTTTGCAAATACCGAACAGCAGGCATTGCAGTTCTTGCAGCTATGCTTGCTGCCCTGGCTAAAAGCCTGGACGGACGCATATCGCCGCACGCTTCTCAGCAAAGATGAGCGCAGCGAATATAGTTTCGATTTCACAGTCGACGATTTGCTTCGTGCGGACACCGCGACCCGGGCAGAAGCCTACGCCAAATTCCGGTCTATGGGCGTAATGACTGCGAACGATGTTAGGAGGCTCGAAAACATGGAAGCCTTGCCTGGCGGAGATACTTTGGACAACCCCTATACTTCAACGGGACAGCAAACGACGCATGAATAAATACAATCACGGCGACACGATTGACCTCGACGTCAAATCAGTCGCCGCCGATGGTTCGTTTACAGGCTACGCCTCGACCTTCGGAAACACTGATCGCGGCGGAGACGTCGTGATGCCGGGTAGCTTCACCAAGTCGCTTCAGAAGTACCCGGCGGCCCGCGTCAAGCTGCTCTGGCAGCACGATACTAGCGAGCCCGTTGGCGTCTGGACTTCGCTGGTCGAAGACTCCAAGGGGCTGAAAGCTGAAGGCCAACTTCTACTGGAGACGGCCCGCGGTCGCGAGGCCCACGCGCTCATGAAAGCGGGTGCGCTGGACGGCCTGTCGATCGGCTTCCGTACCATCAAGGACGAAGTCGACCGCAAATCGGGCGTTCGCCGCCTTCACGAAATCGAGCTTCGAGAAGTGAGTTTAGTCACCTTCCCGATGAACGAAGACGCCACGATTACCGGCGTCAAATCCAACACCAATTCTTTCCGCGCCCTGGTCGAGGCTATCAACTCGGCCCGCGCTCATTTCAAAGGCTAATATATTGCTCTACGATTCTATTCCCGCCGATCTTGAGACCAAATCTGACAACGATCCGGTTGACGAGGTGAAGACTGCCCTTGCCGGCCTCACCAGTGACGTCAAATCCCGTCTCGACGCCATGGAGGCCAAGCTCAACCGGCCCGAACTCGACGGCGAGGCCAAGGATGACGACGATCTGGAGGGCAAGGCGCTCTCGCAGTGGCTGCGCACCGGCTCGGTCGACAACGAGACCAAGACGCTGGTTTCCGGCACGGCTTCGGCTGGCGGCTACACCGTCGCCCCGGAATACGCCACGAACGTGATTACCAAAATCACGGAAATCAATCCGATGCGCCAGCTCGCCAACGTGATGTCGATCGGCACCGGCAAGGTTTACATTCCAACCCTCGCATCCGACGCCTCCGGTGGCTGGGTTACCGAAGTTGCGTCCCGTCCGTCTTCCGAGCCGACCTTCGGGCAGGTCGAAATCGACGTCTACGAACACGCAGTCGTGATTCCGGTTTCGCGCGTACTTCTTGAGGATTCCTTCATCAACCTGCCGGCCTTCCTCGCCGACCGCATCGCGGTGAAGTTTGCGCAGGCGGAAGCGGACGCATTCCTTACCGGCGACGGTTCCGGCAAGCCGACCGGCATTGTCGACAACCCGGCCGCCTTCTCTGGCGTCAGTGTCGGTACGGACATCATCGAAGACATCGTGGACCTGTTCTACAGCCTCAAGACCGCCTACGCGGCTCGTGGTTCGTGGCTGATGTCCCGCGAGACGATGGGTGCCATCCGCAAGGCTGCAGACGTCGCCTCCGGTCGCGGCGCCATTTGGTCGGACGGCATCGGCGGAGGCACTCCGGCTCGCCTGCTCGGCGCCCCTGTCTATGAAGCCTCGCTCGACACCTACGGCTCGTCCGCCGCGACCGGCGTCGTCGCGATGTTCGGCGATTTCAATGCTGGCTACCAGGTCGTTGACCGTGTCGGCGTTGAGATTATGCGAGACGACTACACCGGAGCCGACAACGGCATTGTCAAGTTCCGCGCGCGCAAGCGCGTCGGCGGCAAGCTGGTCCTGCCGGAGGCCCTGGTCGCTCTTAAGAGCTAAGGCCCTAGGGGCGTCTTCGGGCGCCCCGCACAAGTTTGTTCGGCGGCCCTCCTAGAGGGTGCAGCGAGAGTCCGAGAGCAGCAAGCACGCATCCCGCGCCGCCGGGCAATAGTCATAGGCGGGTTAATGCGTGAAACCTCGCCGGGGCTGGCAGTGATGCCGGCCCCGATACCCACAGGATATCCCATGCCCACAGCGTCACCGCGCTATTGCACGTGCGGCCGTCACGTCGTTCCTGCGCGTCAGCCTTGCCCTTGTGCTAAGGCACGCGCCGCGGCAACAGAGGCGGCTCGGCCTAGCTCGAAGGCTAGGGGTTACACCTCATCGTGGGCTAAGGCGGCCAAGGCATTCCTTGCCCTACCTGGCAACGAGCGCTGCGCCTGTGGGTGCGGCAGGCCCGCGAATGTCGTGGACCATCACGTCGCACATAAGGGCGACCAGCGCCTGTTCTGGGATCGCAGTAACTGGCGACCCATGAATGTGGCCTGCAACTCACGCAAGGCTGCCCGATCCGAGGGCGGATTCGGCAATCCGCGTCGCGCGCAATATTATTGCGTTAATCGGTTGTGAAACGCAACATAAGGCCGGGGGGTGGGTCGCGACGCCGCTAGGGGGCTAGGGACCACGCCGCCCCCATCGCTCGCGATATTCCAATTTTGGGCCATTCCCTAAACTTATGAATGGCGCCTTTAGCATAAGTTTTGTTTATGGATATCATCGATCTAAGTGAATTTCAGGCGCACGTCCGTATCACCGATACCGACGAAGACGCTTCCGCCCAGGCCATCGTCGACGCGGCCAACGCTTACGTCACTGCCCTGATCGCCCCAGACGAAGACTACGTCCCGCCCGCGGACGTCAAGCAAGCCACGCTGTTGATTGCCGCGCATTGGTGGGAGCGACGCGAAACGGCCATCGCGGAAGGGCTCCACGACATCCCGCTCAATGCCGCCAACATCCTGGTGAACCATCGTAGCTGGAGCTTCGGGCGATGAACGCCGGGGACCTCCGGTACCACATCCGGTTTCAGGAGCGGGCCGAGATCGAAGACGAGCTTGGGAACGTCATCGGCGATTGGGAAACCAAGTTCTCTTGCTTCGCCGCCTTCAAGTTCCTCCGCGGCGGCGAGGAAGTCATGGCGGGCCGGCTTGCTGGACGGCAACCTGCGATCATCACCGTGCGGTCTTCCGACATCTCCCGGCGCGTCGACACGGCATGGCGCATTCTGGATCGCCAGGACCAGCCTTGGAACATCCGAGCGATTACCGATGAGACGGGCAAACGCGCCTGGCTCACGATCCTTGCTGAAAGCGGAGTCGCAACGTGAGTCATCATACGAGAGGCCGGAAGGCCGAGCCGCAGCCCATCGCTGACGCCGTGCGCAAGGTGCCGCCCGCGCCGAAACACTGGCCGGATGCCGCGAAGAAGGAATGGCGCAGGGTAATGCCCGTGCTGGTCGAGCGGCGCGTTCTTAGCGTGGCGGACCTGCATGCTGCTGAGCGCTTCTGCGAGGCTGCGGCAGATATCGTGTCGGCCCGTGCCGCCATCGCCCGTGACGGCGAGTACATCACGAACCGGCTCGACGAACTGAAGAGGCACCCCGCGTTCGCGACGCTGCGCGAGGCAACGGCAGAGTCGCGGCGCTGGGCTGCGGAGCTTGGCCTAACACCCGCGGCCCGCAGTCGGGCTGGCGTGCATGAGGACGACGACGACAATCCAATGGATCTATAATGACTCGGCCCGCTTGGCTGTTTGACGACAGCCCTATTGACGACCCTCTCGGACATGGCGAGCGGGCCGTCCAGTTCCTCCGCAACCTTAAGCACCCAAAATCCAAACTACCAGGGCGCGCCTTCCAGTTAGACCCTTGGGTCGAGCGCCTGGTCCGCCGCATCTACGGCCCGCGCGATGCTGACGGCCAGCGGCAGGTGCGCACCGTGTTCGCCATGATCCCGCGCGGCAACCGAAAGACGAGCATTGGAGCCGCGCTCTGCCTGCTTCATACCTTCGGCCCGGAGCGCATTGGTAACGGCCAGGTCGTGAGCGCCGCGGCTGACGCCAAGCAGGCATTAATCGCCTATGACGAAGCACTCGGCATCGTGACTGCCATGCCGGAGGTCGCGGCGAAGCTGCAAATTCGCGTCGGAACCCACAAGCTGCGCCATCCGAAGAAGGGCGCCACCTATGAGTCCATCAGCTCCGACGGCGCGACGCAGCATGGGCGCACCGTCAACTTCCTTCTGTCCGACGAAATCCATGCGTGGAAGAAACGCGACCTGTGGGAGGCGCTGAAAACATCGCTGGCGAAGACGTCAGAGTCGCTGCATGTCATCACCACGACAGCGGGCCGCGGTGCGGACAATCTAGCCTTCGATCTCGTCAGCTATGCCCGGCGCGTTGCTTCCGGCGAGGTGGACGATCCCTCGTTTTTGCCGGTGCTATTCGAACCGAGTCCTGGCGCAGACTGGCGTGACGAAGCCGTATGGGATGACGTCAACCCCGGCCTGTCTTTGGGGTATCCGGACCTGAAGGGACTCCGGGCTATGGCGCGCGAGGCTGAGTCCCGGCCTTCCGATCAGGATGCGTTCAAGCAGTATCACTTGAACTTCTGGCCGGATCATAGCGCCAGCCCCTTCGTTGATATGGCGACATGGGACACGGGCGCGGACCCGATCGACATGGACGCACTGGAAGGCGAGCCCTGCTGGCTAGGCGTGGACCTTTCGAGCAGCATCGACCTTTCGGTAGTTGTCGCTGCCTTCCGCGACGGCGACGACACGATATTGATCCCGCAGTTCTTCGTGCCGAAGGACAACCTTCGGCAGCGCCAGGACGCAACCGGCGCGCCCTATGGCGACTGGGTATCCAAGGGTTACGTAACGGCGACGCCCGGCAACGTTATCGATTTCCGCGCTGTCGAGCAGCACATTCGCGATCTGTGCGACCGCTTCGATGTTCGCGAGATTGCCTGCGACCCAGCGCTGGCTCGCAACCTGTTGAACAACCTTCAAGAGGACGGCTTGCCGGCGATCGAATTCCGTCAGGGCGCGCTGTCTATGATGCCGGCCATTGCAGAGTTGGAACGGCAAGTCATCGGCGGGCGCGTCAAGCACGGCGGCAATCCCGTTCTGCGCTTCTGTGTCGCCAACTGTGAGGTCGAGACCAACACGCACGGCCACAAGGTGCGCCTGACGAAATCAAAGAAGTGGCTGTCCATCGACGGCGCCGTGGCCAGTTGCATGGCGGCGTATCGAGCCAGCCTTGGCGGCGAAGCATACGCGGGCTCGTTGTACGATTCAGACGATTGGAAAAGCATTTATGCCTGACAACACGCTAGTCGTGCAGGCGGCCTGCGTGGCCGCCCTGCGCGCATCCGCACCGCTATCTGCTCTGGTAGGCGGACGGATCTATGACCGCATCCCCGACAATGAGCCGCAGCCGTATGTCGCCATGGCGAGTTGGGTTGCCCGCAATGACGGCACGGATTGCATGGATGCGTCCACCGTTGAATTCATGATCCTGGCATACAGCGACAAGCCCGGACGCAAGGAAGTCGCGCAGATGGCGGACGCCGTCACGGATGCCCTAAACCGGCTCCAGCCGGCGGGCGCTGAAGTCATCTGGCAGGACACGAACTACGGCACGGAGCAAGGGCTCGTGTCCTTCGCGTCGGTTCGGTTCCAGGCGCTCTGTGATGGCTAGGTCTGCCGCCAGCGTCGCCCGGTTCAAACGCCGGCTCGCGAAAATCCCCGTCGAGGTCAGAGCGGCCACGGCGGCTCAGGCTCTGCTTTCTGCGGCCACGCTCGTCGTCGCGCTGAAGGGCTCCGCGCCCAAGGACACGGGCAAACTAGCCGGTAGTGTCCGCCTAGAGTCGGCGCGTAGTCCGGATCACTTCCTGGTGCGGGCTGGCGGCTCGGCGACAACCAAGACGGTTCGCGAAGGCGCGTACAGCGTCGATATCGCCAATCTCACAGAATATGGCCGCAAAGACAAAATGGGCCGCGCCTGGTTCTGGCCCACCATCAACCACCGCAAGCCACAGATAAAAAAAGACCTTCAGGCCGCTGCAATCGCCGCGGCGAAACGACTTTCAGATTAGGATTTACGCATGACTGACAAGCACCCCTCGACCGTGAACTTGTTCTTTGGTGACGGCCCGCATGATTTCGCGCTGCCTTACGATCAACTCCTCCAGCTGGAAAAGCTGCTTGACGAGGGGCCGATGCACACGCTGAGCCGGTTCGAGCAGGGGACTTGGTCGCCGCTCGCGGTGTATGAGATCGTCCGGCTCGGGCTGATTGGCGGCGGCGCGTCGACCAAAGAAGCTTACGAGTTGGCGCAGCAGTACGTCGTGCAGCGCCCGATCTGCGAGCCGACGCCTACGGCTGTCACGGTTTTGACGCGCGCGATCATGGGCGCCCCTCCGGTTGCCGAGCCGGAGGTGGAGACCGCCGCGAATGGCTGATTCAAACTCGCTGACATTCGCGGTCGGAGCGCAGGTCAAAGACTTTGAAGCCGCGATGAAAAAGGCCGGCAAGGTCGCGGAGCAGGCTGCCAGCGAGATCGAGTCCCGGTTCAACAAGGTCAATCCTTCGATCAGCACCAGCGCGCTCACCGGCGCGCTGAAGGGGCTGGGCGCCGCGGTAGCGGGCATCGGCCTGGAGAAGATCGCCAAGGGCGTGCTGTCGGCGAACCGCGAGATTGCATCCTTTGCCCAGACGTCGCGGCAAGCCGGCATTGAGCTTCAGAAATTCCAAGAGCTTCGGTATGCCGCCGGTTCTAAGGGCATCGACGGCAAGACCTTCGACTCCGGCCTGACCGGGCTGGCCAAGGCGCTGAACGACGCTAAGGATGGCGAGGGCGACCTCGCCAAATTGCTCGACGCGAACAACGTTCGATATCGCGATCGCACCGGCCAGGTCATCTCGACCAACGAGGCGCTCGGCGTCGCGGCGGACTTGATCAGCAAGGCCAGCACCGAAAGCGACAAGCTCCAGATCGCGGACAAGTTCGGTATCCCTGCCGATTTCGTGCCGCTGCTGGAAGGCGGCAGCGCCGCCCTCGACAAGCTCGCCCAGAACGCACGCGATGCCGGTGCGGCACTTAGTGACGATGTGATCGCCAAGGCGAAGCAGTTTGATGATGCATGGTCGGGCGGCTGGAATGCTTTCACCAGCGCGGCGAAGGCGGCAACCGTCAATGCCGCAGCCGGGCTCGCCGACCTGATTAAACAGGCCGACGATTTCCAGAAGCGCATGACTGCGGCGCGAGAGGCCGGCGGGGCGCTGGGACGTCAGATCGCGGCCATGGCAGCCGGCGGTCAGCCCGTCACTGCCCCGACGCCGCCAGCGCGCCCGGACGGGACGCCGACTACCGCGCCATATCCGCCGAGCCGCCCGGGGCGGGGCTATCTCGGCAGCGACGCAACCAAGATCCCGTCGAAATCCTCTGGCAGCGGTGGCGGCGGCAAGTCCGACGAAGAAACCCGCTACGATCAGGTCCAGCGGTATATTGAGAGCCTGGAAAAGGTAAACCGGGTCCTCGAGGCCGAACAGGCGACACTCGGCAAAAGCAAAGCCGAACGTGCTGCCGCGATCGAACTGGCTCGAATTGGTGCCGTTGAAGATGACGGCCAGCGGCAGAAGATCGAAGATATCGTCAAGGCCAATGAAGCCTTGCGCGAGTCGATTGAGAAGGTAAAAAAGGCCCAGAAAGACGCGAACGAAGCGGCTAAGTTCTTCGGGGAAGCTATTACAGATAGCCTAGCCGACATGATTATCGACGGTGAGAAAGCCACCGATGTCATGAAAAACCTTGTGAAGCAACTCGCCCGCGCTGCCCTGCAAGCCGCACTCATGGGCTCCGGGCCGCTTGCCGGCATCTTCGGCACTAGCGGCACGAACGGCAGTGCGGGCGGCGTGTTCGGGTTGATCGGCAATCTGTTCAAGGGCGGCACGGGCCTAACGGCTGGCTCTGGCGGATTGTACGACTCCGGCGGTTACACCGGCGCAGGCGGCAAGAATACACCGGCTGGCGTGGTCCACAAAGGCGAGTACGTCTTCACGAAGGCCCAGGTCGAAAAGCTCGGGCTGGGCAACCTGCAGAATCTTGCGAAGGGCTATGCGGGCGGCGGCTATGTCGGCGTGCCCAGCGTGCCGGCGGGGCTGGGTGGCGGTGGTGGTAAGCCGGCCGTCAACGTCAACGTCGTCAACAACGCAGGCGCGCAGGTTCAGACGTCGCAAGACAGCAACGGCGATATCTCAGTGATTATCGCCGCGGTCGAGGGCCGAATCGCTGACAACATGATCCGCGGGCGCGGGCCTATGTCGGCGGCGACGCAGGCGATCAATAGCAATCGCAGGTTCCGCGGGTAGCGCAAACCGGCCCGTACCTCGGATGTACAGGGCGGGCCGGTTATTTCAGGCTCAGATGCTTTTTGCCCTTCACCGCATCCCGGATGCCCTTGCGGATCCCACGGACGAACTTGTTGATTATCTCGACTGCTTGTTCGTCCGAGATCATAACGGCTTCGGCTTTCGGCTTTTTCGAACCCTTCGATCTTCTGCGTTTCCGCTTGGGCTTTTCGCCTTCTTTGGATTCTTCTGCCATCCCCATCCCTCCCATTTGCGCCAGCGTCACCTGCCGGGCCGGGTGCGGTCAAGGGGTGGGCTGCCGCCGCTTGTATTGGCGCTTGGGTCGGACGTATGGGCCTTCTGGCATAATCCTACGCACCGGCTCGATCTGCGTAGGATTATCGGTCCCCGCCAGTTTCTTTTCGACGCTTGGCCAATGCCACCGGATGATCTGGCCGCGGTTGATATGGGCAGGCGGGATGAAACCCTGCTGCAGCCACATGTTGAACGTGTCCACACTGATCATCAGCATGGCTGCCGCCGTCTTGCGATCGACGAACACCGGCTGGACTGCGTCGGCGGTCATGGTTTCAACGCCACACCAGGCCCGGTGCTGACCGTGCCGTTGTCTAGGAACTGAACGCCTGCGGATTCGAGGGCGGCGCGGATAGCGTTGACGGTGCGATCTTTTAGATCCTCGCCTTTCTCAAATCGTGTGATCGTATTGGTTGAAACCATGGCGGACTCGGCTAGTTCGCGCACGCCGATCTGAAGCGCGGCACGGGCCATCCTACATTGGGCAGGTGACAATTTCGATACTCCGTGGCGATTTCGACTTGACGTGACGATTATGCTTCGTATTGTTGACACAGTAGCGATTTCGCCGCTGGGACGCAATAAGGAGCCAGCCCATGACCGCCAACGCAGTTAACAACCTACTGCCTTCTGAGACCTACACCCTTGAGATCGTCGAGTCGGAGTATGTGCCCACCTGCGACGGGCTGGGTATGGTGCTGAAGTGCAAGGCTCAGGTCGTGAGCGGCCCGTATGAAGGTCGGCCCTATTGGCTGAACTACTGCCTTGAGCATCAGAGCGACGAGCGCATGGAGGCAGGTCAGCGCGCTTTCGCTGGGCTTCGTCGCGCGACCGGCGTGCTCAGCCCGAACTTCAGCACAGACCTGCACTTCAAGCCGTTCGATGTCCGAGTCTGGACCTGCGTGAACAAGAAGACCGGCGATTTGCAGAACGTCATCCGCCAGTACCTGTTTGATCGCGAATTGACGCCTGCACGCTGCGCTAGAAACCGCCGCAAGGCCTACGAAAGGCTGCGCAAGGTGAAGGCGCTGATCGAGGCGCGCGCCTCCTAACTCTTCGAACTAGTCACGGCCAAAGCCCGTCATCGCAAGGTGGCGGGTTTTCTTTGGCCGAAATAGCGTCATTGGCCGTTAGGTGCGGTGTTATGATTTCGGTCGATCTTGTGCTAAATACGCAATGATTTCAATAGGGATGGCGGAAGAGAATGGGAGTCGAACCCACCAGAGACCGTCTGACGGCCCCTCCCGGATTTGAAGTCCGGACGCCCCACCGGGGACGTTTCTCCTCCATCGGGCGTGGCCGGCAGCGGGCCGAACAGGTCGAGCCGCTGCCGGTTGACGCGCCTCAGATCGCCGCGGCGGATGGTGACGCCGTGACGGTCGAGGAATTCGAGGATCTGGATAGCGACCTTTCGCCCGTTGTCGAGCCTGTCGCGGAATTGCGCGGCGTTGAAGCCCGCCGCCGCCTTCGATGCGAGCCCCGATGCGACGCCGACCATCTCGGCGACGGTGGGGCGCAGGAAGAAATGATCGAGCGCGACCTCGTGCACGTCGCCGCGCCGCCCCACGAGCCGGAACAGCCGGCGGATATCCTCCTCGCGCCGGCCGAGCATCTGGCCGATATCGCGCACGCGCGGCGGGCGGAAGCGCTCCCCGCCGCCGATCAGCGGCGCGACCAGCGTCCAGAGCGCCTCGTCCTCGGGGGAAAGCCGGACCTCGTGGTCCGGCCGCCTGATCCAGGAGCCGGAGGCGGCGACCAGCCCGTCCTCCGTCAGCCGCGCCAGGACCTGGCGGAAGAGCGGCGTCGGCTGGCGCGGGGCGACCGCGAGCCGCAGGCGCTCCAGCCCCATGCCGGGCAGATCGGGGTGGTCGGCGTGATAGGCGTCGAGCGTCGCCGCCACCGACCGCGCCAGCGCCTGCCAGTGCTGGGGGAGCATGGCGAGCGCGCCGATCCTGACGAGGCCGAGGCCTGCGGCCAGTTCGCCGGCCGCTTCGGGGGCGAGGGCGCGATCGCGGACGAAGCTGTCGAGCACGGCATGATGGGGAGGCACCGAAAGCAGGGCGCGCAAGGCTTCGGCCGGATCTGCCAGGCCGAGGGCCGCAAGCTGCGCCAGCCGTTCAGGGCTGCGGCGCCTGCGCTCGGGCGCGCGCAGATCGAGGAAGCGGCCGCCGCCGAGGGTGCGCGAGGCCGAGACGTCGCGCAGCACGAAACGGTCGAGCGCCGCGGCGGCGAGCGGGCTGTCGAGCACGAGCTGGACCGGGGCCGTTGCGCCCGGCGCGATCTCCTTTCCGAGCAGGACGATGCGTGCGCCGACCTCCGCCGCCGCATGATGCAGACGCACCGGCTGCCACATGGCGAGCGGCTTCGCTTCCGAGGCGAGCAGCGTGACTTCGGCGTCGATCCGGCTCGCCGGGGCGTGCAGGGCCGGAGTCACCACCATGTCGCCGTGCCGGATCGCTTCCTTCGTGACGCCCGGTCCGGCGAGGTTGAGCGCGCAGCGGTCCCCGGCGCGGCCGGCTCCGGCGGGGAGATTCTGGGCGTGGATCGAGCGGATGCGCGCCGGCAGGCCGGAGGGGGAGACGACGACGCTGTCGCCGGTCGAGACGGTCCCGGAGAGCACCGTGCCGGTCACGACGGTGCCGGCGCCCTGCAAGGTGAAGCAGCGGTCGACCGCAAGGCGGAAGGCTCCGCCGGCCGGCCGGTTGCGGCCTTGCCGCGCCTTCTCCGCGAGCAGGAGGCCGAGCTGCGCCAGCCCTTCGCCGGTCATGGTCGAGACCGGCAGCATCGGCGACCCGGCGAAGGGCGTGCCGGCGAGCAGCGCCGCGACCTCGACGCCGACGGCGGCGATCCGCTCCGCATCGACGAGGTCCGTCTTGGTCAGGGCGATCACCGCGTCGCGGATGCCGAGCAGCCGGGCGATGGCGACATGCTCGCGCGTCTGCGGCATCACCCCGTCATCCGCCGCGACCGCCAGCAGGAGCAGGTCGATGCCGGAGGCGCCGGCCAGCATCGTATGGACCAGCTTCTCATGGCCGGGCACGTCGATGAAGCCGATCGCGGAACCGTCGTCTTGCGGCCAATAGGCGAAGCCGAGCGCGATCGAGATGCCGCGCGCCTTCTCCTCCTTCAGCCGGTCGGTGTCGACGCCGGTCAGCCGCCCCACCAGCGAGGTCTTGCCGTGGTCGATATGGCCCGCCGTGCCGATGATCATGGCTCAGGCCTCCGCCGGGGAGACAGCGGCCCGCGCGGCCTTGATGAAGGGCGCGGCGAGCCGGCTGCCCTTGCTCTCGGCGGCCAGCAGCAGGTCGAGCGCGTGCCGCGCATCGGGCGCGAGGCCCTGGCCGAGCAAGGTCGCGGCGCCGAGCATGGCTTCGGCGTCGGGATCGCCGGCCGCCATGCCGCGCCGCCACCAATCGGCGGCGACAGCCGGGTCGCGCTCCACCCCGAGCGCATCGTGGAACATCATGCCGAGCCGCGTCATGCTGGTCGCGACGCCGGCCTGCGCGGCGGCCTGCGCCCAGTGCAGCGCTTCCGGCCGGTCGCCGGGCGCGCCGCCCTCGAGCAGCATCCAGGACAGCATGTCCTGCGCGGGCGCGTCGCCCTGCTCGGCCGCCAGCCGGTAGAGGCGCATCGCTTCCGTGTCGCTCTGCGCGACGCCGTCGCCCCTGAAATGCAAGGCCGCCAGATTGCGCTGCCCGACAGGGTCGCCGTTCTCCGCCGCAAGCGAGAGCCAGCGCAGCGCGAGCGCGAAATCGCGCGCGACGCCGAGCCCTTCGGCGAAGCAGGCGCCGATATTGTTCTGCGCCCGTCCGACGCCGGCCTGGGCGAGCGGCCCCCAGAGCGCCAGCGCCGTGCGATGGTCGCCGCGTTCGGCCGCTTCGGCCGCGCGTGCCATGACGGCGCCGATATCCGCCGCGCCGGCGCCGTTCCTGCCGCGCAGCCGGTCAAGCCAGCCCATCGCCGCCTCCGGGCTTCAGTGCGGCGAGCTGTGCGGCGAAGCTGCTTTCGTCCGAAAGGCAGCGCAGGTCGAAGACCAGCGCACCCTGCGCGATCCGCCCGATCACCGGCAGCGGCACGGCCCGGAAGGCGGCCGCCAGCGCCTCGACCGCCGCGCCGGAGGCCTTGCCCGACGGCCTGATCGCCAGCCCCGCGCTCGGCAGGGTTTCCAACGGCAGGGCGCCGGAACCGATCTGGCTGGCGCAGGCGATGGTCTCGACGGCCCAGCCCGGGCCGAGCGCTGCCGCCAGGCGCGGCCGCAGCCGCTCCGCCAGCGCATGCAGTTCCTCCGCCTTGCGCGTGAACAGCCGCAGCGTCGGCAGGCGCTCCGCCAGCCGGTCGGGGTCGCGATAGAGCCTGAGCGTTGCCTCCAGCGCCGCCAGCCGCAACTTGTCGAGCCGCAGCGCTCGTTTCAGCGGATTCCTGGCGAGCCTGGCGATCAGCTCCTTGCGCCCGGCGACGATGCCGGCCTGCGGTCCGCCGAGCAGCTTGTCGCCGGAGAAGGTGACGAGGTCGGCGCCGCCCTGCAGCGCATCCTGCACCGTCTTTTCATGGCGCAGCCCCCAGCGGGCGAGGTCGATCAGCGTGCCGGAGCCGAGATCGTCGACGAAGGGCAGGCCGTGGGCGCGGGCGAGCTTCGCCAGCTCCGCCGGCGCGACCTCCGCCGTGAAGCCCTGCACGACATAGTTGGAGGTGTGCACCTTGAGCAGCAGCCCGGTATCGGGGCCGATGGCCTCGGCATAATCCTTGAGATGCGTGCGGTTGGTGGTGCCGACCTCGCGCAGGATCGCGCCGGCGCGGCCCATGATGTCCGGCATGCGGAAGGCGCCGCCGATCTCGATCAGCTCGCCGCGCGAGACGACGGCCTCGCGATCCCTGGCGAGCGTGTTGAGCACGAGCAGGACCGCCGAGGCGTTGTTGTTCACCAGAACGGCGTCCTCCGCGCCGGTCAGCTCGCGGATCAGCCCGCGCACATGGGCATCGCGCTCGCCGCGCTGCCCGGCCTCGACCTCGTATTCGAGATTGGTCGGCGCGCGCATCGCCGCGACCACCGCCTCGATCGCCTCCTCGGCCAGCAGAGCCCGGCCGAGATTGGTGTGCAGCACCGTTCCGGTGAGGTTGATGACGGGACGCTGCGACGGCTGCCCGCGCCGCTCCAGCGCTTCGAGGGCGCCGCGGGCGATCGCGTCGGCCGCGCCGAGGCGGGGGGCCTCGCCCTGCCGCATCCGTTCCAGAACCTGCCGCACGACCCGGGTCGTCTCGGCGCGGCCGTGGCGGGCGATGGCGAGCGCGCCCTCGCCGCTGCGCAGGATCTCGTCGACCGAGGGCGGGCGGAAGCGTTCGGGCCGGTTCATCAGGCTCCCTCCGGGAGACGCATGATCGTCAATAGCCGAGCAGGAATGGGTTCACTCCCGCGCGCCGCCAGCCGGCTTCGGTCACCAGCAAATCGAGGCCGAGGCTGGCGACATCGTCGGCCACGGCTTCCAGCTCCGTATCCTTGCGCCGGTTCAGGATCTTCACATAGGTCCGGCATTCGCCGCAGGTCTCGGCCTTGATCGTGTCGGCGATGCCCTCGATCGCCTGATAGGAAATGCCCTTGGTCGACCCGCAGGAGACGCATTTCACCCGGACATGGTTCCACTGCGCCGCGCAGAGCGAGCACTGGACGTAGCGCACCCCCTCGACATTGACGTCGGCGACGACGGCGCTGGTCACCGGCGGGGCGCCGCAGCAGGGGCAGACGCCGTCCGCGACCGGCTGCGGCAGCAGCGGGTCGAGCTGCGCGCTGCGCCGCGCCGCCACGACCTGCAACGCCGCCGCCGCGAAGATGTGCTCGGCCACCGCCTCGACCGGGATCGCATCGGCCAGAACGGCGTCGAACAGGGCGTGAAGCGCCTCCTCGCCCGCCGCCGTCACGCGTTCCAGCGCGCCGCGGGCGAGATCGGGCATGGCGATGGCCTCAAGCCGGGCCGCCAGCCCGGAGAGGGCTGCCGCGGCGGCGGGTTCCGTCGCCAGCTCCTCGCGCGGCATCAGCGGCATGGCGTTCGCCGCGCGCGTCCTGAGCGCGCCGGGAGCGGGCAGGGTGGGGGGCGGAGCGGCGCGCACGACCTCGTCCTGCGCTGCCGAAAGCGCTGCGAGAAAGCCGAGATAGGGTTCGAGCTGGTGGCCGGGGGCCAGGGCCGCGAAGCGCATCGCCCGCAGGCCGAACAGCGTTTCCGGCGCGGGCAGGCGGATGAAGGGCGGCTTGTCGCGTTCCGCGATGCCGACCTCGTCGGGGGCTTCGAGCCCGGGAAGCTCAGTCATTCCGATCCTCTCGAACCGCACGGGTCACGGGAGGCGGGGCGGCGGCGGCCCCGCATCAGGGCATTGTGCTACTCGGCCGGGCCGATATTGGGGCGGCGCGGCGGCGCCTGGCGCTCGTCGATCACGCCTTCGCGCGCCTCGTGGCGCAGCCAGAGCCGATGGTGGCGGAAGGCCCAGCCGCCCGTCACCTTGCCCTCGGTCATCGCCGCCATGGTGCCGCGCACATAGAAGCCGGCATAGATATGGACGATGACCACCAGCAGCATGGCGACGGCCGCCAGCGCGTGGATGATATGGCCGAAGCGCTGCTGCTCGATGGTGAAGCTGTCGCCGAAATACTCGTACCAGATCATGATTCCCGTCGCGAACAGGACGAGGATCAGCAGCGTCATCAGCCAGAAGACGATCTTCTGGGCGCCGTTGTACTTGCCGATCTCGGGCAGGTTCTCCTCATGGCCGGACATCACGTCGCCGATATGGCGCATCCACTGCGTGTCGACCTTCCTCCAGAAATTATGGCGCACCATCTGGACGAAGAGGACGGCGAAGCTCGCCAGCAGCACGACGCCGAGCCAGGGGTGAAGGGCGCGGGTGTTGGCGCCGCCGCCGAACAGGCTCGACAGGAAGAACAGGGCCGGATGGAACAGCGCGGCACCGCTGAGGGCGAGCAGGATCAGCGAGATCGCGGTGATCCAGTGGTTGACGCGCACGCGGCCGGGATAGCGGTCGACGGTGGTGCGCTCCTCCTCACGTCTGACGGCCACGGGCAGCCTCCTCGTCGATCAGGTGCTCGGCTTCGCGGTCCTCGGCGCGGCTGACGTCGTTGCGCCGCGCGACGATGCCGTGGACGAAGGCGAAGGCGGCGGCGAAGCCGACCGCAGCCATGCCGGCATATTTGGTCAGCCCCTTCCACAATTCGACGACCTGGCTGATCCGCGGGTTCTGCGGCAGCCCGGCATAGAGCTGCGGCTGGTCGGCATGATGCAGCACATACATCACATGGGTGCCGCCGACGCCGGGCGGATCGTAGATCCCGGCATTCTCGAAGCCGCGCGACTTCAGGTCGGTGATGCGCGTCTGCGCATAGGTCAGCATCGCCTGCTTGGTGCCGAACACGATGGCGCCGGTCGGGCAGGCCTTGGCGCAGGCCGGCGCCTGGCCGACCGAGACCCGGTCCGAGCAGAGCGTGCATTTATAGGCCTTGTGGTCGGCCTGGCTGATGCGCGGGATGTTGAACGGACAGCCCTTCACGCAATAGCCGCAGCCGATGCAGTTCTCCGAGACGAAATCGACGATGCCGTTGTTGTACTGCACGATCGCGCCGGGGGAGGGGCAGGCCTTGAGGCAGCCCGGATCGGCGCAGTGCATGCAGCCATCCTTGCGGATCAGCCATTCGAGATTGCCGCTCTGCGGGTTCTCCCATTCGGTGAACCGCATCAGCGTCCAGGTGTTCGGCGTCAGGTCGTGCGGGTTGTCGTAGGAGCCGGTATTGAAGCCGACCTCCTCGCGCAGATTGTTCCATTCCAGGCAGGCCGCCTGGCAGGCCTTGCAGCCGATGCATTTCGAGACGTCGATGAGCTTGGCCACCTCGAAATCGTGGCGGACGTCCGGCGGCCGGAAATTGGTCGCCGAGATGCGGGCGAAGTCCTGACTCTGCAATCCTGCCATCGGACCCTCCCTAGCTCGTCGCCGGTCCGTTGGACGGCTCGACATTCACCAGGAACGCCTTGAATTCGGGCGTCTCGATGTTGGCGTCGCCGACGAACGGGGTGAGGCTGTTGGGGCCGAAGCCCTTCCTGGCCGCACCGGTGAAGCCCCAGTGGAGCGGGATGCCGACGACATGGACGGTCTTGCCGTCGCAGATCAGCGGCTTGATGCGCTTGGTCACCACGGCCTTGGCATAGACCGTGCCGCGGTTGGACGAGACCTTCACCCAGCCGCCGTTCTGGATGGTCTTCTCCTGGGCGAGCTGCTCGCTGATCTCGACGAAGAACTCCGGCTGGAGCACGGCATTCACCCAGACATGCTTGGTCCAGTAGTGGAAATGCTCGGTCAGGCGGTAGGAGGTCGCCGCATAGGGGAACTTGTCCGAGGTCCCGAGCGCGGCGAGGTCGTCCTTGAAGATGCGCGCTGCGGGATTGCCGCGGATCTTGGGCGCCAGCACATTGGCGACCGGGCTCTCGAACGGCTCGTAATGGGCCGGGAAGGGGCCATCCTTCATCATCCCGCGCACGAACAGCCGCGCCGTTCCCTCCGGGTTCATGATGAACGGGCCGACATCGCGCGGCTTGGCCGCCGGCGCGATGTCCGGCACGTCGTAGCCGGTCCAGGCCGTGCCGTTCCATTCGATCAGCTTGCGCCGGGGGTCCCAGGCCTTGCCGTCGATATCCGCCGAGGCGCGGTTGTAAAGGATGCGCCGGTTGGCGGGCCAGGAGAAGGCCCAGTTCGCATAGGCGCCGGTATTGGCCGGGTCGCTGGTATCGCGCCGGGCCATCATGTTGCCCTTCTCGGTCCAACAGCCGGAATAGATCCAGCAGCCGCAAGCGGTCGAGCCGTCGTCGCGCAACTGCCCGAAGGTGTCGAGCTGCTTGCCCTTCTCCAGCAGCACCTTGGTCGGATCGGCCGGGTCGGTGACCGTCGAGACGACATAGCCGTTCATCTCCCTGGCCATCTCGTCCGGCTGCGGGTCGTCCGCGACCCGGTAGGGCCAGTGCAGATTGACGATCGGATCGGGGAAGGCGCCGCCTTCCTTGATGTAGAGGGCGCGCAGGCGCTGGAAGAGCTGCGCCATGATCCAGGTATCGGTCTTCGCCTCTCCCGGAGGCTCGGCGCCCGGCCAGTGCCATTGCAGCCAGCGGCCGGAATTGACCAGCGAACCCTCGTCCTCGGCGAAGCAGGTGGTCGGCAGCTCGAACACCTCGGTCTGGATGTCCTCGGGCTTGACGTCGTTATGGACGCCCTCGTCCTTCCAGAACCGCGCGGTCTCGGTCTGCAGCGGGTCCATCACCACCAGGAACTTCAGCTTCGACAGCGCCTGCGAGACCTTGCCGCGGTTCGACAGCGAGAGCAGCGGGTTGAAGCCCTGGCAGAAATAGCCGTTCACCTTGCCCTGGTGCATCATGTCGAAGGTGCGCAGCATGTCGTAGCCGGGCACGTCGAGCTTCGGCAGCCATTGATAGGCGAAGTCGTTCTCCGCCGTCGCGGCCGGCCCCCACATCGACTTCAGGAAGCTCACCATGAACTTCCTGTAGTTCTGCCAGTAGCTCATCTGGTTGGGCCGGAGCGGCTTGAAGCCGCGCGTCGACATATAGGTCGGGAAGTCGACCTCCTTGTCGGTCGGCAGCGTCAGATAGCCCGGGATCAGGTTCGACATCAGGCCGATATCGGTGAGCCCCTGGATGTTGGAGTGTCCGCGCAGCGCGTTCATGCCGCCGCCGCGCAGGCCGATATTGCCGAGCAGCAACTGCAGCATCGCCATCGAGCGGATGTTCTGCGAGCCCTTGGAGTGCTGCGTCCAGCCGAGCGCGTACATCGAGGTCATGACCTTGTCGCGCGCCGAGGTCTCCGCGATCATCTTGCAGACCGTGAGGTACTTGTCCTTGGGCGTGCCGCAGATGCGCTCGACCATCTCCGGCGTATAGGCCGAGACGTGCTTCCTCAGGAGCTGGTAGACGCAGCGCGGATGCTGCAGCGTCTCGTCGACCTGGACATAGCCGTCCGGCCCGAGCTCGTATTCCCAGCTCGAGCGGTCGTAGTCGCGCTTGGCCTCGTCATAGCCCGTGAACAGGCCGTCCTGATAGCCGAAGCCCTCCTTGACGATATAGGGCGCGTTGGTGAAGGCGCGCACATAGTCGTGCTGGATCTTGTCGTTGTCGATGCAGTACTTGATGGCGCCGAGCAGGAAGGCGATGTCGGTGCCCTGCCGGATAGGCGCGTAATAATCCGCGACCGAGGCCGAGCGCGTGAAGCGCGGATCGACGACGATCAGCTTGGCGCCGCGCTGGGCCTTGGCCTCGGTGACCCATTTGAAGCCGCAGGGATGCGCCTCGGCGGCGTTGCCGCCCATGATGATGACGAGGTCGGTGTTCTTGATGTCCGTCCAGGAGTTGGTCATCGCACCGCGACCGAATGTTGGGGCCAGACTGGCCACCGTCGGTCCGTGTCAGACGCGCGCCTGGTTGTCGAACGCCAAAATCCCGGAACTTCGGACCACTTTATAGGTCAGGAACGCCGTCTCGTTCGTCGTCGCCGAGGCGGCGAGGAAGCCCGTCGTCAGCCAGCGGTTGACCGTGACGCCGTCCTGGTTCGTCCTGATGAAGTTCTTGTCGCGGTCGTCCTTCATCAGCCGCGCGATGCGGTCGAGCGCCTCGTTCCAACCGATCGGCCGGAACGCCTTCTCGCCGGGGCCGCGATATTGCGGCGTCGTGGTGCGCGTCTCGGAATGGATGAAGTCGAGGAGGGCGGACCCTTTCGGGCAGAGCGTGCCGCGATTGGTCGGATGGTCCGGGTCGCCTTCGATATGGACGATCGCCTGATGGGCGTTCTTCGACTTGTCGCCCAGGCTGTACATGATCACGCCGCAGGCGACGGAGCAGTACGGGCAGGTGTTTCGGGTTTCCGTCGTGCCGGTCAGCTTGAAGGGCCGCACGGCCTGGGCGAGGGCTTCCTCAGCCCCGCCGAATCCGAGCGCGGCGACGGCAGATCCGCCAAGCCCCGCTCCTGCGGCTTTCATGAACTGGCGGCGCGAGAGCTCTTGCAGCATCTCAACCTCCCAGGCGAACAATCACACATCGTTCAATTTGGAATAATGAGACTCTGGCCCGGAAGCGTCAAGCCGGGCCAGGGAGAGGCTCTCCCAGCGCGTCCTAGACTTTTGTCGTAATCATCCCGCGCCGCTGCAGGGCCCTGCCGGACGGCCGGCGGCGGGAGCCCGTTCAGGCGGACGGGCACGCAGGGATGGGGCCGGGCGCGCGCCCTGCGTCCTTCTCCGGTCGCGGGGCAGGGCGCCCGATCCGGCGCGCGGCCCTGTTCGCGGGGCGCGCGCGGTATCAGGCCGCAGCCTTCGCTTCCTTGCCGGTCCCGCGCAGGCGCCGGACGAGGCGGACGACGGCGACGTAGAGCAGCGGCACGAAGAAGACGCCGACGGCGGTGGCGGCGATCATGCCGCCCATCACGCCGATGCCGATCGAGTTCTGGCTGCCGGAGCCCGCGCCGGTGGCGACCGCCAGCGGCAGCACGCCGAGCACGAAGGCGAGCGAGGTCATCAGGATCGGCCGCAGGCGCTGGCGCGACGCTTCCAGCGTCGCCTCGACGAGGCCCTTGCCCTGCGCCTCCTGCTCGATCGCGAACTCGACGATCAGGATCGCGTTCTTGGCTGCGAGTCCGATCGTCGTCAGCAGGCCGACCTTGAAGTAGACGTCGTTGGTCTGGCCGAACAGCGTCGCCGCCAGCAGGGCGCCGAAGATGCCGATCGGCACGCACAGCATCACCGCGAAGGGGATCGACCAGCTCTCGTAGAGCGCCGCCAGGCAGAGGAACACGACCAGCATCGAGATGGCGTAGAGCGCCACCGCCTGGCTGCCCGAGAGCTTCTCCTGGAAGGAAAGCCCGGTCCATTCGTGGCTGAAGCCGGTCGGGAGCTGCGTCATCAGGCGGTCGACCTCGTCCATCGCCGCGCCGGAGCTGACGCCCGGCGCCGCCCCGCCCTGGATCTCGACCGCCGCCGCGCCGTTGTAGCGCTCGAGGCGCGGCGAGCCATAGGTCCAGCGGCCCGAGGAGAAGGCCGAGAACGGCACCATGTCGCCGCCCTGGTTGCGGACGAACCAGCGCCCGACATCCTCCGGCTGCATGCGGGAGGCCGCATCCGCCTGGACATAGACCGACTTCACCCGGCCGCGGTCGATGAAGTCGTTGACATAGGCCGAACCCCAGGCGGTCGAGAGCGTGGTGTTGACGTCGGCCAGCGAGAGCGTCAGCGCGCTCGCCTTCTCCTGGTCGATCTCGACGGCGTATTGCGGCGTGTCCTCCTGCCCGTTCGGGCGGGTGCCGGCCAGGACCTTGCTCTGCGCGGCGAGGCCGAGGAGCTGGTTGCGGACCTGCATCAGCCGTTCATGCCCGGCCCCCGCGATGTCCTGCAGGTAGAAGTCGAAGCCCGCGGTGTTGCCGAAGCCCTGGATCGCCGGCGGCGCCAGCGCATAGACGGTGCCGTCCTTGATCGAGCGGAAGGCGCCCATGGCGCGCCCGGCGATGGCCTGGGCGGTCGCCTGCTTGCCGACGCGCGTGGCGAAGGGCTTCAGCCGCACGAAGGCGAGGCCGACATTCTGGCCCTGGCCGCCGAAGCCGAAGCCGGCGACGGTCAGCACGCCCTCGACAAGGTCCTTCTCGTTCTCGAGATAATGCTTCTGCACCTGGTCGAGCACGCGCAGCGTCCGGTCCTGGGTCGCGCCCACCGGCAACTGCACGCTGGTCAGCAGGATGCCCTGGTCCTCGTCGGGCAGGAAGGAGCTCGGCAGCCGCGCGAACAGCCAGGCCATGCCGCCGCCGATCAGCAGGAAGACGAGGAGGAAGCGCAGCGGCCGCGCGATCATGCCGGCGACGCCGGAGCGGTAGCCATTGGTCGTCCGCTCGAAATTGCGGTTGAACCAGCCGAAGAAGCCCTTGCGCTCGCCATGCTCGCCGACCGGCTTCAGGAGGGTGGCGCACAGCGCCGGCGTCAGCACCATGGCGACCACGACCGAGAGGATCATCGCGGTCACGATCGTCACCGAGAACTGCCGGTAGATCACGCCGACCGAGCCGCCGAAGAAGGCCATCGGCACGAACACCGCCGAGAGCACGGTGGCGATGCCGACCAGCGCGCCGGTGATCTCGCCCATCGACTTGATCGTGGCCTCCTTCGGCCCGAGCTTCTCCTCCTGCATCACGCGCTCGACGTTCTCGACCACGACGATGGCGTCGTCGACGAGCAGGCCGATGGCGAGCACCATCGCGAACATCGTCAGCGTGTTAATCGAGTAGCCCGCCAGCGCCAGCACGCCGAAGGTACCGAGCAGCACCACCGGCACCGCCAGCATCGGGATGAAGGTGGCGCGGATGTTCTGCAGGAAGACGAACATCACCACGAAGACGAGCAGGATCGCCTCGAACAGCGTATGCACCACCTTCTCGATCGAGAGGGTGACGAAGGGGGTGGTGTCGTAGGGATAGGTGACCTCGACGCCTTCCGGCAGGGTCTGCTTGAAGCGCTCGATCGTCGCCTGCACGGCCTTGGCGGTGTTGATGGCGTTGGCGCCGGTGGCGAGGCTGATGGCGAGGCCGGTGGTCGGGTGCCCGTTATAGCGCGAGGAGGTGTCGTAGCTCTTGGCGCCGAGCTCGACGCGGGCGACGTCGTTGAGCCGCACGATCGAGCCCGAGGAGCCGCTCTTCAGGATGATGTTCTCGAACTGGGCCGGGGTCTGCAGGCGCGAGGCGGCGGTCACCGTGGCGTTGAGCTGCTGGCCCTTGACCTGGGGCAGGCCGCCGAGCTGGCCGGCCGAGACCTGGGTGTTCTGGGCCTCGATCGCTGCGATGACGTCGCTCGGCATCAGCGCGTATTTGCGCAGATTGTCCGGGTCGAGCCAGATCCGCATGGCGTAGCCGGCGCCGAAGAGCTGCGTCGTGCCGACGCCCTCGACGCGCTTCAGCGTGTCGTTGAGCGTGGAATCGACATAGTCGGCGAGGTCGGTGGTGGTCATGCGCCCGTCGGTCGAGACGAAGGCGACGACCATCAGGAAGCCGGTCGAGGCCTTGGCGACCGTGATGCCGGTGCTCTGCACCACCGTGGGCAACTGGCGGGTGACGAGCTGCAGCTTGTTCTGCACCTGCATCTGCGCCACGTCCGGATCGGCCTGGCTGTTGAAGGTCAGCGTGATCTGGGCGTTGCCGGTCGCCGTCGAGGTGGCGGTCATGTATTGCAGGTTGTCGACGCCGGTCATGCCCTGCTCGATGACCTTGGTCACCGAATTCTCGACCGTCTGCGCGTCGGCGCCGGGATAGTTGGCGCTGATCTGCACGGTCGTCGGCGCGATCTGCGGATATTGCGAGATCGGCAGCGTCTGGAGCGCCAGCAGGCCCGCCAGCATGATGACGATGGCGACGACCCAGGCGAAGATCGGTCGCTCGATGAAGAAGCGCGACAGCATCGGATCAGTTCTTCGCGCTGTTGCCGGCGTCGAGCTCGGCCCGCCGGTTGGCGGATTTGAGCTCGCCCGTCGCCTCGTCGACGCTGACCTCGTTCGCGGTCACGACCTGTCCCGCCCGGACGAGCTGGCCGCCCTCGACGATCAGCCGCTCGCCGTCCTTGACGCCGCCATCGACCAGCCAGTTGTTGCCGACGCTGCGCCGCGTGGTCAGGACGCGCTCCTCGACCTTGCCGTCGGGGCCGACGAACTTGCCGGTCGCCTCGCCCTTGGTGTTGCGGCCGACGCCGCGCTGCGGCAGCAGGAAGCTGTTCTCGGCGATGCCCTCCTGGATCAGGGCGCGCACGAACATGCCCGGCAGCAGCAGCTTGTCCGGGTTGGGGAATTCGGCGCGGACGCGGAAGGTGCCGGTGGTCTCGTCGATATTGGCCTCGGCGAATTCGAGCTTGCCGGACTTGTCGTATTGCTGCCCGGTGTCGAGCTTGAGCTTCACCGCGACGCCGAGCCCGGTGAAGCGCAGCCGGCCCGCGGCGATGTCGTCGCGCAGGCGCAGCAGGTTGGTGCTGGACTGGGTGACGTCGACATTGATCGGGTCGAGCTTGCGGATCGTCGTCAGGGCGGTCGCCTGGTTCGCGGTGACCAGCGCGCCCGGCGTCAGCGCCGATTTGTCGATGCGCCCGTCGATCGGGGCCGTGACCTTGGTGTAGGCGAGGTTGATCCGCGCCGTCTCGACGCTCGCCTTGGCCGAGGCGACGTCGGCCTGGGCCTGGGCCAGCGTGGCGTTGGCGTCGTCCATGTCCTGCCGGCTGCCGGCATTGCGCTGGAACAGCTCCTGATAGCGGCTGGCCCGGACCTGGGCGTTGGTGACGGCGGCCTCCGCCTTGCGCTGCGCGGCGATCGCGCTGTCGAGCGCGGCCTGATAGGGGGCCGGGTCGATCTCGTAGAGCACGTCGCCGGCCTTGACGTCGCCGCCTTCCTCATAGAGGCGCGACTTGATGATGCCGTTCACCTGCGGCCGGACTTCCGCGACGAGGTTGGCGGCGACGCGCCCCGGCAGCTCGGCGGTGATGGCGACCGGCTGGGGATGGAGCACGACGATGCTGACCTGCGCCTGCGGCTGCATCGGCGGCGTCGCCGACTTCTCCTCGTTGCAGCCGGCCAGGGCCGTCGCGCACAGCAGAAGGCCGGGCAGGGCAAGACGCGGGGAGAGCTGGGCGCGCGCGGCCGACATGGAATGTCCTTCTTGCAGGCGGGCGAATCCTGCGTTCAATCCCCGATTGCGGCTACCGCGTCAATAAGGCGGAAAGCCGGTCGGGTCGCCGGCGTTCCCGTCGGAGCGGAAACCTAACGGTCGGGAAACCGGTCGTCGACCATGATCGAGCCGGGGGATGGGCGCTTCTCGATGGATCGTGTCATGATAGCCTGAGGATACGCCGCCGCATCCTGTTCAGCTTCGCGGCGGTGCTCGCGGTGATGTCCGCCATGGCGGTGCTGTCCTATTTCCGCTTCATCCGCACCGAGCAGGAAGCGCTCGCGGCGGATCTGCCGGTCGGGTTCCCGCAGCAGCGGGCCGTCGCCGATCCCGAGTGAGCCGGGAGGGCGGGCCGCCGCCGCCGAGGAACGAAACCCGCCGCGACGCAGCCACAAGGAGACGACCATGGACGATGCCCGGCGCTTTCTGTGCGAGGCGGTCGCGCTCGCGCAGGCCAATATCGAGGCCGGAGGCCGGCCCTTCGGCGCGGTGGTCGTCAGGGACGGCGCGGTCGTCGCGACCGGCGTCAACGCGATCGCGCGCACCAACGATCCCACGGCCCATGCCGAGTTGATGGCGTTGCGCGCCGCGGGCCGGGCGCTCGGCACGCCCGATCTCTCCGGTTGCATCGTCTATGCCAGCGGCCATCCCTGCCCGATGTGCATGGCGGCGATGCGGCTCGCCGGCGTGGAGGAGGTCTGCTTCGCCTATTCGAACGAGGACGGCGCGCCCTACGGCCTCTCCACCGCCGCGATCTACGCCGATCTGGCCCGGCCTTTCGCCGAACAGACGATGCGGATCCGCCATCTGCCGGTCCCTGCGGAGGAGGGAGCCAATCTCTATGCCGCCTGGAAGCGCCGGCAGGCCGGGGGAGCCTGACGCCGGGCGGGGCCCGTCCGGGCCTAGCCGCCGGGCGCGAGCGCCGCGTTCAGCTCCGCCGCCAGGCCGCCGTCCAGCGGCGCGCCGTCGCTCCAGCAATGGCGGACGATGGCGATCCGGCCCGCATCGATGAAGCTGTTCTCGTCGCCGGGGCGGCTCGTATGCGGCCGGCCGCGGCGGATGCGCCAGACGATCCTGCCGCCGTCATCCGCGCCGATATCGGCCGCGCCGGCGATCTTGTCTCGGCCGATCCTGGCCAGGCCGATCTGCGCCGGCAGCTCCTTCGGCAGGTTGACGCTGAGAAAGGTCCCCTCGCGCTGCCAGGCCGCGCCCCGCTGCCAGAGCGCGTCGATCAGGGCGGCGAGCGCGGCGACGTCCTGCTCGCCCGCGCTTCCGCCCTTGCTGCGGGAGAAGCCGACGGCCGGAATGTGCCAGAAGCTTGCCTCGCGCGCGATCGACAGCGTGCCGGAATAGGCGGCGTCCTCAGCGGCGTTGCGCCCGTCATTGACGCCCGACAGCACGAGGTCCGGGCGCCCGCCGTCCCGGAACAGCACCGTCATCGCGGCGACGACGCAGTCGGCCGGCGTGCCGTCGAGAGCGTAGACCTGTTCCGCGCGGCGGGTCAGCGTCAGGTCGCGGTCGAAGGAGAGGTGATGGCTGGCGGCGGTCCATTTCCGCTCCGGCGCCACGACCCAGATGTCGGAGGTCAGGCGGGCGGCGGCGCGCCGCAGCAGGGCGATGCCCGGAGCGTCGATGCCGTCGTCGTTGGCGATCAGGATGCGCATGATCAGATCTCGATGCTGTCGCCGGGCTTGAGATCGGCGACGAGGTTCGGAATGTCGGGGGCGAGCAGGCGGGCCGTCTGCGCGTCGCAGGAATGCGCGAGCACCCGCGCGGCGCCGCTCGCCGCGGCGAGGGCGGCGTTCTCCGGCAGGGTCGGATGGGTGGGGAAGCGCAGCCAGTCCGCCAGTCCGGCGGTGCGCATCGCGTCGGCCGGGCTGGCCTTGGGAATATGGCCGGTCAGCAGCACCGGATGCCCGACGCGACGCGCCTCCGCCAGCGCCGCCCTGGAGGGGCCGGCGAGCCCCATGCCGTCGTCGCAGAGCAGCGGCGCCGGCGGCAGCGGCCGGCCTTCCTCCCAGAGCTGCGCCGCGGCGAGGCGTGCCGCCAGCAGCGCCGCGATCCCGGGCTTCAGCCAGGCTTCGGCCGCGATCTGCTCGCTCAGGGCCGCGCGCATCGACGGGTGGATGGCGATCGGGCCCTCGATCAGGCCGATCAGCTCGACCGAGCGGCCGGAGAGCGGCGTCGGCAGCACGGCGCCCTGCGGATGCGCGGCGAGCCAGCGGCGGATGGCGCCGCCGCGCTCGGCGGCCGGGACGCGGTCGGCGCCATAGGAGGCGTCGACCAGCAGCAGGTCGCAGGGCGGCAGCGGGTCCATGGCGAAGACCGGGCTCGCCGGAACCACGTCGCCGCAATAGCCGAGGCTGCGGCCCTCCGCGCCGAGATGGCACCAGACGCCGCCGACGACATGGCCGCTGCGGCCCGTGCGGATCGCGAGCGGGCCGATGCCGAAATCCTGGCCGGCCGCGATGATCTCGGGCGCGATCCGCGCGGCGAGGGCGCATTCCTCCGGCGTCGCATAGGCGGCGAGCGTCGCGCCCATCTCCGCGGCGCTCTCGGCGGTCATCAGGACGCGGCCGGCGAAGCCGTTGGCGAGGCACCAGCCCAGCGCCGCGACATGGTCCTCATGCGCATGGGTCACGATGATCGCGTCGAGCCGGCGCAGCTCGTCGCGGCCGATCGCGGGATAATAGCCCAGACCGCGCGGGCTGCTGGTGTCGACGCCGACATCGAGCAGGATGCGCGTGCCCGCCTGGGCGACGCCGATGCAGGTGCGGCCCTTCTCGCCGACGCCGCCGTGAATCGTCACTTGCATAGGCTGGTTCTCACGCGACTTCGCGCAGGGCCCCGGCATCGGGGATGACCCAGCCGTCATGGATGGCGATGCGGACGGTGTCGCCCGGGGCGGCCGGAGCCGGTTCGTTGGCGTCGAGATGGAGCAGGGTATCCCCGGCGCAGGCGGGGCGCGCCTCGAGCCGGAAATGCCCGCCCTGGTAGGAGAGCCGCTCCACCGCCGCCGCGAGCCCGTCCTGCCCGGTCGCGGCGAGGCCGATGTCGCGGGCGCGCAGGCACAGCTTCGCCCCGTCGGTGACCGGCTGGTCCGGCCGGCAGCGCACCACGGCCTCCAAGCCGAGCACCTTGACCCGGCAGCGTCCGGCCTGCGGCGCGGACAAGACGGTGGCGGGCAGCACCATGCCCTCGCCGATGAAGCCGGCGACGGTGGCGTTGGCCGGCTCGCGGTAGAGCAGGGAGGGCGTGGCGAGCTGGAGCAGCCGGCCGCGATCCATCACCGCGATGCGGTCGGCCAGCGCCATCGCCTCGGCCTGGTCATGGGTGATGTAGACCATGGTGGTGCCGGTGCGCTCGTGGAAGCGGGCGAATTCGTCCTCCATCGCGGCGCGCAGATGCACGTCGAGATTGGCGAGCGGCTCGTCGAGCAGCACGAGCGAGGGCTCGGTGACGAGGCAGCGGGCCAGCGCCACGCGCTGGCGCTGGCCGCCCGACAGCAGGCCGGGCCGGCGCTCGGCGAAGCCGTTCAGCCCGACGAGGTCGAGCGCGGCCGCGACGCGCCGGGCCCGCTCGGGATCGCGCACGCCGGCCACGGTGAGCCCATAGGCGACGTTCTCCGCCACGGTCATATGCGGCCAGAGCGCATAGGACTGGAAGACGATGCCGAGCTTGCGGTGCTCGGGCGGGATATGGGTTTCGGCCGAGGAGACCAGGCGCTCGCCGATGCGGATCGCGCCGCCGTCGAGCTTGTCGAAGCCGGCGATCTGGCGCAGCAGCGTGGTCTTGCCGCAGCCGGAGGGGCCGAGCACGGCCAGGAATTCCCCGTCCTCGACGTCGATCGAGACATGGTCGAGGGCGAGATAGGAGCCGAAGCGCTTCTGCGCCCGGTCGATGGTCAGTCGCGCCACGGCAGGACTCCCTGGGGCAATCTCTGGGCGAAGAGGGTGGTCGAGAGCATGAGGCCGACGGTGACGAGCACGGTGATCGTCGCCAGCGCCGAGGCATAGGTCGAATCGCCGCCCTGCTCGAAGGAGAAGACGACGACGCCGAGCGTTTCCGCGCCCGAGGACCAGAGCAGCGCCGAGACCGTCAGCTCGTTGAAGGCGGTGAGGAAGATCAGGAGCGCGCCCGCCACCGCCGCCGGCGCGACCAGCGGGAAGATGATGGTGACGAGCCGGCGCGGCAGGCCCGCTCCCGCGACCTGGGCGGCTTCCTCCAGCGTGCGGTCGATCTGGAGATAGCCGCTGACGACCGGCCGCAAGCCCAGCACGAGGAAGCGCGCGAGATAGGCGAAGACGATGATCCAGACCGTGTTGTAGAGCGAGACGTTCAGCACCGGCAGCGGCTTGAGGAAGAGCAGGATCGCGGCGATGGCCAGCACCACGCCGGGCATGGCGTAGGGCAGCTCCGCGGCGAGGTTGAGCAGGCGCAGCGCCCGCGACCTCTTCCAGACGATGAAATAGCCGAGCGGCACGCAGATCAGCACGATCAGGAGCGCGGCGCCCGCCGACATCAGGAAGCTGTTGACGAAGGCGCGGCGCGAGGCGGCGTGCTCGATCAGCACATAGGCATAGTTGCCGAGCGTCGCCGTCGCGGCGTTGAGCGGCACGCCGAAGGCCGGGATCAGCGAGGTCGTCAGCAGCCCGAGGAAGGGCAGGGCGAGGACGAGGATGGCGAAGCTCCAGAGCAGGATCTCGACCGGCCGCCGCCAGCGGCCGAGCTCGAAGGGCCGGGCAGCGCTGGAGGTCGTGGTGATGCGGAAGTCGCGGCGGCGCATCATCACGTCCTGAAGCAGGATTCCGGCCATCGCGATGATGCCGATCAGCAGCGACAGGATGGCGACCTCGGAGAGCACGCCCGGCCCGAGCCCGGCGAGGCGCTGATAGATCAGCGTCGGCAGCACGATGAAGTTGCCGGGAATGCCGAGGAAGGCGGGGATGCCGAAATTGCCGAGGCAGGAGACGAAGCAGAGCGCGATGCCGGCGACGAGCGGCGGCGTCATCAGGGGCAGGACCACCGTCCGCAGCACCGTCAGCGGATGGGCGCCGGCGGCGAGTCCGGCCTCGATCAGCTCCTTGGGCAGCGCCCGCAGGCCGGCGCGTAGCGTCAGGAAGATCAGCGGGGCATATTGCAGCCCGAGCAGCAGGACGATGCCCTCGCGCGAATAGAGCGGGTTGCGGCTGCCGAGCGGCGGCGCCAGGCCGATCAGCTTGAGCAGCGTGCTCGACGGCCCGAAGAGCTGGAGCCAGGCCAGCGCGGTGACCTGCGGCGCGATCATCAGGGGCAGGACGAAGCAGAAGGTGAAGGCGTTGCGGGCGCGGATGTCGGTCAGGGTCGCGAGCAGCGCGACGGACCCGCCGACCAGCACCGCGAGCACGGTGCCGGAGACCGCCGTGACGAGGCTGTTCCAGGTCGCGGTCCAGGTCGTCGGGCTGGCCAGCACCTTGCCGAGCGCGGTCGCGGAGAGCTGGCCGCCCGGCGCCAAGCCCTCGACCACGAGGCGCCCGATCGGCAGGAGCGAGAGCAGCGCGACGAGGCCGACGAGCCCCCAGAGGAGGCCCGTCTCCTCGACGCGCGTGCGCAGCGTCGCGGTATCGGCGAGGGACATGCGCACCCGGCGTCTCAGTTGCCGAACAGGGTGGCGAAGCGGGCCTTGTCGGCCTCCGTCGCCTTGACCACGGCCGCGATGTCGGAGGGCATGACGTTGATCCTGGTGCCTTCCGGCAGCCAGGACGGCGAGCCGACACCGGGCTTCGCCGGGATGTAGCCCATCGACAGGGCAAGCTTCTGGCCCTCGTCGGAGAGGATGAAGTCGACGAAGGCCTTGGCGGCGGCCTCGTTGCGGGTCGTCCTGACGATGGCGACGGGCTCGGTCACGGCCGGCGCGCCCTCCTTCGGGAAGACGAAGTCGATCGGCGAGCCCTGCTTCTTGGCGTTGTAGGCCATGAAGTCGACCAGCACGCCATAGGCCTTCTCGCCGGTGGCGACGGCGCGCAGCACGGCGCCGTTGCCGCGCACCGCGACGGCCTCGTTGGCCTTCAGCCCCTCGAACAGCTTCCAGCCCAGGTCGGAGCGCGCCGTCATGGTCGAGAGCATGATCGCGGCCGCGCCCGAATAGAGCGGGCTCGGCATCGAGATCTGGCCCTTGTAGGCGGGCTTGTCGAGATCGGTCCAGGAGGTCGGCTTCTCCTTGGCGGCGGTGTTGTAGGCGATGCCGGTGGTGATCAGCTTCGAGCCGAAATAGGTCTTGTCCTTGTCGAAGGAGCCTTCCTGCAGGCCTTCCGTCTTCGCGCCGGGATAGGCGAGGAGCTGGTTCTGGCCCTTGAGGATCTCCATGCTCGCGGCATCCGCGATCAGCAGCACGTCGGCGCCGGGCTGGCCGGCCGAGATCTCCGCGGCGAGCTTGCCCATCACCTCGGTCGTGCCGGAGCGGAAGATCTCGACCTCGACATTGGGATAGGCCTTCTTGAAGGCGGCGGTGGTCTGGGCCGCGTCCTTCTCCGGCTGCGAGGTGTAGAGCACGAGCTTGCCCGAGGGCGCCTGCGCCAATGCCGGGGCGGTCGCGAGCAGCGCGCCCAGGGCGGCGGCTGCCAGAACGTTGCGTCTCGTCTGCGTCGTCATCGTGTTTCCTCCCATGATCGCCGTCGGCCTTATGCCGGTTGCGGCGGGCCGATCTTGCTTTTCCGATGGTCTATGGCCGGCAGTAAACGGTTTTGTTCGGCGGCGAAGACCTTTCCATCACAGGAGAACCTCGGGGTTCTCCAGCGCCTCGCGCAGCTCGGCCATGAAGCGCGCCGCGGCGACGCCGTCGACGATTCGGTGGTCCGAGGACAGCGTGAAGTTCGCCATCGGCCTGAGCACGATCTGTCCGTCCCGGCCGACCGGCTTGTCGAGCGTGCGGCCGACCGCGAGGATCGCGCCCTGCGGCGGATTGATGATCGCGGTGAACGAGTCGACGCCGTACATGCCGAGATTGGAGATGGTGAAGGTGCCGCCGCCGAGCTCGGCCGGGGTCAGCGTGCGCTTCGCCATGCCGTCGCGCAATCTGGCGAATTCACGCGACATGGCTGGCATGTCCATGGATGCGGCATCGCGCAGCACAGGCACCACGAGGTCGCCGTCGCGCTCCATGGCGATGCCGATGTCGATGCGCTCGTGGAAGCGGGTCGCCTCGCCCTCGGCGGAGGCGTTGATGACCGGATGGTCGCGCAGGATGCGGGCGGCGACGCGGGCGATCAGCACGGTGAGGCTGGGCTTCGGCGCGCCGATGCGCTCATGACGTCTGGCGAGGCGGCGCAGCAGCTCGCGCGCGGCGCTCATCTCGATCTCGGCGGTGAGGTAGAAATGCGGCGCCGTGCGCATGCTCTCGGAGAGCCGGCTGGCGACGATGCGGCGGATGGCCGAGAAGGGCTGCAGGCGGCCTTCGGAAGGGCTCGCGGCGGGGGCGGGCGCCGGACGCGCCTCCTGCGCCGGAATGCAGCGGGGCGGCTGCTCCAGATGGCGTTTCACATCCGCTTCGCCGATGCGTCCGCGCGGACCGGTGCCCGTCACGGCCTTGAGGTCGAGGCCGTTCTGGCGGGCGATGCGGCGGGCGAGCGGGGTCGCGCGCAGGCCTGATGCCGCGGAGGGGCCAGCGATCGCCGGAGACAGCGGCGCCTCGGCCGGCGGGAGCGATGCGGCGGCCGCCGGCTCGGAGGCGGCTTCGCCGTCGCGATAGATCCAGGCGACGGGGGTTCCGACCGCGATCGGCACGCCGGTTTCCGCCTTGATGTTGCGGATCGCGCCGCTGGCGGGAGCCTCGACCTCCATCACCGCCTTGTTGGTGCCGATCTCGAAGATCGTGTCGCCCTGGCGGACCTGGTCGCCCTCCTTGACGTGCCAAGTCTCGATCGTGCCGGTCTCCATGTCCATGTCGACCTTGGGAAGGATGACCTCGACCGGCATCAGGCTTCCCCGCGGCGGACGAGATTGGTTGCGGCGGCGACGATGTCGTCCTCCTGCGGCACGGCCGCCTTCTCCAGCACCGGATTATAGGGGATCGGCGCATCGGCGCCGCCGAGCCGGACGATCGGCGCGTCGAGGAAGTCGAAGACCTCGCTCTCGGCGATCATCGCCGAGATCTCGGCGCCGATGCCCATGGTCTTCACGCCCTCATAGACGACCAGCAGGCGATGCGTCTTGCGCACGCTCTCGGCGATGGTGGTGAAGTCGATCGGGCGGATCGAGCGCAAATCGATCACCTCGGCCGAGATGCCGTCCGTGGCCAGCCGTTCGGCGGCGGCCTCGGCCTTGCGGGCCATGATCGAGGAGCCGACGATGGTGATGTCGCTGCCCTCGCGGCGGATCGCGGCCTGGCCGATCGGCACGCGATAGGCCTCGGCGGGAACGTGGCCCTTGGTCTTGTAGAGCAGCTTGTGCTCGAAGATCAGCACCGGGTTGGGGTCGTCGATGGCTGCGAGCAGCATGCCCTTGGCGTCGTGCGGCGTGCTCGGCTGGAGAACCTTCAAGCCCGGCACATGGGCGAACCAGGCTTCCAGGCTCTGGCTGTGCTGGGCGGCCGCACCCGTGCCGGAGCCGCCGGGCAGGCGCACCACCATCGGCACGCTCGCCTTGCCGCCGAACATGAAGCGGATTTTTGCCGCCTGGTTGACGAGCTGCTCCATGGCGAGCGTGACGAAATCCGAGAACTGGATCTCCAGCACCGGGCGCATGCCGGTGATCGCGGCGCCCACCGCCGCCCCGGCGATGCCGAGCTCGCTGATCGGCGTGTCGATCACGCGCTCCTTGCCGAAGCGGTGGACGAGATCGCCGGAGACGCCGAAGGCGCCGCCATAGACGCCGACATCCTCGCCGAAGAGGAAGACGCGCTCGTCCGCCTCCATCGCCTGTCCGAGCGCCTCGCGCACGGCTTCGGCATAGGAAAGCTCGCGGATCTCGCTCACGGCTTCGAGCGTGTCAGAGGGCATAGACGTCACGGGTCAGGTCTTTCGGATCGGGGTCCGGGCAGGTGCGGGCGAACTCGACGGCGGCGTCGATCTCGCGCTGCGCATCCTCTTCGAGCTTCATCAGTGCGGCGGCGTCGAAGCGGTCATGCGCCTTGAGCTCGTCTTCCAGCCGCCGGATCGGGTCCTGGTTGCGCCATTCCTCGATCTCCTCCTTGGAACGGTAGAGATTGCGGTCGCTCTTGGAATGGCCGCGCCAGCGATAGGTCTTGCACTCGATCAGCGAGGGGCCCTCGCCGGAGCGGGCCCGCGCGATGGCCTGCTTCGCCACCGCCGCGACGCCGGCGAGATCGTTGCCGTCGAGGCAATGGCCGGGCATGCCGTAGGCGCTGGCGCGGTCGGCGACGTTCGGCACCGCCATGGCACGGCCGATATCCATCGACATGCCGTATTTGTTGTTCTCGCAGACGAAGACGACCGGCAGCTTCCAGATCGAGGCCATGTTCAGCGCCTCGTGGAAGGCGCCCTCGTTCGAGGCGCCGTCGCCGAAGAAGACCATGCAGACGCGGCCGTTCTTCTGCGCCTTGATGCTCATGCCGACGCCGACCGCGATCGGCAGGCCGCCGCCGACGATGCCGTTGGCCCCGAGATTGCCGCCCTCGACATCGGCGATGTGCATCGAGCCGCCGCGGCCCTTGCAATAGCCGGTCTCCTTGCCGAAGAACTCGGCGAACATCAGCTTCGGCTCGGCCCCGCGCGCGATGCAGTGGCCATGGCCGCGATGGGTCGAGAGGATGTAGTCGTGCGCCTCGAGCGGCAGCGTCGTGCCGACCGCGCTCGCCTCCTGCCCGATCGAGAGATGCATCGTGCCGTGGATCAGGCCGCGCATATAGCTCGCCTCGGCCGCCTCCTCGAACTTGCGGATCAGGTGCATCCTGGTCAGCGCACGCGCCACCGTCGCGTCGTCGAGCGCGGCGAGTTCCGGCCGCTGGTTCGGCTTCTGATGGGCGCTCATGCGGCGGCTCCGGAGGTCAGCGCGGCGATCATCGCGTCCTGGGCGCGGCGCACCGCGACGATCTTCAGCTTTTCGTCGGGGGAGGCGTCGGCCAGCGTGATCAGCTCGCCCTTGGCGACGGGGCGGGTCACTTTCGCGCCCTGGGCGAGGCCGATCGGCAGCGCCTGGCGCGCCTGGGCATCGGCCCGCGAGAGGGCGAAGCCGCGATAGCCGTATTCGCCGATGGCATCGAGCGTCTCGCCCACCGCGAGGTCGCGCTTGGCGATGCAGCCGACCTCGGAGGTCGGCACCGGCAGCGGGCGCATATGGCTCTGGTTGAAGATCACGGCGGCGGCGGCCGAGAGCGGCACTTCCAGGCTGGTCAGGTGATAGGGCCGGAAGAAGGAGTAGTACGGGCCGGGGCCGAGATGCAGGTCGCTCATCCGCTCGCGGACGCGGGGATGGCGCATCTCGGCGACGGCGAAGACGCCGGGCGCCACGCCCTTCGCCACCGAGAAATCGACCACGCCCTTATGCGAGAGCAGGCCGCCTTCCTCCTTCGGGCAGAAATAGTTCTGCAATTCGTCCTTCGGCGCGGCCGGGCCGTGCATGCCGGGGATGTCGGGAATGAAGCCGCAGGCATTGGCGATGGCGACCATCTCGACCATCGTCTTGGAGCCGTCGACGAACTCGACCAGCATGCGCGGGTTCATGTTCCGTCGCCTGGCTTCCTCCATATAGTCGGCGGGCACGGCGTCGATCCGGAACGGGTTGTTCTTGCCCTTGCCGGCCGCGACGACGGGATAGCCCATGGCCCGGATGAAGTTGATCAGCTCCATCGCGGCGGCGGGCTCGTCGCCGGCGCCGAGCGTATAGACCACGCCGGCCTTGGCCGCTTCGACCGCGAGATAGGAGCCGATGGTGATGTCGGCCTCGACATTCATCATCACGATATGCTTGCGCGCCGCGATCGCCGTCAGCGCGACGCGCGAGCCGGCCTCGGGATTGCCGGTCGCGTCGATGATGACGTCGACCGAGGGCGAGCGGCAGATCAGGTCGAGCGAGGCCGTCGCGGCGATGCGGCCCTTGCGACGCGCGGCGTCGAGCCCCGCCTCGTCCGACACCGAATCGACCTCGCCTTTGCGGCCGGCGAGGGCGGCGGCCTCGCTCACGCGGTCCGGCGCGATGTCGGCGACGGCCGCGATCTCGATTCCGTGCATCTGGGAGATCTGCACGACGATGTCGGTGCCCATCTGGCCGGCGCCGATCAGGCCGACGCGGACCGGCTTGCCGGCTTTCCCACGCAGGTCCAGCGCCTCCGCCAGGGACAGTCCGGCTGCCGGCGCGCCAATGAGCGGCTGGGTCAGGGTGGCGACCATGATCGCAGGAACTCCCTAGAACATATGTTATTTGATAGGCACAAAAGAACAGTACATTGATGCTGTCAAGGGCACATTTGTTCGAGGGTGTTGCTTTTCCCGGGGCGATGCTGCGATGCTGCGGCAGCGGTCGCAGACAGGGTGACGGATCGACGGTGGAAGAGGCATTCGACGCATCATCGGCCCCGGGCGAGGTGCCGGTCGCGGACGCGAAGGTCCGGGCCGCGTGGCTCTATTACGTCGAGGGGCTGACGCAGGAGCAGATCGCCGAAGCCCTGGGCCTCAGCCGCGTGAAGGTGGTCAGGATGCTGGCGGCCGCGCGCAGCGAGGGGCTGGTCAAGATCAGGATCGATGCGCGCTCGGCGCGGCAGGCCGGGCTCGAGCGCGGGCTGGTCACGCGCTTCGGCCTCGAGGAGGCCGTGGTGGTTCCGGCGGCGCGCGATGCGGCGAGCGTGTCGTCCCTGGTCGGCTATGCCGCCGGGCTCTGGCTCTCGGACAAGATGAGCGACGGCGTCTCGCTCGCCGTCGGCTGGGGCCAGACGCTGAGCCAGGCGCTCCGGGGCATTCCGCCGCGCCAGATCGAATCGATGTCGGTGGTCTCCCTGCTCGGCGGGCTGACCCATTCGCGCAGCATCAATCCTTCCGCGGTGGCGCGTCGCGTCGCGGACCTCTTCGGGGCCGACTGTTTCCAGCTCACGGCGCCGGTATTCGTGTCGAATGGCGAACTTAGGGACGCGCTCTGGCGCGAGCCGGCCTTGCGGGAGCTGCGCCAGCGCGCGCGGAATGCGGATATCGCCCTGGTGAGTGTGGGCGACGTCGTGGCGGGCTCGACCTTGTTCCGCGAAGGGCTGCTGCCGCAGTCGGACCTGGCCTCGCTGAAGAAGGCGGGGGCCGTCGGCGACCTGGTCTGCCATTTCATCGACGCCGCGGGGGAGCTGGTGGACCATCCGGTCAACCGGCGCGTCATGGCGGTCAGCCCCGCGGATCTGAAGGATATCCGGCTGGTCGCCATCGCCGCCGGAGGTGCCGACAAGGAGCTGGCGATCCGCGCGGCCTTGCGCGCGAGCGACGCCAAGGTCCTGATCACGGATGAAAGCGCAGCCGAGGCCCTGCTCAATGGCGGCCTTTCGGAACGCCGTTCGGAAGAGCGGCTGCGCGCATAACGGAGCCGGGAACGACATGGCCAATAATTTCGAGCAATTCGCGCGCAACTCCCTCCAGTTTCGCCCGTCCGATATCCGCCTCATGCTGGAGCGGGTGCATTCCCATGTGGTCAAGCCGCGCATGTCGGCCGAGGAGCTGCTCGAGGTCGTGCGCGGCCTCGGCTTCCAGACGGTCGAGGCCTTCGGCGATCAGATCGGCATCGAGCGGCGAACCGCCGAGAGCTGGGCCCGCTACGGGCTGTCGCGCGATGCGGCGCAGCTTCTGCTCGCGCTGCTGAACTACCGGCGGCGCCTGCTGGATGCGATGGACGATTTCGAGAAGACGACCCAGATTCCGCTCGACGGCTTTTTCGAGAACCAGCACCTTCCCTAGAACCCGCTGATCTTGCGCGGAAACAAGGAGGTCATCCCGGGTCAAGCCCGCGGTGACCCGCGGCGCCACGAAGATGCAGCAGGCTCTGGACCGGGTGTTCCGGTCCCGGAACCGGCATCGCCGGGGCCGCGGCTCAGTCGGGCAGGAGAGCGCGGATCTCCCGCCAGCTCTCCGCATCGGGCGCGCAGAGCAGCCCGGCCGGGCGTTCGGCAGGCGTGTAGGGCCGGCCGTCGAGCAGCCGCGCATGGCCGCCGGCCTCGCGGTGGAGCAGCACGCCCGGCGCATGGTCCCAGGGATTGAGCACGCCGTAGAGCAGGAATTGCAGGCGGCCCGCCGCCGCCAGCCGGTATTCCTGCCCGCAGCAGCGCAGCGAGCCGACTTCGAGGAAAGCCGGGAAGCGGCCGGGGATGGAGCTGCGCAGCGGCTCGGGGAAATACTGCCAGCCCGCCATGCCGTTCATGAGATGCGGCGCGACGGCGGGCGCCACGCGCAGATCCCGCTCCGAACCGTCGGCCTGGCGCAGCCCGGCGCCTTCGCCGCGCAGCGCCATCGCGCTGTCCGCGGCGACGGGATCGTGGATCACGGCCGCGACGGTCTCGCCCCTGACGATGACGGCCGCCATCACCGCAAAGAGCGGGAGGTCGCTGGCATAGTTCAGCGTGCCGTCGATCGGGTCGATGACGAAGGCGAGATCGGCCTGCGCGAGCGCGCCGAGCCGGGAGGGGTCCCTGGTGACGGCTTCCTCGCCGATCAGCGCGGCACCCGGAAAGGCTTTCGCCAGCGCGGCGCAGATGAAGCGCTCGGCCGCCTCGTCGGCCTCGGTGACGACATCGACCGGGTTCTGCTTGGCGCGGATATCGCCGGCCGCCAGGCGCCGGAAACGCGGCATCACCTCGCGGCGGGCGGCCTCGCGCAGGATGGCGTCGAGCCGCTCATGGTCTTGCCGGGTGAAGATCATCCGAGATCGAATTCGACGAGGATCGGCTGATGGTCCGAGGCCCGCGTCTCGATATCGTAGGTGATCGAGCGCGCCCGCGCGGCGAGGTCCAGGGTCGCCAGCACATAGTCGAGGCAGCCCGGCGGCCCGTAGGTCTGGTCGCAGATGAAGGCCGAGGGCGGATGCGGCTCGGTGCCCTTCAGCACCGGCCAGAGATCGACCAGCGGCGGCACGCCGTCCGGGAAGGGCGCGAGCAATTGCGCCAGCCCGGCATCGTCGGGCCGCATGTTGAAGTCGCCGGTCAGAATCGCGCTCGCCGTGTTCGGCGTCGGCGCATAGGTGTGCGGGCCGGGCGCACGCGGCGTCGCCTGCCGCGCGGCGGCCATGCGATGCAGGTGCCGGATGCCCTCGATCTGGGCCGCACGCAGCGCGGGCGAGGAGTATTCCAGATGGGTCGTCATCAGCCGGATCGGGCCGAACGGCGTCTCGACCATCGCCTCGACGAGCACGCGCGGCATGTTGCGCGTCGCCGCCGCCTCCCAGGGCAGGACATGGCGCAGCGCCTGCGCCACCGGCAACCGGGTCAGGATCAGGTTGCCGAAGCGCTTGCGGCCGCCTTCGCCATCCGGAATGTCGACGCCGATCGCCTCGATGGCGGTGAAGCCGGGCAGGAGTTCGCCGAACAGGGCAAACTGGTCGGTGCGGTCGTTGCCGTCCAGATCGGGGAAATTGGCCGCGACCTCCTGCAGGCAGAGCACGTCGAAATCCGCCATCTGCCGGGCGTGGCGGATGATGCGATGCGGATCGACACGCTCGTCGGTGCCGCGAGCCCATTGGATGTTCCAGGTGATCAGCTTCATCGGAATGCCGCTACTTGATGCCTGCGCGCATGAAGCTCTGCACGAACTGGCGCTGGAACAGCAGGAAGCCGACGAGCAGCGGCGCCGAGGTCATCAGGGTCGCGGCGCAGATCACCGCCCAGTCGATGCCCTGGTCGGCCGAGGAGAAGACCTGCAGGCCGACCGTCAGCGGACGCGATTCGACCGAGTTGGTGACCAGCAGCGGCCAGAGGAAGTTGTTCCAGTGATAGCTGACCGAGACGAGGCCGTAGGCGATGTAGGTCGGCTTCGCCAGCGGCACATAGACCCGCATCAGCACCTGCAGCGGGCTCGCCCCCTCGACGCGGGCGGCGTCGTCGAGCTCCTTCGGCACGGTCTTGAAGGTCTGGCGGAGCAGGAAGATGCCGAAGGCCGAGGCGATATAGGGCAGGGCGATGGCGGGGATGGTGTCGATCAGGTTGACCTTGGCGAGGGTGCGGTAGTTCTCGACGATCAGCGCGTCCGGCATGATCATGAGCTGCGCCAGGATCAGCACGAAGGCGATGTCGCGGCCCCAGAAATCCTGCCGCGCCAGCGCATAGGCCGCGAGCGTCCCCAGCACGATCTGGAAGACGAGGATCATGGTGACGAGGATGAAGGTGTTGAGGAAATAGCGCGCGAAGGGGGCGGCCGCCCAGGCGCGCGTGAAATTGTCCAGCGTCAGCGGCGCGGTCAGCACGAAGCGCGTGGTGTACTCGGCCGGATGGACCGCGGCCCAGACGGCATAGGCGAGCGGCAGCACCCATAGGAGCGCGAGCAGGATCGCGCCGGTCGATTCCAGCGTGAGCGCGAGGCCTTTCGGGGCGTAAGGATCGGCGCGCGTCGCGGTCGGGGCGGGGGGCGTCGGGGCGCTCATTGGTAGTGCGTCCTGCGTTCGAGCCAGCCATACTGGACGAAGGCGACCAGCGCCAGCAGCACCAGCAGCACGCAGGTCAGCGTCGCCGCATAGGCCGTGTCCCAGAAGCCGAAGCCGACCTGGTAGATGTAGTAGAGCAGCAGCGTCGTGGCATTGTCCGGCCCGCCGCGCGTCATCACCACGATATGGTCGACCATGCGGAAGGCGTTGATGACGGCGTTGATCAGCACGAACAGGGTCGTCGGCATCAGCAGCGGGAACTGGATGCGGCGGAAGAAGGTCCAGCGCGAGGCGCCCTCGATCGCCGCCGCCTCGCCGAGGCTGGGCGGGATCGCCTGCAGCGCCGCGAGGTAGAAGATCATGAAGAAGCCGGCTTCCTTCCAGATCGCGACGATGGTGATGGCATAGAGCGCGGTGTCCTGCGAGCCCAGCCAGTTGGTCGAGCGCGCGCCGAACAGGCCGGTGATCTGCTCCAGCAGCCCGTATTGCGGCGTGTAGAAGAACAGCCAGATATTGGCGACGGCGATCATCGGCAGGATCGTCGGCGTGAAATAGGCCATGCGCACGAGCGTGCGCCCGGCGATCCGGTCGTTGACCCAGACCGCCATCAGCAGCGCCAGCGCGATCGAGGTCGGGATCGTGCCGAGCGCGAACCAGAGATTGTTGCTCAGCGCCTTCCAGAAGATCGGGTCGGCCAGCATCTGCTCGTAATTGTCGAGGCCGATGAAGCGCGCCGGGCGGCGCGCCTTCGGTGTCGAGTAGAAGCTCTCGATGAAGCTCGCGAGCGCGGGCCAGTGCGTGAACAGGGCCAGGCACGCCATGGCCGGCAGCAGCAGCAGCCAGCCATGGATCGTCGCGGTCGCGCGGTTCGTCATCGGGCGTGCTGCGCTCAGCGATAGGGCTTCAGGATGCGCTCGGCCTCGGCCTGCGCCTCCTCCATCGCCTTCTGCGGCGTCTTGGTGCCGGTCAGGGCCGCCTGCAACCCGTCGTTCAGCGCCTTGGTGACGCGCTGGTTCTCATGGGTCGAGAGCTCGGCCACGGCGCTGGAGAGCTGGTCGCGCGCGACGATCGCCTGCGGGAAACCGGCGACATATGTCTTCATCGCCTCGGTCTCGTAGGAGGCCGGCGTCACGCCGACATAGCCGGTGTCGATGCTCCACTGGGCGGCGCGCTCGGGCGTGGTGATCCAGCGCACGAACTTGAAGGCGGCTTCCTGCTCGGCCCTGGTCGCCTTCTTCGACAGATAGAAATTGCCGCCTCCGGTCGGGCTGCCCGGCTTCTTGCCGGCCGGCAGAACGCCGACGCCGAAGGGGAACTTGGCGTTGGCGCGGACATTGGTGAGGTTGCCGGTGGTGGTCCACATCATCGCGACCTTCTTCTCGAAGAAGTCGCGCGGCGTGGTGCCCCATTCGACGATGCCGGGCGGATGGACCTTGTATTTCTGGGAGAGGTCGACCCAGTACTGCAGCGCCTCGATCACGGCCGGATTGGCGTAGTCGGTCTTGTCGCCGGCGCTGTTGGCGAGGATCGCGCCGGCCTGCGTCGTCAGCCCCTGGAACAGCCAGTAGGGGAAGCCGGAGGAGGGGATCTGGATACCCCATTGCGTGACGTTGCCGGAGGCGTCGCGCTTGGTCAGCTTCTGCGCGAACTCGACCTGCTCGGCCCAGTCCTTCGGCGGCTTCTCGGGGTCGAGCCCGGCCTCCTTGAACAGCTCCTTGTTCCAGTAGAGCACGACCGTGGAGCGCTGGAACGGGATGCCCCAGGTCTTGCCGCCGGTCTGGCTGTTCTCCATGAAGCCGGGATAGAAGCCGGCGAGCCACTTCCTGTCCTCGTCGGTCTTGATGAAGTCGTCGAAGGGCACGATCGCCTCTTCGTCGATCAGCGTGAACATGTCGGTCGAGAGCAGCACCGAGAGCACTGGCGGCGTGCCGCTCTTATGCGCCGTCAGCGCCTTGACGATCGTCTCCTGATAGGTGCCGGCATAGATCGGCTTCACCTTGACGCCGGCATTGTCCTTCTCGAAGCCGGTGGCATAGGCGTCGATCAGCTTGGTGATCGGGCCGCCGACCGCGACCGGATAGAAGAAGGAAAGCTCGGCGCCCTGCGCGCGGGCGATGCCCGGCAGCGCCGTGGCGCCTGCGAGCGCCGCCGCGCCGCCCAAGAATTCACGTCTGTCCATGATGTCCTCTCTCCCTTGCTGGGATGGTTCGAGCGTCCGACTCTCGCGGCCGGTTCAGTTGCGAACCACCTTCCGTTCCGACGCCTGGTCGAACCAATGCAGCGCCGCCTGTGACAATCTGATGTAGACCGTCTCGCCCGCCGTCGCACGGATCTTGCCGGGGCGCTTGACGATGAAGGAATGGCCGTCGACGCGCGTCTCGATCAAAGTGTCGGCGCCAAGATATTCGGCGGTCACCACCTCGGCCGCGATGCCATTCTCGCCGATTTCCGTCATTTCGGGGCGGATGCCGACAGCGAGCCCGGCCGGATCGAGCCCCGGCGGCGCGGCGAGCGTGCCGCCGCGCGCCTGCACGGAAGCGAGCGGCAGCACGTTCATCGGCGGCGTGCCGACGAAGCGGGCGGCGAAGATCGTCTCCGGGTTCTCGTAGAGGGCGTCCGGCGCGGCGTCCTGCTCGATCTTGCCGTTGCGCATCAGCACGACCTGGTCGGCCATCGTCATCGCCTCGACCTGGTCATGCGTGACATAGACCATGGTCATGCCGAGACGCTGCTGCAATTCGCGGATCTCGCGCCGCATCTCGACGCGCAACTGGGCGTCGAGATTGGAGAGCGGTTCGTCCATCAGGCAGACCGGCGCCTCGGCGACGATGGCGCGGCCGAGCGCGACGCGCTGCTGCTGCCCGCCGGAAAGCTGCGAGGGCTTGCGGTCGAGCAATTTGGCCAGCCCGAGGATCGAGGCGGCGCGGGCGAGGCGGGCGTCGCGCTCGGCGCGCGACACTTTCCGCACCTTCAGCCCGAACAGGATGTTCTCGGCGACGCTCAGATGCGGAAACAGCGCGTAGTTCTGGAAGACCATGGCGATGCCGCGCTTGGAGGGCGGGGCACGGGTGACGTCGCGCCCGCCGATGGCGATCGTGCCGGCGCTGGTGTCCTCCAGCCCGGCGATCAGCCGGAGCGTGGTGGACTTGCCGCAGCCGGAAGGGCCGAGCAGGGCGACGAGCCGCCCTCCCTCCACCGTGAAGCCGATGCCGTCGACGGCGGCCGCACCGCCCCAGCTCTTCGACACGTCCTTGAGCTCTACCGAAACCATTCGCGACCCGGCCGTTCCAGAGATCTATCCTGAGCCGGCGCAAGGATGTGCGGCTGCCGGCTCTTCGCGGGGCGGAGCTTGACGGCAAAACCGGCGCGGAGACAAGAGCGGGCCCGGCGCCGGACGGCCGTCCGGCAGGTGAGGCGGTCTGTCGCAGGCTGCCGGCCATGCCGGCTTCCGCCGCGAGCGCGGCAGGCGCAACGCGGGCGCCCGCGCCGGCGCGAGGCTCCGCGAAGTGGCTTCCGGGGCGGAACACCCTACTTTCACCCGGGGCCGTGGCGGTGTAGGTCGAAGCCGCAGCGGCCCAGACCGGCGATCCCCGAAAGCGAGTTCGATCATGGAGATGAAGGCTTCCGCGTTTCCGCCCGCTCAGGGCAGCCTGGCGGCGAAGGCCCTTTCGCTGGCCGGAGGCGCCGCTTTCGCAGCCGGCGAAGGCGATCTGTTCGATCTCGACGGCGTCACCTTCGCCGTGCCCGGCCGCACGCTGCTGGAGCCGCTGAGCCTTACCCTGCCGGCGCGGCGGGTGGTCGGGCTGATCGGGCACAACGGTTCGGGCAAGTCGACGCTGCTCAAGCTGCTCGCCCGCCAGCAGGCGGCCACCGGCGGCACGGTCCGCTTCGAAGGCAAGGCGCTCGAGGCCTGGAACGGCCGGGCCTTCGCGCGCAAGGTCGCCTATCTGCCGCAGCAGACGCCGGCCTCGTCGGGGCTGCTGGTCAAGGAGCTGGTCGCGCTCGGCCGCTACCCCTGGCACGGCGCGCTCGGCCGCTTCGGCGCGAAGGATCGCGAGAAGGTCGCCGAGGCGATGGCGCTCACCGATGTCGAGCCGTTCGCCGAGCGGCTGGTCGACACGCTCTCGGGCGGCGAGCGCCAGCGCGCCTGGCTGGCGATGCTGGTGGCGCAGGACGCCGAATGCCTGCTGCTCGACGAGCCGACCTCGGCGCTCGACATCGCCCACCAGATCGAGGTGCTCTCGCTGGTGCGCCGCCTGTCCGCCGAGCGGGGGCTCGGCGTCGTCGTCGTCCTGCACGACGTCAACATGGCGGCCCGGTTCTGCGACGAGATCGTCGCGCTGCATTCCGGCAGGATGATCGCACGCGGCGCGCCGGACGAGATCATGACCTCGCAGCAGCTCGCCCGCATCTACGGCGTGGCGATGAGCGTGATCGCCCACCCCCAGACACAGCGCCCGATCGCGCTCCCAGCCTGAGCGCGGTCGCCGCGGAGACGGATATGGATCTGATCAAGCGGTTCGCCGCCTATTACCGGCCGCATCGCGGCCTCTTCATGCTCGATTTCGGCAGCGCGGTCGCTGCCGGCCTGCTCGAACTGGCCTTCCCCGTCGCGGTCACCCTCTTCATCGACCGGCTGCTGCCGACCGGCGAGATCGGCCTGATCGCGCTCGCCGTCGCCGGGCTCTTCGTCGCCTATCTGATCAGCGCGGGGCTGCAGGTCGTCGTGACCTATTGGGGCCACAAGCTCGGCATCGGCATCGAGACCGAGATGCGGGCCAGGGCCTTCGACCATCTGCAGAAGCTCTCCTTCGGCTTCTTCGACAACCAGAAGACCGGCCATCTCGTGGCGCGGCTGACCAAGGACCTGGAGGAGATCGGCGAGGTCGCGCATCACGGGCCGGAGGACCTGTTCATCGCGATCATGACCCTGATCGGCGCCTTCGCGCTGATGCTGTGGGTGCATGTGCCGCTCGCCATCGTCACGGCGCTGGTGGTGCCGCTGACCGCCTTCGTCACCATCCGCTACGGCAGCCGGATGACCCAGAACTGGCATGCGCTCTACGGGCGGGTCGGCGATTTCAACGCCCGCATCGAGGAGAATGTCGGCGGCATCCGCGTCGTCCAAGCCTTCGCCAACGAGGAGCATGAGCGCCGGCTCTTCGCCGAGAGCAACCGCCGCTACCGCGACACCAAGCTCGCCGCCTACAAGCTGATGGCCGCCTCGACCTCGCTGTCCTATCTCTCGATGCGCTTCGTGCAGGTCGTGGTGATGCTGGCGGGCGGCTGGTTCGTGGTGCGCGGCGAGCTGACGGCGGGCGGCTTCGTCGGCTTCCTGCTGCTGGTCGGGGTCTTCTTCCGCCCGGTCGACAAGATCAACGCGGTGATCGAGACCTATCCGAAGGGCATCGCCGGCTTCCAGCGCTATCTCGAATTCCTGGCGACCCGTCCGGACGTCGCCGACAGGCCGGGTGCCCGCGCGGTCGAGCGGCTGCGCGGCGACATCGCCTATCGGGAGATGCGCTTCGGCTACAGCGCCGAGCGGCCGATCTTCGACGGGCTCGACCTCGACATCGCGGCCGGCGAGACCGTCGCCTTCGTCGGCCCGTCCGGCGCCGGCAAGACCACGATCTGCTCGCTGCTGCCGCGCTTCTACGAGGTCGCCGGCGGCGCGATCCTGATCGACGGCATCGACATCCGCGACATGACGCTGCAATCGCTGCGCTCGAACATCGGCATCGTGCAGCAGGACGTCTTCCTCTTCGCCGGCAGCATCCGCGACAACATCGCCTATGGAAGGCTCGACGCGACCGAGGAGGAGATCGTCGAGGCGGCCCGGCGCGCCCGGCTCGACGGCGTCATCGCGGCGCTGCCCGATGGGCTCGACACCGTGATCGGCGAGCGCGGCGTCAAGCTCTCGGGCGGCCAGAAGCAGCGGCTCGCCATCGCCCGCATCTTCCTGAAGAACCCGCCGATCCTGATCCTCGACGAGGCGACCTCGGCGCTCGACACCGAGACCGAGAAGGCGATCCAGCAATCGTTGGCGGAATTGTCGCAGGGGCGCACGACGCTGGTGATCGCCCATCGCCTCGCGACCATCGCCAATGCGGACCGCATCGTCGTCGTCGAGAACGGCGACGTCGTCGAGCAGGGCAGCCACGCCCAGCTCCTGGCCCGCAAGGAGGGGCGCTATCGCAGCCTCCACGCCGCCCAGGCCGGCCATGGCGGGGCGGTGCCGGGCAACGCCGTCGCCTGACGCGGTCCGCGCCGGCCGGGGCGGCTTCTGCGGCCGCCCTGCCACATCCCGCGCGATCCTCGCCGGAGTTGCAAAAGCCGATTAGAACATATAGTGAACATTACATGAAGCGTTCACTGAAAGAGCGGCTGGCGATCCTTTCGGATGCGGCGAAATACGACGCCTCCTGTGCCTCGAGCGGGGGCGAGAAGCGCGATTCGCGCAAGGGCGGCATCGGCTCCTCCGGCGGCAGCGGCATCTGCCATGCCTACACGCCGGACGGCCGCTGCATCTCGCTGCTGAAGATCCTGATGACCAATTTCTGCATCTTCGACTGCGCCTATTGCATCAACCGCGTCTCGAGCAATGTCGAGCGCGCGCGCTTCTCGGTCGACGAGGTGGTCACGCTCACCCTCGAATTCTATCGGCGCAACTATATCGAGGGGCTCTTCCTGTCCTCGGGCATCATCCGCTCGCCGGACCAGACCATGGCCGACATGGTCCGCATCGCCCGCACCCTGCGCGAGCGGCACGGCTTCAAAGGCTATATCCACCTCAAGACGATTCCCGATGCGTCGCCGGAGCTGGTGCGCGAGGCGGGGCTCTGGGCCGACCGGCTCTCGGTCAATGTCGAGCTGCCGCGGGATGCGAGCCTGCGCCGCTTCGCGCCCGAGAAGCGGCCGGAGACCATCCGCGCGGCGATGGCCCAGATGCGGCTGGAGCGCGAGGCGGCGAAGGAGAGGAGTTTCACCGGCCGCGCCGCGCCGCGTTTCGCGCCGGCCGGCCAGAGCACCCAGATGATCGTCGGCGCCGATGGGGCGGACGACGTCGCCATCCTGAGCGCGGCGACCCGGCTCTATGGCGGCTATCGCCTGCGGCGGGTCTATTATTCGGCGTTCAGCCCGATCCCGGAAGCCTCCGCGGCGCTTCCCCTGGTCAAGCCGCCGCTGATGCGCGAGCACCGGCTCTACCAGGCCGACTGGCTGATGCGCTTCTACGGCTTTTCGGCCGAGGAGATCGCCACGGGCGCGCGCAAGGGCCATCTCGACCTCGACATCGACCCGAAGCTGGCCTGGGCGTTGCAGCACCGGGCCCGGTTCCCGCTGGATGTGAACCGGGCTCCGCGCGAGCTTCTGCTGCGCGTGCCGGGCTTCGGCGTTCGCACCGTGGACCGCATCATCGCCGCCCGCCGGCACGGCGCGCTGCGCTTCGACGATCTCGTCCGCATCGGCGCGGCGATGAGGAAGGCGCAGCCCTTCGTCAGCCTGCCGGGCTGGTCGCCGCGCGGCCTGACCGACAGCGCCGCGCTGCGGGCCCGCTTCGCGCCGGCGCCGGAGCAGTTGGCGCTGCTGTGAACGTCGTCGTCACGCTGCCGCGCCAGGGCGTCGCCGCGGCCTGGCGGGCCGCGGCCCGGCTGGCGATCAGCCATCGCATCGCGCCCGAGCGGATCGACTGGAACGGCGGAGGTGGGCTGTTCGCGGGCGGGCCGCTGCCGGAGCAGCCCGGCGGGCATCGGCTGCGGGTGAGCCGCGATTTTCTGCGCCTGGCCGACGCGGTCGTCTGGCATGCCTCGCCCGAGCGTTTCGCGCTGCTTTACGAGGCGCTGTGGCGGCTCGACCGGCAGGATGGGGCGCCGCTGTCGCAGGCCGATCCGCTCGGCCGCAGGCTCGGCCTGATGGCGAAATCCGTCGGGCGCGACATCCACAAGCTGCACGCCTTCCTGCGCTTCCGCGAGTTTCCCTCCGGCGGGGAGCGGCGCGCCTTCGGCGCCTGGTTCGAGCCGGAGCACGACACGCTGGAGCCGGCCGTGCCCTTCTTCGTCGGGCGCTTCGCCGATATGGACTGGCTCATCGCCACGCCGCGGCTGACCGCGCGCTTCGAGAACGGCCGGCTTTCCTTCGCGGCCGGCGGGGTCCGGCCCGACTGGCCGGACGACGCTTCCGAGGCGCTCTGGGCCACCTATTTCACCAGCATCTTCAATCCGGCGCGGGTGAAGCTCGCCGCGATGCGGTCGGAGATGCCGAAGAAATACTGGCGCAACCTGCCCGAGACCCGCCTCATCCCCGCCATGCTCGCCGATGCCGGGCGGCGGGTCGAGCGCATGCGCGCGGCAAGCGCCAGCCCGCCGCGTGCCGGGGCGGCGGCGGTCTCGGCGCGCTATCGCGCGGGGCTGCCCGCGCCGGCCGAATGGCCGGACGATCTCGGCCAGGCCCGGCAGGCCGCCATGCAGTGCCGCCGCTGCGGGCTGTGCGAAGCCGCGACGCAGACCGTCTGGGGCGAGGGGGACCCACAGGCGCCGGTCATGGTCGTCGGCGAGCAGCCGGGCGACCGGGAAGATCTCGCCGGCCGGCCCTTCGTCGGCCCCGCCGGCCGGCTGCTGCGCGAGATCATGGCCGCGCAGGGTCTCGACCCCGGCTCCGCCTGGCTGACCAATGCCGTCAAGCATTTCAAGTTCGTGCCGCGCGGGAAGCGGCGCCTGCACCAGAACCCGGACCGCCGCGAGATCGACCATTGCCGCTGGTGGCTGGGGCTGGAGCTGGCCTTCATCCGGCCCCGGATCGTGCTGGCGCTCGGTGCGTCCGCCGCCTTCGCCCTGACCGGCGACGAGCGGCCGCTTTCGCGCCGGCGCGGCGCGTTCGAGGCCGGCCTGCATGGCGGGCCGGTCCTGGTCTCCTGGCACCCTTCCTATATCCTGCGGACGCCGGATCCGGGCGAGCAGGCGCGGCTGCGGCGCGAGCTCGCGGCCGACATCGCGGCAGCACTGGCCCGCGCCGGCGATTCTGCCGCGATGCCTCCTCCGCCCGCCATGCCGCCATGACGGCTTCGTCCTGGCGCGGCTCAGGCCGAGCGGAAGATGTCGACGAAGAGGCCGTGGAACTGGCGCGGCGCGACGACGAGGCTCCGGCAGTCGAGCGGGTCGCCCGCGCCGTCGATCTCGGTCGCGAGGCAGCCGGCCTCGCGCGCGATGATGACGCCGGCGGCCAGGTCCCACAGGTCGAGCTTGGCGCCCGAGGCCCAGAAGCCGTCGAAGCGGCCCTCCGCGACATAGGCGATCTCCAGCGCCGCCGAGCCCGGGCTCCTGATCCCCGAAACCCGGGGCATGATCGCGGCCATCTCGCGGGCGGCCTTCTCGGTGTCGCCCTTGCCGTTATAGGGGAAGCAGGTCCCGACGACGGCATGGGCCAGCGAGGCGCGGCTCGACCCGCTCAGCCGCCTGTCGCCGAGATAGGCGCCTTCGCCGGCGGCGGCCCAGAACAGCTCGCCGCTCAGCGGGTTGTAGGTGACCCCGGCCGTGACCTCCTCGCCCTCCATCAGGGCGAGCGACACCGAGAATTGCGGGATGCCGTGCAGGAAGTTGTTGGTGCCGTCCAGCGGGTCGATGACGATCCTGGGCCCGTCGCCGGCATCGGGCGAGGCGCCGCCCTCCTCGCCCAGCACCGCGATACCGGGCAGGGCCTCGTTCAGGAAGGCGACGATCAGCCGCTCGGATTCGATATCGGCGGCGGAGACGAAATCGGATGGACCCTTCTCGAGGATCGACAGGGCGGAAAGCTGGGCGAAATGGCCGGCGAGCGAGGCGCCGCCGATCCGGGCGGCCTCCTTCATGGCGTCGACGATGGCGCGGCGGGTCCGGGGCGTGCTGGGCATGACGGGGCGACCTGGCTGGGAGTCGGGATGCTGCGCGGCGGGCCTACGCGGCCGGCGTGCCTGCGGGCCGCCGGCGGGCGATCCGGTCGAGGGCGGCCCGATGCAGCGCGGGATTGGCCGCCGCCAGGCAGCGCCCGCTCGAATGCAGCGTCAGCGGGGCGCCCTCCCAGTCGGTGATGACGCCGCCGGCATTGGCGATGACCGGGACATGGGCGAGCACGTCGTGCGGGGTGGTGAAGCGGTCGATGGCGACGTCGATCCCGCCCGAGGCGAGCCGGCCATAGGCATAGCAACTGCCGCCATAGACGCACCAATGCACCGAGGAGCGCAGCGCCTCGAAGACCGGCAGGCTCGCGGGATCGTAGAGCTCGATATTGCTCGTCGACAGCACCGCCTCGGACAGGACGGTCCGGCCGGAGGTCGCGACGCGCCTGCCGTTCAGGGTGGTCGGGAAGCCGTCCGCGCCGATCCAGCGCTCGCGGGTCATCGGCTGGTCGATGACGCCGAGAACCGGGACGCCGCGATGGGCGAGGGCGATCAGCGTGCCGAAGACCGGGATGCCGGCGACGAAGGCCTTCGTGCCGTCGATCGGATCGAGCACCCAGACATAGTCGGCCCCGGTCGCCTGGGCGCCGAATTCCTCGCCCTGGATGCCGTGCTCCGGGAAGGCCTCACCGATGCGCCGGCGCAGCTCCGTCTCGACGCGCCGGTCGATCTCGGTCACCGGGCTGTCGTCGCCCTTGGAGTCGAAGGCGTTGATGCGGCCGGCCGCCTCGCGGATGATCGCGCCGCTCGCCTCGGCCATCTCCTGGGCGAAGGCGATGAAGTTCCTGATGTCGCTAGTCGGCATGGCGGACCTGTTCGGGCGTCGCGGCGGCGCTCGCGAGCGGCCGCTGGTGCTTGCTGAGGGCGTATTCGGCGAATTTGAAGCAGCGCGTGATGACCAGCGTGATCGCCAGATAGATCAGCGCCGCCATGATGAAGATCTCGTAGGGCGAGAAGGTGCTGGCGACGATGGTGTTGGCCACCCCGGTCAGCTCCATCAGGGTGATCGTGCTGGCGAGCGAGGTGCCCTTCAGCATGCCGATCGCCTGGTTGCTGTAGGCGGGCAGCATCAGCCGCAGCGCGACCGGCAGCACGATCAGGCGCTGGACCTGGAAGGCGGACATGCCGCAGGCGCGCGCCGCCTCGACCTCGCCGGCCGGCACGGCCTGGATCGCGCCGCGCAGGATGTTGGTCGTATAGGCCGCCGAATGCAGCGCGCAGGCGATCAGCGCGCAGACGAAGGGCTGGCGCAGCCAGGGCCAGAGCAAGCTGTGGCGCACGGCCTCGAACTGGGCGAGCCCGTAATAGACGATGAAGATCTGCACCAGGAGCGGCGTGCCGCGGAAGAAATAGACGAAGCCATAGATCGGCGCGCGCACCGCGCGGCTGCCGTTCGCGTAGAGGATGCCGAGCGGCAGCGCGAAGACGAAGCCGATGATCTCGGTCAGCAGCAGCAGCTTCAGCGTGACGACGGCCCCTTCCAGCAGGCGGGGGACGCTGTCGATCATGAGCGAGACGTCCACGGTCAGACCCTCCGCACGCCGCGGTTCGCGCGGGTCTCGAGCATGTCGATGATCAGGGAGTTGGCGATGGTCAGCGTGAGGTAGATCACGGCGGCGAGCACGTAGAAATGAAACGGGCTGCGCGTCACCGAGGTCGCGACGTAGCTGACGCGCATCAGCTCCTCCAGCCCGACGATCGAGATGAGCGAGGTGTTCTTGATCAGCGAGATCCAGATGTTGCCGAGCGCGGGCAGGGCGTAGCGCCACATCAGGGGCAGGCGGATATGGATGAACAAGGTCGCCGGCCGCATGCCGAAGGCCCTGGCCGCCTCGATCTGCCCGGCCGGGATGGCGAGGAAGGCGCCGCGGAAGATCTCGGCCGCATAGCCGCCGAAGACGAGGCTGAGCGCCAGCACGCCCGCGCCCAGCGCCGGCATCTCGAAATGGGTGTCGGGTCCGCCGATCCGGCGCAGCGCCGCCGACAGCGCGACCGTGCTGCCGAAATAGACCAGCAGGATGATCAGCAGCTCCGGCGTGCCGCGGATGCAGGTGGTGTAGACGTCGCCCGCGACCCGCAGCAGGCGCGAGGAGGAGAGCTTCGCGAGGGCGACGGCGAGCCCGATCGCCAGCCCCGCCAGCAGCGACAGGAACGCGACCTTGAGCGTGACCATCGTGCCCCAGAAGAGCTGGGTGCCCCAGCCCTGAAACAGGTCTGCCGTCATGCGTCTTTCCGGTGTCGGGCGGAGCGGGGGCCGGGGCCGCGCGTTCGGCCCGGGCTGCGGGCAGGGAGGAGAGCGAGGGCCGGCGGCTCAGTCCATCCAGACGCTCGGCAGCACCGTGAACTTCCAGTATTTCTGGTTGATCGCCTTGAAGGTGCCGTCGGCGAACATGCCCTTGAGCGCGTCGTTGACCTTGTCCGCCAGCTCGGGCTCGTTCTTGCGCAGCCCGACGCCCACGCCCGGCCCGAAATACTTGATGCTCTCCAGCTCGGGGCCGATGAAGGCGAAGTCCTTGCCGCGCTCCTCGGTGAGGAAATCCGCCATCTTGATCGGGCCGGCCATGATCAGGTCGACCCGGCCGGAGCCGAGGTCGAGCAGCAGGGTCTCGTAGTTCTCGTAGCGCGCGATCTGCACGCCGGGGAACAGCTCGGTGAAATAGCGGTCATAGGTGCTGGCGCGGATCATGCCCACGACCTTGCCGTCGAGCGCCTTGGGGTTGGGCTGTCCGTCCGCCGTCAGGGGCTCCAGCTTGGAGGTCTTGGGACCGACGAAGCGCCCGGTCGAACCGCGATAGGGGATGCTGAAGTCGATGTTCTTCTGGCGCGCCTCGGTGATCGAGAGGCTGGCGAGGACGAGGTCGAACTTGCGCGCCGTCAGCGCCGGGATCAGGCCGTCGAACGCCTGGCAGACGAATTGCAGCTCGAAGCCGGCCCGCTTGCCGATCTCGCGGGCGATGTCGACGTCGAAGCCGGTCAGGGCGCCGCCGGCGGTGCGGTAGTTGAAGGGCGGGTTGGTGCATTCGGTGCCGACCTTCACCTCGCGGGCGAAGGCGGAGCCGGCCAGCAGCAAGGCCGCGCCGGACAGAAGGGCCAGGGCCGTGTGTCTCATGGTTCCTCTCCTCACAGGACGCGCTGCAGGAAGCGCCTGCACCGTTCCGACGTCGGATTGCCGAAGATCTGCTCCGGCGTGTTCCGCTCTTCGATCTTCCCCTCGTGCAGGAAGAGCACTTCGCTCGAGACCTCGCGGGCGAAGGCCATCTCGTGCGTGACGACGATCATGGTGCGCCCCTCTTCCGCGAGCAGGCGCATCACGCGCAGCACCTCGCCGACCAGCTCGGGGTCGAGCGCCGAGGTCGGCTCGTCGAAGAGCAGGAGCTTCGGGTCCATCGCCAGCGCCCGCGCGATGGCGCAGCGCTGCTGCTGCCCGCCCGAGATATGCGCCGGGTAATGGAAGCGCTTGTCGAACAGGCCGACCTTGGCGAGCAGGCCCTCGGCCCGCTCCTTCGCCTCCGCCTTGGGCACGCCGAGCACCTTGATCGGCGCGATCGTCACATTGTCGAGGACGGTCAGGTGGCTCCACAGGTTGAAGCTCTGGAACACCATGCCCATGCGGCTGCGGATCCGGCTGATCTGCCGCGCGTCCAGGCGCGCGGCGCCGTCGCCGCGGCGATCCAGGTTGAGCTGCTCGCCCTCGAAGGCGATCGAGCCGGCTTCCGGCGTCTCGAGCAGGTTGATGCAGCGCAGGAAGGTGCTCTTGCCCGAGCCGCTGGCGCCGATCATGCAGATGACGTCCCGCTCCCGGGCCGCCAGGCTGACCCCCTTGAGCACGGCGAAGTCGCCATAGCTCTTGTGGATGCCGTCCGCCGTGAGGACGGTCTTCGCCTCGGGTCGAGACACGTTCTTCCTCCGCTTGCGTTGGATGATCGGCTTTGTCCCGACCGCGATTGGCAGGGACGGTATCGGCCGCTAAAAACCGCCTCAAGTACCAATTCTGGCGAATCGGGCATACCAATATGCCCGCGAGCTTGACCGGGCGCCCGCCCGGCCGCTCAATCCACGGCTCCCTCCGCCCGGGCGACGAGCGGCCCGACCCTTCCTGCGACGGGACATGACCGCGAGCTTCAACTACCCCTTCTGGAACACGATCGCGGTGGAGCCGAACGGCCCGGAGCCGCTCTACGACCAGATCGCCGGACAGTTGCGCCTGCTGGTCGTGGCGGGCGCGATTCCCCGCGGCGTGCGCCTGCCGCCCTCGCGCAAGCTCTCGGACGAGCTCGGCGTCTCCCGCTCGACGATCGTGCTCGCCTATAACCGGCTGAAGAACGAAGGCTATGCGCATGGGCGCACCGGCGCGGGCACCTATATCGAGAAGGACTTGCCCGAGGATCTGCACCGCCGGATCGATGCGCCGGCCCCGCCGTCGCCCCGGCGCCAGCCGCGCGCGCCGGCGGCGCGGGGGAGGGCCCTGATGGACCAGTCCCTGCCGAGCGAGCGCGAGCTGGGCTACGATCTCAGCCCCCTGCTGCCGGCGCTGGACGAACTGCCCTTCGCCGACATCCGGCGCAGCACCGCCGAATACTGGGGCTCGGAGCCCTGGCCCCAGTTCAGCTTCAGCGAGCGGCTGGGCCTGCCGGCGCTGCGCCAGCAGATCGCGAAATATCTGGGGGAATATGAGGGGGTGCCCTGCCGGGCCGAGCAGATCGCCGTCGTCGCCAGCACGACGCAGGCCTTCATCCTGCTCGCGCAACTGCTCCTCGACCCCGGCGATGGCGTCGTCGTGGAGGATCCCGGCTATCCGACGCGGGTTGCGGCGATGGTGGCGAACGGCGCGCGCGTCCTGCCGCATCGGGTCGATCTCGAGGGGCTCCGCGTCGACAGCTTCGGCCCGGAGGCGGACGGCGCGCGCATGGTGATCGCCTCGCCGACGAACCAGTTTCCCTATGGCTCGACCATGTCGATGGAACGCCGGCTGGCCCTGCTGGCCTGGGCCCAGGCCCGCAACGCCTGGGTGATCGAGTACGACTACAGCAGCCCGATCGGCATCAACCGCCAGCCGCTCGCCTCGCTGCTCTCGCTCGATACCGACCAGCGCGTGATCTTCATCGGCAATATCAACCGGATCTTCTCGCCGTCCCTCGGCCTGACCTATCTGGTGCTGCCGCCGGACCTCGTCGAGCTGTTCTATCGGGCCAAGCTCGTCTTTTCCTGCTACCTGCCGCCGCCGCTCCAGCAGATGGTGGCCGACATCATGGGGCGCGGGGTGCTGGCGCGGCATGTCCGGCGCATGCGCCGGCTCTATCGCGAGCGCGCCACGATCCTGGTCGACGCCCTGCGGCGCTCGCTCGGCGACCGCCTGCTGATCCCGGACGTCACCGCGGGCCTGCACCTGACCGCGCATGCGCGCGCCCCGCTGGACGACGCCGCGATCACCGACGCGGCCCGGCAGCGCGGCATCGATGCGCCGGCCCTGTCCCGCTACCGGCTGCAGGACGGGGCCGCGACGGGCTTCGTCTTCGGCTTCGGCAATACGGTGCCCGAGCGCATCGGCCCCGCCGTGAGGCGCTTCGCCGAGGTCATGGCCGCCGCCTAGCAGCGGTTGGGGAAACGATCGATTCATCGAGGTGGCCGCGCAGGCCGTGGAGGAGGACAGCATGGTGGACGTGAACCAGGTGGCCGCGAGGCTGGTCGGCGAGCATGACGGCAAGGCGAGGTTCCGCCCCTTCGCGGCGGCGGCCGGCATCGCCTCGCTCGACGACGCCTATGCCGTGCAGGACCGCTATGTGTCGCTGCTGAAGCCGCGCCGCGGCGCGCCCGTCGGCTACAAGATCGGCCTGACCTCGCAGCGCATGCAGGCGATGTGCGGCATCGACCAGCCGATCGCCGGCGTCGTCCTGGCCGACCGGCTGCACCGCTCCGGCGCGCGCGTCGCCATCGCCGATTACGGGCGGATCGGCCTCGAATTCGAGATCGGGGTGCGCATCGGCCGCGACATCCCGCCCGGCGGCCCCGCCTTCACGGCCGAGAGCATCGCGGGCCATGTCGCGGGCGTCTGCGCCGCCATCGAGATCGTCGACGACCGCGCCGCCGACTATGCCGAGCTCGACGTGCTCTCGCTGGTCGCCGACAATTCCTGGAACGGCGGCGTGGTGCTGTCCGCGTTCCGCAGCGACTGGCCGGCGCTCGATGCGGTCGCCGGCGTGGTGAGCCGCGACGGCGTCGAGATCGACCGCGGCCAGGGGCGGGACGTGCTCGGCCACCCCTTCGCGCCGCTCGCCTGGCTGGCGAACGCGCTCGGCGCGAAGGGCCGCGGCCTGCACGCCGGCGAGATCGTCATGACGGGTAGCCTGGTCACCACCCGTTTCCCGGCCCGCAGCGAAACCTATCGTTTCGCGCTGGACGGCATCGGGGCGGTCGAGCTCGCGGTCCTGGCAGAACCGGCGGACGGCGCCTGACGGGCGCTTGCCCGCCCCGCCGCGGCGGAGGCCGGCCACGGCGGAGCCGCTGGCCAAGACGGGCCGCCGCTCGCAAGGCGACTTCATCCGAAGGCTGGCGTCGCTGGCCGCGTGATCGGCCGGGAGCCGCGACGCTTCGCCGAAGCGGCAATCCGGGCCGGCGGCATGGCCTCGGCACCGCTGCCCGCCGATGACGCTGGCGCGATTCTCCCGGGGCGGGGCGCCGCGCGGACATGTCGGGACACCAATCGAAACAGTCCGGAAACAAGCGCCCGGTATGGCGGAAACAGGCAGGGTTTATCTGGCTGGCAGCAAAGTCGCCGGAGCCCCATGCCGAAACCCGTTCTCCCGCCGCCGCCGCTTTCGGAGCTTGCCGGGCCTGCCGCGCCGTCGCGCCTGCGCGGGGCGGTCTGCTGGGGCATCGCGATCCTGTGGGCTGTCCTGGCCCTGGCGCGCTTTGTCCTTGCGGGGCCGGAGGACAGTGCCGCGGCCTGCCGCCACAGGATCTACCGCGACCCCGTGACCGGCCGCGAACAGGGCATCGGCGAGGCCCGCATCGCCCGGGACGGCACCGCGATATGCGGCGGTGCGGCCGATCTGGCGGCGCGGCGATGACGGGCGGATGGCAACCGGTGCCCCACCCTGCCC
>UBNE01000059.1 GCA_900466745.1 Hyphomicrobiales bacterium | reverse complement strand
GAAGCCGGGCGCTGCGGGCTTCCGCCGAGCGCTGGAGCGGGGCGATCAGCATGAAGCTGAACAGGACGATCGACGAGGCTTTGGGGCGGGATCGGCGGCTGACGGTGCACTCGCTCAGAAAGACGTTCGAGCACGCCGCCTATGTGATCGGGGTTCCAAAACCAGCATCAACGCGATCACCGGCCACAAACTGGGCGACGTGTCAGAAGAGCACTACCTGATGCTGAAGGACGACGTGGCGCTGCTGAAGCGGCATCTTGATCAGATCGACTTCCCATTCCTGAGGCAGGTTTGCGCGCCGATCGCGGCCTGAGAGGGTCTGTTTTTGACTGAATCTCGTACGCGAGAACGTAGCCCCACTATCTCCCGGACCGCTAGGCCAACGCGCTCCGCCCACCCTTCACGGCTCGATAGATCGTGCTGGGCGCGACGCCGACATGCTCGGCGATCTCGGCGACCGTCAACGTCCCTTCGCTGAGCAGCGTCTTCACCACGGTCAGCTTCACCGGGTCGAGAGCTTTCGGGCGTCCGCCAACTCGCCCTCTTTGGCGGGCAGCCAAAAGCCCAGCAGCAGTTCTTTGGCGAAGTAGGTCTACCTCAAGCTGGCTTAGCGCCGACATCGTAACATAGAGGAATCTGCCAGCAGGCGTCGTCGTATCGATCGCCTCGGTGATCGACATCAGGCCGATGTCGCGGCGCTGGAACTCCTCGCTCAGGTCGATCAGATGGCGCACGGATCGCGCCAGCCTGGACAGCGAGTAGACAACCACCACATCACCAGCACGAGCATGGTCGAGGAGCTTCCGCAACTCGGGCCTCTCGGCCTTGGTGCCGGACACGGTCTCGACGAAGACCTTCTCGCACCCGGCTGCCTTCAGCGCATCAAGCTAAAGGCTGTGATCCTGTCCGTCCGTCGAAACCCGCGCCAGCCCCAGCTTCATCGCCTCTCCTTCGCAAAACTCGTCGGGAGCAGGCTCTCATGAGAAGCCAGTTCCGCAAGTAGTTTTTGCGAGACCGTCCGCTACGAAAATCCGCGACGATCCCGCCACATCAGCAGCGTCGCGGAAACGACCGTTTGTGAGAGAGGGCTTCGAGGGGATCGGGCGGTCGGAACCAGATGGTTGCGGAAACAGTCGAAGCCGCGTTCAGGGAGCGTCGCCAGCCCAGGAAATGCAGGGGGGGTGCGATGACGCTTGGGGAGCGTCGGCGGGAGGGTTTTTGGTACAGGTAGAGACTGGGCAGATCGTCCGGTCACCGGAGGTTCGAGAATTAAACGAGAGAGCGGGCATGCGGCGATCAGGTGTGGGTCGTCAGAAATCGCAACCGATACTTTCCGATCGCAACCTGTTGGTCACCGCGAGTGCCTGATGATGCAACCCGGCTTCTTATTGTTCATCGATGAGGCTGGAGACGACGGCACCGACACCGTCAGGCCGATCGACGAAAACGGATCATCGGAGTTCTTTATCCTCGCGGGCGTCCTCATCCGTGTTCATCGGCGTAACGAGCTACTGGACAGCGTCAACGCCGCCAAACGCTTGGCACAACTTCGGCCGGAACAGGAACTGCACTTCCGTGATGTTGCCGCTGAAGCTCAGATCAGCGTCATCAGGGAGTTGGCTCGGTTCAACGCCGGACTGGTCGCGGTCGTTTCAAACAAGCGAAACATGCGCCAATACCGGAACAAGCGCGTCGAAGCCAAGAATATGGAGATCGTAAGAGACGGTAAGGAGTAGCCGCAGCGCTACAATTGGTTTTACAACCATCTCTTCCGTTACCTGCTAGAAACCGCGAGTGCGGAATGCGCAAGGTATTCTGTTGCAGCCTTTGGCCGGAACCTCCCCATCCAGGTCATTTTCTCGCATCGCAAACATTTCCGATACTCACAGACCAAGGCGTACCTTCACAAGCTCAGTATCTCAACGCGCGACGCCTCGTACTTCAACAACAAGCACCAGATCGATTGGTCTGTCGTAAATCCCTCCCTGATCGATAGTGCTCGGTCGAAGAGCGAGCCCGGACTCCAGTTTGCCGACTGCGTCGCAAGCTCGATCTTCAAGGCTGTTGACGAAGACCGCTTCGGTACCGTCGTGCCCGAGTTCATTTCCGAGCTTGCCCCGCGCTTCGTCAGAGCGCCCGGCAAGACCGAGCCGCTCGGGTACGGCTTCAAGCTGCTGCCCGATGGATACAATGGCCCGCTGTCCGCGCGCCAGATCGAGGCGCTGAGCGCGATCGGGTTTAATCCTGCCATGTCGAGCCCTGGGCGGTTTCCGAAGAGCATGGGTCGGTCTCCCGGAAACAGGTGGTGATCGCTCGTTGCCATTCCAGGCATCGCTTCGCTTTCACTTGCCTCGACATCAGGACGTTTCGACCCGCACGAGTTCCAGCGCGATACGCTCACACAATCATAGGCATCGGCGGGATCATCCTGCTGCCAACGATCGGCACGGCAGACACCGCCACGATCACCGGCTCGATCGCAATCTTCACCGGCTGGTATCGACCCGCAGCATCGCCGCGCTGGGACAGCGAGACGGATTGTGCCGCCCGGTAGACCTCGGTTCGGACCGTCTCGATCGCAATTGGCCGCAGACGAACATCTCCGCGATGCCGCAGAGCGGAAACAAACTCGGTCGCGGTGATCGAACCGAGTTCGACGATGCCGTACAGACCGATGCTGGTCCACCATGCCCAAAGGCCGACGCTCCGCCACCATCGTGACCTGCGTCTCTGGTAGGCCACGACATTATGAACGGCCTTTCTCCAAGTTCGAAATTCCGCCGGGCTCGAAGCCGCGCACATGATCGTCGCCGCATGGAGGTTACGCAGTTCCCAGGCGAGGATACGGCGCGCCACGGATAGCGAATATCGCCACCCGCACGAGGCGCAGTCGATCGAACAGCACCGAAAAGCTGAGCAGCAGGCTCTACCTTCGGCCATGAAGAGTCTTCAGCAAACGGTGCTGCGCCCAGGCGCGCTTAAGGCGTTCAGCCCAAAGCTGAGACGGGCAGCGGATGAAATGCATGATCGGCAGTCTCGGATCAGGGCGTGCACGCTCAACGAGGGTGTAGCCGTAGCCATCAGGA
>UBNE01000060.1 GCA_900466745.1 Hyphomicrobiales bacterium | reverse complement strand
GGCCGCGCTGGATCGCGGCGGTCGGCGCGACGACGACCTGCCTCAGCACGTCGACGAAGACGCGGACATTGACGAACTGGCCCGGCCAGAGCTGCAGCCGCTCATTGGGGAAGCGGGCCTTGACCTTGATCGTGCCGGTGGCCTGGTCGACGACGTTGTCGATGACCTCGACGACGCCCTTGTCGATGATCGTGGTGCCGTCCGAATCGAGCGCATCGACCTCGACCGGCCCGCGCGCCACCGCCGCGCTCACCGCGCGCAACTGCTGCTGCGGCAGGTTGAAGACCATGGCGATCGGCTTCAACTGAGTGATCACGACGAGGCCGTTGGTATCGGAGGCGCGGACGATGTTGCCCTGGTCGACCTGCCGGATGCCGAGCCGGCCGTCGATCGGCGCGCGGATCGTGGTGTAGTCAAGATAGGCCTTGGCGTTGTCGATCGCGCCCTGGTCGGAGCGGATCTGCGCCTCGAGCTGCGCCACCGTGGCGCGCTGGGTGTCGGCCTGCTGGCGCGAGCCGTAATCGGTCTGGGCGAGCCTGGCATAGCGCTCGAGGTCGGCGCGGGCATTGGCGAGCTGGGCCTCGTCCTGCGCCTTCTTGGCGACGGCCTGGTCGTATTGGGCCTGATAGGTCGCCGGGTCGATCTTCGCCAGCACGTCGCCTTTCCTGACGTCCTGGCCGTCCCTGAAGGCGATCTCGAGCAGGCGGCCGTCGACCTGCGTGCGCACGGTCACCGTGTTCAGCGCCTGGATCGTGCCGACGGCATCGGCGGTGACCGGCACGTCGTCATAGCGGACAGGGGTGGCGATCACCGGGATCGGCCCCTCGCCGCCGCCGAAACGGGCGCGGCGGCCGCCTCGTCCGCCGGCCTGCTGGGCGGCGCCGACGCCGTCCCCGCCGGCCGGAATCCAGCCGCCATGATAGCTGTGCCAGCCCCAGAGGGCGCCGCCGAGCAGCACCAGGATGAGCAGAAAGCGCTTCATTCCGCCGCCTCGGTCGCGTTGATGGCGGCGCGGTGGTCGGCCTCGGTCCAGCCGCCGCCCAGCGCCTTGAACAGGTCGACATAGGCGATGAGCTTCTGAAGCTTGATCTGCGAGAGCTGGTCCTGCGCCTGGAACAGGGTCTGCTGGGTGTTGAGCAATGTCACGATGTCGATGGTGCCTTCCCGCAGCCTCTGCTCGGTGATGGCATAGGCCCGCCGGGCCGAGGCGACGGTCTCGGCCTGCAGGCGCTCGTGGCGGGTGTTCTCCTGGATCGCGATCAGGGCGTTCTCGACATCGGCGAAGGCGCTGACGATGGTCTTGCGATAGGTCGCGATCAGTTCGTCGGCCACGCCGCGTTCGAGCTCGACCCGGGCCCTGAGATTGCCGCCGTCGAGGATGGGCTGGACGAGGCCCGCCGCCGCCGAGGCGAAGGCGGCGTCCGGTCGTAGCAGGTTCTTCAGCACCGCGCTTTCGAGACCGCCCTGTCCGGTCAGGCTGATGCTGGGGAAGAGCGCGGCGCGCGCGGCGTAGAGCGTCGCCTCCTGCGAGGTCAGACGCGCCTCGGCCTCGGCGATGTCGGGCCGGCGCTGCAGCAGTTGCGAGGGCAGGCCGGCGCGCACGGCGGGCACGGCGATCGCATTCAGGCTGCCGCCCTTGATCGCGACGGCGGCGGGAGTCTCGCCGACGAGCACGGCGAGCGTCACCTTGGCCTGGCGCAGCGAGAGTTCGAGGGCCGGCACGGAAGCCTTCTGCTGGGCGACGACGCTTTCCTGTTGCGCGATGTCGAGCTGGGTCGCGGTGCCGACCGAGAGCCGCGCCTGGATCGCCTTGAGCGTCCGCTCCGCCGCGGCGATGTTCTCCCGCGCGATGCGCAGGCGGTCCTGCGCCGCGAGCACCTGGAAATAGGTGCCGGCGACGCTGGAGACGGCGGTGAGCGCGACCACGTCGCGGTCGAAGCGCGTCGCCTCCGCGGCGAAGCGCCCGGCATCGGCTGTCGCGCCGTTCTTGCCCCAGAAGTCGAGCTCGTAGCTCGCCGAGAGGCCGAGGCTGAACTGGTTGCCGACGCTCTCGCCGAACGGCCCGCGCTTGGAGCCCAGCGTGCCGGGCCGCAGGCTGCGCGAGGCATCGCTCGAGCCGGTCAGCGTCGGATAGAGCGCGGCCGAGGAGATGCGCGACTGCGCGTCGGCCTGCCGGATCCGCGTCATGGCGATGGCGATGTCGAAATTCTCCCCGACCGTGCGTTCGACGAGGCGGTTCAGCTCGGCCGAGCGGAACAGGCGCGGCCAGTCGGGCGAGACCGCCGGTGCGGCGCGGCGCTCGCCGGCTGCGAAGCTGCGCGTCACGGCGACGCCGGGATCGGGGCGCGGATCGGCCGGCAGACAGGCGCCGAGGCCGATAACGACGGCGGTTGCCGAGCAAAGGCGGAGGAGCGGATGTCCGACTGCGTGTCCCGCAAGATCACGCCTGTAGCCCGGCACCATTCCGCTCTTCTCCAGCCTCGATTCGAAAGAACGCGGAACACGACGCGACCGAGGCCGCTTCTAGAGGGAACGGCACGGGAGAGAAAGTGAATTTCTCTTCATGTTCGCAGCCTTCCGGCGCCGGCCGGCAGGACGGCGGCCGCCTCGTCCGGCTTGCGCGGGCCGGGCGATCATACTGCATTTTGCCGTTGCGGCGCGGCGGAAAATCGGCCTTCCTGCGAGGCGGCCCGTGCTGTCGAGACGTTCAGGCGAGGTGATGCCGGATGCAGAACGGAGATCGCGCAGTTCCGCCCCGGTCCGGGCCTTGCGACAGTCCTTTCGGAGTAGCCTGTGAGAAATCCCTACGAGGTTCTCGGCGTCGCCGCGACGGCCTCTTCCGCCGAGATCCAGAGTGCCTACCGCAAGCTCGCCAAGAAGCTGCACCCCGACCTCAATCCCGGCGACAAGGCGGCGGAGGACAGGTTCAAGGAGGTCGCGGCCGCCTATGACCTGCTCGGCGACGCAGACAAGCGCAAGCGCTTCGACGCGGGCGAGATCGACGCGTCCGGCGCCGAGAAGCCGCCGCAGCAGCATTATTATCGCGACTACGCCGCCGGCAATCACGGCAATCCCTATGCCGATGCGTCGGGCTATGCCGATTTCATGGACGAGGACGACCCGTTCGCCGAGATGCTGCGGCGCAGCCATCACGCGCGGGCGAACCGGCGCGGGCAGGATCTGCATTACCGCCTCGCCGTCGATTTCGTCGATTCGATCACCGGAGCGACCAAGCGCCTGACCCTGCCGGACGGCAGCACCATCGACGTCACGATCCCGCCCGGGCTGGTCGACGGCCAGACGCTGCGGCTCAAGGGCAAGGGCGCGCCCGGAACGGGCAAGGGCGGGCCGGGCGATGCGCTGATCGAGGTCGAGGTCCGGCCTGACCGGCGCTTCACCCGCGAGGGCGACGACATCACCATCGAGGTTCCGATCTCGCTGACCGAGGCCGTGCTCGGCGGGGAGATCCGGGTACCGACCGCGACGGGCGAAGTCAGCATGCGGGTGCCGAAGGGTGCCAATACCGGGACGAAGCTGCGCCTGCGCGGCAAGGGCGCGCCGCGCCGCGGCGGCGGCCATGGCGACCAGTTCGTCCGGCTCAGGGTGATGCTGCCGCCGGAACCGGACCCGGAGCTGGAGGCTTTCGTGGCGGGCTGGAAGGGCAAGGACTACGATCCGCGCGAGGGCCGGACGTCATGACGATGACCAAGCAGGAATTCCTGAGGAGCGCGGGGCTCAAGGTGCAGGTGCTGGAGCTCTGGCTGGAGCAGCGCTGGCTGGTGCCCGAGGAGGAGGCGGGGGAGCCGCGCTTCCGCGAGATCGACATCGCCCGCGCCCGGCTCATCCGCCAGCTCAGCGAGGATTTCGGCGCCAACGACGCCGGCATCGACGTGATCCTGCATCTGATGGACCAGCTCCACGGCGTGCGCCGGGCGCTGGCCGAGCTGCGCGAGGAGGCGCGGCGGGGCGGGGGCTAAGGGGGGGCCTTGCCGGCGCCGGGCTCGCGCTGCCGCGCCGGGAACCGGCTCCGGCGGCAGGCGTTACGGCTCCACGCGCCTGGAGCCGCGCGCCGCCTGGACGATTTCGGCAAGCCAGGCCCCGACAGAGGAGGCGAGAGCATGAACGACAAGGTCAGGGAGAACATGGAGGTGATCGGCGCGGACGGCGTCCATGTCGGGACGGTCGATCGCGTCGAGGCGGCGCGCATCAAGCTCAAGAAGAGCGACGCCCATGGCCGCCATGAGGGCCATCACCATTATATCGACCTCGGCTTCGTCGCCGGAGTCGAGGGCGACACGGTGCGGCTGTCCGCCAATGCGGATGTCGCGGTGACGCTGGAGGAGGAGGCGTCCGGCAAGCCGGTGTCTCTCTGATGCCCCCTGGCCGCGGCGGCCGCGGAAGGCTGGCCGCGGCCCTTTCCGCCCCCGGGAGGATCGGTTCGATGCACGCCTGCGACCTCCGCCCCGATGCGAGAAGGCCGCCCGGAGGCGCCCCGTGACCACCGGGGCGGATCGCCACGTCGTCATCGTCGGCGCCGGCTTCGGCGGGCTGGAGGCGGCGCGCCACCTCGCCGGCGTCCCGGTCAGGATCACCATGATCGACCGGCGCAACCACCATCTGTTCCAGCCGCTGCTCTATCAGGTCGCGACCGCCTCGCTGCCGACCTCTGAGATCGCCTGGCCGATCCGGTCGCTGCTGCGCGGCCACCGGAACGTCACGACCCTGCTCGGCAGCGTCACCGGCGTCGACCGGGGCGCGAAGACGGTGCTGCTCGACGGCGAGCCGCCGATCGCCTTCGACACGCTGATCCTCGCGACCGGCGCGCGCCACGCCTATTTCGGCCATGACGAATGGGAGCCCTATGCGCCGGGCGTGAAGACGCTGGAGGATGCGACGCGCATCCGGCGGCGCATCCTTTTCGCCTTCGAGCAGGCGGAATGGGAGAGCGATGCGGACGGCCGCGCGCCATGGCTGACCTTCGTGATCATCGGAGCCGGGCCGACCGGCGTGGAGCTCGCCGGCACCATCGCCGAGCTGGCGCATGACACGCTGCGCGGCGACTTCCGCAATTTCGACACGCGCAGCGCCCGCGTGATCCTGGTCGAGGCGGGTCCGCGCATCCTGGCGGGATTCACCGAAGACCTCTCGGCCTATGCCGAACGGGCGCTGAAGCGCCTCGGCGTCGAGGTCATGCTGGGACAGCCGGTCTCGGATTGCCGGGAGGACGGAATCGTGCTCGGCGGCGCCTTCCTGCCGGCGCGCACCGTTCTCTGGGCGGCCGGCGTCGCGGCCTCGCCCGCGGCCGAATGGCTGGAGGCGCCGGCCGACCGGGCCGGGCGGGTGCGCGTCGAGCCCGATCTCTCCGTGCCGGGCGAGCCGGAGATCTTCGTCATCGGCGACACCGCCTTCGTCGCGGGGGCGGACGGCAAGCCGGTTCCCGGCGTGGCGCCGGCGGCCAAGCAGGAGGGCGGCTATGTCGCGCAGGTGATCAAGGCGCGGCTGCAGGGCAAGCCGGCTCCCGGGCCCTTCGCCTACAAAAACGCCGGCAACCTCGCGACCATCGGCAAAAGGGCGGCGATCGTCGATTTCGGCTGGATCAAGCTGCGCGGCCGGCTCGCCTGGTGGATCTGGGGCATCGCCCACATCTTCTTCCTGATCGGCCTGCGCAACCGCCTCGCCGTCGCGCTCAACTGGCTGTGGATCTATGTCAGCGGCCATCGCAGCGCCCGGCTGATCACCCAGGGCCAGGCGGGAACGGCCCGCAAGGCGCAGTGACGCCCGGCGGGCCGGGAGGGTGCGCCCGGCTTCAGCGCTTGACCGCCGGGCAGGCGCTTTCGCTCAGGGGGCGGAAGGCCTGATCGCCGGGGATGGTGGCGACGAGGTCGTAGAGGTCCCATTCGCTCTTCGATTCGGAAGGCTGCTTGGCGCGGAAGACGTAGAAGTCGTGGACCATGCGGCCGTCCTCGCGCAGCCTGGCGTTGCGGACGACGTCGTCCTCGATCGGCAATTCGCGCATCCTGGCGATCACCGTCTTGGCCTCGTCCGACTTCGCGGCGGCGACCGCCTTGAGGTAATGCCGCACCGAGGAATAGATGCCGGCCTGGATGGCCGAGGGCACCGCGCCATGCGCCGCCTTGAACCGCTCCGAGAAGGCGCGGGTACGGTCGTCGAGGTTCCAGTAGAAGCCTTCGGTCAGCACCGTGCCCTGCGCCGCGGCGAGGCCGACGCTCTTCACGTCCATGGCGGTGAGGAAGAAGGCGACGAGCTTCTGCCTGTCCTGGCCGATGCCGAAGTCGCGCGCGGTCTTGATGCCGGCAACGGTGTCGCCGCCGGCATTGGCGAGCGCGATGTAGTCCGCCCCCGAGCCTTGGGCCGTCAGAAGCTGGGAGGAGAGATCGACAGCCGGGAAGGCGTGGCGGACGGAGCCGACATAGGTGCCGCCCCTGGCGGTGACCAGCGTCTTGGCGTCGGCCTCGAGCTGGTGTCCGAGCGCGTAGTCGGCGGTGACGAGGTACCATTTGGTGCCGGGCTTGGTCAGGTAGTTGGCGATGCCGGCGACCTGGACATAGGTGTCCCACATCCATTGCACGACATGGTCGGGCTGGCAGGCGTCGCCGGTCAGCCGCGCGGTGCCGCCGGGAAACAGGCCGACGCGGTTCTTGTCCTTGAGCAGCGGCGGGATGGCGAGCTGCAGCGAGGCGTTCGACATGTCGGCGAGGACGTCGACGCCCTGCCGGTCGATCCATTCGCGCGCGATGGTCGAGCCGACATCCGGCTTGTTCTGGTGGTCGGCCGAGACGATCTCGATCTTCATGCCGGCGCATTCCGCCTTCAGGCAGTCGTCGACCGCCATCTGGGTGGCGACGATCGAGCCCTTGCCGGTGATGTCGGAATAGACGCCGGACATGTCGGTCAGCACGCCGATCTTGACGGTGCCGCCGGAGATCTCGGCCTGGGCCGCGCCGGCGAGGCACAGCGCGGAGACGCCCGCGAGGGCGGAGACGATGCGTTTCATGATTCCTCCCGAACCTGTTCTGCGAGTTCTGTTCTGCGAGTTCCGTTCTGACCGAGGCGTGGAGCGATCGAGCCGGCCCGGCGCTACCAATGCGCCATCGGCAGGCCGGCGACGGGCGAGCGGAAATAGGGAATGCGCGTGCCCTTCAGGCTGCCGACATAGACCGTCTTCAGGTCCGGACCGCCGAAGGTGACGCTGGCGCACCAGGGCGCGATCGTGCCGCCGCAGGCGAGCATCAGTTCCGGCGTTGCCTCGTCGCGCGCGAAGGCGGCGAGGAAGGCCTTGCCGGCTTCGCTGCCACGGTCGTCGTCGAGCAGGATGCGCAATTCGCCCTCCGGCGTGATCGCGAAGATCCGGTCGGTGAAGACATGGGTGCCCCAGAGATTGCCATGGGCGTCGAAGGCGATGCCGTCGATGCAGGCGCCGTGATCCTCCGGCCCGAAGGTCTCGCGGTCGGTCAGGCTGCCGTCGGGCTGGACGCGCAGCCGCGTTACCTTCCGCGCGCAGGTCTCGGCGACATAGAGCCATTCCTCCCCGGCATCGAGCCTGATCTCGTTGGTGAAGGCGAAGCCGTCGGCGACGATGCGCAGGCGCCCGCCGTCATAGAGCGCGACGAAGCCGTCGCGGACATTCGGGCTGATCGCCTTCATCCAGTTCTTCGTCCGCGTCGAGACGGTCAGCCAGATCCGGTCCCTGCTGTCGCGCAGGACGAAATTGACCTTGCCGATCGGCACGCCGTCGATGCTGTCGACCAGCACCCGGCTCGCGCCGTCGCGCGTCATGATCTCCAGCCGGTCCGTGCCGAAATTGGAGATCAGGATGTCGCCGTTGCGGGCGAAGGCGAGGCCGTTCGGCAATGTGCCCGAGACGAAGCGCGCCTCTTCGTCGGCGGCCTCGGCGAAGCCGCGGCTCGCCGTCTGGGTGATCAGGCGCTGGGAGCCGTCCGGCCGGATCTGGACGACGCCGCCGCGCGCATCGGCGCTCCAGAGCGAGCCGTCGCGCTCGGCCAGGATGCATTCCGGCCGCTGCAGCCCTTCGCCGAGATAGCGGATTGCGCCAGGCTCGACGGTGAAGCCGTCGAGCGGGTTGGGGCGGGACGCCATCAGAAGCTGACCCGGTCGCCGCCCTTGAGGCCGAGCGTCGCGCGGGCCTCGTCCGGGGTTGCGATCTCGTGGCCGAGCTCCTCGACGATGCGGCGGATCTTGGCGACCTGCTCGGCATTGGAGGTGGCGAGCTTGCCCTTGCCGATGAACAGGCTGTCCTCCAGACCGACGCGGACATTGCCGCCCATCATCGCGGCCTGGGTGCAGAAGGCCATCTGATAGCGCCCGGCGGCGAGCACCGACCAGTGGTAGTCCTTGCCGAAGAGCTTGTCGGCGGTGCGCTTCATGAACATCAGGTTGTCGAGATCGGCGCCGATGCCGCCGAGGATACCGAAGATGAGCTGCAGGAAGACCGGTGGCTTGAACCAACCGCGGTCGAGGCAATGCGCCAGATTGTAGAGATGGCCGACATCGTAGCACTCGTGCTCGAACTTGGTGCCGTGCTGCTCGCCAAGCAATTTGTAGATGCGCTCGATGTCGCCGAAGGTGTTGCGGAAGATGAAGTCCTTGGTGCCGGCGAGATAGGGCTGTTCCCAGGGATGCTTCCACTCGCTGTATTTCTCCGCCAGCGGATGCAGCGCGAAGTTCATCGAGCCCATGTTGAGCGAGCACATCTCGGGCGCGGCCTTGAGCGGGGCGGCGAGCCGCTCCTCGACGCTCATGTTGAGGCCGCCGCCGGTGGTGATGTTCACCACCGCGTCGGTCGCCTGCTTGATGCGCGGCAGGAACTCCATGAACACCGCCGGGTCCGGCGTCGGGCGGCCGTCCTTCGGGTCGCGGGCGTGGAGATGCAGGATGGCGGCCCCGGCTTCCGCCGCGGCGATGGCCTGCTCCGCGATCTGGTCGGGGGTGATCGGCAGGTGGTCGGACATGGTCGGCGTATGGATGCCGCCGGTGACCGCGCAGGTGATGATGACCTTGCTCACGCGTTTCTCCCTTGGTTGTCGGTTCAGGCCGGAAGGATGGCGACGGCCCGCGTCCAGCCGGCGGAGCCGTTGCGGACCTTCACGGGTAGGCAACTGATGACGAAGCCGGTCGCCGGCAGGGCTTCGAGATTGTGCAGCTTTTCGATCTGGCAGTAACCGGCCTCGCGCCCGGCCTTGTGGCCCTCCCAGATCAGCGAGGCGTCGCCGCTCTCGGCGAAGCGGCGGGCGGTATGGCTGAAGGGCGCGTCCCAGCTCCAGCCGTCGGTGCCGACGACCTTGATGCCCTGGCGGACGAGGTGCAGCGTCGCCTCGCGGCCGAAGCCGCAGCCGGAATCGATGTAGTCGGCTTCGCCATAGCGCCGGCCGGCGCGGGTGTTGACGACGACGATCTCGAGCGGGCTCAGGCGATGCCCGATCCGGTCCAGCTCGGCGTCGATCTCGGCGGGGGTGACGACATGGCCGTCGGGCAGATGGCGGAAGTCGAGCTTCACCCCCGGCTGCAGGAACCATTCGAGCGGGCATTCGTCGATCTTGAGCGCAGGCGCCCCGCCATCCTGCGTCGGATGGTAGTGCCAGGGCGCGTCGACATGGGTGCCGTTATGGGTCGAGATCGTCGCCAGCTCGACCGCCCAGCCCATGCCCTCCGGCAATTGCTCGGGCTTGAGGCCGGGGAAGGCGGCCGCGATGTCCTTCGCCGTACCCGCATGGGTGCGGTAGTCGATCCTGACCTTCTGGAAGGGCGGGTCGGCGGGCACGTCGTTTTCGAGCGGAATCGAGAGGTCGACGAGGCGCCCTGTCGCTAGCATACTGGTTTCCTCCTGCCGTCTCGATTTGCTCTTGCGGCATGAATTTGGACGAACGTCCGACCAATAGCGTAGAAGGCGCTTTCTGGTAAGAGCCGATCACGCAGGGCAGGGGCGCTGCGCAGGAGGGATTCGATGGCAGCGGCGCCGACGCCCGAGCGCATTCTCGACGCAGCCGAGCGGATGTTCGCCGAGCGGGGCGGCGCCGACGGCGCCTCGATGCGCGATCTCGCCGCCGCGGCCGGGGTGAGGTTGTCCCAGCTTTCCTATTATTTCGGCTCGAAGGAAGCGCTCTACCGGGCCGTCTTCGCGCGACGGGCGGAGGCGCTGGCCTCGGCGCGCGGGAGGGCGCTGGCGCAGGCGATGGCTGAGCCCGCGCCCGATATCCGCGCCGTGGTCGAGGCCTTCATCGGTCCTTCCGTTCGGCAGCGCTTCGCCGAGGGCGTGCAGGGCGCGGCCTTCGCGTTGATGACGGCGCGGGAGGCGGTCGATCCGCGCGAATCCGCACGGGGCGTCCTGGCAGAGCATTTCGATCCGACCGCCACGGCGTTCTTCGCAGCCTTCGCGCGGCTCTATCCGCAGGCTTCGCGCGGGGCGATGGTCGATGCCTATCTGTTCATGGTGGGAGCGCTGGTGATGACGATGGCCGCGGGCGACCGTGCCGCGCGCCTCGACGAGGAGCGTCGCGCGCTTTCGGCCGATGGCCATGCCGAGCTTCTGCTCGGGCGTCTGACGCAGTTCTGCGCCGCTGGGATCAGGCAGATGCTGGCCGGCTGACGCCTCGGCAGCCTGCCTTATCCGCGCAGTCCGGCCACCACGGGCTGGCGATAGGAGAGGGCCGCCGGCAGCAGGGCGAACAGGCTGCCGATGAGACAGCCGAGCGTGATCAGCGCGACCCCGAGCCAGACGACCAGCATGACATAGCTGCGCGGCGCGCCGAGCGCCCTCAGCACGGCATGGCGCCTGCGTCGCAGCCCCGCGACGGCGAGCAGGAGCAGCAGCACCGAGGCGAAGATCAGCACGGTGTTCAGCGCCGAGGCGACGACGAGGATGGCGCGGATATCCCCGAGCGCGCCGTAGAGCGAGACCAGCACCTCGGCCGGCCTGGCGGCCGGCGCAAGCCGCGTGTGGCGCGCATGGCAGCTTCCCTCCGGGCGTGGGACGCTCAAATTGTCGCAGGGGATGCGATCGTCTAGGAGGAACCGTAAGCCAGCTTCCGACCGTCCGACTCAGCCAAGATCGCTCCCCATGACAGCCGCGGCCCCGGTTTCCACAGCCCAGCGCGCGATGATGCCCGTGCTGATCGCGCTCAGCGTCACGCATCTGCTCAACGACATGATCCAGTCGCTGATCCCGGCGATCTACCCGATCATCAAGGAGGCGTATCGGCTGGATTTCGGGCAGATCGGGCTGATCACGCTGACCTTCCAGGTCTCGGCCTCGCTGCTGCAGCCGGCGGTCGGGCTCTATACCGACAAGCATCCGATGCCCTATTCGATGGTGGTCGGCATGGGCTTCACCCTCGCCGGGCTGATCGGCCTCGCCTATGCCGGCAGCTACGGCCTGCTGCTGGTCTCGGCCGCCTGCGTCGGCATCGGCTCCTCGATCTTCCATCCCGAGGCGACGCGGATGGCGCGCAATGCCTCGGGCGGGCAGCACGGGCTGGCCCAGGGCATCTTCCAGGTCGGCGGCCAGACGGGCGGAGCGCTCGGGCCGCTGCTGGCGGCCTTCGTGATCGTGCCGCGCGGGCAGGCCAGCCTCGCCTGGTTCTCGGTGGCGGCGCTGGTCGCGATGATGCTGATGGTCTGGACGGCGGCGAGCTATGCCAGGCTCGACCGGGCGCGGCCGCCGAAGCCCGCCGGCGTGGCCAAGGCCGCAACGGCGCGGCCGGGCCGGGGCTCGGTCGCCTTCGCGATCACCATCCTGATCGTGCTGCTGTTCTCGAAGAACGCCTATACGGCGAGCTTCACCTCCTTCTACACCTTCTATCTGATGGGCAAGTTCGGCGTCTCGATCCAGCACTCGCAGGAGATGCTGTTCCTGTTCCTCGCCTCCTCGGCGGCCGGCGCGCTCGGCGGCGGCATGCTGGGCGACCGCATCGGCCGCAACAAGATCATCTGGTTCTCGATCCTCGGCGCGCTGCCCTTCACGCTGGTCCTGCCCTATGCCGACCTGTTCTGGACCGGCGTGCTGACGATCGTGATCAACGTCATCATGTCGAGCGCCTTCGCCGCGATCCTGATCTACGCGCTCGAATTGCTGCCGGGCCGGGTCGGGCTGGTCGGCGGCTTCTTCTACGGGCTCTCCTTCGGGCTGGGCGGCCTCGCGGCGGCGCTGCTCGGCACCGTCGCCGACTGGCTCGGCATCGAGATGGTCTACAAGCTCTGTTCCTTCATCCCGCTGATCGGGCTGCTCGCCTGGTTCCTGCCGCGCCTCAGCGAGGGGACGCGCGGCGCGAAGGTCGGGCATTAGGGAGCAGACCGCGCTGCCGTCGAAAACATGCGGGTCATCCCGGGCTTGAGCCGGGATGACCCGCGCTTCCTGAATGGAAGGCCCAAGAGCCCTCAGATCGCGAGCTTGCCGGCCCTGGCGGCGGCGTAGCGCTCCTCGACCTTCGGCCAGTTCACCACGTTCCACCAGGCCTTGAGGTAGTCGGCGCGGCGGTTCTGGTATTTCAGGTAATAGGCGTGCTCCCAGACGTCGTTGCCGAACAGCACCTTGCGCCCGCTCATCAGGGGGCTGTCCTGGTTGGGCTGTGGCAGCAGGGCGAGCCCGCCCGCCTTGTCGACCGTGACGAAGATCCAGCCGGAGCCGAAGACCTTGAGGCCCGCCGCCTCGAAATCGGCCTTGAACTTGTCGAAGCCGCCGAGGTCGCGCGTGATCGCGGCCGCGACCTCGCCGCTGGGCGCGCCGCCGGCATTCGGGCCCATCACTTCCCAGAACATGGTGTGGTTGGCGTGGCCGCCGCCATTGTTGCGGACGACCGTGCGGACGCTCTCCGGCAGATGGTTGAGCTCGGCCAGCAGAGCCTCGACCGAGGCCTTGGCGATCCGGCCATTGTCCTTGGCGGCGGCGTTGAGCGCCGCGACATAGGCTGCGTGATGGCGGTTGTAATGGATGTCCATCGTCGCGGCGTCGATATGCGGCTCGAGCGCATTGGCCTCGTAGGCGCGCTTGGGCAGGGTGAAGGGGCCGGCCGGCGCGGCCGGGGCCGCCGCCTGCGCCCAGGCCTTCGGCGCGGAGGCGGCGAGGGCGGCGCCCGCGCCGAGGGCGAACAGGCTGCGGCGCGAGATCACGGAAGCTGCTGTCATGGCGCATCTCTCCTGCAGGTCGGGGTTCGCGGCGGGCTTGCGGCATTCGGGTTCCGCCGCGCCGGATCGTCGTGATGACGACGTGCCGGGGCGGCGGATGTTCCCGCGGCCGGCGCTGTTTCTTGCGGCATGGCCGCGCAGCGCGCCCTTAACCGCCAGTTTACCGCGTTTGGCTACGTTCCGGAAGGAATCCAGCCAGGGATCGCGCCATGCAGGCACAGGCTCTCAAGGCCGAGGGACTACCGCACGAGTTCGATCCGGCCGCTCCGGCGCCTTCCGCGCTCCGGCCGGCCAACGAGGATGTTCCGGCCGAGAGCGGGGCGGCGCGTGCCGTCCGCGAGATCGCCGAGCGCTTCGGCAAGCTCGACGCCGAGATCACCGACGTCGCCGGCCGTATCGTCGATGTGAGCCATCAGCTCGAGGGGCAGACCGCCGGCTTGCGCCGCGTCGTCGGCGCGGTGGACCAGGTCTCGCAGGCCAACAACACGATCCGGCGGGCGGCCGAGGGCGCGCAGGAAGCGGCCTCGGCCGTGCGCAGCGGGCTCGAGCGCGTCACCGGCTCGGTCAAGCTCGGCCTCAACGCCGCGCAGAGCGACATCGAGGCGCTGTCGGAAGGGGCGCAGGCGATGTCGCAGGCGCTCGCCCAGGCCGTCAGCGACGCGCACAAGGCGCGCGTCTCCAGCGACGCGATCCAGGCGATCACCCGCGAGATCCAGCTTCTGGCGATCAATGCCGGCGTCGAGGCGGCGCGCAGCGGCGAGGCCGGCCGCGGCTTCGCCGTCATCGCCGCGGCGGTGAAGGCGCTGGCCGAGCAGACGCGCGAGGCCACGGCGGCGAGCGCGGCGCAGCTCGACCTGCTGGTGAACGCCGTCAACACGCTCGCCCGGCGCAGCGAGGAGAACGCCCAGACCGCCCGGCGCGCCATCGAGGGCAGCCGGACGATCTCGTCGCAGATCGGCGAGCTCGACAGCTTCGGCCGCTCGGTGGTCGGGCTCATCGGCGAGATCGAGGCGATCTCGCAGCCGGCGAAGGAGAACGCCGCCGCCTGCGCCAAGGCCGGGCAGGACCTCGCCGGGCTGGTGGCCGGGGTCGACCGCTCGACCGAAAGCCTGGACCGGGCGGCGCAGCGCACCGACGCCCTGGTGGCGATCAGCGAGGGCATCCTCGGCGCGATCGCCGGTTCGGGCGTGCGCACCCCGCAGTCCGAGCTGATCGCGGCGGCGACCGAGACGGCCGCGGCCATCGCCGCCCTGTTCGAGCAGGCGCTGGCCCGCGGCGAGATCGGCATGGCCGAGCTGTTCGACGAGACCTATGCGCCGGTGCCGGGCTCCGATCCGCAGCAATACCTGACCCGCTTCGTCGCGCTGACCGACCGGCTCCTGCCGCCGATCCAGGAGAAGCTCCTGGCCTCGAACGGCCGCATCGTCTTCTGCGCGGCGGTGGACCGCAACGGCTTCCTGCCGACGCATAACCGCAAATATGCGCAGGCCCAGGGCAGCGATCCGGTCTGGAACAACGCCAACTGCCGCAACCGCCGCATCTTCGACGACCGCACCGGGCTCGCGGCGGCGCGCAACCGCAAGCCCTTCCTGCTCCAGAGCTACCGGCGCGACATGGGCGGCGGCGAGTTCCTGGTGATGGAGGACCTTTCGGCGCCGATCCTGGTCCGGGGCCGGCATTGGGGCGGCTTCCGCATCGGGTTGAAGGTGTAGCGCCGCGCCGGGGCCGTCCGTCGGGTCGAGTGAGTGAGTTTCGAGTCAGCGCCATGCATATCGCGCCGTCCTTTCCCAACCTCTCCGTGCTGCTGGTCGACGCCAGCCCGCACTACCGGCGCATCATCCGCACCATGCTGTACCAGGCGCAGCTCCACCGCATTTTCGAGGCGGCGGACCTGCCCTCCGCCGCCGCGATCTTCATCCAGAAGCAGCCCAACATCGTGATCCTCGACTGGGACCTGCCCGATGGCGGCGGCCCGAAATGCCTCGCGGCGATCCGCTCGCAGCGCACCTCGCCCTTCGCCAAGGCGCCGGTGCTGGTGATGATGGAGCGGCCGGACAAGCGCTCGGTGGTCCAGGCGGCGAAGCTCGGCGCGCACGAGATCATCACCAAGCCGATCTCGCCCAACAATCTGTGGCTCCACCTCTCCGGCATCATCAACGTGCCGCGCAAATACCGGGAGGCGAACGGGGTGGTGACACTGGTGCCGCGCGCCATCAGCAACGCCATCTTCTGAGGGCGTCCCGCCTGCCGCCGAATTGCCCGAATGATTGATGCGGGACCCCGGCGTTTAGGGAAATTTTTACCAGTCTGGCGCGATGCTGGCCGGCATCATCCAGGGTCGCGTCTTCATGGTCATCACCGTCTCGCTCCCGCCCTTCCTCGGACGCTCCGAGGCGGCCTCCTTCCGCAATCAGCTCCTGGTCGCCCTGGAGCAGAACGAAAGCATCGCCGTCGAATGCGCGCAGGCCGGCCCGCTGCCGAGCCTCTGGGTCCAGCTCCTCCATTCCGCCGCCGTCAGCGCGGTCGCGCGCGGGCTGTCGGTCACCCTCCTGGCGGCGTCCTCCGACTGCCGCGAATCCTTGCGGGCGATCGGCTTCGATGCCGCGCGAAGCCCCCTCGTTCTGGAGTGACAGGCATGAAGATCCTGGCCATCGACGATACCAAGACCTTGCTCAGCCTGCTCAGCCTCACCCTGCGGAACGCCGGCCACGAAGTCGCCGAGGCCGAGAACGGCGAGGAGGGTCTCAGCAAGTTCGACCAGTTCAAGCCCGACCTCGTCATCACCGACCTGAACATGCCGATCATGGACGGCATCGAGTTCACGCGCGCCTGCCGCTCGCGCCCGACCGGCCAGAACACGCCGATCATCGTGCTGACCACCGAGAACGGCGCCGAGATCAAGGCCGAGGGACGCCGCGCCGGCGCCAGCGCCTGGATGGTCAAGCCGTTCGAGCCCAACATGCTGCTCGGCCTCGTCGCGCGCTACCAGAACTGAGGCCGGCCGATGGATCCGTTGGCAGAACTCAAGCAGACCTTCTTCCAGGAATGCGACGAGCTCCTCGGCGCGCTGGAGCAGAAGCTCCAGGCGCTCGACGAGGGCTCGAACGATCCCGAGGACGTCAATGCGGCCTTTCGCGCCATCCATTCGATCAAGGGCGGGGCGGGGGCCTTCGGCTGCACCGAGCTGGTCGCGTTCTCGCATGTCTTCGAGGCTTCGCTCGACCATCTGAGGTCGGGCCGCGTCGCGATCGAGGACGCGCCTTTCACGCTGTTCCTGCGCTGCTCGGACGCGGTGGCCGATCTGGTCGCGGCGGCGCGCAACGACGAGCCGGCGGTGGAGCGGCCCGACCTCCTCGCCGCGCTCGAGCAGGTCGGCCAGGAATTGCAGGCGGAGCCGCGGGCGCCGGCCGCGGCCCCTGCCGACGCGCCTCCCGGCGTCGCGGCGCTGGGCAACCTGCTCGCCATGGTCGAGGCCGGCTCCGGCGCGGCGCCAGCCGCAGCGGATGACGGCTGGGACGACGAGCCCGCCGGCCCGGCTCCGGCTGACGTCCCGGCCGCCGCCGAAGCCCGGCCCGGCCGCGCGCTGCGCCTGCGCATCGCGCCCGAGGCCGACCTCTTCCGCCGAGTCATCGAGCCGCGCGTCGTGCTGGGCGCGCTGCCGGCCGAGGATATCGTCGCGGTCCGCTGCGACCTGAGCCAGGTGCCGCCGCTGGAAAGCCTCGACGTCACCGATTGCTGGATGCGCTTCGACGTCGATCTGCACACGGAGCTCTCTGTCGAGGAGCTGCACGGGCGCATCGATTTCAGCCTCGGCGGCGAGGAGTTCGAGATCGCCCCGGCGGAGGACGAGCCCGACCTTGCCGAGACCGCCGCGGAGCCGGAGGTGCCGAACTCCGTCGCGGCCGATCTCTCCGCCATCCTGGCGAAGCTCGGTCCCGCGCCGGAAGCGCGCGACGAGGCGGCTTCCCAGCCGGCGCCGGCCGCTGCTGCCCCGGAGCCTGTCGCGGCGGCGGTTCCCGTGCTGCGCACGCCGCCGCTGCGCGCACCGGTCAACGACCAGTCCGCCCGCCAGCGCCAGCCGGTCAGCGTGCGCGTCGATCTCGAGCGCATCGACAAGCTGATGAACCTGGTCGGCGAGATCGTCATCACCCAGTCGATGCTGGTCGAGTGCGTGCGCTCGCTGCCCTACGACGTCTACGCCAAGACGGCCGAGGGCATCCTGACCCTGTCGCGCCAGACGCGCGAATTGCAGGACCATGTCATGGCCGTGCGGGCCCAGCCGGTGAAGGCGGTGTTCCAGCGCATGCCGCGCCTCGTGCGCGAGCTGGCGCAGACGCTCGGCAAGGAGGTGCGCCTCGTGCTCGAAGGCGAGAACACCGAGGTCGACAAGACGATCATCGAGGAGCTGGCCGACCCGCTCACCCACATGATCCGCAACTCGATGGATCACGGGCTGGAGACGCCGGACGAGCGCGCCGAGGCCGGAAAGCCGCGCGAAGGCACCATCCGCCTGATCGCCGAGCACCGCGCCGGCCGCATCGTCATCGCCGTCACCGACGACGGGCGCGGCATCAACCGCGAGAAGCTGCTCGCCAAGGCGCGCTCGCGCGGCCTCGTCGACGACGACGCCAGGCTCGCGCCGGAGGAGATCGACCAGCTCATCTTCGCCGCCGGCCTGTCGACCGCCGAGCAGGTCAGCGACGTCTCCGGCCGCGGCGTCGGCATGGATGTGGTGCGCCGCAACGTCGAATCGCTCGGCGGGCGCATCAGCGTCGATTCCGAGCCCGGCCGCGGCTGCAAGTTCACGCTGGCGCTGCCGCTGACGCTCGCGGTGCTGGAAGGCATGGTGATCCGCTGCGGCAACGACCGCTACGTCATCCCGATCGCCTCGGTGATCGAGACCCAGCATCTCGCCTCGACGCCGATCGAGCGCCTGCCCTTCGGCCAGGAGGTGCTGCGCTGGCGCGGCGAGGTGACGCCGCTCTATCGGCTCGGCGAGGTGATGGGCTCGATGGGCACGACGGACGAGAACATCGTCATCATCGCCGAGACCGAGCGCGGCAACAATGTCGGCATCGCGGTCGACGAGATCGTCGGCCAGCAGCAGGTGGTCGTGAAGAGCCTCGAGGCGAATTACGGCACGGTCAACGGTGCCTCCGCCGCGACCATCCTCGGCGACGGCCTCGTCGCGCTGATCCTGGATATCGACTCCATGCTGCGGCTCGCCGCCTCGGGCGACCGGGTTCCACAATCTGACCTCAAGATGGCTGGATGACCATGACACTCCAAATCGGCGAAAAGCACTTCTCGTCGGCGCAGCCTGAAGCGGCGGCGCGTCGGATCGTCACCTTCAAGGTCGGCGACCGCACCTTCGGCATCGATGTCGGCATGGTCCGCGAGATCAAGGGCTGGCAGGCGACGACGCCGCTGCCGCATGCGGCCCCGCATGTGCGCGGCGTGCTCAACCTGCGCGGCGTCATCCTCGCGGTCTACGATCTGCGCACCGCGATCGGCATCGGCGTCACCGAGGCGACCGCGACCCATGTCATCGTCGTGGTCGACGTCGAGGACAAGACCGCGGGCCTGCTGGTCGATTCGGTCTCGGACATCGTCGACGTGCCGGTCTCGGCCGTACGCCCGGCGCCCGATCTCGAGCGCGACGAGCACGGCCTGATCGAGGGGCTTGTCCTGCTCGACACCGACATCGTGGCGCTGCTCGATCTCGCCGCCGTGATCCGCGACGGCGGGGTCGATGCCCAGACCCGCGCCGCCCGCGCCGCAGCCTGACCTTCCAGCGACCAGCCCGGCGTAGCGTGAGAGAGCGGGCCAGACCAAGAAACGACCAGACTGAATGGGCAACGCCCTCGGCCCTCTCTCGCATCTCACGACCAGCCAGCCGCTGACGGCCGCCGGCGCGGCGCTGCTGGCCGGAGGCCTCGGCTATGCGGCGGCATCCCACGGCCTGCCGGCCGCCGGCATCGGCGCGGTGTCCGCCGTCGCGCTGCTCGGCGGCCTCGCCGCCTGGGGCGCGACGCGCCCGCTCGGCCCGGTCCGCGAGGCCCTGTCGCGGCTGCTCGCCGGGCAGGGCGACGCCGCATCCGCCCGCGCCGGCGGGGAGACCGGGCTCACCGAGGCGCTCGAACGCCTCCATGACGGGGTGCTGGAGGCCGGCCGCATCCGCAGCGCGCTCGACCATGCCGGCTCCAAGCTGATGATCTGCGACGAGGAAGGCCGCGTCGTCTATGTCAACAAGGCGCTGCTGCGCTTCTTCGGCGAGGCGCAGGAGGATTTCCGTGCCGCCTTTCCGGGCTGCTCGGCCAAGGACATGCTCAGCCGCGTGATGGAGCGCGTGCAGGGCGAGCAGGGCTATGGCGCCACCGGCCTGCCCGTCGAGATGGCGCTGGGGCGCCGCAGCATCCGCTTCACGCTGACGCCCGTCGCCGCCACCGGCCGGTCCGAGGCCGGCACGGCGGTGGAATGGCAGGAGCTGAGCGAGGCGCTCGCCACCACCGCCGCGGTGAAGCAGGCGGTCGCCGCCGCGCTGGAGGGGGATTTCTCGCAGCGGGTTGCCGTCGCTGCGCGGGAGGGCGCGCTCGCCGAGGTCGTCGCCGGGATGAACCAGCTCGGCGCGGTGGCGGAGCAGACCTTCGCCGACGTTGCCGATGTGGTCGGCGCCCTGGCGCAGGGCGACCTGTCGCGCCGCATGACCGGGCGCTATCGCGGGCGCCTCGCGGCGCTGCAGCATGATTTCAACGACGCGCTGGACTGGCTCGGCGAGACGGTGCGCCGGATCCAGGCGACGGCGGGGCAGGCCGGCCGGGTCGCCGAGGAGATCGCCGCGGCGACGGGCGACGTCGCGGCGCGGACCGAGCGCTCCGCCGGCGCGCTCGCCGAGGCCGCCGCCGTGGCCGGCCGGATCGCGGCTTCCGCCCGGCAGAGCACCGAGCGCTCGCGCGAGGCCACCGCTCTCGCGGACGAGACGATGGGCGTGGCGCAGGACGGGCAGGCCGTCGTCGGCCAGGCGGTCGACGCCATCGAGCGGATCGAGACCTCCTCGACGCGCATCGCCGACATCGTCGGCGTCATCGACGAGATCGCCTTCCAGACCAATCTGCTGGCGCTCAACGCCGCGGTCGAGGCGGCGCGGGCCGGCGATGCCGGCAAGGGCTTCGCCGTGGTCGCTTCCGAGGTCCGGGCCCTGGCGCAGCGCTCGGCCCAGGCCGCCAAGGACATCAAGGGGCTGATCGCCACCGCGAACGGCCAGGTGGCGGAAGGCGTCCGCTGCGTGCGCGACACCGGCGAAGCGCTCGGCCGCATCGTCGGAGCGGTCGGAAAGGTCTCCGCGACGGTGGCCGGCATCGCCGCCGAGGCCGCCGGGCAAGTCACGGGCGTCGAGGCGATGGGCCGCGGCGTCGGAGAGATCGACGGCGGCATCCGCCAGTCCGGCGCGCTGGCGCAGCGCAGCGCCGAGGCCGCCGGCGCGCTCGCCGGGCAGGTCGCTGCCCTGGGCGAGCTCGTCGCCGGGCTGCGGACTGGGGCCGCCGCCCCGGTGCTGCTCGAGCCGGTGCGCCGCGCCCCGGCTTCCGAATTCGCGCCGGCCTCGCCGGCCGCCTCGCGCCGCGGCGCCTCGGGCGGGCAGCGGCTCGGCCGCCGCGCGGGGAGCTGAGGCCATGTCGCGCCCGAACCTCTTCCCGGCCCTGCCTCCGGCGCCGGCGGTCGGCGGCGACGTGACGCTGACGCGCGACGACATGAAGTTCATCGCCGCGCTGGTCTATGAGCGGGCCGGCATCGTCATCCGCGAGCACAAGGAGGCGATGACGCGCGGCCGGCTGGCGCGGCGCGTCAAGGCGCTCGGCATGGGGTCGGTCGCGGAGTACTGCGCCTTCCTGAAGACGCCGCAGGCGGCGGGCGAATTGCCCGAGCTGATCAATGCGGTGACCACCAATCACACCGCCTTCTTCCGCGAGCGCCACCATTTCGACCATCTGCGCCGCGAGGTGATGCCGCGCCTCGTGCAGGAGCGGGCCGGCCGGCGCGGGCGCATCCGCATCTGGTCCTCGGCCTGCTCCTCGGGCGAGGAGGCCTATTCGATCGCCGCCGCCTGCCGGGACGCGATCGGCCCGCGCAGCGACCTCGACTTCAGGATCCTGGCGACCGACATCGACACGGATATCCTGGCGCGGGCCGAGGCCGGCCTCTATCCGGCCGAGCTGTTCGAGCGCCTGCCGGCGGATGTGAAGCCGCTGATGCGGCTGGAGGCCGCCCCGGGGCGCGGCGAGGCCCGGATCGCCGAGGAGCTGCGCCGGATGATCGCCTTCAAGCACCTCAACCTGATCGAGAAATGGCCGATGAAGGGGCCGTTCGACGTCATTTTCTGCCGCAACGTCTTCATCTATTTCGACACGCAGACCAAGGCCGCGATCCTCGACCGCTTCGTGACGCTGCTGGCGCCCGGCGGCTTCCTCTATCTCGGCCATTCGGAATCGCTGCCGCAGCCGCATCCCAATCTGCGCCTGATCGGGCGCACCATCTACGAGAGGACGGCATGAGCGTCTCCCGCAGCGCCGCGCGCGCCTCCCGCCGCTATTTCGATCCGCGCTTCGCCGCGACGATCATCACCGTCGCGCCGGGCGAGCACGAGATCACCGCCGCCCAGGACGAGATCGTCGCCACCGTGCTCGGCTCCTGCGTCTCGGTCTGCCTGCGCGATCCCGCCGCCGGGATCGGCGGGCTCAACCATTTCCTGCTGCCGAAGAACAACGGCAACGCCGACCCCAGCGCCGGCGAGCGCTATGGCGACACCGCCATGGAGGTGCTGATCAACGACCTGCTCAAGCGCGGCGCCAGGCGCCAGAATCTCGAGGCCAAGGTCTTCGGCGGGGCGCGCGTGCTCGCCGGCGCGACGATGCTGGCGATCGGCGACAACAACATCGCCTTCGTCACCGAGTTCCTCAAGCGCGAGGGCATCCCGATCGTCTCCAAGGATGTCGGCGGCACGCGCTCGCGGCGCATCCACTACCAGCCGTCCTCCGGCCGCGCCTGGGTCCAGCACGTCCAGCCGACCGCGCGCGACAGCGGCCAGGAGATGGCCTATCTCAACCGGCTCAAGACCCAGCCCGTGGCGGGCGAGGTCGAGATCTTCTCATGATCGGCGCGGGTGCCTCCTCGGCGGCGACGGTCACGGTTCTGGTCGTCGACGATTCCGTGCTGATGCAGAAGCTGATGACGCAGATCATCGACGCCGCGCCCGGATTCAAGGTGATCGGCGTCGCCGGCAGCGCCGAGGAGGGCTGGGACGCGATCCAGGCGCTGCGTCCGGACGTGGTGACGCTCGACCTCGAACTGCCGGGCCGGCACGGCCTCAAGCTGCTGGCGCGGGTGCTGAAGCAGGACCCGCTGCCGGTGCTGATCGTCTCGGCCTTCGGCGGGCCGGGCGCCGACAACACCATCCAGGCGCTGGAGCTCGGCGCCATCGACTTCATCGAGAAGCCGGACGGGTCCACCAACACGCTCGAGGGCTTCATGAAGCACCTCGTCGCCGCGCTGCAGCGCGCCGCGACCAGCCGCCGGCCGCTCGCCGCCGCGCGCCAGGGCGCGCAGGCCGCGGCTCCGGCACGCCCCGCCATGCCGGGGCGGGAGCCGGCGCGCGCCGGAAAGACCTCGCTGATCGCCATCGGCGCCTCGACCGGCGGCGTGCCGGCGATCCAGACCGTGATGCGCGACATCGCCCATCTCAGGGTGCCGGTCGCGGTGGTGCAGCACATGCCGCCGGGCTACACGGCGAAATTCGCGGCGCGGCTGGCGGCCGCGACCGGCCTCGCGGTGCACGAGGCGGCGGATGGCGACCGGCTGAAGCCCGGCATGGCCGTGGTGGCGCCGGGGGGCCTGCGCCATCTCGAGATCGAGGAGCGGCGCGGCGAGCTGGTCTGCCTGCTCCGGGAGGGGCCGCTGGTCTGCGGGCACTCGCCCTCGGTCGACGTGATGTTCCATTCGGCGGCGCGCAGCCTCGGGCCCCATGCCGTCGGCATCCTGCTGACGGGCATGGGGCGCGACGGCGCTGACGGTTTGTTAGCCATGCGCAGAGCGGGGGCCGAAACGTTAATCCAAAGTGGAGAGACCTGCGTGGTAAACGGGATGCCGAAAGCGGCTTTCGAGCTGGGCGCCGCCGACAGGGTGGTTCCGCTCGGCCAGATCGGCGCGGCGGTCGGGCAACTGGTCGGCGAGAGGCCGGGCCTGCGGACCGTCTAAGGAGGATGTGATGTCAAAGGCGCGAAGCGAATTCCGCATCCTGGTCGTCGACGACCAGAAGAGCATGCGCGGCCTGGCGACCTATTTCCTGAAGCAGATCGAGTTTCAGGACATCGACGAGGCCGAGAACGCCCGCGAGGCGCTGATGAAGATGCAGCAGAAGCGCTACGACCTGCTGCTGCTCGACTGGAACATGGAGGGCATGAGCGGCATCGACCTGCTCCGCGCCATCCGCTCCGTGCCCGAGCTCAACCAGATCAAGATCATCATGGCGACCTCGGAGCGCTCGGTCGACAAGATGGACGAGGCGACCAGCAACGGCGCCGACCACTATGTCGTGAAGCCCTACGAGCTGCGCGACCTCGAGGTGCGGGTGCGGAAGGTCCTGGCCTGCTGAAGGTCCTGGCCTGCTGAAGCGCGACTTGCGCCCTTGTGACTGCGAGCCCCGCGGCCGCCGGCTGCGGGGCTCTTCGCTTCCGGGGCAAGGCGCGGACGGGGACTGAAGGGAACCGCGCCGCTACTTCTTCGGCCGGAACGCCGTGACCACGGCGGGATCGGTTTCGAGATAGGGCCCCTCGATCAGGTCGATGCAGTAGGGGATCGCCGGCATCACCGCGTCGAGGCATTCGGCGATGGCGCGGGGACGGCCGGGCAGGTTGACGATCAGCGTCCTGCCGCGGATGCCGGCGGTCTGGCGCGAGAGGATCGCGGTCGGCACCTTGGCGAGGCTGACCTGCCGCATCAATTCGCCGAAGCCCGGCATCGGCTTCGCGATGACGTCCTCCGTCGCTTCGGGCGTGACGTCGCGCGGCGCCGGGCCGGTGCCGCCGGTGGTGACGATCAGGCAGCAGCCCTCGCGCTCGGCGAGGTCGACGAGCGTTTCGGCGATCAGCCGGCGGTCGTCCGGGACGAGGCGCGCGACGGCCTGCCAGGGCGAGGCCAGGGCCCTGGCGAAATAGTCGCGGATCGCCGGGCCGCCTTCGTCGGCATAGACGCCGGCCGAGGCCCGGTCCGAGACCGTGACGATTCCGATCCGTGCCGCTTCGCCCATGCCGTCTCCTCCCGCCATTCCCGCTGTTTCGGGGAAGCGGCAGGCCCGGTCAAGCCGGGCCGCCGCTGAGCGGCCGATCCCTGTCTGTGCGGTCGGACCGTATCCTCGAAAACCGGATTCCACTTTTCGGGCCGATTGCTGTAGCGCAGCGCCATGCGGATCGCGGCTCGTCGCCTCATTGGATCGATACGATGCACTTCAAGCCGGCGCTCGGCCGCTGGGTGCTTTCGCGGATCGGGCTCGCCGGAGCGCACGCAGGCGCCGCAGCGCCATCCGGCTGAGCGCCGCCGCCCGCGGCAGGCCGATGCGCCCGCGCCCGATGCCGATCAGGGCGTTGCCCATCGCGCGCCGCTCGCCCCAGGCATAGGTGCCGGCATCGACGCCGTCGCCCGCGCCGCTGTCGAAGAAGTCGGGCGGGGTGCCGTCGAGATCGGCGCGCAGCATGGCGATGGTCAGGGTCCGGCCGGGAGAATGGCGGGCTTGCGCCTCGTCATAGGCGATCTTGAGGAAATGCCGCCGGCCGGCGCTCTCGATCAGGAGCCCCATCGCCAGCACCTGCCCGTCGAGCAGCAGCGTGTCGATCTGCAGCCCGTCCCCGGCGGCGAAAAGCGCGGCGAGCCGGCGGAAATAGGCGGTGTCTTCCGGAATGCAGGCGATCGCCGTGCCGGCCTTGCCCTTCCAGCCGGCGGCTTCGAGCGCCAGGAAGCCGTCGAGCGCCTCGAGCGCGGCCTGGCCGCGGCTGCGCCGGAAGGTCAGGGCGCCGCTCCTGATCACCGCGCGCAACTGCTGCATCCGCTTCTTGTAGCCCGGGCCGAGCGCGCGGCGCAGATAGCGCTCGGCATCGTCGCCCGGCTGCGGGACCATCACCGGGCGGGTCCAGCGCTCCGCTACCGCGATCGCGCTGCCGGTGCTGCGGCAGGCTTCCGCCAGCGCCGCATGGCCCGGGCCTTCCAGCGGCAGCAGCGGCAGGGCGAGGGTGTGGGGCAGGTCGCTCGAGGCCAGCAGGTAGCGCAGCAGGGCGCGGGAGGCTTCGAGCGCATGGTCGCGGTCGACCACCGGCAGCGAGGAAACCTCGTAGCGCGGCAGGATCGGCGCGACCAGCACCGGGACGAAGCCGCTGCGCCAGTCGCGTGCGCGCCGCAGCGCCCAGACCCCGACCAGCCGCTCGAAATCCAGCGCCTCGCTGTGCCAGGCGCAGAGCACGACGATGTCGTCGGGCGCGACCAGCTCGGTGGCGGCGCTGACGGCCGCCGGCGCCATATGCGGATTGGGCTCGAGCGCGTGGCGCGCGAGCTCCGCGAAGACCGGCCCCAGCGCCTCGTAGGCGGCCGGGCCGATGCGCCTGACGACGAGGCCGCTCACCGGCGCAGGCCGTCCCGGTTGCGGCGCACGATCTCGCCGCGCATCAGCAGGACGAAGGCGATGACCTGCGCCGTCGCGCGATAGAGCTCGCGCGGGATCTCGTCGTCGAGCTCCACGGCGGAGAGCGCCTGCGCGAGCACGGCGTTCTGCTCGATCGCGATGCCGTGCTCGCGGCCGGTCTCGACGATGCGCCCGGCCAGCTCGCCATGGCCCTTGGCGGTGACGCGCGGCGCGTTCTGCCCGTCATATTCCAGCGCGACGGCGATGCGGGGCGGCGGCTGCGCGCTCATGACAGGCGGTCCAGGAACTGGCCGGCGGTCGGCTGCATCACGCGCGGCTGGCCGGTGTGGATGTCGATCGACCCGGCGGTGAAGTCGGCGTCGAGGAGGGCGTTCTCGAGGCCGGGCGCGGCGCCGCGCAGGAGCTGGCTCGTCTCCTCGCGCTCCGCCCAGAGCGTGACGCCGACCTCCCGGCCGCACAGGGTGACGACGCCCTGCAGCGGCCCCATCGGCTCGACGTCGAGCGCGAAGCGGACGCGCCAGAGCGGCGGCGACCCGCCTGGCGCCTCGTGGCGGGGCGGGTCCTTCTCGACATGGAGCGGCAGGACCGCGGTGCCGTGCTGGAAGGCGAGGGGGATCTCGGCGAGCCAGCGCTGCGGCTGCTGCTGCGCCGGGTCGAGGCGCGGCGCGTCGGGCGGCAGCGAGGCGTATTGCGCGAGCTTGATCCGGTCGAGCGCCGCCTCGGTCTGGCCGAGCAGCGTGGCGGCGATGGCGAGCGGCTTCTCGCCGGGGGCGAGCGTCGGCTCCGCGACGGGCTGCGCCGCGAGCGGGCCGTCGCGGCGCGGC
>UBNE01000040.1 GCA_900466745.1 Hyphomicrobiales bacterium | reverse complement strand
CGGCCGGGCGGGGCGGCCGAGGGCGGCGTCCCGACTGGCGCGGCCTGTCCGGGTGCGGCGGTCATGGCAGGGTCCGGCAAGGCGGCGCCGGCGGATGAGGCGGGCGGCTGGGCTTGGACGGGCATGCGCCCGGCCGCCGGGGCGTTCGCAGGCGGGGCGGAGGCGCTGCCGCTCGCGACCGGGGGCTGCGCCAGGGCGGGCGATTGCCCCGCAGGCCGGGTTTGCGGGGGCTCCGGCATGTCGGCCGGCGGGCGGGTCTCGACGAGGGTCGCGCGCAGGTCTCCGCCGGGTTTGTCCGGGGCCTCCAGATGCAGGACCAGGGTGGCGCCGGGCTGCAGCGCGGCCTGCTTCGCCTGCGGCCCGGCCAGCACGAGGGTGATCCGCGCATCGCCGATCGCGGCGGTGGCGGTGCCGTCGCTCTCCAGCGACAGCAGGCGCGCCTGGACCGTCCGGCCGGCCGCCGGCTCGCCGGCCGCGTCGAGCGCCTGCATCAGTCTGGCGAGGTTCTGGCTCTGGACGAGCTGGGCGAGATTCATCGGGCGACCAGGAAAAGCTGCGCCAGCCTCTCAGGAAAGATTAAGGATTCGGTTGCCTCCCGGAGTGCGCAGGGCGGCCGCGCGTGGGCGGCAATGGTGCGGGCGCCTCGCCTGCCGCAAGCTCGCCGCCTGGATCGTCCTGCGTCCCGCCGGAAGCACGGCGGCGACCGGGCCCCTTCGATCTGGAATCGGAGCTCTCCGGAGGCGGCCCGCCTTTCCGGCCCGGTATGTGAGGATGATTGTCATGGACTATCGCCGCCTCGGCCGCTCCGGCCTCAAGGTCTCGCCGCTCTGCCTCGGCACGATGATGTTCGGCGGGGCGACAGACGAAGCGGAATCGCGCCGGATCATCGATCATGCCCGCGATGCCGGCATCAACTTCATCGACACGGCCGACGTCTACAACGAAGGCGGCTCGGAGGAGATCACCGGGCGCGCCATCGCAGCGCATCGGCGGGACTGGGTGCTGGCGACGAAGGTGGCCAACCCGATGGGCTCCGGCCCCAACCGCAGCGGGCTCTCCCGCCGCTGGGTGATGCAGGCCTGCGAGGACAGCCTGCGCCGGCTCGGTACCGACGTCATCGACATCTACTACCTGCACAAGGAAGACCACGAGACGCCGCTGGCCGAGACCGTGAACGCCATCGCCGACCTGGTCCGGCAGGGCAAGATCCGGCATTTCGGCATCTCGAACCACCGCTCCTGGCGGCTCGCCGAGATCTGCCGCCTCTGCGACGAACTCGGCATCGACCGGCCCGTCGTCAGCCAGCCCTACTACAACGCGATGAACCGCATGCCCGAGGTCGAGCATCTGCCGGCCTGCGATTATTTCGGGCTCGGCGTCGCCTCCTATTCGCCGCTGGCGCGCGGCGTGCTGACGGCGAAATACGCGCCCGGCCAGGCGCCGGCCGAGGGCACGCGCGCCGGCCGCGGCGACAAGCGGATCATGCAGTCGGAATGGCGCGAGGAGAGCCTCGTCATCGCCCAGACGATCAAGGAGCATGCCGCGAAGCGCGGGCTGACGCCGATCCAGTTCGCGGTGCGCTGGGTGCTGAACAACGCCTTCGTCACGGCGGCCATCGCCGGGCCGCGCACCTTCGAGCAATGGCAGGCCTATCTCTCGGCGCTCGATGTCGGCTTCACGCCGGAGGACGAGGCGCTGGTGGATAGGCTGGTGCCGCCGGGCCACCCCTCGACGCCGGGCTACAGCGATCCGGCCTATCCGCTGGAAGGGCGCGTCAGCCGGGTCTGAGCGCCGCTCAGTTCATCATGCAGAAGCCGCCGACGACGACCTGCGTGCGGCACCAGGGCTGCTCGTCATTCGTGCTCAGGCGCAGCAGCACGGGCCTGTCCGGGCCGGCGCTCGATGGCGGGAAGGGTACGCGCTCGGGCTTGTCGGCGGTGGCCGCCTGAGGCCGGCTCGCCGCGGCCGCGCCCGGGATGACGATGAGGCTGCGGCCGGTCTTGGCCGCGGGGGCGCTGCCGCGTCCGCCGAAGCGGAACCGCGCGGCTTCGGCCTGCAGGGGCAGGAGGGCTGCCGCGGCGAGGAGGCAGGCGAGGGCGGCGGTGCGGCGCATCGTGGGGATCTCCGGGTTTCGACATGATGCCGCGCCCTGCCGCAACGGCAAGGAAAGTCGCGGATCAGCCTGACCGAGGCGTTAACGGCCCGGCAGGACGATCACGGTCGGCCTGGCCGGCAAGCCGGCCCTGCTCAGCGTGATCGCAGGCTCGCCGCGGCGCTCCACCGGCCAGAGATCCCGCGTGCGGGAGAGGAAGCGCTCCAGCGTGCCGCCGCCGAAGAAATGCATCGGGATCATCACCCGGGCCTGGAGCGACTTCAGCACCTCCAGCATGCCTTCCTGGTCGAGCGTGTAGCTGCCGTCGACCGGGAAGAGCACCACGTCGACGCGGCCGAGCGCGCGCAGATGGCCGGGCTCCAGCGGGTGATGCAGATGGCCGAGATGGGCGATGCAGAGATCGCCGATCTCGAAGACGAAGATCGAATTGCCGTCATAGTCGGTGCCGCCGTCCAGGGTGCGGATATTGGTCGGCACGTTGCGCACGCGGACATCGCCCAGGGTGAGGTCGTGACGGGCGGCGCCCTTGCCCTCGGGATCCCAGCCGCGCAGCACCAGCTTGATGCCGGGATCGGGGCGGTTCGAGTAATGGGTCGAATGCGCCTTGTTCATCGTGGCGATGTCGGGCGTCACCGGCGGGCGGACATAATCGTTGTAATCGGTCGCGATCCTCACGCCGCCCGGCGTCTCGATCAGGAAGGTGGCGTGGCCGACGAAGGTGAGCCGGACCTCGTCCCTGGTGAGCTGGGCCCGCTGGATCGGCAGGCGATAGCTTGCCATCTCGGGCCGGCAGCCGGGCTCGCCTGACTGGGCGAAAGCGGGCAGCGCGCCCATCGCGGCCTGGGAAACGAGCAGGATCAGGAAGCGCAGGGCGATCCGAAGCAAGCTCATCGGCGGGTTCCATGCGGTCTCGTCGGCGAGGTTCGAGTGTCGGGCAAATGCCGGGCCGGGGAAAGCGCCGGCGGCGACGGCTGGCGGATTCGTGAGCGGCGGACGCAAATCGGCCATCAAGGCGCGGGAGCTTGCGGCTTCCGCCGCGACCGATCGAGCCGCATGCCGTTGTCGTCCCTCTCGCGCCGCCAGGCGCTTGCGCTGGCTCCCGTCCTCGTCCTCGGCAGGCCGCCCGCGGCCGCTGCCCGGGAAAGCGCCTCGCCGCCGGGGATCGCGGCCTATCTCGAGGCGGCGGCGCCGACCGCGCTTCTCGTCATGCGCGATGGAAAAATGCTGGCGAGCCATGGCGATCCGGCCCGCAAGGTCTCGGCCGCCTCCGTGCGCAAGAGCCTGCTCGGCGCGCTCTACGGCATCGCGGTGGCGGAAGGGCGCATCCGGCTCGCCGCGACGCTGGGCGAGCTCGGCATCGACGATGTCGCGCCCGCGCTGACGGCCGGGGAGAAGCGCGCCACGGTTGCCGACCTGCTGGCGGCCCGCTCGGGCGTCTATCACGTCGCCGCCTACGAGACAGCCGCGCAGAAGCGCACGCGCCCCGAGCGCGGCAGCCATCCGCCCGGCAGCTTCTGGTTCTACAACAACTGGGATTTCAACGCGCTCGGCACGATCTACCGGCAGCAGACCGGCGAGGACATCTTCGAGAGCTTCGCGCGCCGCATCGCGCGGCCGGTCGGCATGCGCGACTTCAGCGCCCGCGACGGGCGCTATGTCGCCGATGCCCGCTCGCGCCATCCGGCCTATGTCTTCAGCCTCTCGGCCCGCGACATGCTGCGCTTCGGCGAGATGGTGCTGGCCGGCGGCGCCTGGCAGGGGCGGCAGGTCGTGCCGCGGGACTGGCTGGCGGAGTCGTTGACGGCGCGTTCGCGGACGGCCCGCGGCGATCTGGGCTATGGCTATCTCTGGTGGGTGCTCGATCCGGCGACGTTCGGACCGGGAGCCGGCTTCGCCGCCGGCTATGGCGGGCAGTTCATCGCCGCGGTGCCGCGCCACGGGCTGGTCGTGGCGCAGACGGCGGCACGCTCTCCCGCCGGAGGCCATGTCACGCGGCGTTTCGTGCGGCTGCTGAAGGAGGTCGTGGCGGCGTGAATGGCGGGGCGTCCCGGTTGCGGCAGGCGGGATGGCTCGCTACATAGCGGCCAGATTTCCCGACATCCCCGTGTCGCAGCCCCGAAAGCGGAGCCCGCTCGCCTCATGTCCCGTCAGTTCATCTACCATATGCGCGGCCTGTCCAAGACCTATCCGGGCGGCAAGCAGGTCCTGAACAACATCCATCTCTCCTTCTATCCCGACGCCAAGATCGGCGTGCTCGGCGTCAACGGCGCCGGCAAGTCGACCCTGCTCAAGATCATGGCCGGCATGGACAAGGAGTGGACCGGCGAGGCCTGGGTGGCGGAGGGCGCGCGCGTCGGCTACCTGCCGCAGGAGCCGAAGCTCGACGAGAGCCTGACCGTGCGCGAGAACGTCATGCTCGGCGTGGCGCCGCAGAAGGCGGTGCTCGACCGCTACAACGAACTCGCCATGAACTATTCGGACGAGACCGCCGACGAGATGACCAATCTCCAGGACGAGATCGAGGCCAAGGGGCTGTGGGACCTCGATTCCAAGGTCGATCAGGCGATGGACGCGCTGCGCTGCCCGCCGGACGACTGGGAGGTCTCGAAGCTCTCGGGCGGCGAGCGCCGCCGCGTCGCCATGTGCAAGCTCCTGCTGGAGCAGCCCGAGCTCTTGCTGCTCGACGAGCCGACCAACCATCTCGACGCCGAGACCACGGCCTGGCTGGAAGGGCATCTGCGGACCTATCCGGGCGCGATCCTGATCGTCACCCACGACCGCTACTTCCTCGACAACGTCACCGGCTGGATCCTCGAGCTCGACCGCGGCCAGGGCATTCCCTACGAGGGCAACTACTCCTCCTGGCTGGCGCAGAAGCAGAAGCGCCTCGAGCAGGAGGGCCGCGAGGACGCCGCCCGGCAGAAGACGCTGGCGCGCGAGCAGGAATGGGTCAACGCCTCGCCCAAGGCGCGCCAGGCCAAGAACAAGGCCCGTATCCAGCGCTATGACGAGCTCGTGCAGAAGGCCTCGCAGAAGGGGCCGGACACCGCGCAGATCATCATCCCGATCGCCGAGCGGCTGGGCAACAACGTCATCGACTTCGAGGGGCTGTCGAAGGGCTTCCAGGACAAGCTCCTGATCGACGACTTGTCGTTCAAGCTGCCGCCGGGCGGCATCGTCGGCGTGATCGGCCCCAACGGCGCCGGCAAGACCACGCTGTTCCGGATGATCACCGGGCAGGAGAAGCCCGATGCCGGCACGATCACCGTCGGCGAGAGCGTCCAGCTCGGCTATGTCGACCAGAGCCGCGACTCGCTCGACGACAAGAAGAACGTCTGGGAGGAGATCTCGGGCGGCAACGACGTGCTCTATCTCGGCAAGCGCGAGATCAACTCGCGCGCCTATTGCTCGGCCTTCAACTTCAAGGGCGGCGACCAGCAGAAGAAGGTCGGCATGCTCTCGGGCGGCGAGCGCAACCGCGTCCACCTCGCCAAGATGCTGAAGAGCGGCGCCAATGTGCTGCTGCTCGACGAGCCGACCAACGACCTCGACGTCGACACGCTGCGCGCGCTGGAAGAGGCGCTGGAGGATTATGCCGGCTGCGCCGTGATCATCAGCCACGACCGCTGGTTCCTCGACCGCATCGCGACCCATATCCTCGCCTTCGAGGGCGACAGCCATGTCGAGTGGTTCGAGGGCAACTTCGCCGATTACGAGGAGGACAAGAAGCGCCGCCTCGGCATCGATTCGACCATTCCGAAGCGCATCCAGTACAAGAAGTTCTCGCGCTGAGGCGCCGGACACGCGCTGAAGAGCCCCGCGGCGCCCTGCCGGCCGCGAGGCGTTTTCCCGGGCGGCATGCCCGGCCACCCGGTATGTCGCGCCAGTCAGGCTCCGTGCCGCGCGTCCTCGTCGCGAATGAGAAAGCTCAGCAGGTTCGCATAGCCTCGGGCGTCGTCGATCGCCCGATGCGTATGCTCGACCGCGCCGAGCCATTCGCTCGGATAGCGGTCGACATCGCATTCCCACTGTCCCCGCCCGGTGCGTCCCGCGACCATCGACATGAGGCAGAGCGGGGCGTGCCGGAAGAGCCGGTCGGAGATCCACGGCCCTTCCAGCAGCGGCCGGCCGGTGAACCTCCTCAGGTAGAAATCGATCCATGGACCGTCCAGCGCGACGGGGTGCGCCGCGAAAATCGGCTCGCCGCCCAGCGACCTGATCCAGCCGGAAAACCGCTCGATCACCATGGCGGCGGGCTGCGGATCCGCCGTGGCCGCCGCCCAGGCTTCCGGGTGCCTTTGCCAGAACGCCATCGTCTCCGGATCGCGCTCGGCGCCCTCGATCGGTTCCAGAACCGCCTCGAACGCGCCGAGGATCCGGCCGGCGGCCGATACCGCCACGGAGCCGAACGACAGCATCGAGTTCGCTCCCGGCGTCGGCCCGTCAAACTCGCAATCGGTCACGATATAGAGGTATGGCATCGCAGCTCCCGGTCTCTCGCGAAGCGAGCTTACCCGAGCCTGTCCGGAGGCAAACTGGGATTTCGGAAGGAACGGCCTATTCCTCCGAGCGGCCCGTGGCCTCCCGGTCGCGTTCGTAGCGCTTCCTGACCGGAAAGGGCGGCAGCCAGGATTCGCGACGGACGGTCCAGAGCTCGTAGGTCGGCACGAACCGGTCGGGGGCGTCGAGCGAGCCGAGATTGACCTCGATCTCGTCGCCGCTGCGCGCGAAGACGGAGGAACCGCAGCCGGGGCAGAAATGCCGCCCGGCATAGGAGCGGGTCTCGCCCTCCACGGTCACCGCATCGGCGGGGAAGATCGCCGAGGCGTGGAACAGCGCGCCGTGATGCTTGCGGCAATCGAGGCAATGGCAGAGCCCGACCCGGTAGGGGCGCCCCGAAGCCAGGATGCGGACCGCGCCGCACAGGCAGCCGCCGGTCGAGCGGTCCATCGCGCCTCTCCTCTGAAAGCGAGGGACGAATGGTCGCAGGGTTTGCGTGCGGCGTCCATCGCTGCGGCCGGCGCGGCGCCGGGCCCGCGGGGCACGGTCCGCGCGGGCTTGGCGCGCCTGTCGCGTGGAAGGGCGAGCCGCCCTGCGCGAATGGGGGGCATGAGCCGCATGCGCGCCGGCTTCCCGCGACCTTAAGGCAGATTACACCCCGTGCTCCTACGAGGGAGTCGCGGCCAGCGCATGCAGTTCTGGCTCACGTCACCATGGCTCGATCCGGTTCGGTGTCGCCGATCCGGGGCGGGCCGCTCTTATGCGAAGGTCCGTTATGAGTAGTCAGTATATCCAGGATATGGTGCAGAACGTGAAGGAAGGGCGCGTATCGCGGCGTTCCTTCATCCAGAAGCTGGCGGCGCTCGGCATCACCGCCCCGATCGCGAGCCAGATCCT
>UBNE01000044.1 GCA_900466745.1 Hyphomicrobiales bacterium | reverse complement strand
TGTCGGGAGGCGGCGGCGGGCCCGGGCGTTGACCCCGGTTCAGGCATGGTCGGCCGCGATCGCGAGCAGCTTGCGGCCATAATCCGTCCTGGCAAGGGCGGCGCCCTGTTCACGAAGCCGGGCGAGCGGGATGAAGCCCTGCCGGAAGGCGATTTCCTCGAGCCCGGCGACAAGCTGCCCCTGGCGCTTCTGGATGGTGCGGACGAACTCGCCCGCTTCCAGCAGGCTGTCATGCGTCCCCATGTCGAGCCAGGTATAGCCGCGCGACATGCGCTCCACATGGAGCTCGCCGGCGCGGAGATAGGCGGCGTTGACGTCGGTGATCTCCAGCTCGCCCCGCGGCGAAGGGCGAATGCCGGCAGCGATGTCCAAGACCCGGTTGTCGTAAAAATAGAGGCCGGTGACGGCCCAGGGCGATTGCGGCGCCTTCGGCTTCTCGTCGATCCGCAGCGCCCCGCCCTGCCCGTCGAGGGTGACGACGCCGTAGCGCTCCGGGTCTTCGACCGCATAGGCGAAGATCGTCGCGCCGCTCTGGCGGGCACGCGCGCGGGCAAGCATGCCTTCGAGCCCGGCGCCGAAGAAGATGTTGTCGCCCAGGACCAGCGCGACGCTGTCGTCGCCGACGAAGTCGCGTCCGATGACGAAGGCTTGCGCCAGCCCCTCGGGCCGTGGCTGCACGGCGTAGCTCAGCTTCAGGCCGAGGCTCGCCCCGTCCCCGAACAGCGCAACGTAGTTGGCGAGGTAGTCCGGCGCCGAGATCAGCAGGATCTCGTCGATTCCGGCCTGCATCAGCACGGAAACCGGATAGTAGATCATCGGCTTATCGTAGACGGGGAGGAGCTGCTTGTTGACGGCGAGCGTCGCGGGGTGGAGACGCGATCCGCTGCCCCCGGCCAGAACGATACCTTTCACGATGCCCTCGACGGGTTCAGGCGGTGCTGCGCCAGATGGGTGGCTGCCGGCCCGATCAGGCGATCGAGGGTGGCCTCGACATCGTCCGCGAACGCTCCGAGCGCGATGCCCTGGCGCGCGGCGAGCGTGCAGTCGAGTACGGCGTTGCATGGCCGCGCGGCCGCGGTCGCATGGGCGCTGGAGGGAACGGGGATCACCCTCGCCCACGGGCCGCCGCGCCGGCGGGCCGCATCGAGAATGAGCTGGGCCTGCTCGGCCCGGCTCAGCACGGTCTCGCCGGCCAGATGCAGCAATCCGCCGGGCAGCGTCCGGCCGATCAGGCGGGGCGCGAGCGCCAGCAGCGCATCCGCGAGGGCCGGCGCATAGGTCGGCTTGCCGCGCTGGTCCCCCGCGACCGTGAGCGTTTCGCGCCCCTGCGCCCAGCCGAGCAGGCGGGTCACGAAACTCTCGCCCCGCGGCCCGAAGACCCAGGAGGTCCGCACCACCAGCGCCGAAGGCAGCGCTTCGAGGACGGCCCGCTCGCCCGCCCGCTTCGAGGCCCCGTAGATATTGAGCGGGCGGGAGATGTCGGCTTCGCGATAGGCGCCTGCCTTCGCGCCGTCGAAAACGCAGTCCGTCGAGATGTGGATGAGGGGCAGGCCGGCGCGTGCGCAGGCCTTCGCCAGGGCGGCGGGGCCGTCCCGGTTGAGGGCGAAGGCCAGTTCCGGCTCGCTTTCCGCACGGTCGACCGCCGTATAGGCCGCCGCGTTGATCACGGCGGCAGGGCGGACCATGTCCAGCAGGCGCGCCGGCGCATCGGGCCGCGTCAGGTCGAACTCCGGCCGCCCGGCCGCGACGACGGCGCCGCATCCGCGCTCGGCCAGGGCTCCGGCGAGCTGGCCGCTGCGTCCGAGCACGAGGATGGTCGGCGCGCTCATGGCAGGCGCCGTCCCGGCGCCGCCGCGTCGGCCGCCGGCGAGCTCCGGGGCGCATCCATCCGCAGGCCGGGATCCCGCCAGGGAATCAGCGCGCGGTCGGGCGGCCCCATCCGTCCGAGCACGCCGTCGACGAGGCCGTTGGCCAGCGCCGTGATGCAATCGGACGAGAAGCGGTGATGGATCAGATGGGCCGCGAGCCTCACCGGCAGCGAGAGCAGGAACTTGGCTTTGTAGCGGACGGGAACATGCCGCAGGCGCAGCATGGCGAGCTGGTTGCGGACATAGGTGTAGAGGCGGCGCGACGGCTGGTCGGTCAGCAACAGGCCGAATGGCAGCCTGATGATGCCCTTGCCCAGGCTGTGCGGCATCGGCACCGCGGGATCGACCCAGATCGAATAGCCCGCGGCGCCGGCCCGCAGGCACCATTCGATGTCGATGGCGTCGATGAAGTAGTCGGCCCGGAAATCGCCGATCGCCGCCAGCGCGTCGAGGCGGATCAGCGAGCCGGACGAGATGACGAAGGAGGCGCGCAGAGGCTCCGTGCCGCTTGGCGGCACTCCCGTCCGCGTCGACAGCCGCATCGCCTTGCCTTGCAGGTCGATCGGCTGCGGCCCGACCACGGCGGCGCGCTCGCCGCGCGCGGCGAGGCGGCGATGGGTCGCGACCAGCGTCTCGACCGTGCCGGGACGGGGCGCGCTGTCCTGGTCGAGCAGCAGCAGGAACTCGTTTTCGGTCGCCTGCGCCAATGCGCGCAGGGCGTTGTAGGCGGCGCCGAGGCCGCGGTTGAGGGCCGGCCTCAGAACGACCAGCTCGGCCGCCCCCGCCGCCGCCGCGAGCCTCTGCTGCTCGTCTGCGCCGATCGGCGAGTTGGCATAGATGGCGACGATGGCGACCTCATCGGCCAGCGAGGCGACGAGACGCCGCAGCGCCTCGATCTGCGGACGATAGATGACGATGCCGGCCACGCAGGGCGCCCGGCCTCCGGCCAGCCTGTTCATGCCGATAATCTCCCGAGAACCGCAGGATGCGCGCTGGGCTGCAGCACCTGCTGCAAGGGCCCGTCGGCGACGAGGCGGCCGTGCTCGAGCCGCAGCGCACGGCTGCACAGGCTGGCGAGCAGGCTGTCGCTGTGCGAGGCGAGAACGAGGATGCCGGCCCGGGCCACGAAGGCCGCCAGCCGCGCCTGCGCCTTCTCCATGAAGGCCGCGTCGCCGGCGAGGATGCCTTCGTCGAGCAGCAGCACCTCCGGATCGACGCTGGTGCAGATCGCGAAGGACAGCCGCGTCTGCATGCCGGCCGAATAGGTGCGGATCGGCATGTCGAGGAAGCCGCCGAGCTCGCTGAAGGCTGCGATCTCGTCGATGCGGCATTCGATCTCGCGCCGGCTCAGCCCCAGATAAAGGCCGCGCAGGCGGATATTGTCGTAGCCGCTCGCCTCGCCGTCCATGCCCAGCCCGATGTCGAAGAGCGGGGCGACCTTGCCGCTGACGGCGACGCGGCCCGCCTGCGGCACATAGATGCCGGCCAGGACGCGCAGCAGCGTCGTCTTGCCGGCGCCGTTATGGCCGACGAGGGCGACGCGCTCGCCATGGGCGATGCGGATGTCGATGTCGCGCAGGGCCTCGATGCAGGTGCGCGAGCGGGCATCCGAGCCGATGCGCCCGCCGGTGGCGCTGCTGACGATGCGGTTGCGCAGGGAACGGGCGCTGCCGCCATAGAGCGGGAACTGCACGCTGACGCGGTCGAGGCGGATCGAGCTCATCGCCGCCTCAGAGCCAATAGGCCACGCGCCAGCGCAGCCTCGTATAGAAGGCGAAGGCGAGCCCGAGATTGAGCGCGGTGACGGCGAGCGCGACGGCGAAGCTGCCGAGCGGGACGCCCGCCCCGAGCAGCGGCGCCCGCACGATCTCGATCAGATGGAACAGCGGATTGAGCTCCGCCAGGATGCGCCGGTCGCCGAGATCGCCGGCACGCCACAGCACCGGCGTGACGAAGAGCAGCATTTGCGTCGCGTTGGCGACGAGGGGCATCACGTCGCGAAAACGCGCGCCGACGAGACCGAGCGTCACGCTCCAGCCGATGCCGTTGAGCAGCAGGAGCGCCAGGCCCGGCAGGGCCGCGAAGCCCGCCCAGCCCGGCCTCACCCCGCAGGCCGCGAGGACGATCAGGACGATCACCGCGTTATGGGCGAGGATGATCAGGTTGCGCCAGACGACGCGCAGCGCATGGATTCCGATCGGCGCCGGCATCTGCTTGATCGCCGCGGTCGCCGCCGTGAAGGTCGCGGCGCCCTCGTTGAGTAGGGCGGAGATCAGCGACCACAGCACCATGCCAACGGTGACATAGGGCAGATAGGCCACCACCGGCACGCGGAAGAGCGCCGCATAGGTGATGCCCAGCCCCGCGACGAAGACGGCGAGGCTGATCGTCACCCAGAAGGGGCCGAAGACCGAACGGCTGTAGCGCTGGCGCACATCGTACCAGCCCATGGTCAGCCATAATTCGGCGAGGCGCGCGGCCCGGGCGGCATCGGCGATCGCGTCCCGCCAGGGCCGGCTGTCGCGCGACTGCGCATCGTGAACGAACATGGCAGGGGTCGACACCCGCGGTCTCCTCGAACGGATATTTCCACATGCCGCCGATCGCGGAAGGCGATGTCGGATGGGTTGACAGGCTCAATAAGTGGGAATATTTCCCACGTCAACACCATGTGGGTAAATTTCTCACGACCCGCCGCGAGGCCCGGCACGGCCAGGAATGCAGAAGCGCCGGATGCCAAAGCGCAGGAACGCGGAAGCGCAGGAACACGGAAGAGAATGACGAAGATCAGGAAAGCGGTGATCCTGGCCGGCGGCCGCGGCACGCGGATCATGGAGGAATCGGAATATCGCCCGAAGCCGATGATCGAGATCGGCGGGAGGCCGATCATCTGGCACATCATGAAGCTGTATTCGCGCTACGGCATCGACGAATTCGTGATCTGCCTCGGCTACAAGGGCTATTTCCTGAAGGAGTATTTCGGGAACTACCTTCTCCACTCGTCGGACGTCACCTTCGACTTCACCTCCGGCGCGGTGACCACCCATGCCGGCCGCGCCGAGCCCTGGAAGGTCACGCTGGTCGACACCGGCCAGGAAACGATGACGGGCGGCCGCATCGCTCGCGTGAAGCCCTATCTGGAGGGCGAGAGCTTCTGCCTGACCTATGGCGACGGCGTCTCGGACGTGCCGATCGACCGGCTGATCGCCTTCCACGAGAGCCATGGCCGCGCCGCGACGGTGACGGCGGTGCGCCCGCCCGGCCGCTTCGGCGTGCTCGACCTCGACGGCAACGGCGTATCCGGCTTCCGCGAGAAGGCGCCGAGCGACACCGGCTTCATCAATGGCGGCTTCTTCGTGCTCTCGCCGCGCGCGCTCGACCGCATCGCGGGCGACGACACCGTCTGGGAGAGCGGCCCGATGGAGGGCCTCGCGCGCGACGGCGAGCTGATGGCCTACCCGCATGACGGCTTCTGGCAACCGATGGACACGCTGCGCGACAAGCGGCGGCTCGAGGAACTCTGGGAAACCGGCGAGGCACCATGGCGCGTCTGGTGAATCCCGATCCCGGCTTTTGGCGGGGGCGCCGCGTCCTCGTCACCGGCCATAGCGGCTTCAAGGGATCATGGCTCAGCCTGTGGCTGGCGCGGCTCGGCGCGCTGCCGCTCGGCCTGTCCCTGGCGGCGCAGGACGAAGCGGAAGCCGAGCGGCTCGGCTTTCTCGCCGGTCGCGTGACGCCCCTCGCCTGCGACCTGCGCGATGCCGGGGCAACGCGCTCCGCCCTGGCCGAGCTGGCGCCGGAAATCGTGCTGCATCTCGCCGCCCAGCCGCTGGTGAGACGGTCCTATCGCGACCCGCGCGAGACCTTCGAGACGAATGTCATGGGCACCCTGAACCTGCTCGAGGCGGTGCGCGCTCAGCCAAGCGTGCGATGCGTCCTGATCGCGACCAGCGACAAATGCTACGAGAACCGTGAATGGCCGTGGCCTTACCGGGAAACGGACCCGCTCGGCGGGCACGATCCCTACAGCGCGAGCAAGGCCTGCACGGAAATCGTCGTGGCGTCCTGGCGGGCTTCCTTCGCGGCCATGGCGGATCGCAACATCGCGATCGCGACGGCGCGGGCCGGCAACGTCATCGGCGGCGGCGACTGGGCGCAGGACAGGCTCGTCCCGGACGCCATCCGCGCCTTCGCCCAAAACCGCCCCGTGACGGTTCGCAGCTCCGGCGCGACCCGGCCCTGGCAGCATGTTCTCGATGCGCTGGGCGGCTATCTGCTGCTGGCCGAGCGGCTGCACGCAGATGCCGGCCGTTTCGCGCGGGCCTGGAATTTCGGCCCCGACGCCAACGCCGAACGCTCCGTTTCCGACGTTCTCGAGAGCCTGATCCAATTCTGGGACGAAAGCGCCTCCTGGAACAGCGCCGCGCCGGCCGATCTCCATGAGGCGCACCGGCTGACGCTCGATTCGAGCAGGGCCCGCCAGGAGCTGGGCTGGCGCCCGCGCCTGGACTTCGCCGCGGCGCTGGCGCTGACCGCCGAATGGTACCGGCGGCACCGTCTCGGAACGCCGGCCGCCGAACTCATCGCGGCCGATATCGACACTTACGAGAGCAGGGCCTTTCACTGATGACCCCATGCAAGTGCCGCTTCTGCAGCGCGCCTTTGACGACGATCTTCGCCGATCTCGGCATGACGCCGCTCGCCAACAGCTTTGTCGCGCCGGAAGACGCCGCCGAGCCGGAAGCCTTCTATCCCCTGCAGATCTATGTCTGCGACCTCTGCAAGCTGGTGCAGGCGCGCGATGTCGAGACGCCCGACGCGATCTTTACGGACTACGCCTATTTCTCCGGCTTTTCGCCGAGCTGGCTCGCCCATAGCGAGCGCTACGCGGCCGGAATGATCGGCCGTTTCGGCCTGTCGCAGGCGAGCAAGGTCGTCGAGGTCGCGAGCAATGACGGCTATCTGCTGCAGTTCTTCCAGCGCGCCGGCATTCCCGTGCTGGGCGTCGAGCCCGCGGCCAATGTCGCAGCGGCGGCGGAGCGCTGCGGAATCCCGACGCAGGTCCGCTTCTTCGGACGCGCCGCGGCGCGCGAGCTTGCCGCACAGGGCCACCGGGCCGATCTGATCGCGGCCAACAACGTCGTCGCCCATGTGCCCGACCTGAACGATTTCGTCGCCGGCTTCGAGATATTGCTCAAGCCGGACGGCGTCCTGACGCTGGAATTCCCGCATCTCCTGCGGATGCTGGCCGAGAACCAGTTCGACACGATCTATCACGAGCACTTCTCCTATTTCTCCTTCCTGGTGATCGAGCGCGTGCTCGCAGCCCATGGCCTCGCCGTCTTCGACGTCGAGCGCCTGCCGACGCATGGCGGCTCGCTGCGCGTCTATGCCGGCCATGCGAACGCCGGCGGCCGGCAGGCTTCCGAGGCGGTGGCCGCCTTGCGCAGCCAGGAGAAGGCGGAAGGCTGCGATGAGCTCGATGTCTACACCCGCTTCGCGCAGCGCATCGCCCAGACCAAATTCGCCCTTCTGGAATTCCTGATCGGCGCCAGGCGGGCCGGCAAGCGGGTTGCCGCCTATGGCGCCCCGGCCAAGGGCAACACCCTGCTCAATTACTGTGGCGTCGGACCGGAGCTGATCGATTTCACCGTCGATCGCAGCCCGCACAAGCAGGGCCGGCTCCTGCCCGGCACGCGCATCCCGGTGAAGGCGCCGGACGAGATCCTGAAGGCGAAGCCGGACTACCTGCTGATCCTGCCGTGGAATCTCAAGAACGAGATCATGGAGCAGATGGCGCCGCTGCGGAGCTGGGGCGGGCGCTTCGTCGTCCCGATCCCGGAGGTGGAGATCCTGGCGTGATCCTGACCGAGAGCCGCATCGCCGGCGTCTTCGTCGTCGACATCGCGCCGCAGGCGGATGAGCGCGGGCATTTCGCCCGCTGCTACTGCGCCGAGGTCTTCGGCCGGCATGGCATCCGCTTCGCGCCCGTGCAGTGCAACCTGTCCTTCAACCCGTATCGCGGCACGCTGCGCGGCCTGCATTACCAGGCCCCGCCGGTTCCCGATGCGAAGCTCGTCCGCTGCACGCGCGGCGCGATCTTCGATGTCGTGGTGGATCTGCGCCCCGGCTCGCCGACGCGGGGGGAATGGATCGGCGTCGAGCTCTCCGCGGATGACGGCCGGGCCCTCTTCGTTCCCGAAGGCTGCGCTCACGGCTTCCAGACGCTGCGTCCCGAGAGCGAGGTCTTCTACATGATGGGCGCTCCCTATCGCGCCGAGCTGGCCCGCGGGGCCCGCTGGAACGATCCGGCCTTCGGCATCGCCTGGCCCGAGCCGGCGCCGCGCCTGAACGCGCGGGACGCCGCCTACCCTAACCATCGCGCCTGACCTTCCTCCATCAGCGGCAATGCGAGACATGACGGAAATCCAGAACGCCGGAGCGAGCGACGCCGATGCCGGCCCCGCGACGCCCGGACATCCCGGCATCCTGCGCGCGCTCCTCGGGCGCCAGGCCGGGGTCCCCTTCTACCCGGCGGGGAAGCTGCGGCCGGACGTGACGGCCGGCCATTGGCGAAGCGACGGCTTCGATTGCTATTTCTACGCTCCGCTGCGCGCTCCGGCCGGCCTTCTTTCGATCCGCTTCGCGGCGACCCTGCCCGACGCCGGCGAAGACCATCACGATCGCTGGCGTCTGTATTTCGACATCGGCGAAGGGTTTCGCGAGGAGGACAGCCTCGCCATCCCCTTCAGCGGCGGCCGCATCGAGATCGCGACGATCATCGACCTGCCCGCCCCGGCGCGGGCCTTCCGGATCGACCCTTGCGAGACCCCCTGCCGTTTCGTGCTGCACGCGCTGGGGCTGTCCCCGCTCGCCGCGGCACCCTCCCATTCGCCGACGGTCCTCAACCAGATCGCGGATCTCCACCGCCGCGGCGTGCTCGGGCAAAAGCTGCTGCGGGCCGGCGGAATGCTGCTGCGGGGCGACTGGTCGGGCTTGCGGCAGCGGCTGGCGCCGGGCCGTCTGGGAGAGGCGGCCGCCTATGGCGATTGGCTGCAGCAGCGGGTGATGACGGAGGATCTGCGCTGGCGCTTCGTCGCCAAGAGCGCAGGGTTTCCGCTCAGGCCGTGCTTTTCCGTCATCATGCCGACCTTCAATTCGCCGCCGGCCTTTCTCGAAATGGCGATCGAATCCGTGCTGGCCCAGACCTATCCGGATTGGGAGCTGCTGGCCGTCGACGACGGCTCGACCGACCGGACCACCCGCCGCATCCTGGACAGGTTTTCCGCGCGCGATCCGCGGATCCGGCCGATCTTCCTGCCGGAGAACGGCGGCATAGCCCGCGCCAGCAACGCCGCCCTCGCACAGGCGGGCGGCGACTATGTCGCCTTGCTCGACCATGACGACCTGCTCGCCCCGCACGCCCTGCACGCCTTCGCCGCTGCGATCAACCGCGATCCGCGCGCCGACTGGCTCTATTCCGACGAAGACAAGATCGACGAGAAGGGCCGCCGCTCGGCCCCCTTCTTCAAGCCGGACTGGTCGCCGGCCTATTTCCTCTCCTGCATGTATAGCTGCCATCTCGGCGTCTACCGCACCAGCCTCGCCAAGAGCCTCGGCGGCTTCCGCCCGGACTATGATTTCGCGCAGGATTACGATCTGGCCCTGCGCTTCGCCGCGGCGACGCGGCATGTCGTCCACATCCCGGACATTCTCTATCACTGGCGGACGCTGCCCCAGTCGACCGCCTCCGGCAGCCAGGCCAAGCCCCGGGCCGAGCTGGCGGCCCGCAGGGCGGTGCAGGATTTCGTCGATCGCAGCCGCTATGGCGGCAGCGTCGTCGCCGGCCCGCTGCCGGGCACGCATCGCGTCCGCTTCGGCATCGTCGGCCAGCCGCTGGTCTCGATCGCCATTCCGACGGCGGGCCATCGCAGCGGGACCGCCGGCGAAAGCTGGTACGTGCTCGATCTCGTCCGCTCGATCCGCGAGAGGAGCACCTATCCCAACATCGAGATCGTGGTCGCCGAGAACGGCGATCTCGCGCCGGATCTGGAGCGCGCCCTCCGCAGCGAGAACGTGCGGCTCGTCCGCTACGAGAGCCAGCTCTTCAACCTCTCCGACAAGATGAACCTCCTGGCCGAGGCGGCGCGGGGCGACTATCTGCTCCTGCTCAACGACGACATCCGCGTCATCTCGCGCGGCTGGCTCGAGGAGATGCTGATGTGGTGCCAGCAGGACGGCATCTCCGGCGCCGGCGCAAAGCTGTTCTTTCCCGACGGGCGCATCCAGCATGCCGGCGTGCTGCTTCTCGGCCAGGGCCCCTCGCATCCCTATTACCTGCACCCCGCCTCGGAGATCGGCCAGGTTTGCTCGGCGGTCGTTCCGCGCGACTACAGCGCCGTCACGGGCGCCTGCGTAATGGTGAGGCGCGCGGATTTCCTTGCCATCGGCGGTTTCGATCCCGCCTACCGGATCAACTACAACGATATCGATTTCTGCCTGCGGTTGAACGTCCATACCGGCGGGCATTTCGTCTTCACGCCCTATGCCTGCCTGGAGCACCACGAGTCGGTCAGCCGCCCGGAACCCGCGCCGGACGAGCTGCGCAGGTTCAACCGGCAATGGGCGCATCTCGTCGGGCTGGACCCCTTCTACAATATCAACCTGTCGCAGAATGCGGCCTGCTTTCGGGTGAATCACCAGAGCCCGCCGCTCGAGGCCCTGTACGATCTGTAGGACGGGAACGGGCCCGCTCCGCAACCGATGCCCCGGCGGGCCGGCTCCCGGGAGGAGAGCATCGGAGCGGCCTGGATTACGGGCGCAGCCGGGCCTTTTGTCGCGCGCGCGGGCGACAGCCGCGACCGCGGTTTCGGCATGTCCCGGCCGCGCCGGATCTGGCGGACCGGATCAGGGCGACGCTCGGCGGCCCGCGCACCGTCGAGCCTGGCGAAGCCGAGGCTCCGGGCCGATCAGAACTGCGTGCCGCCGGAGAAGCGGAAGGCCTGCAGCTTGTCGCCGCCGTAGCGGATGCCGGTCGCCGGGTCTTTCCAGCCATCGTCCTTGGTCAGCGCATAGGCATAGTCGAAGCGGATCGGACCCAGCGGCGACTGCCAGAGGATGGAAGCGCCGATCGAGGATCGGATCGTCTTGCTGTCGCGCACGCAGGCGACGCTGGACTGATAGCTCGAATTCGTCGTGACATTGAACTGGCGGGCCTGGGAGCCGCTCGGACAGCCGGCATAGCTGGAGCTCGAGCCGCCGTCGTAATCGAACAGCGTGCCGGCATCGGCGAAGATCGCGCCGCGCAGGCCGATGTCGCGCGGCAGGCCCCAGATCGGAAACTGCACCTCCAGCGTGCCGCCGACATAGGTCGTGCCGCCGAGCGCCGTGCCGGTCAGGACATCGCGCGGCCCGATACCGCTCGACGCGAAGCCGCGCACCAGGGACGGCCCCATGGAATAGTGGTCGACCATCCGCAGATTGCCGCTCGTCGCCTGGACATGACCGCCCTGCAGCCGGACGAAGCCGACGACGTCGTCCATCAGCTCGCGGTAATAGCGGGCATCCGCTGCGACGCGCAGGAACTTGGAATCGCCGCCGAGGCCGGCATATTCCGGCTTCAGCTCGGCGATGAAGCCGTTGCGCGGGTTCAGCCGGTTGTCGAGCGAATTGTAGTTCAGGTTGAGGCCGACGAGCGAGGTCAGGGAACTGCCCTGCGCTTCCTTGATCGCGACCGAGGCCTCGCCATTGGTCACGCAGTTGTAGACCGAGCTTTCCGCGGTCGCCCCCGCGGTGCCCGGGGTGATGCCCGTCAGCGCATTGGTGCAGTCGTTATAGGGATAGCTGCTGGTATTCGGCACCTTGATCTGCGTGGTGTAGAGCGCATAGCGCGGCGTGATCGAGAACTCTTCCGTGATCGGGAAGGTGAAGCGAACCTGACCGCCGGTCACGCGGCTGGCATAGCGGTTGGTGCTGTAATAATCGTTGTATTTCGAGAACAGGTCGATGCCCGCCGCCACGCGGTAGCCGAGGAAATACGGCTCGGTGAAGGAGAAATCGATGCCCTTGGTCCGTTCGCCCAGCGTCCCGGCGATGCGGACGAACTGACCGCGGCCGAGGAAGTTCGATTCCGACAGCGAGACCTCGCCGATGATGCCGTCCGAGGTCGAGTAGCCGCCGGCGATCGAGAAGGAGCCGGTCGCCTTGTCCTCGACGTCGATGTCGATCACGACGCGGTCGGGCGCCGAGCCCGGCTCGTTGGTGATGCGGACCTTGCTGAAGAAGCCGAGATTGTTCAGGCGCCGCTCGGCGCGGTCGATCATCACCTTGTTGTAGGCATCGCCCTCGCCGAGATCGAGTTCGCGGCGGATGACGTCGTCGCGCGTCCGCGTATTGCCGCGGACATTGATGCGCTCGACGAAAACCCGCGGGCCCTCGTCGACGACATAGGTGATGCCGATCAGGTGGCCGGCCGCGTCGCGGTCGCCGCGCGGGCGGACCTGCGCGAAGGGGTGGCCGCGGCGGGAGAGGTCCGTCGTGATCGCGACGAGCGATTTCTCGACCGCCTCGTTGTCGTAGATGTCCCCGCCGGAGGTCGCGACGTAACGGCGCAGGGCCTTGTCGTCGACGCCCGGCACCGAGGACACCACGCTGACCTCGCCGACCTTGTATTGCGGGCCTTCCTCGACCTGGATGTCGACCACCCAGCCGCCGGCCGCCTCGTCGAAGCGGGCGCTGCTGTTGACGATCTGGAAGTCGGCATAGCCGTTCTTCAGGTAGAAGCGGCGGATCAGGTCGAGATCGGAATTGATCCGGTCCGGATCGTAGACGTCGGAGGTCTTGACCCAGCTCAGGAAGTTCGACTCCGTCGAGCTCATCAACCCACGCAGGCGCCCCGCCGAATAGGCGCTGTTGCCGGTGAAGTTGATCGACTTGATGCCGGTCTTGCCGCTCTCGCTGATGGTGAAGACCACGTCCTGGCGGCCGTTCGGCAGCGGGACGGTGCGGCCGCTGACGGAGGACAGACCGTAGCCGGCGCGGCGATAGGCCTCGTGCAGGCGCTCGACGTCCGAATTGATGAGGTCCTGGCTGAGCGGGCCGCCGGCCTTGGACTGCACCAGCGGCGCAAGCTGGTCGCCCTTCAGGCGCCGGTTGCCCTCGAAGGCGACGCGGTTGATCCTGTTGTGCTCGCTGATCGTGACGACGGTCCGGCTGCCCTGCCGCTTCACCTCGACGCTGCCGAACAGGCCGGTCGCGTTCAAGCGTTCCCGGATCTGGTCAGGCGTCTCCGCCTGCCAGTCCCCCGCCATCTGGCGGATGGCTTCGGCATCGACGGTGCGGTTGCCCCGAACGACGATCGACTGCGCCGACGCCGCGGCAGGCCCGCAAACGGCCAGGATGCCGGCGAGGCCGCAGCGCGGAAGGCCGGGATAACGGTGTTTGCGCGGAGCGGAGGATGTCATCGGCAAGGCCCACGTATCGGCGACGTTGGCCTCTGCTAATATACCGAGCAGGTCGGGATGATGGCAGGCTCATTTCCATTTGTATCCCGATAAAATACATATCAATCTGAGTTTTCATAAATCAGAGCATTCCGTTACTCTATTGATCGCACGATATCGAAGCCGGTCTCGGCGCATTGCGCCACCGGGGTCGCCCTTCAACCATTTTCCCGGCGGCGTAACCGTTGCGAAACAAATCGACACAGCCGCGAAACCTTTACCCGCTACGCCAGAAACACATCGCGGCTATCAGGCATCCTGCGGTCGCCGGTCTCAACGGCGATGCCCGCCGCCATGCCGGGTTCGATGGTCCCGCCGGGGCCGGAAACGGGGCATCGGCGTTGTGCCTGTTGCGGCGAACGGCCTTGGCGTTGCCTGTCCTGCAATTCCTTGATGACGAGCGACCCTGTTTCACGGTGAGATTGCGAGATTGATCGAGCTTTTGGACAGGACAGTGAGCACAACCGCGCATATCCTCATCGTCGAGGACGACCACGAGATCAGCGCGCTGGTCTCGCGCTATCTCTCCCAGAACGATCTGCGCAGCGCGATCGCGCGCGACGGCGCCGAGATGGACCGTGCCCTTCAGGCCAATCGCTTCGACCTGATCGTCCTCGACCTCAACCTGCCCGGCGAGGACGGGCTGTCGATATGCCGGCGGCTGCGGGCGAGCCATTCCGTGCCGATCATCATGCTGACCGCGCGCAGCGAGGATGTCGATCGCATCATCGGCCTCGAAATGGGCGCGGACGACTATCTCGGCAAGCCCTTCAACCCGCGCGAGCTGCTGGCGCGGATCCGCGCGGTGCTGCGCCGCCGGCAGGGCGGCCGGACGGAACCGGACGAGCATCCCGGCAGCTTCGTCTTCCAGGGCTGGACGCTCAACGCCGGCAGCCGGCAATTGACCAATCCCGACAATGTCCGCGTCGCCGTCACCGGGGCGGAGTTCGACCTGCTGCGCGTCTTCTGCGAGCGGCCCGGGCGGGTTCTGTCGCGCGACATCCTGCTCGACCTGACGCAGGGGCGGACCGCCGCGCCCTTCGAACGCAGCATCGACATCCTGATCAGCCGCCTGCGGCAGAAGATCGAGAAGGAGCCGCGCGACCCCGAGCTGATCCGCACGATCCGCTCGGGCGGCTACCTGTTCACCCCTGCGGTCGAGCGGCGATGAGGCGATTTCTCCGCCTGCCGGGACGCATCGGCAGCCAGATCGCGCTGCTCGTGGTCTGCATCATCGCCGTGCTCCACCTGATCCTCGGCGTCACGCTGTTCCTGCAGGCGCCGCGCGAAAGGCCCGGACCGCCAATACTGGAGACGATGTCGACCATCGTCCGGGTCATCGCCCGGACCGCGCCGGAGCAGCGCCCGGACGTGATCGCCTCCGCCAACGCGGCCGATGCGCGCTTCCGCTTCGGGCTCGACGGGCAGGGCCGGCCCGAAGCGGCGGAAGGCACGTTTCGTCCCGAGGACGACGCCTTCGCCCGAAGGCTCGGCCCCGGCTTCAGCGTGGCGCTGCGGGAGGCTCCGGCGCCCGGCAGCCCGCCGCGCCGCTTCCTGATCGGGCTGCCCGACGGCGCGGCGCTGAACGCCGAGATCGCCGCGGGCGAGGCGGAGATGCTGCCGCCCCGCCCCGTCTCGATCCTGCTCGTCGCGACCGTCATCCTGATCGGCCTCAATGTCGGCGCGCTGTCGCTCTGGGCCTCGCGCGGGATCACGGCGCCGCTCGCCCGCTTCGCCGCGGCCGCGGAAGAGTTCTCGATCGACCGCGACCCCTCCCCCCTGCGCGAGGAGGGGCCGGAGGAGGTCCGCACCGCCGCCCGCGCTCTGAACCGCCTGCGCGACCGCATCCATGCGATGTTCGCCGACCGCACGCGCATGCTGGCCGCGGTGGGCCACGACCTGCGCACGCCGATCACGCGGATGCGGCTGCGCGTCGAGTTCATCGAGGACGAGGCGCTGCGCGCCCAGTTCACCCGCGACCTCGAGCATATGGACGCCATGGTGCAGGGCGCGCTCTCCTATCTGCGCGATGCCAACCACAGCGAGCAGCACGCGGCCTTCGATCTTTCGAGCCTGCTGCAGACCGTCGCCGACGAATTCGCCGATATGGGACACGACATCCGCTACGAGGGGCCGCGGCAGGTCGTCGCCATCGGGCATCCGCAGCAATTCGAGCGGGCTCTGACCAATCTCGCGGAGAACGCGGTCCGCTACGGGCGGGAAGCCGTCATCCGGCTGCGCCGGGAGGACGGCGCGACCGTGATCGAGGTGGCCGATGACGGGCCGGGCATTCCGGAAGCGGACCGGCAGCGGCTGCTCGAACCCTTCATGCGCGGCGACGATGCGCGCGGACGGGTCGATTCCGAGGGATTCGGCCTCGGCCTCTCGATCGCCCAGGCCGTCGTCGCCGGGCACCGGGGCAGCCTGACGCTGACGCAGAACCAGCCGCGCGGCCCGCTCGTGCGCATCACCCTGCCGCAGCCCGAAGGCTGATCCGGCGGAACCGCGCCGGCATTCCGGGGCGATGCGCGGGCTCCGAGGCCTACAACTTTCTATACACCCGAAACATTCGGCAACATTGGCGCCGGCATTTCGCCGAACAGCCTCTGCACGGTCCCGCCCATCACAACGGGAATGCCATGCTTGCCATCCTTCGCAACCCCCGCGGGCCGGTCCCTGCCGCGGCGTCCGCCGCCATGCTCGCGGCGCCCGGCCGGGCCGCCATGAGCCGTGCGGAGGCTCCTGAAACCCGCGAGCCTACGATGCCGGCCGCGCCGCAGGACGGCGCCTCGGGAAAGCGCGCGGCGACCCGATGACTCCGATCTCCGCCGCCTTTTCCTGCCGCTGCGCGGCACAGCCGCGCGTTGCCGCCCGCTCGCCTTTGCCGGCGGGCTGGCGGCTGGCCGGCCTCCTGCTTTCGGCCGCCCTTCTCGCCGGCTGCGTCGTCGGTCCCGACTACCAGAAGCCCGTGCTCGCGCTTCCGTTGGCCTGGGGACAGGCGAAAGCCGCCAAGCCGGCGAAGCCGCCGGCCCTGGCCGCGTGGTGGCGCCGTTTGAACGACCCGCTGCTCGACGCGCTGATCCGGGAGGCGGTCGCCGGCAATCTCGACGTAGCGACCGCCAAGGCGAAGATCCGCGAGGCCCGGGCGAGCTATCGGCAGGCGGTCGGCGCCCTGTTCCCCACGGTCGACGGGTCGGGTTCGGCGACGCGCGCCAAGAGCGTTTCCGCCGGCTCGGGCTCGATCGCGACCGGCAACCAGTTCCAGGCCGGGCTGGATGCGAGCTGGGAGCTCGATCTCTTCGGCGCCAACAAGCGCGCCGTCGAAGCCGCGCGCTACGGCATGGACGCCTCCGAGGAGGAGCTGCGCGCGACGCTGCTGACCCTGATCGGCGACGTCGCCTCCAACTATGTCCAGGCACGCGGCTATCAGGCCCGCATCGCGCTGGCGCGCCGGACCGCGGCCTCGCAGCGCGAGACGGCGGCGCTGACCCGCACGAAATTCGAGGCCGGCGCCTCCTCGGCCGTCGATGTCGCCAATGCGGCGGGCCAGGCGGCGACGACCGAGGCCAACATCCCCGATCTCCAATCCGCCCATGCCGAAGCCGTGCACCGGCTTTCCGTCCTGACCGGCCGGGCCCCGGCCGCGCTGAGCAGGCGGCTCGGCAAGCCCGGCGCCATTCCCCGGCCCCGGCTGCCGATCCCGACCGGCGTCCCCGCCGACCTTCTCGCCAGCCGGCCCGATATCCGGCTGGCCGAGCGGCAATATGCGCAATCCACCGCCAAGATCGGGCAGGCGCAGGCGGCGCGCTATCCGAGCGTCAGCCTGACCGGCAGCATCGCCACCACCGGCACCCGGCTCGGCGATCTCGGCAAGAGCTCCTCGATAAGCTGGTCCTTCGGGCCGACGCTCACCGTGCCGATCTTCAATGGCGGCCAGCTCAAGGCGGCCGTCGAGGTCGCCGAGGCGCAGCGGGACCAGTCCTTCCTGGCCTATCGCTCATCCGTGCTGAGCGCGCTCGAAGACGTCGAGAACGCGATCGTGTCACTGGCGCAGGAGCGCATCAAGAGCGCCAGGCTCGCGGTCTCGGTCGCGAATTATCGCGAGGCGGCCTCGCTCGGCCGCTCGCTCTACCGCGCCGGCACGCAAAGCTTCCTCGACCTGCTCGAGGCGGAACGCTCGCTCTATTCGGCCGAGGATTCGCTGATCGCGAGCCAGGTCGCCGTCGCCACCGACTACATCGCCCTGAACAAGGCCCTCGGCGGCGGCTGGAGCGGGACGATCGACAGCGGAAAGCCGGAGATCGTCGACATCGCCACAGGCCCGCATCTCGCGACCCCCGAGCAGTTCGGAGCGGCGGCGGAAGCCTCCCCGCCGCACGGTGCGGACCGGTGACGCCCACCCGCATGCTGATCGCCCTCGCCGGTCTGGCCGCCCTCGGTTTCGGCGGCTCCCTGGCATGGCAGCGGCTCGGGGCGAGCCCGGCGCCGGCGCAGATGACGGCGCCGGTCCAGCGCGGCGACGTCGAGGAGACGGTGCTGGCGACCGGTACCCTGAAGCCGGTCAGGCTGGTCGCGGTCGGTGCGCAGGTGTCCGGCCGGATCACCGCCGTCAAGGTCTCGGCCGGCCAGTCCGTCAGGGCCGGGGATCTGATCGCCGAGATCGATTCCGTGACCCAGAGGAACAGCCTGCGCACGGCGGAGGCCGCCCTGGCCAATGTCAGGGCTCAGCTCGCCGAGAAGCAGGCCACGCTGGTCCTCAACCGCCAGACATTGGCGCGGCACACCCGGATGATCGACCGACGGGCGGTCTCGCAGGCGGATTTCGAGAGCGCGGACGCCGCGGTCAAGGTCACGCAGGCCCAGATCGAGGCGCTGCAGGCCCAGATCATCGAGGCAGAGGTCGCGGTCGAGACCGCGCGGGCCAATCTCGGCTATACCCGGATCACCGCGCCGATCAACGGCACGGTCCTGTCGCTGGTCAGCCAGCAGGGTCAGACGGTGAACGCCGCACAGTCGGCGCCGACCATCGTCATTCTCGGCCAGCTCGACACCATGACGGTGCGCACGGAGATCTCCGAGGCCGACGTCACCCGGGTCAAGCCCGGCCTGCCGCTCTATTTCACTATCATCGGGGAACCCGGACGCCGCTACGAGGCGAGGCTCACCTCCATCGAGCCGGCGCCGGAATCGATCCGCAACGACAGCAGCTTCAGCGCGTCCACCACTTCCGGCTCCTCGACCTCCTCGAGCAGCAGCTCGGCCTCGTCGAACGCGATCTACTATTACGGCCTGTTCGACGTCCCGAACGGCGACGGAAGGCTGCGGACCTATATGACGGCCGAGGTCCGCATCATCCTCGGCGAGGCCAAGAACGTCCTGACGGTCCCCTCCGCCGCGCTCGGCGCGGCCGATGCCGAGGGCCGCTACCCGGTCACCGTGCTGGGGGCGGACGGGACGGCGGCGATCCGCAAGGTCGAGATCGGCCTCAACAACAAGATCACCGCCGAAGTCCGGGCCGGCCTCGCCGAGGGCGAGCGGGTCGTCACCGGGGAACAGCCGGCGCAGGCCGCTTCGGCCGCCGCGCGCGGCCCGGGCGGCCCGCCGCCGATGGGGCTCTGAGAGCAGTTTCGAGCGAAGTGGACACCGGTTCGCGTGAAGACGATGCGACACAGCGAGATCCTGGAGGAGTTCCGCGATCCGGAGATCCCGGCGGCTGCCCCGGGCATGGCCGCGCCGCTCATCGCCCTTGCCGGCGTCGGGCGCGACTATCCCTCGGGCGATGCACGGATCGCCGTGCTGAAGGCTATCGATCTCGTCATCCGGGCCGGCGAGAAGGTCGCGATCGTCGGCGCCTCGGGCTCCGGCAAGTCGACATTGATGAACATACTGGGCTGCCTCGACCGGCCGACGGCGGGCCGCTACAGCATTTCCGGCCGCGAGACCGCCGCGCTGGACGGCGACGCGCTGGCCGCGCTCAGGCGCGAGCATTTCGGCTTCATCTTCCAGCGCTATCACCTGCTCGACGAGCTGACGGCCCTCGGCAATGTCGAAATCCCGGCGGTCTACGCCGGCCGCAGCCGCGACGACCGGCGCCGCGGCGCGCTCGCCCTGCTGGAGCGCCTCGGCATGGCCGACCGCACCCATCACCGGCCGGGGCAGCTCTCGGGCGGCCAGCAGCAGCGCGTCAGCATCGCCCGCGCCCTGATGAACGATGCCGAGGTCATCCTCGCCGACGAGCCGACCGGCGCGCTCGACAGCCATAGCGGCGAGGAGGTGCTGCGCATCCTCGACGCGCTGCATGCCGAAGGGCGCACCGTCGTCATCGTCACCCACGACATGGCGATCGCGAGGCGGGCCGAGCGCATCATCGAGATCGCCGACGGCGCGATCGTCTCCGACACGGTCAAGGGGGCTGCGCCGGCGCCGCGGACCGCCGCGGCGAGCCCGAAGCCGGTGCCCGCGGGGCGGGCGCCGCTCAGGGCGAGGCTCGACCGCTTCCGGGAAGCCTTCCGCATGGCGCTGTTCGCGATGCGGGCGCACAAGCTGCGCACCTTCCTGACCATGCTCGGCATCATCATCGGCATCGCCTCGGTGGTCAGCGTCGTGGCGCTCGGGCAAGGCTCGCAGCAGCGGGTGCTGGCCAATATCTCCAGCCTCGGCACGAACACGCTGGAGATCTTCGCGGGCAAGGATTTCGGCGATCTGCGGTCGGGCAAGATCACCACGCTCGTCGCCTCCGACGCGGCCGAGCTGGCGAAGCAGCCCTATGTCGCCGCCGTCACGCCGACGGTCTCGACCTCCAGCACCATCCGCTTCGGCGCCACCGAGACGAGCGCGCTGGTCAACGGCGTCGGCGAGCAGTATTTCGCGGCAACCGGCATGACGCTGTCGCAGGGGCGCTTCTTCGACGCCGCGAGCGTGGGCGACATCGCGCAGGTCGCCGTGATTGACCAGAATGCCCGGACGGCGCTGTTTCCCGGCGGCGCGGCGAGCCCCGTAGGCCAGGTGATCCTGGCGGGAAAGGTGCCGGTCCGCGTCATCGGCGTGGTGCAGGCGCGGCAGGGCGGCTTCGGGTCGAGCCAGAACCCCTCGCTCTACATCCCCTACACCACCGCACAGACCCGCTTCCTGGGAAGCAGCTCCCTGCGCAGCATCACGGTCAGGGTGAGCGACGCGGTCACGACCGCCCTCGCCGAGCAGGCGGTGACGCGGTTCCTCACCCAGCGGCACGGGACGAAGGACTTCTTCATCCTCAACACCGACGACATCCGCCGGACCATCACCAGCACCAACCGGACCATGACCCTGCTGATCGCGGCGATCGCGGTCATATCGCTCATCGTCGGCGGCATCGGCGTGATGAACATCATGCTCGTCTCGGTCACGGAGCGCGTCTCGGAGATCGGCGTGCGCATGGCGGTGGGCGCCCGCCAGAGCGATATCCTCCAGCAATTCCTGATCGAGGCCGTCCTCGTCTGCCTGATCGGCGGGGTGCTCGGCATCGTCGCGGCGCTCGGGCTGGGGGTCGTTCTCGACGCTCTCGGCACCGGCTTCTCGCTGATCTATTCGACCGCCTCCATCGTGATCTCGTTCCTCTGCGCCTGCCTGATCGGCGTGGCCTTCGGCTTCCTGCCGGCCCGCAACGCCTCCCGGCTCGATCCGGTGGCGGCGTTGGCGAAGGGTTGATCGCGATGCGGGAAATGGTGGGCCGGGCCGGACTCGAACCGGCACCGGCGCTGTTATGAGCAGCGAGCTCTAACCATTGAGCTACCGGCCCGCTCCTCGCCTAGCATCGCCATTCTTCGGCAGCAAGCATCGTCCGATGCCGCCGGCCGGAACGGAAAAGGCCCGCGGACGCGCCGCGGGCCTTCCTGGTTCGATCGGGCTCGGGGACGGAAGCTCAGGCCGCCTCGGAAAAGCCCTGCCCGGCCTCCTGGCCGCCGCCATGCCCCTCGCGGAAGCGGAAGCGGGCGAGGTGCTCGGTCAAAGCGCGGGTCTGCTCGTCCGTCAGCGCCAGCGCCGCGTTGGTCTGCTCGACCAGCGCCGCGTTCTGATGCGCCATGGTGCCGATGCCGTCGATCTCGGTGTTGATCGTCGAGACGTCGCTGGCCTGGCTCTTCGCCGTCTGGGCAATGCCGTTCATCAGCTTGGTCAGGTCGTTCACCGAGCCCATGATCGCGCCGAACATCGCCGAGGTCTCCTCGACCAGCTCGACGCCGACCCGGACGTCGCCATGCGCCGCCTCGACCAGCTTCTTGACGTCGTTCGAGGCGTCGGCCGAGCGCTTGGCGAGGCTGCGCACCTCGGTCGCCACCACCGCGAAGCCCTTGCCGGCGTCGCCGGCCCGCGCCGCCTCGACCGCGGCGTTGAGCGCCAGCAGATTGGTCTGGAAGGCGATCTCGTCGATCATCGCGATGACCTCGGAGATCTTGCTCGAGGACTGGCGGATGCGCTGCATCGCTTCCAGCGCCGACGCGACGACCTTCTCGCCCTGCTGCGCCCGCTCCTCGGCGCCCTGCGCCATGCCGGTCGCCTGCGCCGCCTCGCTCGCGGTCTTCCTCACCGTGCCGGCGAAGGCGCCGAGCTGGTTCGTCGCCATCGAGACGGCGTTGCTCTCCTCGCTGGTGCGTTCGGCGAGGTCGGTGACGCCGTCGAGGATCTCGCTGGTGGCGCTGCGCACGGCCGAGACCGTCTCGGAGAGCCGCGCCAGCGTGCCTTCGAACTCGTCGGCGAGCGCGTTGGTGCCGTCCTTCAGCTCGGCGAAGGCGCCCTGATAAAGACCCTCGATCCGGGTCGAGAGATGGCCGGCGGAGAGCTCGGCGAGCACGTCGCAGGTTTCCGACAGGCCGGTCTGCACCGTCTCGAGCAGGGTGTTGACCGATTCCGCCAGCGCATTGAGCTCGGCATCGGCGAACTGCGCCGCGACGCGCTGGGTGAAGTCGCCGGCGGCGGCCGCCGCCACGACGACGCCGAAGGCCTCGCCCAGTTCCTGCATCATCTGGCGGCGCTGCTCCTGCGCCCGCTTCTGGTCCTCGACCTTGGCTTCTTCGGCGGCGCGCAGGGCAACCGCGTTGTCGCGGAACAGCAGCACGCTGCGGGCGATGTCCGAGATCTCGTCATTGCCCCTGGTGTCGACCGTGGTCTCGAGCGCGCCGTCGGCGATCGCCCTGGTCGCGCCCCAGAGCCGGTTGAGGCGGCCGACGATCATCGGCCGGACATAGAAGAAGCTGAGGGTAAGCGCGATCAGCAGCGAGCCCGCGCCGATGCCGCCGAGCCAGAGCCGGCTCTGGCCGATCAGCGCGGCGGTCGAGACGCCGGCGGCCTCCGCGCCGCTGCGCGCCGAGGTGACGAGCTCGCCGACCTGGCGGCGCACCGCCTCGGCCGCCTGCTGCGTCTCCTTGAGCCCGGCCTGGATCGCGGCGCGCGTGGCGAGGTCGCGCTCGCGGATCGCGATCAGGCTGTCCTCGCCCTGGCCGAGCGCGATCACGGCGTTCACCGCATCGACGCGCGCCGGATTGGCCTGGAGCTTCTCGGCCTGCGCCAGGAAGCCGCGCACCTGGTCCAGCGTCGCGGCGAAGCGGGCCTTGCCCGTATCGAGCGCGGGACGGTTCTCGATCTGCGAGATCTCGCGCAGCAGGCCGACCATCTCGCTGATCTGGAGCTGCAGCGCCTGGGCGGCCTGCAGCGTCGCCAGATCCTTGTCGATGATATTGGCGAGCGCGTCCTCGACCTCCTTGCCGGTGAGCTGGGTCGCGCTGGCGATGCTCATCTTGACGGCGAACTGGGCATCGCCCGTCTCGAAATCGGCGAGCGCGTTGAAGCCCTCGCGCGCCCTGGAGAGCTTCTCCAGCGCCTTGCCCTGCTCGGCCGCGTTGCGCAGCCGGTCGCCGGTCAGGTCGTTGATGTCGTTGATCTGGCGCGAGAGCTCGTCGATCGCCTTCTGGGCGGGGGCCTGGTCGACCTTGCCCTGCTGGCCGATGCGGCGCAGCAGCTCCATTTGCCGGCCCTCGACCTTGTCGAGATCGGCCGTCAGCGCCGAACGGTCCTGGACGGTCTCGACCTCGCTGAAGCGGGCGGCCAGCGCCGTCGACTGCGTCGCGGCCTGCGACAGCTCCAGCGCCAGCTCCACCACCGGCATCTTCTGGGTGACGAGATCGTCCACCGTCGCGCCGACCTTGCTGTAGGAGAACCAGGCCACCGAGGACGACACCAGAGTCAGCGCCGTCAGCGTGCCCAGTGCCGCGTAGATCCGGGCGGCGATGCCGATCCGCCTCGTCTTGCGCTCACGCGCGGGTCTGGCTTTCGTCATGAAGTCTTACTCCGGGAAACACGCGACGCGGGAGGAGGATTTCAGAAACGGAAGCCGGATCCGACGGGCGTCGCCGCGGTGCCTACCGCGCGGAATCCCCGGCCCGGCCGGCCCGAAGGACCGGTGGGCAGGCAGGCCTGGCGAAGTCGGACGGACATGCGTTCACCCCGGACCGGTTTGTTCCGATCTTGTCGGGCGCCACTATCGCCAGCGCCGTTTAAGGAACGCTTAAAGTGGATTCTTTTGAATCACCCCGCCGACGGGCGGGTTCATCAGCCGTTAGGATATTCGGCCGGGCGCGGCACCGGCCGCGGCCGGCCCTCCTCGTCGATGGCGACGAAGGCGAAGGTCGCCTCCGTCACCTTCTCGTGGAGGGTGGTGCGGAAGCGCTTGGCCCAGGCCTCGACATGGATGCGCATCGAGGTCCGGCCGATCGACTCGATCTCCGTATAGACGCTGAGCACGTCGCCGACCTTGACCGGGCGGATGAAGGTCATCGCCTCGACCGCGACCGTGACGACGCGGCCCTGGGCCCGGTCGACCCCGGCGATGCCGCCAGCCTGGTCCATGCGCGACATCACCCAGCCGCCGAAGATGTCGCCGTTGGCATTGGTGTCCCCCGGCATGGCGATGGTGCGGACGGTGAGCTCGCCGCGCGGCTCCTCGGCGGGGATGTCGGCCGTATGGGTCATGATCGCTCGTCGTCTCGAGAGGGAATCCGGCGGCGATGATGGCCGGCGCCGGCCGCCCCGGCAAGCGAAGGCGCGGCGCCCCGCTATCGCACCGCGGCCTCGGCGCCCTGCTCCGGCCTCGCCCGCGTCCGCAGCAGCAGCCAGCAGACGATGGCGAGGTTGACCAGGTTCCAGGCGAGCCCGTTGAGGAAGGCCATCCGGTAGGAGCTGAAATAGTCGAAGATCACGCCGGAGAGATAGCCGCCCGTCGCCATGCCGAGCACCGTCACCGACATCACCAGCCCGATCCTGACCCCGGCCTGCCGCGCCGGCAGGTATTCGCGGATGACGACGGCGTACATCGGCACGATGCCGCCCTGGAACAGGCCGAACAGGCCGCTGACGACATAGAGCGACGAAAGCCCGTCGAACCAGAGATAGAGGAACAGCGCCACGCCCTGCATCAGCGCGCCGAGCAGCAGCGTCGCCGTGCCCCCGATGCGGTCGGCGACGAAGCCGGAGCCGATGCGGCTGACGATGCCGAGCAGCATCATCAGCGACAGCATCTCGGCGCCGCGCGCGACGCCGTAGCCGAGGTCGCCGCAATAGGCGACGATATGGACCTGCGGCATCGCCATCGCCACGCAGCAGGCGAAGCCGGCGACGCAGAGCAGCGCCTGAAGCTGGTTGGCGCTGAGGCCGAGATCGCTGCGCGCCCCGGCGCTGCGGCTGTCGGCATGGGCGAGCGTGGCCGCCGCCGGCTGGCGGCGGAAGAACGGCGCCAGCGGCAGCATCACCACCAGCGCGGCGATGGCGATGCCGAAATGGGTGGCGCGCCAGCCGTGATGGGCGAGGCCCCAGGTGATGATCTGCGGCCAGACCACGCCGGCGAGATAGCTGCCCGAGGCGCCGCAGACCACGGCGAGCCCGCGATGCCGGCGGAACCAGTGCGACAGGTCCGAGATCAGCGGCGAGAAGCCGGCGGCGCTGCCGACGCCGATCAGCAACCCGTGCGCCAGCGCGAACTGCCAGAGCGAATGCGACAGGCCGGCGGCGGCATAGCCCGCGGCGAGCAGCAGGGCGCCCATCACCACCGGCACCGTGATGCCGTAGCGGTCGGCGATGCGCCCCATCACGATATTGCCGGCGCCGAAGCCGAGCATGGCGCAGGTATAGGGCAGCGAGGCGCCGGAACGCAGCGTGTCGAACTCGCCCTGCATCGCCGGCAGCACCACGACCACCGACCAGGAGCCGACGCAGGCGACGGTGCCGATCACCAGCGCCACCGCCAGGCGCAGCCAGGCATAGGGGGAATCGGGCTCGTAGCGCGCCGCGGCGCGGATGCGGTCCTGGGTCATGCTTCCTCGGCGGCCGGCTTGGAAGCGGCCTTCCGAGCCAGCATTAGAGCATCGTGCCGGAAAGTGGGATGCGGTTTTCGGGGGCTGCCGATGCAAGGGCGGCGCATCGAGCCGCCCGCCGCGGCGGGCGCTCAGCGGAAGATGCGCTCGCCTTCCATGTCGACGATCTGCTGGCCCTTGATCAGCGTGAAGTCGGCGGCCTCCGCCAGCCCGGGGAAACGGTCGGCGCGGATGAAGCGGTGGCTTCTCGTCTCGCCGTCGACCACCTTCTCGATGACCCCGCAGAGCTGGTACTGGCCGCCCTCCTGATAGGGCGTGGCATGGATGGCGAAGCCGTTGTGCTCGATGCTCTTCACTGGCCCGGCCGGCTTGTCCTCGGCCGGCTTGCGGCCGCCGAACAGCGATTTCAGGAAGGACATACGGCTCTCCTCCAGCGGCGATGCTGCGATGCCGGAGCAGTAGCCGCCCCGCCCGCCTCTGCCAAGTCGGGCGCGCATTGCCGGAGCGCACATCCCCCCGGCGCGCCCGCCCGGGCACCCTTGGCAATCCGCACCCGATCGACTATGGAGCGGCCATCGGGCTTCGTCCCCGTTCGTAAGCGTCTCACGTCAGGCAACGCATCCACCGGCCAAGGCCGCCCCGGATGCTCCGAACGGCCTGCCACTTGCGAAAGCCTGAATCATGTCTCGCCTTGCCTTCCGTCGCCTCCCGGCCCGCTACGCCGCGGTGGTGATGCCCTTCATCCTGTCCGTGCTGATGACCTTCGTCGTCTCCGGCATCTCCACGCTCAAGGCACTCGGCCCGACGGCCGCGTTCCTGTGGACCTGGCCGGAATCCTGGGCCCTGTCCTGGATCGTCGCCTTTCCGACGCTGCTGCTCGTGCTGCCGCTCGTCCGGCGGCTGGTCGCCGTCGTCGTCGCGCCGCCGGCCTGAGCCCCGCGCCCCGGCCCCACCACGAAAAAGGGCGCCGGAGGCGCCCTTTTCGCTCTCAGTTGTCGAGGAAGCTGCGCAGCTTCCGGCTGCGGCTCGGATGCTTCAGCTTCCGGAGCGCCTTCGCCTCGATCTGGCGGATGCGCTCGCGGGTGACGCTGAACTGCTGGCCGACCTCTTCCAGCGTGTGGTCGGTGTTCATGCCGATGCCGAAGCGCATGCGCAGCACGCGCTCCTCGCGCGGGGTCAACGACGCGAGCACGCGCGTCGTCGTCTCGCGCAGATTCGACTGAATCGCCGCGTCGATCGGCAGGATCGCGTTCTTGTCCTCGATGAAGTCGCCGAGATGCGAATCCTCCTCGTCGCCGATCGGCGTTTCGAGCGAGATCGGCTCCTTGGCGATCTTCAGGACCTTGCGCACCTTCTCCAGCGGCATGGCGAGCTTCTCGGCCAGCTCCTCCGGGGTCGGCTCGCGGCCGATCTCGTGCAGCATCTGGCGCGAGGTGCGCACGATCTTGTTGATCGTCTCGATCATGTGGACCGGGATGCGGATCGTGCGGGCCTGGTCGGCGATCGAGCGGGTGATCGCCTGCCGGATCCACCAGGTCGCGTAGGTCGAGAACTTGTAGCCCCGGCGGTACTCGAACTTGTCGACCGCCTTCATCAGGCCGATGTTCCCCTCCTGGATCAGGTCGAGGAATTGCAGGCCGCGATTGGTGTACTTCTTGGCGATCGAGATCACGAGACGCAGGTTCGCCTCGATCATCTCCTTCTTCGCCTGCCGCGCCTCGCGCTCGCCCTTCTGGACCATCAGCACGATCTTGCGGAATTCCTGGATCTCCAGCCCGGTCTCGGAGGCGAGCGTATGCACCTCCTCGCGCAGATCCTTGATCCGGTCCTTCTCGGCCGCGACGAATTCCTTCCAGCCGCGCGAGCCGAGCTTGGAGACGCGCAGCAGCCATTTCGGATCGAGCTCGCCGCCGACATGCTGCTTGAGGAAGTCCTCGCGCGCCACGCCATAGCTCTCGGCGAGGCGCAAGAGGCGCGTCTCGTGGCCGATCAGGCGCTTGTTGATGTCGTAGAGCTGCTCGACCAGCGCCTCGATGCGGTTGTTGTTGAGCGAGAGCGACTTCACCGCGGTGATGATGTCGTCCTTGAGCTTCTTGTACTTGCGGTCCTGCGAGGGCGAGAGCTTGGTGTTCTCCAGCCGGTTGGCGATGTCCTGGTCCTGCAGGCGGCGCAGCTTCTTGTAGTCGTCGGCGATGGCGTTGAAGGTCTCGAGCACGCGCGGCTTCAGCTCGGATTCCATGGCCGAGAGCGACACGTTGTTCTCCATGTCGTCATCTTCCATCTCCGGCTGGCTTTCGCCTTCCGCAGCCTCGGCCTGGGCGGCCTCCTCGCCCTCCTCCTCGGCGGCGACGGCCGGGTTCTTGCCGTCCGGCCCGGCATAGGTCGCCTCGAGGTCGATGATGTCGCGCAGCAGCACCTTGCCGTCGACGAGCTCGTCGCGCCAGATGATGATGGCCTGGAAGGTCAGCGGGCTCTCGCAGAGCCCGGCGATCATCGCCTCGCGGCCGGCCTCGATGCGCTTGGCGATGGCGATCTCGCCCTCGCGCGAGAGCAATTCGACCGAGCCCATCTCGCGCAGATACATCCGCACCGGATCGTCGGTGCGCTCGCTCGGCTCGAGATTGCGCTTGGTCTCGGTCGGCAGGGTCTGGCGCGAGGCGTCGACCAGATCGCCGCCCTCCACCTCGTCCTCGTCGGCGGCCGCGGCATTCTCCTTGCGGTTGGCGCGATCCTCGCCGGCCGCTTCCGAATCCTCGTTGTCGACGACGTTGATGCCCTGCTCGCTGAGCTGGCCGAGCACGTCCTCGATCTGCTCGGAGGAGAACTCCTCCGACGGCAGGACCTCGTTCAGCTCGTCATAGGTGACATAGCCGCGCTTCTTGGCGAGCTTGATCATCCGCCTCACGGCCTGATCGGTCAGGTCGAGCAACGGGCCGTCGGTAGTCGGGGGGGCATCCGGCACGACCTGATCGGTCTTTTCCCGTTCGCTCGCTTTCGTCGCCATCAATCAGCGCTCCGCACTCGCGCCGGCCATGACCGCGAAGCCATCTACCGACGCATAAAAGGGCGGCGCGACCGCAGGCCCGGCGCGCTCACCCACCCAAATCACTCACCTGCAGATGGCACGCAACGTCGTTGACGAATCGTGAACCACCCGGCAGCTTGCACGCGCATCGGACGGCTCCCGCCATTCGCTGGGCTTCAATCCTCGGACATGGCCTCGGTGCCTTCGATCGTCTCGAGGCGGGCCTTCACATCCTTGATCCAGGCGAAATTGGCTTCGGTCGCTTCGTCAGCCAATGCGCGCTCGGCTGCTCTCAACTCGCTATTTAGCGTCCGTGCGCGATGATGCAAGACGAGCGCCTGATGAATCGAGTCGAAAACCGATTCAGGATCAGCATCTTGCGCCAGTTTCCTCCGCTCCGCAGGCCCGGTCACGGCCATGAGCTGGTTGTAGGCCTCGCGCACCCGTGGCTGGGCGAGGCGATTCGCCAGCGTCTCGCGGTCGAGCGTGTCCTCCACCGCGTCGAGCAGCGCCTGCCGCAGGCGCTCGGCCGCCGGACCGTCGAGCGACAGTTCCGCGATCTCGTCGACACAGCGCAGGATGAGCGCGGGATGGCTCGCCAATGCCAGCAGGATGAAGGCCTCGCGCGCATCCTCGCCGCGCAGCTTCGTCACCAGCCGCGACTGGGTCAGCGCGCTCGACGCCCTCAAGGGTCCGGCGAGCCAGGGCGGGACCTGCCGGAAGCCGCCGCGCCCCGCGCCGCCGCGCGCGCCGCGCTGGAAATGGCCGTCCCGCCCGCCGCGCTCGCTCCGCGCCGGGGCGGCGCTGGCGAAGAGCTGCGCCAGCCGCTCGTCCATCTCGCGGCGATAATGCTTGCGGGTGGTCTCGTCGCGGATCTGCGCCAGAGGCTCCTTCAGCCGCCGCTCGAAGGCGGCGCGGCGCTCGGGCGTGTCGAGCGGGCCGGCCTCGACCTCGCGCTGCCAGAGCATGTCGACCAGCGGGCGCGCCGCCGCGACCACCTCCGCGATCGCCTGCCGCCCGCCGGAACGGGCGAGATCGTCCGGGTCCTGCCCCTCCGGCAGCAAGGCGAAGGAGAGCGACTTGCCCGGCTCCAGCAGCGGCAGGGCCAGGTCGATGGCGCGGCTCGCGGCCTTGCGCCCGGCCTTGTCGCCGTCGAGGCAGATCACCGGCTCGTCGGCCATGCGCCAGAGCAGGCCGAGCTGGTCCTCGGTCAGGGCCGTGCCGAGCGGCGCCACCGTCTGCAGAAAGCCCGAGAGCGACATGGCGATGACGTCGACATAGCCCTCGACGACGATCACCTGCCCGGTGTCGTGCGAGGCCTTGCGGGCATTGTGGTGGTTGAACAGCAGGCGGCCCTTGTGGAAGAGCGGCGTCTCCGGCGAGTTCAGGTATTTCGCCGCGACCTCGGCGCTCATCGCCCGCCCGCCGAAGGCGACGACGCGGCCGCGCGCATCGTGGATCGGGAACATCACGCGGTCGCGGAAGCGGTCATAGGGCACCGCGATCTCCTCGCCATGCACGAGCAGCCCCGCCTCCATCATCAGCTCGGCCGGGACGCCCTTCCCCGCCAGATGGTCGCGCAGGGCGAAGCGGTCGGCCGGGCCGTAGCCGAGGCGGAAGCGCGCGCGCGCCTCGCCGTCGAGCCCTCTTGAGGCGAGATAGCGCCGGGCGGCGGCGCCGCGCTCGCCCATCAGCTCGGCCTCGAAGAACTGCGCGGCGAGCTCCACCACCTCGTGCAGGCCCTTGCGCTTCTCCTCCTGGACCTGCGCCTCCTGCGTGATCCGCGGCAGCGTCACGCCGGCCTCGGCGGCGAGCTTCTCGACCGCCTCCGGGAAGGAGAGCCCCTCGGTCTCCATCACGAACTTGAAGATGTCGCCGTTCTTGCCCGAGGAGAAATCGAAGAACGAGGCCTTCTGGTCGTTGACGAAGAAGGAGGGCGTCTTCTCCGCGTTGAAGGGCGAGAGCCCCTTCCATTCGCGCCCGGCCTTCTGCAGGCGCACGCGCTTGCCCACGACCGCCGAGACCGGCAGCCGCGCCTTGATCTCCTCAAGGACGGAGGGCGGGAATTTCATGGGGTTCTATCTGGTCCTTGCGACGCCGCTTGCCAACCGCCGGGACGTCCGGAGCCGGGCTTATGGACGATATCCACAGCGCTCCCCATCTGGTAAAGAAAATCGGAGAAAAGGAAGAAAGCCATGGCGCTCAACATCAAGGACCGCGAGACCGAGGAGGCGGTACGCCTGCTCGCGCGCCGCCGCGGCCTGAGCTTGACGGAAGCCGTGCGTCAGGCCGTCAGGAGCGAGCTCGACAAGGACGAATTGTCCGAGGAGGAGAAGGCGCGGCGCGTGGCGGAAGGCAGAGTTCGTATGGCGGAATTCTACAGGAAGTATGGCATCAAACCGACCGAGCATTCCATGACCAAACCGGAGATGGATGATGCTATCGGTTATGACGAGAATGGCTTCTGGTGAATCTCGTCGTCAATGCCTCTGCCGTCGTGGCCATAATCGCGCTGGAGCCGGAAGCGGATGCATTCGTCGTCGCACTGTCATCGGCAACGCGACGCATCATCACCAGCGTGAATGTGCTTGAAGCCCGACTGGTCCTGAGCTTCACCAAGAGCATGGCACCGGAAACGGTCCCCGATTTCCTGATGCGGGAACGCATAGACATAATCCCCTTCGACGAAGCTCTCTCCGATCTCGCCTTCGAGGCCTATGGCCGCTACGGCAAGGGCCGCCACCCCGCCCGCCTCAGCATGGGCGATTGCGCCGCCTATGCCCTGGCAAAGGCACGCGGCTGGCCATTGCTCTACAAGGGCGACGACTTCGCCGGGACGGATATCGAGCGGGCCTGAAGCCCGCCCGTTCCCGCCCGCTCAGCCGCCGAGCGCCGCCTTCACCAGCGGGCTCGCCTTGCCGAAATCCATCTGGCCGGCATAGGCCGCGCGCAACACGCCGATGACCTTGCCCATGTCCTTGACGCCCGCCGCGCCGGTCTCGGCGATGGCCTTGTCGATCGCGGCCTTGACCTCCTCCTCCGACATCTGCCTGGGCAGATAGGCGGAGATCACCGCGACCTCGGCGCGCTCGCCCTCGGCCAGTTCCGGGCGGCCGTTGGCGTCGTAGATCGCGATCGATTCCTGGCGCTGCTTGATCATCTTCTGCAGCATGGCGAGGATCTCGTCGGGCGTGGCCTCGCCCTTGCCGGCGCCGCGGGCCTCGATGTCCTTCTCCTTCAGCGCGGCGCTGATCAGGCGGATCGCCGCGACCTTCGCCTTCTCGCCGGCCTTCATCGCTTCCTTCATGTCGGCCGTGAAGCGCTCGCGCAGGCTGGTCATGGTGAGATGTCCTTTTCTCTTGCTTCTTGTCCTGTCCGGCCTGCGAGAGCCGGCCCGGATCAGGTCGATGAAACCTGATCGGTGAATCCGCCTCCCAATTCAAGACGGAGACCGTTTCGCCGGCCGGCTTGCAATGCAAGCAGACCGGAACGGGCTCCGCCTCGATTGACGGGCCGCGCCCGTCTCTTTATGGCTCGCGTTCCAGACCGGCGGAGCGGATTTCAGCAGCCCCGCCCCCGCATTCTGCCGCTGGCGCGGCCTGGACCGAGACATAGACATGACCGCTCCCGAAGGAAACCCCGCCGCAGGCGGCTGGACCGAACCGCGCGCGACCGCGCTCCTCGTGCTGGCGGACGGCACGGTGCTCGAAGGCTTCGGCCTCGGCGCCGTCGGCGAGGCGCCGGGCGAGGTCTGCTTCAACACCTCGATGACCGGCTACCAGGAGATCCTGACCGACCCCTCCTATGCCGGGCAGATCATCACCTTCACCTTCCCGCATATCGGCAATGTCGGTGTCAACGAGGAGGATACCGAGACGGTCAACGCCGCGGCGTCCTCGGGCGTGCGCGGCTGCGTGCTCCATGCCGCCATCACCGATCCCTCGAACTGGCGGGCCGCCAAGTCTCTCGACGCCTGGCTGAAGGCCCGCAACATCGTCGGCATCTGCGGCGTCGACACCCGCGCGCTCACCGCCCTGATCCGCGACAAGGGCATGCCGAACGCCATCCTCGCCCACGATCCCGACGGCGTCTTCGACGTCGCGCGGCTGAAGCGGCAGGCGGCCGAACTGCCTTCCATGGCCGGGCTCGATCTCGTGCCCCTGGTCACGGCCGCGCAGCGCTACGACTGGGACGAGACGCCCTGGGTCTGGCCGACCGGCTACGGCAAGCGCGAGGCCAGCGCCTACAAGGTCGTCGCCGTCGACTACGGCGTGAAGCGCAACATCCTGCGCCTGCTCGCCAAGGCCGGCTGCGACGTCACCGTCGTGCCCTCCACCGCCTCGGCCGAGGACATCCTGTCCTTGAAGCCGGACGGCGTCTTCCTCTCCAACGGCCCGGGCGACCCGGCCGCGACCGGCGCATACGCCGTGCCGGTGATCAGGGAGCTGCTCGACAGGAAGGTCCCGACCTTCGGCATCTGTCTCGGCCACCAGATGATGGCGCTCGCCATCGGCGGCCAGACCGTCAAGATGAAGCAGGGCCACCATGGCGCCAACCATCCGGTGCAGGACAAGACCACGGGCAAGGTCGAGATCGTCTCGATGAACCACGGCTTCGCCGTCGACCCGGCGAGCCTGCCGGCGAACGCGGTCGAGACCCATGTCTCGCTCTTCGACGGCTCGAACAGCGGCATCGCGCTCACCGACCGCCCGGCCTTCAGCGTCCAGCACCATCCGGAAGCCTCGTCGGGCCCGCAGGACAGCCATTATCTCTTCGACCGCTTCGTTGCGTTGATGGCGGCCGAGAAGGCGAAGCAGGCGGCCTGAACGCCGTTGCGAGCGGAGCGAAGCAGCCCGGCGGGACCGGTCCGAACCGCTCGACCTCACGGCTCCGGATCGCTTCGCCGCTTCGCTCCCGGCCATGACGGCCGGGAGCAACGGGACGGGAGGCAGCGATGATCCACCAGTTGCGCATCTACGAGATCTTCGAGCGCAACAAGGCGGCCTTCCATGCCCGCTTCCGCGACCATGCCGCGCGCATCATGGACCGCCACGGCTTCAGGATCGTGGCGCTGTGGGAGACGGCCAGCGCCGGGCGCACCGAATTCGCCTATATCCTCGCCTGGCCCGACCTCGAGACCAAGACGGGGGCCTGGGCGAGCTTCATGGCCGACCCGGAATGGAGCGAGATCAAGCGAGTCACCCGGATCGAGCATGGCGACATGGTGGGCGCGATCGAGGACCGCATCCTGACACCGACGGACTATTCCCCCAAGCTCGATTGACAGCGCCGCCCCCGCGGGCTTTAAGCGGGCCATGACCAGCCTGATGGCCTCCTTCCGCAGCTATTACGCCCCGTCCTCATAGAGGCGGTGGCATTCCCATGTTCAACCGCCGCGCTGGCGGTTGAAATCAGGCTCTCATCCGACATCGCGGCTCCTACCGGATCAAAGCGATGTCCTCCCCGATCAGAACCGTCACCAGCATCGGCATCATGGGCTTCGGCGCCTTCGGGCGCCTGATGGCCCGCCATCTCCAGCCGCATTTCGCGCTGCGGGTCTGCGACCCGGCCCGGCCGGCCGAACCGGACCCGTCGGGCAAGGGCCTGCGGCCGGCCGATGCGGCCGGGGTCGCCGCCTGCGACCTCGTCGTCCTCGCCGTGCCCGTCCCGGCCATCCCCGCGGCCATCGCCGCCCTGCGCCCGCATCTCAAGGCCGGCGCCGTCGTGCTCGATGTCGGCTCGGTCAAGCTCGGCCCGGCCCGCGCCATGCAGGAGAGCCTGCCCGCGGATGTCGAGATCATCGGCACGCATCCGCTCTTCGGCCCGCAGAGCGCCCGCGGCGGGCTGGCCGGGCTCAAGATCGCGCTCTGCCCGATCCGGGGCGGCAGCACGCCGCGCATCGCCGCCTTCCTGCGCCATGTGCTGAAGCTCAGGGTCGTGGTGACGACGGCCGACGCCCATGACCGCGAGGTCGCGATGGTGCAGGGCCTGACCCATCTGATCGCCAAGATCCTGGTCCGCATGGAACCCCTGCCCCGGACCATGACCACGGCGAGCTTCGACCTGCTGATGCAGGCGACCGAGATGGTCCGCTACGACGCGCCCAACGTCTTCATGGCGATCGAGCGCGCCAACCCGCACGCCAAGGCGGTGCGCGACCGCTTCTTCGCGCTGGCCGAGGAGATGCGGCTTTTCCTCGAGAACGGCGACGTCCCGCGTGCCGATGGCGCCGCCCCGTCCGCGGCCGGGCGGCGCCTGGCCGTCTGAGCGCAAGCGCGCATCGTCCCGGGCGCCTGCAGGGAGCCCCGGGATGGCGCCGGGCCTGCCCGGGCCGGCAGGCGGGGCGCTGCGGCAATGGCGGCCCTATCCAAACCGGCCCGCATCCGCCATATCGGGTGCAGTCACTCCCTGATCGCGCGACGATGACCGACAATCCCCTCCTGCGCCCCGGCGCCGCCCATCCCGATCTGCGCGAGCCGACGATCGGGCTGCTCGTGCGCACCTTCTACGAAAGGGCGCGGCGGGACGAGGTGATCGGCCCCGTCTTCGAGGCGGCCGTCGAGGATTGGGACGACCATATCGCCAAGATCACCGATTTCTGGAGCAGCGTGATGCTGCGCACCGGCCGCTACAACGGCCGGCCGATGCGTCCGCATCTGATCCTGCCGCTCGAAGGCAGGCATTTCGACCGCTGGCTCGACCTGTTCGAGGCGACGGCGCGGGAGCTCTGCCCGCCGGACATCGCCGAAGCCTTCATCGTCCGGGCGCGGCGCATCGCCGACAGCTTCGAGATGGCCCGCGCCAGCCAGCGCGGCGAGATCGCGGCCCCGCGCCACAGCCTGCGCTGAACGCCGCCAGCCCCTCCCGGGAGATGCCCGGGCCACGCCCTCGGGCTTGCCGAAGGCAGGACGCGGGGGCTCGCAATGACGGAATGCTGCGTTAGAGCATCGGACTGAATATCGTACGCGGCACGGAACCGCCATTCCGGTTCCGTACGGAACCATGCGTCGATACCGACAGCCCGGGCGAAGCGCGTACGATAGTCAGTCCGGCGTTCTAGAAGCCCTTCGCCGCCAGCGCCTTCTCGTCCTGCGTGACGTAGTCGCGGATGACCGGGACGGCGCTCTTGTGCTGGCCGAGCAGGAGCTGGAACACCATGTCGCCGCCGATGTCGAAGGAGATCGAGCAGGCGCAGAGATAGAACTCCCACATCCGCGCGAAGCGCTCGCCCATCATGGCGACGACCTCGTCCCGCTTCGCCATGAAGCGCCCGCGCCAGGCTTCCAGCGTCCAGTGGTAGTGCCGCCGCCAGAATTCGCAGTCGGAGGCCCAGAGCCCGGTCTGCTCCTGCGCCGCGAAGACCTCGGAGAGCGCCGGCGCATAGCCGCCCGGGAAGATGTACTTGTCGAAGAACGGGCCGGTGAAGCCGGGCGGCCCGGCCCTTCCGATGCAGTGCACCAGCGCGATCCCGTCCGGCGTCAGCAATTCGCGGATCTTTCCGAAATACTCGCCGTAATGCGCGACGCCGACATGCTCCATCATGCCGACCGAGACGATGCGGTCGAAGCTCCCGCCGAGCTCGCGATAGTCCTTGTTGACGAAGGTCACGGCATCGCCGACGCCGGCGGCCTCCGCCCGCTTCCGCGCGGCGGCCATCTGCTCCGGCGAGACGTTGAGCCCCGTCACCCTGGCGCCGCAGGCCCTGGCCAAATAGATCGCCAATTCCCCCCAGCCCGAGCCGATGTCCAGCACGCGCATGCCGGGCTCGATCCTCAGCTTGGCGGCGAGATGCCGGAGCTTCGCCTGCTGCGCGGCCTCCAGCCCGACATCCGGCGCATGCCAGTAGCCGCAGGAATAGGTCATCGTCTCGTCGAGCCAGAGCCGGTAGAACGCGGTCGGGATGTCGTAATGGTGCTTGACCTTCTTCCCGGCGACGCCGAGCGGATTGTGCATGCGCCAGCGCCGGATCCGGAAGCGGAGCTGCCGGATCGCCTTCTGCAGCGGATGCTTGCGCAGCTCCTTGCGCTGCAGCCAGAACAGGGTCAGCAGGTCGTGGATCGTGCCCTCCTCGAACTCGATCCGCTGGTCCATATAGCCTTCGGCCAAGGCGAGCTCGGGGTTGAGGAAGAGCTCGCGCTCGATGCGGTCGTCCCGGAAGCGCACCGTGACCGAGGGCGCGGTCTTGACGACGCCCGCGAACGGCATCTCGGCCGGGCCCGGCCCGAAGACATGGCGCTTCCCGTCCGGCGTCACGACGGTCAGGCGTCCCTGCCGGACGAAGCCCTTGAGAAGTCGTGGCAGCAGAAGCATCGGCATCTCCGTCCCGCCCCGGAGATCGGGGCGACGCGCGCGAGTTAAGCGGAAACGCGGCCGTCCCGAAACCCCGGGCCTCGGCGCCTCACCCGCTTGCGCGCGAAACCGGAGCGGATACAGGATATCCGCGACGAACCGGCCCGGCTTCGCCGGCCGCACGCCCCAAGAGCCTCGCTTCCCGGAGAATCGATCCCCCATGTCCTGGCGCGATTTCTGGAACGGTGAGCACGCGATCTATGTCTCGCCGCGCCACAAGACCTTGCATTACCGGCAGATCGCGAGCGATCTGATCGCTCATATCCCCTCCCCCGAGGCGACCGTCCTCGACCATGGCTGCGGCGAGGCGCTCGACGCTGCCCGCGTCGCCGCCGCCTGCGGCAGGCTCTATCTCTGCGAGGCCGCGCCGAATGTCCGGGAGAAGCTGCGCGGACAGTTCGACAGGCTGGATTCGGTCGCGGTGGTCTCGCCGGAGGAGGTCGCGGCGCTGCCGGAGGCGACGCTCGACCTCGTCGTCGCCAATTCGCTGATCCAGTATCTTTCCCGCGACGAGCTGAAGGAGCTGCTGGCGACCTGGCGGGCCAAGCTCAGGCCCGGCGGCGCCCTGGTCCTCGCCGATGTGATCCCGCCCGATGTCAGCCCGCTGACCGACGCGGCGCAGCTTCTCGCCTTCGGCTGGCGCGGCGGCTTCCTCCTCGCGGCGCTGGCCGGCCTCGCCCGCACCGCCTTCTCCGACTACCGCAAGCTGCGGGCGCAATACGGCCTCTCGACCTATACGCCGGAAGCGATCGCCGATCTCATCCGCGAGGCCGGCTTCAGCGATGTCCGGCGCCCGCTCAACTTCGGGCACAACCCTCATCGCATGACGTTCAAGGCGTCAAAACCTGTATGAACATCTAGGTTATCTCGCCCACATCGGTCGATTTCTTCATTTTATCCGCCCGGATACGCTAGAATGACTTGATTCGAAGCCGCGGATATGGCTTTGAGCGCGACTTGCCGCGAGGTCCGGAACGGCCGTGCAAGATCAACTCACCTGTCCGTATTGCGACACGAAGCTCAATCGGGGCGTGCTGTCCTGCCGCTGCTGCGGGCGCGACCTGACGCCCGTGCTGCCGCTGCTCAGCCGCCTCGCCGCGCTGGAGGACCGCCTGACCGCCGCCGAGAGGAAGGCGGAGGAGGGCTGGGCGGCGCTCGCCGCGGCGCCGCGCCCGCGCGCCGCTGCGGCCGCATTCGTCGCGACGCCCTGGGAAGCGGTCGCGCCCGCTGAGGCGCCGGGCCAGCCGGCGGCGCGCCGGCGCTTCTGGATCCTGCCCTTCGGCTTCCTGCTGCTGCTCGGTGCCTATGGCTCGGTCGTGCTCTGGCTCGACCTGCCGCTCTGGACGCTGCGGCTCGCCTCGATCGCGATCCCGTTCGCGACGGGCCTGGTCTATTTCGGAATCCGCCCCCGCCTGCTCGCCTTCGACGGGGCGGTCGCGCTCGCCTTCGCGATTATTTCCGTCGCGACCATGAACGCATGGCTGGGCTGGCACGACAACATACCGCTCCTTCCGCAGGGGCCGGCGGCCTGGCGCGAGACCTTCTTCTACGCGCTGAGCATCGGCGCCTCCGTCTTCTCGGGGATGCTGCTGCGCGTGACGCAGGCGGCGCTCAGCGCGCGCGGCCTCGTCTCGCTGCCGGAGCTGCGGAAGGGGCTGCAGGCCGTCCACGGGAAGATCCCGCTGGATACGTTGAAGACCATCGAGACCGCCATCCTGATGGCCAGCACCGCCATCTCTGCCATTGCCGGCCTGATCGCCGGAATTCTGGGAGTGAAATAGGAAGAATGATCAAATCCGTGCTGATCCGCGGCATCCTGCCCGCAGCCCTCGCCTTCGCCGCCCTGTCCGGCCCGGCCCGCGCCGCCGAGCCGCTGCAGCTCATCACCCGCGAGGAGGCCGGGCTGCCCTCCGGCGCGATCCAGACCGCGAGCACCCGCAACCTGACCCGCGGCCCCGCCATCGACACCCTGCCCACGCCCGGCAAGGGGGTCGACGGCAAGCCGTTCCGCCTGTCCGTGCGCTTCATGGCGAGCAATGGCGTGCCGGTCGACCCCGCGACGGTGCGGGTTTTCTACCGCAGCCAGCCGCCGGTCGACATCACCGAGCGGATCAAGCCCTACATCACCCCGGCCGGGATCGACGCCCCGTCCGTGATCGTGCCGACGGGCGAGCATGTCCTCGAGATCGAGGCCGCCGACAAGGAGGGCCGCGTCGGCCGGCGCCAGCTCACCCTCACCGTCGCGCCGCAGCCGTGAGCCCGGCGCCGCCTGGCGGAACGCCGTCAGGCGGCGCGGTCGGCGAAGCTGAAGAATTTGTGGCCGAGGAAGGAGAACACCATCACGACCCCGGTGGTGACGAGCTGCATCGGCAGATAGGGCAGCCCGAGCCGGCCGACGAACAGATGCATCAGCAGGCCGGTGAGCACGAAGCCGCCGGCCGCGATCAGCGCGAAGCGCCAGCCCGCCTGGGCATGGCTGCGCGTCGCATCGAAGGTCATCCGGCGGTTGAGTCCGTAGGAGACCAGCGCCCCGACCACGAAGCCGGCGAGCGTCGCCGGCACGGGGTCGAGCTTGCCCCCTTCGACCAGCCCGATCAGCAGGCCGTAATGCGCCAGCGCCGTGAGCCCTCCCGCGAAGGCATAGCTCACGAGCTGGCGGAATTGACGCGGATAGCGGCGCAGCGGCATCCGCGCTTCCTAGAGCATCGGACCGAAAAGTGGAACGCGGTTTTCGGGAAAAGCCGATGCAGAATCAAGGAGCTGGACGATGCGCGGGGGCGTCGGGGAAGACGCGCCCGCCCGGACGGGCGGCGAAAGCCGCGCCGCCCGCAGCGCCTCGTCAGCCGGCGTCGCTTGCGGCCAGATTGGCCGGCATGCCGCCGACCGGCATGTCGAGGCCCTGCTTCAGCGTGTCGAGATGGTATTCGCGGATGCGGCCGTTCGTCGGGTCGCTGACGAAGGCGCTGCTCCCGAGGACGGCGAGGCCGGGCGTCGGGGTCTTCGCGCCATAGGCGCAGTCGAAGGGCGCGACCGCGTCGAAGGCGGCGAGCTCCTTCCAGGCCGGCGCCACCTCGTAGATCCTGAGCTTGCCGTCCGGCGTCAGATTGGCGAGCCGGCTGGCATTGCCGTTGAGCTCGAACTGGCAGACGGCCTGCCCGCCAGGCACCGGCAGGATGTCGGCGGCCGTCAGCGCCCTGGCCTCGGGATCGATCCGCAGCAGCGCGTCATAGGGCGCCTTCAGCCCGTAATTGCCGACGAGATGGCGCCCGCCTTCGCGCGACTTGAGCGCGCTCACGCGGCGCTCGTCGGGATAGGCCAGCTTGCGCGCGCTCCAGCCGACCGCGACGCCCTTGCCCGCCCGCGAGAGCACGAACAGCCCGCCATCCTCGCCCTCGGCGCAGCCGAGGATATGGCGCCCGCCGCGCGCCGGCGCATAGCCGTGATAGAGCTTGCAGGAGGCGTCGGCCCGCGCCGGATCGTCGAGGCGGGCGACCTGCTTCCAGCCGGCCGCCTTCTGCGGGCCGCCGCGCTGCTCCAGGATCTCGAAGCCGTTCGGACGCGGCGAGGCGCTGCGGTCGTCGCCCCTGGCATAGGCCGGGTTGGGCACCGACATCAGCCATTGCCGCCCGCCGAGCGGCACGGCGATGCCGTGCTGCGGCGCCGGGCTCGGCCAGACCGTCACGTCCGGCTTGTCCCTGGCGAGGCTGTCGATCGCGATCAGCACCGCCTTGGGCTCGCTCTTGCCCTCCCAGGGGCGCAGGCCGTCATAGAACAGCGCAAGCTGCCCCTGGCCCGAGATGACATGGGCCGGCCGGTCGCCCCGGGTCGCGAAATCGAGGAGCTTCGGCGTCGCCTTGTCGAGATCGACATGGTCGCCATGCGATTCGGCGATCAGCCCCGTATCGAGGATGCGCAGCGTGCCCGCCTCGTCGCCGGTCTTGACCACGACATAGCGCCCGCCAGCCACTCCCGCGAAGCCCGGATTGGCCTTCGGCACGTCGAAGCTGTGCGTCACCTCCCCGCTGTCGAGATCGAGGATGCGGACCACCGGCTTCTCGTGATCGGCGAAGACCAGCCGGCCGCGCAGCGGCGCGTGATCATGCGCGGCGGCGGCCGAGGCGAGGAAGCAGGCGAGGACGCCGAAACCGGCGCGGCGGAGGGAAGAAGGCATGAAGCGGTCCCGCGAGATGATTGCAACAATATAACATTACATCCAGACCGCGAGAACTCAACCCGCCTCCGCACGGCGCCGCGGAGGCGTCCGGCGCCAGCTTCAGGCGTCGACCATCTCGGAGAGGGCGCGGCTCAGCCGCGGCAGGTTCGGGTCCCGCCGGGCGGTGTCGATCACGCTGTCGAGCAGCCCCGGAAAGCGCTGGTTCATCTCGTCGCGGCGGAGGCTGAGATAGCGCGAGGTGCCTTCCACCCGCATGCGGGTGATGCCGGCCTCGCGCAGCTTGGCGAGATGATAGGACAGGAGCGAAGGCGAGGCGAACTCGGTGAAATGGCTGCAGCGCGCCTTGTCGCCCTCGGCGATCTCGGCCAGCGCCACGAGGATGCCGAGCCGAATCGGATCGGCCAGCGCCGCGAAGACGTCGGCCGGCGCGACATCCTCGATATCGGGGTGGAAGACCGGTTTCATCCCTGCCGGGATAGGCGAAACCGTCGCGCCTGACAAGTTTCAACGATCGTTGAAATTATGCTTGCGGCCCCCATGCGGCGATTTTAAAATTCAACAATCGTTGAAATTTTGAAGATCTCCTTCCAACGCAGGGATCGACCTCATGGATATCCGCCTCCTCTCGCTCGCCGGCGGCGCCTTCGCCATCGGCACGGGCAGCCTGATCGTCACCGGCATCCTGCCCCATCTCGCCACCGGCCTCGGCGTCTCGATCGACGCCGCCGGCCTGCTCGTCTCGATCTTCGCGCTGGCCTATGCGATCGGCTCGCCGATCCTGTCGGCCGTGCTCGGCGACGCCGACCGCAAGCGCGTCCTGATCGGCGCGATCGCGGTGTTCGGCCTCGCCAATCTCGGCGCCGCCCTCGCCACGGACTTCACCCTCGTCGTGCTGGCGCGAATCGTCATGGCGCTGGCCGCCGGCGTGTTCATGCCCGCCGCCAACGCCGTCGCGGTCGCGATCTCGCCGCCCGAGCGGCGCGGCCGCGCCCTCGCATTCGTCACCGGCGGCATGACCGTCTCGCTGATTCTCGGCATCCCGATCGGCACCGCCATGGTCGGCCTCGGCGGCTGGCACCTCGCCTTCCTGATCGTCTCCGGCTTGAGCGCGCTGTCGCTGGCGGGCCTCCTCGCCAAGCTGCCCGGCGGCCTGCCGCGCGGCACCAACACGCTGCGCGAGCGCTTGCGGGTCGCCGGCCGCGGCGACGTGCTGCTGGCGCTCGGCACCACCATGCTCTGGATGACCGGCGTCTTCGTCCTCTACACCTATATCGCTCCCTTCCTGACCCGCCATGCCGGCATCGCCGGCCCCTGGCTGGCCGCGACGCTCGTGCTCTCGGGCATCGGCGCGGCGCTGGGCAACCAGTTCGGCGGCGTGGCGAGCGACCGCTTCGGCCCCGAACGCTCGCTTTCGGTGGCGCTGGCGCTGCTGGCCG
>UBNE01000053.1 GCA_900466745.1 Hyphomicrobiales bacterium | reverse complement strand
TGCGTATTCCGATGATGCCGGACGGTTATTCCGACGCGAAGCCGGACAGGCATTCCAATTTGATGCCGGACACTGTTCCGATCTGAAGCCGGACGCGGCAAGTTGCCTTTGGGTCTGATTGATGATTGCCGTTGAGGCAGTGGTGGGTCAAGCGACGGTTGTGTCGGATATGGACACGGCGCGCTGTTTGCGCAGGCTCTCCCCAGATAATTCGATGCGATAGGCATTGTGCACGAGGCGGTCGAGAATGGCGTCGGCGATGGTGGCGTTGCCGATCATGTCATACCAGTGGTCGACGGGAATCTGGCTGGTGATGATGGTTGAGCGCCGCTCGTATCGGTCCTCGACGATCTCCAGAAGATCACGTCGCTGTTCATCGTTGAGCTTCTCCGGCCCCCAGTCATCGAGGATGAGCAGATCGGTTCTGGCCAGCGACTTGATCAGCCTGGTGTATCGTCCGTCCCCGCGGGCCAGCGCGAGGGCGGCGAAGAGCCGGGGAACGCGGTGGTAGGCGACGGAAAGATCCTCGCGGCAGGCCTTATGCCCGAGAGCACAGGCCAGCCAACTCTTCCCGACGCCGGCCGGCCCGATGAGGAGCAGGCTATGGTGCTGCCTGATCCAGTCGCAACCGGACAGCTTGAGGAAGAGATTGCGGTCGAGGCCGCGGGCAGCGCGGAAGTCGATGTTCTCGACCTGGGCGTCATGGCGCAATTTTGCGGCGCGCGCCCTGGCCTCGAAGCGCTTCTGGCGGCGCGTCGTCATCTCCCGCTCGAGCAGAAGGGTGAGCCACTCTCCATGCTGGAGGCTTTGGGCCTCCGGCTGCTGATCGAGTTCCTGGAAAGCGGACGCCATACCGGAAAGGCCGAGGGCGCGCAGGGTGTCGAGGGTGGGATTGGTCAGCATGGTCGATTGTCTCCTTAGTGAAAGTAGCCGGGGCCGCGAAGATTGGCGTGTTCGCCGACGGCGGCCGGTTCAGCGGAATGGCGGGGTGTTTTGTAGCTTTTGATGAGCGCGCCGATGCTTTTGCAGGTCAGCCCGCCGATCTCGACGGCGCGGGCCGAGACGGCCTCGGCCTGGGCGGCGCTGATGGCGCGGTAGAGCCCGAGAACCCCGAGGCAGGTTCGGAACCCCTGTTCTGGATGCGGCCGGCTGGCAAGTATCGCGACGATCAGGCCCTCGGTGTGCGGGCCGATCGATGCGGCCCAGCGTCGGAAGCGTTCCGGCGACCATTCGGCATATCGGCGATGCGAACTGGGCATGTGATCCGGATCGGTCCCGAAGCGTGAACCGCCGTATCGGCGCTGATGAGCCGCAATCCGCTGGCCTTTGAGGAATATCTCGATGGTGCGGCTCGTGGCCCTGACATCCACCTGCTGGCGGATAAGATGGTGGGGCACGGAATAGAAGTAACGCT
>UBNE01000042.1 GCA_900466745.1 Hyphomicrobiales bacterium | reverse complement strand
ACGCCGCAGCCGGTGCAGCCGGCGCCGACCCCGCAGGGGCCGCTGGAGCCGCAGCCCGTGCAGCCGCCGCCGGCCGTGCCGGCCCCGGGCCAGCCGCTCGTTCCGCAGCAGCAGCAGACCGGCGTGCCGGACCCGAATGCGACGCTCGCCGGCAAGGGCACCGACACCAGCGACGTCGCCGAGGTGACGCTCTCGCCCAAGCCGGTGCTGGTCCTGTCCGGGCAGACGAGCTGGGACCAGGGCTTCCAGAAGCTCTCCGACAGCTTCAAGGCGCTGCGGGCCGAGGCGCAGCGGGCGGGGCTCGCCGTCGCCGGCCGGCCGCTGACCCTCTTCGTCGAGACCACGGACGAAGGCTTCCGCTTCGACGCGATGCTGCCGGTCGCGATTCCGCCCGGCGGGCAGGCGCCCACGGTCGGCGCGGATTTCAGGATGTCGACCTCGCCGGCCGGCGCGGCGCTGCGCTTCCTGCACCAGGCGCCCTATGACGACATCGATTCCACCTACGAGACGATCACCGCCTATCTCGAGGCGAAGAACATCGTGGTGAAGGACGCCTTCCTCGAGGAATATGTCAGCGACCTCGCCGATCCGGGCGATCCGAACCTCGAGATCAACGTCTACGTCCAGCCGAAATAGCGCGACGGCTTTCCGCCGTCATCCCGGACANNGACAAGCGGCGTCAGCCGCGGAAGGCTTCCCTTCGGCCGCGGGGCGACCGGCAGGATGTCAGGCCGTCCAGCTCAGCCCCGGCCGCATCGGCCTGAAGCGCTCCTGCGGCAGCCCGGCGGCGGCCAGCGCCGCCTTCAGCGCCTGCGGCGGCCGTTCGACGCCCTCGTCGGTGAGCTGGAAGGTGCCCCAATGGTGGCCGAGGGCCTCCTCGGCCCGCAGCGCCAGCATGACCCTGACCGCTTCCTCCGGGTTCATGTGGTTGTCCGACATGAACCAGCGCGGCTCATAGGCGCCGATCGGCAGCACGGCGAGGCGGAACGGGCCGTGCTCGGCGCCCAGCCGCTCGTAGAGCGAGCCGTCGTGATAGCCGGTGTCGCCGACATGGAGGATCTTCGCGGCGCGGGCCTCGATGATGAAGGACGACCACAGCGCCATGCGCCGGTCGAAGGCGCCGCGCGCCGACCAGTGATAGGTCGGCACGAGGGTGACGGCGAGCCCGTCCGACAGCGTCAGGCGGTCCGACCAGTCATGCGCCTCGGTGCGGGCGTCGGGGATGCGCGCCCGGACGATGGCGTCGTTGCCGAGCGGCATGATCATGCGCGGCCGGTCGCGGCGGTGCAGGCGGGCCAGCGTCTCGATGTCGAGATGGTCGTAATGATTGTGCGTGATCAGGACCGCATCGAGCGGCGGCAGGTCGTCGAAGGCGACGCCGGGCGGGTTGACGCGCTTCGGCCCCATGAAGCTGAAGGGGCTCGCGCGCTGCGAATAGACCGGGTCCACCAGCAGGTTGAGCCCGGCGATCTGGTAGAGGAAGGAGGCGTGACCGAGATGGACGATCCGCACGCCCTCGACGCGGGCCGGCGGCCTGTCCTGCGGCGGGGCCGGATAGACGGCGGGGAAGGCCTCGCGGTCGCGCTTGCCGGCCTGCCAGCGCAGCACGTCCAGCAGCCCCTTGCCGGCGGGGCGGCCGTCGCTGAAGACCAGCCCGTCGAAATGGTCGCTGACCGGCCCCTGGTAATAGGGATTGCGCGAGCGCGAGATCGCCGCCCAGGCCGCGCCGGTCGAGGCCAGCAGGGCGCCGAGGCCGATGAAGGAGAGAAGCTTGCGGCGATCCATGACCCGAGAGAGGTAGGTCGCTGCGGCCTCCGGTCAAGACTCGGGCGCCTTGATCGCCAGCACATGCAGCCAGCGCGTCGGCACCTTGTCGTAGCCGGAGCCCTCGTCCTCCTCGACGGCGAGGGAGGACCAGCGCGAGGCGGCGCCGAAGGCGGCGACGGCTTCCGGCCGCGACAGATAGTTGAAATAGCGGCCCAGCCCGTCGCGGCCTTCCGCTTCCCCGGCCTTGAAGCTCGCATAGACGACGCCTCCGGGCCGCAGGGCGGCGTGGATCCGGTCGACGATGCCGGGCAGGGCCGGACGCGGCGCATGCAGCAGGCAGGCATGCGCCCAGATCCCGTCATAGGCCGCGATCTCGTTCAGATCCTCGAAGAGCAGCACCGCGACGGGCCGGCCGAGCCTGCGCCCGGCCTCGCGCGCGAGCTCGGGCGAACCGTCGGTCGGGACCACGTCGAAGCCGCGCGCCAGCATCGCCTCGCTGTCCTGGCCGCCGCCGCAGCCCAGTTCGAGGATGCGGGCGCCGGGCCGAAGCCGCCCGGCGAAGAGGTCGATGCGGCGGTGCTCGGCCTCGCGCTCCCGCCCGGCATAGGCGCCGGCCTCGGCCGCGTAGAAGTCGAGCGTCCGGTCGTCCCGGGTGGCCATGCGTCGCCTCAGTTGCTGCCGGAGCGGATCGCAGCGGTCGCGATGCCGGCGCCGATCAGCAGCGTCCCGCCCGCCTTGTTGAAGATGCCGACGGCGCGGGGATTGCGCACCACGGCCCGCGCCCGGGAGGCGACCAGCGCATAGCCCATGGCGTTGGCGAAGGCGAGGCCGATGAAGGTGGCCTCGAAGATCAGCATCTGCGTCCAGAACCCGGACTTCGGATCGAGGAACTGCGGCAGGAAGGCGACGAAGAAGGTGAGGCTCTTGGGGTTCAGCGCCGTCACCAGCCAGGCATGGCCGAGCATCTTCCAGGCCGGAGCGGCATCCGCGCGCGGCCTGGCGTCGAGCGTGCCGCCGGCGCGGAAGAGCTTGACGCCAAGCCAGACGAGATAGGCCGCGCCGAGCCATTTCAGCGCGGCGAAGACGCTGGCCGAGGTCGCGAGCAAGGCGCCGACGCCGAGCATCGAGAGCGTCATCGCCGTGAAGTCGCCGAGCGCCACGCCGAGGGCCACCGGAAAGGCGGTGCGCCAGCCCTGGCCGAGCGCATAGGAGATGACCAGCAGGATGGTCGGGCCGGGAATGACGAGCAGGACGGCGGTGGCGGCGGCGAAGGCGGCCCAGGTTTGGAAGGTCATGACGATGGCTCCGCTAAACTCCAGAGCCATCACCAGATGCGGGGCTTTGTAAAGGGCCTGGCGCCGGGTGGGTTCGCCCATGCGCCGGAGCGCGACGGGGCCGCGCGCCGCTTCAGCGCGTGCCGCGGAGGAGGTCGCAGAGGGCCTTGCGAACGGCGCCCTCCGGCGCGACCTGGCCGGGCTGCACGGTGAAGGCGATGTCGATGCGCGTGCCGGTCGCCTGCTTGCGAGTGGTCACCTTGAGGATCTGCGGGCGGCCGGAGCCGGTGACCTCCTGCATGGCGGAGATCGTGCCGCTCGCCTTGTCGGTACGGATGTCGACGAAGTCCCCGTCGGCCTTGATCGCCCGGACGATCGCCGGCAGCACGGCGGCCGGTGCCTTCCTGGACAGGTCCCAGGTGCGATAGGTGATCTGCGAGACCATCGGCACGCCGGAGCTGCTGAAATTGGTGGCGCAGGGCTGCGCCCGGGCTGCACCGGGGCCGGCGAAGGCGGCGCAGGCGGCAACGCCAAGAGCAAAAAGCAGGCGAATCGGCATCATGATCATCGGGCTCGCAATCGGGAGGGACGGCGTCCGTTACCGAGGTTGCGGAGCCCTGTCACCGTCACCCAGGGTCACGCGCGCTTCCGGCTCGGCGGCGACGACCAGCACCCACCAGGCGCGGTAGCTGCTGCGCGGGTCCTTGGAGAGCGCGATGCCGTAGCGCGTCGCTTCCCGCATGCGCAGATTGGCGTCGTGACCCGGCGATTTGCGCCAGCCGTCGAAGGCTTCCTCGACCGAGAAATAGCCGCCGCCCAGATTCTCGGCGATGCGGGACGAATCGAGGCCGGCCGCCTCGACGCGCGCGGCGAAGCGGCCGCCGGCCTCGTGCGAGAGGGCGTTCTTCGCGACCATGGCGTCGGCCTGGCGCTGGGCCATCGCCATCAGCCGCGGGTCCGGCCGGACGGGGCCGAGGCCGTGGCTGGCGCGGTAGGCGTTGAGGATGCGTCCCGCCTGGGCCGGGTCGAGGGTGACGGCGCCGAGGCGCTCGACCATGCGGGGGTCGAGCGGTCCTTCGCGACGGGCCTCGCCGCCGCAGCCGGCGAGGAGGAGGGTGAGGGCCAGCAGGGGCAGGGCGATCACGATCTTCATGGGCTTCGCTTCGTTGCGGGGCGCGATGCGATGCCGCCAGATCAGGGCCATTCTGGGGCCGAGCGCCGTCATGGCTGGGGAGAGAAGCGGCGGGGCAGGTTCCGCAGGCGGGGCGGGACGTCCGATCCCGCCGCCCCGGAGCGCCCCGCCATGCGCGCAAACGCGCCCGCCAACCTTGACTTTCGCCACATTCTTCCGCTTTAAGGGCGCCATCCGTTTCGCCGACATCGCCGAAACCGCATCCGCCGACCGGGCCGCCTTGCGGCTTCCATGAGCCCGGAGGTCAACGTCCGACAGCGCGATTGCGCCCTCGGGCGCGAAACCGTTTGGCAATGGGTTCCGGCGCTGGAGGCTCCCTGAGGCAAGCAGGCAGGTCCGCATGTTCGGCACGCTGAGCGACAGGCTCTCCGGCATCCTCTCGGGGCTGACCCGCAGGGGTTCGCTGACCGAGGAGGACGTCAACGCGGCGCTCCGCGAGGTGCGCCGGGCGCTGCTCGAGGCCGACGTCGCGCTCGAGGTCGTCCGCAGCTTTACCGACAAGGTGCGCGAGCGCGCCGTCGGCGCCGAGGTTCTCAAGTCGGTCACGCCCGGCCAGCAGGTCATCAAGATCGTCAACGACGTCCTGATCGAGACGCTGGGCGGCGAGGGCGAGAGCATCAATCTCGATGCCGTGCCGCCCGTGCCGGTGCTGATGGTGGGTCTCCAGGGCTCGGGCAAGACCACCTCGACCGCCAAGATCGCCAAGCGCCTGACGGACCGGAACAGGAAGAAGGTGCTGATGGCGTCGCTGGATACGCGACGCCCGGCCGCGATGGAGCAGCTCGCCGTGCTCGGCCAGCAGGTCGGCGTGCAGACGCTGCCGATCGTCGCCGGCCAGTCGGCGGTGCAGATCGCCAGGCGCGCCATCGAGGCGGGCCGCCTCGGCGGCTTCGACGTCGTCATGCTCGACACCGCCGGCCGCGTCACGCTCGACGACACGTTGATGGAAGAGGTCGCGCAGGTGAAGGCCGCGACCAATCCCCATGAGGTGCTGCTCGTCGCCGACGCGCTGACCGGCCAGGACGCGGTCAACACGGCGCGCGCCTTCGACGCCCGCGTCGGCCTCACCGGCATCGTGCTGACCCGCATGGACGGCGATTCGCGCGGCGGCGCGGCGCTCTCGATGCGCGCCGTCACCGGCAAGCCGATCAAGCTCGTCGGCATCGGCGAGAAGGTCGACGAGCTCGACGATTTCCACCCCTCCCGCGTCGCCAACCGCATCCTCGGCATGGGCGACATCGTCTCGCTGGTCGAGAAGGCGGCGCAGACGATCGACGCCGCGCAGGCGCAGGCCACCGCGCAGCGCATGGCCAAGGGCCAGTTCGACCTCTCCGACATGCGCGCCCAGCTCCAGCAGATGGAGAAGATGGGCGGCCTCGGCGGCGTGATGAGCATGCTGCCGGGCATGAAGCAGGCCCAGTCCCAGCTCACCAATGCCGGCGTCGGCGACAAGATGTTCAAGAGCATGATCGCCGCGATCGACTCGATGACGCCGGCCGAGCGCAAGAACCCCGATCTGCTCAAGAACAGCCGCAAGAAGCGTATCGCGGCCGGCTCCGGCACCACGGCCGAGCAGATCAACAAGCTGCTCAAGATGCATCGCGGCATGGCCGACGCCATGAAGATGATGAGCAAGCAGAAGGGCGGCATGCTCGGCAAGCTCGGCGGCATGTTCGGGCTCGGCGGCGGGCTGCCGGCCGGCATGCCCGACCCGTCCAAGATGGACCCGGCCCAGCTCGCCGAACTGCAGAAGCAGCTCGGCGCCGGCGGCGGGCTTCCGCCGCTGCCGCCCGGCGGCTTCCCCGGATTGCCCAAGGGCGTCACCCCGCCGGCCGGGATGATGCCGAAACTGCCGGGCCTCGGCGGCGGTTTGCCCGGCCTGGGCGGCAATCCGTTCGGGGGGAAGAAGAAGTGAGCAGCACGATCCTCGGCATCAATGCCCAGGTCGATTTCGGTAATCTCGTCGTCGGACTCGGAACCTTTTGCCTGGCTCTCGTGACGGCGATCGTGGCGCTTCGCTCGGCACGGTCGAGCTCACGCGATAAGCTTTCGGAGTTTCGCAAGGAGCAGATCGAGAACCTCAGGGCCCAGATCGCCGAATTTCATTCCGTGCAGTGTCAGTTGGGCGTGATGGCTTACGGCAAAAGCAAGGGTTTCGGCTTCGAGCATTCGGATTTCTCCGACCTGACGGAGAAAAGTCAGAGCTTGAGATCCAACATCAAGCTTCTTCTCGACCACAATAAGGTTACGCATGCCGGCCTGGAAGAGATCATCGACCAATGCCACAGGCTTTCACTCGATAAGTTCAAACGGGATTTCAAAGGCAAGTTTATTGATGAAGACAGTTTGCGCCCCCTGATCGACAAGGCGAGAGCTGTATTGAAAGACGAAGAGAAAAACCTGTATCAACCCTGAACCGAAGAAAGAGAAGACCCATGTCCCTCAAGATCCGCCTGACCCGTGGCGGCGCCAAGAAGCGCCCCTATTACCGCATCGTCGTCGCCGATTCGCGCTCGCCGCGCGATGGCCGCTTCATCGAGAAGATCGGCTCCTACGATCCGATGAAGGCCAAGGACGCCGAGGATCGCGTCGTGCTCGACACCGAGAAGGTCCAGGCCTGGCTCGCCAAGGGCGCCCAGCCGACCGACCGCGTGCTGCGCTTCCTCGACGCCGCCGGCCTCGTCAAGCGCCCGGCGCGCAACAATCCGAAGAAGGCCCTCCCGGGCGAGAAGGCCAAGGAGCGCGCCGAGAAGAAGGCCGAGAAGGCCGCCGCTCCGGCCGCCGAAGAAGCCGCCGCCGAGGCGTGAGCCGCTTGCTCCTCGCTTCGTCATTCCGGGGCGCGGCGCAGCCGCGAGCCCGCAATCCAGAATCGCAGGGCGCGGGAAAGCCCGGCCGGCCGCCGCGTTCATCCGCGTTTCGGCATCGGTTCTGGGTTTTGGGCTCCGCGCTGACGCGAAGCCCCGGAAGGACGGAGTGCGGGGATGCCTGACGAGAACCTCATCCTGCTCGGCGTCGTCGGCGCGCCGCATGGCGTGCGCGGCGAGGTCAGGATCAAGACCTTCACCGGCGACCCGCTCGCGATCGCCGGCTACGGCCCGCTCAGCGACGGCAAGGGCCGCAGCGTCGAGATCCTCGACGTCCGCCCGGCCAAGGAGGTCGTCGTCGCCCGGCTCAAGGGCGTCGCCACCCGCGAGGCGGCCGAGGCGCTGAACGGTGTCGAGCTGTTCGTCGCCCGCGACAGGCTGCCCGAGAGCGAGGACGAGGACGAGTTCCTGCAGGCCGATCTCATCGGCTGCCGGGTCGTCGGACCGGGCGAAGCCATGCTCGGCTCCGTCACCGCCGTCGAGAATTACGGCGCCGGCGACCTGCTCGCCGTCGCGACCCCGGACGGGCGTTCCGTCCTGATGCCCTTCACCAAGGCCTTCGCGCCGCGCATCGACATCGCCGCGCGGCGGATCGAGGCCGAGCCGCCCCTGGGATTGTTCGAGCCCGACGATGACGAGCGATAGGCCTGCCCGCGCGCTGATCTTCGACATGGACGGCACCATCGTCGACAATATGCGCTACCACGACGATGCTTGGGAAAGCTGGCATCTCGGCAACGGCCTGCCCTTCGACCGCGCGACCTTCGCGGCCCGCACCGCCGGCATGGCCGGGCACGAGATCATCGCCTCCTATTTCCCGCAGGCGGCGATGGCGGAGCTCGAGGCGATGAGCGACGCCAAGGAAGCACTCTATCGCGCGGCCTATTTGCCGCATGTCGCGGCCAATCAGGGATTTCTGGACCTGATCGCCCGCGCCGCCCGCTCCGGCGTGCCGATGGCGGTGGGCACCGCCGCGCCGCCGGCGAATATCGAGGTGGTGCTGGACACGCTCGGCCTGCGTCCGCGCTTCGCCACCATCGTCTCGCCCTCGCAGGGCTTCCGCGGCAAGCCGCATCCGGACATGTTCCTGGCGGCGGCGGAGCGGATGAAGGTCGACCCGGCCGACTGCATCGTCTTCGAGGACGCGCCGCTCGGCGTCGAGGCGGCGCGGCGCGCCGGCATGCGGGCCGTGGCGCTGCTGACCATGCTCGATGCGGACGCTTTTTCCGCCTTCGACAACCTGATCGCCGCGGTTCGCGACTTCACGGCGCTGGACGGGCTGCCGGCGCTGCGCTTCAGTTAGCTTGCCTTTTCCAACCGCGGGCCATCCCGGACGAGCGACGTCGTCGCGCCGGTCCGGGCCCCCGGCTGAACCGTTCCGGCATGGATCCCGGCTCTGCGCGGCGTTTATCCTCGAGCCGGCCGAAGGTCGGATCCGAGGGCTCCGCCGGGGAGACAGGCTGGAAGCAACTGCCTCAATCCAAGGTCGCCATGTCGTTCCGCGCCTCGATCCTGACCCTCTATCCCGAGATGTTCCCCGGCCCGCTCGGCCTCTCGCTGGCGGGGGAGGGGCTGCGCAAGGGGCTGTGGTCGCTCGAAACCCACCAGATCCGCGAGCACGGCATCGGCCGGCACCGCAATGTCGACGACAACCCGGCCGGCGGCGGCGCCGGCATGGTGCTGCGCTGCGACGTGCTGGCCGCGGCGATCGACGCGGCCGTGCCGCCGGACGATCAGCGTCCGCGCCTGCTGATGTCGCCGCGCGGGCGGCCCCTGAAGCAGGAGACGGTGCGCGAATGGGCGGCGGGGGCCGGCCTCGTCATCGTCTGCGGGCGCTTCGAGGGCGTCGACGAGCGGGTGATCGAGGGGCGCGGACTGATCGAGGTCTCGATCGGCGACTACATCCTCTCCGGCGGCGAGATGGCGGCGCTGACGCTGCTCGACGCCTGTGTGCGGCTGATCCCCGGGGTGATGGGCAAGGTCGCTTCCGGCGAGGATGAGAGCTTCGAGAACGGCCTGCTCGAATATCCGCACTATACCCGGCCGCGCGAATGGGAAGGCCGCGGCCTGCCCGAGGCCCTGCTCTCCGGCGACCATGCCCGCATCGCGAAATGGCGGCGCGAGCAGGCGGAGAGGATCACGCGGGAGAGAAGGCCGGATCTTCTTTCCCTTCACCCCTCGGGGGAGAAGGAAGGCTAACGATACGCCGTCACCGGCAGCTTTTCCGCCAGCCAGCCGCCCGGCCCGAGCATGCCGCCGCGCACGGCGACGAGGTCGCGCCAGCCTCTGCCGGCGAGCTTCATCACGGTCGCAACCGACTGCGCGCCGGTGCGGTCGATCAGGGCGATGCGCGTGCCGGGATGGTCGAGGCGCAGGCCCGCCAGCCTGACCTCGAAGGCCGTGGCGTCGACGTCGAGCGGGATCGCGCCTTGCGGCAGGCCGGTATCGGCCCATTCGCCGGCGCTGCGGATGTCGACGAGGACGATCCGCCCGGCCTGCGCCGCTTCATGGGCCTCGCGGGCGGAGATTGCCGGGAGCGCCTGCCCGAAAACGAAAGCGGCCGGGAGCGCGAGGCTCCCGGCCAGAAGCATGCGGCGCGTCGCTGCGCCAGCGCCCATCGTCTCAGCGCAGCTCGGCGCAGAAGCGCTGGATGCGGCGGCAGGCCTCTTCCAGCTTCTCGTCCGAGGTGGCGTAGGAGATGCGGAAGTTCGGGCCAAGCCCGAAGGAGGAGCCGTGCACGGCCGCGACGGCTTCCGCCTCCAGCAGGCCGATGACGAGGTCCTCGTCGGTCTCGATCTTCTTGCCGTTCGGCATGGTCTTGCCGATCAGCTCCGAGCAGTCCGGGTAGACGTAGAAGGCGCCTTCCGGCGTCGGGCACTTCAAGCCGCGGGTCTGGTTCAGCATCGAGACGACGAGGTCGCGGCGGCGCTCGAACGCCTTCTTGAACACCGGCAGGTGCTCCTGGGTGCCGTCGAGGGCCTCGACCGCCGCCCATTGCGAAATCGCCGAGGTGCCCGAGGTCTGCTGGCCCTGGACCAGGTCCATCGCCTTGATCAGATGCTCGGGGCCGGCGGCGTAGCCGATGCGCCAGCCGGTCATGGCATAGGCCTTCGAGACGCCGTTCATGGTCAGCGTGCGCTCGTAGAGGCCGGGCTCGATCTGGGCCGGGGTGACGAACTTGAAGTCGCCATAGGTCAGGTGCTCGTACATGTCGTCGGTCAGCACCCAGACATGCGGGTGGCGCATCAGCACCTCGGTGAGCTTCTTCAGCTCGTCATGGCTGTAGGCGGCGCCCGACGGGTTGGAAGGCGAGTTCAGGATCACCCATTTGGTCTTGGGCGTGATCGCCTTCTCCAGCTCCTCGGGCTGGAGCTTGAAGTCGTCCTTGAGATGGGTCTGGGCGAAGGTCGCGGTGCCGCCGCAGAGCGCGACGATCTCCGGATAGCTCACCCAGTAGGGGGCGACGCAGATCACCTCGTCGCCGGGGTTCAGCGTGGCGAGCAGCGCGTTGTAGATGACGTGCTTGCCGCCGGTGCCGACGATGGTCTGGCTGGCCTTGTAGTCGAGCCCGTTCTCGCGCTTCAGCTTGCGGGTGATCGCCTCGCGGAGCTGCGGGATGCCGGGAACCGGGGTGTATTTGGTCTCGCCGCGGCGGATGGCGGCGATGGCCGCCTCCTTGATATTGTCCGGCGTGTCGAAATCGGGTTCGCCGACGGAGAGCGAGATCACGTCCTTGCCCTGGGCTTTCAGGTCCCGGGCCTTCTGCGTGATCGTGATGGTCGCGGACGGCTTCACGCGCTTCAGGGCATCGGCAAGAAAGGCCATGGGACTGGTCTCCGGGGGAGAGGACAGGATGCGCCCCAGCGGGCGCGCGCGAGGTTTATGACCAGGCGTCGATGATCGCAAGCGCAACTGCTTGATGTTTTGCAGAAGCGTCATGAATTGGCACGGATTTGCCAGTGCGCCCGGCGCATGCGAAGGCCGGGAGATGACGAGCGCCAGCGGACCGATCGCGATCTATGTCGATGCCGATGCCTGCCCGGTGAAGGACGAGGTCTACCGCGTCGCCGGCCGCCATCGCCTGCATGTCTTCGTCGTCGCCAACAGCTTCCTCAACCTGCCGCGCGAGCCCTGGATCGAGCGGGTCGTGGTTCCCGGCAATTTCGACGCAGCCGATGACTGGATCGCCGAACGCGCCTCGCGCGGCGCCATCGTCGTCACAGCCGACATCCCGCTGGCGGATCGCTGCATCAAGGCCGGCGCCGAGGTCATCGGCCCCACCGGCAGGCCCTTCACCGAGGCCTCGATCGGCATGGCGCTGGCGACGCGCGACATGATGGAGGATCTGCGCGCCATGGGCGTGGCGGGCGGCGGGCCGAAGCCGTTCTCGCCGAAGGACCGCTCCGCCTTCCTGCAGGCGCTCGACCTCGCGATCCAGCGGCTGAAGCGGGCCGGTTTGGGCTAGGGCGCCTGTTTGGATAGTGAGGCCTCATCCTGAGGAGCCGCGTCAGCCGCGTCTCGAAGGACGCTTCAGAAGCCTCCGGAGACATCTGGAACATCCTTCGAGACGCAAGCTTTGCTTGCTCCTCAGCACGCGGGCTTGGAGTTTTTCAAACAGGGTCCGAGGCGCATGCCGGATCGCTGGACGGCTTGCGCTATTGCCCCTAAAGGACGGGAACGCCCGCTACGCAGACGGGTATCCGGGAGGAATTTCATGTCTCTGACCCGCCGCTCCACGCTCGGCCTGATGGCCGGCGCCGTCCTCGCTCCGGCCGTCGCCCGGGCCGAGAGCTTTCCGAGCAAGGTCGTCACCCTGGTCGTGCCCTATCCGGCGGGCGGGCCGACCGACGCGATCGCGCGCTTCGTGGCGCAGGACCTCTCCGTCGCCTTCGGCCACAACGTGCTGGTCGACAACCGGGCCGGCGCCTCGGGCGCGGTCGGCACGCGCGCCGTCGCCCATGCGGCGCCGGACGGCTACACCATCGTCTTCGGCAACAACCAGACGCATGGCAACAACATGTTCCTGCTGAAGGACCCCGGCTACGACGCGGTCAAGGATTTCGCGCCGCTCGCCGGCGTCGGCGCCTTCGAGCACGCCTTCGTCGTCCGCAACGACCTGCCGGCCAAGACCATCCCCGAGCTGATCGCGCTCGCCAAGGCCGAGCCCGGCAAGCTCAACTACGGCTCCACCGGCGTCGGGTCCGGCTCGCATCTCGCCATGGAGCTGTTCATGCAGCGCACCGGCATCAAGATGACGCATGTGCCCTTCCGCGGCGCCGCGCCGCTGGTGCAGGAGATCGTCGCCGGGCGCATCGACATCGCCAACTCGACGCTGCCGAGCGTGCTGGAGCAGATCAATGGCGGGGCGCTGCGCGCGCTCGCCATCGCCAGCCCCGAGCGCAACCCGCAGGCCAAGGCCATCCCGACCTTGCGCGAGCAGGGCGTGAGCAATGCCGACGCCGATTCCTGGGCGGCCTTCTTCGCTCCGGCCAAGACGGCGCAGCCTGTGCTCGACGTGCTCTCAAAGGCGATCATCGCCTCGCTGAACAAGCCCCAGACGCGCGACGCCATCATCAAGCTCGGCTTCACCCTCAAGGTGCGCGAGCCCGATGCCTTCCGGCCCTATCACCTCCAGGAAATCGCGACCTGGAAGCAGATCATCGCCGATGCCGGGGTGAAGGCGGAATAGGGCGAGACATTCGCTCAACCTTCATCCCGAGGAGGCCGCATCGGCGGGCTTCTCGAAAGATGATCCAGCGATCTCCGCAGCTTCCTGAAACATCCTTCGAGATGCGCTCCTGTCGGGCGCTCATCGGGACGAGGGCTGCGGGGCGCGATGCGCAGGAGCCTGTCCCATGAATCTGATGCCCATGCTCACCGCCCGCCGCGAGGCGGGAAAGCCCGTCCCTGCCGCGCTGATCGGCGCCGGCAAGTTCGGCTCGATGTTCCTGTCGCAGGTCCCGCATATCGAGGGGCTGGAGGTCGCGGTGATCGCCGATCTCGATCCTGAGCGGGCCAAGACGGCCTGCCGCAATGTCGGCTGGGACGAGGCGCGGATCGCCCGGACCCGCTTCGTCGACGACGGCGCCGCCGCGGCCCGCGCGGACGGGGTCGAGGTGGTGCTGGAGGCGACCGGCCATCCCGCCGCCGGCGCCCGCCATGCGCTGGCCGCGATCGAGGCCGGGCGGCATGTCGTGATGGTCAATGTCGAGGCCGACGTCCTGGTCGGGCCGGTGCTGGCGCGCAAGGCGCAGGCCGCCGGCGTGGTCTATTCGATGGCCTATGGCGACCAGCCGGCGCTGGTCAGCGAGATGGTCGACTGGGCGCGGGCGGCGGGCTTCACCGTCGCCGCCGCCGGCAAGGGCACCAAATACCTGCCGGCCTATCACAACGTCACGCCCGACGACGTCTGGACCCATTACGGGCTGACGCCCGAGGCGGCGAAGGCGGCGGGGATGAATCCGCAGATGTTCAACTCCTTCCTCGACGGCACCAAGTCGGCGATCGAGATGGCGGCGATCGCCAATGCCTGCGGTCTCGACGTGCCCGAGGCGGGGCTCGCCTTCCCGCCCTGCGGCGTCGACGACCTCGCCCAGGTGCTGCGTCCGCGCGCGGTCGGCGGGCAGCTCGAGCGCGATGGCATGGTCGAGGTCGTCTCCTCGCTGGAGCGCGACGGGCGCCCGGTCTTCCGCGACCTGCGCTGGGGCGTCTATGTCGTGCTGAAGGCGCCGAACGATTATGCCGCCGCCTGCTTCAAGCAGTACGGCCTGCCGACCGACGCGACCGGGCGCTATGCCGCGATGTACAAGCCGTTCCACCTGATCGGGCTGGAGCTGTCGATCTCGGTGCTGAACGCGGCGCTGCGGGGCGAGCCGACCGGGATGACGCGGGGCTGGCGGGGCGACGCCGTCGCCGTCGCCAAGCGCGCGCTCAAGGCCGGCGAGATGCTCGACGGGGAGGGCGGCTACACCGTCTATGGCCGGCTGATGCCGGCTGCGGCGAGCCAATCCTGCGGCGGCCTGCCGATCGGCCTCGCCCATGGCGTCAGGCTGACGCGCGACGTCGCGGCCGGGCAGCCGGTGACCGAGGCCGATGTGACGCTGGACGAAAGCCAGCCGATCGTTTCACTTCGTCGTGAGCTCGCCGCAACGGCTTGGTGATCGGCCGCGTTGCCTTCACTCTGCCCGGAGCGGCGATGGAGGCGGATACGATGCGGCGGCTCGGCATGGTTCTGGGACTGGGGGCGGGGCTGGCGCTGTTCGGCCTGGTCGCGCCCGCTCTCGCGCAGAAGCGCTTTCCCTCGAGCGCGGGCGCGCTTGCGGTCGAGACCGTGGCCGGCGGGCTCGAGCATCCCTGGGGCCTCGCCTTCCTGCCGGACGGGCGCATGCTGGTGACGGAGCGCCCCGGCCGCCTCAGGATCGTCGATGCGAAGGGTGCGCTGTCCCGGCCGATCGCCGGCGTGCCGAGCGTGATGGCGCGCGGCCAGGGCGGCCTGCTCGGCATCGCGCTCGACCCGGATTTCGCGCGGAACCGGCTGGTCTATCTCTCCTTCGCCGAGCCGCGCAGCGGCGGCAACGGCACCAGCGTCGCCCGCGGCAGGCTGAACGAGCAGGGCACCGCGCTGACGGAGGTGAAGGTGATCTTCCGGCAGATGCCGACGGTCGCTTCCAACCTGCATTTCGGCTCGCGGCTGGTCTTCGACCGGACGGGGGCGCTCTTCGTCACGGTCGGCGAGCGCTTCACGCAGCGCGACCAGGCGCAGAACCCGGCCAACGATCTCGGCAAGATCATCCGCATCCGCCCCGATGGCGGAATTCCGGCCGATAATCCGAAGAAGCCGGGCTGGGCGCCGGAGATCTGGTCGATCGGCCACCGCAACGTCCAGGGCGCGGCGCTGCATCCGCAGACCGGCCAGCTCTGGACGGCCGAGCACGGCGCGCGCGGCGGCGACGAGATCAACACGCCCAAGGCCGGGCTGAACTATGGCTGGCCGGTCATCACCTATGGCGTCGACTATTCCGGCGCCAAGATCGGCGAGGGCACGGCCAAGCCCGGCATGGAGCAGCCGCTGTTCTACTGGGATCCGTCGATCGCGCCTTCGGGGGCGGCCTTCTATACGGGGTCGGCCTGGCCGCAATGGAAGAACTCGCTCTTCGTCGGCGCGCTGGCCGGGAGCCTGCTGGCCCGGCTGTCGACCGAGGGCGAGAAGGTGACCGGCGAGGAGCGGCTTCTCACCGATATCGGCGCCCGCATCCGCGATGTCGTGCAGGGGCCGGACGGCTTGCTCTATCTCCTCACCGACGAGGAGGACGGCAAGCTGCTGCGGGTGCGTCCGGCGCAGTAACGCGGGTGCCTTACGGGCCGCAATCCCATTCGCTGTCGAGCGCGAAGACGTTGCGCGTCGCGAGCTTGCCATGGGTGTCGTAGAGGTCGCCGACATAATAGGTCATGCCGGCGTCGTCATGGTCCTCGCGCTTGACCTGCAGCGACCAGCCATAGCCGACCTTCCGGCCCTGCCAGGCCGGGTGGATGTCGTCGATCGTGGCGGAGCCGAGGACCCTTGCTTTCGAGTCGCTCGGGCTGCAGGTCGGGCCGGCCAGAGCGGGCAGGGCGCCGGCAACGAGGCAGGCGGCGATCAAGGGAAGCCTCACGGCGGGAATCCTTCGAATCGGAAGCGAGCGGGGCGAGCGATATCGACCGCGCCGCGCGGAAGGCCAAGCGCCGTCCGCGCGCAGCCGCATTGCGCTGCAACCGGAGGGCTTCAGCCCCTGGCGTGGAAGATGAAGAAGGCGCCGGCCGCGATCAGCGCGAAGCCGATGGCGTGGTTCCAGTTCAGCGATTCCTTGAGCCAGAACACCGAGAAGCCGGCGAAGACGGCGAGGGTGATGACCTCCTGCATCGTCTTGAGCTCGGCGGTCGAATAGACGGCGGAGCCGATGCGGTTGGCCGGCACGGCCAGCATGTATTCGAAGAGCGCGATCGACCAGCTCGCGGCGATGGCGAGCCAGATCGCGCTGCTCTTGTAGCTGAGATGGCCGTACCAGGCGAAGGTCATGAAGATGTTCGAGGCGAACAGCATCACGATCGGCAGGATGTGGGCGGCGGTGAGGGCTGGCATCGGGAGGCCTTCGGGCGAGGGCGAGCGGGATCGCAGTTCCACGGCCGGATCGCCAAATCAAGCAGGGTTAACCTCCGTTAACGCCCGCGCCGTAGTTTCGCGTCAATCCTGCGATTCGGTGGAGAGCATGCGCGCATATCGACTGGCCATTCCGCTGGCCCTGCCTTTCATCCTCATTGCCTCGGCGGCCTCGGCCCAGTCGGGCTTCCAGTCCTGCCTCGCCGGCCTGCGCTCCGCGGCGGCGGCCAAGGGCGTCTCGGGCGCGACCTTCGACCGCGCCATGGCCGGCGTCGAGCCGGACATGAAGATCATCGAGGCGATGAACAACCAGCCGGAGTTCAAGACGCCGATCTGGGACTATCTCGGCACGCTGGTCGATGACGAGAAGGTGGCGGAAGGGCGCAGCATGCTGCGCCAATACGCCTCCGTCTTCGCCGCCGCCGAGCAGCGCTTCGGCGTCGACCGCCACACCATCGCCGCCGTCTGGGGCGTCGAGAGCGATTTCGGCAAGGCGCGGGGCAAATGGCCGCTGGTGCAGTCGCTGGCGACCGGCGCCTGCCTGGCGCCGCGCCGCAACGCCTTCTTCAAGGGCGAGCTGATCGCGACGCTGCAGATCATCCAGCGCGGCGACGTCAGGCCCGAGCGGCTGTTCGGCTCCTGGGCCGGCGCCTTCGGCCACACCCAGTTCATCCCCTCGACCTATCTCAGGCTCGCCGTCGACGGCGACGGCGACGGCCGGCGCGACCTCGTCGATTCCATCCCCGACGCGCTGCATTCGACCGCGAACTTCATGCGCAAGGCCGGCTGGGTCACCGGCGCCACCTGGGGCTACGAGGTCAGGGTGCCGGAGGGCTATCGCGGCGCGACCGGCCGCAACCCCAAGCGCCCGCTGTCGCACTGGGCCGGGCAGGGCATCGTCAAATATGACGGCTCGCGGCTCGACGGCCATGGCAATGCCGGCCTGCTGATGCCGGCCGGCCGCACCGGCCCGGCCTTCCTCGTCTTCAAGAACTACGATGCCGCCTATAGCTACAACGGCGCCGATTCCTACGCCCTCGCCATCTCGCTGCTCTCCGACCGCCTGCGCGGCAAGCCCGGCGTGCGGGGGCAATGGCCGACCGACGATCTGCCGCTCTCGCGCGAGCAGCGCCGCGAATTGCAGCGCCTGCTGATCGCGCGCGGCTACAATGTCGGCGAGCCGGACGGCGCCGTCGGCTCGCTGACGCGGGCGGCGATCAAGGAGATCGAGGCCAGGCTCGGCATGCCGCAGACCGGCCGGCCGGGCGAGAAGGTGCTGCGCGCGCTGAAGGGCGGGCGGGTCTAGCAAATACTCTTCACAGAAAGCGGGTGGCACCGTTTTTTCGGTAGAGCGAAGAACCGGGTCATCCCGGGCGACCGAAGGGAGACCCGGGATCCATGCCTGAACCGTTCCGGCATGGATCCCGGATCGGCGCCGCTGGCGCGGCTTGTCCGGGATGACCAGTGTTTCATTCGGAGACTTCGCCATGCGCCGCCTGCTTTCCACCGGCTCGCCCTTCGAGCGCGATTTCGGCTATTCGCGCGCCGTGATCGACGGCGACCTCGTCTTCGTCTCCGGCACGACCGGCTACGACTACGCCAGCATGACCCTGCCCGACGATCCGGCCGAGCAGGCGCGCAACATCTTCCGCACGGTCGGCGCCGTGCTGGAGGAGGCGGGCTCCTCGCTCGCCCATGTCGTCAGGGCCCAGTATTTCGTCACCGACCGCAGCTATTGCGAGCCGGTGCTCAGGGTCTGCGGCGAGGTCTTCGGCGAGATCCGCCCGGCGGCCGGCATCTATGTCGTCGCCGGCCTGCTCAAGCCGGAGATGAAGCTCGAGATCGAGATCACGGCGCGGCTGCCGAAAGGATAGGGCCAGAGGCCTCCGTCGCGCCTGCCGTCTTCGAGCCGCCTCCGGGACCGGGCGGTACGCCCCGCACAAGGCAGAGCTGCGTCGCGGTGCTTGCGCCTGCGGCCGGTCGCCCGTAATCACCCCGCCAACGCAAACACGCGACAAGGCGAGGCGACGACCATGGCGACCCACAAGCTCCTGCTGCTCCCCGGCGACGGCATCGGCCCCGAGGTGATGGGCCAGGTCGAGCAGATCGTCGCTTGGTTCGGCAAACAGGGGCTCGCCTCCTTCGAGATCGAGAAGGGCCTCGTCGGCGGCGCGGCCTATGACGCGCACAAGCAGGCGATCTCCGAAGGCGACATGAAGCTCGCGCAAGAGGCCGATGCCGTGCTGTTCGGTGCGGTCGGCGGCCCGAAATGGGCGGACGTGCCCTATCAGCATCGTCCGGAAGCCGGGCTGCTGCGCCTGCGCAAGGATCTCGGCCTGTTCGCCAACCTGCGCCCCGCGATCTGCTATCCGGCGCTGGCCTCGGCCTCCTCGCTGAAGCCGGAGGTCGTCGAGGGCCTCGACATCCTGATCGTGCGCGAGCTCACCGGCGGCGTCTATTTCGGCGAGCCGAAGGAGATCGTCACGCTGGAGGACGGCTCCAAGCGCGGCGTCGACACGCAGCTCTACACCACGCCCGAGATCGAGCGGATCGCCCAGGTCGCCTTCGAGCTGGCGCGCACCCGCCGCAACAAGGTCTCCTCGGCCGAGAAGCACAACGTCATGAAGACCGGCGTGCTCTGGAAGCAGACGGTCACCGCGCTGCACGCCAAGGACTATGCCGATGTCGAGCTCGAGCATGTGCTGGCCGACAACTGCGCCATGCAGCTCGTGCGCTGGCCGAAGCAATACGACGTCATCGTCTGCGACAACCTGTTCGGCGACATCCTCTCCGACGTCGCGGCGATGCTGACGGGCTCGCTCGGCATGCTGCCCTCGGCCTCGCTCGGCGCCGAGGACCCCGCCACCGGCAAGCGCAAGGCGCTCTACGAGCCGGTCCACGGCTCGGCGCCCGACATCGCCGGCAAGGGCCTCGCCAACCCGATCGCGATGATCGGCTCCTTCGCCATGGCGCTGCGCTACTCGTTCGGCGCGGGCGAGGCGGCCGACCGGCTCGAAGGCGCCATCGCCGACGTGCTCGGCTCCGGCACCCGCACCAAGGACATCGCCGCGCCCGGCGCCAACGCCGTCTCGACCGGCGAGATGGGCCAGGCGATCATCAAGGCGCTCGAAGCGCGGGGGTGACGTTTGCGGCAGCAGGCGGTCGGCGATCGGCAGTCGAAGACAGCCCGACTGCCTACTGCCGATTGCCTATTGCCCTTCCCCTCTCCGCCTCGTGAATTGCCGTGATTCCGCTTTCGTGGCCTAACAACGCATCGAAAGCGGAGTATGTCCGTCATGCTGATCAAGCGCCGCGCCGGCTGGGAAATGCCGGAGAGCGAAGCCACGCCCGAGCGGGCCTTTCTCGACCGCCGCCAATTGCTGGCGACGGGAGCGGGCCTGATCGCAGGGGCGGCGCTGCCGCGGAGCGCGGCGGCCGGGACGCCCGACCCGACGCTCGATCTCTATCCGGCGAGGCGCAATGAGCGCTACGCGCTCGACGTGCCGCTGACCAAGGCCGAGGACGCGGCGAACTACAATAATTTCTACGAATTCGGCATGTCGAAGGACATCGTCGACGCCTCGCAGCGGCTCGCCACGCGGCCCTGGTCGATCCAGGTCGAGGGCCTAGTCGAAAAACCCTTCGAGATCGGCTTCGACGATCTGGTGCGCAGGCTGCCGCTGGAGGAGCGGCTCTATCGCTTCCGCTGCGTCGAGGCCTGGGCGATGGCGGTGCCCTGGACCGGCATCCCGCTCAAATCCTTCGTGGCGCTGGCCAAGCCTCTCTCCGGCGCGAAATACATCCGCTTCGAGACCTTCCTGAACCCGCGCGTCGCGCCGGGGCAGAACCAGCGCTGGTATCCCTGGCCCTATGTCGAGGGGCTGACGATCGCGGAAGCCACGAACGAGCTGCCGCTGCTCGTCACCGGCATCTACGGCAAGCCGCTACCGACGCAGCACGGCGCGCCGATCCGATTGATCACACCGTGGAAATACGGCTTCAAATCGGTGAAGTCGATCCGCAGGATCAGCTTCGTCGCCGAGCGGCCCAAGACCTTCTGGCAGGCGCTGCAGGCCAGCGAATACGGCTTCTGGGCCAATGTGAACCCGGCCGTGCCGCATCCGCGCTGGAGCCAGGCGAGCGAGCAGGTGCTGGGCTCGCGCGAGCGCCGGCCGACGCTGATCTACAACGGCTATGGCGATCAGGTCGCCGGGCTCTACAAGGGGCTGGAGGGCGAGGCGCTGTTCATGTGAGCGGGCGGCCCTGCTGCCAGCTTTCGGGTGCCCAGGGCGTCAGCCTGATGCTAAACCGGTCAGGTCCCCACCATGGCGCCGGGAGAGCGAGGATGGCCACCCAGCATTTCCATCTCTTCGAGACGGCGATCGGCGTCTGCGCGCTGGCCTGGGAGGGCGAGCGCTTCATCGGCGCCCAGCTTCCCGAGGGCGACGAGGCCGGCGCGCGCCGGCGGCTGGCGCGGCGCTTCCCCGCGGCCGCGGAGGCCGGGGCGCAGGGCTTCGTCGCCGAGGCCGTCGCCGGCATCCGGGCCCTGTTCACCGGCGAGGCGATCGACCTGTCGCATCTGCCGCTGGCGATCGAGACCGTGCCGGCCTTCAACCGCCGGGTCTACGAGGTCGCGCTTTCCATTCCGCCGGGCGAGACGCTGACCTATGGCGCGGTGGCGCAGCGCATCGGCGAGCCGGGCGCGGCGCGGGCGGTCGGCGTCGCCCTCGGGCAGAACCCCTGGCCGATCATCGTGCCCTGCCACCGCGTGCTGGCGGCCGGCGGCGGAACCGGCGGCTTCTCGGCCGATGGCGGCATCGAGACGAAGCTCAGGATCCTGACCATCGAGAAGGCACGCACCAGCGCCGAGCCGAGCCTGTTCGGAGCGCTGCCGCTGGCGGCCCGGCCGGCGCGGGGCTGACCCGGCCGCCTGAGCCGGGGAGGGGGCGTTCCGGGACCTTGATGCGCTGCAATCCGTTGCTTGCAGCGCGGCGCCTTGCGCCGGGTTCTCCGCGCCTTCTACTGTCGCGCCACACGCACCCAGCAACGAGGGACCGTCATGGCCAAACTGAAGCTCGCCATCGTCGTCGGCAGCAACCGCCGCGAATCGATCAACCGCAAGCTGGCGCAGGCGCTGGCGAAGCTCGCGAGTGACTCCTTCGAACCCTCCTTCGTGCAGATCGACGACCTGCCGCTGTTCAACCAGGATCTCGAGCCGAACCGGCCGGAGCCGACCCTGCGGCTGAAGCGCGAGATCGAGGCGGCCGACGCCATCCTGATCGTCACGCCCGAGCACAACCGCTCGATCCCGGCCGTGCTCAAGAACGCGATCGACTGGGCCTCGCGCCCCTATGGCCGGAACTCCTGGGCCGGCAAGCCGGTCGCGGTGACCGGCACCAGCGGCGGCGGTGTCGGCACGGCGGTGGCGCAGAACGAACTGCGCATGATCATGACCAATCTCGCCGGCGTCGTGGTCGGCAGCCAGGTGTTCATCACCTTCAAGGAAGGCCTGATCGACGCCGGGCACAATGTGACGGATGAGGGAACCCGCAGCTTCCTCAAGGGCTTCGTCGACGGCTTCGCGAAGACCGCCGGCAAGCTCGCGGCCTGAGCGGGCAGTTCGCTAACAGGAAAGGCACGGCTTCCGGGCGGTGCCTTTTTTCTCGGCTCCGGCGCGACGCGGCCCGGCCAAAAAAAGAGCCGGCATCCCCGAGGGGAGCCGGCTTTGTAAGTTTGAAACATTTGGCGAGACGCCAAACATCTCAGAGGGGAACGGCTGAAACGAACTCAACGCCGGGAGGAGATTGCGGAGCCCGTTCCGAACAACCGTGAGTTCAATATCGTCCAGGACCTGCCATTTTGCAATGCAGCATATCTTGGAGCCGCCATGCGCGAACTGCATATCTCATTCTCATATGCGACCAATTTAAGCCTAAATGACTGAGAAATATGCATTGAGCGCAAGTTGGAATCCGCGCCCGAACCCGCTTGAGGCGCATATTGGCCGGCGTTGCGCGCGTGGCGTGCGCGCTGGCGCCGCGGACGTCATGCTTTTGCAGGATTTCTCCGCAGGCGAGGGCGGAATATGCCTTCGAATCGCTCAGCGGGGCGGGGAATAGCGGATGCCGCTTCCTCGGCGGGGGACGAACACGCCGATTTCAGGCTGAACCACAGGGGCATCCCGGGCTTGACCCGGCATCCATGCCGGAACCTCTCCGGCAAAGGCTCAGGCATGGATGCCGGATTTCCGCCCTTGAGCCGGGCGAGGGCCGGAATCGAGGGCTCTGTCGAAGGCGCTCCGCGCTTCCATGAAAACGCTGCGGAGGCGCGGCGATGCGGTCCGGCGGCGCCGGCGGTCCGCCGCAACTCTCGCGGCAGCCCCGCCCGCCGCGCCGTCAATAGGTCCAGCGCTGGGCCTTCTGGATGAGGAAGTCCCGGAAGACCTGGACGCGCGCGACCGACTTCATCTCTTCCGGATAGACCAGATAGCTCTCGAGCTGCGGCATCTCGGTCTCGCGCATGAGCTGCACGAGCGGCGAGCCAGTTTCGATCAGATAGTCCGGCAGCACGGCGATGCCGGCGCCGGAATCGACCGCGCGCTTCATCGCCGTGATGTTGTTGACGACGAGGTGGATCGGGCGCGGATTGCGCTGGTCGCGGCCGATCGTGCCGAGCCAGTGCACCGCCGTCAGATAGGAGGGCGAGGTGCCGCCGAAGGAGACGATCCGGTGGTTGTCGAGATCCTCGTAGCTCTTCGGCTCGCCGAAGCGCTTCACATAGGCCGGCGAGGCGTAGACGTGATAGTGCACGGTGAAGAGCTTGCGCTGGATCAGGTCCGGCTGCTGCGGCTGGCGCAGGCGGATGGCGATGTCGGCCTCGCGCATCGACAGGTCGAGCTCCTCGTCGGTGAGGATGAGGTCGACCTTGATGTCGGGATAGAGATCCAGGAACTCGGCGAGGCGCGGCGTCAGCCAGTGGCCGCCCAGCCCGCGCGTCGCGGTGACCTTGAGCTCGCCCGAGGGATGCTCGCGGGTTTCGGAGAGCTGCGAGCGGGTGCGCTCCAGCCGCTGCGTCATCTCGCGCGCGGCGCGCCAGAGCAATTCGCCCTGCTCGGTGAGGATGAGCCCGCGCGTATGACGGTGGAACAGCGGAGCCCGCAGCTCACGCTCGAGCGCCCCGATCTGCCGACTTACGGCCGATTGACTCAGCCCCAGAACATCGCCAGCTTTTGTGAAACTGCCTGACTCTGCGACGGTATAAAAAATACGAATGCGGTCCCAATCCACCGCGCTTCCCCCGCTATGCGTTTTGCGCATGTTGGAGGATAAAGTCCTTGTGCGTCAATGCCTGGACAGCAGAGATTGTCCTTTTTGGTACTGAATCTGGTGAGGGGATTCATCAAACTCAGTGATGAATCGCCAAAAAGGCCCTATTCGGCCGCTTCTCGCTGGTCGAGCGTGCTGGCGAGCAGCCAGCGCTCGGCGTCGAGAGCGGCCATGCAGCCCATGCCGGCGGCGGTGACGGCCTGGCGATAGTGCTCGTCGGTGACGTCGCCGGCGGCGAAGACGCCGGGGACGTTGGTCTGAGTCGTGCCGGGCTCGACCTCGAGATAGCCGCTCTCGCGCATGGCGAGCTGGCCGGCGAAGAGCTCGGTCGCCGGCTTGTGGCCGATGGCGATGAAGACGCCGTCGATCTTCAATTCGCTTTCCGCTCCGGTCTTCACGTTCTTCAGGCGCAGATGCGTGACGCTGGGCGGGGTGGTGCCGCCGCAGATCTCGGCGATCTCGCTGTCCCAGATGACCTCGATCTTGGGATGCTTGAACAGCCGCTCCTGCATCACGCGCTCGGCGCGCAGCGAATCGCGACGATGGATCAGCGTCACCTTGCTGGCGAGGTTGGCGAGGTAGAGCGCCTCCTCGACGGCGGTGTTGCCGCCGCCGACGACCGCGACCTCCTTGTTGCGGAAGAAGAAGCCGTCGCAGGTGGCGCAGGCCGAGACGCCGAAGCCCTGGAAGCTCTGCTCGGAGGGCAGGCCGAGCCATTTCGCCTGGGCGCCGGTGGCAATGATCAGCGCGTCGCAGGAATAGGTTTCGCCGCCATCGCCCCAGAGCCGGAAGGGGCGCTGCGAGAGATCGACGCGGGCGATGTGGTCGGAGACCATCCTCGTGCCCATATGCTCGGCCTGGGCCCGCATCTGCTCCATCAGCCAGGGGCCCTGGATGACGTCGGCGAAGCCGGGATAGTTCTCGACATCGGTGGTGATCATGAGCTGGCCGCCGGCCTGCATGCCGGAGATCAGCACCGGCTCCAGCATGGCGCGGGCGGCGTAGATCGCGGCGGTGTAGCCGGCCGGGCCGGAGCCGATGATCATGACGCGGGCATGGGTGTGGGCCATCGTCTCGCTTCCTTCTCCGCGGCGCGCCGCGCTCGAACCGTCAGATACGGCGCCGGCGCGCCGAAACAAGAGCCGAGGCCCCGTCAGGGACCCGCGAGGCCGAGCGCCGCCCGGCGGCGCAGCCAGCCTTCGCGTATCGCATCGGCTATGATCGGGGTGGAGTCTATCGGCTGGTAGCGCTCGCCATCAAGCTGTCCACGGAAAGGATGCACAGCCCCCTGCCGCGCCAGCGAGGCGAGCAGGGCCGCGATCTTGGGATGGCCGCCCTGCGGCTCGAAGACCAGGATCGGCACGCCGGTCGCCGCCGCCTCGCCGACCATGTTGGTGGAATCCGCCGTGACGACGACGGCGTCGGCATTGGCGAGCAGGGCGAGATAGGGATTGTCGCCGCGGCCGTCCCACCACCAGCCGCCATGGCGGGCAACGACCGCCGCGACCGCCGCCGACAGCGCCGGCGCGGTGCGGCGCGAGGGCGAGCCCATCAGCCGGGCGCCGGAGGCGGCCAGGGCGTCGAGCTGCCGCACCAGGCGCTCATTGTCGGCGGCGGTGAAGCGGTGGTGCCGGCTGTCGCCGCCGACCAGCACTGCGACGCGCGGCGCCTGCAGCGCGGCGATCGGGGCGGGCGGCGCGGCACGGGCGGCGGCGAGTTTCTCCGGCGTCAGCCGGTGCGGCGAGGTCGTGGTGACGAGGACGTTGTCGCCGCGCAGCCGGTCGTGCTCCGCCACCCAGATCAGGTCGGCCGTGCCGGGGCCGGTGCGCGGATCCTTGAGGAAGACGGTGAAGGTTCGGCCGTTCGAGGCCTTCTTCACCGCCCTGAGATAGGCGACGGCACGGCGGCCCGAGGCGATGGCGATGTCGGGGAAGGGCGGGCGGATCGGGCTACCCGGCCGGTCGGGCGCCTCGCGCGGGTCGATCGGGCCGCGCGGCATCAGCCAGGCGAAGGGTTTTCGCGGGGCGACGCGGCGGATCTCCGGCTCCACGCCCAGCCGCTCGGCCACGCCGAGGCACTGCGATTCGTCGCCGGCCTTGCCGTCGGTCAGGACCCAGATCGTCGGGGCGGTTTTCGGGGCCGGGCTGGTCGGTGCGCGTGGCATGCGCCTTGTATCGCCTGCCGCCGCCGTCTACACCAGCGCCACCTGCCTCAGAGGACGTTCATTGCCGCCGAAACTCGACGATATCGACCTGCGCATCCTGCGCGAGCTCCAGGCCGATGGTCGCATGACCAATGTCGAGCTGGCGAGCCGCGTCGGCATCTCGCCGCCGCCCTGCCTCAGGCGCGTCAGGGCGTTGGAGGAGGCCGGGCTGATCCGCGGCTACCATGCCGATCTCGACGAGCGGAAGCTGGGCTACGAGGTGGTCTGCTTCGCCTTCGTGCATCTGGCGAGCCAGGCTGAGGCCGATCTGGCCGCCTTCCAGAAGCGGATCCGCGACTGGGCGACGGTGCGCGAATGCTGGACGCTCTCCGGCGACATCGACTTCGCGCTGAAATGCGTCGCGCCCGATCTCAAGGCGTTCCAGGATTTCGTCGCCGACCTCACCGCCATGCCGAACGTCCGCAATGTCCGCACGGCGCTGACGCTCGACCGCGTCAAGGACGAGCCGATCGTCCCCTTCGGCTGACGCCGCTCCAGCCCGCTCGCGGCCGGCGAGGCCCGGCGCGGGCCTCAGCCCGCGAGGTAGCGCCTGATCCACCAGGCGTTGTTGCGCGCCAGCGCCTTCAGCCGGCGCTGGTCGACATCGGGTAGGTACCAGGCGCCGGCGCCGCCGGAGAGCTCGGTCGACATGATCGGCCAGCTCGCGATCTGCCGGCCGGCGCGGTCGTAGACCGTCGCGGTGCTTTCGAGATAGTCGTTGGAGGCGCCGCCGTCGGACGGCTTGCCGCCGCCACCGCCGCCGGCATAGCTCGCCAGCCAGAGGCTGCGGACCGTGACGACCAGGCGGTTGCCGGCGCCGCGCTGGAAGCCCGGGCCGAGGATCTCGGCGAGGGTCTTTTCCATCTCGGCGCGGACCAGCCCGACATTGTCGCCCCAGGCCTCGGCGACCGTGCGGGTGAATTCGACGCGGATCGAGCCGATCGGCGCGGCCTGGGCATAGGCCCGGGTCAATCCGGCCGGCAGCAGGGCGAGCGCTGCTCCGGCCAGGGTGGATGCGAGAAACTGGCGGCGTGTGGTCATGGCGGCGTCTCCGAAGGCCTTCGGCGACAATGTAGGGGGTTCGGCGCCGGTTTTCACCGGCGCCGCGCTGCCGTGGTTAGCGAAAATCGACGCCGACGATCTCGTAGGACTTGCCGCCGCCGGGCGTGTTGACCTGCACCGAATCGCCGACCTTCTTGCCGATCAGGGCGCGCGCGATCGGCGAGCCGATCGAGACCTTGCCCGACTTCACGTCGGATTCCGGCTCGCCGACGATCTGGTAGCTCTTCTCTTCCTCGGTGTCGTCGTCGATCAGCTTGACGGTCGCGCCGAACTTCACCGTGTCGCCGCCGAGCTTGGAGACGTCGATGATGTCGGCCCGGCCGATCAGCGACTCCAGCTCCATGATGCGGCCTTCGTTCAACGACTGGGCCTCCTTCGCCGCATGGTACTCGGCGTTCTCGGAGAGGTCGCCCAGCGCGCGGGCCTCGGAGATCGCCGTGATGATGCGCTGGCGCTCGACCTGCTGGCGGTGCTTGAGCTCCGCCTCCAGAGCGGCGAAGCCGCCCGCAGTCATTGGAACCTTTTCCATTCTTTCCGTCCCATAAAGCTTAGAAAGCGCGGGTGCCGTCGGCCTCCTGGCCGCCGGCATTGCCGCGCTTTCGCTCAATATCTGAACCCGGAGCGGTGAGCTCCGTCAAGCCGCCTGCTCGAAATAGGATTGCAGCGACCGGACTTCGAGATCGCCGCTGCAATAGGCCTTGATTCCCTCGGCAGCGGCGATCGCGCCCGCGAGGGTGGTATAATAAGGCACCTTGTGCAAGAGGGCCGAGCGCCGCAGCGAGCGCGAGTCCGCCAGCGCCTGCGGGCCTTCGGTGGTGTTGAAGATCAACTGGATCTCGCCGTTCTTGATCGCGTCGACGACATGCGGGCGGCCTTCCAGCACCTTGTTGATCCGGGCGGCGTCGATGCCCTCGTCCTGGAGCAGCCTGAGTGTGCCGCCGGTGGCGAGGATGCGGAAGCCGAGATCGGCGAGGATGCGCACGGCCGGCACGATGCGCGGCTTGTCGTCGTCGCGCACCGAGACGAAGACCGTGCCCTTGACCGGCACCTTGGAACCGGCGCCGAGCTGGCTCTTGGCGAAGGCGACGTCGAAGGAGCGGTCGAGGCCGATGACCTCGCCGGTCGAGCGCATCTCGGGCCCGAGCAGCACGTCGACGCCCGGGAAGCGCGCGAAGGGGAAGACCGCCTCCTTGACGCCGACATGGCCGAGGGCTGCGGGCTTCAGGCCGAAGCTGCCGAGCGCCTCGCCGGCCATGATGCGCGCCGCGAGCTTGGCGATGGGCTGGCCGATGACCTTGGCCACGAAGGGCACCGTACGCGAGGCGCGCGGATTGACCTCGAGCACATAGATCACGCCGTCCTTGATGGCGTATTGCACGTTCATCAGCCCGCCGACATCGAGCGCCAGCGCCATGGCGCGGGTCTGGCGCTCCAGCTCGGCGACGATGGCGGGCGAGAGCGAGCGCGGCGGCAGCGAGCAGGCCGAATCGCCGGAATGGATGCCGGCCTCCTCGATATGCTCCATGATGCCGGCGATGAAGACGTCGCGGCCGTCGCTGAGGCAGTCGACATCGACCTCGATGGCGTCCGACAGATAGCGGTCGAACAGCAGCGGGTTCTTGCCGAGCACCGTGTTGATCTGGCCGGTCTTGTCGTTCGGGTACTTGGCCTTGACCTCGGAGGGGATCAGCGAGGGCAGGGTGCCGAGCAGGTAGTCCTCGAACATCGGCTCGTCGCGAATGATCGCCATGGCGCGCCCGCCCAGCACATAGGAAGGCCGCACGACGAAGGGCAGGCCGAGCTCGCCGGCGATGATGCGGGCCTGCTCGACCGAATAGGCGATGCCGTTCTTCGGCTGCTTCAGGCCGAGCTTGTCGAGCAGGCGCTTGAAGCGGTCGCGGTCCTCGGCGAGGTCGATCATGTCGGGCGAGGTGCCGAGGATCGGGATGCCGGCCTCCTCCAGCGCGTTCGCCAGCTTCAGCGGGGTCTGGCCGCCGAACTGGACGATGACGCCGTGCAGCGTGCCGTTCTGCTTCTCGGTCTCCAGGATCTCCAGCACGTCCTCGACCGTCAGCGGCTCGAAATAGAGCCGGTCGGAGGTGTCGTAGTCGGTCGAGACCGTCTCCGGGTTGCAGTTGACCATGATGGTCTCGTAGCCGACCTCGCCCAGCGCGTAGCAGGCGTGGCAGCAGCAATAGTCGAACTCGATGCCCTGGCCGATGCGGTTCGGGCCGCCGCCGAGGATGACGACCTTGCGTCGGTCCGTGGGGTTGGCCTCGTCGGCGGCCTCGCCGCCGAAGGGCATGGCGTAGGTCGAGTACATATAGGCCGTGGGCGAGGCGAACTCGGCGGCGCAGGTGTCGATGCGCTTGTAGACCGGGCGCACCTCCAGAGACTTGCGCAGCGCGCGGACCTCGGCCTCGCTCCGGCCGGAGACGGCGGCGAGGCGCTTGTCGGAGAAGCCCATCGCCTTGATCCGGCGGAAGGCGCCGGGCGTCTGCGGCAGGCCGAACCGGCGGATCTTCTCCTCGGTCTCGACCAGCTCGCGCATCTGGGCGAGGAACCAGGGGTCGATCTTGCAGCTCTCGTGGATCTGCTCGTCGCTGAAGCCGAGCCGCATCGCCTGCGCGACATGCAGGATGCGGTCGGGCGTCGGCGTCGAGATCGCGGCCTTGATGGCGTTGCGGTCGTCGCCGAGGCCCAGCCCCTCGACCTCGATCTCGTCGAGCCCGTCGAGCCCGGTCTCCAGCGAGCGCAGCGCCTTCTGCAGCGATTCCTGGAAGGTGCGGCCGATCGCCATCGCCTCGCCGACCGACTTCATCGCGGTGGTCAGCGTCGGTTCCGAGCCGGGGAACTTCTCGAAGGCGAAGCGCGGGATCTTGGTGACGACGTAGTCGATCGTCGGCTCGAAGGAGGCAGGCGTGGCGCCGCCGGTGATGTCGTTCTCGATCTCGTCGAGCGTATAGCCGACGGCGAGGCGCGCCGCGACCTTGGCGATCGGGAAGCCGGTGGCTTTGGACGCCAGGGCAGAAGACCTCGACACACGCGGGTTCATCTCGATGACGATCATCCGCCCCGTGGCCGGGTCGATCGCGAACTGGACGTTGCTGCCGCCGGTCTCGACGCCGATCTCGCGCAGCACCGCCAGCGAGGCGTCGCGCATGATCTGGTATTCCTTGTCGGTCAGCGTCAGCGCCGGCGCGACCGTGATCGAATCGCCGGTATGGACGCCCATCGGATCGAAGTTCTCGATCGAGCAGACGATGATGCAGTTGTCCGCCTTGTCGCGGACGACTTCCATCTCGTACTCCTTCCAGCCGAGCACGCTCTCCTCGATCAGGACCTCGCTGGTCGGGGAGGCGTCGATGCCGCGCTCGACGATGTCGATGAACTCGCCCTTGTTGTAGGCGATGCCGCCGCCCGTGCCGCCCATGGTGAAGGAGGGGCGGATGATCGCCGGCAGGCCGATATCCTCGAGCGCGTCGAGCGCCTGGCCGAGCGTCTTGATGTGATGCGAGCGCGGGGTCGAGAGGCCGATCCTGGTCATCGCCTCGCGGAAGCGCTCGCGGTCCTCGGCCTTGTCGATGGCGTCGGCGGTGGCGCCGATCATCTCGACGTCGAACTTCTCCAGCACACCCATCTTCTTGAGCGAAAGCGCGCAGTTCAGCGCGGTCTGGCCGCCCATCGTCGGCAGCAGCGCGAAGCCGCCGTCGAGAACATGGCGCTCCTTCTCGATGATCTTGGCGACGATCTCGGGCGTGATCGGCTCGACATAGGTCGCATCGGCCAGCTCCGGATCGGTCATGATCGTCGCCGGGTTCGAGTTGACCAGGATGATGCGGTAGCCCTCGGCCTTCAGCGTCTTGCAGGCCTGGGTGCCGGAATAGTCGAACTCGCAGGCCTGTCCGATGATGATGGGGCCCGCGCCGATGATCAGGATGGACTTGATGTCTGTGCGCTTGGGCATGGTCTCGACCGGTCTTGGGCAGGCGCGCGCAAGGCCGGTCCGATCAGGCGAGCGGGGCCGAGGCGAGCGTCTGAATGAATGCTAGGCGCTCGCTATAGACGGGCAAGGCGGCGGAAGGAAGCTAAAAGCGCGCCCGCCCGGCCTCAACGCACAGGGCGCGGCGGCGGCAGCACCAGATCGACCTCCAGCGGGCGCCGCGGGCGCTGCCTGCGCCGCATGGCGAGGACGAGCAGGGCGAGCGCCGCGACCTCGCAGGCCGCGCCGACGAAACCGAGCGGCCAGGTGCCGGCCCTGAGCATCACCTGCTGGCCCAATGCCGCGCCGGCGGCGATGCCGAAATAGAGCGCCGAGGCGTTGAGCGAGAGCGCGATGACCGCCGCATCCGGCGCCATCGCCGCCAGCCGCGACATCTGAGCGGGATTGCCCGCCCAGCC
>UBNE01000038.1 GCA_900466745.1 Hyphomicrobiales bacterium | reverse complement strand
GACGGCGCCTGCTCGGGCAACCCCGGCCCCGGCGGCTGGGGGGCGATCCTGTCCTATAACGGCGTCGAGAAGGAACTCTCCGGCGGCGAGGAGCTCACGACCAACAACCGCATGGAGCTGATGGCGGCGATCGCGGCGCTGGAGGCGCTGAAGCGGCCCGTCACGGTCGCGCTGCATACCGACAGCCAGTATCTGCGCCAGGGCATCACCGGCTGGATCCATGGCTGGAAGAAGAACGGCTGGAAGACCGCCGACCGGAAGCCGGTGAAGAATGTCGAGCTCTGGCAGCGCCTCGACGCGGCGCTCGGCCGCCACAAGATCGAGTGGAAATGGGTCAAGGGCCATGCCGGCGACGCGATGAACGAGCGCGCCGACGCGCTGGCGCGGGCCGGCATGGCGCCGTTCAAGCCCGGGCGTTAGGGCAGCTTCGGGCTGCCCGTGCGCTTGTTGAGATGCTGGCGCTGCGCGGCGATCGTGGTGGCTGGCGGGCTTCGCCGAAGGCCGCGAGGCATGAATCGGGGATCCAGGCCTCGGTCGGAAGCGCTCGGGCATGGATCCGGGTCGAGCCCGGGATGATCCGCGTGCTTCCGACTGAGCTCAGCAGGTTCCCGGAAGAACCCTGGATGGCCTCCAGGCTGCGTGCCGGCCGGAGGAGCCGGCCGTCAGGCCGGCAGGACGACCACCTTCGTCTTGACCGGCGTGCGGTCGTAGAGGTGGATCATGTCCTGGCTGAGCAGGCCGACGCAGCCGCTGGTGATGCCGGAGCCGATCGATTCCGGGTCGCTGCTGGCATAGATCGTATAGAGCGTGTAGGCGCCGTTCTGATAGAGATAGAGCGTGCGGGCGCCGAGCGGGTTATCGAGGCCGCCGGGCATGCCGCGGGCGTATTTGGCGGCCTCGGGCTGGCGCTTGATCATCTCCCTGGGCGGGGTCCAGGTCGCCCATTCGGCCTTGCGCCCGACATAGGCGTCGCCGCTCCAGCGGAAACCGTCGCGGCCGACATTGGCGCCGTAGCGTGTGGCGTTGCCGTCGCCCTCGATGCGGTAGACATAATAGTTGCCGGGGTCGACGATGATCGTGCCGGGCTCTTCCCTGGTCTCGTAGCGCACCGTGCGGCGATAATATTTCGGGTCGACCTTGCTGATGTCGACTGCCGGGATCGGGAATTTCTCCTCGGGCACCGGCCCGTAGACCCGCTGCGCCTCGGCGAAGCTCATGCCGTCGGATGCGCAGCCGGCCAGCCCGAGCGCCCCGAGGCTCGCCGCCGAGCCGACGAGGAAGGAGCGGCGGCCGAGAAGGCCCGGCCGAAGCCCCGGCGAAGCGGCCGCGTTCATATCGCCGGTCGTGGCGTTTCCACCGTCGATGATCATGGTCTGGACTTTCCGTGTCTTGCGGCGCGATGCGAGAACGGGCCGGCCCGCGCCCGCCCGCCATCCTGTGGGGCCGAGATTGCCGCGACATGGTTCGGCTGGCAAGCACGGTCTTTCCACGCTTGCCAGCGCAAGAAGGCGATTTGGGGGCTTGCCGCGCCGACGCGCGTCCGGCGCCTCAGCGCCAGCCGAGCGCCGGCGCGACATGCTTCAGGATCGCCTCGATCACATGCGCGTTGTAGTCGACGCCGAGCTGGTTGGGCACGGTGAGCAGCAGCGTGTCGGCCTCGGCGATGGCCTCGTCCTGCGCCAGCTCCCTGACCAGCCTGTCCGGCTCGGCCGCATAGCTGCGCCCGAAGATGGCGCGGGTGCTCGCGTCGATATAGCCGATCGAATCGTCGCTCTTGCCGTCGCGGCCGAAATAGGCGCGGTCGCGGTCGTCGACCAGCGCGAAGATGCTGCGGCTCACCGAGACGCGCGGCGCGCGGGCATGCCCCGCCTCCTTCCAGGCGTCGCGATAGGCGCGGATCTGCTTCGCCTGCTGGATGTGGAAGGGCTCGCCGGTCTCGTCGTCCTTGAGGGTCGAGCTCTGCAGGTTCATGCCGAGCCTGGCCGCCCAGACCGCCGTCGCGTTCGAGCCGGCGCCCCACCAGATGCGTTCGCGCAAGCCCTCGGAATGCGGCTCCAGCCGCAGCAGCCCGGGCGGGTTGGGGAACATCGGGCGCGGGTTGGGCTGCGCGAAACCCTCGCCGCGCAGCACGTCGAGCAGGACCTCGGCGTGGCGGCGGCCCATATCGGCGTCGCTCTGGCCCTCGGCCGGCTGGTAGCCGAAATGGCGCCAGCCATCGATCACCTGCTCCGGCGAGCCGCGGCTGATGCCGAGCTGGAGCCGCCCGCCGGCGATGAGGTCCGCCGCGCCGGCGTCCTCGGCCATGTAGAGCGGGTTCTCGTAGCGCATGTCGATCACGGCGGTGCCGATCTCGATGCGCTTCGTCCGCGCGCCGATCGCCGCCAGCAGCGGGAAGGGCGAGGCGAGCTGCCGCGCGAAATGGTGGACGCGGACATAGGCGCCGTCCAGGCCCAGCTCCTCCGCCGCGACGGCAAGCTCGATCGATTGCAGCAGCGCGTCGCCGGCCGATCGCGTGCCGGATTGCGGGGAGGGCGTCCAGTGCCCGAACGAGAGGAAGCCGATCTTCTTCATGGCGAGCCTATGGCTGATCGCGGGCGGGCCGCGTTCCGGAAGGGAACCTTCCCGCGGCCCGCTTCTCAAGCCGGCCGCCGAAAAGGCATGCCCCACATATAGGACCCCGATCGCGGCTTAGGATTGCGCCGATGCAAGAACGACCCTGCGCCGGTGCAGGCCGGGCTGCATCGGTGCGCTGACCCGGGGCGCCTCAGCCGAGTGGCTGGCGGTAGACGATGAAGCCCGATTTGTCGGCGACCTTGTTGTAGAGTTCCTGCGCCTGCAGGTTGCTCTCATGCGTCTGCCAGTAGACCCGGAAGCAGTTCTTCTCCCGCGCCATCCGGTTGACGGCCTCGATCAGCCTGCGCCCGACGCCGCTGCCGCGCGCTTCCGGCGCGGTGAACAGGTCCTGCAGATAGCAGATGTCGCGGTCGCTCCAGGTCGAGCGGTGGATCACCCAGTTGGTGATGCCGAGGGCCTTGCCGTCGCGCAAGGCGATGAACCCGCCCATCGGCTCCTGGCCGCCGGTCAACCGCCCGAAGGTGACGTCGTCGATCCGGGCGGGGAGCGTCGCTTTGTAGAAGGTCAGGTAGCCGTGCCAGAGCGGCGTCCAGGCGGCGCGGTCGGCGGCGGTGAGCGGGCGGACGGTGATCTCGGGCATCGGCTGGTTCCTCCGGAGCGTGAGGTTAGCGCTCGCCTGCAATCCTGTCTTATGAGAAGCAGCGATCGAAAGGATCAAAGGAACAGCTTGCTGTTGCGAAAAGGGAGCCCGAAGCTCGGCGAAACAGCCCGCTCCCGATCCGTTGCGGATGCCACAACTCCTTGAAGCCGGAGCTAGAGCAATTCCGCAATTCTTCGAATCGCGGAATTGCTCTAGGCTGTTGTTTTAACGCATTTTCTTCACGCGAACCGGTGTCCACTTCGCTCGAAAATGCTCTAATTGCTCAGCATCCGCTGCCCTTCTGGTAGTCGCATGAACTCGACAGCTTCAACTGTCTCGCCGTTAACGTGGACACGCAGCCCTTCGCAATATGCGAAGGCAGGCCCCTCGATAGGTCTTCCGATCTCGCGTAAAAGGAAGATCGCTCCAATTTCGAGAAGCGTACCGTATGTTATGATCAAACCACAGCCTTTCTCAGGAATTTTTGGTAAAATAGATTTCCAAGATGCAACTTGCTTAGAGGCAAGTATTTGGTGTTCAGGAAATAGAGACAGGCGATGATCAATTTTTTCTAATGACGCAGGCCATTCAAGTTGCTCTGAAAGGGCTTCCGGGTAGAGGCCGATCTCTTCAGAGATATCGTTAAGCGCAAACCCCATCGCTACGGCGGTCTCTATTGCTCGTGCCAAATTGCTCGTGAGGACTGCTTCATAGGGTCCGAGATGTGCGCCCACTCGTCGAGCCAATTCTACCCCATCCTGTGATAGGTGTTGCCCAGGCTTTTGGCGCATCGAATGTCGCCGGATATCCAGTATCTTCACCGAAGTTTCCCTGCGAGAAATTAATCGGTCCTACGGAGACTTCCCTGCTTTCGTCGATCAGTAAAACCGAGCGATGATTGTCGCTTAAATCACCCCTCGCACCGTGTAAAATCCTATGAGACATATCGTAAATGCTATTTTTGTCCGACCGGACAGCGTTCTCCTGGCTCGACGAAGCATACATCGGAAGAGTTATCCCGGCCTATGGAGTTTTCCGGGCGGCCACGTTGAAGCAGGCGAAAGCTTCGACGAGGCGTTGGTGCGGGAAGTCGGGGAGGAACTCGCTGTGGCGCCTGTAAGATTTGAGCCCTTTATGGAGATAGCAGACCCTCATGTCGCAGTAGGAATGATCACGTATCATATGTATCTGGTCAGCGAGTGGCACGGCACTCCTAAGATCCTGGATACAGAACACTCCGAACTTCGCTGGTTCTCAGTTGGAGAAGCCTGCCTGCTAAGCAATCTCGCACTTGAGGAGTACGTCTACCTCTTCGAAAAGCTGCGCGAGCTAAATGGCTGACGGCGACCCGACCAAGACCTGTGCCGGATCAAGTCGATTGCTCTCCGTCGCCCCATAAAACCCGCGCAGCAGCGCCGCGCGGGCTCGAAATGCGTTGGACCTGGCCTCAGAGTTGGCCGAGCATCGCCTCGGCGCCTGAGGCCTCGGCCTTGCCGGCGGCTTCCTCGACGTTGAGGGCCGTGACCACGCCGTCCTCGACCACCATCGAATAGCGCTGCGAGCGGGTGCCGAGGCCGAAGCCGGAGCCGTCCATGGACAGTCCGATGGCCTTGGCGAAGTCGGCGTTGCCGTCGGCCAGGAACTCGATCACGCCGGCGCCGCCCGAGGCCTTGGCCCAGGCGTCCATCACGAAGACGTCGTTGGTCGAGGTTACCATGATCGCATCGACGCCCTTCGCCTTGATCTCGGCCGCCTTGCCGACATAGCCGGGCAGGTGGTTGCGGTGGCAGGTCGGGGTGAAGGCGCCGGGAACGGCGAAGAGCACCACCTTCTTGCCCTTGAACAACTCGTCGGTCGTCTTGGCGGCCGGGCCGTCGGCGGTCATGACCCGGAACGTCGCCTGCGGAAGCCTGTCACCCACCTTGATGGTCATGAGCCTGTTCTCCATGAAGCCTGCGGCTGCCGCGCCGCCTCGAGAACGCGCCGCCCGGATCGCAAGGCGGTCCGGAGGCCCGTTCTCTCCCGATATCTGAGAGACGGATCCGGCTCTCGCCGCTCGACTTACGGCTTGGCGGTCGGGATGTCGAGTTCGAGCCGGGTCTCGACCGGCTTCGGCGTGCCGCGCACGGTGAAGATCAGCGGGATCGGCCCGGAGGCGCCCTTGGGCCGGTCGTTGATGCGGATCTGCGCGGTGATCAGGCCGTCGGCCTGCGGCGTCAGATGGGTCTTGCCGAAGGACCACATGCCCGGCCCCTCGACGAAGACGTCCTCGATCGAGCCGTCCTGCGGCACCTGCAGCGTCAGCTTGATCCCGGGATCGACCACGGTGTCGTCGAGCTTGGCCTCGAGGATGGCGGGCTTGCCGCCATGCGGTCCGGGCTTGACCGGCGCCGGCACGCGCGCCTCGTAGCTTTCCAGCCGCGGCGACACCACCGTCGTCACGCCCGGCTCGAGCCACAGGCTCGCCTCGCCCTTGACCGGAACGCAGATCTTCTCGCAGACGGCGTAGTCGAGCTTCAGCACCACCATCACCGGGCGCGATGGATCGACCGGCTGGACCGAGACCGGGATCACCACCTCGCCGACATAGCCGATCGAGTAGCCGGCCGAATCCTGGAAGCGCTCCGGCACCGGCCAGCGCACGTCGAGCCCGCCGATATTGGTCGAGCCGGCCCAGTCGAAGGCCGGCGGCACGCCGAACTGTCCGGGGCTGCGCCAATAGGTCTTGTAGCCCGGCGACATCACGATCTCGACGCCGACGCGCTGCTTGCCGGTCGGCGCGGTCGGCCCGGCGATGAGCCTGAGCTTGGCGTGCTCGGCGATCGACCATGGCGAGGTCGCGGCCTCGTTGGCCATATCCTGGGCATGGGCGGCGGCGCCGAATGCGAGATGGCCGAGGGCCAGCAGGGACAGAATTCGATTCACAGCCCTGCCTTATCCATTGCCAAGCTGAAAAGCGAACAAAACCTCTGTCCTTCACCCGAACGGGACGGCGCCGAAAACGCTGCCGCCGCGTCCGGGACGGGCGTGGCGGGATGATCGATCATGCGTTTTCGCAGGCGAGATTTGCGCATGATTGGGGCACAATCGCGGTGACGTATTTTTGTGCCCGACGACGATTTCCCGCATGCGGAAAAGTGATCTAGCATGGACGCCATGAAGATTGGTTCGCAATCGAAGCTGGGTGGCCGCAGCTATCTCGACGGGCAGTGCCTGATCGCGATGCCCGGCATGGCCGACACGCGCTTCAGCCGCAGCGTCGTCTATGTCTGCGCGCATTCCGAGGACGGGGCGATGGGCATCATCGTCAACAAGCCGGCGGCGGACACGAAATTCCCCGACCTGCTCGTCCAGCTCGACGTAATCCCCTCCGAGGAGATCATCCGCCTGCCGAGCCGGGCCGAGAAGATGCAGGTGCTGCGCGGCGGCCCGGTCGAGACCAAGCGCGGCTTCGTGCTCCACACGGCCGACTTCTTCCTCGAATCGGCGACGCTGCCGATCGACGACGGCATCTGCCTGACGGCGACGCTCGACATCCTGCGCGCCATCGCCGTCGGCACCGGGCCGGAGAATGCGGTGCTGGCGCTGGGCTATGCCGGCTGGGCGGCGGGCCAGCTCGAAGCCGAGATCCAGTCGAATGGCTGGCTGCATTGCGAGGCCGACCCGGCGCTGCTCTTCGACGAGAGCGTCGAGACGAAATACCAGCGCGCGCTGAACAAGATCGGCATCGACCCCGCCTTCCTGTCGCGGGATGCGGGCCACGCCTGAACCTCTGCCTCCGTCATTCCGGGGCAGGCCGCGGGCCCGAGCCCGGAATCCGGCACCGATGCCTTGTGTCGCGAAGGCGCCGATGGCGCCTGCACGTCACGATGAGCCGCATCGGTTCCGGGTTCCGGGCTCTTCGCTGCGCGAAGCCCCGGAATGACGGCCGCGCTCAAGCCGCCTCGGTCGCGGCGGTCTTGGCGCCCATCAGGCGCCGCGCTTCCGCCGCCGTCATCGGCTGGCCGAAGATGTAGCCCTGCGCATACTGGCAGCCGAGCTGGTAGAGCTCGATCGCATCCGACTCGCTCTCCGCGCCCTCGGCCACGACGTCCATGCCGAGATCGGCGGCGAGCTGGACGATCGAGCGCAGGATCACCGGCGGGCGGCCATTGCCCATCTGGCGCACGAAGCTCTGGTCGATCTTGATCGTGTCGAAGGGGAAGCGCTGCAGATAGGACAGCGAGGAATAGCCCGTGCCGAAATCGTCGAGCGAGAGGCCGGCGCCGAGATCGCGGATGCGCTGCAGCATCTGCGCGGCATATTCGGGGTTCTCCATCACCAGGCTCTCGGTGATTTCGAGCTTGAGCGTGCCGGGCAGCACGCGCCGGCGCCCGAGTACCGTCTTCACGTCATGCAGCAGGTCGTGGCGCAGGAGCTGGCGGCTCGACACGTTGACGCTGGCGAAGATCGGCGGCTCGACCTCGAGCGCCGCCTGCCAGGCCTCGAGCTCGCGGGCGGTCTTGTCCATGACATAGACGCCGAGATCGACGATCAGCCCGGTCTCCTCGGCGATGGCGAGGAAGTCCTGCGGCATCAGCCGGCCTTCGCGCGGATGGTCCCAGCGCACCAGCGCCTCGAAGCCGGCGATGGTCCGGTCCTCCAGCCTGACGATCGGCTGGTACATCACCTGGATCTCGTTGCGCTCGATCGCCCGGCGCAGGTCGCTTTCGAGCGCCAGCCGGTCGTTGCGGTCGGTCCGCATCGCCGGCACGAAGACCTCGATGCGGTTGCCGCCCTGGCGTTTGGCATGGGCCATGGCGAGCTCGGCGTTCTTCAGCGCGTCGTCCCTGCGCGAGGCCGGCGCGGGGTCGAACAAGGCGAGGCCGATCGAGGGCGTCAGCACGATCTCGCGCTCGGCATAGGTGATCGGCGTCGAGACGGCGCGGCGCACCAGCTCCGCCAGCGCCAGGATGCGCTCGGGATCGCGCTCCGAGACGAGGATCATCGCGAAGGTGTCGCCGCCGATGCGGGCGAGCGTGTCCTGCGCCCTGAGCAGGCGCCCGAGCCGGCGCGCCAGCGTCAGCAGGATCGAGTCGCCGGCCGAGAAGCCGACGGATTCGTTGACCTGCTTGAAGCGGTCGACGTCGATGACCAGCACGGTCGGGCGGATATTGTCGTCGGCGCGGGTGAAGCCGAAGATCGCCCCCAGCCGGTCCTGGAACAGCTTGCGGTTGGGCAGGCCGGTCAGGTTGTCGTGCACGGCGTCGTGCAGCATGCGCTCCTGGGCCGTGCGCTGGTCGGTGACGTCGGCCAGCGTGCCGATCACGCGAATGACCTCGCCGTCCGAGCCGATCACCGGCCGCGCCTTGATGTTGAGCCAGTGATAGGCGCCGTTGGCGGCGCGCAGGCGCACGTCGAGATTGAGCTTGCCGCGCCGCTGCTCCAGCATCGCGTCGAGCGTGACGCGATAGCGGTCGCGGTCGGCGACATGCATATGCTCCAGCCAGCGCGCGGCCGAGCCTTCGAGCGCCCCTTTCGGCAGGCCGAGCAGCGTCTCGATCTGCGGCGAGACGAAGACCTTGTCCGAGCTGACGTCCCAGTCGAAGACGAGGTCGCCGGAGCCCGAGAGCGCCAGCGCCCGCCGCTCGGTGTCCGAGACCAGGCCCTGCGAGATCGCGCCGCCGGCGAAGGCGTGCTGGATCACGGTGAAGCCGATCAGCAGCACGATCAGCACGAGGCCGCCCAGCAGGGCAGGCGCCACCAGGTCGCGCTGGAACTGCCCGGTCACGGTGAAGCCGGCCGCCGTCACCCAGACGGCGAGCAGGAACCAGGTGGGGATCAGCATCACCGCGCGCTCGTAGCCATGCGTCGCCAGATGCACGACGAGCACGAAGCCGACCGCCGCGACCGCCGCGATCGAGATGCGCGCGATCCCCGACGCCATCGGCGCGTCGAAGACCGCAAGCCCGATCAGGCCGGCGAGGCCGAGGATCCAGATCGCGGTGACGTGGCCGTAGCGCACATGCCAGCGCTGCAGGTTGAGATAGGCGAAGAGGAAGACCAGCAGCGTCGCGGCCAGCACGACCTCGGCGCCGGCCCGGTAGATGCGCTCGATCTGCGGCGTCAGCGGGAAGAGGCGCTGGAAGAAGCCGAAATCGAGCCCCGCATAGGCCAGAACGGCCCAGGCCAGCGCCGCCGCGGCCGGGAAGATCACCGCGCCCTTGACCACGAAGATGATGGTCAGGAATAGGGCGAGCAGCCCGGCGATGCCGATGATGATGCCCTTGTAGAGGGTCAGCCCGTTGGTCTTCTGGCGGTAGGCTTCCGGCTCGTAGAGATAGAGCTGGGGCAGGTTGGGCGATTTCAGCTCGGCGACGAAGGTGACCGTCGTTCCGGGGTCGAGCGTGATCAGGAAGACGTCGGCGTCGGGGCTCGCCTCGCGGTCGGGCGAGAGGCCCTGGCTCGCGGTGACCGCCTCGATGCGGCGGTCGCCGAGGTCCGGCCAGACCACGCCGGAGCCGATCAGCCGGTGGAAGGGCGCGACCAGCAGCCGGTCGATCTGTTCGTCGGAATCGTTGGTCAGCGCGAAGACGATCCAGTCCGGCCGCGCGCCCGCCTCGCGCGCCTTCACCGCGATGCGCCGGACGATGCCGTCCTGCCCCGGCGCGGTCGAGATCTGGATGACGTCGCCGTCGGATTTGTTGCGCTCGACGATGTTGGTCAGGTCGATGACCGGCGCGTCGATCGGTACCCGCACCGCCTCGACCGCATTCGCCGTCCCGATGCCCGCGCAGCAGAGCCACAGGGCCAGGCCGGCGACGGCGAGGCCGATCCGGAGAATTCGCTCGGAAATGGACAAGCTGCGCTCGGCTATCAGGCGGGATAGGTTCATTCGATATTTAAGCAAAACTCCTACCGGCCGCTCGTGGCGAGGGCAAGGCAAAGCGCGCCTGCCGTCCACCATAGCGGTCACGGGATGAGGCCCGGCAGGCGGTCGGTCGAGAGGGCGGCATAGAGCAGGTGGTCGGCCCAGGCGCCGTTGATCTTGAGATAGGCCCGGGCCAGCCCCTCATGCCGGAAGCCGACGCGCTCCAGCAACCGGCGCGAGGGCTCGTTATTGGGCAGGCAGGCGGCTTCGACGCGGTGGAGCGCCAGCTCCGAGAAGGCGAAGCGCAGCGCCCCGCGCACCGCCTCGGTCATATGGCCCTTGCCGGCATGGGGCTTGCCCATCCAGTAGCCGAGCGTGCAGGCCTGCGCGACGCCGCGCCGGATCAGCCCGAGCGTCAGCCCGCCGAGCAGGGCTTCCGTCTGGCTGTCGAAGACGAAGAGCGAATAGGCCTCGTCGGTGGAGATCTCGCGCGCGGCGCGCTTGGTCCGCAGCCGGAAGGCGGCGCGCGTCAGGTCGTCCTCGTTCCAGCTCGGCTCCCAGGGCGTCAGGAAGGCCCGGCTCTCCATGCGCAGCGCCGCCCAGGCCGGATAGTCGTCGAGCGAGGGCGCGCGCAGATAGAGATTGGGGGTCCGGATCAACGGGCGGCTCTGCGGCTCGCTGGGGAAGCGGAAGAGCGCCATCGCCGGTCAGTCCGCCGCTCGGGCCGCCTGGCGCAGCCGCTTCGCCGGCGGCAGGCCGTGGATGGGCCCGACCGCCGCGATGGTGGGCTGATGCCCGAGCAGCGAGCGGCCCGCGGCGCGCACATCCTCCAGCGTGACGGCGTCGAGCCGGGCCGCGAGCTCCTCGCGCGGGATCGCCCGGCCGAAGAGCAGGACCTGCCGCGCCATCTGCTCGAGCTTGCCGCCGGGGCTCTCGAGCGAGGCGAGCAGCCCGACCTTCATCTGGGCGCGGGCGCGGGCGACCTCGACCTCGCTGACATCCTCCGCCGCCTGGCGCAGGCAGCCGAGCGCGACCTCGATCAGCTCGCCGGCATCTTCCGGCGCGGTGCCGGCGCCGATGCCGAAGACGCCGCAATCGGAGAAGGGCCAGTGGAAGGCGTCGATGGCATAGGCGAGGCCGCGCTGCTCGCGCACCTCCTGGAACAGCCGCGACGACAGCCCGCCGCCGAGCACCGAGGCGAAGATCTGCAGCGGGTAATGCTCGCCCTGCGCGAAGGGCAGGCCGGGCAGGCCGAGCACGAGATGGACCTGCTCCTCGTCGCTGCCGATGCGGGCCTCGCCGCCGCGATATTCGCCCGGCTCCCGCGCGAGCGGCTGGGGCGGCTGCGGCGGCAGTCCGGAGAGGTGCTCGCGGGCGAGGGCGACGAGCGCGGCGTGGTCGACGGCGCCGGAGGCGGCCAGAACCATGTTGCCGGCATGGTAGTTCCGCGCCAGATAGGCGCGGATCGCCTCGGGGGTGAAGTTCTTCACCGTCTTGGCCGTGCCCAGGATCGGCCGGCCGATCGGCTGGTCGGGGAAGGCGGCCTGCAGGAAGCGGTCATACACCAGGTCGTCGGGCGTATCCTGCACCGCCGAGATCTCCTGCAGGATCACGCCCTTCTCGCGCTTCAGCTCCTCGCCGGTCAGGGCCGGCGCGGTGACGATATCGGCGAGGATGTCGACCGCCAGGCCGAGATCGGCGCCGAGCACGCGGGCGGTGTAGCAGGTGTATTCGACGCTGGTCGCGGCGTTGAGGTCGCCGCCGACGCTCTCGATCTCCTCGGCGATCTGGCGCGCGCTGCGCCGGGCCGTGCCCTTGAAGGCCATGTGCTCTAGCAGATGGGCGAGGCCATGCTCGTGCGGCAGCTCGTCGCGCGCGCCGGCGCCGATCCAGATGCCGAGCGAGACGGTCGCGGCATGGTCCATCCGCTGCGAGACCACGCGCAGGCCGGAGGGCAGGGTGGTCAGGCCGACATCGGGATCATGCGCGCCGCGCTTCTCGTCCGGCGCCACGATCTCGGCCGTCTCGGCGGGGTGGGCGATGCTCACGCTGCGGCTCCCCGCACGGCGCGGGCATGCTCGCGCACGAATGTCTCGACCGCGGCGAGGTCGTTCGGCAATTGCGTGACCCGTTCCCTGCGCTCCATCAGATCCGCGAGATGGGCGGGCAGCGCCGGCTCGACGCCGCAGGCCGCCTTCACCGCGGCCGGGAACTTCGCCGGATGCGCCGTGCCGAGCACGATCATCGGCGTCGCCGGATCGCGGGCGAGCTTCTGCCGGGCGGCGCCGATGCCGATCGCGGTGTGCGGATCGGCGAGATAGCCGCTTTCGGTCCAGGTCTCGCGGATCTCGGCCGCGATCTCGGTTTCGCTGAGGGCCGCCGCGTCGAACTCGCTGCGGATGCGGGCGAGCGGCTCGGGCGCGATCTCGAAGCGTCCCGATTGCTGCAGCGACTGCATCAGCCGGCGGACAGTGGCGCCGTCGCGCCCATGCGCCTCGAACAGCAAACGCTCGAAATTCGAGGAGATCTGGATGTCCATAGAGGGCGAGGTCGTCGCCTGGACGCCGCGCATCTCGTAGACGCCGCTCGCCAGCGTGCGGGGCAGGATGTCGTTGCTGTTGGTGGCGATCGCCAGCCGCTCGATCGGCAGGCCCATCCGCTTGGCGACCCAGCCGGCGAGGATGTCGCCGAAATTCCCGGTCGGCACCGTGAAGGAGACCTTGCGGCCCGGCCCGCCCAGCGAGACCGCCGCGGTGAAGTAGTAGACCACCTGCGCCGCGATCCGCGCCCAGTTGATCGAGTTGACGCCGGACAGCCCGATCTCGTCGCGGAAGGCGTGATGGTTGAACATCGCCTTCACCAGGTTCTGGCAGTCGTCGAAAGTGCCTTCGACCGCGATGGCGTGGACGTTCTCCGCATCGACCGTGGTCATCTGCCGGCGCTGCACGTCGGAGACGCGGCCCTGCGGATAGAGGATGAAGACGTCGACGCTCTTCAGCCCCTTGAAGGCGTCGATGGCGGCGCCGCCGGTGTCGCCCGAGGTCGCGCCGACGATGGTGGCGCGCTGGCCGCGCTGGCCGAGCACATGGTCCATCAGCCGCCCGAGCAACTGCATCGCCACGTCCTTGAAGGCGAGCGTCGGGCCGTGGAACAGCTCCAGCACGAAGAGGTTGTCGCCGATCTGCGTCAGCGGGCAGACGGAAGGGTGCCGGAAGGTGGCGTAGGCCTCGCCGATCATCCGGCGCAGCGCGCCGGCTTCGATGTCGCCGTCGCTCAGCGCGCCGAGGATGCGCTCCGCCACCGCCGTATAGGGTTTCCCGGCGAATCCCGCGATCTCGGCCGCGCCGAGCGCCGGCCAGCTCTGCGGCAGATAGAGCCCGCCGTCGCGGGCGAGCCCGGTCAGCAGCGCGTCGGAAAAGCTGAGCGCCGGGGCTTCGCCCCGGGTGGAGACATGCAGCACGATCTTGGGCCTCGATGATCTATGGTGATGCTATAGGCCGCTCCGCCGCTTTCGGCAAAACGGTTTGCGAGGGAGGCGTGCCCGGTCAGGCCGTCCCCGCGCCCGATCCCTTGCGGGATTGCCAGACGAAGGCCGCGAACACGCCGATCAGCGTCAGCGCCAGACCGAACCAGGTCAGCGCATATTGCAGGTGGTTGTCGGGGATGCGGGCGATCAGCTCGCGCACGTCGACGCCGGCCGGCGGCGTCAGCCCGTCGCCCTCGCGCGCGGCTTCGAGATAGAAGGGCGCCGGCGGCAGGCCGAGCGAGCCGGCGATCGCGGCGGGGTCGCGCGTATAGAATTCGCGGATCGCCGGCAGGTCCTCCGGCGTGAAGGCGTTGCGCGTCTCCGGCGCGCGCAGGAAGCCGGCGACCGTCGCCGGGCCCGCAGCCGGGCCGATCTGGCCGAGCCTGCCTTCCGGCACGAAGCCGCGATTGACCAGGATGACGCCGCCATCCGCCAGCCGGAAGCCCTGGAAGATCCAGCGCCCGAAGCCGGAGAGCTGGCGCGTGCCGGGCGGCCCCGAGGCGATCGTGGTGCGCACCCCGGCGACATGGTCGCCGATGAAGCTGCCTGTGGCGACGACATGGGTCAGGTCGAGCGCGGCCGGGTCGAGCTTCGACCAATCGGCGCTGGGCGGCATCGGCGCCGGCGCGCCGGCAGCCTGGGTTTCGAGCCGCTCGATATAGGCGTGCTTCAACTGCATCCGCTCGAGCTGCCAGGCGCCGAGCCCGCAGAGCAGGGCGGCGCCCAGCGCGGTTAGCAGCGCCGGCAGGAGCAGGCGCGGCCGCCTTGGCGTGGGGGCCGGGGCCGTCACGTCCGGCGCCTGCCTTCCTCGGCCTTGTTGGCGTATTGCAGCGCGACTGCGAGCCCCTTCATCGGCCGCAGCAGCGCCAGGCAGACGACCAGCGCCAGCGGAAGCCAGATGACCAGATGCAGCCAGATCGGCGGCTCATAGGCGATCTCGACAGAGAGCGCCGCGCCCAGCACGAGGAAGCCGGCGATGAGCATGATGAAGACGGCGGGGCCGTCGGCCGAATCGGCGAATTTATAGTCGAGCCCGCAGGCGCTGCAGCGCGGCTTGAGCTTCAGGAAGCCGTCGAACAGCGCCCCTTGTCCGCAGCGCGGGCAGCGTCCCGAGAGGCCCGTCGCATAGGGCGAGGGAGGGGAGGGGTGGTGTTCTGCCATCGGAACCTCCTGAACGGAAAAGGCGGCCTCGCGGCCGCCTTTCGTCTGCGCGACCGCCGGGTGCGCGCGGGCAGCCGGTCAGTGCCCGGCCGCGGTCTGGGCGCCGGCGCCCCAGACATAGATCGCGGCGAACAGGAACAGCCAGACGACGTCGACGAAATGCCAGTACCAGGCGGCGAACTCGAAGCCGAGATGCTGGTCCGGCTTGAAGTGGCCGAGATAGGCCCGGTAGAGGCAGACCGCCAGGAAGATCGTGCCGATGATGACATGCGCGCCGTGGAAGCCGGTCGCCATGAAGAAGGTGGCGCCGTAGATGTTGCCGCTGAAGGCGAAGGCGGCGTGCGAATACTCGTAGGCCTGGCACAGCGTGAACACCATGCCGAGGATCACGGTCAGCCACAGTCCCTGCTTCAGGCCGGCCCGGTCGTTGTTGATCAGCGCGTAATGCGCCCAGGTCACGGTGGTGCCCGAGGTCAGCAGGATCAGCGTGTTGAGCAGCGGCAGGTGCCAGGGATCGAAGGTCTCGATGCCCTTCGGCGGCCAGTGCCCGCCGGTGAACTCGTAGCGGAGGAAGTTGATCTTCTCGTAGGAGAACAGGCTGGCGTCGAAATAGGCCCAGAACCAGGCGACGAAGAACATCACCTCGGAGGCGATGAACATGATCATGCCGTAGCGGTGATGGATCTGCACGACGCGGGTGTGGTGGCCTTCGCGCTCCGCCTCGCGGACCACGTCCGTCCACCAGGACAGCATGGTGTAGAGCACGCCGAGCACGCCGACGCCGAAGACCAGCGGGCCCAGATGCATGCCGCCGACCGCCAGCGTCTTCATCCACATCACGGCGCCGATCGCCATGACGGTGGCGCTGGCCGCGCCGACCAGCGGCCACGGGCTCGGATCGACGAGGTGGTAGTCGTGGTGCTTCGTATGGGCCCCGGCCATCGTATTCGGTCTCCGCGTGCGTCTTCTTGTGCGCGCTTCCTGATGAAGGCGCTTTTACAGTTTCGGATTCTTCGCGTCACCCTTGGCGTTGCCCGCCTGGCCCTCGGCGACCGGCTGCCCCGCCTTGGAGGCGAAATAAGTATAGGACAAGGTGATCGCCTTGATGCCGTCGAGCTCGCGATTTCCGGCGATTTCGGGGTCGATGTAGAAGACCACCGGCGCCTCGAAGCTCTCGCCCGGCTTCAGCGTGTGCTCGGTGAAGCAGAAGCACTGGATCTTGACGAAATAGGCGGCGCTCTGCTCCGGCGTGACGTTGTAGGTCGCGATCCCGGTGACCGTGCGGTCCGAGCGATTCGTCATCTTGTAGAACACGGTCTGGGTGACGCCGACCTGGGCCTTGATCTCCGGGCTTTCCGGCTGGAACTTCCAGCCGAGACCGGGCGCGACATTGGCGTCGAAGCGCACGGAGATGGTGCGGTCGAGCACCTTGCCGGTCGCGGCGGTCCCGACCTGCGGCGTGCCGCCGAAGCCGGTGACCTTGCAGAACAGGTCGTAGAGCGGCACCGCCGCGAAGGAGGCGCCGAGCATGCCGAAGGCCACGCCGACGCAGATCAGCGCCGTGCGGGCCGCCTTCCTCGCCTGCCGGTTTTCGGGCGCCCTCGTCATCACAGCGGCCGGTTCAGGATGGCCGGGCCGGTCTTCACCAGCGTGACCACGAAGAAGAAGATCACCAGCCCGCCCAGCACCAGGGCCAGCGCGACCGAGCGGCGGCGGCGGCGGGCCATGTCCTCGGGCGAGAACGGGGCCGGCGCGGGCTGCGGTTTGCGGTTCTCGCTCATCCGATCACCTTCGGCAGCGCCCATAGCAGGCCGAGGCCGTTCTCCGCCAGCAGCACCGCGAAGAGCAGGAACAGGTAGAGGATCGAGAAGCCGAACAGCGAATAGGCCGCCTTGACCGCCGGCTGGCCCTCGGTGCGCCGCCAGACGCGGATCGAAAGCCCGATCATGGCGAGCCCGGTCGTGACCGAGACGACGAGATAGAGCAGCCCGCCGAAGCCCATCAGCGCCGGCAGCACGGCGACCGGCGCCATGATCAGCGAATAGAGCACGATCTGCCGGCGCGTCGCGGCGGGGCCCGCGACATTGGGCATCATCGGGATGCCGGCGCGCGCATAGTCGCCGGACTTGACCAGCGCCAGCGCCCAGAAATGCGGCGGGGTCCACAGGAAGATGATCGCGAACAGCACCAGCGAATGCCAGCCGAACTGGCCGGTCACCACCGCCTCGCCGATCATCGGCGGAAAGGCGCCGGCGGCGCCGCCGATGACGATGTTCTGCGGCGTCCAGCGCTTCAGCCACATCGAATAGACCACGGCGTAGAAGAAGATGGTGAAGGCGAGCATCGCCGCCGCGAGCAGGTTGGCGACGAGGCCGAGCACCAGCACCGAGCCGATCGACAGCGTCAGCCCGAAGGCCAGGGCCTCCGAGGGCAGGATCCGGCCCGCCGGAATCGGCCGCTTGGCGGTCCGGCTCATCAGCCGGTCGATATCGGCGT
>UBNE01000035.1 GCA_900466745.1 Hyphomicrobiales bacterium | reverse complement strand
GGCGCCGAAAGGCGCCGTTCTCGCGATTCGCCAAGGGCTTGCGCCCATTCCCCGCGAGCAGGCGCCGCCCCGCCCCTTGCAACGGCGCCCGCCGCTCCCCATTTCGGACCAGCGCCGCCGCATTCATGCCCAGCAGGCGCCACCATCGACCGACATCATCGCGACGACTTCGACATCGCCGGTCCCGCCGGCGCGCTGTCGTTCTCGCATTCCCGTTCCGCTGTCGCCGCGGAGCGGGCTTTCATTCCTTCAGGGAGACCGAACCGATGCAGTTCAGCCAGGTTCTTCAGGCTCTCGGCCAGTTCGCCAACGGCATCGCGCCGCGCGGCCGGGCCATCCGCCCGCTCGAGATCGATCTCGACGAAGCCAACGCCCCCTCGCCCTTCGAGCAGGCCGCCATCGGCACCTGGAAGACCGAGGACGGCGCCATCCTCATCGACCTCAGGCCGGACGGCCAGTTCCACAAATGCAAGCCCTCCGCCGGCGCCCAGCATCGCGGGCGCTACGCCGTCGACCGCTCGAAGCTCTATTTCGAGGGCGAATCGGGCTGGGTCGCCCTCGGCAAGCTGAAGCGCGGCAGGCTCAGCATCGGCGAGAAGCAGTTCCGCAAGGCCTGACGCCGCAGGCCCGATCCTCAAAAAAGGCCGCGCCCCCGCGAGAGGGCGCGGCCTTTTCCTTTGGCCCCGAGGCTACCGGGAAACCTCAGTAGCCGACCGTGAAGCGGCGGCGGCGATGCGCCGGCTTTTCCAGCTCGTCGACCAGCGCCACGGCGTAATCCTCGGCCGAGATCGCGCTGTCGCCCTTGGCGTCGACCAGGAGCTGATCGGTGCCGAGCCTGAATTTCCCGGTGCGCTCGCCCGGCTGGATCAGCGCCGAAGGCGAGAGGAAGGTCCAGTCCAGCGCCGGCTCCTGCTTCAGCAGGTCGAGGAAGACCCCGCCCTTCTGCGCCTCGTCGCGATAGGCGGCGGGGAAATCGGGGGTGTCGACCAGCTTCACGCCCGGCGCGACCTCGAGGCTGCCGGCGCCGCCGACGACGAGATAGCGCTTCACGCCCGACTGCTTCACCGCGGCGAGCAGGATCTGCGGGTCGCTGGCGGTGAAGTGGACGGCGCTGATCGCCGCGTCATGGCCGGCCAGCAGCCGCGCCAGACCGTCCCTGTCGAAGACATCGCCCTTGACCGCGGTGACGCCGGGCAGGGAGGCCACCTTCTCCGGATTGCGGACGATCGCGGTGACGGCGTGGCCGCGCGCCGACAATTCGGCGAGCAGGCGCGACCCGATGAATCCGCTGGCGCCGATCAATGCGACTTTCATGACAAGGGCTCCTTTCTCAGGTAACTGTTCGATACCTGCGCTCCAATGGAACCTATCTGATGCCGCTGCGGCGCCCCGTAAAGAAGGCACTTTCGCGCGACATGGTCACCTCCCGGAAACCGCCATGCTGAAACGTCCCGACCCTTTCCAGGCCCTGTGCCCGACGCGGCGCGTGCTCGACCGCATCGGCGATAGCTGGGCCGTGCTGATCCTGGTCGCGCTCGAGGACGGCACGCTGCGCTTCAACGCGCTGCGGCGCCGGATCGAGAACATCTCGCAGAAGATGCTGTCGCAGACGCTGAAGAGCCTGGAGCGCGACGGGCTGGTCCGGCGCGAGGTGTTTGCGACCGTGCCGGTCACGGTCGAATATTCCCTGACCGGGCTGGGCCGGACATTGTCGCAGACGGTGCACCAGCTCACGCTCTGGGCCGAGGCCCATATCGGCGAGGTCGAGGCGGCGCAGCGGCGCTACGACCAGGGCCTCGCGCCGCCGGACGGCCGCAGCCCGGCCCCGCTCAGCCTCCGGTGAGAGGCTTGCCCCGGGTGAAGAAATCGCTCCAGAGATCGGGCGGCAAGGCGCCGTCGAGGATGTCGCGCGCCTTGAAGGCGTCGGGCTTCAGGCTGTCGATGTCCGTCCACTCCACCGGCATCGCCAGGGTCACGCCGGGCCGGGCGCGGGTCGAATAGGGGGCGATCGCGGTGGCGCCGCGGCCATTGCGCAGATAGTCGATGAAGATCCGGCCGCGCCGCGCCTTCTTCGACAGGGTCGCGGTGTAGAGCTTCGGCTCGGCCTGCTCCATCGCCTTGGCGAAATCGCGGGCGAAGCCGCGCACGCGCGGCCAGTCCGCCCTGGGCTTCAGCGGCACCACGACATGGAAGCCCTTGCCGCCGGAAACCTTGAGGAGGCTGTCGAAGCCGAGCTCGTCGAGATGGCGGCGCACGGTCAGCGCCGCCTCGCGCACGCGCTCGATCGGCACCCCGGCATCGGGATCGAGGTCGAAGATGATCTGGTCCGGCGTCTCGATCGCATCCAAAGTCGCGCCCCAGACATGGATCTCGACCGTGCCGAGCTGCACCAGGGCGGCGAGCCCGTCGAAATCCTCGATCGAGATCAGCTCCTCGCCGTCGCTGTCCTTCCGGCGGCGCACGGCCGGGTGCATCCCGGCACCGGCATGCTTCTGGAAGAAGCGGGTGCCCTCGATGCCGTCCGGCGCGCGGACCAGGCTGAGCGGCCGCCCGGTGACGAAGCGCCGCATCAGCGGCCAGACCCGGGCGTAATAGGCGAGCAGATCGCGCTTGGTGAAGCCGGCATCGGGCCAGAGCTGCTTGTCGGGACTGCTCAGCGTCACGCGCGTCTCCACCGCCTCGGCCTTCCCGGGCGCTTTGCGCGCCGCCATCCTCTCCCGGCCGGGAGCCGGCGCGGCATCGGGCGCGACCGGCGCCTCGGCGGCGACCTCGCCGGCCGGCTTGTCCTCGCGCAGGCCCAGGAAGGAGGCGTGGCGCAAGGTCTTCGAGGCGGTCCAGGCCCGGAACGCGACCTCCGCCACCAGCTCGGGTTTCACCCAGACGACGCCCCGCTCGCGCCCGGCACGGCCCTTGAAGGGCGAGGCATCGGCCGCGATCGCGTCGAGCTTCGCCTTCAGGGCGGCGGCGGAAGCCGCGGTGAAGCCGGTGCCGACCCGGCCGGCCGGCTTCAGCTCGCCATCCTCGTAATAGCCGGCGACGATGGAGCCGAGCTTGCGCGGAGAGGCCTGCGAGGGGACGTAGCCGGCGATGACGAATTCCTGGCGCTGGGAGCATTTCGACTTGATCCAGTCGCGGCCGCGCCCGCTGCGATAGGGCGCGTCGGCGCGTTTCGAGACCACCCCCTCCAGCCCGAGGCGGCAGGCATGGGCCAGCATGACCTGGCCCGGCTCGACGAAATGCTCGCTGTAGCGCAGCGGGCCGTCGGCGGGCGCGCCCTCCAGCAGATGCTGCAGCCTTTCCTTGCGGGCGAGCAGCGGCTCGCCGCGCAGATCCTCGCCGTCGAGATGCATCAGGTCGAAGGCGAAATAGACGAGGCCGGCGGTTTTTCCGTCCGAGAGCGCCTGCTGCAGGGCGGAGAAGGAGGAGATGCCGTCCTCGCCGAGCGCGACCAGCTCGCCGTCGATCAGGGCGCTCCCGCAGGGCAGGCCGGCGAGCGCCGCGATCAGCCCCTTGCCGAAACGGGCGGTCCAGTCGAGGCCCGAACGGGTCAGGAGCCTGGCCTCGCCATGGTCGATGCGGGCCTCCAGCCGGTAGCCGTCGAACTTGACCTCGTGCAGCCAGCTCTCGCCGGCGGGAGGCTTCTCCTGCAAGGTCGCCAGGCAGGGCTCGACGAAGGCCGGCAGCGCCTCGTCATCGCCGCGCCGCCTCGCCTTGCGGGCCGGTTTCGCCGCGGCGGCCGCCTGCTTTGCCGGCCGGGTCGTGTCCCAGACGGCCCCCTTGTCGGCATCGGCCCCGATCTGCTCGACCGAAAGGCCGGACTTCACCGAGTTCGGCGCGGTTTCGAGGATGTCCTCGTCGGTGCGGGCGAATGCGTCCTCCGATTTGATCAGCAGCCAGTTGTCGCGCTTCTCGCCGCGCCGGGGTTTCAGCCGGACGAGATGCCAGCGGCCGTGCAGCTTGTGGCCCTCCAGCGCGAAGGCGAGATGGCCCTTCTTCAGGCCTGCCGCCGGATCGCCCTCGGGTATCCAGCGCCCCTCATCCCAGACGATGACCGAGCCGCCGCCATATTGCCCGGCGGGAATCGTGCCTTCGAAGCCGGCATATTCGAGCGGATGGTCCTCGACATGGACGGCCAACCGCTTCTCGGCCGGGTCGAGGCTGGGGCCCCGCGTCACCGCCCAGGACCAGAGCACGCCGCCCTGTTCGAGCCGGAAATCGTAATGCAGGCGCCGGGCCGCATGCTTCTGCACGACGAAGGCGCCGCCTTGCGGGCCGGACGCCTTGCCGGACTTGCCAACGCCTTTCGGCTCGCGGGTGCGGCTGAAATCGCGCTTGGAGCGGTAGAGATCGAGCGTGGACATCGGTCCTCCCCTTGAGCCGGCCGGAACTTCACCGGCGTCGCCCTGCACCTCAAAAAAAGCGCGCCTCACCCCGGACCGATCACGGCCCGGATCCGGAATCCAGGCCTGAACCTTCTCCGGAAACGCTCAGTGACGGATCCCGACTCTCCCGGAGCCCGTCCTTGGTCCGATCGAAGACGGGACCGGGGGATCGCCCGGGATGACCGCGGCACGACCCGGTTTTCCATGTCCTTCCCCTGGTCGTGCTCAGGCACTCTTGCGGGTCTTGCCGGTCGAGCGCTTTGCCGATTTGGCAGGCTTAGCCGCCTTGGAACCGGAGGGCGCCGCAGCCTTGCCGCCACCTTCGCCGGCGAGGCTCCTCTTCAAGGCATCGAACAGGTTGACGACGTTGGCGGGGCGCTCGGCCGCCTGCACCACGGGCGGCTTGCGGCCCTTCTGCTTGGCGCGGATCAATTCGAGCAGCGCGTCCTCATACCGGTCGTCGAAGCCGGACGGGTCGAAGGCCGCTTCCTTCTTCTCGATGATATGGGTCGCGAGCGCGACCAGTTCGGGGTCGCTCTTCTGCTTGCCGAGCCCGTCGAAGACCTCTTCCGGCTTCCTGACGGTCTTGTCGTAGCGCAGCGTCGTCAAGAGCAGGCCGCTGTCGAAGGGTTCGATCATCACCGGCCGCTCGCGGCGATAGAGCACGATGCGGGCGATCCCGGCCTTCCGCTGCTTCGCCATCGCCTCCCGGATCACGGCGAAGGCCTCCTCCGAGACCTCGTCCGCGGGCGTGACGTAATAGGGCGTGTCAAAATAGATCTGCGGGATGTCGGCCCGGTCGACGAAGCTCTCGATCGACAGCGTATGCGAGGATTCGATCTGGACGGCCTCGATCTCGTCCTCCTCGACCAGCAGATATTCGTCGTCGCCGATCTCGTAGCCCTTGACCTCGTCGTCGTCAGAAACAGGCTTGCCGGTGACGCTGTCGACATATTGCCGCCGCACCGTGTTGCCGGTCTTGCGGTTGATGATGCGGAAGGAGACGCGCTCGCTCTGGCTGGTCGCGCCGGTGAGCTCGACGGCGCAGGAGACCAGCGAGAGCTTGAGATAGCCTTTCCAGGCCGGGCGCGGCGCCATCACAGGCGCTCCCGCGCAGGGCGCGTCGCGGTTCGGATGCAAACGGGCATGGACGACCCCTCGCTTTCTCGGATGAGGATAGCGAGTCAAACCGGCATCCGGCAGTCCTGTTCCGCGAAGCGCTGGCGTTTCCGCCGATTTCGTGTATATGCCGCGCATCCGGACCGAAAAAGCCGGCTGCGCGACCCCTCCGCGATGAGGCGGCTCGCGGACTCCGGACCTCGCTGGACGACATCCCGGCCAGGCCCGCCAGATCAACCCCAACAGAGGATTCCCCGATGTCGATCACGGCCGAGCGCAAGACCGCGCTGCTCAAGGAATACGCCACCAAGCCGAACGATACCGGCTCGCCGGAGGTCCAGATCGCGATCCTGACGGAGCGCATCAACAACCTCACCGGCCACTTCAAGTCGCATGCGAAGGACAACCACTCCCGCCGCGGCCTGCTCAAGCTGGTCTCGCAGCGCCGCTCGCTGCTCGACTACCTCAAGGGCAAGGAAGAGGCCCGCTACAAGACGCTGATCGAGAGGCTCGGCATCCGCCGCTGATCGAAGGCCGAAAGCCGTTTCCGCCCGGTGCCTTCCGCTCCGGGCGGCACCTTTTCGGGCGATGCCGCTGGATCATCGCGCGTCCTTCCGGACGCGATAACGATGATCTACCATGTCGTTACAACATCGGATACATCCGATGTTGTAGGGGCGGCGCGCCTAACTGCCGCGGCGGCCGCATGGGGCGGCCCTCCCGCGTGACCCGCCGGGCGCCGAAAGACGTCCATGGCAGGATCGCCGAGCGCTCGGGCGCCAACCTCTCACAGCCCGAGCGCTCCGCCGTCTTGCCCATGGGCCTGAAGGCACCGGACGGGTCGAACCCGACCGAAAGACGAAACACATGTTCGACATCCAAACCGAAGAACTGATCTGGGGCGGCCGCAAGCTCGTCCTCGAAACCGGCAAGGTCGCCCGCCAGGCCGACGGCGCCGTGATGGCCACCTATGGCGAGACCGTCCTGCTCGCCACCGTCGTCTCGGCCAAGGAGCCGAAGCCCGGCTTCGACTTCTTCCCGCTGACCGTGAACTACCAGGAGAAGACCTTCGCCGCCGGCCGCATCCCGGGCGGCTATTTCAAGCGCGAAGGCCGCCCGAGCGAGAAGGAGACGCTGGTCTCCCGCCTCATCGACCGCCCGATCCGCCCGCTCTTCGTCGAAGGCTACAAGAACGACACGCAGGTCGTCGTCACCGTCCTCCAGCATGATCTGGAGAACGATCCCGACATCCTCGCCATGGTCGCGACCTCGGCGGCGCTGACCCTCTCCGGCGTGCCCTTCATGGGTCCGATCGGCGGCGCCCGCGTCGGCTATATCGACGGCGCCTACAAGCTGAATCCGACGATCGAGGAGATGAAGGAATCGGCCCTCGACCTCGTCGTCGCCGGCACCCAGGACGCCGTGATGATGGTCGAGTCGGAGGCGAAGGAGCTCTCCGAGGAGATCATGCTCGGCGCCGTGATGTTCGGCCACAAGCATTTCCAGCCGGTGATCGAGGCGATCATCCGCCTGGCCGAGAAGGCCGCCAAGGAGCCGCGCGACTTCAACCCGCCGGACGATTCCGCCATCCTCGACGCGATCATGAAGCTGGGCGAGGCCGATCTGCGCGCCGCCTACAAGATCACCGCCAAGGCCGAGCGCTACAAGGCCGTCGACACCGTCAAGGCCAAGGTCGTCGCCGCGCTGGTTTCCGAGACGCCGGACGGCGTGACCACCTTCGCCAAGGACAAGGTCGGCGCCCAGTTCAAGGAAGCGCAGGCCAAGATCGTGCGCTGGAACATCCTCGACGACGGCATCCGCATCGACGGCCGCGACGGCAAGACCGTGCGCCCGATCGTGGCCCAGGCCGGCATCCTGCCGCGCACCCACGGCTCGGCGCTGTTCACCCGCGGCGAGACGCAGGCGCTGGTCGTGACCACGCTCGGCACCGGCGACGACGAGCAGTTCATCGACTCGCTGGAAGGCACCTACAAGGAGACCTTCCTGCTGCACTACAACTTCCCGCCCTATTCGGTCGGCGAGACCGGCCGCATGGGCTCGCCCGGCCGCCGCGAGATCGGCCATGGCAAGCTCGCCTGGCGCGCCATCCACCCGATGCTGCCGCCGAAGGGCGAGTTCCCCTACACGCTGCGCGTCGTCTCGGAGATCACCGAGTCGAACGGCTCCTCCTCGATGGCCACCGTCTGCGGCACCTCGCTGGCGCTGATGGATGCCGGCGTGCCGCTGCGCGCGCCGGTTGCCGGCATCGCGATGGGCCTGATCCTGGAAGGCGAGCGCTTCGCGGTGCTCTCCGACATCCTCGGCGACGAGGACCATCTCGGCGACATGGACTTCAAGGTCGCGGGTACTGCAGAAGGCATTACTTCGCTTCAGATGGACATCAAGATCGCCGGCATCACCGAGGAGATCATGAAGGTCGCCCTCGACCAGGCCAAGGGCGGGCGCGAACACATCCTCGGCGAGATGGCCAAGGCGCTCTCCGCCTCGCGCGGCCAGCTCGGCGAGTTCGCGCCGCGCATCGAGACGATGAAGATCCCGGTCGACAAGATCCGCGAAGTCATCGGCTCCGGCGGCAAGGTCATCCGCGAGATCGTCGAGAAGACCGGCGCCAAGGTCAACATCGAGGACGACGGCACCATCAAGATCGCCTCGGCCGACGGCAAGTCGATCGAAGCCGCGATCAAGTGGATCAAGTCGATCGTCTCCGAGCCGGAGACCGGCACGATCTATGACGGCACCGTCGTCAAGATCATGGAGTTCGGCGCCTTCGTGAACTTCTTCGGCGCCAAGGACGGCCTCGTCCACATCTCCGAGCTCGCCCCCAAGCGCGTCCAGAAGGTCCAGGACGTCGTCAAGGAAGGCGACAAGGTCAAGGTGAAGTTCCTCGGCATGGACGAGCGCGGCAAGATCCGCCTCTCGATGAAGGTCGTCGACCAGGAGACCGGCGAGGACATCACCGAGAAGCTGAAGGCCGAGCGCGAGGCCGAGAAGTCCCGCGAGAAGCAGGCCGCCGGCGAGTAATCGCTCCAAGCGGATTCACGTGAAACGAAGCGCGCCCCGCATCCCCGGATGCGGGGCGTTTCGCATTCCGCGCCCGCCGCAACGATGCTGACAGCCCGGAGCGGTGCAAGGGCCTGGAGCACCGGACTGAATACCGTACGCGGCCCGGCAACCGTCATTCCGATTCCGTACGGAACCGCCACCGTCATTCCGGGGCATGGCGAAGCCATGAGCCCGGAACCGAAAGCCGTCTGCGCTATCACGATCTTGCCGGCGAAGGACCGCCTGCTCTTCGTCCACGGACTCGGCTGCGCCTCCTCATGCGACTAGCCGGCCGTGGCGGCGGCGCCCGCATTGCGCGGACGGCGGATGCTGCCCGACCTTGCCCCGGACGATGATCATCGACGAGAACTCCCTTCCCTATGCCGAGGCGGAGAGCCTTTCCGGGATCGGGGTCGATCTCCGCATCGTGCCGAAGGCCGGCCATTCCATGGCCTGGGAGAATCCGGGCGGGCTGGCCGAGGCCATTGCCGGGCGGGGATGACCGGAGGGACCGCGGCGCGCGGCGCCAGGTGACGCAGCTTCGGCAATAGTCTAGACATATGCCGCTCCATGGAGACCGGCATGTCAGACCACCGCATCGCCTCGCTCGACGATCTCGCCCGCGCCTATCCCAGCCCGGCCGCACCGGCTTCGGTCTTCAAGGAGATCGATCATGTCGACGAGAATTATGCAGCGCTGATCGCCGCCTCGCCGTTTTTCGTGCTCGCGACGGTCGGTCCGGAGGGGCTGGATTGTTCGCCGCGCGGGGATTTGCCGGGCTTCGTCACGGTCCGGGACGCGAAAACGCTCCTCATTCCGGACCGAAAAGGGAATAACCGGCTGGATTCGTTGAAGAATATCCTGTTCGACGATCGAATCGGAATGCTCTTCCTGATCCCCGGTTGCGGCGAGACGCTGCGCGTGAACGGACGCGCGGAGATTTCCTGCGATTCAGGGTTGTGTTCGCAGTTCGCGATGGCCGGGAAGCTGCCGGCGAGCGTGATGATCGTCCATGTCGAGTCGGTCTACTTCCAGTGCTCGCGCGCCGTGGTGCGGGCCGAGCTCTGGAATCCGGAGCGGCATGTCGACAAGCGGTCCCTGCCGTCGCCCGGCACGATCCTGCGCGACATCACCGCGCGCAACGCGGCGGTCGAAACCTTCGACGGCAAGGCCTATGACGAGGCGCTGCCGGAGCGGGTCAAGGCGACGCTGTACTGAGGGGAAGCCCGTTTTGTCATTCCGGCGCATCGCGCAGCGAAGGCCTCCACGATGGAGTGAGGCCGAGCGTTCAGCGATGCAGCGGAAATTGTAATTCGGACGTACCCGGTCGTGGGTTCCGGGCTCGGCCCAGAGGGCCGCCCCGGAATGACAATCGTGGTGTGCCCTCAGCCGTGGCGCTCACAGCAGCCCTTCGTTGCCTGCCAGCGTCTTCAGGCTGACATCCGGGCGCGCGCCGACATGCGAGATGATCTCGGCCGCCGCCAGCGCGCCGAGGCGCAGCGAATCGCGGGTCTCGCGGCCCGAGGTCAGGCCGTAGAGGAATCCCGCCGCGAAGAGGTCGCCGGCGCCGGTGGCGTCGACCACGCGCTCCACCGGGAAGACCGGCTCCTCGACGATGCCGTCGGGCGTCACCGCCAGCGCTCCCTTCTCCGAGCGCGTGACCACGGCGAGGATGTTCTCCGAGCGCAGCCAGGACAGGGCCGTGTCGAAATCGGCGGTCTGGTAGAGGCTCTTCAATTCATGCTCGTTGGCGAAGACGAGGTCGACGGTGCGGTTGCGGATCAGGCCGATGAACTCGTCGCGGTAGCGATCGACGCAGAAGGAATCCGACAGGGTGATGGCGACGCGGCCGCCGGCCCTGTGGGCGATCTCGGACGCCTTGCGGAAGGCTTCCTTCGCCGCCGGCGGGTCCCAGAGATAGCCTTCGAGATAGACGATATCGGCGCTCTCGACGGCCTTCTCGTCGACATCGGCGAGAGAGAGGCCCTGGCAGGCGCCGAGATAGGTGTTCATCGTGCGCTCGCCATCCGGCGTGACGATGATGAAGGAGCGCGCCGTCGCCGGACCTTCCGTCGCGTCTGCGGTGCCGAAAGCGACGCCGAGCGAGGTCAGGTCGTGCCGGTAGAGCTTGCCGAGCTCGTCGGCCCGGACCTTGCCGATGAAGGCGCCCTTGCCGCCGAAGGAGGCGAGGCCGGCGATGGTGTTGGCGGCCGAGCCGCCGGAAACGATGCGCGCCGGCCCCATCGCAGCGAAGAGCGATTCCGCCCGCGCCTCGTCGATCAGCATCATCGCGCCCTTGGTGAGCTTCTGCGCGATGAGGAAATCCTCCTCGGCGGAGGCGAGGACATCGACGATGGCGTTGCCGAGGGCGAGGACGTCCGTGCGGGTGCTGGTCATGGCGGATCCGGGGTGGGGCGGCGCTCGATGGCCGGAAGGAGAGGTGGCCGCCGTGTCGCATCCGACCGGTTCCGGGTCAAGCCGGCCGGTCGCGGCGCGCCGCGGCCTCGTCGAGGACGGCGCCGAGGCGGCGCAGATCCGCAAGGTCGAGCGCGGCGATCTCGCGGGCCAGGCGGTTGGCGAAGAGCGTCGCTTCCGCCTCCAGACCGGCCGTGTCGACGGTCACGCGCGGATGGGAGAGGTCGGCGAGGCGCACCAGCTCGTCGGCCTCGTCCCAGATCACGCCGAGCTGGTGGATCACGCCCTGGATCAGGCTGAAGGTCGGCCGGCCGCGCTTGCCGTGCTCCAGCGCCGAGAGATAGGCCGGCGTGACGCCGAGACCCGCGGCCATCCGGGCGAGCGTGATCCCGCGCTTTTCGCGAAGCTCGCGCACCCGCCGGCCGAAAGGGGTCATGCGCCCTGCTCCCTGAGCCGGCGCAGGCGCACATAGAGCGCGCCCGAGCCGCCATGACGCTGCTCCGCCTCCTCGAAGCCCAGGATCAGCGGGCGCAGTTCCGGCAGGCCCAGCCAGAGCGGCACCATCCGGCGCAGGATGCCGCGCTCGGCGCCGAACAGCGCCGGCGCCGGACCGCCCTTGCCGGTGACGACGAGGCAGATGCGGGTGCCGCGCGCCTGCTCGCGGCGCAGAAAGCCGCGCAGCGCCAGATGCGCCTCGTCCTGCCGCATGCCGTGCAGGTCGATCGAGGCCTCGACCTCCTGCCGGCCGCGGCGGAGCTGCGTGCGCAGGCGGCGCTCGAGCGGCGCCAGAGGCGGTGCGGCTGGCGGTGCGGCCTTGGCCAAGGCCATGCCGGCGACGAGGAGAACCGAGGTTTCGGTCGGGACTGGCGCCGCGGGCGGCTCCGGCTCCGGCTCGGGCGGCGCGCGGCCGGGCAGCGGCCTGACCGAGCGCGCCACCTGCCGCCAGAGCGCGATATCGGCCTCGCTCAGCGTCTTGCCCCGGCGCGAGCGCATCTCAACGCGGCCAGAGCACGGTGAAGGAGACGGGATGCCGGATCAGCCCGGCGCGATGCCCGGCCGCTTCGCCGGAGCCGACGAAGAGGTCCAGCCGCGCCGGGCCGAGAATGGCGGAACCGGTATCCTGCGCGACGGTCAGCCTGGCCAGCGGCGCCGTGCCGCCCGCTCCGTCGGGAAGGGCCGCGTCGATCCAGACCGGCAGGCCGTAGGGCCAGAGATTGCGGTCGATGGCGATACTGCGCAGCGGCGTCAGCGGCAGCCCGGCGCCGCCGATCGGCCCGGCCTCGGCCGGCAGGTCGTCGCGGCGGGCGAAGAAGACGAAGGAGCGGTTGAGCCGGATGAGATCGCGCGCGAAGGCGGGATCGGCCTTCAGCCGCGCGACGAGGCGGTCCATCGTCATCTGCTCGGGCGGGATGTTCTCGCGCTGGCTCAGCACGCGGCCGAGCGAGGTATAGGGCAGGCCGTTGCGCCCGGAATAGACCAGCCGCGTCACCCTGCCGTCGGGCAGGCGTACGCGGCCGGAGCCCTGCACCTGCAGGACGAAGCGGTCGACGGGGTCGCGCAGCCAGAGGATCTCCAGCCCCTGCCCGTCGAGCGCGCCGGTCTCGATGGCGGCACGGTCCGGGAAGGGCTCGAGTCCCTTGCCGGTGCGGCGCGCGGCGGAGAGCGCCTTGTCGAGGCCGGGCCAGTCATCCTCGGGAAACCGCGTCACCAGATCCTTCGGGCGGGCATAGAGCGGCGTCGGAAAGGCCTCGGAGCGGGTGAGGGAGCCCTCGAATTCGGGCTCGAAATAGCCGGTCATGAAGCCGGTTTCGGCGTTTGCCGGACGGATGTGCCAGAAGCTGAAATTCTGCTCGAAGAAGCCGCGCGCCTCATCGGCGCTGACCGAACCGGCCGCCGCCAGAGCCTTCGCCTTCTCGCAGGCGGCGGCGAGCACGTCCGGCAAAGCCACCGCCTGCCGCAGCGGCGGCTCCGCCATGCAGCCCCGCGCGAAGACGGCGAAGGCCTCGCCCTGGTCGTCCTGCCGCCAGCCGGCGATCCCGCCGGGCGTCGCCGGTTCGGCGCGGGCGCCGTCCGGCAGGGGGAAGGGAGGGTTGGCCATGGCCGTCATCGGAACCGGTGCAAGGGCCGCGAGCAGCGCGAGCGCGGCCGCGGCGCCACGGTTCACGCCCCGGCTTCGGTGGCGACGAGAAGCCAGTTGGGGTCCCTGCTGCCGAGCTGGCGCGAGAAGGTCCAGATGTCGTTGACCTCCGACACCTGATCGGCGCTGCCGTCGACGACGTTGCCCTGCGCATCGCGCGTGACGCTGATGAGCTGCGAGACGAAGGCGATGGTGACCTGCGCCGCCTTGCCCTTGACCTCGACGCCGGTCAACTCGGCCTTGTCGATCGAGACAAAGTTCGATTCGGCCTTCTCGCCGCGCTTCTCGCGTTCGGTGATCGCCTGCTCGAAGCCGTCATAGACATCCTTGGCGAGCAGGTTCTTCAGCGCCTTGCGGTCGCCACGGGCGAAGGCGGTGACGATGGTCTCGTAGGCGGCCTTGGCGCCGCCGATGAAGGCCTGGGGATCGAAGGCCGGCTCCTGCCGGACGATCGCCTCGATGCCGTTGCTGACCGGCGAATCCGGCGGCGCGATATCCTTCCAGCGCTCGGCCGCCGACGGAGCGGCGGCGGCGGGATCATTGGCCGCGCCCGGCAGGCGGATGACGTTGTCGCGCTTGTCCTGGGCCTGGTCCGGCCGCAGCGGCGGCGTCTCGCGCCGGACGAAGGGGTCCTTTGGCGGCTGCTCGTGGCCGGTCTTCTGGCCAAGGACGGAGCGCAGCTTCCAGGCGACGAAAACGGCCAGAGCCAAGAAGACCAGAGTCGTTATGTCGAAGGAATTTTGCATCGAAGGCTGACCCGCGGCTCCCGTCTCGTCATGGTCCGGGCCTCTGCCAGAACACCGGCGGCAGGCCGTCACCACCGTCATATGGTGAGACAGGCTCGTAACATCCACCCCCGGCCTTGTGAAGGCGAGTTCTTGTGCGTCCCTGCCGTCCATGATAGCCGACGCGCGCGTCGCCCCGGAGGCGGAGCGCAGTCCCGCATGCCCGAAACCGGCGCGGGATTTCCCGACACAGCCTGCCAGAACAAGATGGGACCGATGGCCAACGAACTTCCCAACGGCAACGGCGCCGGCGCCGCGGATACGGCTCCGAGCCTCAACGCCCTGATCCAGTACACCAAGGATTTCTCGTTCGAGAACCCCAAGGCGCCGCGCGCCCTCGCCCAGCAGGACGCCCAGCAGGGCCCGCAGATGTCGCTGCAGGTCAATGTCGGCACGACCAGCCTCGGCGGCACCGACTACGAGACCGTGCTGAAGCTCGAGGGCAAGGCCGAGCTCAACAACGAGACGCTGTTCGCCTTCGACCTGAGCTATGCCGGCGTCTTCCGCCTGCAGAACATCCCGGAAGAGCACATGCATCCGGTGCTGGTGATCGACTGCGCCCGCCTGCTCTTCCCCTTCGCGCGCCAGATCATCGCCGAGGCGGTGCAGAACGGCGGCTTCCCGCCCTTCTACGTGCCGCCGATCGATTTCGCCGCGCTCTACCAGCAGCGCATGCAGGAGATGGGTCAGCCGGGCGCCGTCAACGCCTGAGCACCGCTCCCCCGACATCGGAAAGGGCCCCTCGCGGGCCCTTTTTCGTTTGTTGCGCCTGATTATTGCTCTTGCGCAGCCATCGGCGCCTCGCCATCTCGGACCGGCTGTGGCGGCTCCCGCCAGACCCTATCCGATGGAGACCCGATGGACGCCCTTGTGACGCTCGCCTCCGACCCGGCCGTGTGGGCCGCGCTCGGGGCATTGATCGCCATGGAGGTCGTGCTCGGCATCGACAACCTGATCTTCATCTCGATCCTGACCAACAAGCTGCCCGAGCATCAGCGCTCCCGGGGCCGCAGGATCGGCATCGGGCTGGCGCTCGTCCTGCGCCTGGCGCTGCTCGGCACGGTCGCGGTCATCGTCAAGCTCACCGCGCCGGTCTTCTCGGTCCTCGGCCATGCCTTCTCCTGGCGCGACCTCATCCTGATCGCCGGCGGCCTGTTCCTGGTCTGGAAGGCGACGAAGGAAATCCATCACAAGGTCGACCCGGATCCGGGCCCGGACCTGTTCGACGGCGGCCGCGCCGCCGCCAATTTCGGCAGCGTCATCGTCCAGATCCTGCTGCTCGACCTCGTCTTCTCGGTCGATTCGATCATCACCGCCGTCGGCATGACCGAGCATCTTCCGGTGATGGTCATCGCCGTGATCGTCGCGGTGCTGACCATGCTGCTCGCCGCCGACCCGCTGGCACGCTTCATCGAGAACAATCCGACGATCGTGATGCTGGCGCTCGGCTTCCTGCTGATGATCGGCGGCACGCTGATCGCCGAGGGCTTCGGCGTGCATGTGCCGAAGGGCTATATCTACGCGGCGATGGCCTTCTCGGCCCTGGTCGAGGCGCTCAACATGCTGTCGCGGCGGAAGGCTTCGTAGCGCTTCAGATCTACTGCGCCGCCTCGTCGGCGATGCCGAGATAGCCCTTCCAGAGCGGGGCCTTCAGGGATTTGAGGATGAAGGCCTCATGCGCCGCGAGGGCGGCCTGGTCCAGCCGGGGCGCGAGCGGGCGCTGGCGCTGCGGCCGCTCCAGCATGGGCGCGGCGAGGCCCGGGCGCCCGGCCGCCGCCTCGACGCCGAGACCGAGCGAAGCCTGCTTGCCGCCGATCAGCTCGATATAGACCTCGGCCAGGATCTCGGAATCGAGCAGCGCGCCGTGCTTGGTGCGCCGGCTGTTGTCGATGCCGTAGCGCGAGCAGAGGGCGTCGAGGCTGTTGGAGGCGCCGGGATGCTTGCGGCGCGCCATGGACAGCGTGTCGACCACGAAAGCCGGCTCGACCGGCGCCATGCCGAGGCGCTTGAACTCCATGTTGATGAAGCCGATGTCGAAGGCGGCGTTGTGGATCACCAGCTTGGCGCCGGCGATGAATTCGGCGAAATCCTGCGCGACCGCGGCGAAGACGGGCTTGTCCGACAGGAACTCCTCGGAAAGCCCGTGAACGTTGTAGGCCTCCACGGGCATCGAGCGCTCGGGGTTGATATAGACGTGGAAGGTGCGGCCGCTCGGACAGTGGTTGACCAGCTCGACGCAACCGATCTCGACGATGCGATCGCCGTTATGGGCTTCGACGCCGGTGGTTTCGGTATCGAGAACGATCTCGCGCATCGGGTCAGGACCTCGCCCTGTAGGTCGCCGCCGCTCCGCCTCCGGGCCGGCCGGCCAGTGCTGCGAGGATAGAGCCGACCTGCCGCTCCGCGGCCACGAGACCGCGCGAGGTGTCCACAAGGAAATGCGCCCGGCGGCGCTTCTCGGCATCCGGCATCTGGCGCGACAGGATCGCTTGCAGCTTCTCCGCATTCATGCCCGGACGCGCCAGCACGCGCTCGCGCTGGACCGCGGCCGGGGCCGTGACGACGAGCACCGCGTCGCACCGCCCCTCGCCCCCGGTTTCCAGCAGGAGCGGCACGTCGATGACGGCGAGCCCGGCCGCCTGCGTCCGGCAGCGGGCGAGGAAAGCCTCCTCCTCCTCCCGCACCAGCGGATGGATGATCGCCTCGAGCCGGCTGAGCGCATCGGGGCTGCCGAGCACCGCGGCGCCGAGCCTGGCGCGGTCGACCACGCCGTCGACGACCGTTCCGGGAAAGGCCGCCGCGATCGGCGCCGCCGCCCGGCCGCGATGCAGGCGATGCACCGCCGCATCGGCATCGTGCAGCGGCACGCCCCGCTTCTCGAAAAGAGCGGCCGTCGTCGATTTGCCCATTCCGATCGAGCCCGTGAGGCCCAGCACGAAGGTCATGCGCGTTCCTTGCGAATCACGCCTTGAGGATATCGGCTTCGATCAGATCGCGCAGCGCCGGCGTCACCTGCGGCGTGACGCCGAACCAGCGGCCGAAGCCCGGCACGGCCTGGTGCAGCAGCATACCGAGCCCGTCGACGACGATGCCGCCGCGCCGTTGCGCCGCGGCGAGCAGCGCCGTTCTCAGCGGCGCATAGACGATATCGTCGACGATGGTGCCGGGGCGCAGGCGCGAAAGATCGAGCTCCAGCGGCGGCTTGCCCTGCATGCCGAGCGCCGTGGTGTTGACGACGAGATCGGCCGCGCCGACCGCTTCGCCGCGCCGCTCCCAGTCGACCGCCGTCAACGGCGCGCCGAACGACGACGCCAGCTCCTCGGCGCGCCCGCGGCTGCGGTTGGCCACCAGGATGCGGCCGATGCCGCGCGCCTTGAGGCCGAAGGCGATGCCGCGCGCGGCCCCGCCCGCTCCCAGGACGAGGGCCGTGCCCACCTGGTCATCCCAGCCGGGGACGGTGGCGTCGAGATGGGCGAGGAAGCCGGAGACATCGCTGTTGTCGGCGAAGATCCGCTCGCCGTCGCGCCACAGCGTGTTGACCGCGCCCACCGCCCGGCCCGCTTCGCTGACCTCGTCGACCAGCGCCATCACCGCCTCCTTGTGCGGCACAGTGACGTTACCGCCGGCGAATGCGCCGGCGCGCAGCCTGGCGATGAAGGCCGGCAGATCGGCCGGGGCGACGTCGATGGCCTCGTAGCTGCCGGCCAGCCCGTAATGCCGCAGCCATTCGCCATGGATCAGCGGCGAACGCGAATGCGCGATGGGATGGCCGATGACGAAGCAATGGGGGGGCATGGTGAAATCCGGTTAGCGGGCGAGATGGCCGAGATCGCGCAGGGCCTGGAGGACAGGCAGCAGCGGCAGGCCGAGAATGGTGAAATGATCGCCGTCGATCCGCGCGAAGAGCTGCGCGCCGAGCCCTTCGAGCTGGTAGCCGCCGACGCTGGCGAGGATGGCCGGGCCGGCGGCCTCGACATAACGCTCGATGAAAGCGGCATCGAGCGGGCGCATCGTCAGGCGCGCCGTCGCCCGACCCTGGGCAAGCACCTCTCCGTCCCGCGCCAGAGCGAAGGCGGAATGCAGCGCGTGGGTGCGGCCCGCCAGCGCCGCGATCTGCACGGCCGCCGCCGCAGCGTCCCCCGGCTTGTGGAAGGATCGTCCCTCGCAGGTCAGGGTCTGGTCGGCGGCCAGGACGAGCCGGCCGGAACGGAGCTTCGACACGGCAAGCGCCTTCGCCTCCGCCAGCGCCGAGGCGATGCCGTCCGCCGCGACACCCTGCTCGGCCAGCGGCCGCTCGACCGCGCGCTCGTCGATCTCCGGCTTCGCCGTTTCCACCGGAAGCCCGGCCGCAGCCAGCATGTCGCGCCGGGTGAGGCTGCCCGAGGCGAGAATCAGCGGCGCCGGCGAGAGCCACAGCCGCGTCATGTCGCGATGAACTTCATGCGGTGGTCGCGCAGGAGGTCGAGAATCGACGCCGCCGTCTCCTCGATGGAGCGGCGCGTGACGTCGATCACCGGCCAGCCCTTGCGGGCGCAGAGCCGGCGCGACTGGGCGACCTCGTCGGCGACCGCGGCCGGATCGACATAGGGCGTCTCGTCATCGGCCCGCAGGGAGAGCAGGCGGTTCTGCCGGATCTGGACGATGCGGTCGGGACTGGCGACGAGTCCGACGATCAGCGGCTTCCTGGCGGCGTCAAGCTCCGGCGGCAGCGGCACGTTCGGCACGAGCGGGATGTTGGCGGTCTTGATGCCGCGATTGGCGAGATAGATGCTCGTCGGCGTCTTCGAGGTCCGGCTGATGCCAACGAGGATGACGTCGGCATTGTCGAGGTCGCCGCCCAATTGCCCGTCATCGTGCAGCAGCGTGTAATTCATCGCATCGATGCGGCGGAAATATTCGGTGTTGAGAACGTGCTGCGCGCCCGGCTTCGTCGCCGAGACCTGGCCGAGATAGGACTGGAACAGGGACAGAACCGGCTGCAGCACCGAGAGGCAGGGGCAGCCGAGCTCCCGGCAGAAGCTCTCCAGCTTCTCCTGCCATTCCGGCTCGACCAGAGTGTAGAGCACCACCCCCGGCGAGGATTCGATCTCGGCGAGGACGCGGGCGAGCTGCGCTTCCGAGCGCACCAGCGGATAGACATGCTCGATCGCCGAGACGGTTTCGTATTGGGCCGCCGCGGCACGGCTGACCGCGATCAGCGTCTCGCCCGTCGCGTCCGAAACCAGATGAAGGTGAAAATAGTTGCGGACCACGGCAGCCCTCGCGCTGAAGCCTGCTCCTCCTCTAACGCCTGATGCGGCTTTGGCAAATCGCAGCGACGCGACATCCTCCCGGCGGGTTATCCAAGCCCCCGAGGAGCAGTGTGGATAAGACTCGCAACCGGCGGGCCGGCGCGGAGCCTCTGGACAACCGCGCTTCCCCATCAACAGGCCCGGCGCTGTGCATGGTAAAGAAAGTGTTTCACGTGAATCATTCGGGTCGGCCGAGCCCGGCCCGCCGATTCCAATTCGTTAAGAAAGCCTTAACCGGCCCTTTCCGTATCCGGCGACCCGCGACCTGCTGTCCCACCGCCTGTGGAACGGTTGTGGACGAAATTGTGGCGGGCTATCTCCCCCTGCCAAAGAGTCAAAGAAAGAAGAGTCTTTCTAGGATTCTCTTTTTTAAGAGGACGTGAGATGGATCGCCCGACGGGCTCGACGACGAACGCGAGATCGGCCTCCGGGGAAGGCCCCGCCTTTCTGCGAGCCCTTTCGGGAGAGACGCTTCCCGTCCCGCCCATCTGGCTGATGCGCCAGGCCGGCCGCTATCTCCCCGAATATCGCGAGACGAGGGCGAAAGCCGGCAGCTTCCTGTCGCTCTGCTACGATCCCGTGCTGGCGGCGGAGGTGACGCTCCAGCCGATCCGCCGTTTCGGCTTCGATGCGGCGATCCTGTTCTCGGATATTCTCGTCGTGCCGCAGGCGCTCGGTCAGAAGCTCTGGTTCGTCGAGGGCGAAGGGCCGCGGCTTGAACCAGTCGCCGATGCCGACCGGCTGGCGCAGATCGACGCGCTGGCCGACGAGGGCAAGCTCGCTCCGATCATCGAGACGGTCCGCCGGGTGCGTGCGGCGCTGCCGCGATCGACCGGCTTCATCGGCTTCTGCGGCGCGCCCTGGACGGTCGCCACCTATATGGTTGCGGGGCGCGGCACGCCCGATCAGGGGCCGGCGCGGGCACTCTTCGCCAGCGACCCCGATCTCTTCCAGGCCATCGTCGACCGCATCGTCGCGAGCTCCATCGCCTATCTCAACGCCCAGATCGCGGCGGGCGTCGATGCCGTACAGATCTTCGATAGCTGGGCCGGCGTGCTGACCCCGGACGATTTCCGGCGCTGGTGCATCGCGCCGACGCGGCGGATCGTCGAGGGCGTGCGCGCCGCGCATCCGCAGGTGCGGATCATCGGCTTTCCGCGCGGCGCCGGAGCCCTGATCCCGGATTATGTGCGGGGCACCGGCGTCGACGCCGTCAGCCTCGAAACCGAGATCGACCGGGATTTCGTGCGCTCGGAGATCCAATCGCTGGTGCCTGTGCAGGGCCATCTCGATCCGCAGCTTCTGCGGGCCGGCGGGCCGGAGCTGGAGCGGGGGGTCGAGGCCATCCTCGCCGCCTTCGCCGGGGCGCCCTTCATTTTCAATCTCGGCCACGGCATCCTGCCGGATACGCCGATCGCCCATGTCGAGCGTCTGCTCAAGGCAGTCAGGGGCTAGGGAGCTCTCGCCGTGTATGAATGGATCAAGGCCTTCCACGTCATGGCCGTCATCGCATGGATGGCCGGGATGCTCTATCTGCCGCGGCTGATGGTCTATCATGCGGAGGCGCAGACGGGCTCGATCCAGTCGGAGACCTTCAAGGTCATGGAGCGGCGGCTGCTCAAGGGCATCATCAACCCGGCGATGATCGCGACCTGGGCGCTGGGGCTCTACCTCGCCTGGTACGCCTTCGCCTTCAAGGGCGGCTGGCTGCATGCCAAGATCCTGCTGGTGCTGATCCTCTCCGCCATCCATGGCTATCTCGTCGGGCGGGTCAGGGCCTTCGCCGAGGACCGCAACGACAAGCCTGCGCGCTTCTACCGCATTCTCAACGAGGTGCCGGCGCTGCTGATGGCGGGTATCGTCATTCTGGTGATCGTGAAACCGTTCTGACGGAAGCTGTCGTTTCCGCTTGAGCCGGATCGCGATTCCCGTTATCAGATGGCCGCGCTTCTCCAGCGCCCTCCCTGTAGTCGACTGTTCGTGAGCCCGCTGCCAGCAGCAGCTCATGGCGCGCCTTCCCCCCGCGCAGGCCCGGTCCGGGTCCAGCTCGATCACTTCAGTATCATCCCTACCCCGCCGTCGCGGGGCGATTACGATCCGGGTGCCCCATGCGGGAAATCAAGCTCCAAGAGCTCAAGAGCAAGTCGCCGACCGAATTGCTGTCCTTCGCCGAAGAGGTCGAGGTCGAGAACGCCAGCACCATGCGCAAGCAGGAGCTGATGTTCGCCATCCTGAAGCAGCTCGCCGCGCGCGAGACGGAAATCCTCGGCGAAGGCGTCGTCGAGGTGCTGCAGGACGGATTCGGCTTCCTGCGCTCGCCGGATTCCAACTACCTGCCGGGGCCTGACGACATCTATGTCTCGCCATCCCAGATCCGGAAATTCGGCCTGCGCACCGGCGACACGGTCGAGGGCCCGATCCGCGGCCCCAAGGACGGCGAGCGCTATTTCGCCCTGCTCAAGGTCAACTCGGTCAATTTCGAGGACCCCGAGAAGATCAAGCACAAGATCCATTTCGACAATCTGACGCCGCTCTATCCGGACGAGCGCCTGAAGCTCGAGGTGCAGGATCCGACCAAGAAGGATTTCTCGCCGCGGGTCATCGACATTGTGGCGCCGATCGGCAAGGGCCAGCGCGCGCTGATCGTGGCCCCGCCGCGCACCGGCAAGACCGTGCTGCTCCAGAACATCGCGCAGTCGATCACCACGAATCATCCCGAGTGCTATCTCATCGTCCTGCTCATCGACGAGCGGCCCGAGGAAGTCACCGACATGCAGCGCTCGGTGAAGGGCGAGGTCGTGTCCTCGACCTTCGACGAGCCGGCCTCGCGCCACGTCCAGGTCGCGGAGATGGTGATCGAGAAGGCCAAGCGCCTGGTCGAGCATGGCCGCGACGTGGTCATTCTGCTCGATTCGATCACGCGCCTCGGCCGCGCCTACAACACCGTGGTGCCCTCTTCCGGCAAGGTGCTGACCGGCGGCGTCGACGCCAACGCCCTGCAGCGCCCGAAGCGCTTCTTCGGCGCGGCGCGCAACATCGAGGAAGGCGGTTCGCTGACCATCGTGGCGACTGCGCTGATCGACACCGGCTCGCGCATGGACGAGGTGATCTTCGAGGAGTTCAAGGGCACCGGCAATTCCGAGATCGTGCTCGACCGCAAGGTGGCCGACAAGCGCATCTTCCCGGCGATCGACATCCTCAAGTCGGGCACCCGCAAGGAAGAGCTTATCACCCCGCGCGCCGACCTGCAGAAGACCTATGTGCTGCGCCGGATCCTCAATCCGATGGGCCCGCAGGATGCGATCGAGTTCCTGATCGACAAGCTGCGCCAGACCAAGCAGAACTCGGAATTCTTCGATTCGATGAACACCTGATCCTTCCGCGATCAGGCCAGATTCCGGCGCCGCCGCTCATGATGAGCGGCGGCGTTTGCATTTCTGGAGCTTCGTGACCTTCCCAATGGCGATTGGGGGTTCAACGGAATGCCGCAAGTTCCAGGATCGGCGAGCGGCCCCGAGCGGGTCTCATCGCGCTGCGGCGATGGCTTCGAGCAATCGATTCGGGTCCGTGACGGGTGGCAGGCAGCGGCCGTCGAAGCAGATGAAGGCCGCGCCGGCGCCGGCCAGCCGAAGCATGGCCGCGGCCGGGTGGTCGACCGGCAGCGCCGTCGCATCGGCGCAGTCGATCAGGATCGTGCCGGTATAGGGCAGGTGCCGCGCGGCCCGGTGGAACGCCGCCCGTTCCGGACCGGCGAGGACGATCTCGACACCGTTGCGGACGAGATCATAGGCGTTGAGGATCGCGCCATGCGCCATCGGCGCGCGCGCCGCCGCCTTCAGGGCCGCCGCCATCAATGATTCGGCCCGTGCTCGGAGGTCGGGATCGGCGGTCTTCGCAGCCAGCCTCGCCAGGTTTGCGGCGTGAATGCCGAGGGCATTGGGCACGGCGTCATCGTGGGTCGGCCTGGGTAGGACCGGCAGTTCGCCGGATTCCAGCCGGGTCATCCCGATCAGCCCGGTTTCCGGGTCGCGGTAGTGCCGATCGAGATGGTCCGACCAGCGCATGGCATCGTCGAGATAGTGCTGTTCCAGCGTGGCATCATGCAATGCCAGCGCGGCGTCGATCATGGCGGCGTGGTCCAGGGCGAATCCCGGCTTGATCCGGCGCCCGAGGCGGTAGGAATGGGCGAGGCCTTCGCCATCGGCCATCGATTCGGCAACGAAACGGTAAGCGCCCTGGGCGCGTGCCAGCCAGTCTGGCCGGTCCAGCAATCCCGAGGCGCGGGCGAGGCCGGCGATGGCCAGCCCGTTCCAGTCGGCCAGGATCTTGTCGTCGCGCGCCGGCGGCACCCGGCTCGCCCGCTCGGCAAGCAGCCGCTGCTTCAGGCCGGCGAGCCGCGAGGCGGTTTCGGCATCCGGATCCGGCTGGTCGAGCCGGTTGAGGATATTCGTCTCCTCCCAGTTGCCCGGGCCGGTGACGTCGTAGAAGCGGGCGAACAGCGCGCCATCCTCGGCGCCGAGGATGGCGGTGACCTCGGCCAGCGACCAGATATAGAACTTGCCCTCGACGCCCTCGGAATCGGCATCGAGGCTGGCGGCGAACGCCCCTTCCGGCAGGAGCATGTCGTGTTCGAGCCAGGTGACGATGCCCGTTGCGGCCTCGCGCGCGAGCAGGTTTCCGCTGCGCTTCGCCTCGAGCGCATAGAGCGCCAGGAGCTGGGCGTTGTCGTAGAGCATCTTCTCGAAATGCGGCACGAGCCAGCGTGCATCGACGGCATAGCGCGCGAAGCCGCCGCCGAGATGGTCGTGAATGCCGCCGCGGGCCATGCGATCCAGGGTCAGGGTTGCGGCCGCCAGCGCCGGGCTGATGCCGGCGCGACGGGATCCCGCCCGCCAGAGCAGTTCGAGCAGTCCGGGATTGGGGAATTTCGGGGCGCCGTTCAGCCCGCCATCGCGCGGATCGAAGGCATCCGCGATCTGCCCGGCGAGATGGTCGAGATCCGGTTCCACGACAGCGGCGAGGTTCGCAGCATCGGCCCGCCGAAGGGCATCGCGGATGGCGGCGGCGTTCCCGGCGATCCGGCCCGGCTCGCGCTGGAAGATCGCGGAGATCTGCCGCAGCACGCCCGTGAAGGACGGGTGGCCATGGCGCGGCTCGGGCGGGAAATAGGTGCCGCCCCAGAAGGCGTCGCCCTCCGGGGTCAGGAACATGGTCAGGGGCCAGCCGCCCTGCTCGCCCAGGCTGTGCAGCGCGCTCATATAGACATGGTCGATGTCGGGACGCTCCTCGCGGTCGACCTTGATGTTCACGAAGAGCTCGTTCATGACGGCGGCCGTCGCCGGGTTCTCGAAGCTCTCATGGGCCATGACATGGCACCAATGGCAGGCGGCGTAGCCGATCGAAAGCAGCACGGGCCGGTTGCTGCGCTTCGCCTCGGCGAAGGCTTCCGGTCCCCATTCCCACCAGTCGACGGGGTTGTCGCGATGCTGAAGCAGATAGGGGCTGGCGGCTCCGGCGAGGCGGTTCATCGGGCGTTCCTTCCCAGCGCCGGGGCGGCACCATGATCGATCGGACGGCCCAGCCTACCATCGTCGCGCTCTCCTCGGCACCCGGCCGCGCCGGCGTCGCGGTCCTGCGCGTCTCGGGCGCGCGGGTTCGATTCGTCATCGAAACGACGGCCGGACTCGTGCCCCCGCCGCGGCAGGCGACCCTGCGCGCGCTGCGCGACCGGCAAGGCCGGGTCATCGACAAGGGACTCGTTCTGTTCTTCCCCGGTCCTACCAGCTTCACCGGGGAGGATGTCGTTGAATTTCATGTGCATGGCTCGCGCGCGGTGCTGGCGGCACTACTGACGCATCTGACGGCACTACCGCAGGTCAGGCTGGCCGAAGCCGGGGAATTCACCCGCCGCGCCTTCGAGGCGGGCAAGCTCGACCTCGCCGCGGTGGAAGGTCTCGCCGATCTGATCGATTCGGAGACGGAATGGCAGCGGCGACAGGCGTTGCGGCAGATGGACGGCGCGCTCGGCACGCTGGCGGAGCAATGGCGCGCGCAGTTGCTGCAGGCGATGACCCTGCTGGCGGCGGAGATCGACTTTTCCGATGAGGGCGACGTCGCGGGTCCGTTGCAGGACGAGGCGCTGGATATCGCCGAGGCGGTGCTGCTCTCCTTGCGCCAGGCGCTCGGCAGCTTCGCGATGGGCGAGCGGGTGCGCGAGGGTTTCGTCGTGGTCCTGGCCGGCCCGCCCAATGCCGGCAAGTCGAGCCTGCTCAACGCGCTGGCCCGGCGCGACGTCGCGATCGTCTCCCCGGTTGCGGGCACGACGCGGGATGCGCTGGAGGTTCGGCTGGACCTCGAAGGCCTGCCGGTGCTGCTGATGGACACGGCGGGGCTGCGCGAGAGCACCGACCCGATCGAGGCGGAGGGGGTCAGGCGGGCGCGGGCCCTGATGGAGCGGGCCGATCTGGTTCTGGGATTGCGCGCCATCGATTCGGAGCCGTATCGAATCGAGCAGAGCCAGTCCCGGATCGCTGTGGCGACCAAGGCCGACCTCGGCGGGACGGCCTTGCCCGGCGAACGGGCGATTTCGGTCAGGAGCGGCGAAGGACTGCCGGAACTGCTGTCGGCGATCGTCGCGCATCTGCGCGGCCTGGGCCAGAACGAACCGGCCCTGCTGACGCGCGAACGGCACCGCGTCGCGGTGGCCGCGGCGATCGCGGCGCTGGAGCGGGCGACCCGATCCAGAGGCGGGCCGAGCGAGCTGTCGGCCGAGGATCTGCGCCTGGCGGTTTCGGCGCTGGAGCGGCTCGTCGGGCGGATCGGGGTCGAGGACGTGCTCGACACGCTGTTCGCCGGGTTCTGCATCGGCAAATGAGAAGCGCGGCGCCGCGCGCCGGCCACAGGACGATTGACCGCCCCGCCCGGCTTCGCTAGCGAAATCGGCATGTCAGTTCTCGCGCGATCCTACGATGTCGTGGTCGTCGGCGGAGGCCATGCCGGAGCCGAGGCCGCGGCCGCCGCCGCCCGTTACGGAGCCCGCACCGCCCTGGTAACGCATCAGCCGGCCACGGTCGGCGTGATGTCCTGCAATCCGGCGATCGGCGGGCTCGGCAAGGGGCATCTGGTGCGGGAGATCGACGCGCTCGACGGCTTGATGGCGCGCGCCGCCGATCTGGGCGGCATCCAGTTCCGCATGCTCAACCGGCGCAAGGGGCCGGCGGTGCGCGGCCCGCGCGCGCAGGCCGACCGCAAGCTCTACAGGCAAGCGGTCCAGGCGCTGCTCGCGGAGCAGCCGAATCTCGATATCGTGGCCGGCGAGGTCTTCGATGTGGAGATCGAGGCCGGCCGCGTCGTTGCGGTCATGCTGGCGGATGGACGTCGATTCGGGACCGGAACGGTCGTGCTGACGACCGGAACCTTCCTGCGCGGGCTGATGCATATCGGCGAAACCAGGATTCCCGCCGGCCGCGTCGGCGAGGCGCCTTCGCTGGGATTGTCGGCGACGCTGGAACGTCACGGCTTCCCTCTGGGCCGCCTCAAGACCGGCACGCCCGCCCGGCTCGACGGCCGCACGATCGACTGGGCCGGGCTCGAGATGCAGCCGGGCGACAGCCCGCCCGAGCCCTTCTCGGCGCTGACCGAGACAATCGTCAATCCGCAGATCTGTTGCGGGATCACCCGGACCACGCTGGCAAGTCACGCGCTGATCCGCGCCAATCTGCATCGGGCTCCGATGTTCTCGGGCCAGATCGAGGGCAGGGGGCCGCGCTATTGCCCATCGATCGAGGACAAGGTCGGCCGCTTCGGCGACCGGGACGGCCACCAGATCTTTCTGGAGCCGGAAGGACTCGACGACGACACGGTCTATCCCAACGGAATCTCGACGTCGCTGCCGGAGGACGTGCAGCGCGATCTGCTCAAGACCATTCCGGGCCTGGAACGAGCGGCGATGCTGCGGCCGGGCTATGCGATCGAATATGATTTCGTTGACCCGCGCGCGCTTCGCAATACCCTCGAGACGCGCGCCGTCGCCGGCCTGTTCCTGGCGGGGCAGATCAACGGGACGACCGGCTATGAGGAGGCCGGGGCGCAGGGGCTGCTCGCGGGCCTGAACGCCGCGCGGCTGGCGGGCGGCGCCACGCCGACGGTGTTTGACCGGGCTCAGTCCTATATCGGCGTGCTGGTCGACGATCTGGTGACGCATGGCGTTACGGAACCGTATCGGATGTTCACCTCGCGCGCCGAGTTCCGCCTGTCGCTGCGCGTCGACAACGCCGATGAACGCCTGACGATGTCCGGCCGGGCGCTGGGAATCGTCGGCTCGGCGCGGCTAGCGGCCTTCCAGGCGCGCCATAGCGAGATCGAACGCCTGCGCGCGACGCTCCGGGCTCTGCACCTGACGCCGCAGCAGGCCGAAGCCGCAGGGCTGCAGCTCAATCGCGACGGGCTGCGGCGCAGCGCCTATCAGATCCTGTCCCATCCGGACATCGCCTTCGCGCAGCTCGCCGCTGTCTGGCCGGAGCTGAAGGCCTATTCCGCCGCGGTGGTCGATCGCGTGAGCGCCGACGCCGTCTACGCGGTCTATCTCGACCGGCAGGCGGCGGAGATCGAAGCCTATCGCCGCGATCAGGCGCTGAAGATGCCCGGGGATCTCGATTTCGCCGCGATCTCCGGCCTTTCCAACGAGATCAAGGCGAAGCTCGAAGCGATCCGGCCGGCCGATCTGGCGCAGGCCGGCAAGATCGAGGGCATGACGCCGGCGGCGCTGACCCTGCTGGCGGCCCATGCCCGCAAGAGCCGTTCGGCCAGCTTGTCCACAGGCGCGCCGTGACTGTTGATAAAAGCGATCGCCAGCATGCTTTACGCTTGACGCCTGTTTCACGTGAAACAGAGGAGCGCCTCGCGCTTCTTGTGGCGGAGCTCGAACGCTGGCAGGCGGCGAAAAATCTGGTCTCGTCCGCCACGCTCGCCGATGTCTGGACGCGCCATATCGCCGACTCGCTCCAGCTCTTCAATCTCGCGGCGGAGCGGGAGCGCTGGCTCGATCTCGGTTCGGGCGGCGGCTTTCCCGGGCTGGTGATCGGCATCTGCCTGGCGGAACGCGGCGCCGGGCAGATCGATCTGGTCGAAAGCAACGCCCGCAAATGCGCTTTTCTGCGCCACGCGGCGCGCGTGACCGGCGCGCGGGTCCAGGTCCATCCGGCCCGGATCGAGCAGGTGGTCGGCAGTTTTGCCGGAAACGTCGAGGTGGTGACGGCCCGCGCCCTCGCTCCGCTGAGCCAATTGCTCGACTGGTGCGAAGAGCTGTTGAGAACGGGGGCGCTCGGCCTCTTTCCCAAGGGACAACATCTAGATACGGAATTGACCGACTCGGCCAGATATTGGAAGATTCAGGCAACAACCGTTTCTTCCGTGACTGACGACGCCGCGCGCATCCTGCTGGTTCGCTCGGCCGAGAGACGAGCCGATCCATGACAGACGTCAGATCCGTGTCCACGCCGCGCCGCCCGCGCGTGATCGCGCTTGCGAACCAGAAGGGCGGCGTCGGCAAGACCACGACGGCGATCAATCTCGGCACGGCGCTGGCGGCGATCGGCGAGAAGGTGCTGATCGTCGACCTCGACCCGCAGGGCAATGCCTCGACCGGGCTCGGCGTCGATCGGCGCAGCCGCAAATCCTCGACCTATGACGTCCTGTGCGGCGATGTCGGCCTCGGCCAGGCCCTGCAGCCCACCGCCGTACCAGGGCTGTCGCTGGCGCCCTCGACGCTGGACCTGCTCGGCGTCGAGCTGGAGATCGCTTCGGCCAAGGACCGGGCCCACCGCCTCAAGAACGCGATCGACGAGCTGGTCTACGACCAGCGCTGCCAGGACCTGACCTATGTGCTGATCGATTGCCCGCCCTCGCTCAGCCTGATCACCATCAACGCCATGACCGCGGCGGATGCGGTGCTGGTGCCCTTGCAGTGCGAGTTCTTCGCGCTCGAGGGCCTGAGCCAGCTCTTGAAGACCGTCGAGCAGGTCCGGGCCGGACTCAATCCGCGCCTGATCATCCAGGGCGTGGTGCTGACCATGTTCGACCCGCGCAACAATCTTTCCGGCCAGGTCATGGCCGATGTGAAGAGCTTCCTCGGCGACAAGGTCTACGAGACGGTGATTCCGCGCAATGTGCGGATTTCGGAGGCGCCTTCCTATGGCAAGCCGGCCTTGCTCTACGACCTGCGCTGCTCCGGCTCGCAGGCCTATCTGCGGCTGGCCTCGGAAGTGATCAAGCGCGAGCGCGCCCTGCGGGCGGCCGCGTGATTCGACGAACAAGCAGAGGTTGACGAGGGATGGCGATGGCCGAAGAACAGGGGCGTTCCCGCCTTGGCCGCGGGTTGGCGGCGCTGATCGGCGATGTCGGAGATGAGATCGGCGCGATCGAGCGGGCGCGCGGACAGCGCCGGGTCCCGGTCGAGTTCCTGCGTCCGAGCGCGCGCAACCCGCGCCGCAACTTCGCGGAGGGCGATCTCGACGACCTGACGGCCTCGATCCGTGAACGCGGCATCCTGCAGCCGATCATCGTGCGGTCCCTGCCGGGGATGATCGACGCCTATGAGATCATCGCCGGAGAGCGGCGCTGGCGGGCGGCGCAGCGCGCCGAGCTGCACGACGTGCCGGTCATCCTGGTCGAGGCCGACGACCGCGAGGCGCTCGAGATCGCCATCGTCGAGAACGTCCAGCGCTCCGACCTCAATCCGATGGAAGAGGCGGCGGGCTATGAACGCCTGATCGCCGAATTCAACTACACCCAGAACGACCTGGCCCGCGTCATCGGCAAGAGCCGCAGCCATGTCGCCAACACGCTGCGCCTGTCCAAGCTGCCGGAGCAGGTGCGGAAGATGGTCAGCGAGGGCGCCGTTTCGGCGGGCCATGCGCGGGCGCTGCTGTCCGTTTCGGATCCGGAACTGATGGCGAAGAAGATCGTCGCGGAAGGCATGAGCGTTCGCGATATCGAGCGGGTGGTCCAGGAAGAGGCGCGGGGCGAGACCAAGAGCGCCGTGGCCGCGAAACCCCGCCCGGAGAAGGATGCGGATACGCGCGCTCTGGAGAGGGCGCTGGAAGAGGCGCTCGGCCTCTCGGTCACGATTTCCCACCGCGCGAGCGGCGCGGGCGAGGTCAGGATCGCCTACAAGACACTGGAACAGCTCGATACGCTCTGCCGCCGCCTGAAGGCGTGATCAATCGCCCCGGTTGCTGCGGCTGAGCCGCGCCAGGGTCCACAAGGCACGGGTCGCGGTCGCGCGGCCCGTTTCGCTGTTCTGGCGGGTCGCCAGCACGGCGCTGCCCAGCACCGCGACGGCTTCCGTCAAGCGCGCGCTGCTCCAGGCGTTGAGCGCCGCCTCGGTGGTGGCGATCCGCGGATAGGGCAGGCGCATCGTGCCGACGACGTCCCTGACGCCGCGCCCCGCATCGACGCTCTGCCGGGCCTTGAGCAGGGCCAGGGCCTGCCGCAGCACCGCGCCGAGCATCACGCCGGGGTCGAGCCCTTCGCTGGCGAGCTTCGCCTGGGCGAGGTCCAGGACGGATAGCTTTCCGGCGAAGACCGCGTCGACCAGCATCGCCTGCTCGCGCTGGGCGGTATCGCCGACGACGGCGTCGATATGGTCTTCGGTGACCATGCGCTCCTCGCCGAGATAGAGCAGCAGCTTCTCGATCTCGCGCCGGGAGGTCTGGCGGTCGCCGCCGAGGAGCCCGGCGAGGTGGTCCCGCGCATTGCGGTCGATGCTTTTGCCGGCGGCGCGGACCATCTCGTCGATGATCGCGCCGAGATCCCGGGCGGCGTCGCCATAGCAGGGCACCACCAGCGCGCTTTTGGCCCTTTCGCAGGCGGTCCGCAGCGGGTTGCTGCGCTGCAGGTCGCCGGCTTCGACGATGACGAGGGCGTCCTGGGAGGGCGTCGCCAGGAGAGGCTCGACGGCGGCCAGCAGGGGCTTCGTCGTCGCGGAAACGCGGATCGCGCGCCGGCCGCCGAAAAGGCCGATGGTATTGGCCTCGTCGACCAGCTTCAACGGGTCGGCGGCGACCGCGTCCCCATCCATGCGGATGAGCTGGAAGGCGTCGTCGGGATCGTCGACGCTCTTGCGGGCGAGATGGCCGGCCCGCTCCGAGACGAGGCCGGTATCGGGGCCGTAGAACAGCACCAGGCGCCAGGCCGGGTCGAGGCGCGCGAGCGTGCGGTCGGCTTCATGCGCCTTGATCGCGACCATGGCGAATCAGGAGGTGAGGTCGGCCGCGATCTGCCCGCGAATCAGACTCGCCAGGTTCTTCGCGGCGCGGACCTGGGCGTCGCGGGCAGCGCGCACCGTCGCGAAGCGCTGCGAGGAGCGCTCGTAAGGCTCGCGGACGGAGTTGGTGCCGGAGGACACCACCTCGCCCGTGCCGTTGCGGGTGACCTTCCAGGTGGCGGTGGCGACGAGCACCGCCGAATCGGCGCGGCCATTGGCGTAGTCGACGGTCACGACCTCGATCGATTCGGCGATGCTGGCGTCGAATTTCAGGGTTTTGGCGGCGTCGGGCTCGTTGCCGCCGTCGAATTCGAAGACCAGCTCGTTGCGCAGATAATGGCCGATCAGCCCCTTGATCTCGGGGAACTCGATGCTGCGCAGCGCGCTTCTGACGCTGCCGCCGACCGTGCTGGCGGTCGATTCGGCGTAGAGCGGGCGGAAACAGCCGCCCGCCAGCGCCGCCAGGCCCAGCGCCACGGCCAGCGCCAGGCTGCTCGGCCGGATGATCTGCGCCGCGGTGTCAGACGACGACATTCACGATTCTCCCGGGAACCACGATGATCTTGCGGATGGCGCGCCCCTCAAGGGCTCGCTGCACCGCCTCGTCGGCGCGCACCACCGCTTCGACGGCCACCGTATCGGCATCCGCCGGCACAGTCACCTCCGCGCGCTTCTTGCCGTTGAGCTGCACGGGAAGCGTGATCGCGTCATCCTTCAGCAGGGCGGGGTCGGCCACGGGCCAGGCGGCCTCGCCGACCAGGCCGGGCTGACCGAGAGCATGCCAGCATTCCTCCGCCAGATGGGGCATCATCGGCGCGACGAGCTGGGTCACGATGGCGGCGGCCTCGTGCAGCGCGAAAGCGACGTCGGCGTCGAGCTGCGGCTTCTCGGCCGCGGCGTCGAGCGCTTTGCCGATGGCGTTGGTCAGCGTGTAGACATGGGCGACGCAGCGGTTGAAAGCCAGCCGCTCGATATCGGCGCCGACCGCGTCGAGGGCGCGGTGGGCGGCCTTGCGCAGCGCCAGCGCCGCCGCGCCGCTCTGCGCCGGCTGCGCGGCCTTGCCGCCGGTCCGCTCGACGATCTCGCCGATCAGGCGCCACAGGCGCTGGACGAAGCGGGCGGCACCCTGAACGCCCTCGTCAGTCCAGATCACGTCGCGATCCGGCGGCGAGTCGGAAAGCATGAACCAGCGGGCGGTGTCGGCGCCATAGGAGGCGATAATGTCGTCCGGGTCCACGACGTTCTTCTTGGACTTCGACATCTTCTCGATCGGGCCGATCGTGATCGGCGCGCCGGTCTCGACGTCGAAGCCCTTGCGGTCGCTGCCGGCGGTCTCGATGCGGACATTGCCGGGCTCGACCCAGTCGCCATTCGCGGCGCGGTAGGTCTCGTGCACCACCATGCCCTGGGTGAAGAGGCCGGCGAAGGGCTCGTCGAGCCCGGCATGGCCGGTCTTCTTCATGGCGCGGGTGAAGAAGCGCGAATAGAGCAGGTGCAGGATCGCATGCTCGACGCCGCCGATATATTGGTCGACCGGCAGGAAGCGATCGACCGCCTTGCGGTCGGTCGGGCTCTCGGTGCGCCACGGATCGGTGAAGCGGGCGAAATACCAGGACGAATCGACGAAGGTGTCCATCGTGTCCGTCTCGCGGCGCGCCGGCGCGCCGCATTGCGGGCAGGCGACGTGCTTCCATGTCGGGTGATGGTCGAGCGGATTGCCCGGCTTGTCGAAGGAGACGTCGTCCGGCAGCGTCACCGGCAGGTCGGCGTCCGGGACGGGCACCGTTCCGCAGGCGGAACAATGGATGATTGGGATCGGGCAGCCCCAGTAGCGCTGGCGCGAGACGCCCCAGTCGCGCAGGCGGAAATTGACCTTGCGCTGGCCGACCGGGCGGTTGCCGCGGATCTCGCTCTCGAGGCGGCGGGCGACCTCCTCCTTGGCTTCCGCGATGGTCTTGCCGTCGAGGAAGCGCGAATTGATCATGCGGCCGTCGCCGTCATAGGCGGTGTCGGTGACGACGAAAGCCGCCGGATCCGTGCCCTCGGGGGCGACGACGGGGGTGTTGCCGAGGCCGTATTTGTTGACGAAGTCGAGGTCGCGCTGGTCATGCGCCGGGCAGCCGAAGATGGCGCCGGTGCCGTATTCCATCAGGACGAAGTTCGCGACATAGACCGGCAGGGTCCAGTTCGGGTCGAAGGGGTGGACGGCCCGCAGGCCGGTGTCGAAGCCGAGCTTCTCCGCCTTGTCGATGGCCTCCTGGGCCGTGCCGGTGTGCTTGCAGTCCGCGATGAAGGCCTGGAGCTGCGGGCTCTTCGCGGCGAGGGCCTTGGCGATCGGGTGATCGGCGGCGACGGCGACGAATTTCGCGCCGAACAGCGTGTCGGGCCGGGTCGTGTAGACCTCGACCTCGTCGGTGCCGGCGGCATCCGATTCGAGGGCGAAACGAACCAGAAGCCCTTCCGAGCGGCCGATCCAGTTCTTCTGCATCAGCCGGACCTTCTCGGGCCAGCGCGTCAACCCGTCGAGCGCGTCGTTCAGCTCCTGGCCGAAGGCGGTGATCCTGAAGAACCACTGGGTCAGCTCGCGGATCTCGACCGGCGCGCCGGAGCGCCAGCCGCGGCCGTCGATGACCTGCTCGTTCGCCAGCACCGTCTCGTCGACCGGGTCCCAGTTGACCTTGGCGGTCTTGCGGTCGACCAGCCCGGCCTTGAGGAAGTCCAGGAACATCTTCTGCTGGTGGCGATAATAGCTCGGGTCGCAGGTGGCGAGCTCGCGGCTCCAGTCGAGCGACAGGCCCATCGACTTGAGCTGCTTGCGCATGGTCGCGATGTTCTCATAGGTCCATTCGCGCGGATGGACCTTCTTCTGCTTGGCGGCGTTCTCGGCTGGCAGGCCGAAGGCGTCCCAGCCCATCGGATGCAGCACCGAGAAACCCTTGGCGCGCTTGTAGCGGGCCACCACGTCGCCCATCGCATAGTTGCGGACATGGCCCATATGGATGCGCCCCGACGGATAGGGGAACATCTCGAGGACGTAGTAGCTCGGGCGCGTATCGTCGTTCCTCGTCTCGAAGAGCTTGCGCTCCTCCCAGACGGCGCGCCATTTCGGCTCGGATTCCTTCGGGTTGTAGCGTTCGACGGCCATATCAGCGAGCAATCACTCTGCGGGCATTCTTGCGGGAGGTGCCGGAGCGGGACGCCGCCGGCGCAGGGGTCCGTTGCGAAAAACCGGATGAGGTTTTCCACATCCTGTTCTAGGACACCATTGCGCGCACGGGGTCAACGGCGCGCGCCGGCATCGGACCGAAAACTGGAACCCGCTTTCCGGAATTCTCCGATGCGGTAACGTTTCACGGCATGAGGGGCAGCGATATGAGCGATACGGTGACGCGTCTGGAGGCGATCCGGGCCTCGGTCGCGCGAGCGGCGCGCGATTTCGGGCGCAAGCCGGAGAGCGTCACGCTCGTGGCCGTGTCGAAGACGAAGCCGGCCGGGCAGATCCTCGAGACGCTGGAAGCGGGCCAGCGCGTCTTCGGCGAAAACTACGTCCAGGAAGCCAAGACGAAATGGCCGGCGCTGAAGGAGCGCTTCCCCGAGGCCGAGCTGCACATGGTCGGGCCGCTGCAGTCGAACAAGGCGCGCGAGGCGGTGGCGCTGTTCGACGTGATCCAGTCGCTCGACCGCGAGAGCCTGGCCAAGGAGCTGGCCCGCGAGATCGCCCGGGCCGGCAAGGCGCCGCGGCTCTTCGTCCAGGTCAATACCGGCGAGGAGCCGCAGAAGGGCGGGGTCCTGCCGGGCGACGCGGATGCCTTCCTGACGCGCTGCCGCGCGGTTCACGGCCTCGCGATCGAGGGGCTGATGTGCATCCCGCCGGCGGAGGAGCCGCCCTCGCCGCATTTCGGATTGCTCGCCAAGATCGCCGCCCGCAACGGGCTCGAGGGCCTGTCGATGGGCATGAGCGCCGATTACGAGGCGGCGATCCAGCTCGGCGCGACGCATGTGCGGGTCGGCAGCGCGATCTTCGGCGAGCGGGGGTAGAACTGCTCAGCGCAGCAGCGGCTCGCCGACATCGATGCGGTTGCCGTCGGGGTCCTCGAAGACGAAGGCGCGCAGCCCGTAATCCTTGTCGCGCAGGCCCTTGACGATGCGCAGGCCGCGTTCGCGGATCACGCCATGCACCGCCTCGATATCCGCGACCATCATATGCGCGACATTGAAGGGCGCAGCCTTGTGGCCGGGCTGCAGCGTCAGGTGCAATTCGGCCGCATCCCGCTTCAGGATCATGAAGCCGACGGGATCGCCGTTCTCGAAGGTCTTTCGGAAGCCGAGCGCGCCGACATAGAAATCGCAGGCGCGGGCCATGTCGGCGACGGGCAGCATGGCGGCGATCCGCCCGAAGCGGAGGCCGGCAGAAACCGAATCAGTCATCGTAATTCTCGGGCTGGGAACGGCGCGGCGATGCAGGACGGTGCCTCACAGGCGCCGGTCGGTCCGGAGACAATGATCGAGACGGTGCTCGGTGCCGACCCTAGCTCACCGGACCACGATCCGGCAATGGCGGGCCAGCCGCGGCAGCACCTTGGCGAAGACATGCCCCTCGACCGCGACGCAGCCGGCGGTCGGGGTGAAGCCCGGGCGGGCGAGGTGCCAGAAGATCGCGCTGCCGCGCCCGCGAATCACCGGGCGGTCGTTCCAGCCGAGCGCGACGACGATGTCGTAGAGATGGTCCTCGCGCCGGAGCCGCTCCTCGGCCTCGCCGGGCGGCCGGTCGATCAGGCGGTTGTAGCGGCGGTCGTTCAGATCGTCGCACCAGGCGTCGCGCGCGCGGATCCGCCTCAGCGGCAGCAGCGTGCGCGGCCGTGCGAGGCGGTCGGCGCGGTAGAAGACGCCGCGCAGCGGCAGGTCGGTTCGCGGCGTGCCGCCGTCGCCCTCGCGCTTGCCGGTGACGATGCCGGAGCGGCCGAGCGCGCAGGGAAAGACCGCGTTGCCGGCGACGAGGAAGCCCTTGCGGCGGTCGCGGACCGAGGCGAAGACCCGCAGCGAGGAGAGGTTCTGCCGGCGCGAGCCGGGGCGGCCGGCGCTCATTTCACGGTTTCTCAAGAGGATTCCAGAATGCGTGACTTGCGGTGACGACTCGGCCGGCTCATGTTGCCCTACTCTTTGCGTGCGAGCGAACAGCCCATGTCCGTCGTCCATCATATTCTTCTGGTCGATGACGACCAGACCCTTCGCGATGCCCTTTCCGAGCAGTTGGCGCTCTATGACGAGTTCCGGCTGTCGACGGCAGGCAATGCGGCGGAGGCGGTCAAGGCCGTCCAGGGCGAGCGGATCGACCTCGTGGTGATGGATGTCGGGCTGCCGGACATGGACGGGCGCGAGGCGGTCAAGCTGATGCGCAAGAACGGCTTCAAGAGCCCGGTGGTGATGCTGACGGCGCAGAGCTCCGACGCGGACACGGTGCTCGGGCTCGAGGCCGGGGCCAACGACTATGTGGTGAAGCCGTTCAAGTTCGCGGTGCTGCTGGCGCGCATCCGGGCGCACTTACGCCAGTACGAGGCGAGCGAGGACGCCATTTTTCAAGTCGGGCCGTACACCTTCCACCCCGGCTCCAAGCTGCTCGTCAGCGAGAAGGGCTCGAAGACCAAGCTGACCGAGAAGGAGACGGCGATCCTGCGCTTCCTCTACCGCGCCGGCCGCAAGCCGATCGCGCGCGAGGTGCTGCTCCAGGAGGTCTGGGGCTATAACAGCCAGGTCACCACCCATACGCTCGAAACCCATATCTACCGGCTGCGCCAGAAGATCGAGCCCGATCCCGGCAATGCCCGGCTCCTCGTGACCGACGCCGGCGGCTACCGGCTGAATCCCTGACGGATGGCGCTCGACGACGACATGGCCCTGCTGGCCCGGCAGCCGCTGCTGAGCCTGATGGAACGGGATGCGCTGCGCCTGCTGGCCTTCGCGGCGGAAAGCCGCATCCTGCGGGCGGGGGACGTGCTGTTCCGCGCCGGCGAGCCTTCGGACGGCGCGGTGCTGGTGGTGTCGGGCGCGGTCGCGCTGACGGCGCAGGAGGATGGACGGCCGGCGAGCGAGATCGCCGGGCCGGGGGCGATGATCGGCGAGCTCGCCCTGTTCACCTCGGTGCCGAGGCAGGTCACCGCGATCGCCCGCGAGCCGACGCAGATCATGCGGCTGCCGCGCAGCGTGATGCGGCGCGTGCTGGGCGAATCGCCGGATTCGGCCGAGGCGATCGCGCAGGCGATCGGGGACAGGCTGCGCGGGTTCGTCGGCGAGCTCGCCTCGGTCCGGGCCGCGCTCGGCGCGATCGACCGAAAATAGCGGCCGGGGCCGGCTCAGGCGGCCGGCGGATGCCGGGCGGCGCGGATCGCGGCGAATTTCGGCCACAGGATGTTGACGCAAAGCCCGGCCAGGACGAGGCCGCCGGCGAGGAACTTCCACCACGGCAGCGGCTCTCCCAGCCAGATCGCCGCGGCGCCCATGCCGAAGACCGGGACCAGCAGCGAGGTCGGCGCCACCGTGGCCGCGGTATAACGCGAGAGCAGCCAGCCCCACACCGCATAGCCGAACATGACGTTGCCGACGCCCTGCCACAGCGCCGCCGCCCAGGCGGCGAGCGGCGCGCCGGCCAATCCGTCGCGGATCGCGGGCCAGCCCTCGATGCACCAGGACAGGACGAAGAGCGGCGGCACGGCGAAGAGGCTGGTCCAGACGACATACGCCAGCATGTCGACCTGCGGCGTGCTGCGCGAGACGATGTTGCCGCTGGCCCAGCAGAATGCGGCGAGGAGGATCAGGGCGACGCCGAGCGGGGTCGTCGCGCCGTCGGTGTGCCAGAGAATCACGACGATGCCGGCCGAGGCGAGCAGGAGGCCGCCGATCTGGAAAGGCTGGACCCGTTCGCGGGTGAGCGCCGCGGCGAGCAGGATCGTGAAGAAGGATTGCGACTGCACGACCAGCGAGGCCAGCCCCGGCGTGATGAAGCTCTTGATCGCGATGAAGAGCAGGCCGAACTGGCCGGCGCCGATCAGGATGCCGTAGGCGGCGAGCTTGCGCCACGGCACGGCCGGGCGCTTCAGGAAGAAGACCATCGGCAGGAGGGCGAAGCCGAAGCGCAGGCAGGCGAAGAGCAGCGGCGGGAAATGCGCGACGCCGATATGGATGACGACGAAATTCGTGCCCCAGACCACCATCACGGCGAAGGTGAGCAGCGCGTCGCGCAGGGACAGCGAAGAGGAGAGAGGGCGCTGCAACGATCCGGCCTTGGAAGGCCCGGCCGTCGGCCAGGCGCTGCGCCCTATACCATGGCGGCCGGCGGACGGGACGCTGCGGCGCAGCATGGCTGGGGCGCCGGCGGGGCATGGTGAAGGGGGCCGCTGCCGCGGCGGCGTCAGAGCTCCAGCGTGACCGTGACCGGGACGTGGTCGGAGGGGCGTTCCCAGCCGCGCGCCTCGCGCAGGAAGGTCAGGTCGCGCAAGGCCGGCTTCAGCCCGTCGGAGAGCCAGATGTGATCGAGCCGGCGGCCGCGGTTGGAGGCTTCCCAGTCCTGGGCGCGGTAGCTCCACCAGGAATAGAGCTTCTCCGGCTCGGGGCGCAGCGCGCGGGCAGCGTCGGTCCAGCCGAGTTCGCTGCGCAGCCGCTCCAGAGTCGTGGTTTCGATCGGCGTGTGGCTGACCACGTTGAGGAGCTGCTTGTGGCTCCAGACGTCGTGCTCCAGCGGGGCGATATTGAGGTCGCCGAGCAGGATCGCGGGGCGGTCGGTCGGCTTCTTCGTCACGCCCCAGGCGCCGATCTCGTCGAGGAAGGCGAGCTTATGGGCGAATTTGTCGTTCTTCTCCGGGTCGGGAATGTCGCCGCCGGCCGGGATGTAGAAATTATGGATGGCGATGCCGGCGGCGGCGCCCGCCGCCCTGTCGAGCGTCACGGTCATGTGCCGGGCGTCGTTGCGGCCGCACATCGCCATCGCCTCCTTCTCGCTGAAGGGTAGCTTCGAGACGATGGCGACGCCGTTATAGCCCTTCTGGCCGATGAAGGCCTGGTGGACATAGCCGAGCCGGTGGAAGTCCTTGGCCGGGAACTGCTCGTCCGGCGTCTTGGTCTCCTGCAGGCAGAGGATGTCGGGCGCGTGGCGGGTGAGGAAGTCGCCGACCATGCCGATGCGCAGGCGGACGGAGTTGATGTTCCAGCTCGTGACGGTGAGTTGCACGCGAAGATCCCGGCAAAGAAGGAGGCCGGAAACTGGGTCGTCGCACGGCAAAAGGCAAGCGCTTTGCCGGAAGACCGCTTCCCGTCACGGCGAGCGAAGCTTCGTTGCCGACGCTCCTCGCGATGACGGAAGGCGTCAGAGCGTGCGCTGGTGGTCGATCACGAAATTCTTGGGGTCGGCCCGGCGCTGAAGGCTGAGATTGTAGAGCGAGACGGCGGTTTCGTAGCCTTGCGGGTCGATCACCACCCATTGCCGCAATTCATTGGCGACGAGGTCGAACTTCAGCGTGATCTTCGAGGTCCCGCCCAGGGTCGAGCGGTCCTCGAGCCGGACGGAGAGGATGTCGCCGTCGACGCTGGCCCCGGTGATGGTTCCCTCGCGGCTCAGATCCATCTTCTCCCGCACCAGGAACTTCAGCGGCGTCTGGCCGATCGAATAGACGTCCTGCGTGCCCAGCCGCTTGTCGCGCACGGCGACGGAGGTCCCGTCGGCGATGACCTCGGTCGTCGCGGGCGGCTCGTATTCGAAGCGCATCTTGCCGGGGCGCTGGATATAGACCCGCCCTTCCAGCCGCTTCCCGTTATTGGCGAACTGGATGAAGTTGCCCTGCAGCGTCGTGAAGCTGTTGAGATAGGCGTTGAGGCGCTCGATCGCCTCTTCCTGCGTCGCGGGCGGAGGAAGCCTGGTCTTGGCGGGCGCGGGAGCGGGGCTCTGCCGGACTGTCTCCGGCTTCGCCGTTTCGGTCGCCGGCGCCGGATTCGCGGCGGGGCTGACTGCCGGCGCCTCGTTCGACGCCGTCCGCGGCTGGCCGAGATCGGCGGGGCGCATCGGCGGCAGCGGGATGCGGCGCGGGGCGGCGGGCTTGGCCGCTACCGGCCTGGCGGGCTGCGGCGGCTGCAATTGCAGCGGCTGCGCCTGCAGCGGCGCGGCCGCGAAGCCCAGGACGGCCGTCAGAACCGCAGCCCGAAGGATCGGGGTCATTGTCATGAGCAAATCTGCTCCACTCCCTGTACCGCGGCGCGCGCTCGCCGGACTTGGCGCGTCCCGACTTGACGCGTCGCGGCCCCGGCGCTGCGGAAGCGCCGGTCTTTCGCGGCTCCGGCATGCTTCAGGCTGCCGAGGTTGCAGCACCGTAATGGCAATTTGAGGACCGCTCCTCGTCCGCGCAAGCCCTCGGGCGAAGCCATGCGGCTATTCGTCGTCGCCGTGCCCTTGCGTCTCGACGAGGATTTCGCGCTT
>UBNE01000033.1 GCA_900466745.1 Hyphomicrobiales bacterium | reverse complement strand
GCAGAGGCCGCGCCGGCGGCGTCCGCCTTCATCATGTCGCGGACATCGAAAGCACCCATGTACGTCAGTACCTTTGAACTAGGGGCGCAGCACGGCGGTGGAGTACTCCCAATTCGGCTCTATCCGAAATTGCTCTCGGAACGTTTAACTGGTCAGCGCGCTGCTTAGGCGGCTCGGCGAACCCGGAACCTGCTAGCTTGATGCGTAACCACACCGGGTGCCTAGGAGGTGTGGACGGATTGCCGCATGTCACTCAGCGAGGCTTCCTCTGTGATCAATGAGTCCTGAGCCTAGGCGGTAGTGACGAATTAACTATCTGAGCCAGCTAGGGATAGCGGCGAGTTTGACGAAGCTCATGAGGTGAGGAGTTTGTCGTATCGTGTTGCGACCCTTCGGAACTGCTTGAGCCTGTCGAAGAAGCGCTCGATCCGATTTCGCTCCTTGTAGAGTTCGATGTCATCGGTCCGTTGGACCTTTCGGTTGCGCTTGGGCGGGATCACAACCTCGGCGCCGGCTTGGGCGATCCTGTTTGCGAGGTGATCGGCATCGTATCCCTTGCAGGCGAAGTCTATCCAACGCTGGCGACCGTTCGGAATGGAACTCCCGCCGGAATGGGCTGCCTCTGCGCAGCCCGACCCGCGAAGTCACCGGGGGCGTCGGCCTTGGCGTGCCGGCCAGCGGCTCGACGCACTGGAAGAGGGGAGGGAGCGTGCGGAGCGGATCGCAAGGCGCCAGAACGCACGCGAACTGACGCGCCCTTGGATGTCGGTCTCGCCGGATTTGGCAGCGCGCCGGCGCGAGGCAGGAGCGAGGGCCAACGTCCGGCGAGTGCTTGATCGGGCCGGTTCGCCCGCCGTCAATCGTTGACGATCGCCCGCAGGAAACGACGGGTGCGCTTTTGGGCCGGATTGGCGAAGAAGGCGCGGGCCGGCGCCTCCTCGACGATTTCGCCGGCGTCGAGCAGCATCGCCCGGCTGGCGACGCTCTTGGCGAAGCCGATCTCATGCGTGACCACGACCATGGTCATGCCGTGGTCGTGATGGACCTGGCGGATCACCTGCAGCACTTCCTCGCGCATCTCGGGATCAAGCGCCGAAGTTGGCTCGTCGAACAGCATCACTGTCGGTTTCATCGCCAGGGCGCGCGCAATCGCGACACGCTGACGCTGGCCACCCGAGAGTTGGAACGGATAGGAATCGGCCTTGTCGGCCATCCCCACGCGCTCCAGCAGCCGGCGCCCCTCATCCCTGGCCTCGCGCGTCGAATGGCCGAGGATCTTCATCGGTGCGATCGCGATGTTCTGCAGCGCCGTCATGTGCGGGAACAGGTTGAAGTTCTGGAAAACGAAACCGGTCGAGAGCCGGATCGACTGCAATTCCCCCGGTGTGGCGGTTCCGACATTGCGACCGCCGACCGTGATGGCGCCAGAATTGATCGTCTCCAGACCGTTGATGCAGCGCAGCAGCGTGCTCTTGCCGCAGCCGCTCGGCCCGCACAGCACCAGCACCTCGCCCTCCGCAACATCGAGCGAAATTCCGTTCAGAACCTTCACCGCACCGTAGGATTTGTGGACATCCTGGATGCGGATGAAATCCGGCGCCGCCGGCATGGCGGGGACCACCTTCAGATCGGTTGCCATTTCTGCAGCCTTTCGATCATCCGCATGAGGACGGTGTAGCCCCAGATCAGCGCCACATAGAGCAGTGCCGCGCCGGTATAGAATTCGAGCGGGCGGAAGAATTGGACCGTCAACTCCTGCGCACGGAACATCACCTCGGGCACCGCGATCAGGACCGTCACGGTCACGTTCTTGATCACGGTGATATGGACATTGGTCAGCGAGGGCAGGGTGGCGAAGAAGGCCTGCGGCAGGGTGATGTAGCGCATCACCTTCCAGCGCGAGAAACCGAGCGACTGTGCCGCCTGCGCCTGCGTCTGAGGGATCGCCTCGAGCCCGCCCCTGAAGGCCTCGCAGGCGAGGGCCGCGCCGTTCAGCGAGAGCGCGATGATCGAGCTCGCCGTCGGCGAGAACGAGGCGCCGGTCAGGATCGGCAGCACATAGTGGATCCAGATCAGCAGCACCACCACCGGCAGCGTGCGGAACAGGTCGACGAAGACGATGGAAACACCGCGCACCAGCCTGCGGCGCGACATGCTCATCGCGGCCAAGGCGACGCCGATGAGCGTCGAAAACAGGATGGCTGGAAAGCTCGTCCACCACGCATGCCAGAGTCCCCAGGCGAGATATGGCCCGTAATCCGCGAGAATGCCGAATTGAAAGGTGTAGTTCATGTCCTGACCCGACCGGAGATGCAGGCGGATAGGGCCGTGCCGGCGAGCACGACACGGCCCGGATTGGCGGGCGGTCAGCGCGGCCCGATAGCGAGCTCGGGCGGCAGCTTCCACTTGTCGGCGAGGCTGCGGTACCAGCCGCGCAGTTGCATCGCCCGGACATAGGTGTTGAGGAACACCATAAGGTCGAGATCGGCGTAGCGAACGGCATGGTTCATGGTCGTCCACTCGGTCTTGTCGGGGGCGAACCGGACATTGCGCAGCTCGGTCGGCCGTTCCTCTGCGCGCAGTGCGTTCGAGACGGAATCGCCGATATAGGCGGTCGAGCGCCCCTGCATCACCTCCAGCACTGCCGCGGCGGTGTCGGCGAGCGGCGTCACCTTGGCGTTTTTGAAGCGGCGCTGGGCGAATTGCTGGGCAGCGGTGCCGGTGACGACCGAGACGACATTGCCGGCCTTGTCGAGATCCTCGAAATTCTGCACCGGGCTGTCGGCGCGCACCATCGCGGTCGAGGACAGGTAGCCGATCGGGTCGGTGAAGGCGACGGCGGTGGCGCGCTCGGGCGTGGCGCCGAGGCCGCTCATCACGACGTCCCATTGCCCGGCCTGAAGGCCGGCGACCAGCCCGCTCCAGGTCGTGTTGACGAACTGGACCTTGATCCCGGTCATCTGCTCGAAATTGCGGATGTCGTCGGCGATGAAGCCCTCGTACTCCCCGGTCTTTGGATTGAGCAGGACGAAGCGGTTCCAGGGCGCGACGCCCACGACCATCTTCTTCTCCTTGATGATCCGGTCCAGCGTCGGCCCGGCCTTGGCGGCCGTCGCCGAGAGCGCCGCGGCTGCCGCGAGAGCGGCCGCCAAGGTCATGGCTGCGATCCGTTTCAACATGCTGTTTCCCCTCCTTGTTCGGGGCTGTCTCTCCGGCAGCCCTTCGATTCCTTACGAACGCGGCTTCAGTGGACGGCGTCGGCGGCGAGGATGCTCTCGAAGCCGATGATCGGCGCCGTCGCGTCGGGGTCGATCAGGACGTCGAGTACGTAAGGCCCCTTCGCCGCCTGGCCGCGTGCAAGGCCGGCGGCGATGCCGGCCGGGTCGGCGATGCGCTCGCCGTCGCATTTCAGCACGCGGCCGAGATCGGCGAAGTCGATGTCGAGGAAGTCGCATTCGAGATAGCGGCCCATCACCTTCTGTTCCCAGTGGCGCTGGAAACCGAGCGTGCCGTTGTTGAAGACGACGACGAGGACCTCGACGCCGTAACGCGCTGCGGTTTCGAGCTCGTTGAAGACGTAGCCGAAGGCACCGTCGCCGGTGACGCAGACGACCTTGAGCGAGGGATCGGCCGTCTTGGCGCCGATCGCGGCGGGCAGGCTCCAGCCGATGCCGCCGGTGCCGCGCGGCGAAAGGATGAAGCGGCCGGCCTTCGGCACGTCGATATGGCTCATCGCCCAGCCGGTGACGTAGCTCGCATCGGTGACGATCAGGGTCTTCTCATCCGTCCGCGCCGAGATCTCGGCGAGCAGCCGTTCCGGCCGGATCGGGGTCTGGTCGGATTCGGCGACGGGGGAGAATTCTTCGCGCCAGTCGCAGGTCAGGGCGTGGAGGCGCTCGCGGCTCGCCGCATCGGTGCGCGCGAGCCCGTGCTCGGCGCAATGGGCCAGCAGATCGCGCAGCGTGTCGCGGACATCGCCGACCATGGCGACATCGGTCGCGAAATTGCGGCCGATCTCGACCGGGTCGATGTCGAGATGGATCAGCTTGGTGCCGGGCTTCGGCAGCGACCAGTCGCTGTAGCAGATCTGTCCGGTGCGTGAGCCGAGCACGAAAACGACATCCGCCTCGGCGAACAGCGTGTTCGAGATGCGGCCGCGGCCGTAGCGCCCACCCGTCGTCGAGCCGAGGGGGCCAGCCGCCAGCGGATGCGAATCGGGGATGGCGCCGCGCCCGGTCATCGTCGTCGCGACTGGCATGTCGAACAGCTCCGCCAGGATGCGGATTTCCTCTGCGGCGCCCGAGATGATCGAGCCGCCGCCGGCGATCAATAGCGGTCGCTGCGCCGCCGCCAGCAATTGCGCGGCAGCGGCGATCGACTCCCGGTTCGCCCGGACCCGGTTGGCCGGGAAATGGGTATAGGCCGGATCCGCCCAGGTCTCGGCCTCGGCTTCCACCGCCATCACATCGCCCGGGCAGAGCAGCACGATCGGCCCGGGGCGCCCCGTCGTCGCGATCCGGAACGCCTTGCGCACCGCGTCACCCACCTGCTCGGCCATGTCGATGCGGATGACTTCCTTGACATAGGGGCCAAGCGCCGCCGCGTGATCGAGCGCGCTGCTGGCATGCTTGTTCTTCAGCCGCAGCGCATGGTCCTGCACCAGCGCGATCACCGGCACGGATGAGCGCTGCGCCTCCAGGAGGCCGGTGATCAGATTGGTCGCGCCGGGGCCGAAGGTCGCCGCGCAGACGCCGGGGCGCCCCGTCACCTGGGCATAGCCATGCGCCATGATCGCCGCATGCTTCTCGTCGCGAACCGTGACGATGCGGGTGAAGGATCGGTCGACCGCGTGGAAGACGTGAATCGGGTCCTCCATCCCGAACAGGCATGTCACCCCATGGCTCTTCAGGGTCGCATAGAGCAGCGCGCCGCCGGTTCCTCGCATCGTCTTCTCCCTTGATGTCTTGATTGTGTTGCGTATTATGCAACATGTTGTTAATTTATCGTGGCGCTGCTTGCGCACAACGTCAAGCCGTAATGCGAGGCGGGATGAAATCGATCGAGAAGGCCGTCAGCGCATTGCAGCTCATGGTTGAATCCGGCGGCGAGCTGCGGGTCGGCGACGTCAGCCGACACCTCAAGGTGAACCGCAGCACGGCGTCGCGCCTGCTGGCCTCTCTGGCGGGCGGCGGATTGATCGAGCAGGATCCGCTAACCCAGCGCTACGGCGCAGGAATTCTCGCCGTCCAGCTCGCCGCCGGCTTCCACCGCAAGTTCGACATCGTCGAGCAGGCGCAACGGGAAATGGAGGCGCTGGCGCGCGAGACACAGCACACGGCCTGGTTGGGGGTGCTCTCCGGCGCCGAGGTCGTTGTGCTCAAGACGGTGCGTGGCTCGCAGCCGATCCAGTTTGCCGTCGAGCCCGGGCACAGGCTGCCGGCCCATGCCGCGGCGATGGGCAAGGCGCTGCTCTCGCTCAAGCCCGATGCGGAGATTCCCGGCCTGTTCGAGGGGCCGCTGACGGCGGCAACGAAACAGACGCTGCATTCGCTCGACGACCTGCTGCGGGAGCTCTCTCTGACGCGCCTGCGCGGCTACGCCATTTCCGATCAGGAGCTCTTCGACGGGGTGAAGGCGATCTCGATCGCCCTCACCGAGCGCCACAAGGGCACATCGATCGCGATCAGCGTTTCCTATCCGCTGTTCGCTCTGGCCGATGGCAACGATCAGCCGATCGTCGACGCGCTCCTCGCCTTCGGTCGCCGTTTCGGTGCCCGCATCGGCGATGATCGCTGGACGCGCTGAGTTGTCGACTTGGAAAGAACCCTCACCGTTTCACGTGTCGGCATCTACACGTCGAGCATACTGCTCTCTTTCAGCGAGATACCGATTTCGGCATCGTGCTCCGTGACTGTTCCTCCCATGATGCTTGAGGCCGAGCGATCGGACCTCGTCATTCTGAGGGGCAGCCACCACCTTGGCTCATCGCGAAGCGCCGGTCGATTGCGGCATCCAGACTTATCGGCAATCTTTGTCGGTGCAAGCGCTTGCCGTCGAAGCCGGGGGGCTCTGGTGGTCGCAGGGCCCGCATCTCGCCGCGCAGGCGAGATGCGGGGGATCGGCAGCGAGGCTGCCGGCCATGGCGAGCCCGGCGGGCGAAAAGCAGGAGGGCATCGTCATGGCAAGGAACACGTCGCGCAGACGCCCTCATTCCGAAGCCTCCTGAAAACCGAAGCGGCGATCAGGCGCCCTTCAGCAGCTTCTCCAGCTTCGCAATATAGGCCGGCGGCAGCTTGTTGGCGCGGGCGCCCTTGAGCAGGGGCTCGACATAGTGCGCCGGCGCTCCCGCCGGCCCCGACGGGTTGGGCATGTCGTAGGTCGTCGAATTGACGACTTCGCCATTGGCCGTGTGAAGGATGATGGACTTGTGGGCCCAATGGCCCTTGTCCGTGCCAGCCGACCTGTCCATCGCCGCCATGTCGCTGTCGGAGAGCTCGTAATGGACGCCCCAGGTCTCGGCGCCCTTGGACGGGACCAGCCGTGCGCCGTCATAGGCGCCGTCCGTGGTCTTGCCGAAGGAGAGTTCGTAATCCTTCAGACAGGCGATGCTGAGCGCCTTGGCCGACGGCGCGACGCCGTGGATCAGGTCGATGTCCATCAGATTGGCATAGGCGAAGTAGTTCACGTCGGTCTCCTTGGCAGATTTGGATTGTAAAGGGTCAGTTCATCCCGGCCCCTCGCGCAGGGCGTCCCAGGTCTGCGGCAGGGCTGCGAGCGGGGCGAGTGCGTCGATCTCGGCGGCGCGGTGGCAGCGCGCCCGCCGCCCCGGTGCAACGGTGGCCAGTTGCGGCGGCTCGCTCCGGCAGAGCGGCAGGGCGAACGGGCAGCGCGCGGCGAAGCGGCAACCCGGGGGCGGATCGACGAGATCGGGCGGACCGCCGGGGATGGCGATCGGCTCGTCGCGGCTGCCGAGGCGCGGCAGGGCGTTCTTCAGGCCGAGTGTATAGGGGTGGGCCGGCCGGCGGATGACGTCGCGCGTCGGCCCGGTCTCGACGATCTGGCCGGCATACATCACCGCGACGCGCTCGCAGTTCTCAATGACCAGGGCGAGATCGTGCGTCACCAGCAGCAGCGAGAATCCGAGCCGCTGCTGCAGCTCGCGCAGGCTGCGGAAGATCTGGTCCTGCACGACGACGTCGAGCGCCGTCGTCGGCTCGTCGGCGAGGACGAGTGGCGGCTCCAGCGCCAGCGCCATGGCGATGATGGCGCGCTGGCGCATGCCGCCGGAGAACTGATGGGGATAGTCGCGCGCGCGTTCCGGCGCGACGCCGACCATGGCCAGTAGCTCTTGCGTGCGGCGCCAGGCCTCGGCGCGCGAGACCTGGCGATGGGCGAGGATCGCCTCGGCGATCTGGTCGCCGACGCGCAGGACGGGGTTGAGCGCGTTGAGGGCGCTCTGGGTCACCATCGAGATGCCGGCCCAGCGCACGGCGCGGCGCTGCTCGGGGCTGGCGGAGACGAGGTCGCGGCCCTGGAAGGCGATGTGGCCGGCGTCGATGCGGGCATTGCCGGGCATCACGCCCATCACGGTCTTGAGCAGCGTGCTCTTACCGCAGCCGGATTCGCCGATCAGGCCAAGATTCTCGCCCTTGCCGAGTTCGAGGTCGATCTGGGCAAGGGCGCTGGCTGGGCCGCGCGGCGTGCCGTAGCTCGCGCTGAGGCCGGCGATCGAGAGCAGAGGGCGGGTGTCGTTTGCTGGCATGGCGTCAGCCCGTTCTCAGGCGCGGATTGACGACCTGCTCATAGGCGCGACCGACGAAATAGACCGCCGAGACCAGCACCATGATCGCGATGCCGGGCGGCACCACCCACCAGGGCGCGCGATACATCATCTGCGAGGCATAGGCGTCGTAGACGATCGAGCCCCAGCTCACCACGGAGGGATCGCCGAAGCCGAGGAAGCCGATGCTGGCCTCGGTGATGATTGCCCAGGCGAGCGCGAAGGCGATGCTGACCAGCGCGATCGGCATGATGTTGGGCGCAATCTCGCGATAGATGATGGCAAGATCGCTGGCGCCGGTGATATGGGCGGCGGCGACGAACGGCATCTCGCGTAGCGACAGCACCTGGGCGCGCACGACCCGCGCCGTCGAACGCCACATCACGAGCGTCATCGCGATCACCATCGTCGTCAGGCTGCGGCCGGTGAGCGAGAGCACGATGATGATGAAGGGCAGAAAGGGCAGGCCGAGGAACATGTCGGTCAGCCGCATCAGGAAGGAGTCGATCCGGCCGCCGAAATAACCGGCGATCAGGCCGATATTGACGCCGATCACGACGGTGCCGAGCGCGGTCAATCCGCCGACGAGCAGGGCGGGGCGGGCGCCGACCAGCATCTGGCTGAGCACGTCCCGGCCGAGCAGCGTGGTTCCGAGCCAGTGCTGCCAGGAGGGCGGCGCGAGCCGCAGCAGCTTGCCGGCGGCGTCGTAGTTGCGGGCGACCGGGTCATAGGGCGCGATCGCCGGCCCGAAGATGGCGAGCGCGAGGCAAAGGCCGAGGATCACCAACCCGATGGGACCGAAGGGGCCGCGCCAGACCGCGCGGAAGAAGTCGAGGATGATGGTCGGCATGATCAGGCGTAGACGATGCGTGGATCGAGCAGACCGTAGAGCAGGTCGGCGATGAAGGTGCCGAGCACGGTCAGCACGGCGATGAGCAGGAAGGCGGCTTGCGCGACCGGGTAATCGGCACGGCTGATCGCCTCGATCATCAGCAGGCCGAGCCCCGGCCAGGAGAACACCGTCTCGATCACCACCGAGCCGGCCACGGCCCAGCCGAGGATCATCGGCAGCGTCGTCGCCAGCGGCAGCAACGCATTGCGGGCGGCATGGCCGAAGAGGACGCGGCGCTCGCTCAGCCCCTTCATGCGGGCGAGCTCGATATAGTCCTCCCCGATGGTCGAGAGCATGGTCGAACGCATCAGCAGCAGCGGGAAACAGAGCTGGTAGAGCGTGTTGACCAGGAAGGGCAGCGCCAGATGGTGCAGGAAGTCGGCGGAGAGATACATCCGCCAGTCCTGTTCCGGGAATGCTCCAGGCGTGACGATATGACCGATCGGGAAGAGGTCGAGCTTGATCGAGAACAGCAGGATCGCGAGCATGCCGAGCCAGAACAGCGGCGCCGATTGCAACGCCGTCGCCGTGAACACCAGGCCGACCTCGGTGGTACCGCCGCGCCTCCAGGCGGCGACCGCGCCGATGATGGCGCCGAGCAGATAGGCGGCGAGCATCGAGGGCAGGATCAGCAGGATCGTGTTGAGCAGGCGGCCCTGGATCATCTCGAAGACCGGCCGGTTGGTCTGGAAGGAGAAGCCGAAATCGAGGACGCAGAGATTGCGCAGATAGAGCAGATATTGCTCGAAGAGCGGCCGATCGAGCCCGAATTGCTGGCGCATCGCCTCCTGCGCCTTGGGATAGAGCGAGGGGCTGATCACGGTCGCTGTCGGGTCACCCGGCAGCAGCCGGAACAGGAAGAACATCAGCGTCGCCATGGCGAACAGCGTCAGGACCATGTGCCAGAAGCGATGCAGGAGATAGCCGACCATGGTTCAGACCGCCGCTTGCGCGAGCGCGGGCGGCGGGACGCGCACGATGTCGGGGTCGGCCGAGGGGATCGCCGCGATCAGCGTGCGCGTATAGGCATCGCTCGGCGCCGACAGCACCGCTTCGACCGGGCCGGTTTCGACGATGCGGCCGCGATACATGATGGCGAGCCGGTCGCAGACCGCGCCGACCGTGGCGAGGTCGTGGGTGATGTAGAGCATGGCGATGCCGCGATCGCGGGCGAGGCGCTTGAGCAGGCGCACGATGTCCCATTTGATCGAGACGTCGAGCATCGAGACCGGTTCGTCGGCGACGAGGAAGCGCGGCTCCAGGATGATGGCGCGGGCGATGCAGACGCGCTGGCGCTGGCCGCCGCTGAGCTGGTGCGGGTGCTTGTCGAGATGGCTCTCCGGCGGGTTGAGGCCGACCTCGGCGAGGACGGACCGGACGCTTGCCGCCACTTTGGCGCGGTCGCGGACGCCCTGGTAGAGCAGCGGTCGTCCGACGAGTTCCCCGACCGTGTGCTGCGGGTTGAGGGCGCCGTAAGGGTCCTGGAAGATCATCTGGACCTGACGGTGGAAGGCCCTCTTGTCGCGGGTGCGGGCGACGGTGCTGTCGGTGCCGTCGATCCGGATCGTGCCGGAACTCGGTGTCTCCAGCCCGACCAGCAGGCGCCCGGTGGTCGACTTGCCGCTGCCGGATTCCCCGACGAGGCCGAGCACCTCGCCGGCGCCGATGTCGAAGCTCACGCCTTCGACCGCCCGCGTGACCTGGCCGCGGCGGCCGGGCAGCAGCGAGCGCAGGCCCGCCGCCGCGGCATAGTGCTTGGTCAGGTCGCGGACGTCGATCATCGGCGGAGCGCTCGCAGGACCGGCGGCGATCACTTGGCCGGGAAGCGCAGGGCGCCGTCCGGGCCCCAGCTATAGCCGGCCGCCTTCAGGATCGCCCTGGCCTTGTCGATGTCGTAGGCCGGCAACGGGATCGAAGCATCGTGCCAGAAGGCGTTGACCGGCACGATCGGCGTCGCGCTGCGGCCGGCATCGCCGCCCAGGACCTCTTCGATGATCGCCTCGTAGGGGATCGCATGCGCCATGGCCTGGCGCAAAGCCTTGCTGGCGAGCGCGGGGCGGGCCGTGTTGTAGCGCATCGACATATGGCCGTTGGAGCGCGCCTGGATCAGCTTGATGTTCTTCTCGGCGGCGAATTCCTTCACCACGGTCGGCACGATCGGCTGGAAGGAGACGTCGATGTCGCCCTTCTTGAGCGCGGCGCCGACGAGTTCGGCCGAACCGAAGACGACGATCAGCAGATCGGAGGCCGGCTTGGCGAAATGGTCCGCCCGGCGCTGCAGCGAGATCTCCTGACCCTCGCGCCAGTAGCGCAGCGTGTAGGGGCCGCTTCCGACGAGCGGCATGTTGCGGAAGTCCTGCGGCTTGGCGATGCCGGTCTTCTCGACGATGTCGCCCCAGACATGCTTGGGCAGGATGAGCACCTGGCCGAGCGTGTTGATGATGAAGGGTGCGTAAGGCTCGGTAAGCTTGAAGCGTACCGTCGCGGCGTCGACCACCTCGACCGAGGCGAGCTTCTCCAGGTATTTCTTGAAATAGGCGGCATCCCAGCGCTTCAGGTAGTCGAAGGAGAACTTGACGTCCTCGGCGGTGACCGGCTTGCCGTCGTTGAAGCTGTGGCCCTGGCGGAGCTTGACCACCACGGTGGTCGGGTCGACCACCTCCAGCCCTTCGGCGAGCCACATGCGCGGCGAGCCGTCGGGCCCGAGCTCGACCAGCTTGTCGTAGACCAGGCTCAGCGTGTTGAAGTCCTCGACGATCGTCGCCGCCAGCGGGTTGAAGGTGCCTTGGTCGATGGTGCGGCCGATCTTGACCGCCGTGCCGGCCTTGGAGGTCAGGCGCAGCATGTTCCAGAGCGAGCGCGGCCCGTCCGATGTATCCTCATAGCCAGGGATCTCGACCTTGGCGGTGTTCATCGCAAAGGTGTTGACGACATAGGCGAGCACGGTTTCCGGCTGCTCGTCGGCCAGGACGCGTTGCAGTTCATGGATCACCTTGCGGCGCTCCTGCGCGTCATAGAGCGTGAGTTGCCTGGCACCGAGCTCGTCGACCTTCGCGTTGGAGAAGGAGCCGACATTGGAATCGCCCGGCGCGCTGTTGCGCGAATTGAACTGGGCGTTGGTGAAGAAGTCCGGTTCCGAACGCTGCGGCGAGCCTGACAGCACCGACATCACCACGTCGAAATCGTGCTCCTTGAACCATTTCGACAGCATCGGATTGGGGAAGGGCTGCGGGTCGAGCGTGACCTTGAGACCGAGCTTGCGCCAGCCTTCGGCGACATAGTTCGAGGTCTCGAAATAGTGCTGGTACTTGGCGGCGGGCCAGGTCAGTACCTTGATCTCCGGAACCGGCTGCTGCGCCAGAGCCATGCCGGTGCCGAGCCCGATCAGCGCGCCTGCGAATGCCGTCGCCAGCCTCATCGTCCTCCCCTTTCTTGTTCTATCGGGCCGGCAAGTTGCCCCGCGCCGTCATGCGAGCGCAGGTGTCGCGCCTGCCTGCCGCGTTCCCTCGCATCGGAAGCTAGGGCCGGGCAGGCGGCTTGCCCATTGCTGATTTCCGATGCAGATCATTCCAGATTGGAATGAGGATGTTGGGAGCGAGCCCCATGCGCAGGACCTTGCCGCCGACCCGGGATCTCGCCTGTTTCGAAGCGGTCGCGCGCCATCGCAGCGTCACCCGCGCCGCGGCCGAGCTCAATCTGACCCAGAGCGCAGTCAGTCGCCGATTGGCTGCGCTGGAGGAGCTGCTTGGCCAGAATCTGTTCCTGCGCGACAAGCAGCGGCTCACCCCGACCGTTGCAGCCGAGGAATATGCCGAGGAACTGCGCAGCCTGCTGAACCGGGTCGAGGTCGCGACCACCCGGCTGCTCTCGCATGGCCGCAAGGGCGGCGTGCTGACCGTCGCCTGCCTGCCGACCTTCGGCTCGCGCTGGCTGGTGCCGCGGCTGGCGCGCTTCATCGCCGCGCATCCGACCATCGACATCAACCTGATCTCGAAAATCCGTCCGTTCAGCTTCGAGGAGGACAAGGCGCATGCCGCGATCCATTTCGGAAGCCCGACCTGGCCGGGCGCCCGCATCCACCACCTGATGGACGAGCATGTCATCCCGGTCTGCGCGCCCCAATTGGTCGGCGGCGAAGCGCTGGCCGCCCCTGACGGCTTTGCCCGTCTGCCATTGCTGCAGCATACGACGCGGCCCTATCTCTGGCGCGACTGGCTGGCCGATGCCGGCGCCAGCGGCGTCAACGGCATCGCCGGGCCAAAATTCGAGTACTACTCCCTCGTCATCCAGGCTGCGATTGCGGGCATCGGCGTCGCGATCCTTCCGGATTTTTTGGTCCGGGAGGAAATCCAGTCGGGCGCGCTGATGGTCGCCTGCTCGCACCGGATGCGCTGCGAGGACGCGTATTTCGTCGTCTACCCCAAGCGCTTCGACGAAAACGTCAACGTCCAGGCCTTCGTCGGCTGGCTGCGCGATGAAGCGCGACTTTACGTTGACGGCTCATCTTAGACACGCTGCACAGTTATCATCCAGGGTCTTAGTGTCCTCTCTTGATTGGGGTCGTTAAGGTGCTGACCCGGAGACGGCCCGCTTGGTCCGGACCTTGACGCCGAAGGTGGCGGAGAGGATGCAGACGGCACAGGCAGCAGCCTGGTTCTCGCGGAAGAGCAAGGCGAACCCGAACGGCTTTTCGCTGCATGAGCGCGCATCAGGCCGTGTTCCCACGACCATGGCCCGCGTCTTCAAGGTTTCGCCGTCCGGTTATTGCGCTTGGCGCGGCAGGCCCGCCTCGCGGGCCGCTTGAATCGCTCGCGCTGCCGAACCGGGTCTGGCCTATGAGCCGCTTTCCGCCGCCCCGTCCCTGATGGCGAACCTCGCGTCTCCGCTCACGCGGACATGGAGAATGTCGTCGAAGGCTTGAGAGGCCTGCGACCGCCATCGGCCGGCGGGCGGGGTGTCACCGTCGTCTGGGATGTCCAGCCGTTCTTCGCCACGGACTATGGCTGCCGCGAGCTGGAGAACCGCTGGCCGGTCGAGCCGAGCGCACGATGTTCCGGGCCGGCTCGGCGTCGAAGCTGTTCGCCCGGGCGGCGATGCAGCTTGTCGAGCAGGGGAACTCGATCTCGACGCCGATGTGAACAAACATCCGCTCGATTTCCGGATCCCGGCGACCTATGCGGCGCCAGTAACGCTTCGGAACCTGCCTGACGCCTCAGTTGCCGACGTCCAGCGGCGCCGTGCCGGTGGGCTTGCCGTCGGCGCCCAGCGTGATGCGCTCGATGCGGGCCTCCGCCTGCTTCAGCAGCGCGTCGCAGCGCGCCTTCAGCGCCTCGCCGCGGGTGTAGATGGCGATGGATTCCTCGAGCGGCACGTCGCCGCGCTCGAGCCGCGCCACGATGCCCTCAAGCTCCTTCAGCGCCACCTCGAAAGGCAGCTCCGCGACATCGGCATGGGGTCCAGCTTGGGTCTTGTCTTCGCTCACAGCCTGATTCCTCTTTGCCGCAAGCTTATCGACCGGAGCGCGCTCCGCCGCAACCCGCCGCGGCAGCGCCGGCCGGAAATTGCTGCAGCCGCTCCCCCTGGCGCCGGGCCGGGAAGCGCGCGCCGCCATTGGGATCGACCCGGGGAGATGGCGATGATCTAGACCGGGAGAGCGGAGGTCTTCTTGATCGTCCGCAGCGTCAGCGTCGACTGCACGCGCGTCACGCCGGGCAGTTGCGTGAGGATGTCGGTGTGGATCCGCTCGAAATCGGCGCTGTCGCGATAGATCACCCGCATCAGATAGTCGTGCGCGCCCGCCAGCAGATGGCATTCCAGGATCTCCGGCAGGTCCTGCACGGCCTGCTCGAAGCTCTCCAGCGAGGCGCGGCCCTGCTGGTCGAGGGTGACGAAGACGAAGGCCGTACCCGGAAACCCGGCCGTCTTGTCGTCGAGCATCATCGCATAGCCGCGGATCAGCCCGCTCTCCTCGAGCTGGCGCACGCGCCTGAGGCAAGCGGAGGGCGACAGATGCACCTTCTCGGCGAGGTCCGAATTGGTGATGCGCCCGTCCTGCTGGAGGATGCGCAGGATGGAGCGGTCGCGCGAGTCGAGTTCGATCGTCATGATGTCGGCTTGTCCTCCCGCGCGATCAATCGTCGCAAAATCCGGCGAAGGCAAGCGGGCGCGAAAGCCCGGCAGTATCCACGGCTGGACGCCGCAGGCCCGCAGGAAGTTGCGGCCGGGGCCGCGCCTCATTCCAGCGGCAGGAGGAAGGGCTTTCCCTCGAAGGCATCGGCGCCGCGGCCGATCCGCTCGATGGCGCGGATCATCCGTCCGCCGCGCCCGAGCGCCGCATCGGCGAGGGCGACGAGGCGGGCATTGGGCGTCGCCGAGGGGGAGGCGCGGCGCAGCGCATCGGCGGCGTCGCCCTCGTCGCGCCCCGGGGCGAGCGCGCAGGCCGTGATATAGGCCGCGGCGGTCGAGCGGCTGATGCCGGCCCAGCAATGGATCACGAGCGGCGCGGCCCGGTCCCAGGCCCTGACGAAGGCGAGCAGCCGCTCGACATGCTCCCGGCCCGCCAGAACATGGCCGTCCGTCGGCTCGCTGATGTCGGACATGCCGAGGAACAGATGCCGGCTTTCCGCGATGCCCGCCGGCCGCTCGACCCTGCCGGCGACGTTGATCAGCGAGACGAGATGGCTCGCGCCGCAGGCCGCCACGGTGGCGTCGAGCTTCGACAGGGGGGAAACATGCAGGGTCGGCAAACCGGGGCTCCGTCGCTGTGCCGTGGCGGCTTCGGACGATAGCATGATCGACAGCCATGCCGCCCGCATGACATGGAGGCGGCCGAACCGTTCCAGCGCAGCGAAAGGCCGCCATGAACCTCTGGTTCCGCCTCATCTGGCTTCTCGTCACCTCCCGGCAGCGTCCGCGGCTGGACCTGCCGGGGGAGGGCTCGCTCCTGCCGTTCCGCGTCTGGTTTCACGATCTCGACGCCAGCCTGCACATGAACAACGGCCGCTACTGGACGCTGATGGATCTCGGCCGCACCGACCTCGTGCTGCGCAGCGGGCTGTGGCGGGCGATCCTGCGGCATCGCTGGCTGCCGGTGGTCAATGCCGGCACCATCCGCTTCCGCCGCGAGATGCGGCTCTTCCGCGCCTTCAGGCTGGAGACGCGCATCCTGTGCTGGGGCGAGACCTGGCTGGTGATGCAGCACCGCATGCTGATGCGGGGGCGCGACGGCGGCGAGATCGTCGCGGCGGTCGCGCTGGTGCGGGCGGCGCTCTACGACCGCCGGGCGAAGGCCTATGTGCCGGTGGCGCGGCTGCTCGCGGAAATCGGCATCACCGCCGAGAGCCCGCCGGCAAGCCCCGAGGTCGCCGCCTTCCTGGCGTCGGAGGAGGCGATGCGCAGCGCCGCGGGCGGCGAGCGCTAGCCGTTCCGCCCGCGCTGCAACGACGCCCGACGGGGCAGGCGGGCGAGACGACGCCCAAGCCTGAGCATGCGTCAGGCGCAGGGGCGCCAGCGCCCAATCGCGCTCGCCAGAGCCTCGCGATTGCCGGATAGCCCTGTGTCGAGGCCGCCTGCGGAACCGGGCGCGGCGCGGCCCGGGGGAGGACATCCGCGGTGAAGCTTCCATTGTGGGGCAGCGCTCTGAGCGCGACGCTCCTGGTGCAGGTCGCCAGCTCCTTCGCTGCCGCGGCGATCCCGCTCCTCGGCCCGATCCTGACGCTGCGCTGGGGGCTGGCGCCCGAGAATATCGGCTACATCTCGGCGATGACCTCGGCGGGGATCTGCTGGTTCCTCGCCTGCGGCGGCCCGATGCTCGACCATTACGGCCCCGTCCGCACGCTTCAACTCGGCCTCGCCTGCGTCGCACTGGGGCTCGCCCTGCTGGCCCAGCCGGTCGCGGCGGTCGGGCTGGCCGGGGCGCTGCTGGTGGGGCTGGGGCTCGCCCCGAACACGCCCGCCGGCAGCCAGATCCTGATGCGGACCGCGCCGCCGCGCCACCGCACCCTCGTCTTTTCGATCAAGCAGGCCGGCGTGCCGCTCGGGGGCGCGATGGCGGGGCTCGCGGTCGCGCCGCTCGTCCTCGCCTGCGGCTTCTCCGGCACGGTCGCGGCGCTCATCGCCGTCGTGCTCGCCTGTGCCCTGCTGGCGCAGATCTTCCAGCGCCGTCTCGACAGGGAGAGCGGCACCGTCAGGAAGCGCTGGGCGCGCATGTTCCTCTCGCCGACCTCCTTCGGCCGCGCCGCGCGGATCGTCTCGGCGCATCCGTCCCTGCCGATGCTGACGGCGATCGGCGTGGCGTTCTCGATCACCCAGGCCTGCGTCACCGCGTTCACGGCGACCTTCATGGTGACGCAGCACGGCAGAAGCCTGACGGAGGCCGGCGCCTATATGGCGGTGCTGCTGACCGCGAGCACGATCGCCCGCATCTTCTTCGGCTGGGTCGCGGACCGGCTGGGCAGCGGCCAGTCGCTGCTCTGCGCCCTGGCGCTGGGGGCGAGCGCGGCGATCCTGCTCCTGGTCTGGCTCGCCGCGGGCCACCCGCTGCTGATCTATGGCTGCATGATCCTGGTCGGGGTCACGACCATGGGCTGGAACGGCGTCCATATGGCGGAGCTCGCCCGGCTTTCGCCACCGGAGCTGATCGGCGACGTCACCGCGGGCGCCAGCCTGTTCGGCTTCGTCGGCTCGGTCTGCGGCCCGCTGGTCTTCGCCTTTCTGGCGAGCCGGACCGAGAGCTTCGCCTGGTCGTACCTGCTCGTCGCGGGCCAGCTCGGCGCCTTCGGGCTCTTCGCGCTCTGGTCCCGGCTGAGGGCGTCCGCCGGATAGGGGCGGGCGAAGCGCTTCAGCCGGCGGCGGCCAGCGCCGCCTCGATCGCCCGCCCGACGGCGAGGATGCGCCGGTCCTGCCCGCCGGCACCGGCGACCATCAGCCCGACCGGAGCCTCGCCATCGCGATGGCAGGGCAGGCTCGCGGCGCAGCCGTCGAGGAAGTTGATCAGGCTGGAATTGCGGAGGATCAGCAGATTCGTCGCGCCATAGGCCGCCTCGTCCGCCAGGTCGGCGATGCGCGGCGCGACCACGGGCACCGTCGGCATCAGCAGCGCATCGAAGCCGGCGAGCCGTGCCTCGACCGCTCCGATCCAGCCTTTGCGCGCCGCCACGAGGTCGAGATAATCCGCCAGCGCCATCTCGGCGCCGCGCCGGATGCGGACCAGCACGCGCGGATCGTAGCGCTCGCCCGCCTCGGCGATCAGCGCGCGGTGCCAGTGCCAGGCCTCGGCGGCGGCGAAGCTGCCCTTGGCCTGGAGGCCGGCGAGCCCCGCGAATTCCGGCACGGCGATCTCGATGATGCGGGCACCCGCGCGCGCGAGCGTGTCGAGGGCGCGCCGGAAGGCGGCGGCGACGGTCGCGTCCATGCCGTCGAGTGCGAGCGTGGTCGGCACGGCAAGCCGCAGGCCGGCCATCTCGGCCGGCGCCGGAACGGCCTCGCCGGAGCCCGACAGCACCGCGTCGAGCAGGGCGCAGCAGGCCAGGCTCGGCGCCAGCGGGCCGATCGAGTCGAGGCTGGTCGAGAGCGGCAGGCAGCCCGCGCGCGGCACGCGCCGCGCCGTCGGCTTGAAGCCGGCGATGCCGCACAGCGCGGCGGGAATGCGCACCGAGCCGCCGGTATCGGTGCCGATGGCGGCCGCCGCCATGCCGTCGGTCACCGAGACGGCCGCGCCGGAGGAGGAGCCGCCGGGAATGCGCCCGCCCGCCCGGTCGAACGGGTTGAGCGGCGTGCCGTAATGCGGGTTGATGCCGAGGCCGGAGAAGGCGAATTCGGTCATGTTGGTGCGGCCGACCAGCACCGCGCCGGCGGCCAGAAGCCGGTCGACGATCGCGGCGTTCGCGGTGGCGGCCGGGGCGCCGTCAAGAGCGATGCTGCCGGCCCTGGTCGTCTCGCCGGCGACGTCGAACAGGTCCTTAATCGAGATCGGCAGGCCTTCCAGCGGGGAACGCACGAAGCCCGCCTGGCGCATCAGGTCCGAGGCGCGCGCCGCCGCGAGGGCACGCTCGCCATAGAGGCTGGTGAAGGCGCGCGGGCCTTCGCCGGTGCCGGCGCGGGCCAGCGCCGCTTCCGTCAGGGCCTGCGAGGTGGCGCGGCCCGCGGCGAGCGCATCCTGCAAGGCGGAAAGGGTCTCGATCATCGTCAGCTCGCGGTGGTCGCCGGCCCGACCGGCTCAAGGCCCCGAGGCCTAGCAGAGTCCCGCCGGGCGGGCGATTGATTTCCGCCGCGAACATGGTTTCCTGCGGCGCAGGACGAATGCGGGGGCCTCGATGAATCATCCAGAACCGGTCGCGGCGGTGCCGGGCCGGCCGATCGCCGGCATGCGGCCCGCTCTGATCGGCTTCGGCGGCGCCCCGCTCGGCGATCTCTACCAGCATCTCGACGAGGACGTGGCGCAGGAGACGGTCGCGGCCGCGCTCGCCGCCGGGATCAATCTCGTCGACACCTCGCCGCTCTACGGCCACGGCCTCTCCGAGCATCGCATCGGCGCGGCGCTGCGGCGCGTCCCGCGCGACGGCGTCATCGTCTCGACCAAGGTCGGGCGCTGGATGAAGCCCGGCGCGCCGAAGACCGACGGCTCCGGCTATCGCGGCGGCCTGCCGCACCCCGCGGTGATCGACTATTCCTATGACGGCGCGATGCGCTCGCTGGAGCAGTCGCTGCTCCGGCTCGGCACCGACCATGTCGACATTCTGCTGATCCACGACGTCGACGTCTGGACCCATGGCGAGCAGATGGAGCAGCGCTTCGCCGAGGCGATGGACGGCGCCTATCGCGCGCTGGAGGTGCTGCGCGCCTCCGGCGCGGTCAGGGCGATCGGCGTCGGCGTCAACGAGGCGCAGATGTGCGAGCGCTTCGCCCGGGCCGGCGATTTCGACGTGATGATGCTGGCCGGGCGCTATTCCCTGCTGGAGCAGGGCGCGCTCGACGGCTTCCTGCCGCTGGCGTTGGAGAAGAACATCGCGGTCATGCTGGCCGGCGTCTTCAATTCCGGCATCCTCGCCACCGGCGCCCGGCCCGGCGCCTATTACAACTACCGGCCGGCTCCGCCCGAGATCCTCGCCAGGGTCGCGCGGATCGAGGCGGTCTGCGCCGCCCATGGCGTGGCTCTGCCGCAGGCGGCGCTCGCCTTCGCCGCCGCCCATCCGGCGGTCGCGACCGTCGTCCTCGGCGCCGTCACGCCGGAGGAGGTCGCGCGCAATCTCGACCTCGTCGCCCGCCCGGTGCCCGCCGCGCTCTGGGACGATCTCAGGGCCGAAAGGCTCATTCCCGACCACGCTCCGGTGCCGGCATGCTGAAGACCATCGACCCGCTCCTCGGCCCGGACCTGCTCTGGCTGCTCGCCGCGATGGGCCATGGCGACGACCTTGCCGTCGTCGACGCCAACCATCCGGCCGAGACGATCGCCCGGGCGACCATTTCGGGCCGCATCGTCCGCCTGCCGGGGCTCGCCATGGCCGAGGTCGTGCGCGCCATCCTGACCGTGCTGCCGATCGACGATTTCGAGCCCGATCCGATCCGCCGCATGCTGGTGGTCGGCGATGCGGCGGCCGTGCCCGCGGTGCAGAAGGAGGTCGAGGCCGCGGTGGCCGCGGCGCGGGCCGCCCCCGTGCCGCTGCCGGGCCTCGAGCGCTTCGCCTTCTACACGGCGGCGCGCAGGGCCTTCGGCGTGGTGCAGGTCGGCGACGCCCGGCCCTATGGCTGCTTCCTGCTCCGGAAGGGCGTGATCGCCGGCTGAGCCGGCGACCGGCCCGCTTGCGTCAGATCGAGCGGGTGACGCCGCCGTCGACGCGGATGTTCTGGCCGGTGATGTAGCCGGCATCGGCCGAGAGCAGGAAGGCGACCGTGCCGGCGATCTCGTCGGCGCTGCCATAGCGCTGCATCGGCACGCTGGCGCGGCGCGCCTCCGTCGCCGGCAGGCTGTCGATCCAGCCCGGCTGCACGTTGTTGATGCGGATGTTGTCGGCGGCGTATTGGTCCGCATAGATCTTGGTGAAGGTGGCGAGCCCGGCGCGCGCCATCGCCGATGTCGGGAACATCTCGCTCGGCTCGAAGGCCCAGGCGGTGGAGATGTTGACGATCGCGCCGGATTTCTGCCGCTGCATCACCGGCGTGACCAGGCGGATCGGCCTGACCGCGCTGAGGAAATAGACGTCGAGGCCCTTGTGCCAGTCCGCGTCGGTGATGTCGACGATCGGCGCGCGCGGACCGTGGCCGGCGCTGTTGACCAGCGCGTCGATCCGCCCCCAGCGCTCCAGCGTCGCGTCGACCAGCCGCTTCACGTCGTCGCTGGACTGGTTCGAGCCGGTGACGCCGAGGCCGCCGAGCTCGGCGGCCAGAGCCTCGCCCTTGCCCGAGGAGGACAGGATCGCGACCTTGTAGCCGTCCTTCGCCAGCCGCCGCGCCGTGCTCGCCCCCATGCCGCTGCCGCCGGCGGTGACGATCGCTACCTTGTCCATGTCCTGCTCCCGCAAATCGCTGCGCATAGGCGGCCATTCTTGAACCGCCGCCGCCTGCGATGCCACAGCAAAGCCGCATGAGCCGGGCCGTGCTTCCGCATGGCGGACATGAATGAGCAACCGGAGCCGGGATCGGCGCCGAGGCTCAGACGCCCTCGCCGAGGTTGCGGATCGCGATCCGGTCGATGAAGGGCGCATCCGCCCCCTCCTGATGGATCTCGATCTCGCCGTCGCGCACCCGGACGCGGATCAGCGTTCCGCCCGCGCCGCGCCAGTCGACGGTCTCGCCGTCATCCTCGTAGAGCTCGCCGGTCGCGCCTTCGACGAGGCCGCAGACCAGGATCTCGCGCAGGTCGCCGATGCCGGCCGGATCGCCGAGCGGGATCAGCGCGCCGGCGCGGACGAAAACCGGCAGGCGGCCGAGCGGCGCCGGCACGGTCGCGACCGCGCCGCCGGCGAAATGCCGGCCCGTATGCCAGTCGTGCCAGCCGCCCTCGTGCCGCGGCAGGTAGACGCTGCGCTCCCGCGCGCCTTCCTCCAGCACCGGCGCGACCAGCAGGTCGGGGCCGAGCATGAAGGCGTCGTCGGTCCTCACGGCTTCGGCGTCCTGCGGGAAGTCCCAGAGCAGCGGGCGCACCGCCGGGGTACCGTCGCGGCTGGCCCGCCACATCAGCGTGTAGAGATAGGGCATCAGCCGGTAGCGCAGGGAAATCGCCTCGCGCACCTGCGGCACCATCTCCGGATACATCCAGGGCAGGGTGACGACGCCGTCCTCGTTCCAGGAGTTCATCACCATGCGCGGCCAGAGCGAGCAGAACTCGTTGAAGCGCACGAACAGCTCCGGCCCCGGCGTCGGGCCGTGGAAGCCGCCGACATCGTGGCCGATGCTGAACATTCCCGACAGGCTCATGTTGAGGCCCTGGGTCAGGTTGTAGCGCAGCGTCTTCCAGGCGGTCTCGTTGTCGCCCGACCAGGTCTGGGCATAGCGCGAGATGCCGGCGCAGCCGCCGCGCGTCACCGCATATTGGCGCTTTCCGGGCTGGCGGGCGCCCTGCGCCTCGTAGGAGAGCTTGGTCATCAGCAGCGGCTGCGCCGGGCGCGCCAGCGCCTGCCGGAAGGGGCGGCCGTCGCCGTCGCAGACGGCATCCTCGTCCCAGATCTCGTATTCGTTGTTGTCGTTCCAGACCGTGGCGAAGCCGTAGTCGAGCAGCGCCGTCTCGATGCCGTCGCGCCACCAGACCCGGCCCTGCGGATGGGTGAAGTCGAGATGGAAGCCGAGCCCGTCCCAGAACTGCGCGACGGCCGGCTGGGCCGTCTGGCCGTCCTTGACGAGGAAGCCGCCATCCAGCGTCTCCTTCAGCCGCGGATGGTCGTCGAGCAGGCAGGGCTTGAGGTTCGCGACGGTGAAGATGCCGGCGTCGTTCAGCCGCCGCATCGTCGCCCTGGGGTCCGGGAACTTGTCGCGGTTCCAGTTGAAGGCGTAGCGGCGATGGCCGATCTGCGTGTAGCCCGAGCCGAAATGGAACGAGTCGCAGGGGATGCGATGCGCTTCCAGCTTGCCGATGAAGTCGCTGATGCGGGCATCGGCGTCGGGCGCGTCGGCGATCGCCATCGAGGTGACGCCGAAGCCGAGGGACCAGAGCGGGGCGAAGGCCTGCCCGCCGGTCAGCCAGGAGAAGCGCCGGACCACGTCCGGCACGGTCGGGCCGGCCAGGACATAGTAGTCGAGGTCGCCGTCATCGCCTTTCCAGGAGCGGAACAGGCCGTGGTAGTTGTCGAGCGTGCAGCCGAAATCGACGCTGCCGGTCGAGAGGTTGTCGTAATAGACGCCATGCGCGCCGGCCGGCCCGTCGACGATGAAGAAGGGCAGCATCTTGTAGAGCGGGTCGGAGAGTTCCGCGTCGAAGCCGCAGGGGTCGACCGCATCGATGGCGAAGCGGCGGCCGGTCCGGTCGAGGGGGCCGGCCTTGTCGCCCAGCCCGTAATGGCGCTCGCGCTCGTCGCGCGCCATGTAATGCGCCAGCGCGCCGGTGCGCGGGGACACCAGATAGGCCTGCGTCGCGCGGTCCTGCAGGAAGGGCCGGTCCTCGCCCTCGCGATGCCAGGCGATGCCGAAGGGCGCGAGCGTGACCACGGCCGAAAGGCCGGCGCCTTCGATCACGACCTTGTCGTCGTCGGCCGTGATCTCCGTCCTGGGGCAGGAGAAGCCGGAGTGATCGTCGCGCCGACGGCCCTCATAGGGCGGCTCCAGCCCGCCGGGGGCGATCGACCAGCCGCGGTCGAGCCGGTAGCCGTCCTGCGGCTTCAGCGTCACCCGGCCGATATCGCTCTCGAGGATGCGGACGGCCAGCGTGTCGCCGCGCCCGAGATCGAACAGGGCGGCTTCGCCGTCGCGGCCGAGATAGCGGCCTTGCGTCAGGGCTTTCATGGGATGGTCTCCGAACCTCGAAATCTCACTCGCCGTCTTTCCGCGGCTTCGCGGAGCGAAGAGCCCGGAACCCGGAGCCGNNCGGCTCCGGGTTCCGGGCTCAGGCCTGAGGCCTGCCCCGGAATGACGGCGCACATGTTCAAATCCTGACCGACTGGCCCGCCTCGTCGAACAGATGCAGGCTCTGCTGCGGGAAGGCGAGCGCGACCGTGCTGCCGCGTTCGTGCCCGCTCTGGCCGTCGAGCCGCAGCGTGATCTGCGGCAGGCCGGCGCTGCGGCCGTAGAGATAGCTCTCGCCGCCGAGCCGCTCGACCAGCTCGATCGCGAGCGGCAGCCCCCGGCCCTCGGGAGCCAGGGCCAGATGCTCGGGCCTGATGCCCAGCGTCACCGCCGCTCCGCTCGCCAGCAGGCCGGTCTCGCAGGCGACCTCATGCCCCGCCTCGCCCAGCGCGACCTTGCCGGGCTCCGTCACGCGGCCGGGCAGCAGGTTCATGCGCGGCGAGCCGATGAAGCCGGCGACGAAGAGATTGTCCGGGCGGTTGTAGAGGTCGAGCGGCGTCCCGACCTGCTCGATGCGGCCGCCCTGCAGCACGACGATGCGGTCGGCCAGCGTCATCGCCTCGACCTGGTCGTGGGTGACGTAGATCATCGTGCCGCCGATCTCGCCATGCAGCGCGGCGAGCTCCTTGCGCGTCGCGACGCGCAGCTCCGCGTCGAGATTCGAGAGCGGCTCGTCGAACAGGAAGATCTTCGGGTCGCGCACGATGGCCCGGCCGATGGCGACGCGCTGGCGCTGGCCGCCGGAGAGCGCCTTGGGCTTGCGGTCGAGATAGTCGGTGAGCCGCAGCATCCCGGCGGCGCGCTGCACGCGCCTGTCGATCTCCGCGCGTTGCAAGCCCATGTTCTCCAGCGCGAAGGCCATGTTCGCATAGACGCTCATATGCGGATAGAGCGCATAGGACTGGAACACCATGGCGAGCCCGCGCTCGGAGGCCGGCAGATGGGTCGCGTCGACCCCGTCGATCGCGATGGTGCCGCCGGTGATCTCCTCCAGCCCGGCGATCGAGCGCAGCAGGGTCGACTTGCCGCAGCCCGACGGGCCGACGAAGACGACGAACTCGCCGTCGGCGACCTCGAGGTCGATGCCGTGCAGCACCGTCGTCGCGCCATAGGCCTTGCGGACGCCGGAGAGCTTCAGTTCGGCCATGCGGAGCTCACTTCCCTCATTTCATGCCCGTATTGGCGATGCCCGTGGTGATGAAGCGCTGCAGGAAGACGAAGACCAGCGCCACCGGCAGCAGCGTCACCACCGTCATCGCCAGCAGGTAGTGCCACTGCGTCTGCAACTCGCCCTGGAAGGCGTTGAGGCCGATCTGGAGGGTGTAGGATTCGGTCTTGGTCAGCACGGCCAGCGGCCAGAGGAACTCGTTCCAGCGCCACATGATTGAGAAGATCGCCAGCACCGCCAGCGCCGGCATGGCGAGCGGCATGACGATGCGCCAGTAGATCTGCCATTCCGAGGCCTTGTCCATGCGCGCGGCCTCGATCAGGTCGCGCGGCAGGGTCAGCATGTACTGGCGCAGCAGGAAGACGCCGGTCGGCGTCGCCGCGCCGGGCAGGATCACCGCCCAGAGCGAGTTCACGAGGCCGAGCTTGGTGATCACCAGATAGACCGGCACCAGGATGATGGTGATCGGGATCATCAGCGTGCCGATCACCATCAGCATCACCGCCGTCTTGCCCTTGAACTCGTAGATCGAGAGGGCATAGGCCGCCATCGAGTTGATGATCAGCGTGATGATGGTCGCGACCAGCGTGACGAAGACCGAGTTCCACAGGAAGCGCGTGAAGGCGAAGCGCTCCAGCGGCTCGGTGTAGTTCTCGGTCGCAAGCTTGAATTCGCGCACGGGGCTGCGCTTGTCGATCGGCACGCGGATGACCTCGCCTGGATTGGCGGGATCGACCATCTGCGCCTGGATGCCGACGCGCCGGATCTGCGCCAGCACGCGCTTGCTGCCGTCCGGCATCTCGACCTCGAAGAGCGGCAGCTTCTGGGCCTGGCCGGGCACCGCCACCTCCTTCTGCGACATCGGCAGCAGCGAGGGCGGGAATTCGAGCAGCCCGGCCTGGGTCTTGAAGGAGGACAGGCCGAGCCAGAGCACCGGGCCGAACATCAGCACGACGCCGAGCGCCAGATAGGCATAGGCCGCGATATCGGTCCAATGCCAGCGGCCGGGCTTGCGCCGGGCGGCCATCATGCGGGTCAGCTTGTTGCCGCCGGACCGGCTCATGCGGCCCCCTTGCGGCGGCTCGCCGCGAGCTGGGCCAGCGTCAGCGCGAAGAGCACCACGCCGAGCACGACGGAGGCCGCGGCCGCCAGGCCGAAATTCTGGACCTGGTTGGCGAAGGCGGTCTCGTAGATGTAGTGCACGATCATCAGCGTCGCGGTGCCCGGCCCGCCGCCGGTCAGCACGAAGACCTCGTCGAAGGTCTGCACGCCGCGGATCAGCGCCAGCACGATCACCACGATCATGTTCGGCCAGAGCAGCGGCAGGGTGATGCGCCAGAACACGCGCCAGCGCGGCGTCGCGTCCATCTCGGCGGCTTCATAGAGATCGGCGGGGATGGCCTGGAGGCCCGCGAGCAGGATCAGCGTGTAGAAGCCCATATGGGCCCAGATCGAGACGAAGACGATCCAGAACATCGCCCAGCCCGGATCGACCAGGAAGAGGATGCGCTCGCCCCCGAGCGAGGTGATCGCGGCGTTGAGCAGGCCGTCGCGCTGCAGGATCCATTTCCAGGTCAGCGCCACCACCACCGGCGAGAGCAGCACCGGGAAGAAATAGACCGCGCGGAAGAAGCCGCGCGCCCGGATCTTCATGTTCAGCACCACCGCCGTCAGCAGCGAGAGCAGCACCATCGCCGTGACCTGGAAGATTGTGAAGCGGGCGGTGTTGGCGACGCCGCGCCAGAAATGGTCCTCGCGGCAGGAGGAGGGGTCGAGGAAGGAGCCGCAATCGAAGAGATAGCCGTATTGCTGCGCCCCGACGAAAGGACGCTCGCTCGGGAACAGCCCCGCCCCGCCCGTGACCGAGAAGACGAAGTTGATGAGCAGCGGCAGGAAGACGAAGAGCGAGAAGAAGGCGAGGTTGGGCAGGATGAAGACATAGGCCATCCGCCGCTCGCCGATCAGGCGCTGGAGCGCCCGCATCGGCCAGTCGACGAGCCGCATGAGCAGCGCAAGCGGCGCGGCGAGGCTGCCGGCGCCGCCCGCGCCGTCCCGGCGCGGCTTTGTCTCCGCGGCGGCCATGGCTCTTACTTCTTGCGCTCGGCGATCTGCTGGGCGACGTCGGATTCGATGCGCTTATAGGCCTCGTCGAGCGTGCCCTCGCCGGAGATCGCCTGGCCGAGGCGGCTGATCACCGCGTTGAAGATGACGCGGTTGTTGACATAGCCCTGCAGCTTGTAGGCGACCGGCGAGAGCTGCGCGACCTGGTCCGAGAAGACCTTGAGCGCGGCCTTGGCCTGGGGGCTTGCATCCTTGTAGTCGAGGCCCTTGGCGGCGATGCCGAGATGGCCCGGCACGAACAGCGAGCGGGCATAGAACTCGCTCAGCACCGGCTCGCTCGCCAGATAGTCCATCACCTTGGCGACGGCTTCCGGATTCTTGGTCGTCTTGATCGCGACGAGGCCGGCGCCGCCCGGCATGCCCGAGCAGTTGCCCGCGCCGCAGGGCGAGGGGACCGCGACCCAGTCGAAGGCGTCGCCGACCGTCTTGTCGAACTGCGCGATCTGCCAGGAGCCGGAATGGTAGAGCACCACCTGGGCGTTCTTGAACTCATCATTGGCGCCGCGATAGGCGGTGCCGGAGACCGAGCCCCAGAGCTCCTTCTTCATCACGCCGCTGTTGTGCCAGTCATAGACCAGCTTGGCGGCGCGCTTGAAGCCGTCGTCGATCACGGCCGGCTCGCCCTTGTCGTCGAAGACCTTGGCGCCTTCCGCGACCGCGACCGAGAAGAAGCGATGGCCGGACCGGTCCATGGCGAGCGGGAACGGCGCCTGCACCTTGTCGGCCACCGCCTTGACCGCCTTGCCCCAATCCTCCCAGCTCGCCTTGGCGCCGGGCAGGGCGATGCCCGCCTGCTCGAACAGCGTCTTGTTGACGAAGGGGCCGGTGACGGTGAGCTGCGTCATGAAGCCGGTGATCGCGCTGGAATCGCCTTCCGGGCGCATCCAGGGCAGGAACGGCCCGAAATTCTTCTCCCAGTAGGAAGCATCCTTGAGATAGGGCCGCAGGTCGAGCGCGTAGCGGGCGACACCGCCGAGGTCGACCACGCGGGCGATATCCGGCCCCTGGCCGGAGGCGAGCTGCACGGGCAGGTTCTCGGTGATCGCCTTGTAGGGCACCTGGTCGAGCGCGACCTTGATGTCCTTGTTCTGTGCCTCGAAGCGCTTCAGCAGGTCGGAGACGACCTCGCCCTCATTGCCGTCGGAATACCAGGCGATGCGCACCGTGGTCTGGGCGAAGGCGGTCGTGGCCATCAGGCCGATCGCGAGGCCGGCCGTCGCGGCGAAGGCGGAAATCCGGTGTGTCCTCTGCATGGGCTTCATCCCCTGAGCAAATGCGACGCCTCGTCGAGCGTCTTGACATCCACTAAGGCAAACGTTTGCCTAGCTTGTCAACGGGCAGCCCTGCCGGCATGGCTGTCTTAGCCGGCTTCGCACCGGCCGATGGCGGCGGAAGATGGGAGGTCGGCGGCAGGATGGCGCCCGGAACGACGGCTAAGGCGGGAAAGCTCCGGCAGGAGGCCGTCTCGCTCGCCACGGTGGCGCGGGAGACCGGGGTCTCGATGTCGACCGTCTCGCGCATCGTCAACGGCAAGAGCGGGCGCGCCTCGGCCGCGACGGTGGCGCGCGTCGCCGAAGCGATCGAGCGGCTGGGCTACCGCCCCAACCCGGTCGGGCGCGCGCTGCGCCGGCGGGCGAGCCGGGTGGTGGCGATGCTCGCGCCCAATCTCGACAACCCCGCCATGGCCGCCATCGCCGTCTCGACCGAGGCGGCTTTGCGCGCCGCCGGCTATGTGATGATCCTGTGCGACACCCATGACCGCCCGGAATTGCAGGACGACTACCTCCAGGCGATGCGCGACCAGTTCGTCGCCGGCTACGTCATGGTCAGCGCGGTGCGCAGCCGCGGCCTCGAGCAGGCCCTCGGGCGCGGCGATCCGGTCGTCTTCGTGGCGCGGCGCAACCCGCTCGGCGGCGGCGCCTATGTCGGGATCGACAACCGCGCCGCCGGCGCCGACGCTGCCGATTTCATGCTGGCGCAGGGCATCGACCGGCCGGCCGTGCTGATGGCGGCGCAGAACATCTCGAGCACCGCCGAACGCGCCGCCGGCTTCGTCGAGCGGCTGGTCGCGCGCGGCGTGCCCGAAAGCGAGATCCGGCGGGCGAGCGCGCCGGGCCTGTCGCATATCGAGATCGGCTATGCCGCGGCGCGGATATTGGTGGGCGCGGGCGGCTGGCCGCGCGGCCTCCTCTGCGTCAGCGACCTGATCGCCTATGGCGCCTATCGCCTCGCGGTCGAATCGCGTCTGGAGATCCCGCGCGACTGCAGGCTGGTCGGCGTCGACGGCAACGCCCTCAACCGCTGGATCGCGCCCTGGCTGAGCTCGATCCGCATTCCCTATGAGAGCTTCGGCGGGCATGTCCTCGAACAGTTGCGCCTGCTCTGGAGCGGTGCGGCCACCGCGGAGATCCATGTGCCGCACGAGGCGCTGCCCTGAACGCCGGCCGCCGGCCGGGTACCGCCCCGGCCGGCGCGCCGCCCCGGCCGGCGGCCAGAGGTCGGGAAGACCATCGGCGTCGCGGTGAGGCATTCCGCTGCTCGTTGCGCCTGTCCTGCGCCGCGCTGCGGGAGGACGCCGCCGCGCTCAGCCTGCCGGAGCGGCTGGGGACGATCGAGGCCAATCCGATCCGCGAGGCGCTGGAGGCCCATCGCCGGGACGTGAAGGCGATGCTGGAGGCGCTGCGCATCCCGCGCAAGACCTTCCACGACAAGCTCGCGCGCTACGGCATCACCCGCGCCGCCTACGAAGCCGGGTGAGGGGCGGGCGGGGTGCCCGACGGGTCGCCCGCGCCGTTTACCGTCCGCCGTCGCGCTGCCTTCCGCGCCTTTCGGACGACTATCCCGGCCTCGCGACTTTCAATAAGCTGTCGGCAAGGCGGCCCGGGGGTTTCCGCCCGCGGAGCTTCCGATGCAACGGAGCCGTAACCGCCGGAGACGGCGCAGAGGGGTCAAGGAGAGTCCATATGAAAAAACTGTTGCTGGCGACGCTGTCGGCGTCCGCCCTGATGGCCGCGCAGCCGCTCGCGGCCAAGACCCTGGTCTACTGCTCGGAAGGCAGCCCGGAGAATTTCGCGCCGAGCGTCAACACCACCGGCACCTCCTTCGACGCCGGCGCCCAGATCTACGACACCATCGTCCAGTTCGAGCGCGGCGGCACCAAGGTCCTGCCCTCGCTCGCCGAGAAATGGGACATCTCGGCCGACGGGCTGACCTACACCTTCCACCTGCGCAAGAACGTCAAGTGGCAGTCCAACAAGAGCTTCAAGCCGACGCGCGACTTCAATGCCGACGACGTGATGTTCATGATCGAGCGGCAGTGGAAGGAGGACAACCCCTATTACAAGGTCACCAGCTCGAACCATTCCTACTTCAACGACATGGGCATGCCGAAGCTGCTCAAATCGGTCGAGAAGGTCGACGACTACACCGTCAGGATCACGCTGAACCAGCCCGAGGCGCCGTTCCTCGCCGATCTCGCCATGCAATATGCCGGCGTGCAGTCGAAGGAATACGCCGACGCCATGCTCAAGGCCGGCACGCCCGAGAAGCTCGACCAGGACCCGGTCGGCACCGGCCCGTTCTACCTCGTCCAGTACCAGAAGGACGCGATCATCCGCTACAAGGCCTTCCCCGACTACTGGGCCGGCAAGGCCAAGATCGACGACCTCGTCTTCGCGATCACGCCGGACGCCTCGGTGCGCTGGGCCAAGCTCCAGAAGGGCGAATGCCATGTCATGCCCTATCCGAACCCGGCCGATCTCGACGCGATGCGCAAGGACGCCAACGTCCAGATCCTCGAGCAGCCCGGCCTGAACATCGGCTATCTCGCCTACAACACCACCAAGAAGCCGTTCGACGACGTGCGCGTGCGCCACGCCATCAACAAGGCGATCAACAAGAAGGCGATCATCGACGCGGTCTACCTGTCGAGCGGCATTCCGGCGATCAACCCGATCCCGCCCTCGATGTGGTCCTATAACGAGACGGTCAAGGACGATCCCTACGATCCGGAGGCGGCCAAGAAGGAGCTCGCCGCGGCGGGCTATCCGAACGGGCTGGAGATCGATCTCTGGGCCATGCCGGTGCAGCGCCCCTACAACCCCAACGCCAAGCGCATCGCCGAACTGATGCAGGCCGACCTCGCAAAGGTCGGCGTCAAGGCCGAGATCAAGACCTATGAATGGGGCGAGTATCGCAAGCGCCTGCAGGCGGGCGAGCACCAGACCGGCATGTTCGGCTGGACCGGCGACAACGGCGATCCGGACAACTTCCTGCACACGCTGCTCGGCTGCGACGCGGCCCAGAACAACGGCGGCAACGTCGCGAAGTTCTGCTACAAGCCCTTCGACGACCTCGTCGTGAAGGCCAAGAGGATCACCGACCAGGCCGAGCGCGAGAAGCTCTATCGGCAGGCGCAGGTGATCTTCAAGGAGCAGTCGCCCTGGTTCACCATCGCCCATGCGATCCAGCTCAAGCCGATCCGCAAGGAGGTGAAGGACTTCAAGCTCTCGCCCTTCGGCCGCCACACCTTCTACGGCGTCGATATCGCCAAGTGAGCTGGCCAAGTGAGCTGGCCAAGTGAGGCTGGCCCAGTGGCCAGGCCGGGCCGAATGAGCTGGCGCGGCTGATGCATTGCCGACGGATGCGGCCCGCGGGCCGCATCCTTTCGGGCGGAAGGCGAGGGGCAGCCGGCCCTGCGCCGGATTCCGTCCTGCCACCATCGAAAGAAACCGCCATGGTCGTTCGCGCCTGTACCGCCGCCATCGCCCTGGGGCTGAGCGTCCTGCTGCTGCCCGCCGCCGCCGGGGCGCAGACGCTCGTCGTCTGCTCCGAGGCGAGCCCAGACTTCATGAACCCGCAGTTCAGCAGCCAGAACACCGCCTATGACGTGGCGGCGCAGGTCTATGAGCGGCTGACGGCGACGCAGCGCGGCGGCTCCCAGATCGTCCCCAGCCTCGCCGAATCCTGGACCATCTCGGATGACGGGCTGAGCTACACCTTCAAGCTGCGCAAGGGCGTGAAGTGGCACGCCAACAAGGCCTTCACGCCGACCCGCGACTTCAATGCCGACGACGTGGTGTTCTCCTTCAGCCGGATGTCCGACGAGGCGAATCCCTACAACAAGGTCGGCAGCGGCAACTACCAGTTCTTCACCGAGATCGTGAAGCCGAGCTTCAAGTCGATCGAGAAGCTCGACGACTACACGGTGCGCCTGACGCTCTCCAAGCCGAACGCGCCGCTGCTCTCGGCGCTCTCGGTCGAGCCGATGTCCATTCTTTCGGCGGAATATGCCGCGGCGATGAGCAAGGCCGGCACGCCGGAGCAGGTCGACCTCGTGCCGATCGGCACCGGCCCGTTCTCGCTCGTCGCCTATCAGAAGGATGCGATGATCCGCTTCAAGGCGGTGCCGGACCACTGGACCAAGGCCGTCGGCGACCGCGACCGCATGGCGCTGGTCAACGACCTGATTTTCGTCATCACGCCGGACGCCGCGGTGCGCTTCGCCAAGGTCCGCTCCGGCGAATGCCAGATCGCGCGCTATCCCAATCCGGGCGACCTCGCGGCGATGAAGGCGGATGCCAATCTCAACGTCCTCCAGGGCAGCATCGCCGACCAGAGCTTCCTCGCCTTCAACGAGCGCAAGAAGCCCTTCGACGACAGGCGCGTGCGCGAGGCGCTGGCCTATGCCACCAACATCCCCGCCATCATCGACGCGGTCTATCAGGGCACCGGCAAGGCCACGGCGGCGGCGGTCCCTCCGGCCTTGTGGTCGCATGACGAGGCGCTGAAGCCGCGCCCCTACGATCCCGAGAAGGCCAAGGCGCTGCTCAAGGAGGCCGGCCTGCCGGACGGCTTCGAGACGACGCTCTGGGCCATTCCGGTGGTGCGCGCCTATATGCCGAACGGCCGCCGCGCCGCCGAGCTGATCCAGGCCGACTGGGCCAAGATCGGCGTCAAGGCGACGATCCAGACCTTCGAATGGGGCGAGTATCTCAAGCGCGGCCGGGCCGGCGAGCATCAGGTCGGCATGTTCGGCTATACCTGGGACTATCCCGATCCGAGCCAGATCCTGCTCTCGGGCTGGACCTGCGAGGGCGTCAAGACCGGCGCCAACCGCGCCGGCTGGTGCAACCAGGAGGCCTCGGACGCGCTCGCCAAGGCCAATACGATCACCGACCAGGCCGAGCGGGCCAAGCTTTACACGCGCTTCCAGGAGCTGTTCCACCAGGACGTGGCGGGCCTGCTCTTCGCCAATGCGCAGGCCTTCACGCCGGTGCGCAAGGAGGTGAAGGACTACAAGATCCACTTCTTCGGCGGGCAGCCCTTCTTCGGCGTTTCGCTCGCGAAGTGAGGTTTCTCACCGTTTTGTGGTGAAAGACGCGCGAAAGCGCCGGCTTTGCGATCATTGCGATGCCGGCGCGGTCCCGGGTCACGATGTTGCGCCGCGGCGGAGCGGATCTTTGCGGGCCTGCCGTTCCGGCCCTCGCGGCGCGGTGCCGGGATGCCGGAACGGCGGCGATTCGCCTCTCCGATCGCCTTGATATTTGGCCGGATCTGGTGTTTGCGCTGCGCCGGATTTCGCTTTTGAATAAAACGAGAAGACAAAAACGCCGCGCGCGATGCCCCGTGCCGGCCGATGAGACTGGCAAAACCATGCTCCGCTTCATCCTGACACGGGTCAGCCTCGTGATACCGACCTTCATCGGCATCACCCTGCTCGCCTTCTTCCTCGTCCGGCTGGTGCCCGGCGACCCGATCGAGACCATGGCGGGCGAGCGCGGCATCGATCCGGCCCGCCACGCCCAGCTCGTCAAGGAATACGGCTTCGACAAGCCGCTGCTGACCCAGTACGGCGTCTATATCGAGCGGGTGGTGCAGGGCGATCTCGGCAAGTCGATCGTGACGCGCGAAAACGTCCTCTCCGAGTTCGGCCAGCTCTTCCCGGCCACCATCGAGCTCGCGCTCTGCGCCATCCTGATCGCGCTCATCGTCGGGCTGCCGGCCGGCATCATCGCCGCGGTGAAGCGGAACTCGATCTTCGACCATGGCGTGATGGGCATTTCGCTCACCGGCTATTCGATGCCGATCTTCTGGTGGGGGCTGCTGCTGATCCTGCTGTTTTCGGTGCAGCTCGGCATCACGCCGGTCTCGGGCCGCATCGCGGTGCAGTACTTCATCGAGCCGGTCACCGGCTTCCTCACCATCGACAGCCTGCTCGCCGGCGACATCGACGCCTTCTGGTCGGCGCTGTCGCATCTCGTCCTGCCGGCGATCGTGCTCGGCACGGTGCCGCTCGCCGTCATCGCCCGCATGACCCGCTCGGCCATGCTGGAGGTGCTGGGCGAGGACTATATCCGCACCGCCCGCGCCAAGGGCATGGCGCCGATCCGCGTGGTCGCGCTGCATGCGCTGCGCAACGCGCTGATCCCGGTCGTCACCGTCATCGGCCTGCAGGTCGGCACGCTCTTCACCGGCGCGATCCTGACCGAGACGATCTTCTCCTGGCCCGGCGTCGGCAAATGGCTGATCGAGGCGATCAGCCGGCGCGACTACCCGGTCCTGCAGGGCGGGACCCTGCTCCTGGGAATGGTCGTGATGAGCGTCAACCTGCTGGTCGACCTGCTCTACGGCCTGATCAACCCGCGCATCAGGCATGCAAGATGAACCGTCCCTCGCAGTCCCGCTCCCAGCGGAGCCATCGCTCATGACCGCCGAAACCCTCGAAGCCCCCGCCGTCGCCGCGCCCAGCGGCACGCCGCCTCATCCGGCCCGCGAGTTCTGGACCTATTTCAGCGCCAATCGCGGCGCCGTCGCAGGCCTCGTCGTCATCGTGCTGGTGCTGCTCTGCGCGCTCTTCGCGCCGCTGATCGCGCCGCACGATCCCGACATGACCAACAACGCGGTCTTCCTGAAGCCGCCCTTCTGGCAGGAGGGCGGCTCGATCTCCTACCCGCTCGGCACCGACGCGATCGGCCGCGACATCCTCTCGCGCCTGCTTTACGGCGCGCGGCTCTCGCTGGTGATCGGTATCGCGGTGGTGGCGCTCGCCATCGTCGTCGGCGTCGTGCTCGGCCTGATCGCCGGCTATTTCAAGGGCATTGCCGATATCGCGATCATGCGCTTCATGGACATCCTGATGACGATGCCGAGCCTGCTGCTCGCCATCGTCATCGTCGCGATCCTCGGCCCCGGCCTGATGAACGCGATGCTCGCCGTCGCCATCGTCGTGCTGCCGCATTACGTCCGCATCACGCGCGCCGCCGTCATTGCCGAAACCTCCAAGGATTACGTCGTCGCGGCCAAGGTCAGCGGCGCGCAGACGGTGCGGCTGATGTTCTCCGAGATCCTGCCGAACTGCGCGGCCCCCCTCATCGTGCAGGCGACGCTCGGCGTCTCGACCGCGATCCTCGATGCGGCCGCGCTCGGCTTCCTCGGCCTCGGCGCCCAGCCGCCGACGCCGGAATGGGGCACGATGCTGGCCGACGCCCGCGAATTCGTGCTGCGCGCCTGGTGGGTCGTCACCTTCCCGGGCCTCGCCATCCTCATCACCGTGCTCGCCTTCAACCTTCTCGGTGACGGCCTGCGCGATGCGCTCGACCCCAAACTGAAGCGCTGATCCCATGCCCCTGCTCGAGATCGAAAACCTCAGCGTCGAGTTCCCGACCTCGCAGGGAACGCTGCGCGCCGTCGACCGCATCGACCTCACCCTCGAGGAGGGCGAGGTGCTGGGCGTGGTCGGCGAATCCGGCTCCGGCAAGAGCGTCACCATGCTCGCGCTGATGGGCCTCGTCGGCTATCCCGGCCGCGTCCGCGCCGACAAATTGCGCTTCGACGGCCGCGACCTCCTGACCATGTCCGCGCGCGAGCGCCGCCACATCACCGGCAAGGACGTGGCGATGATCTTCCAGGAGCCGAGCACCAGCCTGAATCCATGCTTCACCATCGGCTTCCAGCTCGCCGAGACGCTGCGCAAGCACGAGGGCATGGACCGCAAGGCGGCGAAGCGCCGGGCGATCGAGCTTCTGGAGCAGGTCGGCATCCCCGCGCCGGAAAGCCGCCTGACGGCCTTCCCGCATCAGCTTTCCGGCGGCATGAACCAGCGCGTCATGATCGCGATGGCGATCGCCTGCAACCCGCGTCTGCTGATCGCCGACGAGCCGACCACGGCGCTCGACGTCACCATCCAGGCGCAGATCCTCGAACTCCTGATGTCCTTGCAGCGCGAGCGCGGCATGGCGCTGGTGCTGATCACCCACAATATGGGCGTGGTGGCCGAGACGGCGCAGCGCATCATGGTGATGTATGCCGGCCAGATCATGGAGGAGCGCAAGGTCGACGCGCTCTTCGCCGACCCGCAGCATCCCTATTCCGCCGCGCTGCTCGCGGCCCTGCCGGAGCGCAGCGAGAACGCGACGCGGCTCGCCACCATTCCCGGCATGGTGCCGGGCCTCAACGACCGGCCGAAGGGTTGCCTGTTCAGCCCGCGCTGTGCCTATGCGACCGCGCATTCGCGCAATGTCCAGCCAGAGCTGCGCGCCTGGATGGACGGTCGCGTGCGCTGCCATTATCCGCTCGGCGATCCGAACCGCGATGCCGAGCGCGCCCGTGACGAGGCCGGGCTGACGACGGAGGCGACGCGATGAGCACCCCCGTCATCGAAGCCCGCGAGCTCACCCAGATCTATCCGGTCAAGCGCGGCCTGTTCCAGCCGCCGGCGCAGTTGCAGGCCGTCAACAAGGTCTCCTTCGCGGTCGAGGCCGGGCGCACGCTTGCCATCGTCGGCGAATCCGGCTGCGGAAAGTCGACGCTGGCGCGCATGGCGACGCTGATCGAGACCCCGACCTCGGGCGCATTGACGCTGGACGGACTCGACGCCGTGCATCCGCCGGCCAGCGAGCGCAAGCGCCTGCGCCGTACCGTCCAGTTCGTGTTCCAGAACCCCTATGGCTCGCTCAACCCGCGCAAGAAGATCGGCACGATCCTGGAGGAGCCGCTCAAGATCAACACCACGCTCTCCAAGGCCGAGCGCACGGAGAAGGCCCGCGCCATCATGGCGAAGGTCGGCTTGAGGCCCGAGCATTACAACCGCTATCCGCACATGTTCTCGGGCGGCCAGCGCCAGCGCATCGCGATCGCGCGCTCGCTGATCCTCTCGCCCAAGGTCGTGGTTGCGGACGAGCCGGTCTCGGCGCTCGACATCTCGATCCAGGCCCAGGTGCTCAACCTGCTCGCCGACCTGCAGGAGGAGCTGAAGCTCGCCTATCTCTTCATCTCGCATGATCTCAGCGTGGTGCGGCACATCGCCCATGACGTCATGGTGATGTATCTCGGCAACGCGATCGAGCATGGGCCGAAGGAGCGCATCTACGCCCGTCCGCTGCATCCCTATACGCAGGCGCTGCTCGCCTCGACGCCGCGCGTCGACGCGGCCAAGCGCGAGCGCATCGTGCTGCGCGGCGAATTGCCCTCGCCGCTCAACCCGCCGAAGGGCTGCGTGTTCTCGACGCGCTGCCCCTTCGTGAAGGATCGCTGCCGGGCGGAGCGTCCTGAGAAGCGCGAGGTCGACGGACGCCTCGTCGCCTGCCACTACGCCGAGGATTTCCTCGCCAAGGCGGCATGAGAAAAGCCGGCTCGCGGGCCGGCTTTTTTGCATCAGGTCAACAATCTGGAGCCGTGCGGGGCGCTTGCGACAAGCGCCCCGATCAATCCTCGTCCTCTTGGAGGGCGCGCCCGCCATCGACGAGGATTTCGCGCTT
>UBNE01000032.1:2500-5892 GCA_900466745.1 Hyphomicrobiales bacterium | reverse complement strand
TGTCGAAAAACCTTCAAAAAGGGCGTTGACAGGGAAAAGGGGGCTCGCCTATATAACGGCCATCGAGACGGCGCCGCCGCTGAGCGGGGCTGTTGACGCGCTTCACTGACTGGCAGGGCGTTTGGTCCGGATGGTTTTTCCGGGTCGGGTGGCTGTCTTCTGGGTTTTGAAGGGTGTCGCTGCTGTTTGACAATTGAAGACAGAAAGAGAAACGTGGACGGCGGGGTTCTTGCGGGCTTGCCTTCGGGCAGGTCAAACGAGACTTCGGTGTGCTGCGTTTTAACAAGAACCATTTGCCGGTTGCTTGGGTGAAAGCTTGAGTGATCTGGTAATGGCTCCGTCAATACGCAGTGCGACAGCCGGAACAAATCTCATTCAATCTGAGAGTTTGATCCTGGCTCAGAGCGAACGCTGGCGGCAGGCTTAACACATGCAAGTCGAACGAGCTCTTCGGAGCTAGTGGCAGACGGGTGAGTAACGCGTGGGAACGTGCCTTTCGGTTCGGAATAACTCAGGGAAACTTGAATTAATACCGGATACGCCCTTCGGGGGAAAGATTTATCGCCGAAAGATCGGCCCGCGTCTGATTAGCTAGTTGGTGAGGTAAAGGCTCACCAAGGCGACGATCAGTAGCTGGTCTGAGAGGATGATCAGCCACACTGGGACTGAGACACGGCCCAGACTCCTACGGGAGGCAGCAGTGGGGAATATTGGACAATGGGCGCAAGCCTGATCCAGCCATGCCGCGTGAGTGATGAAGGCCTTAGGGTTGTAAAGCTCTTTTGTCCGGGAAGATAATGACTGTACCGGAAGAATAAGCCCCGGCTAACTTCGTGCCAGCAGCCGCGGTAATACGAAGGGGGCTAGCGTTGCTCGGAATCACTGGGCGTAAAGGGCGCGTAGGCGGACTTTTAAGTCGGAGGTGAAAGCCCAGGGCTCAACCCTGGAATTGCCTTCGATACTGGGAGTCTTGAGTTCGGAAGAGGTTGGTGGAACTGCGAGTGTAGAGGTGAAATTCGTAGATATTCGCAAGAACACCGGTGGCGAAGGCGGCCAACTGGTCCGATACTGACGCTGAGGCGCGAAAGCGTGGGGAGCAAACAGGATTAGATACCCTGGTAGTCCACGCCGTAAACGATGAATGCCAGCCGTTGGGGAGCATGCTCTTCAGTGGCGCAGCTAACGCTTTAAGCATTCCGCCTGGGGAGTACGGTCGCAAGATTAAAACTCAAAGGAATTGACGGGGGCCCGCACAAGCGGTGGAGCATGTGGTTTAATTCGAAGCAACGCGCAGAACCTTACCAGCTTTTGACATGTCCGGTTTGATCGGCAGAGATGCCTTTCTTCAGTTCGGCTGGCCGGAACACAGGTGCTGCATGGCTGTCGTCAGCTCGTGTCGTGAGATGTTGGGTTAAGTCCCGCAACGAGCGCAACCCTCGCCCCTAGTTGCCATCATTCAGTTGGGAACTCTAGGGGGACTGCCGGTGATAAGCCGCGAGGAAGGTGGGGATGACGTCAAGTCCTCATGGCCCTTACAGGCTGGGCTACACACGTGCTACAATGGCGGTGACAATGGGCAGCGAAAGGGCGACCTCGAGCTAATCCCAAAAAGCCGTCTCAGTTCAGATTGCACTCTGCAACTCGAGTGCATGAAGGTGGAATCGCTAGTAATCGTGGATCAGCATGCCACGGTGAATACGTTCCCGGGCCTTGTACACACCGCCCGTCACACCATGGGAGTTGGGTTTACCCGAAGGCGTCGCGCTAACCGCAAGGAGGCAGGCGACCACGGTAGGCTCAGCGACTGGGGTGAAGTCGTAACAAGGTAGCCGTAGGGGAACCTGCGGCTGGATCACCTCCTTTCTAAGGTAGAGGACTTCACGAACTTCGGTTCGTATCGACCTCTCTTCAGAACAAAGAGGCCAGTCAGGCCTCGATTAAGCGGAACTTCGCCGTCTTCGTTTCTCTTTCTCTTTCCGGGCGAATGCGCTGGATCGACTTGGGCTAGGCTCTTGTCTCCGTCGCATTCTGGGCCAAGCCAGGCTTTGGCCGATCGACCGTGGTCGATTTGCCTTGGGCCTGTAGCTCAGTTGGTTAGAGCGCGCGCTTGATAAGCGTGAGGTCGGAGGTTCAAATCCTCCCAGGCCCACCACATCATCGAGCGCCGGCTCTTCGGACCGAAGGTCCGCAAGGCCGACCGGCCGCCGCGCTTGAGTGGCGCGCCACTTTACCCAAAACGGGGCCATAGCTCAGTTGGGAGAGCGGTAGCTTTGCAAGCTTCAGGTCGTCGGTTCGATCCCGTCTGGCTCCACCAAATCCGGAAAGTCTGTAAGTTTCGTCGCCATCGGAAACGCTGGTCGGCGCTGCTGTTTGTCATTGTGAAGAGGGAATGTATTCGAGAGCTGCTCATCCTGCAGCGAGCGAGAAGTCCGACACCATCGGCTCTCGTTGAATCGGGTACATTCGGCAAGCATAAATGGTCTTTCTGATCATATGTCTTGCGCGTTCGTTTTCTGCGACGACCCTTGTCGCAAAAGTGGTTTCCACTTTTGCGGGGCGGTCGTGGAGGATGGGTCGCGGACATCGATCATGAGAACGATCAAGTGCCTTAAGAGCATTCGGTGGATGCCTTGGCGCTGAGAGGCGATGAAGGACGTGATACGCTGCGATAAGCCGTGGGGAGCTGCGAATGAGCTTTGATCCGCGGATTTCCGAATGGGGAAACCCACCTTCGATCTCTGTTATTCCAAGGACAGGACTTCGGTTCTGTCTTTGAGCTAACAGAGATCAAGAGAAGGTATTGAACCTTGAATACATAGAGGTTCAAAGCGAACCCAGGGAACTGAAACATCTAAGTACCTGGAGGAAAGGACATCAACGAGACTCCGTTAGTAGTGGCGAGCGAACGCGGACCAGGCCAGTGCTTGATTGCAAGTTACCGGAAGCGGTTGGGAAGCCGCGCAATAATGGGTGATAGCCCCGTACGGATCTGCGAGCAGTCGAGACATGAGTAGGGCGGGACACGTGAAATCCTGTCTGAACATGGGGGGACCACCCTCCAAGCCTAAGTACTCCTCAGCGACCGATAGTGAACCAGTACCGTGAGGGAAAGGTGAAAAGCACCCCGACGAGGGGAGTGAAACAGCACCTGAAACCGAATGCTTACAAACAGTGGGAGCTCAAGGTTCGTCCTGGGTGACCGCGTACCTTTTGTATAATGGGTCAGCGACTTAGTCTGGCGAGCAAGCTTAAGCCGTTAGGTGTAGGCGTAGCGAAAGCGAGTCTGAACAGGGCGTTCAGTTCGTCGGATTAGACCCGAAACCGGGTGATCTAGCCATGAGCAGGTTGAAGGTAAGGTAACACTTACTGGAGGACCGAACCGGTGCCTGTTG
>UBNE01000029.1 GCA_900466745.1 Hyphomicrobiales bacterium | reverse complement strand
GGCCGTCGAAGTCGGTCTTCCGAGTCGTCAGAGCCGCCGAATTCGGAGAGGCGGAGCAAAGGAAGCTTTCCGACATGCGTCGCAGCGGCGCGCTCGAGGCCGCGGCAGGCTCGGTTGACCCCAAGGCACTCTCGGACGTGATGGGCAACACGATCGCTCAGAGCCGGACGCTGCAGCGCACCTACACTCCGGCCCAGATCGCCACAGCAGCCACCGTTCCGGAGGCCAGGAAGAAGGGCAGACGAGCTCGGGCCGGGAACGAAACCGGCCCGTAATTCCGAAAGCGCCGGTCTGGCGATTCCGAACCGAGGCATTCCAAGAATTTGGAAAAGAAGAAAAGATGAGTATCTTCAGAGAGATACATGGCGCGGGCGACGGGGCTCGAACCCGCGACCTCCGGCGTGACAGGCCGGCACTCTAACCAACTGAGCTACGCCCGCGCTGGGCGGCTGGGGCGCGTCGGCCGTCAGCGACGTGGTGAGTATTGCCCTCGACCCGAAGTGTCAAGCACCGGATGCCGGCAAAATCACTTCGGTGGAAAATATCCCCGGCCTCGCCCGCCGCGGCCTGCGCCGCCGCGCGGCGCGCGGCTCATTCCCGAGCCGCGAGACAGGGATCGAGCATGACGTGGCGGGCGTTCTGCCGGTTGTATCCGCCGCGCAATACGGCGATGTCGCCGAGCTTCAGGTCGCCCGCCCCATAGGTCACGCAAAGCACGCGGATGCCGGGGTCGGCGCAGACGGCGACGTACCAGACCGTGCCGTCGTTCTGGATCAGTGTGACCGGGCCGGCGATCGCCATGTCGACGCGCGAATCGGGCGGCACCGAATCGGGAAGCTGCGCCGCGATGCTCTCGCAGCTCGCCGGCGTCCCCGGCTGCTCGGGCGGGGAGAAGGCCGGCCGCCCCTCGAAGAAGGAATCGGGCACAGCCGTCTGCGCCGCCGCCTGCTGCGCGGCGATGAGCGCCAGGGAGAGCAGCAGCCTGGCCGCGAGGCCGGAGCGTCGTGATGCGCGTTTCATGGCCCTGATCTGTCCCGATGAAGATGGCGGAATTCGGCAGCGCCGACGCCGCCGGGCCGGCTTGCGATACGCGCGCCGAAGCCTTAAACGCGGAAGCGGGGGCGGTTAGCTCAGTCGGTAGAGCATCTCGTTTACACCGAGAATGTCGGCGGTTCGAGCCCGTCACCGCCCACCACTGCCGCCCGGCCTCCCTCCCCGCTGCCGCCTGCCAGTTCCGCCGCGACAGCAGCCTGAGGCGCGCGGCGTAGGGCACGACCATCGGGCGATGGCGCTCTCCCCGCTCGCGCAGGGCGTCGACATGCTTCACCTGCTCGCGCAGCATGGCCCTCGCCATCTGCCTGTGCTCGGGCGTCATCTTGCCAAGCCTGTCGGAATAGTCCCGCGTCATCCGCTCCAGCTCGGGCCGGGAGAGGGCGGCGAGCAGTGCCGGCAGCGGACGACGGCTGCGCAGCGAAGACCTCCCGGCCCGCGCGGGCCGGCCTTCCGTGGCGGGGCCGGCAACGGCCATGCCTGCTTCTGCGACGATATCCATGTTTCCCCCCAGGCCAGGAGCGGGACGCTCCCGCGCATCCGCTTCCGGCGCGCTGCGGCGCCGCGGCGGGATCGCGTTGCCGCCTCCCCTTAGGTCGCCGGATGGGGGGCACCCCCTCTGTTCGGAGGGGGACGGGAAAAATGTGTAAGGATAGAAGATCAGGAATGGTATTGTCCGCGCCATGCAACTATTCGGGGGGCCGAATATTCATGCAACGTTCCCGAGACTTTCGTTTGCCGGGCAGGCTTCTGCGCCTGCTCCGGCATCTGGCCGTCCTGCTGGCCGCGTTCCTCATCGCGAGCGCGGCCCAGGCCGACGGCTTCCCGGCGCCGGCCGGGCCGGTTCTCCTCACCGTCACGGGGAAGCTCGGCCGGACCAATCAGGGCGCCGCAGCGGCCTTCGACGAGGCCCTGTTCGCCGGCCTGCCACAGAAGCGCGTCGAGACCTCGACGCCGTGGACCGACGGCACCAAGGTCTTCGAGGGCGTGCTCCTCGCCGATCTGCTCGACTTCCTCGGCGTCAAGGCCACGGGACGGTTCCGCGCGGTCGCGCTGAACGAATACGAGATCGATACGCCCCTGCCCGAGGCGGTCGAGCACGGCGCGCTTCTGGCGACGCGCATGGACGGCAAGCCCATGACGCGCCGGGACAAGGGGCCGATCTGGATCGTCTATCCGCGCGACGCCAACCCCAGGATCCAGGACGAGCGCCACGATGCCCGCTGGGTCTGGCAGCTCGCCAGGATCGAGATCGAATGAGCAGTCCGGCGCGGACATGGACGATCACGGCCATGACGCTCGGCGCCGTCGTCGTCTCCGCGCTGCTGCTGACCTTCGCGCTGCAGCGGCTGTTCCAGACCGAGGCCCAGCTCGCCACCGGCTCCGGCGAGAGCCTGCTCTACGCGCTGTTCCAGGCCCATGACCAGGAGCAGCGCCTCGTCCTCGAGGCCTATGGCTGGAAGGACGGCGCGCGCAGCGAGCAGGACACGGAGAAGCTTCGGCTCCAGATGGACCTGGCGCTCAGCCGCATGGACGTGGTCTCGCATGGAACGCTGGGCCGCGCGCTGGCGGGCACCCGCGAAGGCCCCGTGATCGCCGCCGCGCGCGCCCATCTGATGGCGTTCAACGACGCCATGGAAACCGCCATCCGCGATGGCAGCCCGATCCCGCCGGCACTCATGCAAGGCCTGCGCGCCGATGCGAGCAGGCTCAAGACGGCCGCGACCCGGGTGTTCCTGGCCGAGCGCGAGAATATCGGCCGGCAGCGCGACCGCTATTCCTCCGTTCTGTGGCAGGCGATCGTCGCGATCCTGCTCATCCTCGGCTGCGGCGCCTTCATCGTCGCGCGCCTGCTGGTCAGCCTGCGCAGCGCCGCCCGCGCCAAGGAGGCGCTGCGGCGGGACAGGGACTTCTCGAACCTGCTGCTGGAATCGAGCGGCGACGGGGTGATCGCCTTCGACGTCGAGGGCCGCTGCACGCATTGGAACTCGGCGATGGGCCGGATGTTTCCGGCGCCCTGCGGCTCCGGCGTGATCGGCCGCGCCATCAGCGAAGCCTACCGCCTGCCGGAGGGCCACATCATCCTGGCCATGATCCGCGACACGCTGGCGGGGCAGAGTCTGCACATGCCGGCTCATCCGGTCCCCGGCGGCGACCGCTATATCGAGAAATTCACCTATCCGGTCTGGTCGGACAACGCCATCATCGGCGGCATCCTCTTCATCCGCGACGTGACCGACGCGCATCTGGCGCGGCTGCAACTGGTCGACCGCCGCGACCAGCTCGAGGCGACCGTCAAGGCACGCACCAAGGACCTGCAAGAGTCGCTGGAAAGGGAGACCAAGCTGCGCGAGCTCTACAAGGGCTTCGTCTCGATGGTGTCGCACCAGTTCAGGACGCCGCTCTCGATCGTCGATTCCAGCGCCCAGCGCATGATCCGCCGCGGCCGGGAGATGAGCGAGGCGGAGATCCGCGAGCGGGCCGGGAAGATCAGGACCGCCATCCTGCGCCTGACCCGGCTGGTCTCCAGCACGCTCAACGCCACCAAGCTCGACGCCGGCGAGATCGACTTCGTGCCATGCCGCCACGATCTCGGGAAGCTGATCGTCGAGGCCTGCGAGCGCCAGAAGGAAACCACGCCGGACCGGCGCTTCCGGCTCGATCTCGACCAGTTGCCCGCATCGGTCTCGTGCGATCCGCTGCTGATCGACCAGGTCGTCGCCAATCTTTTGTCCAACGCCGCCAAATACTCGCAGCCGCCCGACCCGATCGAGATCGTGGCCGAGGCGGATGCGGAATGGATCCGCATCAAGGTGAGCGACCGCGGCGTCGGCTTCCCGGAAGGCGACCGCGACAACCTCTTCGACCGCTTCTTTCGCGCCCGTAACGCGGTCGGCGTCGAAGGCACCGGCATCGGCCTGCACGTCGCCCGCACCATCGCCCGGATGCATGGCGGCGACGTCACCGCCTCCCTGCGCAGCGGCGGCGGCTCGACCTTCGTCCTGGCAATTCCGACCGAGAAAGCACTGGCAGCATGACAGCGGATCAGCCCGGTTCACCGGACCTCTCCCCCGAGCGCCAGAGGACGATCCTCTGCATCGAGGACGAGGCCGATCTTCGCTCCGACATCGTCGAGGAGCTGGTCGCGGCCGGCTACCGCGTCGTCGAGGCCAGCAATGGCCGCGAGGCGCTCCTGCGGCTCGACACCACCCGCCCGGACGCGATCCTGTGCGACATCACCATGCCCGAGCTCGGCGGCTACGAGCTGATGGCCAAGCTCAGAGCCGACCGGCCCGACCTCGCCGAGGTGCCGTTCATCTTCCTCACGGCGCTGGCCGACCGGGCCGAGATGCTGAACGGCAAGAATGCCGGTGCCGACGACTATCTGGTCAAGCCCGTCGACTATGACGACCTGCTCGCGACGGTCCGCTCGCGGCTGCGCCTGGTCGACCGGGTCCGGCAGGCGCTGCTGGCCGATCTGCGCGCGCAGCAGCAGCAGATGATCGAGCAGGCCGTCCGCGGCGGCGACATCACCCTCGCGGCGCTGGCGGCGGCGCTGGACCGGCTCTCGATCGGCATCTTCCTGCTCGAGGAAAGCGGCGAGGTCCGCCTCACCAACGAGGCCGGGCGGCAGTTGATCGGCCAGGCGGACGGGCTGGCCCTGACAGGGGCAGGCCTCCTCGCCCGCACCGCCAGGTCCTCGCAATCGCTGAAGGCCGCGCTTGCCACCGTCCTGCGCGAGACCGGCAGCAGCCTGACGGTCGCGGTCGAGCGCGAGGAAGGGCACCCGCTCGTCTTCCAGCTCTCTTCGCTCGGCCTGCCCGGCAGCAATGCGCGCCATGCCCTGGCGCTGGTGGTGGACCCGGACAAGCAGCCCGAGATTTCGACCGAGGTGCTGGCCTCGCTGTTCGGCTGCACCGCGACCGAGGCGCGGCTCGCCGCCGCCCTGGTGGCGGGCAAGCGGCTGGAGGAGATCGGCGAGGAGTTCGGCGTCAAGCAGACGACCGTGACGTTCCATCTGCAGAACCTGTTCCAGAAGACGCACACCAACCGCCAGGCCGATCTGGTCGCGCTGCTGATCCGCGCCACGGTTCCGCTCTCGCTGCAGCCCTGAGCCGGATGCTCCCTCCCCGTTCGGAGGGGGCAGCGGCGCGGCCGCCCTGATAGGACTGCTTCCACAGCCGGGGGCAGATGCCATGATCACGCCTGCAACAGCGCCACGCACGCCGCCGCATCGGCCTTCGGGCCGGGGCGAGGCTGTCCTTCGCCCTGCCCGCCTGCTGGCGGTCGCGGCCGCGACGATCGCGTTGTCCTCCTGCCAGAGCACCGGCGAGACGCGCCCCGACCATCCGCCGATCCCGGCGGAGAGCCGCGCGCTGGAGAAGCAGCTCGACGCGGAAGCCACGGCCCTGGGCACGGCGCAGGCACTGGCGAGCATGCCCGCGGCCTGGGACCCGACCGGAGCCGCCAGCCTGGTGACGACGACCGCCGGCCTCGCCGCCCGGGAGGCCTTCCGCCGCCGGGCCGACGCCCTGCTGGACGCCCAGGCGGCGAAGGATCGGGCCGCGCTCTATCGCCAATACGGGTTGAACCCCGACGGAAGCCCGAGCGGCCGCAAAGGCCCCCTCTCCACAGATTAGCGTCGACAGCGAAAGGGTCCCAGATTGTCTTGCGCCATGTCCCGCACCGCCACCGCGCGCCCGACGCCGGGCCGGCAGATGCCGATGCTGCCGGCCGGCGCCGCCCGTGAAGCGGCGGAGCCCGGCCCGCCGGGCGCAGCCACGCAGCCCCGCTCCTTCACGATGGCGTTCCAGCCGATCGTCGACCTCGCCTCGGGGGCTGCGCCCTATGCCTACGAGGCCCTGGTCCGGGGGACGAAAGGCGAAGGCGCCGCGCATGTCCTCTCCGGGATCGGCGGCGCGGATGCCGCGGCCTTCGACGCGGCCTGCCGCAGGCGCGCGGTCGAGCTCGCGCAGCGCCTCAGGCTACCCTGCCACCTCAGCGTGAACATCTCGGCCGAGGCGGTCGGGCATTCCGCGCACGGGCTGCTCGCGACGCTCGAGGCCGCACGAGGGCTGGGCTTCCCGGAGCGGAAGCTGATCTTCGAGATCTCGGAGCACAGGGCGCTCGGCGACCTTGGCCGCGTCAAGGCCGAGATCGCGGCCTGCCGGCGCCGGGGAGCGCTGATCGCCTATGACGATTTCGGCGCGGGCTACAACTGCATCGCCGCGCTGCTGGAGATCCGGCCCGATATCCTGAAGCTCGACATGAGCCTGATCCGGGGCATCGATTCCGACGTCCGGCGGCGCTCGATCATGGCGGCGATCCACGACGTCTGTCGCCGCCTGCGGATCGCGGTCATCGCCGAGGGCATCGAGACAAGGCAGGAAATGGACGCCCTGCGCGGGCTCGGCATCAAGCTGATGCAGGGCTACTATTTCGCGCGCCCGGCCATCGAGCATCTGCCCGTGCCGCCCGGCCACATGGCTAGCCTCGCCGCCGCGGTCGCCTAGCTCACATTCCCGACAGAGCGCCAGCCTCCATATAAGGCGCCGCCGCGCCGATCACTCCCACTCGATCGTGCCGGGGGGCTTCGAGGTCACGTCGTAGACGACGCGGTTGATGCCCTTAACCTCGTTGATGATGCGGGTCGCGGCGCGGCCGAGGAAGTTCATGTCGAAGGGATAGAAATCCGCCGTCATGCCGTCGACCGAGGTCACGGCGCGCAAGGCGCAGACATGGTCGTAGGTGCGGTAGTCGCCCATCACGCCGACCGTTCGCACCGGCAGCAGCACGGCGAAAGCCTGCCAGATCACGTCGTAGAGCCCCGCCTTGCGGATCTCGTCGAGATAGATCGCATCCGCCTTGCGCAGGATGTCGAGCTTCTCCTTGGTGATCTCGCCGGGGCAGCGGATGGCGAGGCCCGGTCCCGGGAAGGGATGGCGGCCGACGAAGGCTTCCGGCAGGCCGAGCTCGCGGCCGAGCACGCGGACCTCGTCCTTGAACAATTCGCGCAGCGGCTCGACGAGCTTCATCTTCATGCGCTCGGGCAGGCCGCCGACATTGTGGTGGCTCTTGATCGTCACCGAAGGCCCGCCGGAGAAGGAGACGCTCTCGATCACGTCCGGGTAGAGCGTGCCCTGGGCCAGGAAATCCGCGCCGCCCAGCTTGGCAGCTTCCGCGTCGAAGACCTCGATGAAGAGCCGGCCGATGGTCTTGCGCTTGGCCTCCGGGTCGGCGCCGCATTTGGCGAGCTCCGAGAGGAAAAGCTCCTCGGCTTCAACATGAACGAGCGGGATGTTGTAGTGATCCCTGAACAGGGTCACGACCTGCTCGGCCTCGCCGAGGCGCATCAGGCCGTGATCGACGAAGACGCAGGTGAGCTGGTCGCCGATCGCCTCGTGGATCAGCACCGCCGCCACCGCCGAATCGACGCCGCCGGAGAGCCCGCAGATGACGCGGCCGCTGCCGACCTGCTCGCGAATCTTCTTCTGCATCTCGGCGCGATAGGCCGCCATGCTCCAGTCCGGCTTGCAGCCGCAGATCTCGACGACGAAGTTGCGCAGGAGCTTGCCGCCGTCCGGGGTGTGGACCACCTCGGGATGGAACATGGTGGTGTAGAAGCGCCGCTCCTCGTCGCTCGCGACCGCGAAAGGCGCGTTCTCCGAGGTCGCCTTGACCGAAAAACCCTGCGGCAGCTCGGTGACGCGGTCGCCATGGCTCATCCAGACCGGATAGCGGCCGCCCTGCTCCCAGACGCCGGCGAAGAGCGCGGAAGGCGCGACGATCTCGACATCGGCGCGGCCGAACTCGGCGGCATGCCCGCCCTCGACGGTGCCGCCGAGCTGATGCGCCATGGTCTGCTGGCCGTAGCAGATGCCCATCAGCGGGATGTTCGCCGTGAAGACGGCCTCGGGCGCGCGGGGGCTGCCCTCGTCCGGCACCGAGGCGGGGCCGCCGGAGAAGATCACGCCCTTGGGCTTCAGCCGCGCGAAGGCCTCGCCCGCCTTCTGGAACGGAGCGATCTCGCAATAGACGCCGATCTCGCGGATGCGCCGCGCGATGAGCTGCGTCACCTGCGAGCCGAAATCGATGATCAGGATGGAGTCGTGATGGGGCTGAGCGCTCGTCATCGCGTCCCGTTACTGGATCGCGCGGGCGCGCGCAACGCTTCTCCCGCTTCAGTCCCCGCGTCGCAGGCAGGCCAGATAGAAACCGTCCGTGCCGGTGCGTCGCGGCGAGAGCTGCAGGCCGAATTCCGTGGCGAAGCGGGCGAGCAGGGAGAAGTCGCTCTCGGCCCCGGCGAGCACGTCAATCGGGGCGACAGTCGAGAAGCCGGAATGCCTGCCGAGGAAGGCGCGGATGGCTTCGTCGTTCTCCTCCGGCAGCATCGAGCAGGTGACATAGGCGATGCGCCCGCCCGGCTTCACCAGCCTGGCGGCGCGGGCCAGCACTTCCGCCTGGTCCTTGACGCGCTCGGCCAGCGCGCCGGGGCGCACGCGCCATTTCGCATCGGGGTTGCGCCGCCAGGTGCCGGAGCCGGTGCAGGGCGCGTCGACCAGCACGAGATCGGCCTGGCCGGCGACATCCGCCAGCGGCTCGTGGCCGCGCGAGCGCGGGATGCGGATATCGACGATCGCCGCGCCCGAGCGCGCCAGCCGGTCGTGCAGGGGGGCGAGGCGGCGGCTGTCGAGATCGGTGGCGTAGAGATTGCCGCGATTGGCCATCAGCGCGGCGAGCGCCAGCGTCTTGCCGCCTGCCCCGGCGCAGAGGTCGATCACGGTGTCGCCGGGCCTGGCGCCGGCGAGTAGTGTGACGAGCTGCGAGCCCTCGTCCTGGATCTCGAAGGCGCCGGCGAAGAAGCCGGGTTCCGTCTGAAGCGAGGGACCGCGCCCGTCATGGCCTGGCTGGAAGCGCAGCGCATCCGGCGACCAGGCACTCTCCTCCGGCTGGAGATGGGCAAGGTCCTTCGCGACGGCCTCGCGGCTCGCCTTCAGCCGGTTGACGCGCAGATCGACCGGGGCGCGGGCGGCGAGCGCCTGCCCCTCCTCGACCGCCATGGCGCCGAAAGCCCGCTCGAAGGAAGGCCAGAGCCATTCCGGCACGTCGGCGCGGACCCAGCCGGGCGCGTCGTCGTCCGAGAAGGCGGTGAGGAGCGCGGTCTCGTCGGCGGAGAGCGGCGCCGGCGCGTGGTTCTCGCCCGAGCAGAGCGCGGCGATCTCGTCCCGCGCCAGGCCGCGCAGCCCCCTCAGCATGCCGAGCACCAGCGCGCGCGGCTCCTCCGACGCCATGGCGTAGGCCGAGGAGGCCTTGCGGCGCAGCGCGTCATAGATCAGGGAGGCCACCGCCGCGCGGTCCTTCGAGCCGGCGAAGCGGCGCGACAGGCCCCAATCCTTGAGCGCATCGGCAGCCGGGCGGCGGCGCTCGACGATATCCTGCAGCACCTCGATGGCGGCGTTGATCCGGGCGGCTGGCGTCATGGTCGTTCGGTCCTGACGCAAACCGCCGGAAGCGGAGCGCCGCGAGGCAAGGGCTTGTTTCAACCAATTCAAGCATGACGCTTCGGCATGGGCGCCGTCGCGGCATGTTCTTGACGCGGTCGTTTCATAAGCGGAAAGACGATGCAACCGCATGTCGCGGCCAAGGGGACACGCCACGATGAAAAATGCTGCCCGCCTCGCCGTTCTCGGCTTCTTCGCCTTCGCCCTCGCCGCTTGCGCGACCCAGCCGCAGGCCGACCTGACGCCGCCGCCGGCCAAGCGCCTCGACGCCAAGACCACCCTCGAGAATCACCGCTGAGATCGGCTGCCGCATGAGCGGCTGAAGCGCGCCGCTTTTCCAGGGGACCCCGCCGCCATCCCGGATCGCCGTTTTCTCCGGGATGGCGCGTGGCTGCTGCCGCTTCTCCGCGGCCGGTTGGCCGATGCGGCCGGCGGCCCGCATGGCGCGGCGGGACCGTGCGCTTCATGGGGATGTCACATCCCGCAGCCTAGTTTCGCACGCCCTTTCGCGAGCCGAGGCCGCCATGACGAAGACCCTGCTTTTCTCGACATCGCTTGCCGCCGCCCTGGCGCTGCTGCCGTTGGCGGCCGGCGCCGAGCCCGCCCCGACGCTGTCCGGGCAGCGCCCGCTCGTCATCGCCCATCGCGGCGCCAGCGGCTATCTGCCGGAGCACACGCTGGAGGCCTATCGCCGCGCCATCGCGCTCGGCGCCGACTACATCGAGCCCGATCTGGTCTCGACCAAGGACGGCGTGCTGGTGGTGCGCCACGAGCCGATGCTGAGCGGCACCACCGACGTCGCCGAACGCCCGGAATTCGCGGGCCGCAAGACAACGCGCAAGCTCGACGGCATCGAGACCACCGACTGGTTCGCCAATGATTTCACGCTCGCCGAGATCAAGACTCTGCGCGCCAGGCAGGCCTTCGCCGACCGCGACCAGTCGCATAACGGCAAATACGAGATCCCGACCTTCCAGGAGGTGATCGACCTCGCCAAGGCCGAGAGCGCCCGCAGCGGCCGGACCATCGGCATCTATCCGGAAACCAAGCACCCGACCTATCACGCCTCGCTCGGCCTCGCCTTCGAGGACAAACTCCTCGACATGCTCAAGGCCGCGGGCTGGACCGAGAAGAACTCCCCCGTCTTCATCCAGAGCTTCGAGACGGCGAACCTGAAATATCTGCGCCGCAAGACACAGATCCGCCTCGTCCAGCTCGTCGACGGCGACGGTGTCGACAAGGACGGCAAGGTCACGCTCGCCGCTCCCTTCGACCGGCCCTACGACTTCGCCGTGCTCGGCGACAAGCGCAGCTTCCAGGACATGCTCTCGGCCGAGGGCCTCAAGGAGATCGCGACCTATGCCGACGGCGTCGGCCCGTGGAAGGCCTATTTGATCGGCGCGAAGCAGACGATCGGCCCGGACGGCAAGCCGAAGGACCTGAACGGCGACGGCAAGATCGACGAGCGCGACCGCACCGTCATCGCGCCGAGCGATGTGGTGAAGAATGCGCATGCGGCCGGGCTGCTGGTCCATCCCTGGGCCTATCGCAGCGAGGCGAGCCGGCTCGCCGCCGATTACAACGGCGATCCGATCGCCGAGTACAAGGCGCATCTGGCGCTCGGCGTCGACGGCGTGTTCACCGACTTCACCGACCACGCCGTGAAGGCGCGCGACGGCCAGTAAAGGACAGCCCGAAGAACCCGGTCCTCCCCCCGAGGAGCGATTTCGGCGCAAATGGCATCTCGAGAAGTGCTCCAGGCGGCCCGCCGCCCCTCTGGAACATCCTTCGAGACGCCGCTCTCGCGGCTTCTCGGCATCAGGCCGCGATTTTCAGGTCAGCCTCTCGGTCGGAGAGCTCGGGATGGCGCCGGACGGGCTTTCAGGCCTCCTCCTCCACCACCATCTGGGCGATGCGCTGGTCGCCGTTGAACTTGCTGGCGACGGCGTGGCCGACCGCGACGGCGGTGACGCAAAGCACGACGGACGCGACGATGTTGATCGCGGCCCGCACCATCTCGCCGCTGCGCAGCAGGTCGAGCGTCTGCAGGCTGAAGGACGAGAAGGTGGTGAAGCCGCCGCACAGCCCCACCATCACGAACAGGCGCACCGGCTCGGAGACGGGGAAACGGCCGCTCGCCAGCGTCAACGTGCCGAAGAAGCCGATGACGAAGGAGCCCGCGATGTTGATCAGGATGGTGCCCCATGGCAGGTCCCGGCTGATCGGCAGGGCGAGGATCGAGAGAAGATAGCGCGCCAGCGTGCCGAGCGCGCCTCCGGTCATGACGAGAACGACGGTCGAGAAGGACATGCTCGCTTGGCTCCCTTGTCGGCGGGCATGAAAAACCCGCCTGGCGGCGGGCGTCGGACACACCCCTACCGCGGCTTGCTGCGGTAGGAGTCATCAGCCTCGACCGCAAAGGCGACCGGCAGGCGGTTTCGGGGGAACTCCATCCCCATCACCGGAAAGATAGGGGGCGATGCCGGCCGGCGCAACGGCAAAGACGAACCGCGAGGCGACCCTGCTCCCGTCGGCGGCAGCCCCGGCCGGAACCGGAAAGCGCGCCGATTCCGCGGCGCGCCCGTGGACCGGCCTGTCGATCGCCCTCGCCCGAGCCTCAGTGCAGGATCTGGGAGAGGAAGAGCTTGGTGCGCTCGTGCTGGGGGTTCCTGAAGAATTCGTCGGGCGTGTTCATCTCGACGATCTGGCCGGCATCCATGAAGATGACGCGGTCGGCGACCTGGCGGGCGAAGCCCATCTCATGGGTGACGCAGAGCATGGTCATGCCCTCCTCCGCCAGCGAGACCATGGTGTCGAGCACCTCCTTGACCATCTCGGGGTCGAGCGCCGAGGTCGGCTCGTCGAACAGCATGATCTTGGGGCTCATGCACAGCGAGCGGGCGATCGCCACGCGCTGCTGCTGGCCGCCGGAGAGCTGGCCCGGATATTTCGTCGCCTGCTCGGGGATCTTCACGCGGCGCAGATAGTGCATCGCGATCTCCTCGGCGTCCTTCTTGGGCATCTTCTTCACCCAGATCGGCGCGAGCGTCAGGTTCTCCAGGATCGTCAGATGCGGGAACAGGTTGAAGTGCTGGAAGACCATGCCGACGTCGCGGCGGATCTCGTCGATCTTCTTGAGATCGTTGGTCAGCTCCGTGCCGTCGACGATGATCTGGCCCTTCTGGTGCTCCTCCAGCCGGTTGATGCAGCGGATCATCGTCGACTTGCCCGAGCCCGACGGCCCGCAGATGACCAGCTTCTCGCCGCGCTCGACCTTGAGGTTGATGTCGCGCAGCACGTGGAACTCGCCATACCACTTGTTGACGCCGATCATCTCGACCGCCGTCGCCGTCTTCAGCGAGGTCGGCTTCAAGGCCGCGGGGCGGGTGTCCGTGGTCTTGGTTTCTGCCATTGCCATGTCTTTTGTCCCTCTCAGCGTTTTTGGCCGGCAGCCAGGCGCTTCTCGACCGCGATCGAATAGCGCGACATGCCCCAGCAGCATAGGAAATAGAAGACCGCCGCGAAAGCGTAGCCGGTGGTCCGGGTCGTCGGCGTCGCCCAGGTCGGATCGACCAGCGTCGCCTCGACGGTGCGCAGGAAGTCGAAGATGCCGACGATGGTGACCAGCGTGGTATCCTTGAACAGCCCGATGAAGGTGTTGACGATGCCCGGGATCACGATCCGCAGCGCCTGCGGCAGGATGATCAGCCGCATCATCTGCCAATAGCCGAGGCCGAGCGACATCGCGCCCTCGAACTGCCCCTTCGGGATCGCCTGCAGGCCGCCGCGGATGACCTCGGCCATATAGGCGGAGGCGAAGAGCGCGACGCCGATCAGCGGGCGCAGCAAACGGTCCGGCGAGTACTCCTGCGGCACGAACAGCGGCAGCATGGTGTTGGCCATGAACAGCACCGTGATCAGCGGCACGCCGCGCACGAACTCGATGAAGATCACCGAGAGCAACTGGATGATCGGCAGGCGGGAACGGCGGCCGAGCGCCAGGACGACGCCGAGCGGCAGCGAGAAGACGATGCCGACCGCCGAGATCAGGAAGGTCACCATCATGCCGCCCCACAGGCCGGTGTCGACCCGCAGCAGGCCGATGCGGTCGTCGAGGATGGCGAGGATGCCGAACACCACCAGCGAGAGCAGGATCAGGCTCTTGGCGCCGTGGAAGCGCTTCCAGGGCGGCGCTTCCTGCTCGACCGCCAGCAGCGCCGGATTCGTCCAGAAGCGGGCGAGCGAGGGCACGAAGGAGAGCACGAGATAGAGCACCGCCAGCGCGAAGCTCAGCAGGATCAGGAAGCGCAGCAGCCCCTGCGCCCGGTCGCCGCCGAGCAGCAGGATGAAGCCGCTGAGCGGCAGGATGACGAAGAAGTAGAAGACGCCGATCCGCTTCAGCGGCGCCCGGTTCCAGAGCAGCCAGACGACGCCGAGCGCGAACATCGCGAAGACGATGTTGACCCGCCAGCGATCCGCGATCGGGTAAGAGCCGTAGATGAAGTACTGGAAGCGGTCCGCGACATAGGCCCAGCAGGCGCCGACCGGCCGGCCGACCTTGTCGGCGAGGCAGGCGTCGCGGCTGGCGCCGGACCAGACCGCGTCGAGGATGTAGAAATGCACCAGCTCCGGCACCGTCACCACGACGAACCAGATGCAGAGCAGCGTCAGGATCGCGTTGAGCGGGCTGGAGAACAGGTTGGCGTGGATCCAGGCCAGCGGCCCCGCGACGGAGAGCGGGGCCGGCTGCTGCGGCAGCGTCTCGGTGCGGACGAAGGCGCGCGGGGCGTTGTCGAGAGTTGCGTCGGTCATCGCTTGCGCCCTCACCGTTCGACCAGCGCGATGCGCTTGTTGTAGATGTTCATGGCGAGCGAGGTCACCAGCGAGATCGTCAGATAGACGGCCATGGTGATCGCCACGACCTCGACGGCCTGGCCGGTCTGGTTCAGCACCGTGCCGGTGAAGACCTGGACGAGGTCGGGATAGCCGATCGCCACCGCCAGCGACGAGTTCTTGACCAGGTTGAGATATTGCGAGGTCAGCGGCGGCACGATGACCCGCATCGCCTGCGGGATGACGACGAGCTTCAGCGTCGGGCCGGGCCTCAGGCCCAGCGCATGCGCCGCCTCGCTCTGGCCCTTCGAGACCGCGAGGATGCCGGCGCGCACCACCTCGGCGATGAAGGCCGCGGTATAGGTCGAGAGCCCGAGCAGCAGCGCCACGAATTCCGGGAAGATCTGCATGCCGCCGGTCAGGTTGAAGCGGCCCTGCTGCGGATAGTCGAAGGACAGAGGCTGGCCGACGGCGAAGAACACCAGCAGCGGCAGCCCGACGATCAGAGCGAGCGCGACCCAGCCGTTCGGATATTGCCGGCCGGTCCGGGCCTGCTGCCCCCGCGCCCAGACGAAGAAGGCGACCGCCCCGGCGATGCCGACGAGGAAGGCGACCGCCACCGCCTCGAAGGCCGGCGCGAATTGCGGGCTCGGCAGGATGATGCCGCGGTTGTTGAGATAGATGCTGCCGGGCAGCGCGATCGAGTTGCGGGCGTCCGGCAGCGGCTTCAGCACCGCGTTGTACCAGAAATAGAGCTGCAGCAGCAGCGGGATGTTGCGGATGCCCTCGACATAGACCATCGCCAGCTTGGCGACGACCCAGTTGCTCGACAGCCGGGCCACGCCGACCGCGAAGCCGATGATCGTCGCCAGCACGATGCCGAGCGCCGCGACCAGCAGCGTGTTGAGCAGGCCGACCCAGAAGGCCTGGCCATAGGTCGAGCCCGAGGCGCTGAAGGGGATCAGCTTCTGGTTGACGTCAAAGCCCGCCGCATTGTTCCAGAAGCCGAAGCCGGAGGCGATCTTCTGCGCGCGCAGATTCTCGATCGCGTTCGAGGCGGCCGACCAGACCAGGAAGCCGACCACCGCCAGCAGGACGATCTGATAGACATAGCCGCGGATCTTCGGGTCGTAGAATAACGACGCCTTGCCGGGTGATACCGTTTCGGTCGGGATGCTCGACACCTGTTACGCCCTTTGTGTTTCGCTTGTTGAGGCCGGCGATCCCGGGGCGGTGCGATTCCACCCAAGGCCGTTCAGTCCGGACCGTTTGTCTGTCGCTATCCTCGCTCGGCGCTCCTGCCGTTTCCGCCCGCGGCGGCCCGGCGGGACGAGCGGCCCGCCCCCGCGCGGGCGCCGCTCGCCGCCGGCGGCGTCACCGCGGCCGTTCCGCTGCCGGCCATGCCCCCTCCCGGCCCCGCGCCATCCCTGGCTGCGGGGCATCCGGCCGGCGTCGCCTCTGGCTCGCATGCTTCATCGTGGTTCCCCTGTTGGGAGCGGGTTCGTCCCGCCCTCGCTGCCTTCGTAGCAAGTCCCGGACCACCCCTCCGCGACCTGCCCTGTCCCGCGCGCCGGCGAGCCGCCCTCCCGGCACCCTCGCCGATGCATCGGCGGATTTCAGCGCGCCCCGGGCGCGCAACGCAATCCTCCCTTGGTCCGAAACGTCGCCGCGACCCCGGCATGGCGGCGGAGCGCCCGCCNNCCCCCGCCATGCCGATGCCGGCAGGGCAGCGACGGCGCTCCCGGCAGGGCCGGAGGGCGGTCTGACGAGGCTTTCAGGCAAGGCGGCTCGGCCGCGCGGCACGGGCACGGCGCGCGCCGGCGCCGCGCCGGCGGGGCCGCTCCGGCCGCAGGGGGCGATGGCGTCCGGCCCGGCCCGTCCCGGCAGGAAGGCGCCGCGGGCCCGCAGGCTGCCCGCCGCAGCCGTCGCCCTGGCGGCGAGCGGCGCGAGAACGGGCGCTATCCCTGCTCTTTCCATGGCGAGACCGGCGGTTGCGGCCGGCGAGCGGCCGATGCCATCACGCTTCGCCCGGCTCGCGGAACCGCGCGAAGACACGAAGAGGCGCCGGACGGTCCGGCGCCTCCCCCAACTCCGCTCAGCGAACCGGGGGAGCGTATTGCAGGCCGCCCTTGGTCCAGAGCGCGTTCTGGCCGCGGGCGATCTTGAGCAGCGAGCCCTGGCCGACATTGCGCTCGAAGGATTCGCCGTAATTGCCGACATGCTTGAGGATGCGGACCACCCAGTCGCCGGTCAGGCCGATCTGCTCGCCGAACTTGCCCTCGGTGCCAAGCAGGCGCTTGATCTCGGGATTGTCCGACTTCAGCTTCTCGTCGACATTGGCCTTGGTGACGCCGAGCTCCTCGGCGTTCAGCATGGCGAAGCCGACCCACTTCACCAGGTTGAACCATTGCGGGTCGTTGTTGCGGACCGACGGCCCGAGCGGCTCCTTCGAGATGATCTCCGGCAGCACGATATGGTCTTCGGGGTTGGCGAGCTTCAGGCGCTCGGCATAGAGGCCGGAGGCGTCCGTGGTGAAGGCGTCGCAGCGGCCGGCG
>UBNE01000031.1 GCA_900466745.1 Hyphomicrobiales bacterium | reverse complement strand
GCAGAGGCCGCGCCGGCGGCATCCGCCTTCATCATGTCGCGGACATCGAAAGCACCCATGACGTCCAACCCTCGTCCAGACCGCGGCGTCTCCTGTCGCGGCCGGGGCCGTATACTAGCAGACATTGCTCTCGGAACGCTTAACCCGACTTGAACGATCATACCGCGTTTCCCGGCGATCTGGGGGACGATTCGCGGCTTTGCGAGAGGCCATCGGCGCAGTTTTTTTCGCCGCTTCCGAAGACGTCGAAATTGCCTTTTCGCTTCAAGGGGTTGCCCAAGGTTTTGCGCGCCTGATTTTGCGCTCGTCTGCGAGCGCTTTGGATAATCGATAGTGTTTATCCGTTGACAGAAGGTCTTGGCGCCAGCATATTCCCGCTCGATGAGTGTCTGAGAAACACATATTTCGCGTGATGAGTTCTGCCCTTGCGGCGTTGCTCCCTCCGCGGTTCGGTTTTCCGGAGCGAAGCTCCGGAAAGGCGATTTCATCGGAACTCACGATTTAAAACCCTAACGATTGCTAGGCTGTTCTTGCGGCGCTGATGCGCCGTGCGGCGCGGCTTCGCCCGTGTGCAACATGTCTTTTCATTGGTTGGTTCTGCTCGCGGCCATCGCCGTCGAGATTATCGCGACGGCCGCGCTGAAGTCGGTCGTCTCCGCATCCTGGCTCGTCGGCGTCCTGCCGCTGCTCCTGATCGGATTGTCCTTCGCGCTGCTCAGCGTCGCCCTGCGCGTCATTCCCATGGCGGTCGCCTATGCGGTGTGGGAGGGGCTCGGCATCGTCGGCATCGCCGCCGCCGGGCATGTCCTCTTCGGAGAGCATCTGACGCCGGGGCGGATGGTCGCGCTGGCGGCGATCCTGGCCGGCATCGTCCTGATCGAGGCCGGCGTCGGCCATGGCGGCGGCGAGGAGGAGGGTGAGGCTCTCCCGAGCGAGGGGAGGCATGTGTGAATGTCTCCACCCTTCATCTCATTCCCCTGTTCTGGCTGCTCGGCGCCGTCGTCCTCGAATTGTCGGGCACCTATCTGTTGAAGCGCTCGGACGGCCTGACGCATCGCCTGCCCGGTCTGGGCGGGGTGGTGCTGGTAATGGCCGCCTTCGGCGCGCTCGCCCAGGCGATCAAGGGCATGGACCTCTCGGTCGCCTATGCGGTCTGGGGCGGTGCCGGCCTCGTCGCCACGGCGGTGATCGGCGCGCTCGCCTTCGGGCAGAGGATCACGCCGGCCGGCTGGCTCGGCATCGCCCTGGTGGTGGCCGGCGTGGTCGGACTCAAGCTGCTCTAGCCGCGGGCTCGTCCGCGCGGCGCGCCGCGAGCGCCTCGCGATAGGCGGCGATCACCCCGTCGGTCATGGCGTCGAGACGGAAATGCTGGCGCACATGCCTTGCGAGATCGGTCGCCTCCGCCCGCCGTTCGGCTTCGGGCCTGGCCAGCATGGCGCTGATGGCTCCGGCGAGGACCGCCGGGTCGTCGGCCGGGATCAGGCGGTGGCGATGGCGCTCGCCATAGATCTCGTTGATGCCGCCGACATCGGTCGCGATCATCGGCTGGGCGGCGGCGGCGGCCTCGAGGATGACATAGGGCAGGGACTCCGCGCGCGAGGGGATGACCATGATCCGCGCCTGCGCCAGCGCCTCGCGGATCGGTCCCGGCGGCTCGAAGACGCATTGCTCGGCGATGCCCCGCGCGCGGGCCATCCCCTTCAGCGCCGCCTCGTCCGGCCCCGAGCCGACGATCAGGATGCGCGGCGCCAGATCGTTCCGCCGGCGCAGCAGGGCCAGCGCGTCGATCAGCGTGTCGACGCCCTTCGCCGAGCGCAGCTCCCCCAGATACAGCAGATCGAAACGCGCCTCGCCATGGTCGATCGGGACGAGTTCCGCCTCGGAGATGCCGTTGAGCACGATGCGGTGCGCGGTTCTCGGCGGGTGCCCGACATAGGCCTCGAAGCGGCCGGCGATGAAGCGGCTCTCGAACAGGAACATGTCGGTCGCGCCTTCGAGCAGGCGCTCGACGCCCATATAGATCTTATGCTCGACGCTGCCGGGCCTGTAGTTGAAGCTGCCGCCATGCGGCGTATAGGCCGTGACGTAGCGCCGGCCCGGCGCGAACAGGGCCGGCAAACGGCCATAGACCCCGCCTTTCGAGCCATGGCAGTGCACCACGTCGGGATCGAGCCGCCGGCGCAGCGCGATCTGCGCGATCTGCGCCCGCAGGTCGGTGAGGCTGGGATAGCGCGACATCGGCACCCGGGTGACGCCGAGCGGCAGGGTCTGCGAAAGCGCGCGGAAGACCGCGTCGGCCCGCTCCCCGCCCGTCGTCGAATCGCAGAAGATGCCGACCCGGTGGCCGCGCTCGGCCTGGCCGCGCGCCACGTCGAGCACATGCCTAAAGAGCCCGCCCAGCGGCGCCCGGAAGACATGGAGGATGCTGAGCGGCGCGGCGGCGGCGTCCGCGCGGGCAGGGCCGGGCAGGGGCGTCAGAACCAGCGTTCCTTGATGACGATCGTGTCGCCGGCCTGGACCGGATAGGTGATCGGCACCGTGATCGTGACGGTCTGGCCGTCGATCTGGCGCGTGATCTCGGCGGAGTTGCGCTGGCCGCGCGGGGTGAAGCCGCCGGCGATGGCGACGGCATTCTGCACGGTCATGCCGTTGACGAAGGGGAACTGGCCGGAATTCGTGACTTCGCCGAGGACGAAGAACGGCCGGTAGGTGTCGACCTCGACGGAGACCTTCGGTTCGCGCACATAGCCGCCGCGCAGCTTGGCCTCGATCTCGCGGGCGAGCTGCTGGGTGGTGCGGCCCTGGGCCGAGACCGTATTGATCAGCGGCATCGAGATCTTGCCCGAGCCGTCAACGGCATAGATGTTCGACAGATTGTCCTGGCCGAAGACGATGACGCGCAGCTTGTCGCCGCTGGCGAGCCGGTAGGGGCCCTCCGGCTGGGCCAGCGCGGTGTCCGCCGCCTGGTAGTCGGGCGCGCAGGCGCCTGCCGTCAAGGCGGCGGCCAAGGCGAAGGAGGCGAGGCGACGACTCATCACTGGCTACCCATGCGTAATTCGCGCCGAGCTATAGGACGGATATGGTTAACAAAGCCTTCCGCCGGGCTCCCGGCGCCGCTTCCCGGGGAGCATGGGGCGGCGGGCGTCGGACGGGCGCTCGGAGTTCGCGCCTTATTCTGGCCGCCGCGAGGGACTTGTCTGGCATCGCAGCCCGGATGATTCCCGCGTGGAGATCGCAGATGAGGCCAGCAGCGCTTGCCGTGACCGTCCTCGCGATGGCCGTCCCGGCGCTCGCGGAGGATCTGCCGCAGCGCCGGCCCGGACTTTGGGAGACCCGCTGGCAGGGCGAGCAGGGCGAGGTGGTGGCGAAGCAGTGCCTGGGTCCGGACACCGAACGCTTCCTGGCCGGGAGCCTGGCGGGCGGGACCTGCTCCAAGCTCCTGGTGACCCGGACCGCCACGGGCTACGCGATCGAGACCGAATGCGCGATGGGGCCGGTCAAGGCTTCCGGCAGCAGCGTCGTCACCGGCGATTTCGAGACGGCGATCCGCAGCGAGGGCGCGACGCGGCTGACCGGCATGCCCGGCCAGTCCGCGCCGCTGGAGCGCCGGCTGGTGATGGAGTCGCGGCGGCTCGGCGATTGCGGGCCCGGCCAGAAGCCCGGCGACGTCGTCGCGTCCGGCGGGCCGGGACCCGCGAAACCCTAGGCCGGGCTGAGGATCGTACGCGCTTCGCCCGGGCTGTCGGTATCGGCGCATGATCCGCCAACGTCATTCCGGGGCGGGCCGCAAGGCCCGCGCCCGGAACCCGGAACCGACGGCCCGGCTCGCGAAGGCATCCCCGATCGACCTGCTTCCCGACGAAGGGCATCGGTTCCGGGTTCCGGGCTCATGGCTTCGCCATGCCCCGGAATGACGGTGGTGGTTCCGTACGGGACCGGAATGGCGGTTCCCGTGCCGCGTGCGATATTCAGTCCGATACTTTAGGCACGCAGCCGGGCGCACCGTTACCGTCAGGCGCCCGGCGGCGGAGGGCGCGCACGGCCTTCGCCGGTGGCGTCTTGCGGCATTTACCGGACAATAACCTTACCGCGCCTTAAATGACGCGGCATGCCTGCGGGGATGCGGGAGTTCTGCGTCACATGGGTGGGTCATGACCGCTGAAGCTGGGACCGAGGCACGGGGTGGTGGCGAAGGCCGCGGCGATATGCTCGACCTTTCCGCACTCTGGGCGGCGATCAAGCGCCGGAAGGCCTGGATCGTCGTGCCGACCCTGGCCGCGCTCGGCCTCTCCTTCCTCGCGGTGAATGTGGTGACGCCGCGCTATACCGGCGAGGCGCGCCTGCTTCTGGAGAGTCGCAGCGGCTTCTATGCTTTGCCCGGGCAATCGGCGCCGGATACCTCCGGCCAGTTCGATGCCGAGGCGGTGCAGAGCCAGGTGCAGGTCATCATGTCGCGCGACCTGGCGCGCGAGGCGATCAAGCGCATCGGCCTCGTCGGCAATCCCGAATTCGATTCCGGCGCCGGCGCGCTCGGGGCGCTGCGCAAGGTCGCGGTGATGATCGGGCTCGGCACCCATCCGGCCGACCGCTCCCCGGAGGAGCGGGTGCTGGAGAAGTATTTCGACCGGCTGCTGGTCTATCCGGTGGCGCGCTCGCGCATCGTCGCGATCGAGTTCACTTCGCAGGACCGGGCGCTCGCGGCGAAGGCCGCCAACGTCATCGCCGAGACCTATCTCGAATTCCAGGAGGCGGCGAAGCAGGACAACGCCCGCAGCGCCTCCGCCTGGCTCTCGACCACGATCGAACCCCTGCGCAAGCGCGTGGCCGAGGCCGATGCCAGGGTCGAGACGTTCCGCGCGAAGCACGGCCTCTTCGCCGGCCCCAACAATACGAGCATCACCTCGCAGCAGCTCGCCGACCTTTCCACCCAGCTTTCCGCCGCGCGCAGCCAGCAGGCCGAGGCCCAGGCCAAGGCCGGGCTGATCCGCGACGCGATCAAGCGCGGCCGCACCTTCGAGATCCCGGACGTCGCCAACAACGAGCTGGTGCGCCGGCTGATCGAGCAGCGCGTCACCCTGCGTGCCCAGATCGCGGCCGAGTCGCGCAGCCTCCTGCCGGGCCACCCGCGCATCAAGGAGTTGAACGCCCAGCTCGGCGACCTCGAAGGCCAGCTCCGCGCCGCCGCCGAGCGCGCCGTCCGCACGCTGGAGAACGAGGCCAAGATCGCCGGGCAGCGCGTCGAGAGCTTCCAGGCCGCGCTCGACGGCCAGAAGAAGAGCGTCGCCTCCGCCAACGACAATGAGGTGCAGTTGCGCGCGCTCGAGCTCGACGCCCGCACCCTGCGCGAGCAGCTCGAGCAGTACATGCAGCGCTACCGCGAGGCCGCCGCCCGCGACACGCTGAACGGCGCCCCGGCGGATGCGCGCATCATCTCGCGCGCCGTCGAGCCGACCGATCCCTCCTTCCCGAAGAAGCTGCCGATCGTGCTGGTCTCGACGCTCGCGACCTTCCTGATCGCGCTGGCGACGATCGTGACGCGGGAATTGCTCAACGGGCAGGCGCGCCCCTTGCCGCCGACGCCGCAGGGGCCGCGCTGGGTGTCCGTCGGCGAGGAGGACGAGGAGGGGCGCAGGCCGGAGGGCCCGGCGCCGGAGCGGCCGCGCCGGGATGCGGTTGCGGGCCTGCTCACCCATGCCGGCCGCCTCGGCCAGATCCGGCTCGACCCCGAGAAGCCGGAGGCTGTGCTGGTCGCGCTATCGGAGCGGACAGATGAGCCGCCGCCGGGGCTGGCGCCGCTCGCGCTGGTCCTCGACGCCGGGGGCGAGGGCGCGGCGGGACCGCGCGATCTCGCCGAGGCGCTGTCGCAGCGCTGCCGCTGCATCCTCCTCGATCTCGCCCGCGACGACGATCACGGCGAGCCGGGCTTTTCGGAGCTGCTGGCCGGCGAGGCGCTGTTCTCCGACATCATCATGCGGCAGGCCGGCTCGCGCCTGCACAGCATCGGGCCGGGCCGGGCCGGGCGCGAGGCGGTGTTCGCCGCGCCCGATCTGGTCGATGTCGCGCTCGAGGCGCTCTGCGAGACCTATGACTGGGTGCTGGTCGCCGCCGCCTCGAACGACGAGGGCGCGATGCTGGAGCCGGTCGCGCGCCGCGCCCAGGGCGGGCTGGTGATGAGCGGCCAGGCCGGAAACGGCCATGCGCTCGAGGCGGGCTATCGCCTGAGCGAGCTGGTCAAGGGGCCCGTCTCGCTGGTGCTCGATGCCGAGCGCGCCCCGGCGATGGCGCGGATGCCGCGCGTCGAGGAGGAGCCGGCGGAGGCCTGAGCGCGCCGCCTCGACGCTGCCCGGATGGCGGGATCCCTCGGCCGGGCATGGCTGCTTCTATTCGCCGCCCGTCGTCTCGGCCGGCCGCCGCCTGAGCCAGCGGGAGGCGCGCTGCGCCAGCCTGAGCGCCCTGGGCGAGCTCTTGATCCGCCGCTTCAGCTCCCGCTTCGCCTGCGCGACCCTGACGAACCACCGGCCCTTCAGGGTCAGCGGCAGGAAGCTGTCGACGAGGTCGTCATGCGCGTCGCAGAAGGTCGTCTTGTAGCGCGCCTCGCCGACACCGAGATCGAAAGCCGCGAAGTTCTCGCTGCATTTCAGCCGGATCAGCTCGGCGAGCAGAAGCTCGCCCGGGCTGACCCGCGCGGTCTCGCTGGCCATGTCGAAGGAGGTCGCCATGCCCGAGAAGCGGCCTCCCTGGACGGCGCCGACATAGGTGGCGACGCAGGCGCCCTTCAGGTCGAGCGTATAGAGCTCGACGGCGGGCTGGGCCTCGCCGTCGCCTGTCGCCGCCCTGGCGAGGAAGGTGCGCATCGCCGGCTCCTCGAAGGGATCGGGCACGCCCATGCGGCGGAAGCGCTCGGCCTTCTGCTGCAGGAAGGCGTCGACCGCCCGTTCGATCTCGGCCGGCGTCCGGGCGCGCGTCACCGTCGAAGGGCCGAAATCGGCGAGGCGGCTGCGCTTGTTCTTGAGCTTCTTGCGGGCGTGGCCGCTCATCGAGCGCCTGAGCGTGGCCTCGCCGTCGCCGGGAATCAGGGCGAGCCTGTAGGCCCGGCTCGGGCTCGGCCCGGCCGCGAGCAGGGCGGCGGGGTTGGCGATGTCGTGCCACCGCGTCGGCTGGTTGATGAAGACCAGCGCGTCGAGCCCGCCGATGGCCCGGCCGATCTCGGAGAGCATCCGCGCGGCGAGCCCGGCGTCGAGCCGTTCCGCGAAACCGGGCGCATAGAGGCCCATATGGTAGTTGGCGTGCTTGCCGCCGATGAATTCGGCGAAGCGGATGCCGCTGCGCCGGGTGATCGCGAGCGGGAGCAGCGCGCAGAGAGCGCCCTCCGCGTCCCGCAGCAGCGCGTAGCGGAATTCCATGCCATGGGCCGCACCCACCGTCTCGACGAAGGCGCGCACCCAGCCATGGCTCTGATAGGGGGTGACCAGCGCCCGCGCCTCGAAGCCGCGCCACGCGGCCGCGATCGCGGCGATCTCCGTCTCGACCGCTATCGACGCCCAGGGCGCGGCGGCGGCCCCTGAGGAGCCGGCGGGTCGGGAGGAGGAGGGCGGAATGGGGGCAGGCACGCGCCGTCGCCTCGCGAGCAGGACAGGACGGCCCTTCCTTAACCCGGCATTGTGAACGGATCGGTCAAGATCCTGAGGCCGGCGGCGCGATCGCGCGATAGCGTTAGCGGGCGGTTGCACGGACAGGCGATGAACGGACGACACAGGGCCATCGCGGCCGCATTCAGGATCATGGCGGCGACCGGCGCCGACCGCTGGAGCCGGGGCTTCGCTCAGGGGAAGGGCGTCATCCTGACGCTCCACCATGTCCGCCCGGCCGGGCCGCGCGGCTTCGCGCCCAACGCGCTGCTCGAGATCACGCCGGATTTCCTCGACGCGGCGCTCGGCCTGATCCGGGGCGAGGGCTACGACCTCGTCTCGCTCGACGAGGCGCTCGCCCGGCTGCGAAGCCCGAAGCGCCGGCGTTTCTTCGTCGCGCTGACCTTCGACGACGGCTATCGCGACAATGTCGAATATGCCTGGCCGGTGCTCGCGAAGCATGGCGCGCCCTGGACGCTGTTCGTGACGCCGGGCTTCGCCGACCGCACGGCCCGGCTCTGGTGGCTGGAGCTTGAGGAGGCGATCCGGGCCCTGCCGCGCCTCGAACTGGCGCTGCCAGGAGGGCGCTTTGCCGCCCGCACCGGGAGCGAGGCCGAAAAGGACCGCGCCTTCGCCAGGCTCTACTGGCGTCTGCGCAAAGGCCCGGAAGCGATTCTCCTGTCGACGGTTTCCGATCTGGCACGGCAGGCCGGCATCGACCCGGCCGCGCTGGTCGCGCGCGAATGCCTGCCCTGGGAAACTTTGCGCGCCCTGTCCGGCGCGCCCGGAATCGCGATCGGCGCCCATACGCTGACGCATCCGATGCTGGCGAAGCAGGACGAGGCGACGGCGCGGCGCGAGATCGCCGAGAGCAAGGCGAGGCTCGAAGCCGAGCTCGACCTGCCCATCCGCCATTTCGCCTATCCCGTGGGCGATCCCGGCTCGGCCGGGAGGCGGGAGTTCGCGCTGGCCGCGGAGGCCGGCTTCGACAGCGCCGTCACGACCCGGCCGGGGCATCTGATGCCGGAGCATGCCGGCCAGCTCCACGCCCTGCCGCGCGTCTCGCTGAACGGCCTCCACCAGAACGAGGCGGCGCTGCGGGCGCTGCTCTCGGGCCTGCCCTTCTGGCTGCGCGACCGCGGCCGGCGGTCGGATCCGGGGTAGGGCGCGGCTGCTCTGCGCAAGCGCTGCGCCCTACGCCTCGTCCCGGCGCTCCATCCAGCGGATCAGCGGCAGCAGCGGCAGCACCCAGGCGAGGCCGAGCGCGACATAGGCGATGCCCTGCACGAGCTTCGAGGCCTCGGTGATCCGCCCCTGCGCCAGCGCCATCGCGACGAGCGCATAGACGCAGACGAAGACCAGGATCAGCACGGTTCCGACCAGCTTGCGCGTGCGTTGTTTCATCGGTTTCCCTGCCGGGTTCGGCTCTGGCTCGGCCGCTGCTGCGGCAACGCGATCATTGTCGCGCTGTCGCGACGGGTCTAAAGCATGTCCCGCAAAAGCGGGTACCGTTTTTGCGACCAGAATTTGCTTCCTTCGCGCTATGTCACCCTCGACCGCGCTTGTGAAGCGCCACCGCGTCCAAGGGTCCGTCGCGTGAGCATTGCCTTGAACCAGCCGGCCGCCGCACCGGCCCTGACCGCGAACCATGCCGGCATCCGCCGCTGGCTCTGGACGGTGGCGGGGCTCGTCTTCCTGATGATCGTCGTCGGCGGCGCGACGCGGCTCACCGGCTCCGGCCTCTCGATCACCGAATGGAAGCCGATCACCGGCGCCATGCCGCCGCTCTCCGCCGCAGCCTGGGCCGAGGAGTTCGCCAAGTACCGGGCGAGCCCGCAATACCAGATCCTCAACAACGGCATGAGCCTCGGCGAATTCCAGTTCATCTACTGGTGGGAATGGGGCCATCGCCAGCTCGGCCGCTTCATCGGCCTCGTCTTCCTGGCGGGCTTCCTCGTCGTGGCGCTGCGCCGGCTGCTGCCCGGCCGCCGCGTCGCTCTCCTCTTCGGCATGGGGCTGCTGCTCGGCCTGCAGGGGGCGATCGGCTGGATCATGGTGGCCTCCGGCCTGGAGCCCGGCATGGTCGCCGTCGCGCCGGTGAAGCTGACGCTGCATCTCACCTTCGCCGGGCTGTTCTTCGCCTCCGTCGTCGCCTTCGCCACGGCGTTGACGCCGCAGCGCCGGCCCGAGACCGCCGGCAGCCCTGCCATGGCCTGGCTGCTGCTGGCGCTGACCTTCGTCCAGATCGCGCTCGGCGGGCTGGTGGCGGGCTCCAAGGCCGGCTTCGCCTTCAACACCTGGCCGATGATGGACGGGGCCCTGGTGCCGCCGGGCTCGCTGCTCTTCGCCAGGCAGCCCTTCTGGGAGAACTTCGTGGACAATGTCGCGCTGGTGCAGTTCAACCACCGTCTCGGCGCCTATGTCCTGCTCGCGGCCGCTCTCTGGCAGCTCTGGCGGCTTCAGCGCGCGGCGCCGCGATCCAGCGCGGCCCGGCGCGCCCGCGCCATCGCCGGCATCGTCGCGGCGCAGGCCGTGCTCGGCATCGTGACGCTGCTCCTGGTGGTGCCGCTCTGGGCCGGGCTGGCGCATCAGGCGCTGGCCTTCGCGGTGCTCGCGATGGCCGTCGTCCATCTCACCCGCCTGGCGGCGAGGCGTGCCGATGTCGTCTGATTCCTGCCTGTTCTGCGGCATCGCGGCGGGCCGCATCCGGTCGCACCGCGTCGCCGAGACCGAGAACCTCGTCGCCTTCCTCGACATCGCTCCGGTGCGGCCGGGCCATGTCCAGATCGTGCCGCGGGCGCATTACCCCTATTTTGACGAATTGCCGCCGGAGCTGGCGGCCGAGATCGTCCAGCTCGGCCAGCGCGTCGCCAAGGCGCTGAAGGCGATCTACGGCGTCGGCCGCGTCGCCTTCCTGTTCACGGGCAACGATGTCGCGCATGCCCATGCGCATCTCATCCCGATGGTGAGCTCGGACGACGTCACCTCGCGCCGCTACATCGCCGAGGAGGTCGTGACCTATCGCGCCATGCCGCGCCCTCCCGCCGCGGAGCAGGCGGAGACGGCGGCGCGGATCCGGGCCGAGCTGGGATAGGAGTATGTTTTCATAAGAACGCGGGTCATCCCGGACGCGGCCCTCGGGCCGATCTTCGATCGGCCCGAGGATGAACGCCGCGCGGTCAAGCCCGGGATGACGACGCGGTTCCGTAAAGAAGGCCGTCAGGCCAGCGCCTGATCCAGATCGGCGATCAGGTCCTCGACATCCTCGAGCCCGATCGAGAGGCGCACCACCTGGGGGCCGGCGCCGGCCTGCGTCTTCTGCTCGTCGTTGAGCTGGCGGTGGGTGGTCGAGGCCGGGTGGATCACCAGCGAGCGCGTGTCGCCGATATTGGCGAGATGCGAGAACAGCTTGAGCTTCGAGACCAGCTTGACGCCGGCATCGTAGCCGCCCTTGAGCCCGAAGGTGAAGACCGCGCCGGCGCCCTTCGGCACATAGCGCCTGGCGAGCTCGTGATACTTGTCGCCGGGCAGGCCGGGATAGCTGACCCATTCCACCGCCGGGTGCCTGGCGAGGTGCTCGGCGACCTTCTGGGTCGAGTCGCAGTGCCTCTGCATGCGCAGCGGCAGCGTCTCGATGCCAGTCAGCAGCATGAAGGCGTTGAAGGGCGAGAGCGCCGGGCCGAGATCGCGCAGGCCGAGCACGCGCGTCGCGATGGCGAAGGCGAAATTGCCGAAGGTCTCGCCCAGCACCATGCCGTTATATTCCGGCCGCGGCTTGGAGAGCATCGGGTAGCGGTCGTCGCCGACCCAGTTGAACGAGCCGCCGTCGACGATCAGCCCGCCGATCGAGTTGCCGTGGCCGCCGAGGAACTTCGTGGCCGAATGCACGACGATGTCGGCGCCGTGCTCGAAGGGGCGCAGCAGATAGGGCGTCGCCATGGTGTTGTCGACGATCAGCGGGATGTTGTGCTTCTTGGCGATGGCGCTGATCGCGGCGATGTCGACGATGACGCCGCCCGGATTGGCGACGGATTCGATGAAGATCGCCTTGGTCTTCGGCGTGACCGCCTTGGCGAAGCTCTCGATATCGTCCGGATCGGCCCAGATCACGTTCCAGCCGAAGCTCTTGTAGGAATGGTTGAACTGGTTGATCGAGCCGCCATAGAGCTTGCGGGCGGCGACGAACTCGTCGCCCGGCTGGAGCAGGGCGTGGAAGCTCAGGAACTCGGCCGCATGGCCGGAGGCGACGGCGAGCGCGGCGGTGCCGCCCTCCAGCGCCGCGACGCGCTCCTCCAGCACCGCGTTGGTCGGGTTGCCGATGCGGGTATAGATGTTGCCGAAGGCCTGCAGGCCGAACAGCGAGGCGGCATGGTCGACATCGTCGAAGACGAAGGAGGTCGTCTGGTAGATCGGCGTGGCGCGCGCGCCCGTCGCCGCGTCCGGCGCGGCCCCGGCATGGATTGCGAGCGTGTTGAAGCCGGGCATCCGGTCGGTCATGGCGTGCTCCCTGAAGTGATCTGATATGCGAATGCTCTGTTCGATTTAACGAACGGTCCTCGCAGCGTCAATTCGGCCGGGCGGGCGCGAGCTGCGGGCCGATATGCTCGGGGCGGAACCCCATGCCGACGAGCCGGGCGGGCAGGCGCCGCAGCGGCGGGAACCAGCGCAGCAGCTCCAGCGGGAAGGGCGGCTTCACCGGGCCGCCGCCGGCGAGGATCGGCGTGATCACGCGGTTCTGGATCGCCACCTGCAGCGCCTGGGTCGCCCGGGTCGGAAAGCTGCGGCGCTCCTGGATGGCAGCGAGGTCGGCGTTCGTTACCCGCTTCTCGCGCAGCGGCACCGCGAGCCGGTTGGCGGCGGCGACGGCGTCCTGGATGGCGAGGTTCACGCCGACGCCGCCGATCGGCGACATGGCATGGGCGGCGTCGCCGATGCAGATGAGCCCCGGCTGCCACCAGCGTTCCAACCGGTCGACCGCGACCGAGAGCAGCTTGAGGTCGTCCCAGCTCGCGATCTCGCCGACGCGGTCGGCCACGACCGGCAGCAATGCGGCCAATCCTGCCTTGAAGGCGTCGAGCCCGGCGGCCCGCAGCGTCTCCAGCGCGCCCTTGGGGATGACATAGGCGCATTGCCAGTAGCTGCCCCGGTTCAGCATCACGGCGAAGCGCCCGCGTTCGACCTGGCCGAAGGTCTGGCCGGCGTCGCTCTCGCGCCGCGACAGCCGGAACCAGAGCACGTCCATCGGCGCGCCGATCTCCCGGACGGTGAAGCCGCCGGCCTGGCGCAGGTCGGAATGGCGCCCGTCCGCCGCGACGACGAGATCGGCCCAGATCGTCGTCTCGCCCTCCGGCGTCTCCACCGTGACGGCGGCGACCCGGCCGCCCGAGCGGACCAGCCCGGTCGCCTTCGTCCGCATCAGCAGCCTGAAAGCCGGCAGCGCGCGGCCGCGATCCGCCAGGAAATCGAGGAAGTCCCATTGCGGCATGAAGGCGATATAGGGCGCGGCCACCGGCAGATGGCTGAAATCCGCGATCGGGACGTCCCTGTCGCCGAAGCGGGCGACGATGCTGCGCTCCTCGGTGTGCGGCAGCTTGAGGAAATCGTCGAGCAGGCCGAGTTCCTGCATCAGTTGCATCGTCGAGGGGTGGATGGTGTCGCCGCGGAAATCGCGCAGGAAGTCGGCATGCTTTTCCAGCACGGTGACCTCGACGCCGGCCCGCGCCAGCAGGAAGCCGAGCATCATCCCCGCCGGGCCGCCCCCGGCGATGCAGCAGGTGGTGGCAAGCTCGCGCATAATCCTGCGTCCCGTGAGAATGGGCTTCGGAGTCCAGCCTAGAGCAGGTTGATTCGGTGCGGAAGCGCGCGGTCGTCGCGGGCGACCGGAGGAGAGCCGGGATCGGTGCCGGAGCCTTTCCAGCAAAGGTCCGGGCCTGGATCCCCGGGGCTTCGCTTTACTGCGCCCGGGATGACGGCGCTAAAACCGGGAAGAGGGTCACGTCCCCGGACGGTTGATCGACAGCTTCTGGAAGCCCTTGCCGGCGAGCGCGGGCTTCTTGGCCGAGAGGATGCGCGAATTGATGCCCTGCCAGCCGATCTCGCCGGAAAGCCGGCCGTATTCGATCTTGGGGCAGCGGTTCATGACGACGGTGACGCCCTTCGCCTCGGCGCGGGCGGCGGCTTCGTCGTTGCGCACCGAAAGCTGCATCCAGATCACCTTCGGCAGCGGATCGAGCGCCAGCGCCTCGTCGGTGATCGGGCCGGCGGCGTCCGAGTTGCGGAAGATCTCGACCATGTCGACCGGGCCGGGGATGTCCCTGAGCGCGGCATGGACCGTCCTGCCGAGGATGGTCTGGCCGGCGAGGCCGGGATTGACCGGGACGACGTCGTAGCCGCGCTCGAGCAGGTATTTCGTCACGATCCAGCTCGGCCGCGCCTCGTTGGCCGAGGCGCCGACCAGCGCGATCCGCTTCACGGATTTGAGGATGTCGCGGATCAGGCTGTCGGGATAGGCGTCGTGGTTCATGCCGATACTCTGTGTCGTTCCCGGGCGAGGCGAAGCGTGGAGCCGGGAATCGCTTCGAGGAGGATTTCCGGTTGGCGGGATGCCCGGGTCAAGCCCGGGCAAGGCGGCCTCACGGCCTCTTCCACACCGGCGGGCGCTTTTCCATGAAGGCGCCGATGCCTTCCTCGGCGTCGCGCGCCAGCATGTTCTCGACCATCACCGCCGAGGCGTGGTCATAGGCCGCCTTCAGCCCCATCTCGCGCTGCTCGTAGAAGGCGCGCTTGCCGATCCTCACGGTGGCCGGCGATTTCGAGGCGATGATCGCGGCGAGCCGCCGCGCCTCGGCCAGCGCCCCGCCGGCCGGCACGACGCGGTTGACGAGGCCCATCCGGGCCGCTTCCGCCGCCGGCACCATCTCGCCGAGCAGCAGCATCTCCAGCGCATGCTTGGCCGAGAGGTTGCGCGAGAGCGCCACCATCGGCGTCGAGCAGAACAGGCCGATATGGACGCCCGGCGTGCAGAAGCGCGCTTCCTCGCCCGCGACGGCGAGGTCGCAGCTCGCCACGAGCTGACAGCCGGCCGCCGTCGCCGTGCCCTCGACCGCGGCGATCACCGGCTGGGGCAGGGCGGTGATCTGCTGCATCGTCGCCGAGCAGCGTCCGAGGATATCGGCGAAATAGGCCCGGCCCCGGTCGGGATCGGCGCGATGCGCCGTCATTTCCTTGAGGTCGTGCCCGGCGCTGAAGACGGGCCCGGCGGCGGCCAGGACGACGGCCTTGACCGAAGGGTCGGCGGCGATAACCGTGAAGGCCTGGCTCAGCGCCGCCAGCATCGCCTCGCTCAGCGGGTTGCGCGCCTGCGGCCGGTTGAGCGTCAGCACCGCGATGCCGTCGGCGTCCTCGCGCAGCAGCACGGGGGCGGCGTCGGGCTTGTGATGGGCGTTCATGGCATTCCCTTTCGGCATTTCGGCCTATTGTCGGGGCGGGTCCGCCATGCTGCAAGGGGATAAGACCCGCTTCAGCCTCCGGTTTTCCGCATGACCACCCGCATGACCGCCTCCGAGATCGAAGCCTATCTCGACGAGGTCTTCCCCCAGCTTCACCATGGCGGGCGCACCTATTTCGTCGAGGCGGTCGGGCCGATGACGGCCCGGATGCGCTGCGATTATCACGAGCGCCATCTGCGCCCGGGCGGCACCATCTCCGGCCCGACCATGATGGCGCTGGCCGATCTCGCGCTCTATGCGGCGATCCTGGCCCAGATCGGCCCGGTGGCGCTGGCCGTGACCACCAGCCTCGCCTTCAACTTCCTGCGCAAGCCGGGGCCGACGGCGCTGATCGGCGAGGCGAAGCTGATGAAGCTCGGCAAGCGCCTGGCGGTCGGCGAGGTCGGGCTCTATTCGCAGGGCGAGGCCGAGATGGTCTGCCACGCGACGGGGACCTATTCGATCCCGGCGGAACGATGAGGCGACGCCCGCCGTGATTGCGAGGTGCGGAGCGACGAAGCGATCCAGAGGACCGGGCCAGCGCTTCACCCCGGTCCCTGCATGGCTCCGCGGGGCCGGTCCATGGGCTTGCCGGAGGCAAAACCCCGGATTCGCAATGACAGAGTAAGAAATATGATGCGGTATCTCGATACCGTTTTTCATATCTGATTGAAAAATCGAAACTTTCTTCCTTCTTCCGCCGATTGCGGTGCTTGACAGTCGATGCGCCGCCCCCTATTGCCACGCCACACCGCCGCCGGATGTCCCGGCGGCTTGTCCTTTTTTACGCAACCGAAGGGTGTCCGCGATGAAGACCGTCTCGCTCAAGCCCGCCGATGTCGAAAAGAAGTGGGTTGTGATCGACGCCTCCGGGCTCGTCGTCGGCCGTCTCGCCTCCATCGTGGCGATGCGCCTGCGCGGCAAGCACAAGGCTGCCTACACCCCGCATGTCGACTGCGGCGACAATGTCATCGTGATCAACGCCGAGAAGGTCTCCTTCACCGGCCGCAAGCGCGAGCAGAAGAACTACTACCACCACACCGGCTTCCCGGGTGGCATCAAGGAGCGTTCGGCCAAGTTCATCCTGGAAGGCCGCTTCCCCGAGCGCGTCGTCGAGAAGGCCGTGGAGCGCATGCTGCCGCGCGGCCCGCTCTTCCGCCAGATCCTCGGCAATCTGCGCGTCTACAAGGGCTCGGAGCATCCGCACGCCGCCCAGTCGCCGGAGGCGCTCGACGTCGCCGCGCTCAACAGCAAGAACAAGAGGGTCTGACCATGGCCGAGGTTCTTCAGTCTCTCTCGCAGCTCGGCGAGGTCGCCAAGCCCGAGCAGCCGGCCGCTCCGGTCCATGTCAAGAAGGTCGACGCCCAGGGCCGCGCCTATGCCACCGGCAAGCGCAAGAACGCCATCGCCCGCGTCTGGATCAAGCCCGGCTCCGGCAAGGTCACGGTCAATGGCCGCGACCAGGAGGTCTATTTCGCCCGCCCGGTGCTGCGTCTCGTGCTGGCGCAGCCGCTCCAGCTCGTCGATCGCATGACGCAGTACGACGTCGTCGTCTCGGTCAAGGGCGGCGGTCTTTCCGGCCAGGCCGGCGCGGTGCGCCACGGCATCTCCAAGGCTCTGACGCATTACGAGCCCGAGCTGCGCGGCCCGCTCAAGAAGGAAGGCTTCCTGACCCGCGACTCGCGCGTCGTCGAGCGCAAGAAGTTCGGCCGGGCCAAGGCTCGCCGCAGCTTCCAGTTCTCGAAGCGCTGATCGTCTCCGGTTCGTCCGGCATGCGGAAGGGCGGCTCTCGCGAGCCGCCCTTTTCGTTTGCGCGCCACCCTGGCGCCGGGCCGTCGCGCCGCGCGGGCGGCGCCGGTCTCCTGGGAGCTCAGTCGCAGACTTCCACCTGCCGCATCACGCCTTCGACATTGGCCTGGGTGAAGCGGCACGGATTGGCCTTCACCGGCGGCGAATAGTAAACATCCGTCTGCTGGTCGTGGTATTTCGGATATTCCTGCGGCGCCTGCTGCGGCTGCAGATCGGCCGGCCTCTGGGTTCCGCGGCTGGCGACGGGGGTGATCAGCCCGCCGAGGCCCGCGCCGGACCGGGCCGGGACCGGGCCGGCCAGAGCCGGCGATTGGAAGGCGAGCCCGCTGCCGGCCAGGGCGAGGGCGAACGCTGCTGCGGCCAGTGTCTTCTTCATGGCTGTCTCCGAACCATTGCATTGAGAGATAAGGGCTATTCGCTCCCGCAGGGTGCTGGGAACGGCGCAGGATGCGGCCCGGAAATGGACCTAGCTTGGTCCGGTCCGCGGCAAATCGGTGGCAGCGATCACAATCATGTGCCTGCTTATCATCATTCGGCTTATGAATTGGCGGCAGGGTATCCGTCAGATGGCGAGCCGGGGGGGCGAAACGCGACCATGCCTCGCGCTGAGAGGCTGATGCGCGCCGCGGATCGTGCTAAAGCCCGGTCGTCCCGATCCCGCCGGTCCGCCATGCGTGTTGTCCTCGTCCTGATCGCCTTCGTCCTGATCGCGGTGCCAGCCCTGATGATGCTGTCGCGCGAGGATCTGCCGCGCGGGCGCCGCATCGGCCGGGCGCTGGTGATCTTCCTCGCCCCGGCCATCGCGCTCGGCGCGATCCAGAGCGTGCCGGAGCTCGACGGGCGCGCGCTCAGCTATCCCAATGCCTGGACGATGCTGCGCCTCGTGCTCAGCGGCCTCGCGCTGATCCTGCCCTGGTGTCTCTATGTCTGGTTCACGGCCCGCCGCTGAGCGGCCCGGCCTTCCCGAGGAGTCCTCATGAGCGAAATCGCCGGCAAGCCGCCGATCGACCACGCCTTCGCCGGCGAGCGCCGCGGCGGCGCGGCCGACCCGACCTATGCGGGGGCGCTGTCCTTCATGCGCCGGCCCTATGGCAAGGCGGTCGCCGGCTGCGATCTGGTGATCTGGGGCGTGCCCTTCGACCTCTCCGTGACCAACCGGCCCGGCACCCGCTTCGGGCCGCAGGCGATCCGCCGGGCCAGCGCGATCTTCGACGGCGACCCGCAATACCCTTCGCGCATCGACCCCTTCGCCCGGCTCGCCGCGATGGATTACGGCGACTGCGCTTTGCCGCGCGGCGATCTGCCCGGCTCCGCGCGGGCGATCGAGGCGGAAGCCGCCGGCATCCTCGCCACCGGCGCCCATCTCGTCACGCTCGGCGGCGACCACTTCGTCACCTTGCCCTTGCTGCGCGCCCATGTCGCCCGGCACGGCAAGCTCGCGCTGATCCAGTTCGATGCGCATCAGGACACCTGGGACGACGGGCCGGGCGGCATCGGCCATGGCAGCTTCGTGCTGGAGGCGGTGAGGGAAGGGCTGATCGACGTCGCGCGCTCGATCCAGGTCGGAATCCGCACGGTGGCGCCGCGCGATTGCGGCCTCGCCGTCATCGACGGCTACGAGGCGCAGGCGCTCGGCGTCGACGCCGTGGCCGAGCGCGTCCGCGCGCATGTCGGGGACGGGCCGGCTTATCTGACCTTCGACATCGACGCCCTCGATCCCGCCTTCGCTCCCGGCACCGGCACGCCGGTCTCGGGCGGGTTTACGGCCGATCAGGCGCTGCGCCTGGTCTGGGGGCTGCGCGCGCTCGACATCCGCGGCATGGACGTCGTCGAGGTTTCGCCGCCCTACGACCATGCCGACATCACCGCGATCGCGGCCTCGACCATCGTCCAGCACCACATCCAGGCGCTGGCCTTGAAGAAGGGCGGCTGAATCGGTTTCTCAGGAAAGGCCGCGAAGCGATTCCCGGGATTCGGCTTTCCTGCCTGGCAGGTCCGTCATCCGGGGGCGGGGGAGCGGCTGCGTCGAGCCTCCTGCCCAAGGCGAGAGCCGCAGGGCGCAATGACGGGATCGGAGCCCAAGCGCGATTGACACCTGCTGCGACCGCGAACATATACGGATGCATGAAGATCCGTTTCATCCGACGTCGCCCGTCCCAGGCCGCTCCGGCGCGCCCGCGATGACGCTCGGCTGAAGCCCGAACGCCCGCGACCGCGCCATCGAGCGCGGTTTTTTTATGCCTTAGCCAACTCGCCTGCCCAGCCACCGGGGGTCCCGATGAGCCAGAACCTGAAAACCATCTTCATCGACGGCGAGGCCGGCACCACCGGGCTCGGCATCCGCGAGCGCCTCGCGGCCGTGCCCGAGGTCGCGGTGAAGAGCATCGACCCGGACAAGCGCAAGGACCCGGCCGCCCGCAGGGAGATGATGGCCGCCGTCGATCTCGTCGTGCTCTGCCTGCCGGACGAGGCGGCGAAGGAGTCGGTCGCGCTGGCCGACGAATTGGGGGCCGACGCGCCGAAGATCGTCGACGCCGCCACGGCCCATCGCGTCGCGCCGGGCTGGGTCTACGGCTTCGCCGAGCTCGAGCCGGGCCACGCCGCCCGGATCGCCAAGGCCGACCGCGTCGCCAATCCCGGCTGCTATCCCACCGGCGCCATCGCCCTGCTGCGTCCGCTCGTCGACGCCGGGCTGATCCCGCATGACTATCCGGTCGCGGTGAACGCGGTCTCCGGCTATTCCGGCGGCGGCAAGTCGATGATCGCCGATTTCGAGACCGGCGTGGCGCCCGCCTTCGAGCTCTACGGGCTGGGCCTGCGCCACAAGCACCTGCCCGAGCTCCAGGCCTATGCCAGGCTGACCCGGCGGCCGATCTTCGTGCCCTCGGTCGGCAATTTCCGGCAGGGCATGCTGGTCTCGGTGCCGCTGCATCTCGACACGCTGCCCGGCCGGCCGGGCATCGCCGATCTCCATCACGCGCTGGCGGAGCGCTATGCCGGCTCGACCTATGTCAGCGTGATCTCGCAGGAAGGGGCGGGCGGCAAGATCGAGCCCGAGGCGCTGAACGACACCAACAAGCTGGAGCTCAGGGTCTTCGGCCAGGACGATCTCGGCCAGGCGGTTCTGGTGGCGCGGCTCGACAACCTGGGCAAGGGCGCGTCCGGCGCGGCCGTGCAGAACATCCGGCTGATGCTGGGGCTGCCCGAGGGCTGAGGCGGGGCGGCCCGCATCGGACCTCCGGGGTGGTTTTCGATACAAAAAGGGCCGCTCGCGCGGCCCTTTCCATATCCCTCGAGCGGGAAGCTCAGTCCTTGTAGGCGACGACGTTCTGCTTCTGCTCGCCCAGGCCCTCGATGCCGAGGCTGACAACCTCGCCGCCCTTCAGGAAGCGCGGCGGCTTGAAGCCGAGGCCGACGCCCGGAGGCGTGCCGGTGGTGATGACGTCGCCCGGATCGAGCCGCATGAACTGGCTGATATAGTGCACCAGATAGGCGGCGCCGAAGATCATCGTCTTGGTCGAGCCGTTCTGGACGCGCTCGCCGTCGACCTCGAGCCACATGGCGAGGTTCTGCACGTCCTTGATCTCGTCGGTCGTCACCAGCCAGGGGCCGAGCGGGCCGAAGGTCGGGCAACCCTTGCCCTTGGCCCACTGGCCGCCGCGCTCGATCTGGAAGGCGCGCTCGGAGACGTCGTTGCAGACGCAGAAGCCGGCGATCGCCGCCATCGCCTTGTCCTCGGGGATGTAGGAGCCGCCGTCGCCGATCACGATCGCCAGCTCGACCTCCCAGTCGGTCTTGTTCGAGCCCTTCGGAATGACGACGTCGTCATTCGGGCCGACGATGCAGTTCGGCGCCTTGTTGAAGAGGATCGGCTCCTTCGGGATGTCCGCGCCGGTCTCGGCCGCATGGTCCGCGAAGTTCAGGCCGACGGCGATGAAGTTGCGCACGTCGCCGACGCAGGCGCCGATCCGCGGCGAGCCCTCCACCAGCGGCAGCGATTCCGGCGACAGCGCCTTCAGCTTGGCGAGCGAGGCCGAGGTCAGCGCCTTGCCGGCGAGGTCCGGAATCACGCCCGACAGGTCGCGCAACCCGCCCTTCGCATCGAGAAGGCCCGGCTTTTCCTGGCCGGGAGCACCGTAACGGAGGAGTTTCAAGGCATTTCCCCAATTCAAACGATATAAATGGCGCGCGATCAGACCGGATGCGCCGCGCGATGACAAGGCCATCGTTACGCATGGCGCGCCTGCGTCTCAAGGCTTCGATGGCGCCGCTTCCGGATTTGTTGCGGGAATGCAACGCGGGCCAGCAAAGCGACATGTCCCTGCGGTCGCAGGGTGACCTCCGGCGCAGGCCGGAATGGTTCAAAAATCGGCAATAGTTCGCATGTGAACGGTCCTTTTGACTCAGAACCGGACGGGCCGTCTTCAAAAACCGTGATTTTGAGCGGTTTTCGTGGTTGCGCTGCCCGATATGGGCCAAAGCGAGGGCGTTTTGCGGCGTTCGCGGCGGGATTGCGGCGGCAATCGGCTCGGGTCATGCTCAGAATCAGGCGGGACGATCAGGTCCCGCACAATGAAAAACGGGATGGATTCGATGAAGGGCCTCGTTCGCAGCGTCGCTGCCGCTTCGGTTTCTCTGGCTGCCCTCCTGGCCGCGGGGGCGGCTTGCGCCTCGTCCTTTGCCATCCGCAGCGGCCAGAGCGCCGAAGGCCTCGGCATGGCCTATGCCGGCGCCGCCTCGGGCGGGATCGGCATGGGCGCGATGGCCTGGAACCCGGCCACCATCACCATGTTCCCCGGCCGCAACAGCCAATGGAACTTCACCTATCTCTATGCGAACGGCGACTATCAGCCGACCTCGACCTCGCGCGTCGTCACCCCGCTCGGCACGATCACCAATCCGATCCAGAACGGCACCGGCAATCTCGGCGGCGACGGCGGCTTCATCCCGGCCTCCTATTCGGCCTGGCAGCTCACCGACCGCCTCTGGATCGGCATGACGACGGGCGCGCCCTACGGGCTGCGCTCGAAGGCGGATAATCAGGTCAACGCCGCGCAGATTTACGGCCGCTCGGCGCGGGTCGCGACGATCAACGTCTCGCCGACGATCGGCTACCAGGTCAATGACTGGCTCTCGATCGGCGCCGCGGCCCAGATCCAGTATTTCAAGGCCGAGCTGAAGCAGGCCTCCGGCATCGGGCCGACGGCCGCCCCGGTCATTCTCGAAGGCGACACCATCGACTTCGGCTATCGCTTCGGCCTCACCCTGACGCCGCTGCAGGGAACCACGATCGGCCTCGCCTATCGCTCCGAGGTGCGCCAGACGCTGGAAGGGACCTTCCGCGCCCCGACCGTCGGGGTCATCCCGGTCAAGGCCAATCTCAACCTGCCCGATTCGGTCGTCTTCGGCCTGTCCCAGGTCGTCAACGACCAGTGGCAGGTCCATGCCGGCGTCGAATGGACGAACTGGAGCCGCTTCCGCAACATCCCGATCGTCGCCCGCGGCATCGGCGTGCCGGTCACCAGCCTGAACTTCCAGTATGACGACGCCTGGTTCTTCTCGCTCGGCGCTGAATACAAGTACAGCAACGCGCTGACGTTGCGCGCCGGCGTCGGCTACGAGCTCTCCGCCGTGAACGACCGCAACCGGACGATCTTCATCTCCGACAACGACCGGCTCTGGCTCTCGGCCGGCGCGAGCTACCAGGTCACCGACAAGATCAAGCTCGATCTCGGCTACACCTATATCGACGTGAAGAAGGCCAAGGTGAACTATAGCGGCACGCATCCCCAGCAGAGCGCGGTGCTCTTCACCGGCGAGGCGAAGCCCTATGTCCACGTCGCCTCGATCGGCCTGACCTATCGCTGGGACGATCCGGCCCAGACGATCCCGGTCCATCCGGTCGTCCGCAAGTACTGAGCCCAGTCGCGGGCCCGGCGCGCTCCGGCCTTTTCGGAAAGCCGGCCTTTGGGCCGGCTTTCCTTTTCGGGCGCCCGGCCGATGCGGCGCCTCAGCGCCACTGGCGCCCGTTGCCGGCCTGGCAGCCATAGGGCGGCAGCGCGCTGTCGAACTGCGCATGCAGCTTGTCGCAGCCCCATTTGTTGATCGGGCCGGGCATCCGGCTGTTCAACGCGATGCCGACCTCGTCATAGGGGCTCACGGTGTTGCTGACATACTGGAACCAGCGCCAGCCGACGGTGCCGGCGACGGCGATCAGGACGACCAGGAGGATTTTCAGGACTTTCACGGACACGGCCTCGCAAAAGGCCGCTGTCTAGAGCACCGACCCGAAAAGGGGAACGCGGT
>UBNE01000046.1 GCA_900466745.1 Hyphomicrobiales bacterium | reverse complement strand
GTTAATTCCCGGAATCCGCACTCGAACTTCTTGGTTGCCCCGAGGGCTTCGACGGTTCGCCAGTTCAGGTGGGGTCCGTAAGGATCGAGGAATGCGACACCTTTCGTGTTCCGCCCCGCTATCCGTGGCACCAGCTTCTGGATCAATTCGTTCGCGTCCCCAACCTGAACACTGATCTTTCGATCCGGATAGTCGGCTTTCAGGCCACCAAGAAGCGCTGCGCGCCCGGCGTCCGCGTCAAAGAAGTGGTATTGGGTGAAGGGGTGTTCGAGAGCGAGGGCTCGGTGCGGGGAGCCTTCGATGAACTGCTCTTCGGATCGAATGAACTCGTCGTCCAGAAGATGAAGGTCCTCATCATCAGCGCCCGCCCAGGCATCGCGAATTCTTGAGCGCCCTGCGCCGGCGAACGCATCAATATAGACCAGTTCGAAAGGCTGCTTCTTCAGCGCGACGGTGTATGCGTGCAAATATGCTTCGAGGCCATCGAGCTTCTGTCGGGCCCAAGGGCCAACCGTGTTCTCAACGTGCGACTTCTTCAATGCCGACGGCGCTCCATGCGAAATGGCTCACGCTGAAATCTGATCAAGGATTGGCTTCGGGACGATCTGCCAGGGAAAACCGTTCCATTCTTCGCCATCGAGCAGACGCCCGCCCGACTTGGGCCGGGCACCGCCCCATTGCTTGAAGAAGAACGCTATGTCGTCACGGTCGCAGATGTCCCGGATCTGTCTGGCCCAGCTTTCGTCCATAGGGCGAGCCCGCGGTCCGCTCTCGCCGCCGACGATGGCCCATGCGATGCCGCGTAGATCAACGTCGCCGATAGACCCGAGGAGTGGCTCGAACGATATGAAGCGTGCATCGGAGTTGATTTGCTTCAGATGCTCGATCCGGCTCGTGTGAGCGGCGTCCTCAACCGATACGCCAAGCCAGATATGGCGCGGAACCGGCCTGCCATCATACCGCTTCCGGACATAGTTGCGCATGAGCGAGCTGCGTTTGGTCAGAACCTGATAGACATGCCAGTTCGCCTGCTCCATGGCATCGAACACCTTGTCGATGAACGTGCGGTCGATGTCCTTGTGGAATAGGTCGCTCATCGAGTTCACGAAGATCATCCGCGGCTTTTTCCACTGCGCGGGCTGCATCAGCCGTGATGGCCAGAGCGTCAGGTCGAAGCCTTGTTCGTAGGGGTGTCCAGCAACCCCACGCCAACGTTCCGCAAAGCGTTCGGCGTAACAGTTGTCGCAGCCCGGACCGACCTTGGTGCAGCCCGTCACCGGGTTCCAGGTTGCGTCAGTCCATTCGATTTCCGACGTTTGCGCCACGGGGCTGCCTCGTTATTGGACCTCATCCTATCCGAGGTTCGACTTAGAACAAAGAACGAACCTGCGGCCTTCGAGTAAGAAATTGCTGCTTCGATTCAACAGCGTATTTGGGAGCGATTGAGGCTTCGTTAACCAAAGAGAATTCGAACTTCCGACCCGATCCGATCGTCTAACCGCATGAAGAAGCGAGGCTTTCTGTCCGTATGGGGCCGGCTTCAGTCCACAGGTCGGGAGAGAAACGGGTCATTCGGAGAATGCGACCCGGAGTTCGCGGGCAGCGCAGTGCAGAGGTCGAACCTGCAAAGCCTTTGGAACGTTGCGCTTTCTTCTGCCGCGCCGCGCGCCGGGAGACGCTCTATCTGCAGGGAATGGCGGACAGGGCGGGATTCGAACCCGCGATACGGTTCCCCGTATACACACTTTCCAGGCGTGCGCCTTCAACCACTCGGCCACCTGTCCGGCGCGCTGCTTATGACTGCGGGGGACCGATCTTTCAAGGGCCGAGATGCAGGGTTTTTACAATCGCGCATGATTTCGCCCGCATGGTCCTGCCGCCTTCATCGGCCGGCAGGGGCGGACATCGCGCCCGCGGGTTGCGATCCGGGGGCCATGCGCGCACATCTCTCTTTGGGCTATGGCTTTGGATCGGCGCCCCTGGGCACGATGCTTTCCGGAGGCGGCGCCCTATGTGTGCCGAAAGCGGCGCTGGAGAGGAGGTCCTGTGCGGTTCCTGGTGAGATCGGTCGGATATCTGCTCGTGGCTGCGGGATTCATCGTCCTGGTGATCGACGGCGCGCGCGCGATCGCCAACGCCCTGCTGCGCTTCACCACCCTGGGAGACCTGCTCGCGGCGATAGCGCATGATCGCTACCTGTCGCTCGGGCCGGCGGTCGAGCGGAACCTCCATCCGCTGCTGTGGGACCCGGTGCTGCTCTCCGCCCTGCAGGCGCCGGCCTGTCTCGTCGCGCTGGCGTTCGGCTTCGCCCTGCTCTGGCTCGGCCGGGCCCCCGAGCCGCGGATCGGCATCGTCACGCGTCGGTGAACGGGTTTTCGACCGCGCATCCTGTGCAGAAGCCGCGGCGATGAATAGATTGGGGCCGAGGTCAACGGAACGGAGCCGACCATGTTCTCCCTGGGCAAGAAGACTGAATTGCCGACCCCGGCCGAGGCGCTGCCCGGCCGCGCCGCGGCGATTCCCACGGCCGAGACCCATTTCGTCAACGGCCGCCGCCTCGCCGGCCCCTATCCCGAGGGGCTGCGCATGGCGCTGTTCGGCCTGGGCTGCTTCTGGGGCGCGGAGCGCAAGTTCTGGCAGATGGGCGAGGGCGTGTGGGTGACCGCCGTCGGCTATGCCGGCGGCGAGACGCCGAATCCGACCTATGAGGAGGTCTGCAGCGGGCTCACCGGCCATGCCGAGGTCGTGCTCGTGGTCTACGATCCCGCCAGGATCAGCTATGAGGACCTGCTCAAGGCCTTCTGGGAAAACCACGACCCGACCCAGGGTATGCGCCAGGGCAACGACATCGGCACGCAGTACCGCTCGGCGCTCTACGTCTTCGACGAGGCCCAGTGCGCGGCGGCGGAGAGCTCCCGCGACGCCTATCGGCAGGCCCTGCTGGCGAAGGGCTACGGGCCGGTCACGACCGAGATCCGCGCGGCGCCGGCTTTCTACTTCGCCGAGGATTATCATCAGCAATACCTCGCCAAGAATCCGGCCGGCTATTGCGGCCTGGGCGGCACGGGCGTCTCCTGCCCGATCGGTCTCGGCGTCGACGCCTGAGGCCGGCCTTCGCCGCAGCCGGAAAGGCGCCGCGAGCGGCGCCTTTCCGCTGAAGTTCTCGCTATGTTCTTGCCTTGCGCCCGAAGCTCGGCTAGCCTCCCTGCGGGGACGGGGTGGGCCGGGATGGTGACGCGGGTCGCGACGGTGGCGTTCGAGGGCATCGAGGCGAGGGCCGTCGACGTACAGGTGCAGGTCGCTGCGGGCAGCGTCGCCTTCGTTCTGGTCGGGCTGCCCGACAAGGCCGTGGCCGAGAGCCGCGAGCGGGTGCGGGCGGCGCTCCTCGCCTCCGGGCTGGCGCTGCCGGCCAAGCGCATCACCGTCAATCTGGCGCCGGCCGACCTGCCGAAGGAAGGCAGCCATTACGACCTGCCGATCGCGCTCGCCGTCATGGCCGCGATCGGCGCGCTGCCGCCGGATGCGCTCGCCGGCTACACGGTGCTCGGCGAACTCGCGCTCGACGGCTCGATCGCGCCGGTCGCCGGGGTGCTGCCGGCCGCGATCGCGGCCTATGATCGCGGCCAGGGCCTGATCTGCCCGGCCGCAACCGGCCCCGAGGCGGCCTGGGCGGCGGCGGATATCGACATCCTGGCGCCGCGTTCTCTGATCCAGCTCGCCAATCACTTCAAGGGCACGCAGGTCATGGCCCGGCCGGAGCCGGCGGTGGCGCGCCAGGCCGGCGCCTTGCCCGATCTCGCCGACATCAAGGGCCAGGAGAGCGCCAAGCGCGTGCTCGAGATCGCCGCGGCCGGCGGCCATAACCTGCTGATGAACGGGCCCCCCGGCGCCGGCAAGTCGATGCTGGCGAGCCGCCTGCCCTCGATCCTGCCGCCGTTGACGCCGCGCGAATTGCTGGAGGTCTCGATGGTGCTCTCCGTCGGCGGCCATCTCGCCGGCGGGGCGCTGACCGACCGGCGCCCCTTCCGCGCCCCGCATCACTCGGCCTCGATGGCGGCGCTGGTCGGCGGCGGGCTGCAGGCGAAGCCCGGCGAGGTCTCGCTCGCCCATCACGGCGTGCTCTTCCTCGACGAGCTGCCGGAGTTCCAGCCGCAGGTGCTCGACGCGCTGCGCCAGCCGATGGAGACCGGCGACGTGCTGATCTCGCGGGCCAATCACCGCGCCGTCTATCCGGCGCGCTTCCAGCTCGTCGCGGCGATGAACCCCTGCCGCTGCGGCAAGGCGACGGAGCCGGGCTATGCCTGCCGGCGCCAGCCGAACGAGCGCTGCATCGCCCAGTACCAGACCCGGATCTCCGGACCGCTGCTCGACCGGATCGACATCGCCATCGACGTGCCGGCGGTGACCGCGGCCGATCTCATCCTGCCCGTGGCCGGGGAAGGCTCCGCCGCGGTCGCGGCCCGCGTGGCGGCCGCCCGCGCGCGCCAGGGCGCCCGCTTCGAGGCGCTCGGGCTCGGCCATGTCACCACCAATGCGGCCTGCCCGGCGCCGGTGCTGGAGGAGATCGCCCGGCCGGACCGGGCCGGCCTCGCCTTGCTGCGGGACGCGGCGGAGGCGATGCGCCTGACCGCCCGCGCCTATCACCGCGTGCTCAAGGTCGCGCGCACCCTGGCCGATCTCGACGGCGAGGCGAAGGTCGGCCGGCTGCATCTCGCGGAGGCGCTGTCCTACCGTTCGCGCGGCGGCGATCTCGCGCAGGCGGCCTGACCCGCCGCGGCCTCAAGATGGCTGCGGCCGGCCGGAGCGACCGCGGCCCGTCAGGGTTAAGCCTTGCTTGCGGAATGGCCTCGAAAGCGCGCTTTCCTCAGGCGGCTTTTTTCAGGGGCGGACGCTAGACCGGGAGCATGATGCTTTCGTTCTGGACATGGTTCGCCGCAGCCTGCGCCGTCTTCGCCCTGCTCGGCGGGGCGGGGCTTCTCGCCCTGCGGCGGCTGGCGCGGCTGCGCCGCCGGAACGCCGCCCTGCTGCGGGAGGTCGAGACGCTGAACGACCGGCTCTGGAGCCTGTCCGACAGCGAGCAGCGCTATCGCAGCCTGGTCGAGGGGCAGGGCGATTTCATCGTGCGCCGCGACGGCGCCCGCATCGTCTATGCCAATGCCGCCTATGCCGCGCTCTTCGGGGTGGAGGAGGCCGATCTCGTCGGCAGCGAGGCGCAATTGCCGCAGCTCGCGGTGCGGGCCCAGCGCGCGCTCGACGGCGGGGCGCGCAGCCTCGACGAATGCCTGGCGACGCATGAGGGCGAGCGCTGGATCGCCTGGGTCGAGACGGTCGTTCCCGGTCCCGGCGGGCGCACGCTGCTGCAGCGCGTCGGGCGCGACATCTCGGCCCGCATCGCCGAGGAGGACGGGCTGGTCCAGGCCCGGGCCCGGGCCGAGGCCGCCAACGAGGCGAAGTCGCGCTTCCTCGCCACGGTCAGCCACGAGTTCCGCACGCCGCTGAACGGTATCCTCGGCATGTCCGACCTGCTCGCCGACACCGGCCTCGACGCCGAGCAGTCGACCTATGTGCAGGCACTGCGCATCTCCGGCGAGGCGCTGCTGGCGCTGGTCGACGACATTCTCGACTTCGCCAAGGTCGAGGCCGGCCGGCTGGAGCTGGCCGAGGAGCCCTTCGACATCGTCCAGCTCGTCGAGACCGTCTCGGAGCTGATGGCCCCCCGGGCGCAGGCCAAGGGCATCGAGCTGGCCGCCTATATCGCGCCCGAAATGCCGGCCCAGCTCGTCGGCGACCGCGACCGCCTGCGTCAGATCCTGCTCAATCTCGTCGGCAACGCCGTGAAGTTCACCGATGCCGGCGGCGTCGGCCTGAGCGTGCGGCGGGTGCGGAACTCGGTGGAGATCGTCGTCGCCGATACCGGCCCCGGCATCCCGGCCGACCGGCTCGAGGTCATCTTCGGGGAGTTCGAGCAACTGGAGCAGGATTCCGCGGCGCGCCATGCCGGCACCGGGCTCGGCCTCGCCATCGTGCGGCGGCTGGTCGGGCTGATGGGGGGCGAGGTCCGGGCGGAGAGCCGCGCCGGCGAGGGGGCGAGCTTTCGCGTCACCCTGCCGCTGGTCGCCGCGCCGGGAGCGGAGGCCGTCCCGATCCCGCACTGGCCCGGCCAGCATGTCCTGCTGGCCTCGCCGGCGCCGTTCGCGGCGCGCTTCCTCTGGGAATCGATCCGCGCCACCGGAGCCGCGGTCACGGTCGCGGCGACGGCCGAGGCGGCCCGCGCGATTCTGGCGGGCGCGCAGCCGGTGACCGCGGTGCTGATCGACCATGCGCTCGGCGACGCCGCGGCGAAGGAGCTTGCCGGCAGCGTGCGGGCGGCCGGCATCCGCGACTGCCTGATTCTCCTCTCCTCGCTGGCGCGGCGCCAGTTCGGCGCGCCTCAGGCCGCCGGCTTCTCGGGCTTCCTGATCAAGCCGGTGCGGGCGCGTTCGCTCTATGAGCGGCTGGGCGCGCGCTTTCCCCAGCTTTTGCCGGCGGCCGCCCGGATGCGGCCGGCCACGCCCTCCCGGCGCCGGCCGCTGCATGTCCTGGTCGCGGAGGACAACGAGATCAACGCGCTGCTGCTGACGCGGACGCTGGAGCGCCTCGGCTCCTCGGTGATCTGGGTGCGCGACGGCCGCGAGGCGCTGCAGCGGATCGAGGCCAGCCTGACCGGCGCCGCCGCGCCGCTCGATCTCGCGCTGCTGGACATCCGCATGCCGGCGATGACCGGCCTGGATTGCGCCCGGGCGGTACGGGCGCTGGAGGCCACGCTGGAGCGCAAGCCGCGGCTGCCGCTGGTGGCGGTCACGGCCAATGTCTCGGCGGCCGACCGCGAGGCCGCGCTGGCGGCGGGCATGGACGACTGCCTGGCCAAGCCGCTCGAGCGCGCGGCGCTGCTGCGCTGGCTCGACCATGTCGGCAGCCGGCGCTCCCGCGTCCTGTCGGCTTGACGGGCGTCACGGCTTCGACGCAGTTCTGTCGCAAAGCTGTAAGCTCCAGGAGGCAAGCCTTCCGCGTGCCGGAAGCGGCCTGGAGACCGGCGCGGAGGAGGGCGGAAAGCCGCCCGCCGCTGCGCGCCGCTCCAAAAGCGTGATAGGGTGAGCTTGACCCGATCGGGTTTCGCTACGATCTGATCGGCATGAACCCTGGGGGCGACACAGGCATGGCATTGCACGTTTCAGAGCGATCGAACGCGCTGCCGGCCCGGTTTTCAGCCGGCAATCCTTTGTTTTCGCGCCTGGCGCCGATGATGCTGGTGACCGGCGGGGCGATGCGCCGCTACGGGCTGGAGGTCGGCGAATCGGAACCGCTCTCCGGCACGCTGGGGCGGCTCGGCTCGCTCGAGGTCCGCCTGGCGCGCGGGCCGCGCGAGATCTGGCGGGCGCAGCGCCTGCGCTACCGCGTCTTCTATCAGGAGATGTCGGCCAAGCCCGACGTGATCGCGCGGATGTTCCGCCGCGACGCCGACCGTTTCGACAAGGCCTGCGACCATCTGCTGGTCATCGACCATGCCGCGAAGGGCCGCTTCGGCGGCATCAAGCCCAAGGTCGTCGGGACCTATCGCCTGATGCGCCAGAGCGCGGCGAACCGGCTCGGCGGCTTCTACACGCAGAGCGAGTTCGACCTGGCGCCCCTGCTGGCGCGCCATCCCGGCCAGCGCTTCCTCGAGCTCGGCCGTTCCTGCGTGCTGAAGCCCTACCGCAACAAGCGCACGGTCGAGCTGCTCTGGTCGGGCATCTGGGCCTATCTGGAGCATCACCGCATCGACGCGATGTTCGGCTGCGCCTCCTTCGACGGCACCGATCCCGATTCGCTCGCCCTGCCGCTGAGCTTCCTGCACCATCACGCCCGCTCGCAGGGCGAATGGAGCGCCGCGGCCCATCCCGAGCACTATGTCGGCATGGACCGGCTGCCGGCCGAGATGGTCGACGCCAAGCTGGCGCTCCGGCAGATGCCGCCGCTGATCAAGGGCTATCTCAGGCTGGGTGCCCGCTTCGGCACCGGCGCGGTGATCGATCGCCAGTTCGGCACCACCGACGTGCTCGTCGTGCTGCCGGTCGCGGCCATCGACAAGCGCTACGCCGCCTATTACGGCGGCGACAACGCGCGTCACGCCGCCTGAAGCCGGCTCATTCGCCGGCCAGGGCGAGGGCGCGCAAGGCTTCCCGATAGGTCGGGTAGCGGAAGGCGTAGCCGAGCTCGCGCTTCACCAGCGCGTTGGAAACCCGCTTGTTCTCGCCGTAGAAGCTCGCCGCCATCGGCGAGAGCCGGGCCTCGGCGAAGGGGATTTCGGGCGGAGCCGCGAGCCCGGTCAGTTCCGCCGCGAAGCCGACCACGTCCTGGGGCGCAGCCGGCTCGTCATCCGTGACGTTGTAGATCGCGCCGCCGCGCGGCCGCGCCAGCGACGCCATCAGGATGCCGGCGATGTCCTCGGCATGGATGCGGTTGAAGACCTGGCCGGGCTTGTTGAGCCGCGTCGCCTTGCCCTCGCGCAGCTTGGCGATCGGGTTGCGGCCGGGGCCGTAGATGCCGGCGAGGCGGAAGATCTGCACGGCCTTGCCGCTTTCGCGCCCGAGGGCGAGCCAGTCCTGCTCGATCGCGACGCGCAGGCGGTTGCGGGCATTGCCCGGATTGACGGGCCGGGTCTCGTCGATCCAGGCGCCGCCCTGGTCGCCATAGACGCCGATCGTCGAGAGATAGCCGATCCAGCGCAGGGCGGGCGCGGCCGCGAGCTCGCCGCGCAGCCGCTGCAGCACCGGGTCGCCATCCTCCCCCGGCTGCACCGAGACCAGCACGGCCTCGGCCTCCGCCACCGCCCCGGCCAGCGCCGACGACACCGCGAAGCCCCCGAAGACCAGCGTGCGGATGCCGTCGCGGCTCAGCTCCGCGGCCCTCCCGGCCGAGCGCACCGTGCCCGTCACCTCCCAGCCGCGGGCGAGCGCGGCCCGCGCGAAGAAGCCGGCCGAATAGCCGAGGCCGAGGATCAGCAGTTTCATGCGGCGTCTTCCCTGTGTCCGGCCGGCGCGAGCCATTCGGCCCGCACCTGCGGGTCGATTTCGTTGCGCAGGGCGGCGGGAGCGAGCTTTGCGGCGCGCGCCGGATCGAGGCGGCGCAGCGCCCAGGCCGCCATGGCCCGCACGAGCGGGGAGGGGGCGTCGAGATGCGCGGCGGCGCTGTCCGCCAGTTCGGGCCGGCCGCTGTTGCCGATCGCGATCAGCACGTTGCGCAGGAAGCGCTCGCGCCCGGTCCGTTTTACCGGCGTGCCGGCAAAAAGTGAGCGGAAGGCCGCGTCGTCGAGGCCGGCGAGCTCGGCCAGCGGCCGCCCGTCGAGCTCCTCCCTGAGGGCGAGGCGGGTTTCCTGCGCGGCTGCGGCGAATTTGTTCCAGGGGCAGACGGCGAGGCAGTCGTCGCAGCCGAAGATGCGGTTGCCGATGCCGGGGCGCAATTCGGCGTCGATATGGCCCTGATGCTCGATGGTGAGATAGGCGATGCAGCGGCGCGCATCGAGCTGGTAGGGCGCCGGGAAGGCTTTTGTCGGGCAGATCTCGAGGCAGCGCCGGCAGGAGCCGCAATGGTCGCGCTCCGGCTCATCGGCCGGCAGCTCCGCGGTGGTGTAGATCGCTCCCAGCAGCAGCCAGGAACCGTGCTCGCGCGAGACCAGGACCGTGTGCTTGCCCTGCCAGCCGAGGCCGGCCGCCTGCGCCAGCGGCTTCTCCATGACCGGAGCGGTGTCGACGAAGACCTTGACCCCGGCGCCGCCGCGCGCGGCCAGCAGGCCGGCGACGCTCTTGAGCTTGCCCTTGATGACGTCGTGATAGTCGCGCCGGCGGGCATAGAGCGAGATCGCGCCCTTGTCGGGCTCGGCGAGCATGGCGAGCGGGTCGCCCTCGCCGGCATAGTTCATCCCGAGCATCACGACGGAGCGGACCTCGCTCCAGAGCGCGCGCGGATCGGCGCGCTCGGCCGTGCGCTCGTCCATCCAGGCCATGTCGCCGTGATAGCCGGCTTCGAGCCAGGCCCTGAGCCGTTCGGGCGCGAGCGGGATCGCGTCGGCCGCGGCGACGCGCATCGCCGCGAAGCCCTCGGCGCGGGCGCGCTCGGTGACGGCGCGCTTCAGCTTCTCGCCGCTCAGAAGTCCAGATTGTCGTAATGGGCGCTGGGCGACATGCCGGGCACCCGGTCCGCCAGCAGCGGCCGGAAGCTCGGTCGCGATTTGATTCGGGCGTACCATGCGCGCGCCGTCTCGTCCTCTTCCCAGGGCACGTCGCCGAGATAGTCGACGCAGGAGAGATGCGCCGCCGCGGCGAGGTCCGCATAGCTCATCCGGGCGCCGGCCAGCCAGTTCCGCTTGGCGGTGAGCCAGGAAATGTAGCGCAGATGATAGCGCACATTCGCGCGCGCGGCGCGGATCGCGCCCATCTCCGGCGGGCCGCCGCCCTCGTCGCGGCTCATGAAGCGCTTCATCACCTTCTCGAGCACCAGCGGCCCGGTGATCTCGTCGTGGAACTTCAGGTTGAACCAGTCGAGCAGGCGGCGCACCTCGACGCGCTCGCCCGGGCCTTCCGGCAGCAGCCTGCGGTCGCCGAGCGCGAGACCGCGCGTCTCGTCGAGATATTCGGCGATCGGCCCGGCGCCGGGCACGGGCAGGCCGTTCTGCTCCTGGAAGACCGGCGTCGTGCCCGCCGTGTTGAGCTCGAGGAATTCCCGCCGCCGCTCCCAGACGCGTTCCTCGATCAATTCGGCCTCCATGCCGAATTCGCCGAGAACGAGACGGATGAAGCGCGAATGCGGGCATAGCGGATAATGATACAGGGTCGCCATGGCACTCATGCAGCCTTGAAGCGGGTCAAATGCGGCCGAAGCGGGGCGGCGGGCCGGAAAGTTCCCTGCTATGCGTTCGGCGCCCGCTCCTTATCACGCCCGAAAACCGCCACAAGCGCCGTGGATGCGGAAGCGCGGGATTTGCCCGGTTCGCTTGGCGAATTGGTAACCAATTCGCAAAGAGCTGGGCGTAAGCCGGCCCGAGCGGCCGCCGCCGGCCGGCGCGGATCCCGAGTCGCACGAGGACGCCTCTTCCATGCAGAACCTGATCGAAGCCTTCGTCCTCGGCATCGTCGAGGGCCTCACCGAGTTCCTCCCTGTCTCCTCGACCGGCCATCTGCTCCTGCTCGGGCATTTCCTCGGCTTCGAATCGAACGGCAAGACCTTCGAGGTGCTGGTCCAGCTCGGCGCCATCCTGGCGATCGTGCTGGTCTATTTCCGGCGCCTGCTCGACATCGCGCTCAGGATCCCGACCGATCCCGCGGCGCGGCGCTTCGTCCTCGGCGTGCTCGTCGCCTTCCTGCCGGCGGCGGTCATCGGCGCGCTGCTGCACGGCTTCATCAAGGGCGTGCTGTTCAACCCCCTGATCGTCTGCTGCGCGCTGATCGCCGGCGGCCTCGTCCTGCTCGTGGTCGACGAGCTGGAGCTGCAGGAGAAGCACACCGACGCGACGGCCTTCCCGCTGCCGATGTATTTCAAGATCGGCCTGATGCAGTGCCTGGCCATGATCCCCGGCGTCTCGCGCTCGGGTGCCACCATCGTCGGCGCCATGCTGCTCGGCGCCAGCAAGCGGGCGGCGGCCGAGTTCTCCTTCTTCCTCGCCATGCCGACCATGGCCGGCGCCTTCGCCTACGACCTGATGAAGAGCTACAAGGACCTGACCTTCGACGACGGCATCCTGATCGTCATCGGCTTCGTCGCGGCCTTCTTCTCGGCGCTGGTCGTGGTGCGCTCCTTCCTCGACTTCGTCTCCCGGCGCGGCTTCTCGCTCTTCGCCTGGTGGCGGATCGTCGTCGGCCTGGTCGGTCTCGCCGGGCTCTGGATCGTCGGCTGAGCGGCTCCGCCGCCCGGCTCAGCCGGCGCGCAGCGGGTCGCCGAGCGGCTTGGGCATGTCGGTGGGAGTGACCGGGCCGGCCGCGGCCGGCGAGGTCAGCGAGGCGGTCTGCCGCTCGATCATGCGGTGCACGACCGGCGGGTTCGGCCCGCTGTGGAGCGCGCGCACGCGCTCGCCGATCTCGGCGTCGGCCTGGGTCACGCGCTGGTTCTGGCGGACATATTCGACCCAGGTCGGGCTGTCGTAGCGCTCGAACCAGAGCGTCGGGTCGGTCAGGTCGCGCAGCAGCGTCCAGTGACGCGCGCCGTCGCGCCGGCGGATGCGGCGGCGCTCCGCCATCACGTTCAGGAAGGCGACGACGTCCTCCGGCTTGATGATGTATTCGACGGTGACGATCACCGGCCCGCTGCGCGGCTCGATATCGACCGCGACCTTGGGCTCGCGCCAGCGGCTGAGCGGGTCGAGATTGAGCTCCTCCAGCGGCGGCAGCCTGTAGCGCAGGCCGAGCCCGGCGCCGATCAGCAGGACGATGGCCGAGAGCTGCAGGCCCCTGTCGGTGCCGAACAGCAGGGCGGTGCGGCCCCAGGCCCAGCTCCCCGTCGCCATGCCGCCGAAGGTCGCCATCTGGTAGATCGCCAGCGCCCGGCCGACGACCCAGCGCGGCGCCGAGAGCTGCACCGTGGCGTTGAAGGTCGACAGCGCCAGCACCCAGCAGGCGCCGCAGATGAACAGGCCCGGGATCGTCATCCAGATCGTGCGGCTGAACGCCACCAGCAGGATCCCGGCCGCATAGGCAATGAAGGTCGAGCGCACCAGCGCCTCGGTGCTCATCGCCCGGCGCAGCCGCGCGCTCATGAAGGCGCCGGCGACCGCGCCCGCGCCGAAGCCGCCGAGCAGGATGCCGTAGGTCAGCGGCCCGCCGCGGATCAGGTCGCGCGCCACCAGCGGCAGCAAGGCGAGGCCGATGATCGCGCCGAAGCCGAAGGCGAAGGCGCGCAGGATCACCGCGCGGATATTGGGCGACATCGCGACATAGCGCACCCCGGCGCCCATCGCGATGAACAGGGTCTCGCGCGGCAGCAGCCGCTCGACCTTGGGTGGCTGCCAGCGGGCGAGCACCGCGATCAGCCCGATATAGGAGAAGGCGTTGATGACGAAGGCGGCGACCGCCCCGGCCGCGGCGACGATGGCGCCGCCGATGGCGGGGCCGACGCTGCGGGCGATGTTGAAGGCGACGCTGTTCAGCGTCACTGCCGCCGGCACGTCGCGTCGCGGCACCATGTCGCCGACGGAGGATTGCCAGGCCGGGTTGTTGAGCGCCGTGCCGCAGCCGATCAGGAAGGTGAAGCTCAGCAGCAGCCAGGGCGTGATGATGCCGAGCCAGGCGCAGGCCGCGAGCCCGATCGAGACCGCCAGCATGAAGCCCTGCGCCGTCAGCATGATCCGGCGGCGGTCGTAATTGTCCGAGATCGCCCCGGCGGCCAGCGAGAACAGCATCACCGGCAGCGTCGTCGAGGCCTGGACCAGCGCCACCATCTCGGCCGAGGGCGAGATCGAGGCCATCATCCAGGAGGCGCCGACCGCCTGGACGAGGCCGCCGAAATTGGAGGCGAGGCTGGCGAACCAGACGGCCCGGAAGATCGGCTGACGCAGCGGGACGAAGGGCGAGGTGCGGTTTTCGGAAGGCCCTATGCCCTCGGAAGCGAGCTCGGCTTCGACCACATCGGCTGTCGGCTGGGCATGCAAATCATCAGGCATGGCATAGGGGTAGCATGAGGGCGCGCGGAGGGAACCGTTTTCGATTTCGAAAACGGCGAAACTGGGAAAGTTTTTGCGCCCGCCCGCCGGAGCGTTCTCAGGCCGTCGCCACGCGCCGCCGCGGGCGCGCCCGGCCGGCGCGCCAGGCATGGGCGGCCGCCACGGCGAGGCCCGCCAGCGCGACCCAATGCGCCGGCCTGATCGAGGCGTAGTCCCAATAGGTGAGGATGTCGGCATTGGCCTGGAAGACGAGCCAGGGCGAGACGCCGCTGGTCAGCGCGTACCAGCCGCTTTCGAGCAGCGCCGTGGCGAGCCCGGCGAGCAGGGCAAGCCCGGCGAGGACGGGCAGCGAGACCGGCAGCTTCCAGCGATAAAGCCCGCGATAGAGCAGCAGCAGGACGAACAGCCCGCTCATCAGGACCGGCTCGGTGACGTCGATCTTCGATTGCAAGGCGAAATGCAGCAGCGCGAGCGCGGTGATCGGATAGACGAGGTTGTGCAGCCTCTGCCAGTTCTTGCCGAGGCGGCGGATCATCCGGTCGGTCGAGGTCGCGCCGAGCGCGCAGAGGCCGAGCAGCGCGACGAAGCCGATCGTCAGGTAGAAGCGCCTGGCGATCTCCGAGACGATCAGCCCCCAGTCGAAGGCCATGTCGATGCAGTAGAGCCCGAGATGGCCGAGCGCATAGGCCATGACCGAGAGGCCGAGCAGGCGGCGGATGCCGATCAGCTTGCTCCAGTCGAGCAGCCGCCGGAGCGGCGAGATCGCCAGCGACAGGATGAGCAGCCTGACCGCCCAGATCCCGACGCGGTGGATCGCCTCGGTCCAGGGCTTCGAGCCGAGCTGCCCCATCCAGGCGGCGTAGAGGACGAGGACGGCCGGCAGCAGCGTCAATGCGAAGGCGGCGGCCCGCAGGCCGGAGAACCGGCCCTGCCGGTCGAGCCAGGGCAGCCAGCCCCGCAGCGCGGACGCCTTTCCGGCCGGCGCTGCGCGGGCGCCCGGCGGCCTGCCGGGAGCGGTCGCGCCTCGGGCGGACGGCGGAGCTGTCACGGCCGCTCTCCATCATGCGGGATCATGCCTCCCGCATAGCCGAAGCGCGGGCCGCCTGTCCCGCATCTGAGCACACAAGGGCGTGAGGACGGGCTGAATCGCGCCCGCCTCCGCCCCGGCCGTGTCTTCCGCCGGCCTTCGCCTCAGGCGGCCTGCTTGAGCGCCAGCGTATGGCCGAGCGCGGTCGCATCGGCGCCGCGCGCCTCGTGCAGCAGCCGCGTGCCGGCCTTGGTCGCCAGGAAATCGGCGAGGATGGCGTCCTCCTGCCGCACGAAGCCCCTGGCGGGCAGCTTGCCGGCCAAAAAGAGCTCGACCATGGCGACGCAGCCCGAGGCGGTGGTGAGCTGGATGGCGCCGAGCTCGTCATTGCCGTCATAGCGCAGCACGACGCTCTCCTCTTCCAGCCGGCCCTTGCGCTCGCCGACGCCGGTGACGAAGATCACCACCACGTCCTTGCGGGTGAAGGGGGCGGAGTGGCTGAGGATGCGGCGCATCGTCTCGCGGTCGTCGGCCAGCTCGAGGTCGCGCAGCAGGAGCTTCATGATCTCGGCATGGCCGGGATAGCGCAGCGTCTTGTAGCTCATGTTGCGGACCTTGCCGGCCAGCGTCTCGGTCAGCGTGCCCAGGCCGCCCGAGGTGTTGAACGCCTCGTAGGCGACGCCGTCGATCATCACACCTTCGATGCCTTCCAGCGCCGGCACCACCGTCGGCTGGCCGTCGAAGACGATCTCGCAGGGGTTGCAGTATTCGTTGATCAGGCCGTCGACCGACCAGGTCACGTTGTAGCGCAGCGCGTTGGTCGGATAGAGCGGCAGCGCGCCGACGCGCATCTTGATGGTGCGGACGTTCTCGAAGCGGGCGGCCATGTCGGCGCCGAGGATGCAGATGAAGCCGGGCGCCAGGCCGCATTGCGGCACGAGCGCGACATCGGCGGTCTTGCCGAGCTCCTTGATATAGGCGGTGGTGGCGACGTCCTCGGTCAGGTCGAAATAATGCGTCCGGGTCTCCGCCGCGGCCTTGGCGATGCCCTTGTTGAGGAAATAGGGGCAGGCGCTGACGACGATGTCGCGATCGGCCAGGAAGGCGCGCAGCGCCGCGAGGTCGGAGGCGTCGACGACCGCCGTGCCGAAGCGCTTGCCGGCGGCATGGGCGAGCTGGGCCTGCGCGGCGTCGGCCAAAGTCACCTCATGGCCCTGCTCGGCCAGCATGCCGGCGATGATGGTGCCGATCTGGCCCGCGCCGAGAACGGCGATGCGCTGCTTCTGGGTGGTCATGGCGATCTCCTGTCATGGCCGGTCCGCGGCGGACCGTTCGCTGGCGCCATGCTGGAGCGCGGGGCTGCGCCCCGGAAGGCGCGGATCGCCGATATGACGGCTTATGATCCGTCGTATCGAAGGGATAGGGTAAAAATCGAGGGTAAACCCCGGATGCGGCCCCGATCGGGGGCCGCGGCGCGCCTCAGCGCTCGAATTTCCGCGCCAGGATCACGGAGGAGGTGGTGCGCCGCACGCCGTCCATCTCGGCGATCCAGTCGATCACCGTATCGAGGTCGCTCGCGGTCTCGCATTCGACCTTCACATAGAGATCGAAATGGCCGCTCAGCGTATAGCACTGCACGATCTCCGGCCGCTTCTTCAGCGCCGCGACGACGCCGCCCTGGCGCTTGACCTCGAGCTCGATCATCACCAGCGCCGCGATCGTCGTGGCGGGCCGCGCCGCCTTGCCGAGCACGGTGGTATAGCCGGCGATGACGCCGTCGCGCTCCAGCCGGGCCAGCCGGCCCTGGACGGTCGCGCGCGAGACGCCCAGCATCTTGGCGATGTCCGAGAGCGGCAGGCGCGCATTCTCCGAGAGGATGCGGATCAGGTCTCGGTCCTTCGCGGCGTCGGACGGTCTCGCCATGCTCTCTCCGCTGTTTCGCAAGGCCGGCACCATGAGGGCAAAGTCGCGCGCCGGGCAAGCGGAGGCCGCGGGAACCGCAACCCGCCGGAATCGTTGTCGTCAGCGCCGGGAGGGGCTTGCATTGCGCCCCGAATAAGGGTGGCATGCCGGTCGGCGGCAGAGAAGCTTTGCCATGGAGAACGCCATGTTCAGGACTTTCATTCTCGCATCTGCGTCGGCGCTCGCTCTGGCGTCCCTTGCAGCGTCGCCGGCTTCGGCCCTGACGATGAAGGAATGCAGCGTCAAGTATCAGGAGGCCAAGAAGGCGAACACGCTGAAGGGCCAGAAGTGGAACGACTTCCGCAAGGCCCAGTGCGGCGACGACGATGCCGCCGACGACGAGGCCGCGGCCGCGGTGCCGGCCGAGCCGGCGACGCCCGCCGCGGCGCCGGCGGCCAAGCCGGCCGGCAGGGCCAAGGCCGCAGTGTTCCCGAAGGCGGTCTCGGACAAGTATTCGAACGAGAGCGCCGGCAAGGCGCGCCTCAAGACCTGCGCGGACCAGTACAACGCCAACAAGGCGGCCAACGCCAACGGCAATCTGAAATGGATCGAGAAGGGCGGCGGCTACTGGAGCCAGTGCAACGCCAAGCTCAAGGGCTGATCCAGACCTTTGCTGAAAACAAACGCCGCGCCGGCAGGCGCGGCGTTTCGCGTTTCCGGGCGAGTCGGTTTCGACCGGATGTTTGACCGAACGAGATTGTCATCCCCGGCGCAGCGAAGCGCAGACGCGGGATCCATGCCTGAGCCTTTCCGGGAGAGGCCCGGGCATGGATCCCGGATCGGCGCCGCTGACGCGGCTTGTCCGGGATGACGGTCTGGTTCGCAAGCGGTGGAATCTACAGCATCTGCGAAGGGCGGGAGGCCGGATCGGAGGGCTGGGCTGGCGCAGGATTGCCGGGCCGCTTGTTGAGCATATTGCCGCGCGTGCGGATGATATGCGCCGTCACCACCTCTTGGACGCGCTTCTCGGCAGCCTCGCGGACGGCGCCGCGATTGGCCGGGCGTCCCTCCTCGTTCTCGATCAGCTCGATCGTGGCGTTCGTCAGGGCGTCGACATCGTTCTTGCAGAACAGCATGGCGGCCTTGGCGACGACCTCGGCCTTTTCGTCGGTGAGCAGCATCGAGGCGCCTTCCCGGCCGATGCAGGCGAGCATCTTGCCGCTGATCAGGTCGCGGGTCTTTTCCAGCAGCGCCTTCTTCTCCGCCCGGGCCGCCTTGTCCTTCTCTATCGCTTCGCGCCGCTGCGCGTCGGTGCGGGCGTCGACCGGCGCGCCGGGCGAGACCGGGCCCCGGACATGGCCGCTCTGCTTGACGCATTCGACCAGCGCCGGCAGCATCTCCCCTGTCGAGGTCAGCGCGAAGGTGTAGCGGGCGTCGTTGGCGACGAGCTCGAGATAGCGCCCCTTGCGGAAGGCGTCGATCAGCGCCGATTGCGCCGGCATCGCGATGGTGAGCAGCGTCGGCGACTTGATGGTGGCGACGACGTCGATGGTCGAGCTGCGGTCGAAGACGAGGCGCAGCTTCAGCGTCTCGCCGGTCCGCAGGGTCCAGCCGGGCTTGGAGAAGCCGAGCAGCCAGGAGAAATTGGCGGTGACCGAGGTCAGCATCGTGACGCCGCTCTTGTAGCGGGCGCTGACCGCGCAATGCGAGAAGGCGCCGGTCTGGTCGTTGGTGAAGGTCCCGCCCGACCAGTTGCCGACGACGATCTTGCCGAACGGGCCGGCGGCGCCGGCCGGCAACGCCAAAAGACAGCTCAGGGCGACCGCGACGGCCCGCATCCCGTTTCCTCCATGCCGATCTGGCCGTCAGGTTAGAAGAAGCGCCCCGCCCGCGTCCAGAAAACAGAACGACCGGCCGTCGCCGGCCGGTCGCTTCGGTTGCGTTCGGACGCCTCAGTCGACGACGCGGACCGCGCCCCTGGCGGCGCTGGTCGCCATCGCGGCATAGGCCTTGAGCGCGGTCGAGACCTTGCGCTTGCGCGGCGCGGCCGGCTTCCAGGCGTCCTTGCCCTTGGCCTCCATCGCGGCGCGGCGGCGTGCCAGCTCCTCATCGGAGACCTTGAGCGAGATCGAGCGGTTGGGGATGTCGATCGCGATGACGTCGCCGTTCTCGACCAGGCCGATCGCGCCGCCCTCGGCCGCTTCCGGCGAGACATGGCCGATGGAGAGGCCGGAGGAGCCGCCCGAGAAGCGCCCGTCGGTGATCAGCGCGCAGGCCTTTCCGAGGCCCTTCGACTTCAGGTAGCTCGTCGGATAGAGCATTTCCTGCATGCCCGGCCCGCCGCGCGGCCCCTCGTAGCGGATCAGCACGATGTCGCCGGGATTGACCTTGCGGTTAAGGATGCCCTCGACCGCCGCGTCCTGGCTCTCGAAGATCACCGCCGGACCGGAGAAGGTCAGGATCGAGGCGTCGACGCCCGCCGTCTTCACGATGCAGCCGTCGAGCGCGATATTGCCGTAGAGCACGGCGAGCCCGCCATCCTTGGAATAGGCGTGCTCGAGATTGCGGATCACGCCCTTCTCGCGGTCGAGATCGAGCTCCTCGAAACGCCGCTCCTGGCTGAAGGCGGTCTGCGTCGGCACGCCGCCGGGGGCCGCGCTGTAGAAGCTGCGCACCGCCTCGCTCTGCGTCTGCACCACGTCCCAGCGCGCCAGCGCCTCGGCCATCGTCGCGCTGTGCACGGTCGGCAGGGAGGTGTCGATCAGCCCGGCCCGGTCGAGCTCGCCCAGGATCGCCATGATGCCGCCGGCGCGGTGCACATCCTCCATATGGACGTTGGCGACGGCGGGCGCGACCTTGCAGAGCACGGGCACGCGCCGCGACAGCCGGTCGATATCGGCCATGGTGAAGTCGATCTCGGCCTCATGCGCGGCCGCCAGCAGGTGCAGCACGGTGTTGGTCGAGCCGCCCATGGCGATGTCGAGCGTCATCGCGTTCTCGAACGCCTTGAACGAGCCGACATTGCGCGGCAGCACGCTCTCGTCGTTCTGGTCGTAATAGCGGCGCGCGAGATCGACGATCAGATGCCCGGCCTCGACGAAGAGGCGCTTGCGGTCGGCATGGGTGGCGAGCGTCGAGCCGTTGCCGGGCAGCGCGAGGCCGAGCGCCTCGGTCAGGCAGTTCATCGAATTGGCGGTGAACATGCCCGAGCAGGAGCCGCAGGTCGGACAGGCCGAGCGCTCGATCACCTCGACCTCGGCGTCGCTGTACTTGTCGTCGGCGGCCGCGACCATGGCGTCGACCAGGTCGACCTTCTTCAGCACGCCCTCGGCGATGAACTTGCCGGCCTCCATCGGCCCGCCCGAGACGAAGACGGTCGGGATGTTGAGGCGCATCGACGCCATCAGCATGCCGGGGGTGATCTTGTCGCAGTTGGAGATGCAGACCATCGCGTCGGCGCAATGGGCGTTGACCATGTACTCGACGCTGTCGGCGATCAGCTCGCGGGAAGGCAGGCTGTAGAGCATGCCGTCATGGCCCATGGCGATGCCGTCGTCGACCGCGATGGTGTTGAACTCCTTGGCGACGCCGCCGGCCTTCTCGATCTCGCGCGCGACGAGCTGGCCGAGGTCCTTGAGATGGACATGGCCCGGCACGAACTGGGTGAAGGAGTTCACCACCGCGACGATCGGCTTGCCGAAATCGCCGTCCTTCATGCCGGTGGCGCGCCACAGGCCGCGGGCGCCGGCCATGTTGCGGCCATGGGTGGAGGTTGCGGATCTCAGCTTGGGCATTTCAATGCGTCTCCGTCCGGGCTCACGACGCCCTGGTTCTGCGGCACCCTATCGCCGCGGCGCCGCGTCACAAAATTGAATTCTTCGATTTTGATGATCGGCGCCATGCATGGCGCGCGGATGGCGCGCGGAGGAATACGGGACAGATCCTTTCCGAATTGGCATAAGGGCTTTCCCTTTATGACCGCACGGGTGGGCGCGCCGGACATGCTGCGCAATATCGATGTCGACCTGCTGCGCAGCTTCGTCACCGTCGCGGAGCTGCGCAGCTTCACGCGCGCGGCCGCGGCGCTGTTCCGCAGCCAGTCGACCGTCAGCACCCAGATCCGCCGGCTGGAGGAGCTGGCCGGGCAGACGCTGCTGCAGCGCTCGCCGCAGGAGGTTCTGCTCACGCGCGCGGGCGAGCAGTTCCTCGGCTATGCCCGGCGCATCGTCGCCCTGCATGACGAGGCGCTCGACGTCATCAACGCGCAGAGCGTCAGCGGCCGCGTCCGGCTCGCGGTGATGGACGACTACGCCACCGTCGTCCTCCCGGAGACGCTGGCGCGCTTCGCCCGCTCCTATCCCGATGTCGAGCTCGAGGTGACGACGGGCTTCACGCGCGATCTCCTGAACAGCCTCGGCGAGGAGTTCGATCTCGTCCTCGCCACCCAGAAGGCCGGCGACGGGCGCGGCGCGGTGCTGCGGCGCGAGCCGACGCTCTGGGCCTGCTCCGACCGGGCGACCCTCGATCTGGAGGCGCCCTTGCAGCTCGCCTTGCTGAAGGCGCCGAACATGTTCCGGGAATGGGCGCTGGCGGCGCTCGACGAAGCCGGCATGCGCTGGCGCATCCTGTTCTCCAGTTCCAGCATTGGCGCCGTCGAGGCGGTCGCCGCCTCGGGCGTGGCGCTGACCGTGGTCAAGGCGGGGACGGCGCGGCCGGGGCTGCAGTTGCTCGGGCCGGAGCACGGCCTGCCGCCGCTGCCGGCTTCGGAGATCGCGCTGCATCAGGCGCCGGGCCGGCCGGGCGCGGCGGTCCAGGCGATGAGCGCCTTCCTGGCCGAGGCGCTGGCCGAAGAGCAGGCGGGCTCGGCCCGCTGAAGCGGGGCCGAAAAGGCCGGCGCCGCTCGGGAGCGAGACCGCCCGAAGCGGGAAAACCGGCACGCCTTCGGCTTCCATGCGGCCCGGCTGAGAAACATGGTCAGGGCTTTTTGCGTAAGCTATTGAAATCAAACAAAAAGTATTTTCTGTCGAAAAACCTTCAAAAA
>UBNE01000036.1 GCA_900466745.1 Hyphomicrobiales bacterium | reverse complement strand
AGAATCCCCACAAGCCTTAGAGCGTTTCTGGTTTAATCCGGATCATATCCAGCGGCTTTGAAGTCGTTGGCACATTCGGTCGGCGAGAAGAGGTCGACGATCGCGCCGACTGCGTCCCACAAGGCACTGATGGAGCGCTCTGCTCTGGCTCGCAGCCTGGCCTTCAGCTTGGCGAAGGCATTCTCGATCGGGTTCATGTCCGGGCTGTAGGGCGGCAAGAAGGACAGCGTCGCGCCCGCGCGCTCGATTGCCTCGCGGACGCCGGCCGGCTTGTGGGCGGGCAGGTTGTCCATGATGACGATGTCCCCCGGCTTCAGTGTCGGGACCAGCACCTGCTCGACATAGGCGAGGCAGACGACGCCGTTCATAGCGCCGTCGTAGGCAAAGGGCGTCGTCATGCCGCCGAGACGCAGGGCTCCGGCGAAAGTGGTCGTTTTCCAATGGCCGTGAGGCACGCCGGCCCGGCAGCGCTCACCGCGCGGAGCCCGACCGCGCAGGCGGGCCATTTTGGTCGAGAGGCCGGTCTCGTCGATGAAAACAAGGCTCTGTGGATCGAGATCGGGCTGGGCCTCGAACCAGTCACGCCGCCGCTTCAGGACGTCGGGACGCTCCTGCTCCAGTGCATGGGCGGACTTTTTTTGTACGTCCAGCCCCGGCCCCGAAGCCAGGTGCTCAACGCGCTGCGGCGGATGGAGACGGTGCGTTCGCTCAGGAGCCGGGCCGTCATATCGTGCAGCGTGATGTCCCTCTGCTCCTCGATCACTTCGATGATGAAAGTCGCGTGCGCATCCAGGCTCGAGCCCCGGCGCCGGCCTTGTGGCCGAGCCGTCAGCTCACCTGTCCGAGCCCGCGCGATCCACCGGATCGCCGTCGAAATCCCGACCCCGAAACGGGACGCGGCCTGCCGAGCAGAAAGCCCATCCGTGGAGGCCTTCACAACACGCACGCGAAGATCGTCGCTCAAAGCCAGCGCCATCGTCCACCTCCTTCAACAGGCAGGTTGAATCAGCACAGCACCGGTTCGTCACATCACAATCGATTCAACGATCAACGGAATTGCTCTAGACACGCGCAGGCCCATGCTCATGCAGGATCAGGCCAATGCGCACTCAAGCGTCGATTTCTTTCCGACACGATCGCTGACGGTCGTCGCTTCAGGAGGCTTCTCCATCTTCGACGATTGCACGCGCGGGTTCCTAGCACTCGTCGCCGACACTTCGCTCTCAGGCCAGCGCGTGGCTCGGGAACTGGATGGTGTCATTGGTCTGCGCGGCCGGCTGGATACTATCGTTTCCGGCAACGGCGCCGAGTTCGCCTCGATGGCAATCCTGCACTGGTGCCAGTAGGCTGGCGTCGATTGGCACTACATCGTCCCCGGCAAGCCGAGGCTGAACGCTTTCGTCGAGAGCTGCAATGGACGCTTCCGGAACGAGTGCCTCAATGACAGGTTGTTCTCGACGCATATCGAGGCCGGCAGCGCCATCACCTCATGGAAGGAGGGTACAACCGCCACCGACCTCACTCGGCTCTCGGCAACATAACGTCCGCGGAGTTTGCCTTCAAATCCCAGCCGGAAAGACAGGTCGCCTGAGGCCAGAAGTGAAACTCAAGACTCTCCCGCGGATCGGAGGAGAGAAGGGTTCCAGGTCATTCGCGGCACAGTTTGTTTCGGTAAAGTTTCATATAGTTATTTGCTAGAGCTTCTGAAGAATAGCTGCGCTGTATAAACTCTGCGGCCTGCGCTCCGGTATCGCGCCAAACCGGAAGATTTTCGGCGATGGTTTTCATCGTTTCGGCAAGTATTTTCGGTGCTCGCGGGGGAACGAGCAAACCAAAAGAGCCGTTATCCAGCGCTTCGCGGTTGCCGCCGACATCCGTGGCAATCACGGGAAGGCCGCAGGCCAAAGCTTCCAGCAAGGCATTGGAAGAACCTTCCTCATGGCTCGGGAGAACAAAAATATCCATGGCGGACAGCAGGTTGGGGATGTCGTGACGCGCACCCAGGAATTGCACTTTTTCGGTGATACCAAGTGCTGCGGCGAGCGCTTTTAACTGCGCGCCGAGGCCGTCGTCGCGTCCAACTATGAAGAGTTTCGATGGAGGAATGGTTGCTCGCGCGACTGCAAATGCCTCCAGAAGATCGGCTTGCCCTTTGTACGGGATTAGGTTCGCGACGTTGATGAATCCGATTTCGCCGGCTTGAAGGCCGAGCTTTTGGCGAAGAGGCCATCTCTCCCCATCAACGGAGGCAGTACGGGTCGTCAGGCTGTCGAGGCCATTACGAATGAGGATGAGCCTGCTTGGTTCGATACCGTCGCGCGCTGCCGTGTCATCGGCGACAGCTTGGCTGTTGACAGTCACGACGTGGCTCAACTTGTTGGCGATGCGGTCGAAAATCCGCCACCAAGGATAACGATCTTGATGTGTCCCCAATCCGCGGCGGCAGGTGATGACCAACGGTACGCCGGCCAAGCGCCCGGCAACGGCTCCCATGAAGTTGGTCAAGGGCAGGTAGGCCTGTAAGATTTCGGGCTTGGTCGTGAGCGCCAGCCACCATAAAGCGACGAAGGCGCGAACAAATGTCGCGAGATTCCCGAGCTTGGCGAGGTGCGCAATCCTCCTAGCATGCGTGGCGACATGAACCGTGACATTCTCGGCATCGAGCCGCGGCCGCAATGGTCCGCTGCCATCGAACACGAAGACTTCGCAGTGGACGCCCAGACGCACAAGACCCTCGATAAGGACCACCATCTGCCGTTCGGCTCCCCCAGCCGAAAGAGAGCCTATGACAAAAAGAGCCTTCTTTGGATTCTCCAGGCTCTTCTCGTCTTGATGTGCGCCGGTTTTAGATTCGATCGTCAGCATTGCGGACAAACAGGAACTCGGTATTGGCTTCCCCTGTTGCGATCTTCTCGAGTTTGAAGCCGAGTTTCTCGACGAAATCGATGGCTTCCTTGTCGTAGACAAATTCCATCGGCCACCCGCCGAGCCAATCGCGGATGTCCGTAAAAATGCTCATGCCGCGGTTCTTTTCATATTCGCGTTTGCGCTGAAGGAACTCGGGAAGCCTCCGGATGTCTTTCCTCATTTGGAAGCGCCAGACATACCAAAGGTCCATTGCGCGGCGCCGCATCCAGCCGGAAGCGACGTATTTGCGTTTGATATCGAGCCAAAACTCCGGTGTCGGGTCGATCTGCACGTCGGCTGCGTATAAAGCGATATAAAAAAGGCCTCCGGGCTTTACACGGCTCGCGGCATTCTGGATAGCATGCCAGACCTCGCCAGTATGGTGCAGAACTCCCCAAGAATAGACGAAATCATAGGTTGAGAGCTTCGAAATATAATCATCGTCGAGAACTGAACCTTGCTCTGCGGTCCAATTTTCCGGGTGGCCAACCTGCTTCTGAATAAATTGAGTCGCTTTTACCGAATTGGGGTCGTAGTCGAAGCCATGGATTTTCGCTGCACCAGCTTCAAGCATTGCGACTGAATGCAGACCGCTCCCGCAGCCGATATCCAGAACCGTCAACCCGTTGAGGTTTTCACGCCCCATGAACTTGAGGATGTGCTGTTTTGAAATTTCGACTTTTTCCTTGCCGAAATTTTTTTGAATGAAATCGTGCCAGTTCCTTCCGAACTCGAAGCGTTGTTCTTCAGTGTGGCTCATAGAAAGACGACCTCATTGGATCTATCTGCAAATGCATAAATGTTTTTAATATCGTCAATGGCGCGTCGCATTCCGAAGCGTGCCACAGCGAATTCGGGCCCGTGCTGCGCTGCAGCATGGCGCCAGCTTTGGTCGCGAAGGAGCGCCACCAGGCGTGCTCCCGCAGTTTCTGCATCATCGTGCTCCAACACCCATCCGGAGCGGCCATGGTCCACGGCTTCGGGCGCGCCGCCAACACGCGTCGTCACGACAGGCACGCCCACGAACTGGGCTTCAATGAGGACATTGGGCAAGCCTTCGGCGCGCGATGTGAGTAGCAAAAGATCCATATCTACCATTGCCGCTTGAGCGCCTGTTACAATGCCGATGAAATGCACTGAACCGGACAGATCGGGTTGTCTTGCTCGCTGCTCGAGGGAAGGCCGCAAAGGTCCGTCTCCGACAATCAAGAAATGTGCTTCAGGAATATCGCGGCGAACGCGCGCTGCGATCTCAAGCCACAGGAACGGTCGCTTCTCCTCGCTAAGACGGATGACTGTTCCGACAACCGGTGCTTTGTCAGGGATACCTGCAATTCGCCGGTAATGCCCTCGATCTGCTCGATAGCTTAACCGCGTCTCCTCGTCAAACGCATAGCCATTTCGCGTTACAAGGATTTTTCCGGCGGGCAGACCAAGCCATTCTTCATAGGCGCGCGCGCCCATTTCGCTGTTGTTGACCATCACGACATTGCGTTGCTTGGCCAGCCAGCGATAAGCCTCACGCATATATGGTTGGTGAAATCCGAAGTTCTGCGGAGGCAGGCTTCGCTGCGATAAAATGATAAGCGGGACTCCCGTCAGGACAGCAGCGATACCGCCTTTGACGTTGATCTCGTCCAGCCACAGATGGGCGATCCGGGGAAGCTCGGCATTGAGCGTCATCGCATAATTTGTTACCTCATGAAGCTCCCCGGGAAGGGAAGCGATGGCGCTCGCAACGTGCGCCGGCAGATGGTCACCCTGGCTGCCGATGATTGTGGCCGGTACTCCGGCAGCATCGAGATCGGGGAGAAAAAAACGCTGGGATGGATTCGATAAGCCGATGCAGGCTACCGAAATTCTCGTGCGGGTTTCCGATGCGATGGCTTTTGTGATCGAGACCAATTGGCGCTCGGCGCCACCCGGGCCGAGGGTGCCGATCATCATCAACGTGCCGTTGCGTGGACTTGATCTGGGCGTTTCAATCAGAGGTCGCGATAAAACCAGGTGTGCTTGACGAAAGCGACGGCGATAGTGGATGTCAGGGAGCGACAGCACGAATTCCGCGAGAGTCTTGGCGAGCCTTTGATGTAACGTCAGTTGATCCGCAGGAACAGACAAAAGTGGGCGCAACGGCGCGAGGCTTCCCCATGTTCGGGAGAGCATGCGCCGAAGCAGTGCATGCCACCGGCGTCTTTCGAACAGATGTGCGACACGGCGAGTTCTATGGAGCGCAGAAGATCGGCTAATAATCCTGCCGTACATCCCGTGAAGCACGCGGCGTGCAAGATTTTCCATCAGTAGGTCGCGCCTTAAGAATCGATTCGTCGGCCCACGTACATGAGATTACTTTCGGATCCTATTGTAGCCTTTTCGTTATTGTGCAGTTTGGTAATATAGTCGGGAATCGGGAGTGGCTGCCCATCCGCACCTAGCGGACCCATGGAATCCGGATCCCAGGGAAGCAAGACAGCAGGGTCGAATCCCAGTCGATGCGTCACGATTTCTTCAAAGCCGAACTGTGCAAGCAGGGCGGGTAACGTCTCTTCGTTGAAGGAGCGTACATGCTGCCAGCGGTGAAAGAGCTGATTCGAAACCGGGCAGTAAATCATGCCCATCTCGAGATTTTCGTTGTTTGGTGTGGTTATGATCAGCGTACCACCGGGGCGCGTGAATTCAGCTAGGCGATTAAGAGTGACATCCAGTTCTTCGTCGAGCACATGCTCAATCACTTCTGACATGATGACGACATCAAAAAGATGTTTCGCCTGGGGGCCGATCACACCCAGGAAACCCGGGATACCGGACAACGAGGTCTCCAGGGCGGAAATTCTTCCCTCTGCCGGCTCGTATGCTGCGGCTTGAAAGCCCTGCTCGCAAAGCAGTCGTACAAGGTCGCCATCACCTGCTCCGAAGTCGAGAATCTGACCTTGCCGTGACAGCAGGTGCTTTATCGCAGCCAGCAGGCTGGGGCCGGCCTGCTTGGCGAAATTGAGCTGGACCAAGGAGGTCTGTGCAATCCCGTTCCAAAAACGGTTGACCAGCTCCGGCGTCCATTTCAATCGCTCAGGTATCATTTGTGTGCAATCCTTCGGTCCTAGGCAAAATGATGTGGAATGGTTTCACTGCTTAACGATTATCGCTTGGCCAGTCGGCAGCATGGCGATCTGCTCGGGCTTCGCGGCAAAAAATTCGTCGGCCGCTTGTTTGGCGCCTGGACAGGAGCTGAAGCCATAGTCGTCGAGCAGAAAGATGCCCCCTGGAACCAGGTTCGGGTAAAAGAAGTTCAATGAGGAGAGCGTCGCCTCGTAGAGGTCGACGTCGATGTGGACGAAGCGCATTTGCCGGTCGGCGATCTCGCCGAAACGATCCGGAATCCAGCCCTTATAGGTCCGGTAGTTTGACAGGCCTTCGAGTGTGGCGTGAAGCGCGCTCTCCGGCGTGGTCAGTGATCCGCGCTGCCAATACGAACCGTCGACAGGAAGAGGGTCGGCTAGGCCTTCGAAACTGTCGAACAGATGCACCAGAGAGGGAGTACTCTCCGCAGCCTTGCACATGAGGTACGCGGACGCGCCCTTATAGGCTCCGCATTCGGCCATGTCGCCATCGAGATGTTCGACCAGCCGCAGGAGTTCGCGCAATGTGTACTTGCGATCGAACGAATGCCAGTTACCTGGGTCCATGATGTGTTCGTAATAGGAAATAAATTCGCGATCTTCGAGAAACAGTCGACCGTATTCGCTGAACTTGTACTTTGGATAGATGGCCGTCGATAGGGTTTCCGCGGCGATGTAGCGATCCCATTCGGCGGTTTCGGTCGACAGGCCGTGCTTGAGAGCCTTGAGCAGAGTGTGAGCGTTGTTGGGAGCTAGGCCTTCGATCTCGAGCGCCAGGTCGCAAATCTCACTGTTCGGCGCGGAACGGGAGCGTTCGTTCCGCCGGTTGCCGCCCATCATGCTCAGGCGCTCGACAACGGTTTTCAGTTTCATGTTAACGCCTCTGCCGCGGGCTTCCCTTGATCCATAGTGGACGCCGCGACCACTGCGAGTGTACTGTCAAGGTTGACGATCGAGGTGGTGAAGATGCCGGTTGTGCCAACGACGCGGAACTGCAAGGCGTCTTCGATGAAGTCGATCTTAGTTCCGTCCGCCAAGCGCGCGGCGCCTAATGTCACAAAGTAGTCTCCTGCCGCGAGCCACATAGTGCCATCGCATGTAACGGTTAGCACGTCCCCGCTGTGGGCGGAGTAGGCCTGCTGCGTGGCCGTGAGGTTTGTCTTCCCCCAGACGACAGTGCCCTTCCGATCCTTGATGGCGAAGCCGAAGGAGAGGTCCTGGATATCCTCCCGGCAGGCGAGACGCATCTTTAGCCGGAAACGTGCTCCGCTCGCCACGATTGGCATGTCACGATCCTGCCCATCGACAAGCCCCCAATCGAGAAGCTCGGCTTCGCCCGACCCGTAGCGCGCGCCGGTCGCCTGGGAGGAAGACGGTGAAGGCGCTTGCGTTTGTGCCGCCTGCGGTGTCAGCGCGGCTATAGGCGTATTCTCGGTGACCAGTGTCGCCTCCGATGGACTACCCGCGGGAGGCGGTGCGGCGTCGGGGATGGAGACGGATTCCAAGGTTGTGTTCTCAGGCTGCTTCGCGGCCGGGGATTGGCCGAAGAGCAGGTTATGATAAAGGACGGTCATGGGCTTGGCATCGCCTTCGGCGAATACCGCGCCGTTCTCTAGGATCATCGCCCTGTCGCAGAATGTCGTGATGGTGTTGGTGTCGTGAGAAACAAGCAGGACCGTCGCGCCCTTTTTCTTGAGCTGCTGAATCCAGCCGAAACACTTCATCTGGAAGCGTGCGTCGCCTACCGAAAGGGCTTCGTCGACGATCAGGATATCCGGATCGACGCTGATCGCCGTGGAGAATGTGAGGCGGGCCTGCATGCCAGTCGAGTAGGTCTTGAACGGCTGGTCTATGACGTCGCGCAGTTCGCTGAAATCGATGATCGAGTCGATCTTACGGTCGATTTCGATACGCGTCATGCCCAGGCATAGTCCGCCCATGAAGATATTCTCGCGGCCGGTGTAATCGGGATGGAAGCCCGTGCCGAGCTCGAGAATTGCGGTGATGCGGCCGTTGATGTCCAGGTCGCCGGAAGTGCGCTCCAGCGTGCCGGCGATGATCTTCAGCAATGTCGACTTGCCGGCGCCGTTGCGTCCGAGGATTCCTACGATTTCACCACGCTTGATCTCGAGATCGATCGAGCGCAGCGCCACCTGCTCGGTATGACGCGGCACGCCACGTACGATCTCGAGAAGCGGATCGATCGGGCTGGCGTAGTGCCTATAGGCCTTACGCAGTTTACGGGCTCGGATTGCCGGTTCCGGCGCGTTCATAATGCGTCACCAAGGAAGGGTCTGAGCCGGGAAAACGTGGCCCAGCCGATGGCAAAAGTCAGAAGGGCGCTGATCGGATAGATGATCCAGGCTGCGGGATGCTGGAAGCTGCCATGGTAGAGGGCATCCTGCCAGCACCAGACCTGATAGCTGAACGGATTCAACATAAACACCCGGTGCATGATAGGGGGAAGCGCTTCGGGATTGTAGAGGATCGGCTGCGCGAACAGGTTGACCGAGCAGAATACCGTGACCACGTCCCGCAGGTCCCGGAAAAAGATTCCGAGCACGGACAACAGGAGTGCTATGCCCGTCATGGCCAGGAGTTGGACGACGATTAGGAAAGGAGCGGTCAACACCATGAGTGTCAGCGTTCCGGACCATGCGGCGTAGGCAATGGTGAAGACGAGGGCGACGGAATAGGGCAGCGCAGTGGCAATCGCGGATTTGACCGGCAGTACTTCGACCGGGAAGACGATCTGCTTCACAAGACTGGTATGCGAGGCCAGGATTGTCGACGAGCGCGCGAGAATGTCCTGAAAAGCGAGCCAGGATAGCACGCCGGCCAGGACATTGACGGCAAAATCGCGCTGATCCCCTCCGGTGGAGGCGAAACGCGTCGGGAACACATAGGCGAACAGGAAAGTGTAGATCAGCATGAGCAGCAGCGGGTGCCCATAGGCCCAGAGCACGCCTAGGGTCTGGCCAACATGCCGATCTTTCAGTTCCCGTTTGACGAGTTCCGCGATGAGGTATCGGTTGCGTGCGAATGAATCGAATGGCGCGGGAAGGGCGATCACAAAACCACCTCTGGATTGGCGTCGAGCCAAGACTGCGCCATCAAGACATTCCACAGAGGATAGGCCCAGTCGGCTCCGCTCAAATGAGCCTGCCACCGTTCGCGGATCGGTTCAGGGTGAAACAGGCCTTGCTGTTTGAGGCGCGCCTCGGACAGCAGATTCTCAGTCCAGTCCCGTAGCGGTCCACGCAGCCAAGCCGCGAGCGGCACACCAAAACCCATCTTCGGTCGATCCAGCAACTCGCGTGGCACGCGGCGATAAAGCACTTGCCGGAGCGCCCATTTGCTGACGCCGTCTCGCACTTTCATGTGCTGGGGAAGCCTCCAGGCAAATTCGACCACACGGTGGTCGAGCAGGGGAACGCGGGCTTCCAAGGCCACGGCCATGCTGGCACGATCAACTTTCGTCAGGATATCGTCAGGCAGATAAGTCAATGTGTCGAACAGCATCATCCGATCGAGAAAATCCGGCACGGTGCGTTGCAAGTGCTTATCCCAAAGGGTGCCCTTCATCTCGTCGCCGCCAATAACGACCGTTTCGGGGGCGTGCCAATGGCTGAGCATTTGCCGATAGAGCCCATCGGGATCCTGGCTGAGCAGGGCGGTCGCGTACCGTTTCGCCTTCGATCCGAAGCGATCCTGGCGAAGGCGGCTCGGCAGGATCTGCCCTAGCTTATCGAGTATGGCCGCAGGCATTGCGAGGAGCCCATGCGCTGCGATCGTGCGCAAAGGCGAAGGCGCAAGCTGCTGCTTGCGCCACAGGTCGAGAGCCAGCGGATAGCGACTATATCCAGCAAATAATTCGTCGCCGCCGTCGCCGGACAGCACGACCTTCACATGTTGGCGGGTCAACTCGCAGACGAGGGCCGTCGGAAGCTGAGAAGAATCTGCGAAGGGTTCATCGTACCAATGCGGCAACTTCTCGACCATGCCGAGCGCGTGCTCGGCCTTGGCATAAAGTTCGGTATGCTGCGTGCCGAGATAGCGGGCGATCTCCCGAGCGTAGGGGGCTTCATCATACCCCTTCTCGGAGAAACCTATCGAGAAGGTATTGATCTTTCCGCCCGTGGTCTCCGTCATCAGCGCGGTCACGAGCGACGAGTCGATCCCGCCTGACAACAGAGCGCCAATCGGCACGTCGGCGACCAACCGCCGGCGCACTGCGTCAAGCAGGAGTTTATCGAGGCGGTCGAGAGCATCTCCATCAGCAATATTCGACGGACTAGCTACCGCTTTTTCGGCGATCGTGCGCAAATTCCAGAATGGCTCGACCGTGACGCTGCCATCGCGGCGCGCTCGAAGCAGAGTGCCTGGCTCGAGTTTTTGCACGCCCTTATAAATCGTCAGCGGTGCGGGGATGTAGTTATGGCGCATGAATGACGCCATGGCAGACCGGTCGACCACGGGTGTCCAGCTTGGCACCGCCCGGAGCGGCTTCAATTCCGAACCGAACAGGAGCAGGCCGTTCGCAGCGCTCCAGTAAAGCGGTTTGATGCCGAGACGATCGCGAGCAAGAACGAGCTCTCCCGTCTCCTTGTCGAACAGAGCGAACGCGAACATGCCGATAAGGCGCGGCAAAACCCGTTCGACGCCCCACTCTGCGAAGGCCTCCAGCATGATCTCGGTGTCGGAGTGCCCTCGGAGCGTGCGGCCGGTTCCTGCGAGATCGGCGGCGATCTCGTCATGCGAGTAAATTTCGCCGTTGTAGATGATGACGAACCGGCCGCAGGATGACATCATTGGTTGAGCACCGGCAGGCGAGAGGTCACGGATCGACAGCCGTCGGTGGCCGAAGCCGACGCCGCGGACCTCGTCATACCAAACGCCCCGCGCATCCGGTCCGCGATGAGCGAGGGTGTCGATCATGCGATCAAGAGACTCGGGTGACGGTAGGGGGGGGCCTGCCGTTCGTCCGATCCTTACAAACCCGGCAATTCCGCACATGCCGATCGCTCCTTAGATATGCTCGCGGCGCTGTTCGGCAGCCGAATACCATTCGGCTATTGCGAGGAGCCCCTGTCGCAACGTGTGACTTGGCTCGTAGCCCAGCAATCGCCGGGCCTTGCCGATATCGGCGAGCGAATGCAGAACGTCGCCTTTCCGGGGGGGCTTATATTGCGGCACGACGTCGGTGACGTGCGAATGCAGTGGACTCAACGCTTCTCGAATATACGCGACGAGCTGATTGAGGCTTGTGCGCTCTCCGACAGCCACATTGTAAATTTGATTGGCCGCGCCCGCCTTGTCGACCGTAGCTGCGAGCAAATTAGCTTGCACTGCATTTTCGACATAACAGAAGTCACGACTATTCTCGCCATCGCCGAAAATCTCGATGGGGAGGCCCTGGATTGCCGCGGAAATCCATCGGGGAATGACCGCAGCATAAGGGCCGTTCGGATCTTGCCGGCGACCGAAGACATTGAAATAGCGTAGGCCGACCGTTTCGATGCCGTAGAGCTTTCCGAAAACGTCGGCATAGAGCTCATTGACGTATTTCGTGACGGCATAGGGTGACAGCGGTCGTCCGATTACGGCTTCGACTTTTGGCAGGGCTTCATGATCGCCATAGGTCGAGCTTGACGCGGCGTAGACGAAGCGGCGCACGCCGGCATTATGGGCCGCGACTAGCATTGTGAGAAAACCGTCAATATTGACGGAATTGGACGTGAGCGGATCGTTGATCGAGCGAGGCACACTGCCGAGCGCAGCCTGATGCAGAACGAAGTCAACCCCTTGTACGGCGCGCTCGCAGGTCGGCTTGTCGCGGATATCACCCTCGATCATCGTGAAACGAGCGAACTGATCGGGGGAAACCTTCTCGGCAACCTCTTCCAGATTGTGCCGATGGCCCGTGGCGAAATTATCCAGACCCACCACGGTCTGATCCAATCGAAGGAGAGTTTCGAGCAGATTGGAGCCGATAAACCCGGCTACTCCCGTTACCAGCCATGTCCTAGGGTGAGCGCCGAGGCGCTCCTTGACGGCAGCATATCTCGGCACCGGCACCATCGGATTCCATCTTTCCTTCGTCAAAGGCGCGAGAGATTATCGGCGCCGAATCGACGCTCGATAATCCTTCAAATTAAAGCCGCAAAAGCTCGACGCCCTCAGGGCGTTCGGTGCGATCGAGTACGGACTTGATGTCTACGACGAGGCTGCGTTTGCCATCTTGAGGTAAGAGGCTCTTGATGATGTCCCAGCCGGATTTGACGTATTCGTCATGAGCAACGGCCAGAACGACAATCTCTGACTGGCGCAAGTCTTCAAGCGATTTCAAGGGAAGATCGTATTCATGCTTGACTTCTTTCGGGTCAGCGTGGGGGTCGTGGACATTGACTTCCCACCCGAAAGCCTCCAGTTCCCGAACGATGCTTACCACGCGCGTATTGCGCGTATCGGGCACATTCTCCTTGAAAGTTAACCCCAGAACCGCGGCTTTGCGAGGCCCGACCCGACCTGCGCCGAGTTTTGTCAACGCGCTACGTGCGATCCATTCACCCATCTGATCGTTGATGCGACGACCAGCAAGAATCACATGCGGATGATAGCCAACCATCTCCGCTCTGTGTGTCAGATAGTAAGGATCGACGCCGATGCAGTGGCCGCCAACAAGTCCTGGCGTAAAGCGCAGAAAGTTCCATTTCGTGCCGGCAGCAGCCAAAACGTCCGCGGTATCGATGCCAAGTTTTGAAAAGATGACGGAGAGCTCGTTCATCAACGCTATGTTGAGATCGCGTTGGGTGTTTTCTATGACCTTGGCAGCTTCCGCGACCATGATTGACGGAGCCTTATGGACGTTCGCCTTGATCACACTGCCGTAAACGTCGGCAACAATGTCGAGCGTCTCTTGGTTCTGCCCCGATACGATCTTTGCGATCGTTTCGAAGCGGTGCTCGCGGTCTCCCGGATTGATACGCTCAGGTGAATAGCCCACGAAAAAGTCGACGCCGGCCTTGAGGCCCGAAAAACGTTCCAAAACGGGAACGCACTCTTCCTCAGTTGCGCCCGGATAGACCGTTGATTCGTAAACGACGATACCGCCCGTTCGCAGCGCCTTGCCGACGGTTTCCGAGGCGCTGGTCAGCGCCTTGAGGCATGGCCTCTTGGCATTGTCGATTGGCGTCGGCACAGTCACGATGAAGAAATCCGCGGCTTTGAGATCAGCAGAATCCGTAGTGTAAGTTAGTGACGGAAAACGCAATTCGTGCGGCTCGACCTCGCGGGTGCGGTCAATGCCGGCGCGCAACTCTTCGATACGACCTTGATCGATGTCGAAGCCGATAACTCTGGCACCTGACCGGCCAAATGCGACCGCGACAGGAAGGCCAACATAACCGAGGCCCACGACGGCTATTATTCTATTCAAGATGCGACACTCCTGCAGCGCTACAAAACATAGCTGCAGCGGCTCGAGAGATGATTTTGACCCGCCTATATCACGCGTGCAGGCCACGATCTACCGCTCTCATTAGGCGGTGTGGACGGATTTGACCAAGACGAATGCTGCTGCGAGGGCGACGATGGCTGTGAAGTTTCGCTTAGCCTTCTCGCATCGTAGGGC
>UBNE01000012.1 GCA_900466745.1 Hyphomicrobiales bacterium | reverse complement strand
GGGGGAACGGGGCTCATCGTTTCGGCTGGTCGCGGGCAGGGGCGCGGGAGGCTCGCATGACGGCGCCCGATGTCAAACCGCGCCCTTTGCGCCTGGCGCGGCGGCGCGGGCTCGGGTTGCCGGCCCGGGGCCTTTGCCGGGGTTGGAGGAATTCTTCCACAGACGAGGGTGACAGGTGGCCTCGTTCCATGACAGCTTTGTGACGGAAGCTGCGGCAACGGCAGCCCATGGGCCTTCGCCGCCGATCGGGGCGGCGGAGGGCCCGGCAAAGGGAGGGGTTCAGGATGTTTACCCGTAGAGCGGTTCTTGCGGCCACTTTCGGCCTTGTCGCGGCCGTTTCGAGCGCCTCGGCGCAGGCGCCGTCCGGCAAGGTCACCGTCGTGACCTCGTTCTCCAAGGACGTGACCGACCCGATCAAGAAAGCCTTCGAGAAGGCGGTGCCCGGCGTTTCGCTGGAGGTTCAGAACCGCAACACCAATGCCGGCGTCAAATTCCTGGAGGAGACCAAGGCCAACAACCAGGTCGACCTGTTCTGGGCCTCGGCGCCCGACGCCTTCGAGGTGCTGAAGGGCAAGCAGCTCCTGATGCAGTACAAGCCGAAGGCCACCGGCATTCCCGAGAAGATCGGCTCCTATCCGATCAACGATCCGCAGGGCTATTATTTCGGCTTCGCCGCCTCCGGCTACGGCATCATGTGGAACGAGCGCTATGCCAAGGCGAACAAGCTGCCCGAGCCGAAGGATTGGGAGGACCTCGCCAGGCCAGTCTTCTACGACCATGTCTCGATCGCCTCGCCCGCCCGCTCGGGCACGACCCATCTGACGATCGAGACGATCCTGCAGGGCGAGGGCTGGGACAAGGGCTGGCGCACGATCAAGGCGATGGCCGGGAACTTCAATTCCATCACCGAGCGCTCCTTCGGCGTGCCGGAGGCGGTGAATTCCGGGCAGGTCGGCTACGGCATCGTCATCGACTTCTTCGCCTTCTCGGCGCAGGCCTCCGGCTTCCCAGTCAAGTTCGTCTATCCGACCGTGACGACGGTGGTGCCGGCCAATGTCGGCATCGTCGCAAATGCGCCGAACAAGGCCGGTGCCGAGGCCTTCGTCGAATTCCTGCTCTCGCCGGCCGGACAGGAGGTTCTGCTCGAGCCGAGCATCCGGCGCCTGCCGATCAACCCGGCGGTCTATGCCAAGGCCGGCCCCGACTATCCGAACCCCTTCACCGATCCGCGCTTCCAGAAGATGATCGGCTTCGACGTCGACAAGTCGGAAGGCCGCACCGCCGCCGTCGACACGCTGTTCGACCAGCTCATCTCCTTCCAGCTCGATGCGCTGAAGGGCGTGACCAAGGCCCTGCACGAGGTCGACGCCGCGCTCGCCAGGAAGCCGAACCCGCAGGCCAAGGCGCTGGCCGACGAGGCCCGCGACCTGATCGCGGCCATGCCGGTCTCCGAGGCGCAGGCGTCGAGCGCCGAGGTCAAGGGTGCCTTCACCGGCGGCAAGCAGAAGGGCGCCCGGCAGGCCGAGCTCGAAAGCCAGTGGGCGAACTTCGCCCGCGAGCATTACGCCAAGGCTAAGTCCAAGGCGGAGGAAGCGCTGAAGGCGGCGCGCTGATGAAGCGCGTCATCCCGTGCGCGCTGCGGCATGCGATGCCGCTGCGCAGACACGGGACCGCGCGCCGAGCGGGCGCCGCTTTCCTGCGTGCGCGACGCGAAGGCGCCCTTTCCTGCCGACGGTCTCGCATCTGCGCAGCAGCACGATGTGCTGCAGCGTGCGGGATGACCATGGGCTCGACGACGCCATGACCGCCGTTCCCACAACCGCCGCACCCCGCGCCCGCCGCCTCTCGGCCACGCCCGGCCAGATCGTGCTGGCGCTGGCGATCGCGGCCTTCCTGCTGCTCTTCCTCGTGCTGCCGGTCGGCACCGTGCTCCATGCAGCCTTCACCGAGAAGGGGACGGGCAGCTTCACCCTGATCAATTTCTACGACTTCGTCCGCACCGAGCTGTTCATGCGCTCGCTGTGGAATTCCTTCTACGTCTCGGCGATGTCGGTGGTCTGGGCCTCGGTCTTCGCGCTGCCGCTGGCCTATCTGACGACGCGCTTCGAATTTCGCGGCGCGGCGATCGTGCAGACGCTCGGCTTCCTGCCGCTGATCATGCCGCCCTTCGTCGGCGCGGTGGCGATGCAGCTCTTCTTCGGCCGCAACGGCTCGGTCAACCTGCTGCTCGACGACTGGTTCGGCTTCAAGATCGGCTTCATGGAAGGGCTGAACGGCGTCGTCCTGGTCCAGTCTATCCATTATTTTCCGTTCATCCTGATCAACCTCTCGGCGGCGCTGCGCAATATCGACCGCGCGATGGAGGAGGCCGCGCAGAATCTCGGCTGCTCCGGCTTCAGGCTGTTCCGCCGCATCGTCTTCCCGCTGGCGCTGCCGGGCTATCTCGCCGGCGCCTCGCTCGTCTTCGTCAAGGTCTTCGACGACCTCGCCACGCCGCTGCTCCTCAACGTCAAGGACATGCTGGCGCCGCAGGCCTATCTGCGCGTCACCTCGATCGGCATCGCCGATCCGATGGGCTACGTCATCTCGGTCGTGCTGATCGCCGCTTCGGTGCTGGCGATGTGGCTCTCGGCGGCGGCGCTGAAGGGGCGCGACTATGCCACGACGCAGCGCGGCGGCGGCGGGCTCGCGAGGCGGCGGATGCGGCCGGGCGAGGCCGTGCTCGGCTATGGCGTCGTGCTGCTGATCCTGGCGCTGGTGCTGGCGCCGCATCTGGGGCTGCTGCTGCTCTCCTTCGCCACGGTCTGGTCGTTCTCGCCCCTGCCGGACGGCTATACGGTGGCGCATTACGCGCGCGTCTTCGGCGAGAGCTCGCTCTACATCAAGAACACGCTGATCTATGCGACGCTGGCCGGCGGCATCGACGTGGTGCTCGGCATCGCCATCGCTTATCTCGTGCTGCGCACCAGGCTCGTCGGGCGCGAATGGCTGGACTGGGCCGCCTCGGCGGCGCTCGCCATCCCGGGCGTCGTGCTCGGCATCGGCTATCTGCGCAGCTTCTACGGCATCACCCTGCCGGACGGCACGCCGCTCGCGGCGCTCTGGATCACCATCGTGCTGGCGCTGGCGATCCGGCGGCTGCCCTATGCGCTGCGCGCCTGCCATGCCGCGCTCCAGCAGATCTCGGTCTCGCTCGAGGAGGCGGCGGAGAATCTCGGCGCCACCAAGGCGCGCACGGTCCGCCGGGTCGTGGTGCCGCTGATGGCGGGCGGCATCCTCGCCGGCTTCGTCACCAGTTTCGCGACGGCGGCGGTCGAGCTTTCCGCGACGCTGATGCTGGTGCAGTCCAATTCCGACGCGCCGCTCGCCTATGGGCTCTACGTCTTCATGCAATCGGCCGCGGGGCGGGGGCCGGGCGCGGCGCTGGGCGTGGTCGCGGTGCTGCTGGTCGCGCTCTGCACCTATCTCTCGCATCTCGTCATCGAACGCGGCCAGAAAGCCAAGGGACTGGGCCATTGACCATGAACGCCGCTTTCCGCGCCACGCCCGCCGTCTCGGTCGAGATCGAGGGCGTCAACCTCTCCTATGGCGACAACCATGTGCTGAAGGATGTCAGCCTGGCGATCAGCCCCGGCGAGTTCTTCGCCTTTCTCGGCCCCTCCGGCTGCGGCAAGACCACGCTGCTCCGGCTGATCGCCGGCTTCAACCAGGCCGATACGGGCCGCGTCCTGATCGGCGGCAGCGACATCTCCCGCCTGCCGCCCTGGAAGCGCGATGTCGGCATGGTCTTCCAGTCCTACGCGCTCTGGCCGCATATGACGGTCGCCGCCAATGTCGCCTTCGGGCTGGAGGAGAAGGGCGTTCCCCGGGCGGAGATCGCGCGGCGGGTCGAGGAGGCGCTGGCGATGGTCGGCCTTGCCCATCTCGCCGGCCGCCGGCCCTCGCAGCTCTCCGGCGGCCAGCAGCAGCGCGTCGCGGTGGCGCGCACCATCGCGGTCGAGCCGAAGGTGCTGCTCCTCGACGAGCCGCTCTCCAATCTCGACGCCAAGATGCGCGTGCAGGTGCGCCGCGAATTGCGCGACCTGCAGCAGCGCCTCGGCCTGACCACGATCTTCGTCACCCATGACCAGGAGGAGGCGAACACGATCTGCGACCGGATCGCGGTGATGAACGACGGCACGGTCCAGCAGGTCGGCACGCCGATGGAGCTCTATGAGCGGCCCGCCAATCTCTTCGTCGCGAATTTCCTGGGCACCGCCAATATCCTCGACGGCAGGCTCGTCGGCAGCGGCGGCGAACGCGCCTTCGTGCTCGGCGACGGGCTCAGCCTGCCCGTCCCGGCCGGGGCCGTCCTGCCGGCGCAGCCGAAGCTGCTCTTCCGGCCCCAGCATGCGGCGCTGGAGCCGGCGGGTGCGGTCGCCGGCGAGGCTCCCGTGCTGCCGGCCACCGTCGCGCGCTACGAATTCCTCGGGGCGACGATCCGCTACGGCGTGGCGGTCGGCGGCGCCGAGATCGCCGTCGACGTGCCGTTCCGGTCCGGGCGCGACCTCTATGCGGTGGGGACGCCGGTCGGGCTGAGGCTGGCGGCGCCCGCCCTGTGCTGGATGGAGCGCTGATCCCGTGGCTCCGGCCTGCGATCGGTGGCGGGGAAGCGCCGCTGCACGAAATGGAGCGCGAAGATCGCCGGCTCGCGCTATCCGGAAGGCGCCGGGGCCGGCGCCTCGTCAGGGCGTGGTCCTGCGCCTGCTCGCGGCGGTGCGCACCCGCGCAGCCGCCGGCGCCTGCTGCTGTCGGTCGCCCCAGCAAAGGGCGGCCTGCTCCCGCAGGGCGCGGAATTCCGAAGCGGGGCTGCGCGTCGCCATCATCAGCGCGACGGCCGCCATCTCCAGGATCTCGTGCGTGGCCTGGGGATCCTCGGCCTGTCCGCGCCAGACCTTCAGCCAGTGATCGAAGGTCGTCGGCCGCGCCCCGCGGCGCAGATTGTCGCGCGGCGAGGGTGCAAGCTCGATCTCGGCGACGTCGCCCTCCGCGAAGCGCTGGAGGCCCCGGCCCTTGCTCGGGCCGAGCTCGAACACGCCGCGCCCGCCATGGCCGATCAGGGCCTCGCCCTCGCCGAGAAGCCTGAGCGCGTCGGCATGGATTCCGGGGTAGGACGGCCGGTGGGCGCCGATCAGGCTTGCCGGCGCGCGCAGCGGATTGAGATGGCGGACGCCCATATTGGCGAGGGTGTGCAAGCCGAATAGCCGCCGCAGCCGCAGCAGGCCGATGACCGGCGCGGCGAAGGCGGCGAGCGGCAGATAGACGATGCCGTGCTTGCCGAGCCCCCGCTTCGCGGCGGCCAGGGAACTCGCGACCCGGATGCCGAGCGCCCGGCAGTGCAGGGCCAGGAGATCGCCATTGCCGCCGGTCGAGCCGCTATGCCCGTGCAGGATGACGGGGTGGCCGGCCCGCGCGACCAGCGCCGCCGCCTGAAGGAACCAGAACGGGTGCCGGCCGCGCGGCGAGATGTAGACCGGCCAGTCGAGCGCCGCGCCGGCGTCGAGGGGCGGCGCCGGGGGCACGATCCTGCGGGCCGCCCTGATGAAGCCGCCGAGCTCGCTCGCGGTCTCGCCGCGCCGATGCAGCGCGATCACCAGCGCCCCGACCTGCTCGGGGTGGACGGATTCGGCCAGGATGGCCGAGAAGGCGTCGTCGGCCTCGTCCAGGGTCAGGCTACGGGCGCCCGCTCCGGCGCCGGTGGCGCGCACATAGCCCATGAAGCGGGAGACCGCGTCCGCCGGCCTGCCGGCATCGGGGGAGAAGGCGCTGCGCCAGGGTTCCGGCCGGATCTCGTCCTTGAGCGGGAGCGGCTGCTCCTCCGCGGCCTCCTGCTCGGGGGAGAGCAGGGCGCGCGCCCGGGAGAGCACCTCCCTGACGGGCTCGCGCATGGCCTGGGCCCTGACGGTCGGCACCATCCTCTGCCCGGCGCTGCGGGTGAAGATCGCGTCGCCTGTCGCCATGCGGAGCTGCGCCAGCGCCCGGCTGACCGCGGAGGGGCTCAGCCCGAGCCGCTGCGCCGCCCCCCCGACGCTGCCCTCCTCCAGCAGGATGTCGAGCGTCGCCAGCAGGTTGAGGTCGGTGGGGGCGGAGGTGGGGCGCGACATGGCCTGACGGATGAAGGAGCGGAGAGGATAACGGGAGGATGACAGGGAAAGTGTTCTTTCCGCAACATCTCAAGGCAATTTCTCGTGAGCTTGTTGCGCGTGATGAAATATAGAATCGTTACAAACAGCGTTCTCCTTGAGATTATGGGCGGTTTTGCCGAAAGGTCTTCGTCGGGAGAATGATTACAAAGAGAGTTCCATAATTTATCATTGCTTGCGGTTGCTCTGAACGGTAGCGCCTTCATCCGTCACTTACACCTGCGGTTTCGCTTTGTCTTGCTCGATATGCCTTCAACGGCGCGGAGGACGAGGCGTGGCAGGCTGCAAGACAATCAGTGGGCGAAGGAGAAGGGCATGTTGGGGCAAGCCGAGGCGGCCGGGCCGGGAGCGGAATGCGGGAGCGGGAAGGCTTCCGGCGGCGGGTGGGCACTGAAGGGCGGGATCTCGCTGCTGGCCCTCGCATTGGCGGCCGCCCTGCCGGAAGCGGCGGCGGCCCAGCAGGGCCAGGCCGCGAGCGGGGCCGATCTCGACCTCGATACGATCACGGTCACCGCTTCCTCGACCCAGTATACGGTCCGCGATGCGCCGGCGAGCGTCTCGGTGATCGGCGAGCAGGAGATCCAGCGCCGCCCCGTCAACGACGTCGACGAGATCCTGCGCGAGGTGCCCGGCGTCAATATGGGCTTCGGCAGCGACGGCAAGCGCGGCATCAGCATCCGCGGGCTCGGCTCCGGCTACACGCTGATCCTGGTCGACGGCAAGCGCGTCAATGCCGGGCTGACGAATCTGCGCCACGGCAACGGCGACAGCAACTGGGTCCCGGTCGAGGCGATCGAGCGGATCGAGGTGGTGCGCGGACCGATGTCGACGCTCTACGGCTCGGACGCCTTCGGCGGCGTCGTCAACATCATCACCAAGCGCCCGGGCAGCCGCTGGGGCGGCTCGGTCTCGGTCGAGACCATGGTTCCCGGCAACGCCAAGGCCGGGCGCAGCGACAAATCCGCCTTCACCCTGTCGGGGCCGCTGATCCCGGACACGCTCTCGCTGCGGATCTACGGCAACTATGCCAGGCGCGGCGACGACGAGCCCGGGCTCAACCTGCTCAATACCGGCCGCTACGGGCTGCGCAACTATGACGGCAGCGCCATGCTGAGCTGGACGCCGAACAGCGACCATACGGTGGATCTGGAGGTCACGGCCAGCGAGCAGAAGGCGACCGGGGAAGTGGACGAACTGGAGGGCGGCGTGTCGCGCGGCCCCTCGCGGATGACCCGCGAGACCGTCTCGCTCTCGCATAAGGGCAATTGGGGCTTCGGCACCTCGACCCTGACGGCCTCGGCCGAATTCGCCACCAATCACAGCCGCACGGTCACGGCGGGGCTGCCGGTCGACAACAGCATCGACGCCAATCTCTACACGCTGGAAGGCCGCTTCAGCCGGCCCTTCGACCTGTTCTTCCGGCACAACCTGACCGTCGGCGGCACTGTGCAGCACGAGACGCTGGACGACCCGCAGAATCTCGGCAAGACCAACTCCGTCACCAAGTCGACGGGCACCACCGACACGAGCCTCACCAATTACGCGCTCTATGTCGAGAACAACACCACCCTCACCGACAAGCTGATCTTCACCCAGGGGCTGCGCGGCGACTTCCACGAGAAGTTCGGCGAGCACGCCTCGCCGAGGCTCTACCTCGTCTACAATCCGACGGATTCGCTGACCTTCAAGGGCGGCTGGTCGACGGGCTTCAAGGCGCCCAATCTGCGCCAGCTCAACCCGAACTGGGTGACGACCTCGCGCGGGCGCGGCTGCGGCGCGGTCGGCGGGCCCTGCGAGATGGTCGGCAACCCCGACCTCAAGCCGGAAACCCTCGACGCCTTCGAGGTCGGCGCCTATTTCGACGGCGCCCTCTTCGGCATCCATGGCTGGAAGGCGAGCGCGACCTATTTCTACAACGACATCCAGAACAAGATCACCTCGGCGCGGGTCGCCTCGCTGATCCTGCCCAACGGCACGAAATACGTGCAGCAGGTCAATGTCGACCGGGCCCGCACGCAGGGCATCGAGGGCAATCTGACCGTGCCGCTGCACGAGCGCCTGACCTGGACGACCAACTTCACCTATCTGATCGAGGCGGTGAATCTCGAGACCAAGGAGCCGCTGAGCGCCTCTCCCGAGCTGTCGGTCTATTCCGAGCTGAGCTGGAAGGCGACCGAGAAGCTCTGGCTGAACCTGTCGGCCAACTATCTCGGCAAGCAGGTCGATTATGTCGCGACGTCGGAGACGCTTACGGCCCAGGTGGTCAAGCCCTATACCATCTTCAATCTCGGGGCGACCTACCAGATCCGCGACGATCTCAGGCTGAAGGCCGGCGTGCTCAACCTCTTCGACAGGCAGGTCTCGACCGGCAGCAACTACACCGAGGAAGTCCGTCGCTACTATGTCGGGCTGAACGGCACCTTCTGAGCCGGAACCCGGCCCGTCACGGCCGTCGCCGCCGGCGGCGGCCGCTTGCGTCATCCTCCATAACCCAGGGAGCTATCCTCATGATGATCTCGCGCCGGGGCTTCGCCTCATGGTTCGCCTCACGGGCGGCGGCACTCTCGCTCGGCGTCGGCCTCGGCCTCGCGCCGGCCCTCGCCGAGCCGATCAAGATCGCGCACGCCAAGGGCGAGACCACGCTGCCCGCGACGCCGCGGAAGGTGATCGTCTTCGATCTCGCCTCGCTCGACACGCTCGACGCGCTCGGCGTGTCCGTCGCCGGCGTCCCGGGCGGCAACCGCCCGCGCTATCTGGCGAAGTACGACGCGGACAGCTACGCCAAGGTCGGCACCCTGTTCGAGCCGAACTACGAGGCCGTCGCCGCGGTGGGGCCTGATCTCATCATCGTCGGAGGCCGCTCCGGCGCCAAATACGAGCAGCTCGCCAAGCTCGCGCCGACCATCGACCTCACCTCCGACGCCAAGGACCCCTATGGCAGCGTCCAGCGCAACGTCGCCACGCTCGGCCGGATCTTCGGCAAGGAGGGCGAGGCCAAGGCGAGGCTCGACCGGCTGCAGGGCTCTGTCGACGCGCTCAAGGCCAAGGCGCCGTCGGTCGGCAAGGGGCTGCTCGTCCTCACCACCGGCGGCAAGATGAGCGCCTATGGCCCGGGCTCGCGCTTCGGCCTCCTGCATGAATTCGGCGTGGCGCCGGCGGTGACCGACCTCAAGGTCGGGCGGCACGGCCAGCCCGTCTCCTTCGAGTTCATCCGCAAGGCGAATCCGGACTGGCTGTTCGTGATCGACCGCGACGCCGCGATCGGCCGGGAAGGCGCGGCGGCGAAGCTGCTCGACAACGAGCTGGTCGCGCAGACGACGGCGTGGAAGAAGAAGCAGGTGGTCTATCTCGACCCGGTCAACTGGTATCTGGTCGGCGGCGGGCTGACCGCGATGCAGGCCACGGTCGACCAGCTCGTCCAGGCTTTCGCCGGGGCGAACTGACGGAGCGTCGAAACCGAGCGCATGCGGCTTTCCAAACCTCCGCCGTCGCGTTACCTGCGCCGCATGCGGCTTCTTCCCATCTCGGCCCTGTTCGTCCTGGCCCTGGCCGCGACGAGCCTGCTCATCGGAGCGGGCGGCCTGTCGCCGGCCGAGCTGCTCGCCGGCGGTGACGAGGGCCGGCTGCTGCTGCTCGCCAGCCGGCTGCCGCGGACCTTCGCGCTGATCCTCACCGGCGCCTCGATGGCGGTCGCCGGCATGATCATGCAGCTCATCGCCCGCAACCGCTTCGCCGAGCCCTCGACGGCCGGGACGGTGGAGTCGGCCGGGCTCGGCATGCTGACGGTGACGCTGCTCGCGCCCGGGGCGCCGGTCCTGCTGCGGATGCTGGTCGCGTCCGCCTTCGCGCTCGCCGGCACCTGCCTGTTCCTGGCGCTGCTGCGGCGGGTGCCGCTGCGCTCGCCGCTGGTGGTGCCGCTGGTCGGGCTGATCCTCGGCGGGGTGATCAGCGCGATCTCCAGCTTCATCGCCTATCGCTACGATCTGCTGCAGTCGCTGGGGGCCTGGACGACCGGGGATTTCTCGGCCGTGCTGCGCGGCCGCTACGAGATGCTGTGGCTGGCGCTGGCGCTGACCGGGCTCGCCTGCGTCGCCGCGAACCGCTTCACCGCGGCCGGGATGGGGCGCGACTTCGCCACCAATCTCGGCATCGACTATCGCCGCGTCGTGGCGTTCGGCCTCTCCATCGTCGCCATGGTGACGGCGCTGGTGGTCGCGACCATCGGCATGATTCCCTTCCTCGGCCTGATCGTGCCCAACATCGTCAGCCTGATCATGGGGGACAACATGCGCCGCTCGGTGCCCTATGTCGCGCTGTTCGGCGCCGCCTTCGTCCTCGCCTGCGACATTCTCGGCCGGGTGCTACGCTATCCCTTCGAGATTCCCGTCGGCACGGTGATGGGCGTGTTGGGCAGCGGGATCTTCCTGTTCCTGCTGCTCCGGCGAGGCGCGCGTGCGGGTTAGGGCTCCTTCTCCGCGCGCCGTGCTGATCCTGCTCGGCCTGCTGGCTCTGGCCGCGGCGGCGGGCTTCATGACCATCGGCCTGACCGGGCGGCTCGACTTCGTGCTGCCGCTGCGCGCGACCAAGCTCGCCGCGCTGCTGCTCGTCGGCTATGCCGTCGCGGTCTCGACCGTGCTGTTCCAGACCGTCAGCGGCAACCGCATCCTGACGCCCTCGATCATGGGGCTGGACGCGCTCTATGTGCTGATCCAGACCGTGGTCGTCTTCCTGTTCGGAGCCGCCGCCTTCGGCGCGGTCGATGCGCGGCTGGTCTTCCTGGTCGAGGCGGCCAGCATGATCGGCTTCGCGGCCGTGCTCTATCGCTGGCTCTTCCTCGGCGCGCGGCACGGGCTGCATCTGCTGCTGCTGGCGGGGGTGATCTTCGGGGTCTTCTTCCGCAGCCTCTCGAACCTGCTGCAGCGGATGATCGACCCGACCGAGTTCGTGGTGCTGCAGGACCGCTTCTTCGCCAGCTTCAACACCATCGATCGCGACCTGCTCGGGCTCACCGCCGTGATCGTGCTGCTGGTGTCGGTCGCGGGCTGGCGGATGCGCCATGTCTTCGACGTGCTGGCGCTCGGCCGCGACGCCGCGATCTCGCTCGGCGTCCCGCATCGCGCCACCGTCACGCGCGTGCTGCTGATGGTCACGGTGCTGGTCAGCGTCTCGACGGCGCTGGTCGGGCCGGTCACCTTCCTCGGGCTTCTCGTCTCCAATCTCGCCTACCAGCTCGTGCGCTCGCACCGCCATGTCCTGATCCTGCCGGCGGCGGTGCTGATCGCCTGGATCTGCCTGGTCGGCGGGCAGGTGGCGCTCGAGCGCGCCTTCGGCTTCGACACCGCGCTCAGCATCGTGATCGAGTTCGCGGGCGGCATCGTCTTCATCCTGTTGCTCTTGCGCGGAGGCCTGCGGTGATCGAGATCAGCGGCGTCAGCAAACGCTATGACGAGACCGTCGTGGTCGACGACGTCTCGATCACCCTTCCCCGGGCCGGCATCACCGCCGTGGTCGGCCCGAACGGCGCCGGCAAGTCCACGCTGCTGACGATGATCGGCCGGCTCGTCTCGGCGAGCGCCGGGCGCATCGCGGTGGACGGGCTCGACGTCGCCACCACGCCCGGGGCGCGGCGGCTCTCCATCCTGCGGCAGGACAACCACATCGTGTCGCGCCTGACGGTGCGCGATCTCGTCGCCTTCGGCCGCTACCCCAGCTCCAAGGGCCGTCTCACCCGCGACGACGCCGCGCATATCGAGCGCGCGCTCGCCTATCTCGGGCTCGAGGCCCTGGCGGAGCGCTTCCTCGACGAGCTTTCCGGCGGCCAGCGCCAGCGCGCCCATGTCGCCACGGTGCTGTGCCAGGACACCGACTATGTGCTGCTCGACGAGCCCCTGAACAATCTCGACATGAAGCATGCGCGCGACATGATGCGGCTCGTCCGCCGCATGGCCGACGAGCTCGGCAAGACGATCGTGATCGTGCTGCACGACATCAACGTGGCCGCGACCTATGCCGACCGGATCGTGGCGATGCGCGACGGCCGGATCGTCCGCTCCGGCCCGCCGGAGGCGATCATGACCTCGCAGGCGCTCGCGGCGATCTACGACATGGAGATCGAGGTCGCGCGGATCGGCGATCGGATGCTCGCCATCCCCTATTAGAGCGTCGGGCCGAATATCGTACGCGGCACGGCGCCTACCAGGCCGCCAGGCAGCGCCGCGCGACGTATTCGGTCGGCGTCATCTCGAAGCGCCTGGCGAAAGCCGTCGTGAAGGCCGCGCTCGTCCCGAAGCCGATCTGCCGCGCCACCGCGCTGACGGGCATGCGCTGACCCGCCAGCAGCTCGAGTCCGCGCATCATCCGCGCCTCGCGCAGCAGGTCCCGCCAGGACATGCCGAGTTCCGCCCGGCACTGCCGCTGCAATGTCCGGCCGGACAGGCCCGAGGCGGCCGCGGCACCTTCGAGCGAGGCGTCGCCGAGATGATCGCGCAGATACAGGGCGACCCGGCGCATCGGCTCCGACTGGACCACCGGCAGCCACAGCATCCGCTTGTTGGCGAACCACTCGGCGCACAGACCCGACAGGGTCCGGAAGAACATCCGCGCGGTCCCCCCGTCCGCGACCTGCGCCGGCGACCAGCGCACCGCCCGCGCCAGCATCTCCCGCGCCAGCGGCGTCGCGGCCGTCGTCCAGCAGCCGTGATGGATCCAGGCCGCGTCCGCGGGCTCGAGATGCGCCACCAGCAGCGTCGTGCCGGGCGCCGAACGCATCCTGAAGGCGCGGTCGGCCGGTACGAAGATCAGATGCCCGGCCACGATCAGCCAGCCGCCCGCGGCGCCCTCGACGTCGAGCTGCCCGGTCTCGACCAGGATCAGCTTGTGCATCCGGTCGCCGGGAGACGCCTCGCAGAGCTGCGCCGTCACCGTTTCGGCATAGGGGGCCGCCGCGTCCTCCGCGGCGATCAGGCGCCGCGTCGACGCTTCGGGCGCGAAAGGCCGCGTCAATCGCTCCAGCCGGTCGCGTGTGCTGACGCTCAAGAAAAATTCCTTGCCAGTTTTTTCAATTTACGACAGCCTCCCCCTCCTAGAACGAAGCGTTCCTGATCGCAAGGACGCTCATGGGGAAACGGCTTTGATGGCTGCGTTTGCGCCAGAAGGCGTCGAGGAATCGGGGGCACGCCCGCTGCTGTCGATTGCCGGCCTGTCGAAATCCTTCGGCGGCACGCAGGCGGTGCGCGATGTCTCGTTCGACCTGCGCGCCGGCGAGGTCCTGGCGCTGCTCGGGCAGAACGGCGCCGGCAAGTCGACCGTCATCAAGATCCTGGCCGGCGTGCACCTGCCCGATGCCGGCGCGATCCGGCTGGCCGGGGCGCTCCACGATCCGCGATCGGAGCCCGGCGGCATCGCCTTCATCCATCAGGATCTCGGCCTGCTCGACTGGATGACGGTCGCAGAGAACATCGCCATGGCGCAGGGCTATCCGCGGCGGCTGGGGCTGGTGGACTGGCGCGCGGTCGAGGAGCAGGCGCGCGCCTCGCTGGCCGGGATCGCCGACGGGATCGACCCGCGGCAGCGGGTCGGCGATCTGTCGCGCACGGAGAAGTCGCTGGTCGCCATCGCCCGCGCGGTCGGGATCAGGGCGCGCGTCCTCGTGCTCGACGAGCCGACGGCGAGCCTGCCGCAGGGGGATGTCGAGACCCTGTTCAGCGTGCTGAGGAAGCTGCGCTCGCGCGGGGTCGGGATGATCTACGTGTCCCATCGCCTCGACGAGGTCTTCGCCGTCTGTGACCGCCTCGTCGTGATGCGCGACGGCCGGGTGGTCGATCAGAGGCCGGTCTGCGACGCGCAGCCCGACAGCCTGATCGAGACCATCGTCGGGCGCCGGCCGGACAGCGTCTTCGTCCGCTCCGAGCCGCCGCCGCCCCAGCCGATGCTGGTCTGCGAGGATCTGCGCTGCGGCGGCTCGCCGCCGCTGAGCTTCTCGGTCGGCCGCAGCGAGATCGTCGCCCTGGTGGGCCTGCGCGGGGCGGGGCAGGAGCTGGTCGGCCGCGGATTGGCCGGCGCCGCCGCCATGAGCGGAAGGGTCACCCTGGAGGGGCGGCCCGTCGCGGCGCGGTCGCCCCAGGACGCGATGCGCTGCGGCCTCGGCTTCGTCGGCGGAGACCGGCTGGCCGAAAGCGTCGCCGCTCCGCTGACCGTCCGCGAGAATCTGTTCATCAACCCGGCCGCGCTCGGGCGCGGCGGGCTCGACCTGCGGACGCCGGCGGCCGAGCGCCTGGAGGCCGTCGCCCTCGGCGACCAGGTGCGGCTGCATCCCAACGATCCCGACATGCCGATCGAGATGCTGTCGGGCGGCAATCAGCAGAAGGTGGTGGTGGCGCGCTGGATGCGCATCGGGCCGAACCTGCTCATCCTCGAGGACCCGACGGCGGGGGTGGATGTCGGGGCCAAGGCCGAGATCTACCGCCTGCTGCACGAGGCGCTCGGCCGGGGCCAGGCGATCCTGCTGGTCTCGACCGATTTCGAGGAGGTCGCGGCGATCTGCCATCGCGCGCTCGTGTTCCGGGACGGCGCCATCGTCGCGGAGCTCGCCATGGCCGAGCTCACGGTCGCGGTGCTGACGCGGGCCGCCGCCATGGGCGCAGCGCACAGGCATCACTGAGGGCACCCACCAACGGAGCGTATATGGCCAGCATCAAGTCCGCAGCGCTCGAACCGACCGAGCTCGACCTCGAAGGTCTCGGCCCGGGCCAGCGCGTCCTGCGCCTTCTTCCCGTCTACGGCCTGCCGATCCTGATGGTCGCGCTGATCGCGCTGTTCTCGATTCTGCTGCCCGAGACCTTTCCGACCCTGCTGAACCTGCGCTCGATCCTGGCCGACAAGTCCATCATCGCCATCCTCTCGCTCGCCGCCATGGTGCCGATGATGGCCGGCCGCATCGATCTCACCGTCGGCTACGGTATCGTGCTCTGGCACATTCTCGCCATCGCCCTGCAGACGCAGTTCGGCCTCGACTGGCGCGTCACCATCGTGATCGTGCTCCTGCTCGGCTGCCTGCTCGGCCTGATCAACGGCCTGCTGGTCGAGATGGCGCAGATCGACAGCTTCATCGCCACGCTCGGCACCGGCACGGTGCTCTACGCCACCGCGCTCTGGTACACGGGCGGCCGCCAGGTCATCGGCATGATCCCGCGCGATTTCACCGCGCTCTACACCTCGCAACTGTTCGGCCTGCCCATCGCCGCCTTCTACGTCCTGGCGATCAGCCTGATCCTGTGGATCGCGACGGAATATCTCCCGGTCGGCCGCTATCTCTACGCCATCGGCGGCAACCAGCGCGCCGCCGCGCTGAACGGCATCCCGACCCGGCGCTATGTCATCGGCGCCTTCGTCGTCTCGGGCCTGCTCGGCGCCGTCGCGGGCGTGATCCTGGCCGCCCGGCTGCGTATCGGCCAGGCGAGCGTCGGCCTCGAATTCCTGTTGCCGGCGCTGGTCGGCGCCTTCCTCGGCTCGACCACGATCCGGCCCGGCCGGGTCAATGTCTGGGGCACGGTCGTCGGGGTCGGCATCCTGGCGGTCGGCATCTCGGGCATCCAGCAGTTCGGCGGCCAGTTCTATGTCGAGCCGCTGTTCAACGGCGTGACGCTGCTCGTTGCGATCGGCATCGCCGGCTACACGCAGCGCCGGCGCCGCCTGCGGCCTCCGGCCCCGCCGAGGCCGACCGGCGCCGAAGGCGCCTGAACATCCTCCGCGCCGGCGCTCGATCGCCGTCGCGGCCGGCCACAACCAAGGGAGGAAAGAAATGGGCACACGCATTTGGCAATTGCTGCTCGTGATCGCGCCGAGCCTGCTGCTCGCCCCGGCCGCGCGCGCCGACGCGGTTTCGGACGCCAGGGCCTTCGCGGCCAAGATGTCGGCGCCGGCGGCGCCCTGGGCCGGCCCGACGACGGGCCCCAAGGCGCTGCCTGGCAAGACGATCGTCTACATCTCCACGGACCAGAACAATGGCGGCGCCCGCGGCGTCGGCGAAAGCGTCAAGGAGGCGGCCGACGCGATCGGCTGGAAATACCGCCTGCTCGACGGCCAGGGCTCGGTCTCCGGCCGCACCAGCGCGATGAGCCAGGCGATCGCGACCAAGCCCGACGTGATCGTGCTCGGCGCCATCGACGCCACCGAGCAGTCGAGCGCGCTGGAGGATGCGGCCAAGCAGGGCATCGTTCTGATCGGCTGGCATGCGGTGGCGCATTCGGGCCCCGCGCCCAAGCTCTCGCTGTTCACCAACATCACCACCGACCCGCTCGAGGTCGCCCGCGCCGCGGCCTCGCTGCCCTGCGCCGAGACGAACGGCAAGGCCGGCGTCGTGATCTTCACCGACAGCACCTATGAGATCGCGGTCCGGAAGGCGCGCGCCATGGAGGCGCTGATCAAGGAGTGCGGCGACAGCAAGGTGCTCGAATTCGTCGACACCCCCCTGGCCGAATCCTCGACCCGCATGCCGCAACTGACGACCTCGCTCCTCCAGAAATACGGCAAGAGCTGGACGCATTCGCTCAGCATCAACGACCTGACCTTCGACTTCATGGCGCCGTCCCTCGCCGCCGCCGGCATTCCCGGCGACGGGGCGCCGCTCGCCGTTTCGGCCGGGGACGGCAGCGGCGCCGCCTTCCAGCGCATCCGGCAGAAGGAATACCAGCAGGCGACCGTGGCCGAGCCGCTGCGGCTGCATGGCTGGCAGATCGTCGACGAGGCGAACCGCGCCTTGAGCAAGCAGAAGGACAGCGGCTTCGTCGCCCCCGCCCATCTCTTCACGGCCGCGAATATCGGCTCGGACGGGGGGCCGAAGGACAATTACGACCCCGACAACAATTACGCCGCCATCTACAAGAAGATCTGGGCCGGCCAGTAGCAGCGCTCGCCCGGGCCGGCGGCGTGCCGGCCCGGGCGATGCTTCCCCTCCACGCTCCAAAACCTGGATCGACCATGTCACAGGACCTGCCGAAGCCGGATTATGCCCGCAACCTCAAGCTGATCGGCCATTCCGACCAGGGCGGCCGCCCCGACGGCGTCCAGCTCATGGTCAACAAGGGCCATGCCATCACGGGCCACATGTTCTCGAAGGGGTTCAGCGTCGTCGACGTCCGCGATCCGCGGCGGCCCAGGGCGGTGAACTACATCCCGGCGCCGCCGAACACCTGGAACATCCATCTCCAGACCTTCGGCGACCTCCTGCTGGTCATCAACGCGAAGGACATGTTCGCCTCGGCCGAGTTCCAGGACGAGAAGAACTATTATTCGGGGGCGCTCGGCGAGAAGGTCGGCACCGCCGCGAGCAGCCCGGCGGTCCGGAACTGGACGGCCGGCATGGCGGTCTACGACATCGCCGACCCGGCTCACCCCCGGCAGATCGGCTTCCTGCCGGTCGCGGGCGGGGGAATCCACCGCATCTGGTACACGGGCGGGCGCTGGGCCTATGTCTCGGCGCTGCTCGACGGCTTCACCGACTACATCTTCATGACCGTCGACCTGGCCGATCCGACCAGGCCGCGCGAGGGCGGCCGGGTCTGGCTGCCGGGCATGAACGCGGCCGCCGGCGAAACCCCGAGCTGGCCGGCGCATCGCCGCTTCGGCCTGCATCACGCCACGGTCAGCGGGACGACGGCCTATGGCGCCTGGCGCGATGCCGGCCTCGTCGTCATCGACGTGGCGGACCCGGCCGCTCCGGCCCTGAAGCTCCACCACAACTGGTCGCCGCCCTTCAACGGCGGCACCCATAACTGCCTGCATCTGCCGGCCCGCGACCTGCTCGTCGTCGCCGACGAAGCCGTGCTCGACGATTATGAGGACGGCTTCAAGCCGATCTGGCTGTTCGATGTCCGCGATCCGATGAAGCCCATCAGCATCTCGACCTGCCCGGAGCCGGACGATGCCGACTACCGCCGCAAGGGCGGCCATTTCGGCCCCCACAACATCTACGAGAACCGCCCCGACGGCTTCGTCAGCGACCGGCGCATTTTCGCGACGCAGCAGAACGCCGGGATCCGGGTCTACGACATCGCCAACCCGTTCCGGCCCGAGGAGATCGCCGCCTTCGTTCCGCCGCAGCCGCCGCGGCTGATGGACCATCGCCCCAACCGCCCCAGGGTCATCCAGTCCTGCGACGTCTATGTCGACAGGGAGGGGCTGGTCTACGCCAACGACTACAATGGCGGGCTCTCCATCCTCGAACTGACGGTGTGAGCGGCGGCTGCCGCGGAACTGGGGGGCGCCCCGCCGCAAGGCCCGGAGCATCGGCCCCGAAAACGGGAATGCGGGTCTCGAAAAGCCGAGGCGGAAGCAGGGCGTCAGCCTGCGGCGGCCTCGCTCTTCCGCTTCCTGCGCAGAGCCTGGAGAAGCGCGGTCCCCCTTCAGGGCCAGGAGCAGGAGGAAGGTCAGGGTCATGACGATGCAGGCCGCCGCCGCGATGGCGGGGCTGATGTTCGCGCGCAGCGAGGAGCGCGGCAGGCGCCGGCGGCGAGGCGAGCCCGCCGCCGAGCAAGGGCGGGGTGCTTCCTGTGGGGCCGACCGGTCGGGCACGGGCATCTTCCCGCCCGTCCACGGAACGCGACCCGCGGATCCCGTCCTCTCGCGGATTTCGGCTTGGGCGCGCGCCTTGGCTCAGTCGCGCAGCAAGGCCATCGCCGCGTCGACGCCGCCTCGCTGGTGCGGGACGTCCGCCGCCGCGAGCCCCATCTCGACCCCGGCCAGCGCGCCGATCAGGCTCAGTTCGTTGCATTCGCCGAGATGGCCGATCCGGAAGACCTTTCCCGCGACCTTGCCCAACCCCGAACCGAGCGAAATGTTGAAGCGCTCGAGGGCGATCCGGCGGAAGCGGTCCGCATCGTGCCCTTCCGGCATCATCACGGCCGTCAGCACCGGCGATTGCTCCGCCGGGACTTCGCACAGCACCTCCAGCCCCCAGGCCTGAACGGCAGCGCGGCAGGCATCGGCGAGGCGCCGATGGCGCGCGAACACGTTGGCGAGCCCTTCTTCCTGCAGCATCGCCAGCGCTTCCCTGAGCCCGTAGAGCAGGTTCGTCGCCGGCGTGTAGGGGAAGAAGCCGCCGGCGTTGAGCTTGATCATCTCCTGCCAGTCCCAGTAGGAGCGCGCCATCCTGCTGGAGCTGGCCGCAGCCAGCGCCTTTTGCGAAACCGCGTTGAAGCTCAGTCCCGGCGGGAGCATCAGCCCCTTCTGCGAGCCGGAGACCGTGACGTCGACCTGCCATTCGTCGTGCCGGTAGTCGACGGAAGCGAGCGACGAGATCGTGTCGACCATGAAGAGGGCGGGGTGTCCGGCGGCGTCGATCGCCCTGCGGATCTCGGCGATCCGGCTGGTCGCTCCCGTCGAGGTTTCGTTGTGAACCACCATCACCGCCTTGATGCGGTGCGCCTTGTCGTCCGCGAGATGCGCCTCGATCGCGTCCGGATCGGCACCGCGGCGCCAGTCGCCGGGGATGAAGGCGACTTCGATCCCGAAGCGCGCCGCGATCGCCTTCCAGAGCGTCGCGAAATGCCCGGTCTCGGCCATCAGCACGGTGTCGCCGGGGGACAGCGTATTGACGATCGCCGCTTCCCAGGCGCCGGTCCCGGAAGAGGGATAGATCACGACCGGCTGGGTCGTCCCGAACACGGTCTTGCAACCCTCCAGGACGGTTCGGCCGAGTTCCGCGAACGCCGCGCTGCGATGGTCGATGATCGGCATCGCGATCGCTCTCAGGATCCGGTCCGGAATCGGGCTCGGTCCCGGGATGTTCAGAAAGTGCCGCCCCTGCATGGCCTCGCCTCCGGTCAATGGGCCGCGCCGCGGCGGCCGTGTTTGGCTTCGTGGTTCGTCGTGTCCCGCCGCCTGCGGCCTCAGGCCAGCAACTGCTCGCGCGACAACCCTCTCCGGGCGAGGGCGGGCAGGATGTCGTTGTCCTGCGCGAGGTCCCGGCCGTAGAGGGCGGAGAAGATGGCGAGGCCCGCCTGATGCAGCGGCATCGGCACTCCGGCGAGGCGCCCCAGCTCGGCCAGCGGCAGAAGCCCGAAGGGCACGTCCTCCAGCGTGTAGCGCGTCTCGATGGTGGCGGGGCCGAGCGTGACCGGCTGCGTCCCGGCGAGCATCCGCGAGGTCTCGCCCAGCGGCGCGTCCGGCACGCCATAGGTCAGCGAATAGTGCTCGCGCATCGTTCTCACCTGCACGCCGAAGGCCGCGGCCAGGGCCAGCCGCTCCGCATCGATCGCTTCCAGCAGGCGCCCGACCGCCATCGTCATGTTCTCGCTCTGGCCCCAGGCTTCTCCCTTCTCCATGCGGGTGAAGTTGGCGAGCGCCAGCGCCATATGGCTTTGCGGATTGACGTTGCTGAGGGAGACGGCGAGGAGACCGTCGACGGCGCGGAAGCGGTCGCCGAACAGGCTGCGGCAGAGCGCGAGCCCTTCGTCGGCCAGGCGGCGGGGCAGGGTGGCGATATCGACCTTGCTGCGGATCGTGGCGATCCTGACCGTGTGGGGGCCGGTGCGGCGGGAGCGGAGAATCGTGGTGCTCAGCGCCACGACGGGCGCTTCGACGCCGCGGTCCGCGAGCAGCCGCGACAGGTAGAAGGCGCCCAGCGAGGCATGCGAGGAGATGATGACGGGCTGCCCCGCCCGGAGCAGCGGCGCCATGGCGTCCATGACGTGCTTGTGCCCGTTCGCCGGCAGGGCGACCAGCACCGCGTCGGCGCCTGCGAGCGCGGATTCGCAGCTCTTCGCCACGTCCGGCCGGAATTCTCCCTCGATCTTTCCTTCGCTGACGAGTGCGGCTCCCGCGGCGAGCGCCTCCGTGCTCCTGCCGCTCGGCGACCAGAGCACGGCGTCGTGCCCGCGTTCGGCGAGAAAGGCGGCTGCGGCGAAGGCGGCAGCGCCGGCTCCCATGATGGCGACGCGCATCGGGCGATCCTCAATTGAAGAAGCGGCTGGGGCGGAATGCGGAGAGTTCGTCGCGGCTGCGCCCATGCACGAGTTCGTCGGCGACGGCTTCGCCCAGGAAGGCTCCCAGCGTCACGCCGCTATGCGTCACCACCGCATAGTAGTTCGACAGGCCCGGAACGGGGCCGACGGCCGAGTAGCTGTCCTGCGGAATGGGGCGCGTCGCGATGCGGACGGCCTCGACGGGGACGTTCTTCAGCGCCGGAACGGTCCTGGCGGCCCGCCGCATCAGCTCCTGCGCCAGCGGATGGCCGGGCAGGGCGCCTTGGTCGTCGGCGAGCAGGCGGTCGAGCTCGTTCGAGCGCAGCAGGAAACGGCCGCCGCCATCGGGGCGCATATTGATCAGCGGGGTGCGAAGCGCGCTTCTGAGAGGGGCGCCGGCGGGTGGCGTATAGGCGACGATGCCGAGCGTCGGCGCCAGCGGGATGCGGTATTCGGGCGCCGGGACGATGTCGTTGAGCCACCGGCCTGCGCAATTCACCACGACGTCGGCCTCGATCGTGCGGCCGTCCTCCAGCACGACGCCGCCGCAGCGGTTCCCGGCCAGCATCAGCCGGGCCGCGCGAGCCTCGAGGAGGCTGGCGCCGTGACGCTCCCGGGCCGCGCCGATCAGGGCGCCGGAATAAGGGACGGGGTCGAGCCAGCCGTCGCGGGGGTAGTGAATGACGGGCGCGCTGCCGATCGCCTCGGGATTGATCTCCGGCTCGAGCCGGCGCACGTCGTCCAGCCCGAGGACCTCCGCCGGATAGCCCCAGGCGACGAGCTGCTCCAGCTTCGCCATCGGATCGCTGCCGTCGCGGCCGCCGGCCTCCGCTTCCGCGTCCTGCCATTGCAGCACGCCGGGCCGGTGATACCAATTCGCGCCGGGGAATTCGGCCAGAATCGCCTCATGCGCCTGGCGCCCGGCGAAATTGAGCCGGAAATAGGCCTCGGATGTCAGCTTCTCGCAGGCGTTGACCCAGGCATAGGTCACGCTCGACGTGCCGCCGCCGGGCCGCCGCTCCTCGACGACGGTCACATCCGCTCCGGCCTGCGCGAGGCGATAGGCCACCGACGAGCCGACGACGCCGGCCCCCACAACAATTGCTTTCATTGTCCAGTCCTCGAGAGGTCGGGGTCGATCGGCGGGGCGTTCAGCCCTTGCCGACCAGGATGCGGTCGAGCCCGTAGATGCGGTCCACGACGGCCATGAGCAGGAAGGTGAGAAGGATGACGACGGTCGAGACCGAGGCGACCAGCGGGTCGATCGACTCCTCGATGTAGTGGTACATGCGTACCGGCAGCGTCATCGAGGACGGGGTCGCGACGAACACGGTCATCGTCACCTCGTCGAAGCTCTGGATGAAGGAGATGACCCACCCGCCAGCGACGCCGGGAATCATCAGCGGAAGGAGCACCCGGCGGAACACGGTCCATCGTGAGGCTCCGAGCGAGATCGCCGCGCGTTCGATGGCCGGATCGCTCGTCGTCAGGGCCGCCAGGACGAGGCGCAGCCCATAGGGAAAGATCACCAGCACATGAGCTCCGAGAAGCCCGGCGAAGGTTCCCGTCGTCCCGATCTGCGTGAAGAAGCGCAGGAAGGCGACGCCGAGCACGACATGCGGGATGATTAGCGGCGACAGGAAGAGCGCGACCAGGCCTTCCCGCCCGGGAAAGCGATGGCGCGCCAGGGCGAGCGCCGCCGGCACGGCCAGCAGCATCGCCAGCGTGGCCGAGAGGAAGCCCAGCAGGATGCTGAACCAGAAGGCGTCGATGAACTGGCTATGGTCGAGAATGGCCCGGAACCAGCGCAGCGAGAGCGCCGAGGTCGGCAGGGACAGCAGGTTCGCGGGCGTCAGCGACATCCACATGACCACCACCAGCGGCGCCAGCATGAAGGCGACGAACAGGGTGTGGAAGGCGATCGCGAAGGCTCCGTTGCGGCTCATTGCGCGAACCTCGCATAGCGCCGCTCGACGATGCGGTTATAGGTCAGCATGATCGCGGCGTTGACGGCGAGCAGGACGATGGCGATCGCGGCTCCGAGCGGCCAGTTCAGCGTCCCGAGGAATTCGTCGTAGGTCGCCGTGGCGACGACCTTGAGCTGCCGCCCGCCGATGATCGCCGGGGTTGCGAAGGCGCTGGCCGCCAGGGCGAAGACGATCAGCGACCCCGACAGGATGCCCGGGACGACCTGCGGCAGCACGATGCGCCGAAAGACCGTGAATTCGCTGGCGCCGAGCGAGCTCGCCGCCCGGATCACCTTGGGGTCGAGGCGCTGCAGCGCGGCCCAGACCGAGATTACCATGAACGGCACCGCCACATGCACCAGCGCGATGACGACGCCCTGAACGGTATAGAGCATCGGTATCGGGCTCGAGGCGAGGCCGAGGGCCGCGAGGACCTGGTTGATCACGCCGTTCCGGCCGAAGAGCAGGGCCCATCCCAGCGTGCGCACGACGACCGAGATGAGCAGCGGGCTCAAGGTCACGATCAGGAAGATCGAGCGCCAGGGAGCGCGCATGCGCGACAGGAAATAGGCTTCCGGGGCGCCGATCAGGATGCAGATCGCCGTCGTCGCCAGCGCGATGCCGACCGTGCGCAGGAAGATGGCGTGATAATAGGGGTCCCCCAGCGTATCGGCGTAGTTGCCGAATGTCAGGCCGCCCGTCCGGCCCGTGTTCAGGTCGAAGGCCTGGAAGCTCAGGCCGGCGATCATCACGAGGGGAGTGACCAGCAGCGCGGCGAAGAACAGCAGCGCCGGCAGGCTCAGGAGATAGGGCGCGCTCCGGCGCCTGGCGCTAGCCATGGGCGGCCTCCGGGACGATGGCTGCATCTTCCGCGGCCCAGGCGATCGACACCGCATCGCCTTCCCCGAAGCGCGGGACGCCGCGATGCGGCTCCGACACGAGCACGGCGCCGACCTGGGTGTCGACCGAGAACAGCCAGCAATTGCCCTGGAAGACGCGCGATTGCAGGAGGCCCTCGACCGTGCCCGTGCCGGGAGCGCCGAGCCGGACCTTCTCGGGGCGCAGCGCGATCGAGACGGCGTCCCCCGCCGCCAGCGAATGGCGAAGCCGCCCGCCGACCTCCGTCGCCAGGCCGTCGATGCGCAGGCGCGCGAGCGCCCCGTCGACGGCCGCGACCTTGGCCGGGATCTGGGAGGATCGCCCGACGAAGGCGGCGGCGAAGCGGCTGGCTGGCGCGTCGTAGAGCGTCAGCGGGTCGGCGAGCTGGACGATGCGGCCGGCATCCATCACGGCGATCTTGTCGCAGGTCGCGAGGGCCTCGGCCTGGTCGTGCGTGACCATGATCGTCGTCGTGCCGACGCGCCGCTGGATGGCGCGGATCTCGATCTGCATCTCCTCGCGCAGCTTGGCGTCGAGATTGGACAGCGGCTCGTCGAGCAGGAGGAGGGCGGGCTCGATGGCGAGGGCCCGCGCCAGCGCGACCCGCTGTTGCTGCCCGCCGGAAAGCTGGCGCGGATAGCGCTCGCTCATGGCCGACAAATGCACCAGGTCGAGCGCCTGGCGGACCTTCCCCTCCCGCTCGGCGCGGCCGATCCCGCGCATCTCCAGCCCGAAGGAGACGTTTTCCGCCACGGTCATGTGCGGAAAGAGGGCGTAGCTCTGGAACACGATGCCCATTCCGCGCCGGTTCGCCGGCACGCCCGCCAGGTCCCGGCCGTCCAGAAGGACGCGCCCGCTGCTGGGCTCCTCGAACCCCGCCACGATGTTCAGGGTCGTGGTCTTGCCGCAGCCGGAAGGCCCGAGAAGTCCGACGAATTCTCCCGGTTCGATCGCCAGGTCGATGCCGGCGAGCGCCGTGAAGGCAGCGAAACGCTTCGTGAGCGCCTCGAGCGCGATCTTAGCCATTGTCTGGAAAGTCCGTTCTGGAATGCCCCGGCCGGGCGAAGCCGGCCGGGCCGGGAAGGATCAGCGTTCCACTTCGCGATTCCAGCGCTGCGTCCAGGCCGCGCGGTGCTGGTTGACCACCGGCCAGTCGATCTTTGCGAGCTTGCCGACGGCCTCGTCGCCGACGGCAAGCCCCTCCTTCTCCTCCGCGCTGAGCTCGGTCTTCCGGTTGACCGGCCCGTAGCCCGCCTTGGCGAAGACCTTCTGGATGGCGGGCGAGAGCATGTGCTGGATGAATTTCTGCGATTGCGCGGGGACGTCGCTGTCGACGACCGGGCACATCGTCACCATCAGGGCGGCGGCGCCTTCCTTCGGCTCCACCGCCTCGAGCGGCAGGCCTTCCTTCCTGAGGGCGACGGCGCGCGAGCGGGCGATGACCGTCATGGCGATCTCGCCGCTTTGCAGGAGTTCCTCCAGTTTCGGGGCGGAGGGGGCGAAGGTCACGATGTTCGGGCGGATCTCCTCCTTGAAGGCCTTGAAGCCCGGGTCGATATTCGCCTCGCCGCCGCCCTTGGCGCGGGCGACCATGATCAGGCCGTGGAGGCCGGTCGTGCTGGCGGCGCCGAGCAGCGCGACTTGGCCCTTATAGGCGCTGTTGCCGAGATCCGCCCAGGATGCCGGGGCCGGAAGACCCTTCTCCTTGAAGATCTTGGTGTTGTAGACCGGCGCGGTGACGCCGATGCCGAAGGCGATCGCTTGCTCCGACAATTTCGCGATCGGATAGATGTCGTCGAGGACGGGCGCCTTCTGGATCGGCGCGCAGAAGCCGAACTGCACGGCCTGGTACATCGGGCCGTCATCGACGATCGCGATGTCGATTTCCTGCTTGCTGCGCTGCGCCTGCAATTTCGCCAGCGTCGCGGTCGACTGGCCGGCGACGTACTCGATCCTGACGTTGTTGGCCTTCTCGAACGGCGGAATCACGGATTCGCGCATGAGCCGCTCGAAGGAACCGCCATAACCCGCGACATACATGGTATCCTGCGCGCGGGCGCCGGACGATACCGCCGCCATGGCCAGCAGCGCCGCCCCGATTGCCGTCGGACGGATTCTGCGACGTGGAGAACTCATAGCTTCGACCCCTCGGTTCTTATCCTGGTTGACCGCAGGGTTTCGACGAGAGGGTTATATGTCAATTGACGAAATCTGGATCGCTCGATCCGGATTTGATATGAGTAGGTTCGACCGCCTCGTGGCGGCGGCCTGCCGCCCGCGCCCGACAGCACCGGCAGTCTGGATCCTCCGGCTTCGAGGCGCCTTGATGTGACGCAGATCAGCCACAAGCATTGGGAGGCCTTCAACGCCGTCTTGCATGTCGGCAGCTTTACCCAGGCCGCGCGCCTGCTGCGAACGTCGCAGCCTTCGATATCGAGGCTCCTGAAGGAGCTTCAGGAACGCCTCGGATTCGCGCTGTTCACCCGCGCCGACGGGCGGAGCTGGCCGACGGCCGAGGCGCTTGCCCTCCATGACGAGGTCGAGCGCAGCTTCGTCGGGCTCGAGCGCATCGCCGAGCGGGCCGCGCAGATCAGGGAGCGGCGCGTGGAGCAGCTCCGGATCGTCAGCATGCCGGCGCTGGCCCATCAGTTTCTGCCGGCCGCGCTGGCGCGTTTCCTGGCGGCCCGGCAGGGGGTGGCGGCCGCCTTGCAGGTGCAGCGCTCCGAAACCATCGCGTCCTGGGTCTCGACGCGCCAGTTCGATATCGGCTTCGCCATGCTGCCGATGGAAAAGCCGGGCGTGGACATCGAGCTTTTCGACCCGGCCATCGGGGTCTGCGTGATGCAGCCGGACCATCCGCTGGCCGGGCGCGAGGTCGTCACGCCGCGGGATCTGCACGGGCTGCCCTTCGTCGGCAAGGGACGCGACAGCTTCGTGCATTTGCCGCTGCAGCAGGCGCTGGACGACGCGGGCGCCGTACCGGACATCCGTGTCGATACGCCCATCGCCGCCATAGCCTGCGAATTGGTGGCGAATGGAGTGGGCGTTACGGTCACGGACCGCTTCACGGCCGGCGCCTTTGCCGCCAGGGGATTGGTCTGGCGCCGTTTCCAGCCCGACGTACCTTACAATTTCGGCGTGCTCTTCCCCTCGCACAGTCCACGGACCGAGCTCGTGAACGAGTTCATGCGCTTCCTGCGCAGCGATTGCCTCGCTCCCTGACGCATCCCGATCCTGCTGGGAAGCGTGCGGCCATCCCCGTCGCCCGGTCTCGGGCGCTGCGTTCAGCGCGGCCGCGAGAAGGCCTGCGTCAGTTGGTCGATCGCACCCTGCAGCGACTGGGCGCCGCCGCCGGAGAGATACCAGGCGGGCGCGTCCAGATAGACGACCTGCTTCGTCTTCCAGGCCGTCGTCTGCCCGACGAGCTCGTTGTCGAGCAGGGTCGCCGCTGCCTGGCCTTCCTTCTGCCGCCCGATGGCGGCGTCGCGATCGAGCACGAAGAGCCAGTCCGGGTTCGCCTTCCGGATGAGCTCGTAGGAGATCGGCTGGCCATGGACGCCGGGCTTGATGTTTGTCATGGCCGGGGCGACGCCGAAGACGTCGTGGATCATGCCGAAGCGGGAGCCCGGACCATAGGCGCTGATCCGGCCGCCGGTGACGAGCAGGAAAAGGCCCTTGCCGGCCTGCATCGCCTTCTGGCGCAATGCGGCGACGGAAGCCTGGATGCGCGCGACCAGCGCCGCCGCCTCCCTGTCCTTGCCGAAGAGCTGGCCCAGCGTCGCGATGTTGACCAGGTCGCTGGCATAGGGCTGGGCGGCGTCGCCGGTCAGGTCGAGCGTCGGCGCGATCCGGGAGAGTTCGGCATATTTCGCGCGCGAGCGGCCGCCGACGATGATGAGGTCCGGGCCAAGCGCGCTCAGCGCCTCGTAATCGGGCTCGAAGAGCGAGCCGATCCGCGCATAGCGCTTGTCGGCATAGCCGGCGAGATAGGACGGCATGGTGAAATCCGGCACGCCGGCGACGGGAACGCCGAGCGCATCCAGCGTGTCGAGCGCCGTCAGGTCGAAGGTCGCGACCCTGGCGGGAATGCCGGGCAGGGACAGTTCGCCGCGATCATGCTTCACCGTGACCGGCGCGGCATGAGCCCGGCCGCCGGCCGCGGGGATGGCGAGCAGGGCAGCGCCGGCGATCTGGCGCAGGAACTGGCGGCGGTCACATGGCATGGTTCGGACTCCTGGAGCGATGCGCCAGCGATGATCTAGCGTCTGCCGAACAGCGCCAGCAGGCCGTCGGCCAGCGCCCCGCGCCAGACGAGATAGTCGTGGCCGCCGGCATAGTCGCGATAGGTCACCTCATAGTCGCGTGCAACGAGCACGTCGCGCAGATGTCGTGAGGTTTCGAGGATGCCGTCGCCATGAGAGGGGCTGCCGCCCTCGAAGAGGCCGGCGCTCAGGAAGAAGCGCACCGGCAGGCGCGGCGAGCGGGCGAAGAGCGCGGCGACGTGGTTGGGGCTGGCCGGGTCGCTTCCGGGGGGATGCCACCAGAACGAGCCGGACAGGCTGATCGCATTGCCGAACCGCGCCGGGTGCCGGAAGGCGACCGTCGCAGCCGCGAGCCCGCCGAAGCTCGATCCGGCGAGGATGGTGCGCGCCGCATCGTGCTTCAGCCCCGTCTCCGCCAGGACCCGCGGCAGCAATTCCTCGGCCATGAAGTCGGCGAAGGCGGGATTGCCGGGCAATTCGCGCCCCCGCGCCTCGCGGTCGGCATTGGCGACGAAGACCGCCACGGTCGGCGGCAGGGCGCCCGCCGCGATCATCGCGTCGAGCATGCGCGGTGTCGGCACCTTCGACTGGTATTCCGGGCCGTCGAAGACGAAGAGCAGGAGATTGTCGGGGCGGCCCGCATCGAAGCCCGGCGGGCGATAGATCGTGATCTGCCGGCTGTTGCCGAGACGAGAGGAGGCGATGGAGCCGTCCGTCGCCGTCCCGGCAGGCGCCTGGGCCCGGTCGAGCCAGGGCTGCGCCGGCGCGGCCGGCAAGACGACGGTCGATTCCCGGTTGAAGCGGTCGGGCGCGTCGCCTGGCCAGGAATGCCGGTTGAGCGGGTCGGCCTGCGCCGTGGCGAGGATGGCGATGCGGCGCTCGCGGGCGGAGCCCGGCAGGTCCGGCACGTCGGGCGCGAGCTTGTAGGAGAGGCGCGTCTCCGCCGGCACGAGATAGCTGCGATACCAGACATCGCTTCCGGGCAGGCGCTGCATCTCGTCATGGTCGCCGCTCGGCGCGCCGAAAATGCGGACATTGCGCCTTGCCCCGCGATACAGGAAGGTGAGGATGGTCTTCCCGTCGGGGCCCGGCTCGACGAGAGGCGCGCCTGTCCGCTCGGCCTCCTGCCAGAACGCGTCGGCGGTGCCGCCGGCCGCGATCTCGGCGGATAATCTTGCGATCGCGGGGCTCAGCGGCGGCTGGGGCGTGAACCTCTGCTGCTCCCGCGCGAGGTGCTGGGACAGGCCGATCGTCACGCTGCCCGGGCTTGCGGCCGTCACCTGCAACACCTGTCCGGCCTTCTCGGCCACGAAGCGAAATTCGCTGCGGCCGCGCCCCGCCGTCACCAGCCGCCTGACCGGCCCGCCATCCGCATCCGCGAGATCGACGGTCACGGAACCGGCCGGGCCGCCATCGACGAAGCCGGCGAGATAGTCCCCGGCCCGGGCCTGCGGATCGAAGCGTTCCGGCGCCGCCTGCTTCAGCGCCACCGTCTGCGGCCGATTCGGGGCGAGCCTCGTCAGGGCGGCGGCCGGGCCGGCGACCGTGAGCATCGCGGCGACGAGCGCCGATGATCGGGACAGGCTCACCATGTGTATTTGAGCTGCGCGGTTACGACGCGTCCGGCGCCCCACCAGCAGGCATAGGCGCTGTTGCAGGAGGAGACATAGCGGCGGTCGGCGATATTGCTGGCATTGAGCTGCGCGCTGAGCCCCTTGAGCGTCGGATTGGTCTTGCCGAAATCATAGCTGATCATGGCGTCGAACAGCGCGACCTCCGGGACCTTGAAGGTATTGGTGTCGTTGCCCCAGCTCTCGCCGATATAGCGGACGCCGCCGCCGAGGCTGAGGCCGGCGAGCGCGCCGCCGCGGAAATCGTACTTGGCCCAGAGGGAGCCCTGATTGCGCGGAATGCGCGTCGGCATCTTGTGCAGGATCGTGCTGTCCAGCGAATCCGTCACCTCGGACTTGATGTGGCTGAAGCTGGCGAGCAGGGTCAGCCCCTCCAGCACCTCGGCCCGCGCCTCGAGCTCGAAGCCGCGATTCCGGATCTCGCCGATCTGCGTATAGGGGTCGGCGAAGGTCTTGCGCGTCAGGACGTTCTGCTGGGTCAGGTCGTAATAGGACGCCGTCACCTGATAGTTGGCGCCCTGCGGGGCGAATTTGAGCCCCGCCTCGAATTGCCGGGCCTCGGTCGGCTTGAACGGCGCCTGCCCGGCGGCCGGCGTCTGAAGGACGGGCTCGAAGGAGGTGCTGTAGCTGACATAGGGGGCCAGGCCGTTGTCGAAATTGTAGATCGCCCCCGCGCGCCAGGTCGTCGCGCTGCTGTCGACCGAGGTCTTGGCATTGCCGGCGAGGTGGTCCGTCACGCTGGTCTCGGCCCAGTCGCGGCGGAGGCCGAACAGCAGGTTCAGGCGGCCGATCTCGATCTGGTCCTGCACATAGACGCCGAGCTGGCGGGCGCGGGTCCGCGTATCCGTGCTGTAGACGACATTGGTGTCGCCGGGGTCGCCGTAGACGGGGTTGGTCCAGTCGATCGTGCTGGTTCCGCTGGCATAGCCCCACTGGTAGTCGCGCTTCGACCACTGGTAGTCGAAGCCGGTCAGAACCTTGTGCTTCAGCGGGCCGGTGAGGAAGTCGAGCTGCACCTGGTTGTCGATCACGAACTGGTTCAGCTTTTCCGGCCCGGCGCCGGCCTTGCGGGTGAACAGGTTCTGGTTCGCGCCCGATCCCATGCTCCATTCGACCATCGTGCGGAAGTCGGTGTCGATCACGCTGTAGCGCGCATTCTGCCGAACCGTCACGATATCGTTGAAGCGGTGCTCGAACTGGTAGCCGATCGAACTCTGCTCGCGCTTGTACCGGTCGAAATTCGGGTCGCCCATGAAGAAGCTGCGCGGCACATAGCCATAGGCGGAGCGGTAGCGGGTGCCGGCCGATTCGAGGAAGTTCCGGTAACCGGCATCCGGCTCGTTCTGGTAGAAGCCGAGCACGGTCAGCCGCGTCTGGTCGCTGGGGCGCCAGGTGAAGGACGGTGCGATGGCGAAGCGCTTCTGCTCGACATGGTCCTCCTGGCCGTCGACGCTCATGCCGAGACCGACCACCCGATAGGCGAAGTGCTCGCCGACCGGGCCGCCGATATCGAAGCCCGCCTCGGCGCGCGACCGGTTCCCCGTCCTGACGAAGACCTCGCGATGCGCCGCGAATTGCGGCATCTTGCTCACCAGATTGACGATGCCGCCGGGATTGGCCTGGCCGTAGAGCACCGAGGCCGGCCCCTTCAGCACCTCGACGCGTTCGAGCAGGTAGGGATCGACCTGCCCGAACGAATCCGAGCCGTAGCGCAGCCCGTCGAGATAGCGCGGCACATAGGCGAAACCGCGCACGAACATCTCGTCATGGAGGTTCGAGGAGCCGCGATATTCCGTCATCACGCCCGGCGTGTAGCGCAGCGCCTCGGCGACCGAGTTGACGGACTGGTCCTCCATCTGCTGGCGCGGCACCACGCTGACCGACTGCGGGGTCTTCTCGATCGGGGTGTCGGTCTTGCTGCCTGCGCGGCTGACCTGGGCGATATAGCCCTGGACGGGGCCGTTGCCGGTTTCGCCCTGGACAGTGATGCGATCGAGCTCGATGGCGGCGCCCTGCGCCTCCTGGGCCCGCGCATGCCCGGCCAGGAGGGCCATCAGGCTGGCTCCGGCCAGCAAGGCGAAGGAACGGGCCGCTGCCACGGAGGTCCGGCGGCCGGCCGTCACGGGCAGCCAATCAAAGGTCGGTAACAGTGTCATTCGGGTGCCCAGCCAGCAGGAAGCGCAACGCGCCAAGGTTGCAGCGCAAAATGTGATTGGGTCGTTTGCTTGTCAAAGCTTTACTTTTTGCCGATTTCAGCAAAAACTTATGCGTAAACGCTCCATGGCGGACGATTACCTTCTTTAGAATACTTAAATACTGGAACTGGAATTTTGATACAGGACGGTCATATCGAGAGCGTCACCCCTCTGGGGGTGGCCAGGGTCGCTGGCCTGCAAGGCTGGCCGAGCTGCAACCCGTCCTTCCGTACCGAGCAGATCACGCCTTATGTTCAGGTCTTCGTGCTGCTGCACGGCGCCCAGCATTTCCGCGTCGACGACAAGACCTTCCACTTCGATGCCGGCCATGGCGACCGCTGCCGGCCGGTCGCGGGCCTGTTCTGCGTGACGAGGCCGAGCGCGCTGACCTTCCTGACCGAGACCGACACGGCGATGCGCAAGGTGCGGGTTTCGGCGCCGATGAGCTGGATCACCTCGCTCGCCGGCGAGCAGGGGGCGCGGGTCCCCGAACTCGCGCGCTTCTTCTCGCAGCATCTCAGCCACCATGCCTTCGAGCCGCCGCCGCATCTCGTCCAGCTCGCCGAGCAGATCCTGAATCCGCCTCCCATGCTGCATGGCGAGCTGCTGACGCTGTATCGCCAGTCGCGGGGCCTCGAGATCATGAGCGATGTGTGCCGGGCCCTGATCGACAGCGAGGGCAAGGAATTGGCGCGCGGAACGGCGACGGCGATGCGCCAGAGCGTCAGCGCGCGCGACTACATCCTCGACAATCTGCGCGGCACCTTGAAGATCGAAGCCATCGCTTTCGAAGCCGGCACGAGTCCCAGCGCCCTGCAGCGCTGCTTCAAGGAGCATTATGGGGTGACCGTCGTCGAGTTCATTCGCCAGTCCCGGCTCGAGGCCGCCAAGGACGCGCTTGAACAGGGCGAGCTCACCATCGCCCAGGCCGCCCACCTCGCCGGATATGCCCATCATTCCAACTTCACGACGGCGTTCAAGCGCGCCTATGGCGTGACGCCCAAGATGCGGCGCCGCTAGATGCTCTGCCTCTTTGGTTCTGCAGCGGCTTTTCCCAAAAACCGCGTTCCGCTTTTAGGGCCGATGCGCGAGCGCGGCTTCCTCCGATGCCGCAACGCGAAACGGATAGGGCATGAACGCCGCCAGGGCCGCGTTCATCAGCCTGCCGAGCACGGCCTCGCGCCTCGCCGCATCCGGCTCGATCCGCGCCGCGCCGGCGACCCATCGCCCGAGCTGCCTGCGCCGTTCGCGGGACCAGGCCTTGTAGAGCCCGGCGAAGCGCGGCGACTGCTCGGGCCGCTCGGCCCCGTCGAAGACCAGGGCGAAGCGCTCGCCGCGCCGGAGCAGCGCATCGCATTCCGCGACGACGCGCTCGGCCTCCGCGTCGGGGATGCGGGCCGGCATGGTCCAGCGCACGACCGGCCAGGACGAGCTGTCGATCATCGCGCCGCGCTTCAGAACTTGATCGCGGCGCCGACGCCCATCGTGGCGCCGCGCGCATAGACCGTGCCGTAGACCGGCGCGCCGGTCAGCACGCTGGTGCCATAGGGCTGGGCGAAGGTGACGTAGCGCTTGTCGAGCAGGTTCTCGCCGAAGAGATAGGCCTCGCCCTTCTCCCATTCGACGCCGAGCCGGGCGGAGAGCAGGTGGACCGCCTTGAGCTTGGCCAGGTTGCCGGCCTCCGAATAGCGCGGGCCGATATCGTTGTAGCCGACGCGGGCGAGCAAGTTCCCCGGCCCGAAGGCCGCGATGCCGAGCGGGGCGCGATAGGTGACCGAGGCCTTGCCGGCCCATTCCGGCACCTGCGGCAACTGGTTGCCCTTCTTCAGCCCGGCCTGCGCGGCGGCCGCGGCGGCGGGCACGTCGGTGATCTCGGTCGAGGTGTAGGTGATGCCGCCGGCGATCTCCCAGTTCTCGGTGACGCGCCAGCTCGCATCGAGCTCCACCCCGTAGCTCTTGGTGTCGAGATTGAGCGACTGCTGGGCGAAGTTCTGCAGATCGTAGGCTAGGATCTGCTCCTTGCTGACGTCGTTGTAGAACAGGGCGGCCGAGACCTTCAGCCGATCGTCCAGGAACGAGCCGCGGCCGCCGATCTCGTAGGCGACGATGCTCGACGAATCATAGGGCGTGCGCGGCACGCCGGCCCACATCAGCGAGTTGAAGGTGCCGAAGCCACCGCTCTTGTAGCCGCGCGAGACGCTGGCGAAGCTGGTGAGCTTGTCGGTCCAGTCATAGGAGAGCGAGGCCCGGCCGGTCCAGAAATTATAGTCCCTCTTGCCGCCCTCGGCGAAGGCCGGAACCGTACCGGGCGTGCCGTCGTTCCAGAATTCGCCGTCATACTTCTTCTGTTCGCGCGTATAGCGGCCGCCGAGCGAGAGCTTCAGCCGGTCGATCACCGGATAGGTCACTTCGCTGAAGACCGCCTGGCCGGTCGTCGTCTGGTGCAGGTTGTCGAAGCCAGAGACGGCAGGGCCGTAGACGAAGACGTTGCGCATCGAGAACAACTTCGCCTCGTCGCGATAATAGGCGAGGCCGGCGATCCATTGCAGCGTCTCGCCCGGGTTGGAGCTCAGGCGCAGTTCCTGCGTGAAGCGGTTCTGGTCGATGTTCCGGTCGAAGTAGTTGCCGGCGATGTTGCCGAAGGCGTCGAGCGGCAGGCCGGTGATGCGGCTGCCGAGGAAGAAGTCGGCGCCGTTATAGGTCAGGTCGGCGCGGAGCGCGTTGTAGGAGGTCTGCGAGGTGAAGGTGAAACGCTCGAAGCTGTGCTCGAACTTCGACTGGAAGGCGTAGTTCTTCGTGACCTCCCGCCCCAGGTTCTGGGCCGCCAGGATCGGGAAGCCGTCGCCCTTCAGCGCATAGTAGACCGGCACGCCATCCGAGGAATCGGCGCTGCCGCTGAGCGTCCAGGTGGTCCGGTCGGTCGGCGTGAAGCGCAGCGTCAGGCGGCCCGTCGCGCTCTGCTCGCGGCCGAGATCGGGGCCGACGACGTTGTTGACGTAGCCGTCGATGCCGCGAAGGCGGAAGGCGATGCGCGCGCCGAGCTTGTCCTTGATCAGCGGGCCGCCGACCGCGCCTTCGAGCAGGCGATGGTTCTGCGTGCCGTATTCCGAGCGCAGATAGCCTTTCCAGGTGTCGTCGGGCAGGGCCGGCACCAGATTGACCGCGCCGCCCGTGGTGTTGCGGCCGAACAGCGTGCTCTGCGGCCCCTTCAGCACCTCGACGCGCTCGAGATCGAGATAATTGGCGTTGGAGGAGCCGATCGGCAGCGGCGTGCCGTCGACGAAGGTGAGCACCGAGGAATCGTCCGGGCCGAGCGGGAACAGGATGGGCCCGACGCCGCGCATGATCAGGAACGAGGTCGAGCGGTCGCCGAAGCCCGGTATGTAGACGCCGGCGACATCCTTCAGCGCCGCGGGCGCGTCATAGGCCCGCTTCTCGTCGAGCTGGGCCCGGCTCTGCACGTCCACCGCGAAGGGGATCTCCCGCAGGGTCTCGTCGCGCCGGCGCGCGGTCACCGTGATCTCGTCGAGCTGGAGCACCTGCGCGTCCCGGCCTTGCGCCCGGGCGGGCTCGGGTAGCGGGCAGAGCATCCCCGCGAGCGCCGTCGTCGCGAGCAGCATGAAAGGGCTGGCGGAGTGGCTGAAGGGCCGCTTCATGAGGGTCGGGCTCCGTGGGGTGAAGAGGTGTGAAGGTCGTCGCCGCGCCGGCGCGCGCGCCAGGCGACGAGCGCGCCGGCAGCGCAGAAGCCGGCCGCGAGGCCGAGCAGCAGGGGCAGGCCGCCGCGGCCGAGGACGAAGCCGGAGGCGATGGCCGAGACCGTCGCGACGAGGGCATCGATGCTGGAAAGGGCCGCGGCCTGCGTCGTGCCGCGATCGCCGGCGCAGATCGGCAGGACCAGCGCGCGGAAGACGACGAAGAAGGCGTAGCCGAGCGCCATCACCGCGAGCGACAGGGCGATGGCGACCATCGGCTCGGCCCTGACGCCCGAGAGGGCGAAGCCCGCGAAGCAGAAGGCCGAGGCGAGGCTGACCAGGAGCGCGACGCGCCAGACCTCGCTGCCGCGCAGCACCAGCCCCGTCGCCCAGGAGGCGATCACGCCGACGCCGTTGGCGCCGATCGCCGCCACGAGGCCGATCTGGCCGAGGCTCAAGCCCGCATCGACCTGCAGCACGGGCAGCATGCCGCCGGCAAGGCCGAGGCCGCCATGGCCGAGCAGCGAGAAGGCCAGCCGCCGGCGCGCCGGGACGCTTCTCAGGAAGCGCCAGAGGCCGGACGCCGCGTCGGGGCCGTTCCCGCCCTGGTCCGTCGCGGTTCCGCCGCCCGGAAGCAGCAGCGCCGGCAGCGCCAGCCCGGCCGTGATCAGGACGAGCAGCAGGATGATGCCGCTCCAGCCGGCGCCGTCGCAGAGCATGATGCCGGCGCCCATGACGAGGCCGCCCAGCGCGAAGCCGATGCCCTGGAGCGGGGCAGAGCGCACCCGCGCCTCCCGCGGGAAGCCGGCGAGCAGATAGCCGTCGAGCGCCACGGCCGCCGTCGCGATCGCCATGATCGCGAGCGTGGCGACGGCGATGATGCCGGATGTGCCGCCATGGGGCTCGAAGGCCGCGAGGCTCGCCGTGATCGCCACGGCGAGGGCGAGGCAGACGAGCACCATGCACCGGAAGACCGGCGCCTGCTCCCGGCCGAGGCGGGCCACGACCGGAGCCCAGGCGACGCGTAGCGCAAAGGGCAGATAGGCCAGGAAGACGAGATTGGCGGCTTCCGGCGGCTGGCCGGCCTGGCGCAGGCTCGCCGGCAGGATGTTGTAGATGAAGAAGAGGGGGACGGCGGCCGCGCCATAGACCGCGCCGATGCCGAGGCGCAGCGAGCGCTGCAGCGGCAGGGGTCGAGCCATGCCCGCAGCGGCGGAAGGCGATGCCAGACTCATCTCAGCCTCCATCCGGCCGCACGCTCCTGCGCCTGCCAGAGCCGGGCATAGAGCCCGCCCCGCGCGAGCAGTTCCGGATGCCGGCCTTCCTCGACGATCCGCCCCCGATCCATCACATGGATCCGGTCGGCTTCGGCGATGCTGCGCAGGCGATGGGCGACGACGACGAGGGTGCGTCCGTCTTCCAGCGCCGCGACCGCCTGCTGGATGGCGCGCTCGGTCAGCGGATCCATGGCGGAGCTGGCCTCGTCGAGCAGCAGGATCGGCGCGTCCTTCAGAAGCGCCCGCGCGACGGCGACGCGCTGGCGTTCGCCGCCCGACAAGGTGCGCCCGCCTTCGCCGATCACGGTATCGAGCCCGTCCGGCAGGGCCGCGATCAATTCCTCCAGCCTTGCCGCGCGGATGGCGGCGGCGAGCCGGGCTTCGTCGGCGCCGGGCGCGCCGAGCAGGATGTTGGCGCGCAGCGTGTCCCGGAAGAGGTGGACGTCCTGGTTCACCAGCGCCGTCAGCGCCTGCAGCCGGGCCGGCGGGATGTCCGCGATATCGACGCCTCCGACCGTCACGCGGCCGCTCTGGGGGTCGAAGAAGCGCATCATCAGGCCGACGACGCTCGACTTGCCGGCCCCGCTCGGCCCGACGATCGCGGTCATGCCGCCCTGGCGGGCGGCCAGGGCGATGCCGTCGACCGCGCCGCGCCTGCCGTCATGGCTGAACGAGACCCGTTCGAGCGCGAAGTCGAGAGGCGTGCCCGGCTCGCGCCCGCGATGCGCGAGCGCCGGTTCGGCGAGGAAGCGGGCCATGCCGGCCTCGGCCTGCATGCCGAGGCTGAACGGCAGCATCTGCCCGAGCACCGCCGCCGACAGGGCGTGGCCCGCCGCGAGCCCGAGCAGCAGCGCCGGGATCAGCGACGGCGCGGCCTCGCCGCCCCGCCAGGCCAGGATCATCAGCGCCAGCGGCAAGCCGGCGCCCATCAGCGTCGCGGCGACGCCATGGAGCGAGACCAGGACGGGCGTATAGCCGAGCATCAGGCGGCGCAGGCGGTCGGCCGCCTCGGCGAAGCGGGCGAAGGCGCCCTCGCCGGCGCGGAAGGAGCGGAACACCGCGATCCCCTCGCCATATTCGCCGATGCGCTGGCTGATATCGGTCAGCTCGGCGTTGCGGCGCGCGATCACCCGTTTCAGGAGGCGTCCGGCCACGGGCAGAGACAGCAGGCCGAGGCCGAAGGCGAAGAGAACAGCGAGTGCGGTCGCCGGGTCGAACCAGGCCGCCGCCAGCAGCAGGCACAGCCCCGCGGCGAGCCCCCCGAACAGCCGGTTCAGCGTGAAGGTCGAGGCTTCGTTGATCCAGCGCCCGTCCTCGGTGACGAGGCTTGCCAGCCGCGCCGCACTCCAGCGCCCGAGCGCGCCGAGCGGCACCGCCCGCATATGCGCGACCAGCCGGTTGCGGATCGCCTCGGTCGCGACATTGCCGGCGCGGAATCCCGACGACCAGGCGAGGCGGATCAGCACAATGCGCAGCGCCACGGCGGCGACCACGGCGAGGGCGTAGGGCAGCAGCGCCGGCAGGTCGGCGGGGCCCTGCGCCAGCCGCATCAGGCCGAGCGCGACGGCGACCACCGGCCCTGCCGTCATCAGCCCCTCGAGGAAGGTGAAGAGCATGGCGCGCCGGAACAGGGCGCGCGCATCGCCGAGATGGGCGTGGATGAAGGCGAGCAATCTCATGGGCGGGCCTCCGCCGCGAGCGCGGGCCGGGCGGCCTGTTCGTCACGGCGTCCATCGGCATGGCGATGATGGGCGACGGCTTCATGCGCCGCGAACATCCGGGCATAGAGCCCGCCCTGCTCGACCAGCGCGGCATGGCTGCCGCGCTCGGCCACGCGGCCGGCATCCAGGACCAGGATCTCGTCGGCATGGACGATGGTGTGCAGGCGGTGGGCGATCACGATCAGGGTGCGCTCGCGCGCGAGGTCCTCGATCGCGTCCTGGATCAGCGCCTCGTTCTCGGGATCGGCGAAGGCCGTGGCCTCGTCGAGCACGAGGATCGGCGAGTCCTTCAGGATGGCGCGCGCGATCGAGATGCGCTGGCGCTCGCCGCCGGAGAGCCCGAGGCCGCGCTCGCCGACGATGGTGTCGTAGCCCTGCGGCAGCGCCGCGATGAAGTCATGCGCCCGGGCGCGCCGCGCCGCGTCGATCACCGCGTCGCCATCGGCGTCGGGTCGGCCGAGGCGGATATTGTCGGCGATCGTGCCGGCGAAGAGGAAAACCTCCTGGAAGACGAAGGAGACGGCACGGTTGAGCGCGTCCGGCGCCAGCTCGCGGATATCGACGCCGCCGATCGAGACGGCGCCGCTGCCGACGTCGTGGAAGCGGGCGATCAGCCGCGCCAGCGTCGATTTGCCGGAGCCGCTGGGCCCGACCAGGGCGAGGCAGCGCCCCGGCGCCACCGTGAAATCGACGCCATGCAGCACCTGCCGCGCGCCATAGGAGAAGCTCACATTCTTGAAGCGCAGCAGCCTGTCGGCCGGCTCGCCCGGCGCGGCGCTGACCGGAAGCTCCGGGGCGGCGAGGACCGCGTCGATGCGGTCGAGCAACTGTACCTGGCGCATCAGGCGATGGCTGATGCCCTGCAGCGAGGTGAAGACGTCGCCGAGCCCGTAGGCGATGGCGAGGAAGGCTGCCAGCGTCGCCGGGCCGAGCCAGCCCTGCGCCGCCATCAGCAGGCCGGCGGGCGCGGCGAAGAGCAGATGGCTCGAGAGCAGCACCTGCGCGGCCGAGCCCGGCACCACGGCATGGTGCATCCAGGCATCGGAGAAACGCGTCATCTCAGCGAAGATGCGCTGCGTCCGCGCGGTGGCCTGTTCGTCCTGGTTGAAGGCGCGCACCGTGGGCAGGCCGTCGGCCATCTCGGCGACCGTCTCGGCCATGCGGGACTGGATCGCGAGATAGTCATGCGTCGGGCCTTCGCCCTGCTTCATCACACGCCCGATCAGGACGAGCCCGAGAGCGATCGGGAGAAGCGCGAGCAGCGTCAGGCGCCAGTCGATGGCGGCGAGCAGCGCGAGCGCGAGGACCGGCGCGACGATCGCCGCGCTGAGCTCCGGCACGAGATGGGCCATGCCGTCCTCGACCCCCTCGACATCGTCGAGCAGGATGGTGCGCAATTCGCCCTTGGAGCGGTCGTCGAAGAAACCGAGCGGCACGCGTGCGAGCTTGGCGGCGAGCGCAAGCCGCAGTTCCTGCTGGGTCTGGAAGGCGATCCGGTGCGACAGGCCGGTCGCCAGCGAGAAGAACAGGTGCCGCGCGGCCACGGCGCCGAGCGCGAGCCCTCCGACCAGGCCGATCCATTGCCAGTCGACGCCGCCATCGAGGATAGCCGCGAGCGCGGCGGCGGCAGCGGCATAGGGCGCGAGCGAGAGCAGCGCCGCCAGCGTCCCGCACAGGATCGAGAGCAGCAGGAGCCAGCGCCGCTTCCGCATCATCGCGAAGAGCCGCATGGCGACGGCGCCGATCGAGACCGAGGCGCGCGGCTCGGTTGCGGCCTTCGCCGCCTTGTCGTTGTCCGGCCCGCGCGCGTCGACGGCGAGGGCCTCTGTGGAAGCGCTGACCGTCACGGCAGACCTTCGATCCGAGGATGGACCGTCTTCTTATTGGCGCGCTGAAGGCGCCTCCATGCATCTCGCCTTTGCCGGCCGTAGTTTTTCCTTTGCGCGCCCGCAGGATTTGGAAGGGTTACAGATCCTGGCGCGGCGAGCGGCCGAAACGCCGGCGATAGGCGGTGGCGAAGTTCGCGGGGCTGGAGAAGCCGACGCGATAGCCGACCTCGGCGATCGACAGGCGCCGCTCCCGCACCAGCACGCGCGCGATCTCCAGCCGCCGTTCGCGCAGATAGTCGATGATGGTCGAGCCGAAGGCCGCCTTGAAGGCCTGCCGCAGGCTGGTTTCGTTGAGGCCGACGATGCGGGCGAGTTCCGGGACGGCGGGCGGGTCGGCGAGCTGGTTGTCGAGGATCAGGCGGGCATGCTCGGCATGCTCGCGATGCGAGCGGGAGAGCTGCGGCATCCCGCGCCGCTGCTCTTGGAAGATGCCCGCGACCTCGACCAGCGCGGACAGCACCCGGCTCTCGGAATAGAGCTGCGCCAGCCTGCCCTGATAGGGGTTCTCCGCGAGTTGCAGGAGATGGGCGCGCAGGGCCGTGCGGGCCTCGACCTCCTGCCAGAGGAAGCCGTCGGCGAAGCTGTCCAGCATCGTCTCGCAGCCGCTCAGCCCGGCCTCTTCCCCAAGCTCGCGGAGGAACTCGGCTCCGACATGGAAGCCGCTCATCCGGCAGACCTGGCCGGGCCTTTGCGCCGAGCGGATATCGACCTGATCGCTCACGCCCAGCAGCGTCGGCACGCCGATCCGCGAGGTCGCGATCGAATGGCCGTCGACGAAGCCGGTATGCTCGCCCGCGAGAAGGATGCCGACGAACAGGCTCGGCCGGTAGGAGCCCACCACCCGTTCGTCGTCGAGATATTCGAGGTCGCAGCCGGTGAGATGCACCGATGGCCTGATCGGCTCGATCCAGTAGCTGCCGCGGGCGAAGGAAACGCCGGTCTGGAGCACCTGCCGCGGCGCCGCGATCGACAGGTAGACTGTCCCGTCGAGATAGGCCTCGACGTCCCTGTAGGAAATCTCGCCGCTCACATGGAGTCGATGATCCTCGGAATATTCAATCATGCATCAGCATTGCGGGCCAGCGCCAACCGTGGCGGAGGCTGCACAGTACAATGTAACAAAAAATCCTTCAAACCATTGTTTTCAATATGTAATTAGAACGCTTCCATAGTGCTTCGCGCCGGCATTGCGGTTCGTCGCGGCGCCCTGCGCATTCATCGGGCTCGATCCGGGCGATGTGTCGTGCAGCACCACGTCGATGGCGAGCTACCGGCGCAGGGGATCGATCGAGCGGATCGTGTGGACGCGCCGCACCAGCTCGTCCGCGCCGCACGGCCAGATCACTCGATTGTCCGCTCCGGCGCCCGGCCAGACCGGCTCGCGCCCCGGCGGCGGGATCAGCACGCTGACATCGCCACCCGCGCCGCGGCGTGCAGCTCGGGTTCGTCAGCCATTGCGGGGGCCTCCACGGTTCAGGAGCCAGATCAGATAGGGTCCGCCGATCAGCGCGGCAAACAGCCCGACCGGGAGCTGATAGGGAAAGACGACGAGTCGCGCGAGCCAGTCGGCGGTGATCATCACCCCGCAGCCGATCAGCATGGCGGCGAGGAGCTGGTCGCGGCTGCGCGCGAAGCCGGCGAGACGCGCGAGATGCGGCGCGATCAGCCCGATCAGGCTAAGCGGGCCGACCAGGAGCGAAGCGACCGCCGTCGCCAGCGCGGCCATGGCGGCGAGGCAGAGGCGGCTGCGCGTCACGGCGAGCCCGAGGCTGCGGCCGGTCGCCTCTCCGAGCGGCAGCAGGTCGAGCCAGCGGCTGGCGAGCAGGAGCGGCGCGATCAGCACGATGCAGGCGATCAGGCCGGTCCAGGCCTCGAAGACGCCGGCCCGGTTGGTCGAGCCCGAGAGCCAGACCAGCAGCAGATAGGCGCGCAGGTCGCCCTGGGCCATCGCTGTCGAGACCACGGCCATGCAGAGCGCCCCCATGGCGATGCCGGCCAGCAGCAGGCGCTGCGGGCCGATGCCGGGGCGGGCGGCGAAGAGCAGCATGACGACCAGCACCGCCAGCGAGCCGCCCGCGATGCCGGAGAGCATCGCGAAGGGGCTCGTCGGCATCAGGGTGAGCGCGAGCAGCAATCCGACGCCGCCGCCGGCGCTGACGCCGAGCACCTCGGGCCCCGCGAGCGGATTCGCGGTCAGGCGCTGCATCAGGCAGCCGGCGGCCCCGAGAAGCGCGCCGGCCGTGCCGGCCGCGGCGAGGCGCGGGCCGCGGAAGGGCAGCAGGTCCCAGAACAGCGCGCCCGTCGCCCAGCTCCATCCGGCCGGCCCGCGGCCGAGCAGGAGGCCGAGCGCGGCCACCGCCAGGATGAGGCCGGCCAGCGGAGCGAGCGAACGCAGCGATCGCGCCGCCCGATAAGATCCCCATGCGGCGTCCTGCGCCTGCGGCGGCAGGGCGAGGGGAACCCGTCGCATCAGCCAGAGCAGGAGCGGCCCGCCGAACAGGGCGGTCGCCGCGCCCGTCGGCGCGAGATCGTTGAAGCCGGAGCCGAGCAGTTGCACGGCGCTGTCGGTGATCGAGAGCAGCAGGGCTCCGAGCGCCGGCGCCGCCAGCAGCATCTGGCGCGGCGTGCGGGCGCCGAGCTCGCGCGCCAGGGCCGGCGCGGCGAGGCCGACGAAGCCGATCACCCCGACCTCGGCGGTGACGCTCGCCGCCAGCCAGACCGCGATGCCGAGCACGGCGAAGCGGGCGGCGGGCAAGGTGAGGCCGAGGCCGTGCGCCACATCCTCGTCGAGGCCGAGGAGGGTGAGCGGGCGCAGCAGCAAGGCCGCGGCGGCGGCGCTCAGGGCGAGGCGCGGCGCGAGCGCGAGGACGGCGTCCCAGCTCTGCTGGTTGAGCGAGCCGGCGCCCCAGATGAACAGCGACAGCACATATTCGCCCTTGGCGAGGATAACGGTCGCGCTCGCGGCCGCCGCGACGAGCGCGACGACCATGCCGGAGAGAACGACGGTCATCGGATCGAGGCCGCGCCGCCAGCTCAGCCCGAGCACGAGCGCGACGGCGGCAAGGGCGCCGGCCAGCGCCACGCCCTCCCGCGATGCGGCGATCAGCGCAGGCGCGTAGGCGGAGGCGACGGTGAGCGCGAGCTGCGCCCCGGACGCGATGCCGAGCGTGGAGGCATCGGCGACCGGATTGCGCAGCACGCGCTGCAGCAGCATGCCCGCAAGCCCGAGCGCCGCGCCGCAGACCAGCGCGGTGGCGGCCCGCGGCATCAGGCTGTGCCAGAGCAGGATGCTCTCGAGCGTCCGCGCGAGCGCGGGCGAGGCCGGCAGGGCGGGCCGCGTCGCCACCACCGCCGCGAGCAGTGCCGCCGCCGCCAGCGCGGCGAAGGCCCAGGCGCCGGAGCGCCCGCCGAGCCGCGGGCGAGCAGGTCCGGCGGCGTCAGCCACGGGCCGCCTCCGCCGCGAGCAGGCCCTCGGTCAGCAGCCGGGCGAAGCGCCGTGCTGCGGGCAGGCCGCCGTAGGGATTGATCGAGCCGATCCGGAGCAGCCGGCCTTCGCGCAGATTGGGCAATGCGTTCCAGAAGGCGCTGCGCGCGAGCGTCTCCATGGCGCCGGGCGGCACCGGCGGAATCAGGGCGATCTCGGCTTGCGGCACCTGCGCCAGCGCCTCCAGCCCGATCGGCGCCGTGGCGGAATAGCTCGTATGGTCCGTCCAGGCATTGGCGAGGCCGAGCCGCCGCAGCACCTCGCCGAACATGCTGTCGTCGCCGAAGACGCGGAAATGCCTGGCATCGCCGAGATTGATGGGAATGACGGAGCGTGTCGCGAGCGGTTTCAGCCTGTCGCGCAGGGCCGCGAACTCGGCCTCGGTCTCCGCGACGTAACGCTCCGCCGCCGCCGCCGCGCCGAGCCGCTCCCCGATGCGGCGGGTCATCGCCAGTGCCGGCTCGTAGGGCGGCCGGCCCGGCGCATAGACGGAAAAACTCTCGACCGGCGCGATCCGGCGCAGGCGCGGCTCGGAGCCGGCATAGAAGCTCGACGACAGGATCAGATCCGGCCGCGACAGCAGCAGCAGTTCGAAATTGACGGAGCCACGCAGACCGAGATCGGTGACCTGCGCAGGCACCGCAGGCTCGACGGCGACCTCGCGGAACTGGCGCAATTCCGGCGCCGCGACGGGCGGCAGGCCGAGCGCGAGCAGGGTCTCCAGCACCGACCAGTCGACGGTCGCGACGCGCAGGCCGCCGGCCCGCGCCGGCCGGGCGCAGCCCGCGGCCGCGATCAGGCCAAGCGCGGTGCGGCGCGTCGGATGTGCCGTGAATCCGGTCATGCGCGGCACTACCACAACGGAAGGCCGCAGCGCAGCGCCGCGGCCCTCGATGCGTCGCCGGCGGGCCTCACCAGCGATAATTCGCCGAGACGGTGACGGTGCGGGCATCGCCGTAGCTGCAGCTCGAAAAGTCCTGGCAGCTCTTCACATAGGCCTTGTCGAAGAGGTTGGTGACGTTGACCGCCAGCCCCCAGTTGCCGACCTTGTAGCGGATCGCGGCGTCGACCAGCGTCGCGCCCGGCACCTTCAGCGTGTTGGCGTTGTCGGCCCAGGACTTGCCGACATAGCGCACGCCGGCGCCGAGGCTCAGCCCCTTCAGGACGCCCTCGGTGAAGGTGTAGTCGGCCCAGCCCGATGCGGTGATCTCGGGCACGATGAACGGCGTCTTGCCGACCAGCGACGGGTCGGTGTGCTTGCTGATCTCCAGGTTGAACGCCGTCAGCGCGGCCAGCACCTTCAGGTTCTCGGTGAGGTTGGCCTTGGCCTCGAACTCGAAGCCGGTCGAGGTCACCTGTCCGAGCTGCTGCTGGGCGAAGGCGTTGAAGAAGGTCGGTGCGGGGACGAGGACGTTGTCCTTGACGATGTGGAAGACCGAGGCGGTGAACAGCGCATCGACGAAGGTGGGCTTGTACTTGATGCCGCCCTCGACCTGCCAGCCCTTCTCCGGCTTGAACGGCAGGAAGACGCCGGGGACGCCGGTCGAGGTGCCGTCGAAGACCGGGTTGAAGAAGGTCGCGACGCTGGCATAGGGCGTCAGCCCGTTGGCGAATTCATAGGCGAGGCCGGCGCGCCCGCTGAAGGCCCCCTCCTTGTCGTCATAGCTCGGCGAGAAGGCGAGCGTGGCCGGGCTCACCGACTTCTTCTCGGCATAGTCGTAGCGCCCGTTGAACGTCGCCAGCCAGCCGCCACCGAAGCGGATCTGGTCCTGCAGATAGACGCCGATCTGATGGTGCTTCAGCTTCTGATCGAGATAGACGAAGCTCGCCCCTTGCGGCGCCCCGTAGACCGGGTTGGTGACGCTGATCGTCGTCCCGCCGCCCGATGCCTGGACATGGTCGATCTCGAAATACTTGTAGTCGAGGCCGATCATCCAGGAATGCTGCAGCGGCCCGGTGTCGACCTTGCCTTCGAGGCGGTTGTCAATGGTGAAGGTGTTGACCTTGGTGTGCTCCTGGAAGCCGATCCGGTAGAGCTGGTAGTCCGGTCCCAGCGGCTGGAAGCCGTTGCCGAAGGGCGCGTCGGGCCCAGCATAGCCATAGCCATAGGGGCCGAGCTGGGAGCCGCGCATCTGGCCGTAGCGGGCGTTCTGCGAGAAGGTCACGCCGCCGAAATCATGCTGGAACTCGTAGCCCAGCATCGTTGTGACCCGCTTCTGGCTGTCGATCGACGGCTCGCCGAGGAAGGCGTCGCGCCGGATCTTGCCGAAAGGCGCGTTCACCACCGTGCCGACATAGGGCAGGAAGTTGCCGCCGGAATGGATCTGGTCGAGATAGCTGTAGGCGCCATAGGCGGTGATGCGGGTGGCGCCGTTCGGCTGATAGGTGATCTGCGGCATGATCGTGCCGCGGAAATCGTTGGAATAGTCGGTGTACTGGTCGCCGCCCGAGAGCTTGCCGGTCAGGCGGGTGCTCCACACGCCCTGCTTGTCGCTGAGGCCGGCATCGATGCCGACATAGGCATTGCCGAAATTGTTGATGCCGGCTTCGACATAGCCGAAATTCCTGCCGTTCGGCCGCTTGCTGACCAGGCTGACGATGCCGCCGGGGTTGGAGCCGCCATAGAGCACCGAGGCCGGGCCCTTCAGCACCTCGACCCGCTCCAGCATGAAGGGGTCGATCTGGAAGCCGCCGAAACCGTAGCCATAGAGCTGGAGGCCGTCGAGATAGACGCCGGTCTGTGTCGCCTGGAAGCCGCGGATGAAGAACCAGTCCGTATCCGGGTCGGCGCCGAAGGGCTGCGCGGTGACGCCGGCCGTGTAGCGCAGCGCCTCGTCGACCTTCAGCGCCTTGCGGTCGTCGAGCTCGTCGCGGCCGATGACCGAGACCGATTGCGGGATGGCGGTGATCGGCGTGTTGCTCTTCGAGCCGGTGGTGGAGCGCGTCGCGACATAGCCGTTGACGGGCCCGGTCGCCGTCTCGGCCCGGCCCTCGACCGTGATCGTGTCGAGCTGGACCGTCGGGGCGGGCGCGGTCTGCGCCAGCGCGGCGGCTCCGTATAACAGCGCCGTCAAAGAAGCAGTCGAGTAAAGAACAAGGTTCTTCATCATGTCTCGTCGATAGCACATGGCCGGCTCAAGCCCCAATATTGCGTGCCGTACAGGAATAGGTCAAAATTAGAACCATTCAAAATACAGCCACTGCTTTGCATAGCGGCGTATCATTGGCGGTCAATTCTGGATTGATCGTTCCTGTCATGTATTGAACGTTCCTGGGCAGGCGGGTAGAATTGCGATTGTCGCGTTGCATTTTGAACACGCGCTTTGACGCGATTATCCGGCCGCAGGAGGGTCAGGATGGGTTTCCAGCCAGGCATGCGATCGGTCCGCGAAGGCATCAGCGTGATCGGCTCGCTCAAATGCCGGAGCTGGAACGGCGTCATCGCGGATCTCTGGCAGGCGGAGTGCCAGGCCGGCGCCACGGGCGAATACGTCTCGGACCATCCGCGGCTCTTCATCGTCCTCGACAAGGCCGGCGGCAGCTTCGAGACGCGGCTCGAGCCGTCGGAGCCGGGCATCTCGCCACGGGGCGGCGCGCATGGGATCAGCTTCATGCCGGCCGGTGTGCCGGTCTGGGGGCGCACGCAGCAGCGCATGCGCATCCGCCATCTCGACCTGCATTTCGATCCCGCCGGCGTCAGCGAGCGCCTGGGCGAGGCATTGTCGCGCGAGCTGCTGCGGCAGCCGCGCATCATGTTCTCGAATGAGCGCATCCAGATGCTGGCGCGGCTCATCGCCGGCGAATGCGCCGAGCCCGATGCCCGGCACGACCTTTATGGCGACAGCCTCGTCCTCGCGGTGCTGATCGACCTGTTCGGCGTCGCGCGCGAGGCGCCGCGCCGCCGGACGCCGCTGACCAGCCGGCAGCTCAAGACTGTGACGGACTACATCGCCGAGCACGCCGCCGGCAGGATCCGCCTGCAGGATCTCGCCGGTCTCGTCGGTCTGTCGCAATCGCATTTCAGCCACGCCTTCAAGGCCTCGACCGGGCTGCCGCCGCATCAATGGCAGCTCAAGGCCCGGATCGAGCAGGGCCAGCGGCTGCTCGCCGCCGGCGACCGGTCGCTGACCGAGGTCGCCGTCGAAGCCGGCTTCTCGGACCAGGCCCATTTCACGCGCGTGTTCCGGCGCATGGTCGGGGAGACGCCGGCCGCATGGCGGCGCAGCACGCTGGACAGGGCGCTGTCGCTGGATTGAGGCCAGCAGGGACGGGACGCGCTGCCGGCCTTCAGGGCTTGAGCTGCTTGGGCGAGAGCCGGAAGCGCTTCCGGAAGGCGACGGACAGATGGGCGGGGCTGTATCCGACGCGATAGGCCACCGAGGATACGTTCATGTCTCCCGCGCTCAGCAGCCGAGAGGCCTCCTCCAGACGCAGCGACTGGAGGTAGCCATAGACGCTGTCCTCGAATACGCGCTGGAAGCCGGCCTTGAGCTTGCGCGCATTGAGGCCGGTGGCCGCGCTGAACTCCGCCAGGGACGGAGGGTTGCGCAGGCGCGCCGCGCGGATGTCCCGCGCGAGGTGGAGCTCGATGTCGGAGGTCGCCAGCCGGGGAAGGTCGCGCGGCTCCGATGCGTCGAAGGCGGCGACGGCATGGGCGGCGATCTCGAGCGCCTTCCCCGACTGCGGCTGGTCGGGAAGCTTGCACAGGAGCTCGCCGCCCTCCACGATGACGAGCTTCAGGCGCGAGCTCGCGCCGTGGGCAGGCAGCCGGCGCCGCAGCCGCTCAGACGGCGCGTCCCAGCGGGGCACCGCTCCCCGTGCGCGAGGTGATGAGCCCATAGTGCTCGACGCGCCTATGCGCTGCAAAATTGAAGATCGTCTCCTTGCCGAAGCGCGTGGCGTCGAGATCGCAGGCATGGACGAGCAGCCCGTCCTCCTCATGGTCGAGCTCGCCGACGATCTTGCCGTCCGGCCCGGCGATCAGCGTGCCGCCGAACAGGGCATGCCCGTCCTCCACCCCGGCCTTGGCAACGGCTACCACCCAGGTCGAGTTCTGATAGGCGCCGGCCTGCACCGACAGGCGATGGTGGAAGAGGCGATCGGCCAGGGTTTCCGTGCTGGAATGGCCGTTCGCGGTCGGCGTGTTGTAGCCCAGCACGATCATCTCGACGCCCTGGAGCCCCATGATGCGATAGGTCTCGGGCCACCGTCGATCATTGCAGATCGCCATGCCGACCAGGCCGCCTTCGAAAGCCCAGACCGGGAAACCCAGGTCGCCGGGCTCGAAATACCGCTTTTCGAGGTGCTGATGCGCCCGGCTGGGGTCGTATTCGGCATGGCCCGGCAAATGCACCTTGCGGTATTTGCCGGCGATTCGCCCGGTCTTGTCGACGAGGATCGAGCTGTTGAAGTGCCGCCCTTCCGGCGTCAGCTCGGCATAGCCGAAATTCATCGCGATCTGCAGCTCCCGCGCCCTGTCGAACAGCGGCTGCGTCTGCGGGCCGGGCATGGCGGTCTCGAACCAGCGATCCGCCTGGGCGCGATCCTCGTAATGCCAGCGCGGAAAGAAGGTCGTCAGGGCGAGCTCGGGGTAGACCACGAAATCGGCGCCGCGCATCTTCGCCTGCTCCATCAGGGCGATCATCCGGCTGACGACCGAAGCACGGTCGTCAGCCTGATGGATAGGGCCGAGCTGAGCCGCAGCGACGGTGAGAATGCGCGACATCGATAGAACTCCATGGCAAGGCGCGCCCCATGCGGGCCCTGGAGAATCTAGCCGAGTGCTCCCAGAACAAGCATATGCTAATTTCCGCGCCATTCATAAGGGAGGGTTATGGGCATGGCGATGAATCTGCGGCAGATCGAGATGTTCCGCGCGGTGATGGCGACGGGGTCGATCAGCGGGGCGGCGCGGCTGCTGTCGGTCTCCCAGCCCGCCATCAGCCGGCTTCTGTCCTATACGGAAGACCGGCTCGGATTGTCCCTCTTCGAGCGCGTCAAGGGCAGGGTGCAGCCGACGCCCGAGGCGCGCCTGCTGTTCGCCGAGGTCGAGCAGGTCCACCAGGGGGTGGCCCGGGTCAACGAGCTCGCCGATGAGCTGCGGCGCGGCGCGGCCGGCTCGGTCCGGCTGGTCGCGAGCCCCAGCGTCGGCCATATGCTGGTTCCGAAGGCGATTGCCCGCTTTCGCCAGGCTCATCCGGAGGTGCGCGTCGAGCTCGAGATCCTGACGCTCGCCGACCTGATCGCCCGCATCGCGAGCCATCGCGCCGATCTCGCGGTGACGTCGATGGCGGTCGACGATCCGACGGTCAAGGCGACGCAGATCGGCGAAGGCCGCCTCCAGGTGATCTTTCCCGCCGGCCATCCGCTCGGCGAGAAGCGGGTGGTGAAGCCGGCCGACCTCGTGCCCTATCCGATCATCGGCTACGGTTCGCAGACGCCCTACGGCATGGTCGTCAGCCGCGCGCTGAGCGGCGCGCCGAAACCCATCCGCTTCAATGCGCAAGTGCGCTTCACGCCCAATGCCTGCTGCCTCGTCCAGGCCGGCGGGGGTGTCGCCATCGTCGATGATTTCGTGCTGATGGACAATGCCTGGCCGAATATCCGGTCGCGCCCGCTGGTGCCCAAGATGGCGACGCGGCCCCATCTGCTGTCGTCGCGGATCGAGCCGCTGTCGCGCATCGCCCGCAGCTTCGTCGACGGTTTGCGCACGCTGCTGCCGGCGGCGCCCGACGACGCCTTTCCTTCATGACGGGCGATGCGGAAGGCGATCGAATGAGGAGGCCGGAAGCGGCCATAACACGCCATTATGATTTCGCGAAAAATTGGTATTTGATTTGATCCGCGCTGCGGTTCCTTCTGCTGAGAAGGGAACCGGCAAAAGGATAATCGTGATGTTCAAGTTCATGTCGACCGCGGCCAGGGCCGTCCTCGGAGTCGCGGTCGCGCTCGGCGCCGCGACGGGAGCGGCGCGGGCCGCCGACAACGTCCACCTCATGCTCGACTGGATTCCGACGGGCGATTACGCGCCCTACTATGCCGGCATCGCCTCGGGGATCTATGCGCGCAACGGCATCACCCTTCGGATCAGCCGCGGCAACGGCTCGGGCGACACGCTCAGCAAGGTTGCCGGCGGAGCCGCCGATATCGGCATGGCCGACATCTCGGCGCTCTTCACCGCCCGCCAGCGCAGTTCCGTGCCGCTGAAGATGATCGGCGCGGTCTATGCTCACTCGCCCCATTCCCTTTTCGTGCTCAAGGATTCGGGGATCACGAGCTTCAGCGGCTTGGAAGGCAAGAAGATCGGCATCACGCCGGGCAACAGCCACAGGCTCTACTTCCCGGCAGTGGCGGCCGCCGCCCACACCGATCCGAGCAAGATCGAATGGGTGACCGTTGACGGCTCGGCGATGGGGCCGCTGCTGATCGCCGGCAAGATCGATGCGATGCCGTCCTACTCGACCAATTTCTACTACCAGAACAAGCAGGCGCAGAAGGCCGGCAAGGAGCTCGCCTTCCTACCCTTCGTCGAGGCTGGCTTCGCGATCTACTCGCTGGCGTTTCACACTTCCGAAGCGACCATTCAGAAGCGACCCGAGATGCTGCGCCATTTCATGAAGGCGACGCTGGAGGCCTGGGATGCCGCGCGCGCCGATCCGCAGGCGGCCTGCGAGGCCCATGTGAAGGCCAACCAGCAGGTCGACCTCGACGACTGCCTGGGCAGCCTGAAGGCGACCCTCGCTTTCATCTTCACCGACCATGCCAGGGAGGCGGGTGTCGGCGGCATCACGGCCGAGCGGCTGAAGAAGACCTACGAGGTCGTCGCGAAGGCCCAGGACCTGGATATCTCGGTCGATCCGCAGACGGCGGTCGACATGTCCTTCCTCCCGGCCAGGCAGTGAGCATCCGGCGGATACTGGCGGCCCTGGAGGCCTATCGATGATTGACATCAAGCAGGTCGGTCAGGTCTTCGGCGCGGTCGGCAATGGCGGCGTGAGAGCGCTGCAGGGCATCGACCTGACGGTGAAGGATCGCGAGATCGTCACGCTGGTCGGTCCCTCCGGCTGCGGCAAGTCCACGCTGCTGCGGCTGGTTTCGGGCCTCGTCGCGCCGACGGAAGGGAGCATCTTCATCCGCGACGAGCGGGTCACCGGGCCGCGCCAGGACACCGGCATCGTCTTCCAGGCGCCGACCCTGCTGCCCTGGGCGACGATCGTCGAGAACGTGATGTTTCCGTCGACCATCATGGGCCGCGCCGACGAGGCGGCGCGGCGCCGGGCGAAGGACCTGCTCAAGGTGGCCGGCATCGCCGATTTCGCCGAGCACCGCCCCCGCCAGCTCTCCGGCGGCATGCAGCAGCGCGCCGCGATCTGCCGTGCGCTGGTGCACGATCCCGACATCCTGCTGATGGACGAGCCCTTCGGCGCGCTCGACGCGCTGACGCGCGAGATCATGACGATCGAGCTGTTGCGGATCTGGTCCAACACGCCCAAGACCATTCTCTTCGTCACCCATTCCATTCCCGAGGCGGTGATCCTGGCCGACCGCGTGGTGGTCATGTCCCCGCGCCCCGGTCGGATCGCCGAGATCATCGACGTCGACCTTCCGCGGCCGCGCGACTTCTCGCTCTCGGGCCATCCCGAATTCCAGCGCTGCACGGGCCGCATCCGCGACCTGATCTTCGGCGAACAGGGGGCGCGCTTCGATGTCGAACACTAGGCTCCCCGGCTGGCTGAGCGCGAGCCGCGAATTCCTGATCCCGCTGCTCGCGCTGCTCGTGCTGATGGCGGTGTGGGAGGCGAGCGCCCGGCTCTTCGCCATTCCGGAGTATCTGCTGCCGTCGCCCTCGCGCATCGTCGAGGACATGGCGGCGATGGGCGGCCAGCAGCTCGGCGAGCACATGGTGGCGACGCTGCGCACGGTGCTGTTCGGGTTCTTCCTGTCGATCGCCGTCAGCTTTCCCCTGGCCGTGCTGATCTCGTCCTCGCGGCTCGCGGCGGATGCGATCTACCCCCTGCTGGTGCTGACGCAGTCGGTGCCGAAGGTGGCGATCGCGCCGATCCTCGTCGTGATGCTCGGCCCCAACGAGATGCCGCGCGTGATCGTGACCTTCCTCGTCGCCTTCTTTCCGCTGGTGATCGCGATGACGACCGGCCTGCTCGCGGTGCCGTCGGAGTTGATCGAGCTTGCGCGCTCCTGCCGGGCGAGCAAGCTGCAGGAGCTGTTCCGGGTGCGGCTGCCCTTTTCGATCCCCTTCATTTTCTCGGGACTGAAATCGGCGATCGCGCTGTCGGTCGTGGGCGCCGTGGTCGGCGAATTCGTCGCGGCCGAGCGCGGGCTCGGCTACCTCATCACCTCGGCGACGGCCTTTTTCAAGGTGCCTGTCGCCTTTGGCGCGATGCTGGTCCTGGCGCTGCTCGGCATCGTTCTTTTCCAGCTCATCGTGGTGGCCGAGCGGGTCTTCTTCCCCTGGGCCGCCGCCGAGGAGCGGCGCTGATGGACATGGCGGGTCGCCCAGCATGAAGAGCGCGCTCTACACCGTCATCCGCAACGCGCTCGTCCTGCTGCCGGGCCGGGCGCAGGCCGACGCCGTCGACCTCCTGCTCGAGGGCGACATGATCCGCGAGATCGGCCCGCGCGGGCTGGCCGCTCCGGAGGGCGCGCAGGTCGTCGATGCCGCCGGCAAGCTCATCCATGCCGGCCTGATCAACGCCCATACGCATGCGCATGGCGCGCTGGCCAAGGCGATGGGCGACCGCTGGTCGCTGGAGCTGCTGCTTGCCGCGGGCCCCTGGATCAGCGGCAACCGCAGTTTCGAGGACAAGTATCTCTCGGCGGCGCTGAACGGTGCCGAGATGGTCCTGAAGGGGACCACCGCTTGCTACGACCTGTTCTTCGAGGTGCCGGCGCCGACGGTGGAGGGCATGGAGGCGATCGCACGCGCCTATCGGGATGTCGGCATGCGGGCGACCATCGCGCCGATGGTGGCGGACCTGACGCTCTACCAGGCCGTTCCCGGCCTCTACGAGGCGCTGCCGGAAGCTCTGCGGGCCGAGGTCGACCGCTTCCGCCTGCAGCCCTATGAGCGGACGCTGAAAGGCTTCGAGACTTTCGTCCGCGACGGGCGCGTCGACGGCGAGAGGCTGAGGATCGCGCTGGCGCCGACGATTCCCCTGCACTGCACCGACGATTTTCTCGGCGCCTGCCGCGACTGCGCCCGGCGCCACGGCCTCGCCCTGCACAGCCATGTCTCGGAATCGAAGATCCAGGCGCTCTCGGGGATCAGGCGCTATGGCCGTACGCTGACCGCCCATCTCGACCGGCTCGGCCTCCTGGGGCCGGACTTCACCGTGGCGCATGGCGTCTGGCTCGATGACGAGGATATGCGCATTCTCGCCGGCCATGGCGCTTCCGTGGCGCATAATCCCGCCAGCAACATGCGCCTCGGCAGCGGGCTCGCCGATGTTCGGGCCATGCTCGAGGCCGGCGTCAATGTGGCGATCGGAACGGACGGCTCCAACAGCGGCGACAATCAGAACATGTACGAGGCGACCCGGCTCGCCTCCTTCGTGTCGAAGGTGCGCGGCCCGGAGGTGGACGGCTGGCTGACCACGCCGGAAGCCCTGCATGCGGCCACCGAGGGCGGCGCCCGCGCGCTGGGCTTCGACCGTATCGGGCGGATCGCGACCGGCTACAAGGCCGACCTCGTCTTTGTGGACCTCGGCCATATCAACTGGCTCCCGCACAACCACACGGTGAACCAGATCGTCCATGTCGAGGACGGCACCGCCGTGCGCGACGTGATGATCGGCGGGCGCTTCGTGGTCAGGGACGGACACCTTTTGACGCTCGACCTGGCCAGGCTCGCGCAGCAGGCCGAGGCGGCGCGCGAGCGGCTGACGGCGGTCAACGCGCCGATGAAGCTGCTCGCCGAAAGGCTGCAGGAAGCCGTGGCGCGGTTCTGCGTCGGCCTCGCCCGCGAGCCCTATCGGGTCGAGCGTTACGGGGCGCCCTTGCGCTGAGGCGGACCGCGGGCGTCGTTCGCCGGGCGGGCTTCAGCCCAGGCCGGCATCGAGCCGGCGCACCGTCTCGGCCAGCACGCGCGCGCCGTCGCCGGCCTGCCCGGGCGTGATCGATTCCTCCGGCGCGTGGCTGCGTCCGTCGAGGCAGGGTACGAAGATCATGCCGATCGGTTCGGTCCGGGCGACGAAGACGCCGTCATGGCCGGCGCCGCTGGGCAGGTTGCGCGTGGCGAGCCCGAGCGAGGCTGCGGCATCGGCGATGGCCTTGCGGATCCCGGCTGCGCAGGCGGTGGGCGCGACATGGCTGATCGGTTCGACCGCGATGGCGAGGCGCAGCGCCTCCAGCGTTGGCCGCAGGTCTCGCAGCAATCCGGCGCCGAAGGCCGCGACCGCCGCTTCGTTGCCGGAGCGGACTTCCAGCGTCAGCACGGCTTCGCCCGGCACGGCATTGGCCGCGTTGGGGCTGACCTCGATGCGCCCGAAGGTCGCGACCAGCGGCTGCTCGTCGCGCGCCGTCGCCAGCGCCCGCTCATGGGCGGCTTCGACCAGCTTCGCGGCGCCGACCAGCGCATCGGCGCGCAGCGGCATCGGCGTTGCGCCGGCATGGTCGGCCCGGCCGGTGACGGTGATGCGCTCCCGGCGGATGCCGACGATGTCGGTCACGATCCCGATCGGGATGCGCTCGTTCTCCAGCACGCGGCCCTGCTCGATATGGAGCTCGACATAGGCGGCGACGCCATCCGCCGGCCGCCTGGCCGAGGCGATCTCATCCGGCCGGCCGCCGACGAAGGCGATGCCGTCGCGCAGCGTCATGCCGTCCGGGCGGGCGAGGGCGAGGTGCTGCTCGCTCAGCGCTCCCGCGAGGGCGCGGCTGCCGATGCAGGAGAGGCCGAACTCGCTGGGCTCCTCCGCGAGGAAGTCGACGACCTCCAGCGTATGGCGCAAGCGCTCGCCGCGCTCCCCGAGGCTCTGGGCGACCTCCAGCGCCGCGATCACGCCGAGGATGCCGTCATAGCGGCCGCCGGAGGGCACCGTGTCCGAATGCGAGCCGATCAGGATCGGCTTCAATGCGGGATCGGCGCCGGGGAGGCGGCCGAAGAGGTTGCCGGCCGCGTCGAGCCCGGTCTCCAGCCCGGCGCCTCGGAACTGCGCCGCGAGCCATTCCCGGCCTTCGAGGAAGCGCGGCGTGAAGGAGCGGCGGGTCCAGGGACGCTCGGGGTCAGTGATCCGCGAGAGCGTTTCGAGACGCTGCCAGAGCCGGTCCTGGTCGATCGCCATGGCAGCTCACGCCGTGGGGCGCAGGAAGCGGCCGTCTCCGGCCTTGTTGCAGATCCGCTGACCGTCCCAGGCGAGCCGGCCGCGAACATAGGTGGCGGCGACACGGACGCGGAGCTCGCGGCCTTCCATCGAGCTCCACCTCACGGCCGAGAGGCTCTTGCCCGGATCATGGACGAAGCGGCCGGGTTCCAGCACGGCGATGTCGGCATCGGCTCCCGCTTCGAGCCGGCCCTTATCGGCGAGCAGGAAGGCTTTCGCCGGGCCCTCGCAGAGCTGCTTCACCACGATGGTGGGCGGGAGCCCGTGCTCCTCGCAGCCGGTCCAGAGCGCCGGCAGCAGGGTCTCGATCCCCGGCCCGCCCGAGGTGTTCCTGAAGATGTTCGGGTCACTCTTCTTCTCCAGCCCCCAGGAGACGTGATCCGACGAGATGAAGTCGCAATGGCCGGCGGCGAGATGGCTCCAGAGCAGGTCGCTCTCGGCCTTGGGGCGGATCGGCGGGTAGTGCTTGATCCTGGCGCCGAAGCGCGGGCCGTGCTCCTCGGCATTGAGCATGAAATACTGCACGCAGCTCTCGACCGTCGCCTTGTGGCCGGCGCGCTTGTACATGTTGCAGATCTCGAAGCCGCGCGCGGTCGAGACATGGACGGCGTGGGCGCGCGCGCCGGTCTCGGCGCCGATCTCGTAGATCCGGGCCGTCGCGAGATTTTCGATCAGTGCGGTGTGGGCGCGCAGGAAGGCGTCCGGGCCGGTGTCGCCCGCCTCGATCAGCTTCGCGATGTTGCGCCTCGTCATCTCCTGGTCCTGATTGTGGACGCCGCAGAGCAGGCCGGTCGGCTCGATCAGCCTGAAGGCTTCGTAGAGCGTGTCGTCGCCGATGCGCGGAAAACGCGTCGGATTGGCCTCGAAGGTCGAGAACTTGAAGGCGCAGGCGCCTGCCTCCACCAGCCCGGGAATGGCGTGGAGCCCGTTCTCGACGGCGATCGTGGCATAGAGCGCGACATCGACATGGGCGTCGCGCTCGACCACCGCGACCTTCGCGTTGAAGAGCCTGGCGCTGGTGACGGGCTCGGGCTCGTCATAGGGCATGTCGACCATGACCGTGACGCCGCCGGCCGCCGCGGCGCGGGAGCACATGCCGATGCCTTCGTGATCGGCCTGGCTGCCGGAATGGACCTGGCCGTCGATCACGCCCGGCATGATCCAGTGGCCGCGGAAATCCTGGGTTTCCCGGGCGGAAGGCGGGGCGCCGGCGCCGACCTTGCCGATCTTGCCGCCGCTGACGGCGACATGGCCGTCTTCGATGACGTGGTTGGACAGCACGATATTGCCGCGCAGGACGAGATCGAAATCGGACATTTCGGGCCACTTCGCAAGAATGATGATCTGCAGGGAGAACTTAGACGAAGCATTCTCAAAACAACGAATACCAATTGATGCCTTATGCATAACAGCCGATTATGCGCCTCTGTCCCGGTTTTGGGGTCCTCGCGTCAGCGATGGCCAGGGCGGAGGCTGAATGTCCCGGAGGCTGTATCGGAAGAAGAAACCGCGGATTTTTCGTGAGCCTTAAGCGGAGGAAGAAGACGATGGCGTCCGCGCGGATGTTTCGCCTCACGCTCAAACTGGCCGCTTCTGGACCAACTGCTACCATGCCTATCCGGCCTTCGGCGGCTACAAGCAGCCGGGCATCGGCCGCGAGACCCACAAGATGATGCTCGCTGCCGGCAGACCAAGAACCTGCTGGTCAGCTACGCGCCGAAGAAGCTCTGGCGCGACGCCGTCCTACATCGGCGCGGCGCAGTTCGAGGCCTGGAGCATACCCGCCTGATTCTCGACGTCGTGCCGGGGCGCGGCGGCATGTTCTCGCTCGATAACGGACGCGAGCGGAGGTTTCTCGTGAGGTCCGATCGCGTCCGGGAGTGAGCGGCAGCCGTGACGCCGGCTCCCGCCCGAAAGCCGGCCGCGCCTAAGGCCCGGTCTTCTTTCCGCGCGCGTCGGCGACGGCCTGCCTGAAGCCCTGGTAGTCCAGGGTCGAGGTGCGGAACGGGCCGACGAGATAGGTCGGCGTGCCCTGGAGCCCGAGCGAGTCGGCCTGGGCCATGTTGCGCTTCAGCAGGGCGACGATCCGGTCGCCATGGGCGTCGAGATCGGCCTGCAGGCGCGTCAGGTCGAGACCGGCATCCTTGAGCGCGGCCGATATCTGTTCCTTGCTCAACCGTCCCTTGGTCGCCATCAGCGCGTCATGCGCCCGCTGGTAGCCGCCCTGATAGGCCGCGGCGAGGGCGAGCTGCGCGGCATGGACCGAGGTTTCGCCGATGACCGGCCAGTCCTTGTAGACCAGCCGGATCTTGCCGTCCTCCTTGACGATGCGCGCGAGGTCGGGGGCGGATTTCTTGCAGAACGGACAGTTGTAGTCGAGAAAGGCGACGATGGTGACATCGCCCTTCGGGTTTCCCGAGACCGGAGCTTCCGGATCGTTGAGGATGGCCTCGACGTCGATCCGGGGCGCCGACTGGGCGGATGCGGGGCCCGGCAGCCCGAGGGCGAGGAGCGGTATGCCGGCGAGGATGGCCCGGCGGTGATGGAGCATGGATCTGAGCCCTTTTTCGGTGTCGGAAGGGTGCCGGGGGCGTCGCTGCCTTGGCGAGCGCAGCAGGCCCGGCGACCGCCTCCGCGCTTGCCTTGCGGTGAACGGATGCGGCCATCGGCACCGGCCAGCTTAAGCCAGCCTTAAGCTGGCGGAGGTTTCCGGGGGCAGGGAAGAAAGATGCGTGTCCTGATCGTCGAAGACGACCCCATTCTCGCCGACGGGCTCGCCGTGGGCCTGCGGTTCCACGGCGTCTGCGCCGAGGTGGTCGGTTCCTGCGCCGATGGCCGGCATGCTTTGGCGGCCGGCGCCTTCGACGCGATCGTGCTCGACCTCATGCTGCCGGACGGCTCGGGCCTCGACCTGCTCGAAAGCCTGCGGGCGGCCGGCGAGCGGCGGCCGATTCTTCTGCTCACGGCGCTCGACGAGACGCGCGACCGGATCGCCGGCCTCGATCGCGGCGCCGACGACTATCTGGGCAAGCCCTTCGATCTCGACGAACTCGCCGCCCGCCTGCGCGCGATCGTGCGGCGGGGCGAAGGCCGGGCTGCCGCCACCATTGCCGCGGCCGGGCTCGTTCTCGACCCTGGCAGCCACGGCGTCTCGCGCGGCGGCGTCCCTCTCGACGTGACGCGGCGGGAATTCGCCATTCTGCGCGCCCTCGCCGAGCGGCCGGGGATCATTCGCTCGCGCGCCGAGCTGGAGGAGCGGCTTTATGGCTGGCAGGAGGATGTCGAGAGCAACGCGATCGAGGTCCATGTCCACAATCTGCGCCAGAAGCTCGGCCGCGGGCTGATCGAGACCGTGCGCGGCCTCGGCTATCGCCTGAGGCAGGCGCCGTGACCTCGCTGCGGGCCAGGCTGTTCCTCATCCTGGTCGTGGCCACGGGCCTGATCTGGCTGGCGGCGACGATCTGGATCTATCTCGGCACGAAACGCGAGCTCGAGCACGTCCTCGACACCAGGCTCCAGGAGGCGGCGCGCATGGTCGCCTCGCTGGTCCGCGACGATGGCGGGGCGGGCGGCGCCGCGATCGCTGCCGCGCCGCAGGCCGCCAATGGCTATCAGCGCCAGTTGTCCTGCCAGATCTGGTCGCTGGACGGGCACCTCGTCGCGGCATCGAGCTCGGCGCCGGCCGAGCGGCTGACCGAGGCGGCGGAAGGCTTCTCCTCCAGCCTCGTCGCCGGCGAGCCCTGGCGGGTCTATGCCATCGAGGACGCCGCCAGGGGCGTGCGCGTGCTGGTCGGCGACAGGCTCGGCCTGCGCGACCGGCTGGTGCAGGACCTCGTGCGCGGACTGGTCGCTCCGGCCCTGCTGATCCTGCCGCTCCTGGCAGGGCTGATCTGGCTCTGCGTCGGCCGGGGGCTGGCGCCTCTGAAGAGCATCGCCGCCGATCTCAAGGGCCGCGCCGCCGACGACCTCGCACCGCTGCCGCCCCGGGACATCGCCGAGCTTCGCCCGCTGACCGAGGCGCTGAACGGGCTGTTCGGGCGGCTCGAGGCGGCGCGGCGGCATGAAAGGGCGATCACGGCCTTCGCCGCCCATGAGCTGCGCACGCCGCTCGCCGGCATCCGGACCCAGGCGCAGATCGCGAGGGCAGCGGAGGACGGCACGATGCGCCTGTCGGCGCTCGATAAGATCGTCCAGGGGGTGGATCGGACCGCCCGCCTGATGAGCCAGCTCCTCGCTCTCGCCCGCCTCGACGCCGGCACCGCCTCTCCGGCGGCGGGCCCTGTCGTGCTCGGCCCGCTGCTGCGGGAGATCGACAGGGAGCGCTCGCGGAGCGATCTCGTCGTGGAGATCGACCCGGCGCTCGACGCTTTCGCCGTTGCGGGCGACCCCGACACCCTCGCGGTGGTGCTGCGCAACCTGCATGAGAACGCCTGCGTCCACAGCCCGCATTCGGGACGGGTGCGATGGCGCCTCGAAGGCCGAAGTGGGCTTGCCGTGGAGGATGAGGGGCCGGGCATCCCGCCCGACGAAATCCCGCTCGTCACGCAGCGCTTCTACCGCGGACGCGGTTCCGTGGCGGCCGGAAGCGGGCTCGGGCTGGCGATCGTCGAAGTGGCCCTGACCCGGCTCCGATGCGGCGGGATCCGCTTGGAAAACCGCAGCCCCCGAGGCTTGAAGGCGACGGTCACCTTCCCGGTCGAGGGCGAACCGCGCTCCTGAAGGGCGGCCCCGCCGGGCGCTTGCGGCGCATGCTGCTATCCGCTTCGCCCGACGCGGCAGGAATGCAGATTGTTCGTCGAGGCTCTCGGCCGTTCCCGATCCCGATCCGCCGGAGCCATCGCCACGTCCCCGGCCATAGCGGAAAGGAACGCCTTGTCGATGATCGCCATGGCGCGCGGGAATCACCGAAGGGGTATGACGGTGCGGTCGCGCAGGCCTCGCGCAGCGCCGGCTTCAGTTTCACGCTGGGGTTGCTGGCGCCCGATGCGGCAGCAAAGGGACTGGTGACGCAAGGTCGGTGGCACGAAGTCGCGCCATAAAGGCGGCTGCCGGCCAAACCGTTGCCGACTATCCACTTCTTGTCGCGAAATGCGAGAAGAAGTGGTGCCCAGGAGAGGACTCGAACCTCCACGGCTTTCACCACTGGTACCTGAAACCAGCGCGTCTACCAATTCCGCCACCTGGGCAACGGCGGTTCGTGTACGGGGGGCGCGGCGCGCTGTCAACGGCCTCCCGAAAAGAATTGTGCCGGCTCCCGTCCCGGCTGTTGAAAAGCCGATTGCGGCCCCGCCGTTCCGCGCCCCGCGAAAGACCGGGGAGCGCGGCCTGGGGCCTCTCGCGAGCGTGCGCTGCCGCAGGCCGGAGCGTCGGCATGACCGCCCTGCGCCGCAGCGCGCAAAAGGGATTTCCACTTTCGCGGCATATGATCTAGGAGGACGGAACCATTCTAAACGGAGCTTTCCCGATGGCCGTTCAAGCCCCGTCCCAGCAGCTCGTCACCGTCTTCGGCGGCTCCGGCTTCCTCGGGCGCCATGTCGTGCGCGCCCTGGTCAAGCGCGGCTACCGGGTGCGCGTCGCCGTGCGCCGGCCGGATCTCGCCGGCTTCCTGCAGCCGCTCGGCGTCGTCGGGCAGATCCATGCGGTGCAGGCCAATCTGCGCTATCCCGCCTCCGTCACCGCCGCGGCCATGGGTGCCGATGCGGTCGTCAATCTCGTCGGCATCATGAAGGAGAGCGGCCGCCAGAGCTTCGGCGCCGTCCAGGCCAATGGCGCGCATGCGGTCGCCCTGGCCTGCGCCACGGCCGGCATCGGCCGGCTCGTGCAGGTCTCGGCGCTCGGCGCCGATGCCGAATCGCGCTCGGCCTATGCCCGCACCAAGGCCGAGGGCGAGGCCGCCGTCCGCCAGGTGGTTCCGCAGGCGGTCATCCTGCGCCCCTCGGTGATGTTCGGGCCCGAGGACACGTTCTTCAACCGCTATGCCGCGATGGCCCGGATGCTGCCGGTGCTGCCGCTGATCGGAGACGGGGAGGTCCGGCTGCAGCCGGCTTTCGTCGGCGACGTGGCCGAGGTCGTGGCCCGTGCCGTCGACGGCGGCATCGCGCCCGGCCAGGTCTACGAGCTCGGCGGCCCGGAGGTGATGAGCCTGCGCCGGATCGTCGAGGACATCTGCAAGGTCACCGGCCGCAGGCGCCTGATCGCGCCGCTGCCGCTGCCTCTGGCCGGCGTCGTGGCGCGCGTGCTCGAGGTGGTCGACACCCTCACGCTGGGCCTGCTGCCCAACGAGCTCAAGCTGACGCGCGACCAGGTGCTGCTGCTCGGGCAGGACAACGTCGTCTCGCCGGCGGCGGTCCGGGAAGGCCGCGATTTCGCCGGGCTCGGCATCGCCCCGGTCTCGGTCGAGGCTGAGGTGCCGTCCTATCTCTGGCGGTTCCGCAAGACCGGGCAGTTCGAGGGGGCCCGCACGGCCTGAACCGGCGGGCGACCCGCCATGGCGTTCGATCTCGTCATCTACGACTGCGATGGCACGCTGATCGACAGCGAGACGCTCTATGCCGAGGTCAGCCTCGCTCTGTGCCGTGAGGCCGGCCTGACGGCCTGGACGCTCGAGGATTATTTCAACAATCTCGTCGGGATTCCGCTCACCGCGGGTTTCGCGGTCATCGAGGCGGCGCTGGGCCGCCCGCTTCCCGCCGATTTCGAAAGCCGGATCGAGGCCGGCGTCGCCGCCCGGCTCGCCGGTGAGCTGCGGGCCCTGCCGGGCGTGCGCGCGGCGCTGACGGAGCTGGCCGGGCGCCGCTGCGTCGCCTCCTCGACCAGCCTGGCGCCGCTGCGGCACAATCTCGGGCTCGCCGGCCTTCTCGACCTGTTCGATCCGCATGTCTTCTCGGCCTCGCAGGTGGCGCGCGGCAAGCCGGCGCCGGATGTCTTCCTGTTCGCCGCGTCGCGGATGCAGGCGCGGCCGGAGCGCTGCCTGGTGCTTGAGGATTCGGTGCCGGGCGTCGCGGCGGCGCGGGCGGCCGGCATGCGCGTCGCGGGCTTCGTCGGCACGGCGCGCGACAGGGCGGCGATGGGCGAGCGGCTGCTGGCCGCCGGCGCCGCGCTGATCGTCGAGCGCTACGAGGACTGGCCGCGGGCGGTCGCCGGGCTCGCGGGCTGAGGGGCGGCCTGGCCGCTCAGAGCATGCTCGGCAGCACGCGGTCCGGCGGCTTGTGCCCGTCCATGAAGGTCTTGATGTTGACGATGACCTTCTCGCCCATCTCGGCGCGGCCCTCATGGGTGGCCGAGCCCAGATGGGGCAGCACCACGACCTTGTGCTGGCGCGCGAGCCTGAGCAGGCGCGGATTGATCGCCGGCTCCTGCTCGAACACGTCGAGCCCGGCGCCCGCGAGCTCGCCGGCTTCCAGCATGCGGGCGAGCGCCGTCTCGTCGACGATCTCGCCGCGCGCCGTGTTCACCAGGATGGCGTCCGGCTTCATCAGCTTGAGGCGGCGGGCCGAGAGCAGGTGGTAGGTCGCCGGCGTATGCGGGCAGTTGACGGAGACGATGTCCATCCGCGCCAGCATCTGGTCGAGCGAATCCCAGTAGGTCGCGCCGAGCTTCTCCTCGATGCGGGCGTCGACGCGGCGGCGGTTGTGGTAGTGGATCGAGAGGCCGAAGGCGGCGGCGCGCTTCGCCAGCGCCTGGCCGATCCGGCCCATGCCGACGATGCCGAGCCGCTTGCCGGTGATCCGGCGCCCGAGCATCCAGGTCGGCGACCAGCCGGCCCATTCGTCCTCGGGAATGACACGCGATCCTTCGGCGATGCGCCGCGCCACGGCGAGGATCAGCGCCATCGTCATGTCGGCGGTGTCGTCGGTCAGCACGCCCGGCGTGTTGGTGACGGTGATGCCGCGCTGCACGGCGCTGGCGACGTCGATATTGTCGACGCCGTTGCCGAAATTGGCGATCAGCTTGAGCTGCTCCCCGGCCTCGGCGATGGTCGTGGCGTCGATCCTGTCGGTCACGGTCGGCACCAGCACATCGGCCGTCTTCACCGCCTCGATCAGGGCCGCCTGCGACATCGGCTTGTCGTCGATGTTGAGCCTGGCGTCGAACAATTCGCGCATCCGGGTCTCCACCACGGCCGGCAGCTTGCGCGTCACCACGACCAGCGGCTTCTTCTTCGACATGGCGGTTCCCTTCCTGGCTCGCCGGATTGGCTTTTCTCCCTCAACGCGCCGTTAACCCTGGTGGCCCAGGAATGGGAGGCGGCGCCGTCCGGTTCCCGTTTGTCTAGGCGGCGCGCCGGCGGATGACAACTTGCCCTTTCGCCCGAAAGCGGGGGCCCTAGGAGAGCGATCGATGCTGAGCTTGCGGGTGCGGCCCCTCTTCATGGCGGGCTTCCTCATCGCCGTGACGACAGCGGGGGCGCGCGCGCAGGACATGCAGGCGGGCTCGGTCACGGGGTTGCCGGTGCCGCGCTATGTCAGCCTGAAATCGGACCGGGTGAACCTGCGCGAGGGACCGTCGAAGGAGCACCGCACGCGCTGGGTCTACCAGCGGGCCGGGCTGCCGGTCGAGGTGACGGCGGAGTTCGAGACCTGGCGGCGGGTCCGCGATGCCGACGGCACCGAGGGCTGGGTTCTCCACAGCCTGCTCTCCGGCCGCCGGACGGCGCTCGTCGCGCCCTGGTCCAAGAACAGGAAGGAACTGTTCCCGCTGCGCAGCGCTGCCGATGCCAACGCCGCGGTGGTCGCCGAGCTGCAGCCGGGCGTCGTCACCAGCGTCGCCTCATGCGCCCATCACTGGTGCCGCGTCAGCGTCCGCAACATCAGCGGCTATATGCCTCAGGAGAGGCTCTGGGGCGTCTATCCGAACGAGACGGTCGACTGAGGCGGCCGCGGCCCCGCCTCGGGAGCGGCTCAGCCTTCGATCTTGCGCAGCCGCACGACCACGTCGACATGCGAGATCTCGTAGCCTTCCGGCGGCGTCGGCAGGCTGGCGACGTCGATCTCGCGGGCGGGGATGTCGATGACGCGGTTCTCGCCCTCGACCACGAAATGGTGGTGGTCGTGGCTGGCCGTGTCGAAATAGGTCTTGTTGCCGTCGATGGCGAGCTCGCGCAGCAACCCCGCCTCGGTGAACTGGCGCAGCGTGTTGTAGATCGTCGCCAGCGAAACCGGGATGCGCTCCCTGACCGCTTCCTCGTGCAGCATCTCGGCGCTGATGTGCCGGTCGCCCTTGGCGAACAGCACCCAGCCGAGCGAGACGCGCTGCCGCGTAGGCCGCAGCCCCACCCGGCGCAGCTTCTGGCGGATGTCGTGGAACGGGCACCCCTGACGCATGCTCGATCCGTAGGCCTCGTCCCGGGAAACCAGATCGCCCATGCCTTCGCCGTGTCCCTTCTGCCTGCGGCGGGCACGCCATGCGCCCCGTCTCGTTTGGAATTCATCTGAAATGTAGGGCTTCGGCCGGGCCGCCGCAAGCGCGGGGCTCGTGCCAATCTACTGACAGCGGTTTTCGCCAGGCGGGACGCGGCCGTGCCGCGGCTGCCTCCGCCGGGACCTTCCGCAGCGTTCGCAGCGTCGTGTGGGTGAGCGTTCCTGCGCCCTTTCGTTTTCCGTACGCGGCGTGTTAGGCACGCAGGCATCTTCGTCGGCCGTTCGGCCGTCACCAGGCAACGGAGCAGGAATGCAGCGTCAATCGTCTTTCAGCTACGAGGAGATCCTCGCCTGTGGCCGCGGGGAGCTGTTCGGGCCGGGCAATGCGCAGTTGCCGCTGCCGCCGATGCTGATGTTCGACCGCATTACCGAGATCGCCGAGGAGGGCGGCGAGCACGGCAAGGGCATGGTTCGCGCCGAGTTCGACATCAAGCCCGACCTCTGGTTCTTCGACTGCCATTTCAAGGGCGACCCCGTCATGCCCGGCTGCCTCGGCCTCGACGCGCTCTGGCAGCTCACCGGCTTCTTCCTCGGCTGGCTCGGCCTGCAGGGCCGGGGCCGGGCGCTCGGCGTCGGCGAGGTGAAGTTCGCCGACCAGGTGCTGCCGACGGTCAAGCGCGTTGTCTACGGCGTCGACTTCAAGCGCGTCTTCAAGTCGAAGCTCGTCCTCGGCATCGCCGATGGCTGGCTGGAGGCCGACGGCAAGCGCATCTACACCGTCAGCGACATGCGCGTGGGCCTGTTCAAGCCGGAAGCGGCCTGAGGAAAAACGCAAGCCGACCTTGCGTGCGGCGCCCTTACGGTCCATTTGCGCCGTTGTGAATCCAGAGCGGCGCGGCCCGTCCCGCCGTGGGCGAAGAGCTGGCGAAAAGCTGGAGTGAAGCGAGCATGAGACGCGTCGTCGTCACCGGGATGGGTATCGTCTCGTCCATCGGCAACAACACCCAGGAGGTGCTGTCGTCGCTGAAGGAAGCGAAATCCGGGATCGTCTTCGTGCCCGAATTCGCCGAGCACGGCTTCCGCAGCCAGGTCGCTGGCGTGCCGACTCTCGATCCCGCGACGGTGCTCGACCGGCGCGCCATGCGCTTCCATGGCGGTGGCTCGGCCTGGAACCAGGTCGCCATGGAGCAGGCCATCGCCGATGCCGGCCTGGAGCCGGCCGAGGTCAGCAACGAGCGCACCGGCATCGTCATGGGCTCGGGCGGCCCCTCGACCCGCGCCCTGATCGACGCCTATGACAAGGCGCGCGAGAGCGGCTCCTCCAAGAAGGTCGGCCCCTTCGCCGTGCCCAAGGGCATGTCCTCGACCGCCTCGGCCACGCTCGCCACCTGGTTCAAGATCAAGGGCGTCAACTATTCGATCTCCTCGGCCTGCGCGACCTCGAACCACTGCATCGGCAACGCCTATGAGCTGATCCAGTGGGGCAAGCAGGACGTGATCTTCGCCGGCGGCTGCGAGGAGCTGGACTGGACGCTCTCCGTCCTGTTCGACGCCATGGGCGCGATGTCCTCCGACTTCAACGACCGCCCGGCGGTCGCCTCGCGCGCCTATGACGTCGCCCGCGACGGCTTCGTCATCGCCGGCGGCGCCGGCGTCGTCGTGCTGGAGGAGCTGGAGCACGCCAGGGCGCGCGGCGCCAAGATCTATGGCGAGGTCGTCGGCTACGGCGCCACCTCCGACGGCTATGACATGGTCGCGCCGTCGGGCGAGGGCGCGGTGCGCTGCATGCGCATGGCGCTGGAGGGCGTGAAGGCCAAGGTCGACTACATCAACCCGCACGGCACCTCGACCCCGGTCGGCGACGGCAAGGAGATCGAGGCGATCCGCGAGGTCTTCGGCTCGGGCGAGAAGAGCCCGCCGATCGCCGCGACCAAGTCGCTCACCGGCCATTCGCTCGGCGCGACCGGCGTGCAGGAGGCGATCTACTCTCTCCTGATGCTCAACAACGACTTCATCTGCGAGAGCGCCCATATCGACGAGCTCGACCCCGCCTTCGCCGACATGCCGATCGTGCGCAAGCGCATCGACAATGCGGGCTTGGGCTGCGTGCTCTCCAACTCCTTCGGCTTCGGCGGCACCAACGCCACCATCGTGATGAAGCGGCTGGAGGCGTGAGGGCATCATGCTTCCCCTGATGCAGAACAAGCGCGGCCTCGTCATGGGGGTCGCCAATCAGAACTCGATTGCCTGGGGCATCGCCAAGACCCTGCACGCGCATGGCGCCGCGCTCGCCTTCACCTATCAGGGCGAGGCGCTGGGCAAGCGCGTCAAGCCGCTGGCCGCGAGCATCGGCTCCGACCTGGTCATTCCCTGCGACGTCGAGGACATCGCCTCGGTCGATGCGGCCTTCGCGAAGCTGGACGAGGTCTGGGGCGGCGATCCCGAGCGCAACACGCTCGACTTCCTCGTCCACGCCATCGGCTTCTCCGACAAGAACGAGCTCAAGGGGCTCTATGCCGACACCACGCGCGAGAATTTCTCGCGCACCATGGTGATCTCCTGCTTCTCCTTCACCGAGGCGACGAAGCGGGCGGCGGCGCGCATGCCCCATGGCGGCAGCGTCATCACGCTGACCTATGGCGGCTCGACGCGCATCATGCCGAACTACAACGTCATGGGCGTGGCCAAGGCGGCGCTGGAGGCGAGCGTGCGCTATCTCGCCGGCGATTACGGCCCGCGCGGCATCCGCGTCAACGCGCTCTCGCCCGGTCCCGTCCGGACGCTGGCCGGCGCCGGCATCTCGGATGCGCGCGCCATGCTGTCCTGGCAGCGCGCCAATTCGCCGCTGCGCAAATCGGTGACGCTGGAGGAGATCGGCGGCGCCGCGCTCTACTACCTCTCCGACCTGTCGGGCGGCGTCACCGGCGACGTCCATCATGTCGACGCCGGCTATCACATCACCTCGATGCCGGTGCTCGAAAGCCTGCGGGCGGCGGACCAGGGCGAAGCCTGAGGGCCGCCCGGATGATGCGGCGCGAGGCGGTCGTCGCCGTCGGGGAAGACGACCTCGTCGCCGCCCAGCGGCTGATGCTGCGCGACGGCTTTCGCCAGCGCTCCAGATGGTGGAAGCAGGCCCTGCTCTGCTGCGTCGCCACGGCCTATTTCGCCCTGCTTCTCTCCGGCGCGGTTCCGGGCGGGCTGGCGGGAGCGATCGCGCTGGCCGGCGTCGGATCGCTGCTCCTGGTCTTCGGCCTGCCGGTGGTGATCGTGCTGCTGCTCGGCCGGCGCGCGGCCCGGCGCAATCTCCGCGCGGTGCCGGCCTTCCAGGCCCCCTTGCATTATCGCTGGGACGAGGAGGGCCTCAGCGTCGAGACCGTATCCGGCCATTCCATGCATCGCTGGCCGTCCTATCGGCGCTGGCTCGAGAACGACGCCCTGCTCCTGCTCTGGCCGCATCCGGCCACCTACCAGATCCTGCCGAAGCGCAGCTTCGAGCCGGCGCAGATCGAGGAACTGCGTCGCTTCCTGTCGCAGCGGACCGGAACCTGAAGCCACCGCCCAAGTTTCCCGGTTTTCGAACGGAGGTGGCCATGGCGATAGTCAGGTACGAAGTCGTCGAGCATGACGGGGGCTGGGCCTACAAGGTCGGCGACGTTCTGTCGGAAACCTTCCGCTCGCACGAGGCCGCGCTGAAGGCGGCCACCGAGGCGGCGGCGCGCCAGACGCTCGCCGGCAACACCGACGGCATCGTCTATCAGGACGGCGACGGCCAGTGGCACGAGGAGCTGGCCGACGGCAAGGACCGTCCCTCGACCGAGGTCATCGACGAACCCTGATTCAAAGTGGCCGGCGCTCCGGTTCAGCGCGCGGTGAAGAAGGTCAGCAGCACCTTGTTCTTCTCGCCGAGCAGGCAGAGGAAGCGGCGCGGCTTGTCGGAGCGGTCGGTGCGCAGATAGGCCTCGGCCATGACGATGCGCGTCACTGGAATCGCCTCGATCTTCGCCTCCGACACGGCGACGGTGGCGCCGTCCTCGTCGATATAGATGTCCTTGATCTCGGGCTCCTTCGCCGAGAGCGCGTCGAGCGCCGCCTTCTTGCAGGTCGCGATCTCGGGCGTCGCCGGTTTGGTCGGCGCGATTTCCTGCGCGAAGGCGGGCGTGGCGGCGAGCAGGGCGGCGATAGCAGTCGAAACGGGGAGCTTCATGCGGGGCACTCACGTGAAAGGTGAGAGCTGAACGCGCGAGGAGGGCGCCGGTTCATGCCGCGTGTCATCCCGTGCGCGCTGCGGCGCGCGGTGCCGCTGCGCGGACACGGGACCGTCGGCAGGATGAAATATCGACCGTCCGGTCCATGTCGAAACCTTCGACGATCCCCTGGAAGCGATTGCGTGCGAGAAGGTCATCCAGACATCGCGCCGGGCCTGGAAGGTCGCGCTCATCGAAAGGCAACCCGGCGTGGTCGGACCGCGCCGGGTGGTAGGAGCCTCTGTCGTCACGCGGTCCGGTATATGCGCTGCGGCATTCACATGCCGCAGCGCGCACGGGATGACACCCTCGATGAGCGTTACAATCCCAGCTTCTTCTTGCGCTGGCCGAGCGTGCGCAGGCGCAGCGCGTTGAGCTTGATGAAACCCGCCGCGTCGCGGTGGTCGTAGGCGACCGCGCCTTCCTCGAAGGTGACGAGGTCCTGGTCGTAGAGCGAATAATCGCTCGACCGGCCGATGACGTGGACGCCGCCCTTGTAGAGCTTGAGGCGGACCTCGCCGGTGACGAATTCCTGGCTCTTGTCGATCAGCGCCTGCAGCATCTCGCGCTCGGGCGAGTACCAGAAGCCGTTATACACCAGCTCGGCATATTTCGGCATGATCTCGTCCTTGAGATGGGCCGCGCCGCGGTCGAGGGTGATCGATTCGATCGCGCGGTGCGCGACGTTCAGGATCGTGCCGCCGGGCGTCTCGTACATGCCGCGGCTCTTCATGCCGACGAAGCGGTTCTCGACCAGGTCGAGCCGGCCGATGCCGTTGTCGCGGCCGAGGTCGTTGAGCTTCGCCAGCAGCGTCGCCGGGGAGAGCTTGACGCCGTCGATCGAGACCGCGTCGCCCTTCTCGAAGCCGATGGTGATGACGGTCGGCTTGTCGGGCGCCTCCTCGGGCGAGACGGTGCGCGAGAACACATAGTCCGGCACCTCCTCGTTCGGGTCCTCCAGCACGCGGCCCTCCGAGGAGGAGTGCAGCAGGTTGGCGTCGACCGAGAAGGGTGCCTCGCCGCGCTTGTTCTTGGCGATCGGGATCTGGTGCTGCTCGGCGAAGGCGATGAGCTGCTCGCGCGAGCGCAGATCCCATTCGCGCCAGGGCGCGATCACGGCGATGTCGGGTTTCAGCGCATAGGCGGTGAGCTCGAAACGGACCTGGTCGTTGCCCTTGCCGGTGGCGCCGTGGGAGACGGCGTCGGCCCCGACCTGCTCCGCGATCTCGATCAGCCGCTTGGCGATCAGCGGCCGCGCGATCGAGGTGCCGAGCAGATAGACGCCCTCATAGGCGGCGTTGGCCCGGAACATCGGGAAGACGAAGTCGCGCACGAATTCCTCGCGCAGATCCTCGATGAAGATGTTCTCCGGCTTGATGCCGAGCAGCAGCGCCTTGTCGCGCGCCGGCCCCAGTTCCTCGCCCTGGCCGAGATCGGCGGTGAAGGTCACGACCTCGCATCGATAGGTGGTCTGCAGCCATTTGAGGATGATCGAGGTGTCGAGACCGCCGGAATAGGCGAGGACGACCTTCTTCACGCTGCTGTCAGCCATCTGTTCGATTTCCTTCTGGCAGCCCCCATGGGCCGCGTTTCGGACGCAATGGCGCACTATCCCAGCCATGGGAGCGACGCAATCGGAACCTTCTGATCGATTCCGTGTCATCCGCTGATGGATCGCCGGAACCGGCTTCGCCCCTGCAACGCGAGCGTGCGTCCTGCGCGCTTGCCGTCGGGTCTCGCAGGGCACAAGCTCGCGGGGCGCGACACGAGATGACGACCTGTTCGGAGGCTGAATGCCGAATCGTCCCGTTCTGGACTTCTGGTATGAGTTCGCGTCGCCCTATTCCTGCCTGAGCGCCCTGAGGATCGAGAAACTGGCCGAGGAGGCCGATGTCGCCCTGCGCTGGCGGCCCTTTCTGCTCGGTCCGATCTTCGCCGCGCAGGGCTGGAACAGCTCGCCTTTCGCGATCTATCCGAACAAGGGCCGCTATATGTGGCGCGATACCGCCCGGCGCGGCCGGCGGCTCGGCATCGAGATGCTCAAGCCCGAGAACTTCCCGCAGAATTCGCTGGCGGCGGCGCGCCTCGCCCTGGCCGGGCGGGAGGAGGGCTGGACGCCGGCCTTCTCCCGGGCGGTCTTCCGGGCCCAGTTCTGCGAGGGGCGCAACATCGCCGACGAGGTCGTGCTCGGCGCCGCGCTGAAGCAGGCCGGCGGCGAGCCCGGCGCCGCGATCCCGCTGTCGCGCAGCGAGGAGGTCAAGGGCCGCCTGCGCGCCGAGATCGAATATGCCCGGTCGATCGGCATCTTCGGCGCGCCCTTCTTCGTCACCGGGGACGGCGAGCCGTTCTGGGGAGACGACCGCCTGGAGGAGGCGCTCGGCTGGGCCCGCGACGGGCGCTGAGACCCTGAGACGCGCGCGCCGGCTCCTGGCCGGTCAGCGCGTCCCCCGCTCCGGCTCCGGCTCCGGCTGCGGACGCGACCACGGACCGCGGGCGGCGTTCTCCTCGACCATGGTCGGCAGGTCCTGGCGCTCGGCGAGCTTCGGCGGGTGGGGCGGCATCGCCGGCATGCGCCCGCCGGCGGTCTCGATCAGCGCCTGCACGCGCTTGGTGACGGAGGGATGGGTCGAGAACAGATCGGCGAAATCGTCCGGGTCGTTCTCGAAGCACATATCCATCACGCCGGAAGGCACGCCGTCGATATCGGCCCGGCCCGAGATCTTGAGCAGGGCCGAGATCATCGCATCGGGATTCTTGGTCAGTTCCACCGCCCCGGCATCGGCGAGGTATTCGCGCGAGCGCGACAGCGACAGCCGGACCAGCACCGCCAGGAACCAGGAGACCGCGATCACGGCGATGCCGAGGAGGACGGCGAAACCGTTGCCCTTCTTCGAATCGTCGGAGGAGACGCGGATGTTGCTGCGCCCGAGGCCGCGGAAGACGAGCTCGCCGGCAAAGGAGATCACGCCCGCGATCACCACGGCGATCACCATCAGCCGGACGTCGCCGTTGCGGATATGGGTCAGCTCATGCGCCAGGACCGCCTCGACCTCCTGGTCGTCGAGCTGGGCCAGCAGGCCGCTGGTGACGGTCACGGTGAACTGCCTGTCGTTGACGCCGCTGGCGAAGGCGTTGAGCGCGTCGCTCTGCATGATCGCGAGCTTCGGCATCGGCAGGCCGCGCGAGATGCACAGGTTTTCCAGCATCCGGTAAAGCTTGGGGTTGTCCGCCTGGCTGATGCCCTTGGCTCCCGTCACCGCCCCGATCATCGCGACATTCATGCGGAAGCCGAGGAAGACCCACAGGACCGTCGCCAGGGTGATGAACGGGAACCACGAGCGGAAGACGCGGTTGGCCTCGCCTAAAACGGACTGCCCGCGCGGCACGCCGCCATAGCCATAGGCGACCAGCAGCAGCCCCCAGGTGGTGAGATAGACCAGCAGGAAGAGCCCGGCGATCAGGAGGTTGGACCTGATCCGGTTGTTGCGCTGATGGGTATAGAGCCCGAAGGCCTGCGCCATCGCAGCCGCTCCCTTGCCGTAAGCGCCGGTCCTGCCGTCAGAACTTCACGCTCGGTGCGGTCTCGATCTGGCTGCGGGTCTCGGGGCCGACATCGAAGAATTCGCGCTGGCTGAAGCCCATCTGCGGGGCGAAGAGAACGGCCGGGAAGGCCTGGATCGCGGCGTTGAACTCGCTCACCGCATTGTTGAAGAAGCGCCGGGCCGCCGCGAGCTTGTCCTCGACGTTGCCGAGGTCGACCTGCAATTGCTGGAAATTGGCGCTCGCCTTGAGGTCCGGATAGGCCTCGCCCAGCGCCAGCAGCCGCCCGACCGCGCCGGACAACTGCTGCTCGGCCGCCGCCTTGTCGTGGACGCTGCCCGCTCCTTGCGCGGCGTTGCGGGCGGCGATCACGGCGTCGAGCGTCGATTTCTCATGGGTGGCGTAGCCCTTCACCGTCTCGACGAGGTTCGGGATCAGGTCGTGCCGCTGCTTGAGCTGGACGTCGATATCGGCGAAGGCCTGGTTGACGCGCTGCCGCATCGCGACCAGCCCGTTATAGGTCATCACCAGATAGATCGCGAGGACGACGACCAGCCCCAGAATGATCCAGCCCATGAAGCGCTCTCCCCAAGCCCGCGCGATGCCGGGCGACAGAGTGGCATGAAACCGGGCGGGCACGGAAGCCGCGCCCTTCATCGCGATCTTGACGCGGCCGACGCTTCGTGCCGGACGGAGACGGCGCGGAAAAAACGCGGTTTCCCGGCCGATCCGGCCGATGGCCCTTGCCCTGATGCCGCGCTTGCACTAAATCCCGCCTGTCCGAATGGCCGTGATCCATCATGCGCCGGGGGCGGCCTCCGAGGCTGGCTCCCGTTTCGTGCTGGAAACGCAGCCTGCGGATGCGGATCTCTCCGGCGGCTCTGGTGCCTGCGGCTCTTCGACGAGCCGGAAGCCTCCCGAGCGGAGGCGCCGACGGCAGCGATCCGGCCTGCAACACGAACCGAAGGCACCATGCCGGACATCCGCGGGATACGCGGCCGGCTCCCAGGAGATTACATGTCAGCAGTTGAGAGCTACAACGCGGGCCGCGAGGATTTCGCCGCCCTGCTCGAAGAGTCCTTCACCAAGAACGAAGCCCTCGAAGGTTCCGTCATCAAGGGCAAGGTCGTCGCCATTGAGAAGGACATGGCGATCATCGACGTCGGTCTGAAGACCGAAGGTCGCGTCGCGCTCAAGGAATTCACCGGCCCCGGCCGCGAGCAGGAGCTGAACGTCGGCGACGAGGTCGAGGTCTATCTGGACCGGATCGAGAACGCGCTCGGCGAAGCCGTCATCAGCCGTGACAAGGCCCGTCGCGAAGAGAGCTGGGTCAAGCTCGAGAAGGCCTTCGAGGCCCGCGAGAAGGTCACCGGCATGATCTTCAACACCGTCAAGGGCGGCTACACCGTCGATCTCGACGGCGCCGTCGCCTTCCTGCCGCGCAGCCAAGTCGACATCCGTCCGATCCGCGACGTCGGCCCGCTGATGGGCCAGCCGCAGCCCTTCGAGATCCTCAAGATGGATCGCCGCCGCGGCAACATCGTCGTGTCGCGCCGCACCGTCCTCGAAGAGACCCGCGCCGAGGCGCGCTCCGAGCTGGTCGCCTCGCTCGAAGAGGGCCAGGTCATCGACGGCGTCGTCAAGAACATCACCGAATACGGTGCGTTCGTCGACCTCGGCGGCATCGACGGCCTGCTGCACGTCACCGACATGGCGTGGCGCCGCGTGAACCACCCGTCCGAGGTCGTGACCATCGGCCAGACGGTCAAGGTCAAGATCATCAAGATCAACCAGGACACGCACCGCATCTCGCTCGGCATCAAGCAGTTGCTGGCCGATCCGTGGGACGGCATCGCCGAGCGCTATCCGGTCGGCACCCGCCTCAAGGGCCGCGTGACCAACATCACGGACTACGGCGCGTTCGTCGAGGTGGAGCCGGGCATCGAAGGCCTGATCCACGTCTCCGAGATGTCCTGGACCAAGAAGAACGTCCACCCCGGCAAGATCGTCTCGACCTCGCAGGAAGTCGACGTCGCGATCCTCGAGGTCGATCCGGTCAAGCGCCGCATCTCGCTCGGCCTCAAGCAGACGCTCCGCAACCCGTGGGAAGTCTTCGCCGAGCAGCATCCGCAGGGCTCGGTGGTCGAGGGCGAGGTCAAGAACAAGACCGAGTTCGGCCTGTTCCTGGGCCTCGAAGGCGACATCGACGGCATGATCCACCTCTCGGATCTCGACTGGAACCGTCCGGGCGAGCAGGTCATCGAGGAGTACAAGAAGGGCGACGTGCTGCAGGCCGTCGTTCTCGATGTCGACGTGGAGAAGGAGCGCATCTCGCTCGGCCTGAAGCAGCTTGGCGGCGATCCCTTCGTGGATGCCGGCGAGTTCAAGAAGGGCCAGGTCGTCACCTGCGAGGTGGTCGAGGTCAAGGACTCCGGTCTCGACGTCAAGATCGTCGGCACCGACATGATGACCTTCATCAAGCGCGCCGAGCTGGCGCGTGACCGCGCCGAGCAGCGCCCCGAGCGCTTCGCGGCCGGCGAGAAGGTCGATGCCCGCGTCGTCCTCTTCGACAAGAAGGCCCGCAAGATCCAGGTCTCGATCAAGGCCCTGGAGATGGCCGAGGAGAAGGAGGCGATCGCCCAGTTCGGTTCGCAGGACTCCGGCGCCTCGCTCGGCGACATCCTCGGTGCCGCCCTCAAGAAGGCCGGCGACAAGAAGTGAGGTTTCGGCTGCTGCGGCAGCCGGCCTTCGAGATCAGCCCGCGCGGAGAAATCCGCGCGGGCTTTTGTTTCGGTTGTCATCATTCATGGGTTGGCGGTGGTCATCCCGGGCGAAGCGCAGCGTAGACCCGGGATCCATGCCTGAACCTTTGCCGGAAACGATCCGGCATGGATCCCGGATCGGCGCCGCTTCGCGGCTTGTCCGGGATGACGGCGCGATTGTTGGCCGCGCATCGCCTAGTGAGGAGAAGCATCATGACCCCCGCCGCCATCGGCATCGACTTCGGCACCACCAACAGCGTCGTCGCGCTGGCGGGAGCCGACGGCAAGGTCGTGACGCGCTCCTTCGCGACACGGCAGGGCGCGGTCGACGCCTATCGCTCGGCGCTGATGTTCTGGCGCGAAGGCCGGCCGCCGCAGAGCCGCATCACCCATGTCAGCGGCCCCGACGCGCTCGACATGGCGCTCGGCATGACCAGCGAGCACCGCTTCCTGCAATCGCTCAAGACGCATCTCTCCAGCCGCGCCTTCCAGGAGACGCGGCTCTTCGGCAAGCTCTTCCGGCTGGAGGATCTGATCGGCGTCTTCCTCGGCGACCTGACCAAGGGGCTGGCCGATGCCGCGACGCTGCCGCTGGTCTCGGGCCGGCCCGTCGTCTTCGCCGGCGAGCGGCCGGACGAGGAGCTGGCGCTGGGGCGCCTGAAGGGTTCCTATGGCAAGGCGGGCATGGACCAGGTCGATTTCGCCTATGAGCCGCTCGGCGCCGCCTACTGGTACGCCCGCGAGCTGAAGACGCCGCAGACCATGCTGGTCGCCGATTTCGGCGGCGGCACCAGCGACTTCTCGGTGATGCGCTTCGAGCCCGGCGAGCGCGGCGGGCTGGAGGCGATCCCGCTCTCCCATGCCGGCGTCGGCGTCGCCGGCGACACCTTCGACTACCGGATCATCGAGCACGCCGTCTCGCCGGCGCTGGGCAAGGGCACGGAATACCGCTCCTTCGGCAAGCTGCTGCCGGTGCCGGCGCATTACCACGCCGCCTTCGCGCAATGGCACAAGCTCTCGCTGATGAAGAGCCGCGAGACCATGGCCGAGCTCAACGCCCTGATCCGCGAGGCCGTCGAGCCCGGCAAGCTCGAGGATCTGCTGACCGTGATCGAATACGATCTCGGCTACGAGCTCTACCGCGCCGTCTCGGCCGCCAAGATCGCGCTGTCGGAACGGGACGAGACGGTGCTGCGCTTCGTCCAGATGGGCGTCGCCATCGAAAGCCCGATCCGCCGCCTCGATTTCGAGCGCTGGATCGCCGAGGATGTCGGCGCGATCGAGATCGCGCTCGACCGGGCGCTGGCGGATGCCGGCGTCGACGCCGGCCGGATCGAGGCCGTCTTCATGACCGGCGGAACCTCGCATGTGCCGGCGGTGCGAGCCCTGTTCGACCGGCGCTTCGGCGCGGGGAAGGTTCATATCGGCGACGCCTTCCGCTCGGTCGCGAGCGGGCTCGCCTTGGTCGCGCGCGACCGGGCGCGCGCCTCGGTCGCGGCCTGAAGCGGCGCCGGGCGCCTTGCCCGGCCGGCGCGACGGGGTTACACCACGGGCCCCAGAGCACGCGCTGATCGGATTGCGGTGCAATCTGATCAGGTCACGCGTTCCCTATCAATACGTTAGAGACGGATCGATCAGGTTGGCCCAGCCTGATCGATCCGTCCCTCGCCGACTGGAGTTCCCCGATGGCGTCCGATGCCGATCTGCTCGCCGACCGCCGCAATCTGCGGCGCAAGCTGACGCTCTGGCGCGTGCTGGCCGTCCTGGGGGTGATCGCGGCGGCCGTCATCGGCGGCCTCGCCTGGCGCGGCGATGGGCCGATCTCCCTCTCCAGCCCGCATATCGCCCGCGTCTCGATCTCGGGCTTCATCTCGGGGGACCGACGCACCCTGGACCTGATCAAGTCGGTCGGCGACAGCAAGGCGGTGTCCGGCGTCGTGCTCGACATCAACAGCCCCGGCGGCACCGCCTCCGGCGCCGAGGCGCTGCATATCGCGCTGCGCGAGCTCGCGGCCAAGAAGCCGGTGGTCACGGTGGTCGGCGGGCTGGCGGCCTCCGGCGGCTATATCGCGGCGATGGGCACCGACCATATCGTCGCGCGCGAGACCTCGCTCGTCGGCTCGATCGGCGTGCTCTTCCAGTATCCCAATGTCAGCCAGTTGCTGGGCACGGTCGGGGTCAAGGTCGAGGAGGTCAAGTCGAGCCCGCTGAAGGCGGCGCCGAACGGCTTCGAGCCGACCTCGCCCGAGGCGCGCGCCGCGCTGCAGAGCGTCGTCGACGACAATTACCGCTGGTTCAAGCAGATGGTGCGCGACCGGCGCCGCCTCGACGACGCCCAGCTCGGCGCCGCCTCCGACGGGCGCGTCTTCTCCGGGCGCCAGGCCCTGGCCCTGAAGCTGATCGACGAACTCGGCGGCGAGCGCGAGGGCATCGCCTGGCTGGAAAAGGAGAAGAAAGTCGCCAAGGACCTCAAGGTTCGCGACTGGAGGCCGCGCAGCAGCGCCTCGCGCTTCGGGCTGTGGAGCCTCGCCGAGGTGGGCGCGCGTCTCGCCGGCCTCGACGGGCTGGCGGCGTCGATCGCCCGGGCGGCGGATCAGCCCGTCGGCTTGCGGCTTGACGAGCCTCTGGCGCTCTGGCAGCCTGCCGCTGAAAAGTGATGTTGATACAAATGGTTATACTCCAGCGATGATTAAATCAGAACTTGTTCAGCGGATCGCCGAGCAGAACACCCATCTCTATCAGCGCGACATCGAGAACATCGTCTCGGCGATCCTGGACGAGATCGTGAAGGCGCTGGCGCGGGGAGATCGGGTCGAGCTGCGCGGCTTCGGCGCCTTTTCCCGCAAGGCGCGCTCGGCCCGCATCGGCCGCAACCCGCGTACCGGCGACGCGGTCGAGGTCGAGGAGAAGTTCGTGCCCGTCTTCAAGACGGGCAAGGAGCTGCGCCTGCGCCTCAACGGCAAGGCGTGAGCGCCGGGTCGTCGCGCGTCCTGTCGGAGGCGATGACGATGATCCATCTCATTGTTGGAGCGTCGGATTCTTCCGAAAAGTGGATTCCATTTTTCCGGCCCGACGCTCGAGAGCCGGCGGTTTTGCGAATGCCGCCACGGAGATTGCGATGAAGGCCTTCTTCAAGGCGCTGGTGCTGGTGCCGATCGCGCTGCTGATCGTGCTGTTCTCGATCGCCAACCGGGCGCCGGTGCGGATCTCGCTCGACCCCTTCAGCCGGGATCTACCGACGCTGTCCTATGAGGCCCCGCTCTTCCTGGTCGTGCTGGCCGCGATCTTCCTCGGCGTGCTGATCGGCGGGCTGGCCTCCTGGCTCGCCCAGGGCAAGCACCGCAAGGCGGCGCGCCGCAGCCGCCGCGAGGTCGAGACCCTGCGCTCGGAGACGCAGGCCCTGCGCTCGGCCGTGCCGGACTCCGCCCTGCCGGCGCTGACCGACGGACGGAACTGATGCGCCTTTTCGATGCGGCCGAGATCGACGCCGCCCTGAGCTATCCCGGCCTGATCGACATCCTCGACGAGGCCTTCCGCGGCGAGGTGATCGCGCCCAAGCGGGGCCAGTACGCCATCGAGCGCCCGGGCGAGGCCGACGCCGTCCTGCTGACCATGCCGGCCTGGAGCGGCCCGGCGGCGGAGAAGCCCTATATCGGCACCAAGATCGTCTCGGTCTTCTTCGGCAACGGCAAGCGCAACCTGCCGGGAGTGATGGGCGCCTATCTGCTGATGGACGGCGCAACCGGCCGGCCGCTCGCGGTCATGGACGGCAACCGCCTGACCACCTGGCGCACCGCCGCGGCTTCCGCCCTGGCCTCGCGCTACATGTCCAACCCCGAGGCCAGCCACATGCTGATGGTGGGCGCCGGGGCGCTCGCTCCCTTCATCGTCAAGGCGCATCGCTCGGTCCGGCCCCTGACCGACATCGCGATCTGGGCGCGTCGGCCCGAGGCGGCCGAGGCCACGGTGGCGGAGCTGGCGAGGGAGGGCATCGCCGCCCGCGCCACCACCGACCTCGAAGGCGAGGCCCGCACCGCCGACATCATCTCCTGCGCCACCAACGCCACCGAGCCGCTGATCCACGGCCACTGGCTCAAGCGCGAGGCGCATCTCGATCTGATCGGCGGCTTCACCATGCAGATGCGCGAGGCCGATGCCGACGCGCTGCATCGCGCCCGCGTCGTCGTCGATTCCAGCAAGGCGATCGACGAGGGCGGCGACGTCGCCGTCGCCATCGCCGAGGGCAGCTACAGCGCCGACAAGGTCGCCGGCACGCTGGCCGATCTCTGCCATGGGCGCATCGAGGGCGGGGTGGCGGGCGGCGGCATCACGCTGTTCAAGTCCGTCGGCGTCGCGCTCGAGGATCTCGCCGCGGCGGTCGCCGTCTGGGAGCGGGGCGAGGGCGCCTGATCGCCTCAGCGGCGCGAGCGAACGATGCCCGGCACGATCGAACTCACCGAGGAGGAGCGCAGCTATGTCGCGCAGGGCGCCGCCGCGAAGGCGGGCTTCCTGCCGGCGCTGCTGGGCTGGCTGCCCTATCTCGGGCCCGTCGTCCTGTTCGGCGCCTATGGCGTCGCGATCCGGGACCTGACGGCGGTCGCGCTGGCCTTCGCCTGCCTGCTCGGGCTGAATCTGTGGTGGCTTCACGGCCAGAGCCGGTCGGCGGCGCTGTTCCGGTCGGTCTGCGCGAAGATCCAGGCGGCGGCGTCCGGCCGGGCGGGGCCGGGCGCGCCTTCCGCTTGACCGGCGCTCGCCTCGCCGCCGAAGCTGCCCGCATGGGTCATCTGCGCCGAATCATTCCGCTTCTCCTCGTCATGGCCGGCGCGCTGCCGGCGGCCGGCCTGGCGCAGTCCACGGCCGAGCAGGAGGCGAGGACCCGCGCCGCCAATCTCGCCCAATGGCCTGATGCCGCCCGCTCCCTCTTCGGCCGGAAGACGACCCCGGCGCATCTGCCGCCGCGCGCGATCGGCTCCTATGCCCGCGGCTGCCTCGCCGGCGGCGCGGCGCTGCCGCCCGACGGGCCGAGCTGGCAGGTGATGCGGCTCAACCGCAACCGCAACTGGGGCCACCCGGTCCTGATCGACTATCTCGAGAAGCTCGCCCGCGACGTGCCGCGCATCACCGGCTGGGCCGGGCTGCTGGTCGGCGACATGTCGCAGCCGCGCGGCGGGCCGATGCTGACCGGCCATGCCTCGCACCAGATCGGCCTCGACGCCGATATCTGGCTGACGCCGATGCCGAAGGGCAGGCTCGACCGCGACCAGCGCGAGAACATGCCGGCGGTCAACATGGCCCGCGCCGACTGGCGCGACGTCGATCCGCGCGCCTGGACGCCGGCTCATGTCCGGCTGCTGCGCGCCGTCGCCGCCGATCCGAAGGTGGAGCGCATCTTCGTCAACCCGGCGCTGAAGGTCGCGCTCTGCCGCGAGCCCGGCGACCGGAGCTGGCTCGACAAGGTCCGGCCGATCTGGGGGCACAACTACCATTTCCACATCCGGCTGGCCTGCCCGGCCGGCATGGCGAGCTGCGTGCCCCAGGAGCCGCCGAATTTCGGCGATGGCTGCGGGGCCGAGCTCGCCGGCTGGGTCGAGCGCCAGTACAAGGCGATCTTCCACCCGCCGAAGCCCCGGCCGGGACCGAAGCCGAAGCCCAAGCCGCCGCTCTCGCTCGACGCCCTGCCGCCCGAATGCCGGCAGGTGCTGGCGGCGCCTTAGGGCTGCCAGCCCTCGCCCTCGGCATGAAATCGCTCATGGGGGCGGCCGGCCTTCAGCGCCGCGCCGTGCGCCCGGAGCTGTAGGCGAAGGGATCGTGGCCCGGGGTGATCGGCTGCGCCTCCTCGGAGTCCTGCTGGTCGACGACGCCGGAGCCGCCGCCGTCGCCGAGCACGGCCTCCTCCTCCGAGGGCTCGACCGCGCCGGGCAGGGCGAGCGGCCCGGCCGCCTCGCTCGGCAGCGGCTGCGGCCGGAAGCGCGGGCGCTCCTGGCTCTGGCGCTCCTGGCCCGAGCGCTCCTGGCCCTGGCGCGCGTCGTATTGCTGGAGAAAGCGCATCTGCGAATCCAGGCTGTTGTCCTGGCGTCCGCTATTGGCGACCGGGTAGCCGCCCTGCACCGCGCCCGGCGGGCGCAGCCCCCCGCTCGGCTGGCGCAGCATCGGCCCGCCGGCATAGGCGGTGGCGGCGGGCGCGGCGCCGCGCGTCGTCGCCGGGGCGGGCGCGCTCTGCGCCGAGGAATAGGTCCGCGACGGGTCCGGCGGCGGCAGGTTGTAGTTCGGCGTGTATTTGATGATCGGCTTGCAGATGTGCCGGCCCTTGGCGTGGCGGGCGAGGTCGATATGGATGTGGTCGTAATGCATCGGGTCGGCGCCCGGGCCGAGCACCGTGCCGAAATAGGTGCAGGCGCCGACGAAGATCTCGCGCAGGAAGTTCTGCTCCTCCGGCGAGCCGCGCCAGCCATCCTTGACCGTGACGACGCGGTTGTCGTTCAGCCGGAAGGAGAACACGTCGACGGCGTTGCCGAAGGCATGCTCGGAGGTGCGCGTCGTATAGGAGCCGTTGTTCATGGCGCGGCAGGAATAGGAGCCGGCCCGGATCTCGATCACCTGCGCGCCCAGGATGTTCATCGCGGCCGGCTGCACCACCTCGGCGAACCACCGGTCCGTCGTCGCCACCACGGGGCAGGCGAGCAGGGCCGGGCTCTTCAGGTTGACGCTGCCGTTCTGCAGGGCGGTGACCTTGAGCGGCTGCTGCATGCCGCAGGTCCCCGGCCCGTCGATCGCCTTGCCGCGCAGGCTGACATAGCTCGAGAGCTGCACCTGGCCGGAGGACAGGCAGGCCGCTTCCGCCTGGTCGCGCCAGGGCGCGCGCTGGGCCTTCTGGAATTTGCCGCAGCCGGCCAGCCCGGCGGCGCCGGCGAGGCCGAGTGCGATGATGGCGAGTTTCACGCGTCGCATGACCCATCAAATGCGAAGCGTTTGGTGAACGGTTTCTCAACCGACTGCGCCCCGGCCGCCACAGCCCGATTAACTTTGGCGAGGTGGTGAACGCCGGCTTAATCCGACGCTTCCGGCGTTAACCGGCAGGGCGCGCGCCGGGCCGGGCCGCCGCGACGGTCGAGCGCCAGCACAGTTGCGCGGCAAGGCGAGATGAGCCCGGCGCAGCTCCGGAAGAAGCCGTCGGCGCCGCCGGGAAGCGACTGCGGAGACCAGAAACATCCCCAAATCTATTCAAGGCTTTAACGTCGATTTAAGCATGATCTAGCCTTCGCCCCGGTGGCGCCACGATGCTGCCCCCTTGCGGCCGCCGTCGGTTCTGGTAGTTTCTGCGACAGGTCAATGACACAGGAGGGTGTGATGTCCGTCACGCTACGTCTCGACCGATTGATCATGGGAGCGGCCTTCGTTTTCATGATGGCGATCGTTTTGGGAGCGTTCTGACAAGGGTCAGTCTCGGAGTCTTCAGGACCGCAAGAGCCATAACAGGACGACGCCGCCGGGACCTCTCCCGGCGGCGTTTCCATGTCTGCGGCCGGACGGTTCCGGCGCTTTCAGCTTTCGGGGCAGGGCGTTTCCGTGACCTGCCAGGACATCAGGTTGGTCACCCGCCCGCAGGTCGCGATCCTGCGGCCCTGCGTCGTGCGGATGCAGGAGGCGGCGCCTTCCGCGACCTTGCGGCCGTCGTTCCAGCAGAAGCAGAGCGGTTCGGGCGCCTGGGCCAGGCGCGGCCCGTCGAGCGGGATGGCGGGCTCGCCCGCCCCGGCGCTTTCGGTGATGAGCAGGAGCACCGCGAACGCCAATAGCCAGCGCAGCAGGCGGTGTCGGCGAGGCCTCGGTTCGTCCGCGAACATGGCGCTCTCCCTCCGCCCGGTCCCGGTGGGAGGGCGGGCCGCCAGTCTAGCACAGCTTGCCGGCGGCTGCGACTGAAACCCATGCCGGATCGAAACGCTTCGGCCTTGAAACGCCTGGTCATGCCGCCCGGCCGGCGCGCAGCCGCCTTGCGGCCGGCGGGCGCCTTTCCCATATTGACGCTCGCTGAGCCTATGGAGGCTCCGGGAGGAAAAATGTCTCTGATCTCGCTCGCCCGTCACGGACGTGCCGTCGCCCTGGTCGTTGGAGCCCTGATGCTGGTGCCGCTGGCCGCCGAAGCGCGCCCCGGCGGCGGCCGCAGCTTCGGCAGCCGCGGCACCTTCACGCGCAGCGCGCCGCCGCCCACCCAGACCATTCCGGGCGGCGCCCAGCCTTTCCAGCGCAGCGCGCCCTCTTCGCCCTCCTATGCCAATCCGGGCATGGGTGCGGGCGCTGCCGCCCAGGCCGCCCGCCCGTCCTTCGCCCGCAACATGATGATGGGCATCGGCGCCGGCCTGCTCGGCGCCGGGCTGTTCGGCCTGCTCAGCGGCTCGGGCTTCTTCGGCGGTCTCGCCTCGCTCGGCGGCCTGCTCGGCTTCCTGCTGCAGATCGCCCTGATCGTCGGCGCCGTGATGCTGGCCATCCGCTTCTTCCGCCGCCGCTCCGAGCCGCAGCTCGCCGGCGCCGGCGCGCCCTATGCGCGCGAGGCCTATGGCGCGCGGCCGGATGCGCCGCGGCCCGGTTTCGGCGGTGGCGCGGCGCAGCCCGCCGCCACGCCGATCCAGCTCGAAGCAGCCGATTTCAATGCCTTCGAGCGCCTGCTCGGCGAGATCAACACGGCCTATTCCAACGAGGACGAGGCCGGGCTGCGCCGGCGCGTCACGCCGGAGATGTTCGGCTATTTCGACGAGGATCTGACCGAGAACGCCCGCCGCGGCGTCGCCGACCGCGTCTCCGACGTCAAGCTGCTGCAGGGCGACCTGTCGCAGGCCTGGCGCGAGGGCGCGACGGACTACGCCACCGTCTCGATGCGCTTCAGCCTGGTCAACGCGCTCTATGACCGCCAGAGCGGCCGCGTCGTCGAGGGCGACGCCAATGCCGTGCAGGAGGTCAGGGAGTTCTGGACCTTCCAGCGCGAGCGCGGCGGCGCCTGGCTGCTCTCGGGCATCCAGCAGGCGGCCTGACCGCCTCCACCGCAATGTTCGATCCGTGGACGGCCGGGGCGACCCGGCCGTTTCCATGTGGAGCGCCGAGGCGCGGTTTCGGGTGTCGCGGCCCGGCGAACCGGCTTATAGCGGGGTTTGCCTACCCGGCCGCTTCCGGCCGCACGCATTTCGGAGCCTGCCCATGAGTGACATGCGTCTCGTCGTCGTCGGTGCCGCTGGGCGCATGGGCCGCATGCTGATCAAAGCGATCGACCAGGCGCAGGGCTGCCGGCTCGCGGCGGCGGTGGAGCGTCCGGGCTCGCCCGCCCTCGGCGCCGATGCCGGCCCGCTCGCCGGCCTGCCGCCGCTCGGCGTCACCGTGACGGGAGACCCCGCGGCGGCCTTCGCCGGGGCCGATGCGGTGCTCGACTTCACCGCGCCCGGGGCGACCGTCGCCTTCGCGGAGCTGGCGGCGCAGGCCGGCATCCTCCATGTCGTCGGCACCACGGGGCTCGAGCCCTCCCATCTCCAGGCGCTGGCCGGGACGGCGCGGCGCATCCCGATCATCCGCTCCGGCAATATGAGCCTCGGCGTCAACCTGCTCGCCGCGCTGGTCCGCAAGGTCGCCGCGACCCTCGGCACCGACTGGGACATCGAGATCGTCGAGATGCATCACCGCATGAAGGTCGATGCCCCCTCCGGCACCGCCGTGCTGCTCGGGGAGGCCGCCGCCGAGGGCCGCGCCGTCGAGCTCGCCGAGCAGCGCGTCGCCGGGCGCGACGGCATCACCGGCGCGCGGGCGCCGGGCACGATCGGCTTTGCGGCGCTGCGCGGCGGCACCGTGGTCGGCGACCACAAGGTCATCTTCGCCGGCGCCGGCGAGCGGCTCGAGCTCGCCCATGTCGCGGAGGACCGCAGCCTCTTCGCGCAAGGCGCGGTGAGGGCGGCGCTCTGGGGCCGGGGCAGGGCGCCCGGCCTCTACTCCATGGCCGACGTGCTCGGCCTCGACGCGCTCTAGGCGGAGCGGGCCGATGACGCGCCTCGCCGTCGTCCCGGGCGTCTATCACTGGCCGGGCCGGCTCTCGGCCGGCGAGCAGGGCGCCCTGCTGGCGGAGCTGCGCGCCGTGGTGCGGCAGGCGCCCTTCTTCCAGCCGCGGATGCCGAAGACCGGAAAGCCCTTCTCGGTGCGGATGACGAATTGCGGCCCGCTCGGCTGGGTCTCCGACGAGGCCGGCTACCGCTACCAGCCGCTCCATCCCGAGACCCGCGAGCCCTGGCCGCTGCTGCCGGCGCCGCTGCTGGCGCTGTGGGAGGAGCTCTCCGGCTATCCGCATCCGCCGGAGGCCTGCCTCGTCAACCACTACGCCGCCGGTGCCAGGATGGGCCTGCATCAGGACCGCGACGAGCAGGAGTTCGACGCGCCGGTGCTCTCGGTCTCGCTCGGCGACGCCGCGCTCTTCCGCATCGGCGGGACGGCGCGCGGCGGCAGGACGACCTCGCTGAAGCTCGCCTCAGGCGACGTGCTGCTGTTCGGGGGCGCGGCGCGGCTGGCCTATCACGGCATCGACCGCATCCTCTCCGGCTCCTCGACGCTTCTGCCCGAGGGCGGGCGCATCAACCTGACGCTGCGCCGGGTGACGAAGCCGGATTGAGAGGCGCACCGGCCTATCCGGCCGTGCCGCCCGGCAGCCTCGGGAACGACCAGCCGAACAGCAGCGAGCCGGCCCTGAGCCCGAGGCAGGTGACGGCGCCGCCGAGCATGACGGCAAGGCCGCTCAGGCCGAGCCCGACCAGCAGGGCGGTGGCGACCGCGCCGGCCGTCGCGGCCGTGACGTAGAATTCACGGCTCCACAGCACCATCGGCCGGTCGCCGGCGAGGATGTCGCGCAGGATGCCGCCGAAGGTCGCGGTCATCGCGCCGAGCGCTACCGCCGACATCACCGGCGCACCGGCATCGAGGCCCCGCAGCGTGCCGATCACGGCGAAGAGCGAGACGCCGACCGCATCGGCCCAGAGCAGCAGGCGCCGCCCGCTCCAGCCCTCGAGCATGCCCGGGCGGAAATAGGCCAGCGTCCAGCCAGCGAGCGCGACCGCCGTGCAGATGACGACATCGGCGGGATCGCGCACCCAGAAGGCGCCGTGCCCGAGCAGCAATTCGCGCAGCGTCCCGCCGCCGACGCCGGTGACGGTGGCGAGCAGGATGAAGCCGAACGGATCCATGCCCTTGCGGGCGGCGACGAGGGCTCCGGTCAGCGCGAAAATGGCGACGCCGGCGCCCTCGAACATGGATCGGCGGCTTTCTCTCAGTGGCTCGCGGGCTTGTCGCCGCCGTTCTCGCCGGCCGGCGGCGGCTCCGCGGCCTTGGGCGCGCCGGCCGAGACGCCGACCAGGGCCGGGCGCAGCACGCGCTCGCCGATCTTGTAGCCGACCTGGACGACCTTCGAGACGAGGCCCTTCGGGATCGCCGCGTCGGGCGCCTCGAACATCGCCTGGTGCAGGTTCGGGTCGAATTTCTCGCCCTGCGGGTCGACCTTGCGGATGCCGTGGCGCTCCAGAGTCTTGAGCAATTCGCGCTCGGTCAGCTCGACGCCGTCATAGAGCGCCTTGAGCGTCGCGTCGGCGCCGCCGCGGGCCGCTTCCGGCACGCTCTCCAGGGCGCGGCGCAGATTGTCGGAGGAGCCGAGCAGGTCGCGGGCGAAGCTCGTCACCGCATAGGCCTTGGCATCGGCGAGCTCGCGCTCGGTGCGCCGGCGCAGATTCTCCATCTCGGCGAGCGTGCGCAGCAGCTTGTCCTTGAGATCGTCGCGCTCGGCCTGGAGCGCCGCGGTCCCGGCCTCGCTGCCGCCTTCGGCGGCCTGAGGCTGTCCGGCGGCGTTGGCCGCGGCTTCGAGGTTCGGGTCTTCCGTCGCAGGGTTCTGCGTCATCGCGTCTTCCAATTCCCTTCATCCGGCTCGCCGCGCCCGTTGCCCGACGCCATGCGATCGTCTCACGGTGCGCGGCCGCAGTCGCTGCCGATATCGGTCTTATGTTGGCCTAAATCAAGCTCGCGCCGGGAGTTTCGTCCGGGCCGAAGCCGCCTTGGCCCCCTCGAACTCGAAGACCTCGAGCAGCGCCTTGCGAATCGTGAGCTGGCGCGCCGTCGAGGTGATCTTCGCATGGGTCAGGTCGGTGACGTAGAAAACGTCGACCGCCTTCTCGCCGAAGGTCGCGATATGGGCGGAGGCGATGTTGAGGTTGAGCTTCCCGATCGCGGTGGTGAGGTCGTAGAGCAGGCCCGGCCGGTCGAGCCCCGAGACCTCCAGCACCGTGTGGCGGCTGGAGAGCACGTTGTCGATGACGATCTCCGGGGCGAGCTGGAAGGTCTGGCCGCGCGGCGGCGGCGCGCGCCGCTGCGCCACGAGGTCGGCGATCCTGATCTCGCCCTTCAGCGCCCGCTCGATCGCGGCGGCGATGCGCTCGGCCCGGCGCAGCTCGTCGTCGTCGCGGTCGAAGGCGCGCGAGACCGAGATCGTGTCGAGCACCTGCCCGTCGCTGGTGGTGAAGATCTGCGCATCGGCGATGTTGCCGCCGGCCGCGGCGCAGGCGCCGGTGACGATGGCGAGCAGCCGCGGATGGTCGGGCGCCAGCACGGTCAGCTTGGTGACGCCGCGGAACTGGTCGGTCTCGACCATGGTCGCGGTCAGGCGCCCGGCCTTCTCGGCCGCGCGCAGGAAGCGGGCGTGCCGCTCCTGGTCGGCGATGTCGACCTTGATCCAGTAGGCCGGATAGTGGCGCGCGATGTAGGCGTCGCGCTCCTCCTCCGGCCAGTCCGCCAGGCGCTGGCGCAGCTCCTCCTGCTTCTGGGCGACGCGCGCCTTGCGCTCGACGGCCGAATGGCCGCCGGTGAGAACGATCTCGGTCTCGTAGTAGAGCGTGCGCAGGAGCTGGCCCTTCCACCCGTTCCAGACGCCGGGGCCGACCGCCTTGATGTCGGCGACGGTGAGGATCAGCAGCAGCTTCAGTCGCTCCAGCGTCTGCACGGTGGCGGCGAAGCTCTCGATCGTCTTCGGGTCGCCGAGGTCGCGGCTCTGGGCGATGGTCGACATGTCGAGATGGTGCTCGACCAGCCAGGCGACCGTCTCCGTCTGGCCCGGCGTCAGCCCGAAGCGCGGCCCGAGCTTGCGCGCGATGCGCGCCCCCGCGATCGAATGATCCTCCGGCCGGCCCTTGGCGATGTCGTGCAGGAACAGCGCGACATAGAGCGCCCGCCGGTTGGCGATGCTGGGCATGATCTCGTTGGAGAGCGGATGCTCGGCCTCCAGCCCGCCCGCGTCGATCTCGGCCAGCACGCCGATGGCGCGGATCAGATGCTCGTCCACCGTGTAGTGGTGGTACATGTTGAACTGCATCATCGCCACGACCCGGCCGAAATCCGGGATGAAGCGGCCGAGCAGCCCGGATTCGTTCATCCGCCGCAGCACCACCTCGGGCGAGCGCCGCGCGGTCAGGATCTCGAGGAAGATGCGGTTGGCCTCGGGGTCGGTGCGCAGGCCGGGCGTCACCAGCCGGAGAGACTGGGTCACCAGCCGGCTCGTATCGGGATGGATGGCGAGGTCCTCGCGGCTGGCGATCTGGTAGAGCCGCAGCAGGTTGACCGGGTCGCGCTCGAAGGCGCTGTCGTCGACGACGGCGAGGCGCTGGCCCTTCAGCGTGAAGTCGGTATGGCCGAGCGCCCGCACGCGCTTGCGCTTGGCGAGGGAGCCGAGCAGATGCGACAGGCTGGCGCGCGGCTTCTGCTGGCGCGCCTCCAGCGCCGCGCAGACGATGGCGGTGAGGTCGCCGACATCCTTGGCGACGAGGAAATAGGCCTTCATGAAGCGCTCGACCGGCTCCTGGCCCTTGCGGCCGGCATAGCCGACCGCGGCCGCGACCTGGCGCTGCAGGTCGAAGGACAGCCGCTCCTCGGCGCGGCCGGTGATGAAGTGCAGCCAGCAGCGCACCCGCCAGAGGAAGTCCTCCGAGCGCCGGAACATCTGGAGCTCCTGCCGGTCGAACAGCCCGGCGGCGACCAGATCGCGCGCATCCTGCACGCGATAGGCGTATTTCGCGATCCAGAACAGGGTGTTGAGGTCGCGCAAGCCGCCCTTGCCGTCCTTGACGTTGGGCTCGACCAGATAGCGCGAGGCGCCGGCGCGCTGGACGCGCGTCTCGCGCTCCGACAGCTTCGCCTCGGTGAAGGCCGCCGCCGTGCCCTCGACGACCTCGGCGTCGAAGCGCCGGACCATCTCGTCGAACAGCGCCCGGTCGCCGGCCAGGAAGCGCGCCTCCAGCAGCGCCGTGCGGATCGTCATGTCGGCCCGCGCCTCGCGGATGCAGTCGTCGACCGAGCGGACGGAGTGGCCGGTCTTCAGCTTCAGGTCCCAGAGCGGGTAGAGCATCGACTCGACCACGCTCTCGCCCCAGGCGGTCTGCTTGTGCGGGAACAGGAAGAGCAGGTCGACATCCGAGCCCGGCGCCAGCGTGCCCCGGCCATAGCCGCCCACCGCGGCGACCGCGATATGCTCGGATTGCGAGGGGTTGTCGGCCGGATAGAAATAGCCCGTCGCCGCCTTGTGCAGGGCGACCATGACCGCGTCCATCACCGCCGAGAGCCGCTGCGCGCAGGCGAGGCCGCTGCGCTGCGCGACGAGGATCGCCCGGGCCGAGTCCCGGCCGTCGTCGAGGAGCTGCCGCAGCGCGGCGACGAGGAGCCGGCGCTTCTCGGCCTTGTCGCGCCGGTGCCCGGATTCGAGCAGCCGGGCCGTGCCGGCTTCGGCATCCTGCAGCATCTCGGGCAGCGGCAGGGCGGGCTTCTCGGCGGGGGCTGGCACGGCGGCAGGATCTCGTGGGGGCGCCTGTTTCTATCATGGTGGGGAGCGGCGACGGAAAGGTCAAATTAAACGGAATAATATGTGAATTACGGATAATGACATAGTGGATTGTATTGTTTGACATACAGAACGATCAGACCTAAGAAGCGGATACGCGCCGATTTGAGCCGTCAGCTTGCGGGCGCGAAACAAGTGCAGCTAAAGCGTGGGGAAGGGGCGTCTGCGCCCGCATCCCTCGCATCGTCGCAAGAGGGATCACCCGATGACCAGCATCACCCGCCGCCTCGCGCTCGCCGCCCTGGCCGCCGCCGCGCTCGCCGCCCCGGCCCTGGCGCAGCCCAAGGAAATCCGCCTCGACTACGCGACCTACAATCCCGTCAGCCTGGTGCTGAAGGAGCGCGGAACGCTGGAGAAGGCGCTGGAGGCCGAGGGCATCAAGGTGCGCTGGGTCTTCTCGGCCGGCTCCAACAAGGCGCTCGAATTCCTCAATGCCGGTTCGATCGATTTCGGCTCCACCGCCGGCGCCGCGGCGCTGATCGGCAAGATCAACGGCAATCCGATCAAGTCGGTCTATGTCTATTCGCGCCCCGAATGGACGGCGCTCGTCACCGGCGCGAAGAGCGAGATCACCAAGGTCTCGGACCTCAAGGGCAAGCGCATCGCGGTCACCCGCGGCACCGACCCGCATATCTTCCTCGTGCGCGCGCTGGCCGACGCCAGGCTGACCGAGAAGGACGTCAAGCTCGTCCTGCTCCAGCACGCCGATGGCCGGCTCGCGCTGGAGCGCGGCGATGTCGAGGCCTGGGCCGGGCTCGACCCGCTGATGGCGGCGGCGGAGGTCGAGAGCGGCGCCAGGCTGTTCTACCGCAAGGCCGAGGACAACACCTGGGGAATCCTCAATGTCCGCGAGGCCTTCGCCAAGGAGAACCCGGACCTCGTGCGCAAGGTGCTCGCCGCCTATGAGGAGGCGCGCCGCTACGCCCTCGCCAATCCCGCCGGGCTGAAGAAGGTGCTGGTCACCTACACCAAGCTGCCCGAGCCGGTGATCGAGCGCCAGCTCAGCCGCACCGAGCTGACCCATTCCGCCATCGGCCCGGCGCAGATCGAGAGCATCACCGCGGCCGGCGTCGCGCTCAAGGATGCCGGCGTCCTGCCTGCCGCGACCGATGTGAAGGCGGCGGTGGATTCGCTGGTCGACCGCAGCTTCGTCGCGACCAACTGAGGCGCGCCCGGGCCGATGAGCGCCGTCGAGGCAGGAGCGCTAGATACGGTCGAATCCGCGCCGCGCGGCAGGGCGGCGCCGGCCCGCTCCGGCCTGGCCTGGCTCGGCTTTGTGCTGCCGCTGCTCCTCGCCTTGCTCTGGGAGGCGCTGGTCGCAGCCGGCCTCGCCAATGGCCGGCTGATGCCGCCGCCCAGCGTCGTCGGCCGCACGCTCTGGGAGCTGGCGGCATCCGGCGAATTGCTGACCCATGCGGCGGCGACCCTGTCGCGGGTCGGCGCCGGCTTCGGCCTCGGCGCCCTGGCGGGGACGGTGCTCGGCGCCCTGACCGGGGCCCTGCCGGTGGCGCAGCGTCTGCTCGACCCCACCTTGCAGGCGCTGCGCGCGATCCCCTCCATCGCCTGGGTGCCGCTCTTCATCCTCTGGCTCGGCATCTTCGAGGCCTCGAAGGTCGCGCTGATCGCGGTCGGCGTGTTCTTCCCGGTCTATCTCGGCGTCGCCGCCGCGATCCAGGGCATCGACCGCAAGGTCGTCGAGGTCGGCCGGGTGTTCCGCCTGTCGCGGCTGGCCATGGTCAGGCGCGTCCTGCTGCCGGCGATCCTGCCCGACTGGATCACGGCGCTGCGCTCGGGCCTCGGCCTCGGCTTCATGTTCGTGGTCGCGGCCGAGATCATGGGGGCGAGCGAGGGGCTCGGCTATCTGCTCGTGGACGGCCAGCAGCTCGGCCGCCCCGACACCATCATCGCGGCCATCATCAGCTTCGCCGTGCTCGGCAAGCTGGCCGACGGCCTGCTCGTCGCCATCACGCGGCCCTTCCTCGCCTGGCAGGATACGGCGCGCGACAAGCTCTGAGAGCCTCAACCGTGCTGAGTTTCGACCGGCTGTCCAAGACCTATGCCGACGGCACCCACGCCCTCTCGGCGATCGACCTCACGGTCGGGCGCGGCGAGATCGTCGCCCTGCTCGGCGGCTCCGGCTGCGGCAAGACCACCTTGCTCCGGCTCGTCGCCGGGCTCGACCGGCCGAGCGAGGGCGCGATCCGCCTCGACGGCGAGGTCGTGGCCGAGCCGCGCGCCGATGTCGGCGTCATCTTCCAGGAGCCGCGGCTCTTCCCCTGGCTCTGCGTGGCCGAGAATGTCGGCTTCGGCCTGTCGCATCTCTCGGCCTTCGAGCGCGAGGGGCTGGTGACCAATGCGCTCGTCCGCGTCGGCCTCGCCGGCCATGAGAAGCGCTGGCCGCGCGAATTGTCCGGCGGCCAGCAGCAGCGCGTCGCCATCGCCCGCGCCCTCGTCACCCGGCCGAAGCTGCTGCTGATGGACGAGCCCTTCTCGGCGCTCGACGCCACGACGCGCGCGAGCCTGCACGGCCACCTGCTGGCGCTCTGGCAGGAGAGCCGCCCCACCGTCGTCATGGTCACGCATGACGTCGAGGAGGCGGTGACGCTGGCCGACCGCATCGTGGTGATGCAGCCGAAGCCCGGCCGCGTCTTCGACGAGCTGGGCAATCCGCTCGCCCGCCCGCGCGACCGGCTCTCGCCGGCCTTCGAGGCGGCCAAGCGCGAGGCCCTGCGCGCGCTCGACCGTTCGTTGCGCCACGAGGCCCCGCATCAGGAGAAGGCGGCCGAGACGGCCGGCATGTGGTGGTAGCGGCCGCGGGGCGCGCCGGCCGCGCTGGCTTCGCGACGCGCATCGGCCTATCAGCCGCCAGACGCGCCGCCCCGGCGCCCCCAACATGATGTGAACGGGAGGATTGGTTCCATGGACGTCACCGCGCTGCGCGCCCTGCAGGCTCCGCTCAAGGACGGATACCGCAGCAACCCCGAGGCGGCGGTCGTCACGCTCAAGGCCCGGGGCGAGCTCGACGACCAGCATATCGCCTGCAAGGTCGAGACCGGCCGTGCCATCGCGCTCGCCGGCCTGCATCCGGCGACGGGCGGTTCGGGCGCCGAGCTCTGCTCCGGCGACATGCTGCTGGAGGCGCTGGTCGCCTGCGCCGGCGTGACGCTGAAGGCGGTCGCGACCGCGCTCGAGATCGAACTGAAGAAGGGCGTCGTCCGGGCCGAGGGCGATCTCGACTTCCGCGGCACGCTCGGCGTGGCCAAGGACGCGGCGGTCGGCTTCAAGGCGATCCGCCTCTTCTTCGACGTCGAGACCGACGCGCCGCAGGAGAAGCTCGACACGCTGCTGAAGCTCACCGAGCGCTACTGCGTCGTCTTCCAGACGCTGAACGTCAAGCCGGAGCTATCCGCCGCGCTCAATCGCGGCTGAGCAAAAAAGGCGTCGCATGGCCGTCCGATCCTGCGCTCCCGCTTGAGCCGATCCCGCTCGAGCGGGCATAACGGATTCCTCCGGTTTCGGGCGCGGACGATTATGTCCGGCCCCCGTCCGCCACCGGAACGATTTGAGCGCTGATATTGCGGAGAGCCTGTCATGCCCGTCATTGCCGCCATCGTCGGAGCCGTCTTCACCGGCGTGATCTACTGGATGCTCTGGGGCGGCGGCATGGAATATCTGCGCGATTCGCTTGCATCGCATGGTCAGCAGAAACACCGCGAAAAGCTGCAGCAGCGGCGCGCGGAAGCGGAGACCGAGTCGCGCCGCGTGGCGCTGCGCACCTTGCCGGAAACCCGCGACGGCGCCGTCGCGCTGATGTGCCTGGTGGCGTCCGAACGCGGCGAGCCGACCAGCGAGCAGCGCGACATGATCCGCTCCGAAATGAAGGCGATCCTCGAATACGGGGCCGATCTGGAGGAGCGCCTGGCACTGGCGCAGCATGCCGTCTCGCGCGCGCCGTCGCGGACCATGGCGATGCTCGACCTGCGCGATCTGATGCGGCCTCATCTGACGGCGGCCGAGTTCGGCGAGCTCTTCGCCATGCTGCGCCGCGTCGCCGCGCTCCATGGCGGTCCGACACAGGGGCAGGAGAGCCTGATCGCCGAGGCGGAGCGGACCTTGCCGCCTCACAGATAGGACGGTCGACGCAGTTGTCCGACCCCGCAGGCCTTATTCCGCCGCGCGCTTCAGCTCCAACCCCTTGGCGAAGGGCAGCTTCGGCTCGCTTGTCTCGTCGTCGAATTCGAGCGCGCCGATCTTCTCGGCGCGGCTCGTCACCTTGCCGGCCGAGGTCTTGATCTGGCCGACATCCTCCTGCGCCTGGCGGAAATGCGTGTCGAGCTTGTCGACGCGCTCGCCCAGCCGCCTCACGTCGTCGAGCAGCTTGCCGACCTCGGTCTGGATGACGCGGGCCTCCTCGCGCATCCTGGCATCGCGCACCAGCGACTGCATGAGCTGGATCGCCAGCGCCAGCAGCGAGGGCGAGACGATCATCACGCGGGCCCGGTGCGCCCGCTGCACGACATCGTCGAAATGCTCGTGCAGATCGGCATAGATCGATTCCGACGGCACGAAGAGCAGGGCGATGTCCTGCGTCTCGCCGGGCAGGAAATAGCGCTCGGCGATATCCTTCACATGCACGCCGACATCGTTGCGCACGCGCTGGCCGGCTGCCTTCCTGGCCTCCTCGCCGCGGGCCTCGCGCAGCAGCGTGAAGCTCTCCAGGGGGAATTTGGCGTCGATGACGAGGCCGCGCCCGTCGCCGGGAAGCGTCACGAGGCAATCCGGCCGGCGCCCGTTCGACAATTGCGGCTGGAAGGCGAAGAAGGCGGCGGGCAGCCCGTCGCGGACGATCGCCTCCATCCGGCCCTGGCCATAGGCGCCGCGCGCCTGCTTGTTGGCGAGCACGTCGCGGAGCGTCACCACTTCCGAGGTGAGGTCGGTCAGGTTCTTCTGGGCGGTGTCGATCACGGCCAGCCGCTCCTGCAGCTTGCCGAGGCTCTCGCTGGTCTGCTGGACGTTGCGCTCGAGCCCGGCGCCGACCTGCTGGCGCAAGCCGTCCATCCGCTCGGCGACGAGGCGGGCGAGATCGCCCTGCCGTGTCGAGAGGATCTCGGCCATCGACTGCATCCGCCCCGCGAGCTCGGCCTGCTGGCGGTTCATCTCCGCCACCTTGTCGTCCATCTCGCGGGCGCGCTCGGCCGCCATCGCGGCCTCGATCGCGCGGCTGCGGCTGCCGCGCCAGCTCGCCACCACCGCGATCAGCAGCAGTGCGAGGCTCAAGCCCGCGAAGCCGAGCGCCGCTTCCGCCCAGGTCACGGGCCGTTCGAGCAGGGTGAAGGCGATGGCGTTCATGCGGAAAGGCTAACCGATTCGCGCGCGGATGGCGAACGAAAGCGGAACAGTTTGACCGCTTGCCCACAAATGCTTATGTCCCGGGCTCAACAGCTCTTTTCCTGCGGAATCCCATGGCCATTCGCCCGCTCGTCATCCTGCCCGACAGCCAGCTCCGGCTCGTCTCGAAGCCGGTCGAGGCCGTCACGCCCGAGATCCGGACGCTGGTCGACGACATGTTCGAGACCATGTACGACGCGCCCGGCATCGGGCTCGCCGCGATCCAGGTCGGCGTGCCGCTGCGCGTCGTGACCATGGACCTGTCGAAGCGCGAGGCGAAGGACGAGGAGGAGCCGGAGCCGAAGAGGCCGCAGGTCTTCATCAATCCCGAAGTGACCTGGTCCTCCGCGGATTTCAGCGTCTACGAGGAAGGCTGCCTCTCGATCCCGGACTATTACGAGGAGGTCGAGCGGCCGGCGCAGGTCAAGGTCCGCTATACCGATCTCGACGGCAAGACGCAGGAGATCGCGGCCGACGGCCTGCTCGCCACCTGTCTCCAGCACGAGATCGACCATCTCAACGGCGTGCTCTTCATCGACCATCTCTCGCGGCTGAAGCGCGAGCGCGTCACCAAGAAATTCGCCAAGGCCGCCAAGCGCTCGGCAGCCTGAGGTTTTCGGGTCCGCCGGCCGCCCTTCCGGGCGGAGCCGGGCGCAGGTCCGGGAACCATGCCGGAGCGCCGGCGCGAGAGGTTCAGGCATGGATCCCGGGTCGCCCTGCGGTAGCCCGGGCTCACGGCCGCCACGGAGTTATGGTCAGCATATGAGCTTGCGCGTCATCTTCATGGGCACGCCCGATTTCGCGGTGCCGGTGCTGACCGAGATCGTCGGCCAGGGCCACGAGGTCGTCTCCTGCTATACGCGCGCCCCCGCGCAGGCGGGCCGCGGGCTGGAGCTGCGGCCCTCGCCGGTGCACAAGGCGGCGGAGCGCTTCGGCATCCCGGTCCTGACCCCCGCCAGCCTGAAGAGCGACGAGCAGGCCGGGATCTTCGCCTCCCATCAGGCCGATGTCGCGGTCGTCGTCGCCTATGGCATGATCCTGCCGCAGGCGATCCTCGACCTGCCGGAGCTGGGCTGCCTCAACCTGCATGCCTCGCTGCTGCCGCGCTGGCGCGGCGCCGCGCCGATCCAGCGCGCGATCATGGCCGGCGATGCCGAGAGCGGCGTCTGCGTGATGAAGATGGAGGCCGGGCTCGATACCGGCCCGGTCGGCATGGTCGAGACGCTGGCGATCGGGCCGGACATGACGGCGGGAGAGTTGCACGACGGGCTCAGCATCCTCGGCGCCGATCTGATGGTGCGCGCGCTCGCGGCGCTCGGCCGCGGCGCCCTGCATTTCACGCCGCAGGCGGAGGAGGGCGTCACCTACGCCGCCAAGATCGCCAATGCCGAGGCGAAGCTGAGCTGGGCGCGCCCGGCGCAGCAGGTGCACGATCTCGTGCGCGGCCTCTCGCCCTTTCCCGGCGCCTTCGCCGAGATCGACCTCGGCAAGGGGCCGGAACGGCTCAAGATCCTGCGCACGGCGCGCGCCGGCGGCGCGGCCGAGCCGGGCACCCTGCTCGACGACGAGGGCACGGTCGCCTGCGCGGTCGGGGCGGTGAAGCTGCTCCAGGTGCAGCGCGCCGGCAAGGCGCCGATGAGCGGGGCGGAATTCCTGCGCGGCGCCCGGCTCGGGGCGGGCGACAGGCTCTGATGAGGTGGTTTCTCACGCGGTCGTCCCGGGCGGAGCGAAGCGGAGACCCGGGATCCATGCCGGAACGGTTCAGGCATGGATCCCGGATCGGCGCCGCTTCGCCGCTTGTCCGGGATGACGGCCCGGAGAATGGGATGAGCGCCTGATGCCGCGCTACAAGCTCGTCATCGAATATGACGGCACGCGCTTCTCGGGCTGGCAGCGCCAGGCGAGCGATCCGTCGGTGCAGCAGAGCGTCGAGGAGGCGGTCGAGGCCTTCTGCGGCCATCCCGTGCGGCTGCATTGCGCCGGGCGCACCGATGCCGGCGTTCACGCCCTCCACCAGGTCGCCCATGTCGATCTCGACAGGGAATGGCGCAGCGATGTGGTGCGTGACGCCAGCAACGCCCGGCTCAAGGCGCTGGTGCCGGTCAGCGTGCTCCAGGCCGAGATCGTGCCGGAGGATTTCGACGCCCGCCTCTCGGCGAGGCGCCGCTACTACATCTACCGCATTCTCGACCGGCGCGCGCCGCCGGCGCTGGACCGCAACCGCGTCTGGCATGTGCCGGTGAGGCTCGACCACGAGGCGATGGACCGCGCCGCCAAGGCCCTGCTCGGCAAGCACGACTTCACCACCTTCCGCGCCGCCGAATGCCAGGCCAACAGCCCGATCCGCACGCTCGACCGGCTCGACGTCCGGCGCGAGGGAGCGGAGATCGTGGTCTACACCCATGCCCGCTCCTTCCTGCATCATCAGGTCCGCTCGATCGTCGGCTCGCTGAAGATGGTCGGTGCCGGGCGCTGGCCGGAGGCGAAGATCGGCGCGGTGCTGGCGGCGCGGGATCGCTCGCAATGCGCGGCGCTCGCGCCCTCCTGCGGCCTCTATCTCGCCGGGGTAGACTACGAATAGGCCTGCCTCAGAGCAGCCCGAACAGCCGCAGCACGCCGTAATCGAGCACCACGCTGGCGATGACCAGCGGCCAGGCGATGCCGTTGCCGGCGCCGAAGGCGGCGCGCGCCACGCAATAGCGCAGGCGCAGCACGATCGCGGCGAAGAAGGCCGATTGCACCAGCGCCAGCGTGGGGGGCGCCCAGCCGAGCGCATAGACCGCCGCAGGCACGGCCATGAGGCTGGCGGAGACGATGCCGGACCAGTTCCAGGCGATGACGAAGCTGGTGAAGCGCGGCGCCTGCGCCAGCTCCGGCCGGATCACGATCAGGAAGGCCGGCACCACCAGGATGGCGAGCGACAGCGCCGCCGCGACCGAAAGCGCCAGCATGGGCGCGCCGAGCAGGCCGCCGGCATTGCCGAGCCCGGCCGCCAGCCGCATCGCGGCGAGGATTGCGATCGTCGCCGGCAGCATTAGCGCGAAGGCCAGGAAGGAGCGCCAGAATCCGTCGCGGCTGAGGTCGAGCTCGGGCAGCGCCTCGGCCCCCTTGCTCATCAGGCGCCAGGAACCGCGCAGCGACCGCGCGACATCGTCGGCATCGAGCCTCATCGCGAACTCCATCACAAAACCTTAGACTTTCGTCTAGGTCAGATAATGGTCCGCTTCGCGGGCAGGTCAAGCCCTATGCTGCGCTGCAAAATAGCGGGCGAGCAGGCGATGCGTGATCCGTTCCAGCGCGAGGAGGTCGGACACGGCGACGCATTCGTCGACCTGATGCATGGTCTTGCCGACGACGCCGTATTCGACGACGGGGCAATAGCTCTTGATGAAGCGGGCATCCGAGGTGCCGCCGGTCGTCGACAGCGCCGGTCGCTTGCCGGTCTCGGCCTCGACCGCGTCCGCGACCATCGCCACGAAGGGGCCGGGCTCGGTCAGGAAGGCGACCGAATTGGTTGGCCGGAAGCGGATCTCGTAGCGTACCGTGTTGCCGGCGGCCTCGCGCAGCCGGCGCTCTATCTCGGCGGCGAGGGTTTCCGGCGTCCAGCGATCGTTGAAGCGGATGTTGAAGACGGCCCTGGCCTGCGCCGGGATGACGTTGGTCGCCGGGTTGCCGACATCGAGCGTCGTCACTTCGAGATTGCTCGGGTCGAAATGCGTGGTGCCGGCGTCGAGCGGGGTCGCGTCGAGCGCGGCCAGCAGGCGCACCATGCCGCGGATCGGATTGTCGGCGAGATGCGGATAGCCGACATGGCCCTGTGTGCCGTTGACGGTCAGCTCGCCGGTCAGCGAGCCGCGCCGGCCGATCTTGATCATGTCGCTCATCGCCGCCGGATTGGTCGGCTCGCCGAGCAGGCAATGGTCGAAGCGCTCGCCGCGCTCATGCGCCCATTTCAGCAGCTTCACCGTGCCGTTGACGGCCGGCCCCTCCTCGTCGCCGGCGACCAGGAAGGCGATCGAGCCCGGCGCCTCCGGATTTTCGCGCCGATAGCGGATCGCGGCCGAGACCATCGCCGCGAGCCCGCCCTTCATGTCGCAGGCGCCGCGCCCGTAGAGGACGCCGTTCTCGATCGTGGCCGCGAAGGGCGCGCGCGTCCAGGCCGCCTCGTCGCCGACCGGCACGACGTCGACATGGCCGGCGACGACGAAGACAGGGCCTTCGCTGCCGATCCTGGCATAGAGGTTCTCGACATCCGGCATGCCGGGCTCGCTGAAGACCGGGCGGTGCACCGCATAGCCTTCCGCCGCCAGCACCTGCTCCAGCAGCGCGAGCACGCCGGCCTCGGCCGGCGTCACCGAGGGGCAGCGCACCAGCGCCTGCGTCAGCGCGACCGGGTCGGCGGGGTCGAAATCGAGGGGAGGGGCGGAGCGGGTCGGTGTGGCGGTCATTCCGCCGCTTTAGCACCCGCCACGGCCGTCGCAAGCCCGGATTCGCGCGGGTCGCGCTGCGCCGAGGGCATCAGGCCGAGATCGATGAGGGCGACGACCCAGGCGATCGTCCCGATCGCCTCCATCGAGGGCCGCCAGCCAAACGGCACATGCGGCAGCAACTGCTCCGGCAGGACGATGGCGCAGACCAGCAGGATGCCGAACAGCGAGGAGCCGCCGCGGTCCCGCGCGCGCTTCGCGGCGAGCGCCGACCAGGGAAACAGGGCGAAGGCCTTGGCGAAGGCGACCGCCTGCACCGCCGAGGCCGGGTCGGTCAGATGCGGGGCGAGCCGCTGGACCGCGAACAGGGCGAGCGCGACCGTGGCGCTGCCGAGCCAGAAGGCCCTGAGGCCGATGCGGCCGTCGAGATCGGTGAACAGGCGGATCGGGGACATGAGTCAGGCTCCGTTGCCCTTCTTCTCGCATGCCGCCGCCGCGGATTGAAGCTTATGGTGAATAAAAGGTTAACGCGATCCCAAATCCTTGTCCGGTCTCAGAAAAGGCTTGAACGCGGCGAGGCGGGCCGCTAGCTGCGAAGGCTTGTCGCGGCGGTTTTCCCCGGCGGGGGGCCGAAACGGCCCCTGTGTCGACGTGCCGGCCGAAGCGGCCGGAGCAGTGAGGTTTTCGAGCATGACCATCCGTTTCCATCGCGGCGATCTTCCGGACGGCTACGATGCCGGGGCGAGCGTCGCGATCGACACCGAGACGCTCGGCCTCAACCCGCATCGCGACCGGCTCTGCGTCGTCCAGCTCTCGCGCGGGGACGGGACGGCCGATGTCGTGCAGATCCCGAAGGACGCCGGGCGGCCGAAGAACCTGGTCCGGCTGCTGGAGGATCCGGCGGTGCTGAAGCTCTTCCATTTCGCCCGCTTCGACGTCGCCGTGCTGCGCCATGCCTTCGGCGTCGTCACCACCCCGGTCTACTGCACCAAGATCGCCTCGAAGCTGGCCCGCACCTATACCGACCGCCACGGGCTGAAGGACCTGGTGCGGGAGCTGCTCGGGGTCGAACTGTCGAAGCAGCAGCAATCCTCCGACTGGGGCGCCGACACGCTGAGCGAGGCGCAGCTCTCCTATGCCGCCTCCGACGTGCTGCACCTGCATGCCTTGCACCAGAAGCTCGAGGCGATGCTGGCGCGCGAGGGCCGGGGCCAGCTCGCCAGGGCCTGCTTCGACTTCCTGCCTGCCCGCGCCGAGCTCGACCTCGCCGGCTGGGAAGAGACGGACATCTTCGCCCATACTTGACATTTTCTAAGGTTTGCGGCGTCTGTCGGCACGCCAAAGCGGGGAATGTCCCGCTTCCCTTCCGAGGGGCGAGCGGCGCGGGGGCGCGATGCGGTTCGTCTTGGTTCATCGCGCGTCCTGTCGGGCGCGATAACGATGGTCCGCCGTGTCGGTATCGCATCGGATGCTTCCGAAAAGTGGATTCCACTTTCGGTCCGATGCCTTAGCGACACGAAAAAGCCGTGAGCGACTGCCATTGCGCGGGGCATGACTGTGGCAATGACCTTCAACAACCCGACCGCAGGGCTATCGGCACATGCCCTGCGCCGGAAGGCCGCCTTCGTGGCGGCGCAGCGGCACACCCGGCTCGTCCGCATCCTGCGCCGCGCCATCCCGGTCGTCGCCCTGGCTTCGGTGCTCGGCCTGATCGTCGTGCCGTTCCTCAATCCGCTGCGCGGCAAGCTCCAGAACGTCTCGATCGGCTCGGTCGGCATCTCCGGCGGCAAGGTCAAGATGGAGACGCCGAAGCTCTCCGGCTACCGCAAGGACAACCGGCCCTATCAGGTGACGGCCGAGAACGCCTATCAGGAAATCCGCAACCCGACGCAGGTCGAGCTCCAGACCCTCGTCGCCCGGATCCAGATGGAGCGCGAGGGCTGGGTGACGGTCAATGCGCGGACCGGGCTCTTCGATACGCAGAAGGAGAAGCTCAGGCTCGTCGACGACGTCAAGATCCGCACAGAAAGCGGCCACGACATGAGCATGCGGACCGCCGATGTCGACTTCAAGGCCGGGACGGTCGCCTCCAAGGAGCCCGTGACCGTCCATATGGACCAGACGACGGTTGACGCGAACACGCTCGACGTGAAGAACAACGGCGAGGTGATCGCCTTCGAAGGACGTGTACGGGTGCTGATCAAGAACGCGCCGGCCGGGACCATCGCCGGGCCCGAGCGCGAGGGCAGCACGCCGATGCCGGAACTGTTGAAGGCGAAGCCGGCGGCTTCCGCCGGGCCCGCAGCGCCGCAAGGCAATGAAAAGAGGCAGTGACATGAGAGCGCCGGCTCAGACGTTCCGTTTCATGCGCGCGCGCCGGGTTGCCACGCTGCTGGCGGCCGCCGGTCTTGCGCTTCTGGCGGCATCCCAGGACGGCTTCGCCCAGCCCAGGCAGAAGGGCGGCAACGCCTCCTCGCCGCTCGGCGGCCTGGGCGGCGACAGCAAGGAGCCGATCAAGATCGACGCCGACAAGCTCGACGTGCTCGACAAGGAGAACAAGGCGGTCTTCACCGGCAATGTCGTCGCCGTCCAGGGCGAGACGACCGTGCGCTGCACCGTGATGACCGTGCTCTATGAAGGGCGCGGCGGGCAGGGCGCCGCCGCTTCCGGCAAGGCGGCCGCGCCGGCGGCGCCGGCCCCCGCGGCGGGCGGCAAGGACCCGGCCAACGACAGCTCGATCAAGCGCATCCTCTGCAAGGGGCCGGTCACGGTCGTCTCCAAGACCCAGGCCGCGACCTCCGACAACGCCGAATTCGACCGCGCCAACAATCTCGTGATCATGACCGGCAATGTCGCGCTCAACGACGGGCCCAACATCACCCGCGGCGAGAAGCTGACCTACAACACGGTGACCGGCGTGGCCAATGTCGAGACCAGCAAGGGCGGCCGCGTGCAGGGCTTCTTCGTGCCGAACTCGACCGATGCGAACAAGGCCGAAGCCGGCAAGCCCGGCGCCAAGCCCGCCGCCAAGCCGACGAACTGAGTTGCCTCAAGCGATCCGGGCCGCAGTGACCGCCTCCGAAGCTCCCCTCCGCACCCCCACGGCGCCGGTGAAGGCCGCAAGCGGCCGGGGCGTGCTGTCGCGCCTGCGCGGCCTGTTCGGGCGTCGCCCGGACGCGGCCCGTCCGGGCGACGCCGGGCAGATCGCCGCCGCGATCGGCGGCCCGGGCATCCTGGCGGTCTCGGGGCTGCGCAAGAGCTATGGCGGGCGCACCGTCGTCAGCGACGCCAGCCTCTATCTGCGCCAGGGCGAGGCGGTCGGCCTGCTCGGCCCCAACGGTGCGGGCAAGACCACGATCTTCTACATGATCACCGGGCTGGTCGGGGCCGATCTCGGCGTCATCTCGCTGGAGGGCAACGACATCACGCCGCTGCCGATGTATCAGCGCGCCCGGCTCGGCATCGGCTATCTGCCGCAGGAGGCCTCGATCTTCCGCGGCCTCTCGGTGGAGGACAACATCCGCGCCGTGCTCGAGGTGGTCGAACCCAACCGCCGGGCCCGCGAGCGCCAGCTCGACCAGCTCCTGGAGGAGTTCAGCATCGCGCGGCTGCGCAAGGCGCCTTCGATCGCGCTTTCGGGCGGCGAGCGCCGCCGCTGCGAGATCGCCCGCGCGCTCGCCGGCAAGCCCTCCTTCATCCTGCTCGACGAGCCTTTCGCCGGCATCGATCCGATCGCTGTCGGTGACATCCAGGCGCTGGTCCGCCAGCTCACCGATCGCGGCATCGGCGTGCTGATCACCGACCACAATGTCCGCGAGACGCTGGGCCTCGTCGACCGCGCCTACATCATCCATTCCGGCCGCGTGCTCACCGAGGGCTCTCCGGCCGAGATCATCGCCAATCCCGATGTGCGTCGGGTCTATCTCGGCGAGGATTTCCGCCTCTGAGGCGTCGCCGTCCTGCCGTCATTGCGAGCGGAGCGAAGCAATCCGGGGACGGCCGCCCCCAAGGATCGCTTCGTCGCTTCGCTCCTCGCAGCGACGACGGAGCAGCCCGTCGACCGGCTTGCCCGGATCCGCGGCAGGGGCTTTGACGCGGCGCCGTCCAGACGCTAGGGTCCTTTCCGAAAGCAAGAAGCGTGCCGCTGGCGCGCCGTCGCAGAAGGGCCTTTCGCGCATGGCGATGATGCCGCGCATGGAATTGCGCCAGGGACAGTCCCTGGTGATGACGCCGCAGCTCCTGCAGGCGATCAAGCTCCTCCAGTTGTCTCATCTCGAGCTCCAGAACTTCGTCGAGGGCGAGCTGGAGCGCAATCCGCTGCTCGAGCGCGACGACGGCGCCGACCCGCCGGCGGAGGCGAACGGCGCCGACGGACCGCTCGCGGCCGATGCTGAGAGCTTCGCGCGCGCCGAGAGCCTGAACACGCTGGAAGGCATGGAAGGGCGCCTCGGCACCAGCCTCGACAACGTCTTTCCGGCGGAGCAGCCGAGCGCGGCGCGCAGCGACGCCGCCGGGACCGAAATGCTGCCGGTGATCGGCGGCAGCTACGGTTCCTCGGGCGGCTCCTTCGAGGAGGGGGCCGAGGGCTTCGAGAGCAGCCTCACCGCCGAACTGTCGCTGCACGACCATCTGAGCGCCCAGCTCGACCTCGCCGTCAGCGACCCCGGCGACCGGATCATCGGGCGCCATCTCATCGACGCGGTCGACGACAGCGGCTATCTCGGCGAGCCGGTCGCGGATTTGGCCGCGCGGCTCGGCGTCGCGGTCGCCCGGGTCGAGGCGGTGCTGGCCGTCATCCAGGGCTTCGACCCCTCCGGCGTGGCGGCCCGCGACGTCGCCGAGTGCCTGGCGATCCAGTTGCGCGAGCGCGACCGCTTCGACCCGGCCATGCAGGCGCTGGTCGCCAACCTGCCTCTCGTCGCCAGGCGCGACTTCGCCGCGCTGAAGCGGGTCTGCGGCGTCGACGACGAGGACATCGCCGACATGGTCGCCGAGATCCGCCGGCTCGATCCCAAGCCCGGCCGGGCCTTCGGCGGCTCGGCGGCCGAGACCGTGGTGCCCGACGTCTTCATCCGCGCCGCGCCGGACGGCTCCTGGCTGATCGACCTCAACCCCGACACGCTGCCGCGCCTGCTGGTCAACCAGACCTATCACGCCCGCGTCTCGAAATCGGCCCGCAGCGACCAGGAGCGCGCCTTCATCGCCGAATGCCTGCAGACGGCGAACTGGCTGACCCGCTCGCTGGAGCAGCGCGCCCGCACCATCCTGAAGGTCGCCAGCGAGATCGTGCGCCAGCAGGACGGCTTCTTCGCCCATGGCGTCGAGCATCTGCGCCCGCTCAACCTCAAGACCGTCGCCGATGCCATCGGCATGCATGAATCGACGGTTTCGCGCGTCACCTCGAACAAGTACCTGACCTGCTCGCGCGGCGTCTTCGAGATGAAGTACTTCTTCTCGGCGGCGATCGCGGCGACCGGCTATGGCGAGGCCCATTCGGCGGAGGCGGTGCGTTTCCGGATCAAGCAGATGATCGACGAGGAGAGCCCGCGCGAGGTGCTCTCGGACGATGCCATCGTCACCCGGCTCAAGGCGGGCGGCATCGACATCGCCCGGCGCACCGTGGCGAAATACCGGGAATCGCTCAGGATCCCGTCCTCCATGGAGCGGCGGCGCGAAAAGGTCGCGATGGCGCTGGGCGGGCGCTAGAAGCCGCTGGCTCGGCTCGGAAACAGACGCTCATCCCGGATCTCCGCGGAGTTTATCCTTGGGCCGATCGAAGATCGGAGCCGAGGGCTGCCTTCGGGGTGACCCGCGTTTCCAGGGAATAGCGGCACGCTCCAGGAAGCGGTCCGTCCGGGGCGATTCAGCGCGCCGATCCGGCTCCGCGCGATTTTGTTCCAAAGCGCCGCCGCATGGATGTCATGAGGGGCGTGGCTCATTGACATCCCGGACTCGCAGTCCTTAGCTCCTCTGGATGGCCGAACACTGGCCATGGCTAACAAGGGGAAGCAGTCCATGAGCTTGCGAATCTCCGGCAAGAATCTCGATGTCGGCGAGGCCCTGCGCGGCCAGGCCGAGGAGCGGGTCGCTGCGGCCGTCAGCAAATATTACGAGGGCGGCTATCAGGGGCATGTCACCGTCGACAAGGACGGTTCTGCCTTTCGCACCGACACCGTCATCCATCTCTCCTCCGGGATCACGCTGGAAGCCACCGCCACCGCCCATGATGCCTATGCCAGCCTGGACAAGATGGCCGAGCGCATCGAGAAGCGGCTGCGTCGCTACAAGCGCCGGCTGAAGGACCGCACCGGCGCCAATGGCCGCGACTCCGGGATCGAAATCCCCAGCTATGTGATCGCCGCCCCGGGCGACGAGATCGAGGAGGTCGACGGTGATTCGGGCGCCGACAACCCGGTCATCGTCGCCGAATCGACCAAATCCCTGCACAGCCTGACCGTCGGCGACGCCGTCGCCGAACTCGATCTCACCGGCGCTCCGGTCGTCGTCTTTCGTCATGCTGGCAATGGGCGCATGAACATCGTATATCGCCGCCGCGACGGTAATATCGGCTGGATCGACCCGCCGGCATCGTTGTCATAAGGCCGGCGGAATGACCGCACCGGCCGTCGAAACTTGACCCGTTTGCCGCTTTTCGGCGGCACGGGACATGCATGGACGGGCGAATGACGCTGACCGATCTCCTGAGCCCAGCCGCGGTGATCTCGCCGCTGCGGGCCAACGGCAAGAAGCAGGCTCTGCAGGAGCTTGCCCAGCATGCCGCCACTCTCACGGGTCTTCCCGAGCGCGAGATCTTCGAGGCGCTGCTGCAGCGCGAGCGCCTCGGCTCGACCGGCATCGGCGACGGCATCGCCATCCCGCATGGCCGCATGCCCGGCACCGACCGGCTCGTCGGCCTGTTCGCGCGGGCCGACAAGCCGATCGATTTCGACGCGCTGGACGGCCAGCCCGTCGACATCATCTTCGTGCTGATCGCGCCGGAAGGCGCCGGCGCCGACCATCTCAAGGCGCTGGCGCGGGTCGCGCGCGTGCTGCGCAACCAGCCCGTCCTGGAACAGATCCGCAAGATCCGCGATCCGGCAGCGATCTATGCCGTGCTGGCGGAATCGGCGGCGCAGGCGGCCTGAGAGCCTCCGGCCTTATGACCGCAATCCCGTCGTCATTCCGGGCTTGACCCGGGGGTCCATGCCAGAACCCTTTTGGCAAAGGCTCAGGTTTCGATTCCGGATCTCCGCTTCGCTCCGTCCGGGGTGACAGCGGATCTGTGGCGCAGGCTGCGTTTCGACTGATTAAAGACTGCTTGGACGCGGATGCCCGAGCGGCTATGACCCCCGCCAGAAAGGCGCCGCGCCAGCCCTGAGCCGCGCGCGGCGCGATCCGCTCCGGAGCCGCTGGTCATGGCCTATACGCATGTCGATCTCTTTCCTCTCGGCGAGGACAGGACGCCCTATCGCAAGCTCGGCAGCGAGGGCGTCGGCGTCGAGGCGATCGGCGGCCGCGAGGTCCTGACCGTCTCGCGCGAGGCGATCCGCCGGCTGTCCGAGCAGGCCTTCATCGACATCAACCACCTGCTGCGGCCGGCCCATCTCGCCCAGCTCGCAAAAATCCTCGAGGATCCCGAGGCGACCGCGAACGACCGCTTCGTCGCCTATGATCTCTTGAAGAACGCCAATATCGCCGCCGGCGGCGTGCTGCCGATGTGCCAGGACACCGGCACGGCGATCATCATGGGCAAGAAGGGCCGCATGGTCTGGACGGAAGGGCAGGACGAGGCGGCGCTCGGCGAGGGCGTCCACGACGCCTATCTCAAGCGCAACCTGCGCTATTCCCAGGTCGCGCCGCTGTCGATGTTCGAGGAGAAGAACACCGCGACCAACCTGCCGGCGCAGATCGACATCTATGCGGAAGGGGAGGACGCCTATAAATTCCTCTTCGTCGCCAAGGGCGGCGGCTCGGCCAACAAGACCTTCCTGTTCCAGGCGACGCCCTCGCTGCTGACCAAGGAGCGGATGATCGCCTTCCTGAAGGAGAAGATCCTGACGCTCGGCACGGCGGCCTGCCCGCCCTATCATCTCGCCATCGTCATCGGCGGCACCTCGGCCGAGCAGAACCTCAAGACCGTCAAGCTCGCCTCGACCAAATATCTCGACGAACTGCCGACGCAGGGCTCGCCCTCGGGCCACGCCTTCCGCGATCTCGCGATGGAGGAGGAGATCCACAGGCTGACGCAGTCCCTCGGCGTCGGCGCCCAGTTCGGCGGCAAGTATTTCTGCCATGACGTGCGCGTGATCCGCCTGCCGCGCCACGGCGCCTCGCTGCCGATCGGGCTCGGCGTCTCCTGCTCGGCCGACCGCCAGGCGAAAGGCAAGATCACGAAGGACGGCATCTTCCTCGAGGCGCTGGAGACCGACCCCTCGAAATACCTGCCGGATGTCGACGAGGCGAAGCTCGGCGGCGATGTCGTCAAGATCGACCTCAACCGGCCGATGAGCGCGATTCTCGCCACACTCTCGCAGTACCCGGTGAAGACGCGGCTCTCGTTGACGGGCACCATCATCGTCGCGCGCGACGCCGCCCACGCGAAGATCCGCGAGCGGCTGGAGCGCGGCGAGGGCATGCCGGACTATTTCAGGAACCACCCGGTCTATTACGCCGGCCCGGCCAAGACGCCCGAGGGCTTCGCTTCCGGCTCCTTCGGCCCGACAACGGCGGGGCGCATGGATTCCTTCGTCGACCAGTTCCAGTCCTTCGGCGGCTCGATGGTGATGCTGGCCAAGGGCAACCGCTCGGCCGCGGTGCGCGAGGCCTGCAAGAAACATGGCGGCTTCTATCTCGGCTCGATCGGCGGGCCGGCGGCGCGGCTGGCGCAGGACTGCATCCGCAAGGTCGAGGTGCTGGAATATCCCGAGCTCGGCATGGAGGCGGTCTGGCGCATCGAGGTCGAGGATTTCCCGGCCTTCATCGTCATCGACGACAAGGGCAACGACTTCTTCAAGGAGCTGAACCTGGGATGAGGCTGGCGCTTTCCTTCGCATTGGCGGCGCTGCTGGCGGGGCCGGCCCTGGCGCAGCAGCCGCGCCCCGCGACCTGCCCGCGCGACCTGTTCCAGAACGAGGCCGGCTTCCGCGTGCAGCAGACGCGGCTGGCGCAGGTGGCCAATGCCGATCAGGCGACGCAGTGCCGCGCCTATCGCGACCATGTGGCCTATCTGCAGAAATCCCGCTCGGTCTTCGCGACCTGCCAGAGCGGCGCCGAGCGCGCCCGCAATGTCGGGGAAATGGATTCGGAGCTGGTGAATTACCGCGCCCTCATCGCCAATCGCTGCGGCGGGCGGTAGGCTATATGCTGGTGGTTTGCTGACGCCGTCATTCCGGGGCGGCCCGCTGGGCCGAGCCCGGAACCCATGAACACTGCCGGTAGGAAGGAGGCTGTGGCCATCGTCTTGCCCTTTCCCCGCTGTCGTGTTCATGGGGTCCGGGCTCTTCGCTGCGCGAAGCCCCGGAATGACGGGTTTTTCCAATCCGCGCGTCGCTCCGATACGAAAGGCCCTCGCATGACCGACCAGCCGCAGCCGCCGTTCCAGATCGCCGTCGTGCCGGTGACGCCGTTCGAGCAGAATTGCGCGATCATCTGGGAGAGCAAGACGAAGCAGGCGGCGATCGTCGATCCGGGCGGCGACGTGCCGAAGTTGCTCGCGGCCATCAAGGAGCTCGGCGTCACGCCGGTCGCGATCTGGCTGACCCACGGCCATCTCGACCATGCCGGCGGCGCTGCCGAGCTGGCCGAGGCGCTGTCGATCCCGGTCATTGGCCCGCATGAGGGCGACAAGTCCCTGCTCGACGGCCTGCCGGAGCAGGGGCTGCGTTTCGACATCCACGGCCTGCGCGCGGTCACGCCGACGCGCTGGCTGAAGGACGGCGACGAGGTCTCGCTCGGCGATCTGGTCTTCTCGGTGCGGCATGTGCCCGGCCATTCGCCGGGAAGCGTCACCTTCTTCCAGAAGGATCTGCGCTTCCTGCTGGCGGGCGACACGGTCTTCGCCGGCTCGGTCGGACGCACCGATCTGCCCTATGGCAGCCATGCGACGCTGATCTCCGGCATCCGCGAGAAGCTCCTGCCGCTCGGCGACGACGTGCAGTTCCTGCCCGGCCATGGACCGGCCAGCACGCTGGGCGAGGAGCGGCGGAACAACCCGTTCCTGCAGGAGTAAAGCACCGGCCCGAGAACGGAAGCGCGGTTCTCGGGAGATCCGATGCTCCAGCGGGTCGCCGGGCCCGGCTCAGGCGGCCGCGGAGAACTGGTCGAAGGCCCGCAGCGCGTCCGCGGCATACATCAGGGCCGGGCCGCCGCCCATATAGACCGACATCGCCGCGACCTCGGCGATCTCCTGGCGCGAGGCGCCGAGTTCGGCCAGCGCCTTGGCGTGGAAGCCGATGCAGCCGTCGCAGCGCTGGGTGATGCCGATGGCCAGCGCGATGAATTCCTTGCTCTTCCGGTCGAGCGCCGCCTCGGCGCCGGCGGCTGCGCCAGGGCGCCGAAGCCCTTCATCGCCTCGGGCTGCAAGCCGCGCAGCTCCCGCATATAGGCCGAGATGTCCCGGGTGAGGGCGGGATAGTCCTTGCTCATGATCGGCCTCGCTGGCTTGACGATTCATAAATTTATAATATCATAAAAACATGAATTATGAGCAGGAGCAACCGCTGGCCGAGGCCATGGCGGAGAAGGCCGGGATGGTGGCGGATTTCCTCAAGGGGCTCGCCAACCCGCATCGGCTGCTCGTGCTCTGCGCCTTGTCGAAAGGCGAGCTGAGCGTCGGCGAGCTGATCGCCCAGACGGGGATCGCCCCGACCTCGATGTCGCAGCATCTCGCCAAGCTGAAGGCGGAAGGGATCGTCGACTTCCGGCGCGACCACCGCACCCTGCATTATTTCATCGCCCATCCGGCCGTGATGGAGCTGATGACGGTGCTCTATGTCCATTTCTGCGGAAGGCAGCCCTCATGACCCGTTCGATCACCCCGCAGGACGCGCAGCGCCGGCTGGCCACGGGGGAGGCGCTCCTGATCGATGTCCGCGAGCCGGCGGAGTTCGCCGCCGGCCATATCCCGCAGGCGATATCGCTGCCTCTGGGCGCGCTGCCGCAGGCGCTCGCCGGCCTGCCGGCAGGCCGGACATTGATCTTCCAGTGCCAGAGCGGAGCCCGGGGCGAGCGGGCCTGTGCGATCGCGGAGGAGATCGGCTCCGACGGCGCCGGTCTTGCGGCCAATCTCGCGGGCGGCATCGCCGCCTGGCGCGCCGCCGGCCTGCCCGTCATCGGCGAGAGCCGTGCGCGGCTCTCGATCTTCCGCCAGGTTCAGATGATCGTCGGCGGCGCGGTGGCCCTGCTCGTCGCCGCGGGCTTCGCCGGCCTGACCCCGGCCTTCGCCGCGGCCGGGCTGCTGGGAGCGATGCTCGCCTTCGCCGGCGCCACGGGCTGGTGCGGGCTGGCGCTGCTGCTTGCGCGGCTGCCGTGGAACCGCCCCTCCGCCATGGGCTGATCCTTCCAGAAACGCCAACGGCCATGCAGCAGAACGGTGCGCGTACATCCGGCGTCACACGTTCGGCTCATGGCCGTCTTCAGCGGCAACGGAGGGCTGTGGAACGCCCTCGACATCGTCGCAGAGCTGAGATGGGGAGGGCGCGGCGGGATTACAAGCCCCCGGCGGCACAGGATTTCCGCCACACGTAAAGCGCGTCCGGCTCGCCCTCTTCGTATGTGAGCACCGGAAGCGCAGAAAGCGCCGTCAATCGACCGCCGTAGCGGCGTTGACGGCGGCCTCTGGATCAATCTTTCGCGCGCTCGACATAGGAGCCGTCGGCCGTCATCACGACGATGCGGGTGCCGACGCCGATATGCGGCGGCACCGCGGTGCGCACGCCGTTGGAGAGGATCGCCGGCTTGTAGGAGGAGGAGGCCGTCTGGCCCTTGGTCACCGGCTCCGTCTCGACCACCTCGAGCACCGCCCGCTGCGGCATCTCGATTGCGACCGCCCGGTCCTCGAACATCGACAGCGTCACCGCCATGTTCTCCTGGAGATAGGGCGCGGCATCGCCGACGACGTCGCTGGAGACGTTGATCTGGTCGAAGGTCTCCGGGTTCATGAAGACGAACTGCTCGCCATCCTGGTAGAGATAGGTGAAGTCGCGGTCCTCGACATAGGCGCGCTCGACCTGCTCGGTGGTCTTGTAGCGCTGGGTGACCTTCACCCCGTCGGCGATGCGGCGCATGTCGATCTGCGTCGTCGGCGTGCCCTTGCCGGGGAAGAAGCTTTCGGCCGAGAGGACCGTGCACAGGTGCCCGTCGACTTCGAGGACGTTGCCCTTGCGGACGGAAGAGGCGATGACCTTGACCACGTGAATGTCCTTACTGGTGCGCTGCGCGCCCGCGCGCTATGCAAATTCCTGTCGCCGCGCAACTACCGCATTCGCGCGCGAAACGAAAGCTTTGCGACGCATCCGGCACGAGATTCGATGAGTTCTTCCCCGACGCCGTTCTGGCGGCCCGACATCCATGCCGACCGCCGTCCGGCCCTGCTGGCGCGCGGGCGGATCAAGGCGGCGCTGAGGCGCTGGTTCGAGGCGCGCGGCTTCACCGAGGTCGAGGCGGCGGTCCTGCAAATGTCGCCCGGCAACGAGACGCATCTGCACGGCTTCGCGACCACACTGATCGACAATGCCGCGGCGGCGCACCCCTATTACCTGCACACCTCGCCTGAATTCGCCGCCAAGAAGCTGCTGGCGGCGGGCGAGGAACGCATCTTCGATTTCGCCCGCGTCTTCCGCAACCGCGAGCGCACGGCGTTGCATCATCCCGAGTTCACCATGCTGGAGTGGTATCGCGCCGGCGCGGATTACGAGGTGCTGATGCGGGATTGCGCCGCGCTGATGGCCGAGGCCGCCGGCGCCGCCGGCGCCGCCACCCTGCGCTGGCGCGGCAGCGAAGCCGACCCCTTCGCCGAACCCGAGCGCCTGACGCTGCACGAGGCCTTCGCCCGCCATGCCGGCATCGATCTGCTCTCGACGGTCTCGCCGGACGGCGAGACCGACCGGGCGGCGCTCGCAGGACAGGCGGTCGGGGCCGGGATTCGCCTGGCCGAGGACGATAGCTGGTCCGACATCTTCAGCCGCGTGCTCTCCGCGCGCATCGAACCGCATCTCGGCCGCGGCCGCGCCACGATCCTCTGCGAATACCCGATCAGCGAGGCCGCGCTCGCCCGGCCCAAGCCCGGCGACCCGCGCGTGGCCGAGCGCTTCGAGCTCTATGCCTGCGGCGTCGAGCTCGCCAACGCCTTCGGCGAGCTCACCGACCCGGCCGAGCAGCGCCGCCGTTTCGAGGCCGATATGGACGAGAAGGAGCGCATCTATGGCGAGCGCTATCCGATCGACGCCGATTTCCTGGAGGCGCTGGCGCTGATGCCGGCGGCCTCGGGCATCGCGCTCGGCTTCGACCGTCTTGCGATGCTCTGCGTCGGCGCCCGCCGGATCGAGGATGTGCTCTGGACGCCGGTCGCGGAACCGGGCAGGGGAGGCGCATGACCGCGCATCTGCCTCCCGGCGGCCAGCCCTTGCGCAGCATCGACGCGCTCGTCGGGGCGGGCCTCGCCCCGCCCGCGCGCCGCGAGGCGCTGCAGCAGGTGGCCGAGCGCTACGCCGTCTCGGTGACGCCGGCCGTCGCCGGGCTGATCGATCCCGCCGATCCGGCGGACCCGATCGCGCGCCAGTTCGTCCCCGATGCGGCCGAGCTTGAGACGCTGCCGCAGGAGCTGGCCGATCCGATCGGCGACGAGGCCCATTCCCCGGTCGAGGGCGTGGTCCATCGCTATCCCGACCGGGCCCTGCTCAAGCTCGTCCATGCCTGCCCGGTCTATTGCCGCTTCTGCTTCCGCCGCGAGATGGTCGGTCCCGGCGGCGACGCGCTGACGGCTAAGAAGCTCGACGTCGCGCTCGCCTATCTCGCCTCCCGGCCGGAGATCTGGGAGGTGATCATGACGGGCGGCGATCCCTTCATCCTCTCGGCGCGCCGCGTGCGCGAAGTGGCGAAGCGCCTCGCCGCGATCCCGCATATCAAGGTGACGCGCTGGCACACCCGCGTGCCGGTGGTCGATCCGGGCCGGATCACGCCGGATTACGCGAAGGCGCTGCGCATTCCCGGCAAGGCGAGCTACATCGCCATCCACGCCAACCATCCGCGCGAGTTCACGCCGGAGGCCCGCGCCGCGATCGCGGCGCTGGCCGATGCCGGGCATGTCCTGCTCAGCCAGTCCGTGCTGCTCAGGGGCGTCAATGCCGATGTCGACACGCTCGGCGCCCTGATGCGCGCCTTCGTCGAGAACCGGATCAAGCCCTATTACCTGCACCATCCCGATCTCGCGCCCGGCACCTCCCATTTCCGTTTGACGCTGGAGGAGGGGCAGGCGCTGGTCAAAAGCCTGCGCGGCAACCTTTCGGGGCTGTGCCAGCCGGCCTATATCCTCGACATCCCCGGCGGTGCCGGCAAGATCCCGGTCGGCCCCTCCTTCCTCTCCGGCTGCGACAGGCCGGGCGTGGAGGCGGTCGCCGAAGACCGGCATGGCGGGCTGCATCCCTATCCGCCGGCCTGAGGCCTCGGCCCGAAAAGCGGAGTCCGGTTTTCGGAAAAGCCGATGCCGAAACGAGCATAAGGACATCGACATGCAGGACAAGCTGCCGCTCGCGATCGTTTCCGACATCGCCTGCCCCTGGTGCTTCATCGGCAAGACCCGGCTGGAGACGGCGCTGGAGCGCTACGGCATGGCCGAGCGCGTCGCCATCACCTGGCTGCCCTATGAGCTGAACCCGGAAATGCCCGAGGAGGGCATGGACCGCACGCGGTATCTCGACGGCAAGTTCGGCCCCGGGCGGCGCAAGGAGATCGAGCTCAAGCTCTCCGAGGCGGCGCTGGAGAGCGGCGTCACCTTCAACTGGGCGAAGGTGACGAAGAGCGTCAACACGCGCCTCGCCCATATGCTGGTCGCCGCCGCCTCGACCGTGCAGCGCGGCAGCGACATGACGGCGGCGCTGTTCAAGGCCTATTGGCAGGACGGGCGCGATGTCGGCGATCTCGAGACGCTGGTCGGGCTCGCCGTCGAGCAGGGCTTCGACGAGCAGGCGGCACGCGACGAGCTCGCCAACGACGAGTTGCGCGAGACGGTGATCGGGCTGGAGAACCATGCCCGCGAGGTCGGCGTCACCGGCGTGCCCTTCTTCATCGTCGATGGCAAGCTCGCCGTCTCGGGGGCGCAGCCGCCGGATGTCTGGGGCCAGGTCTTCCGGCAGGTGCTGGCGGCGCAGCAGCCGCAGATGCCGCAGTTCTGAGGGGCGCCCGGGAAACCGGGCTTTCCTCCCAACGGCTCTCAAAGTCTTGAAGCCGGGCGTCACAGCGCCTGCGCGACGAGGCGCACGAGCGCCGGCCCGCCGAGCGACACGCCCGACAGGAACAGCAGCAGGAACACGATCTGCCGCATGGCGCGCTGCGTCAGCGGCGGCGGATAGCGGCGGGCGAGATGAGTCGCCGCCATCACCATCGGCACGGCCAGCAGCCCTGAGAGCGTCGCGGCCGGCGGAAACGGGCCGGAGGCGGCGACGAGCCCGGTCCGGAACGCGGCATTGACGGCGAAGATCGTCACCAGCGTCTCGCGCACCACGACATGCGGCAGCGGCTGGCGGTAGAGATGGTAGACCACCGGCGGGCCGGAGGTGGAGAACATCCCGCCCATCACGCCCGCAATGCCGCCGAAGACCAGGAAGCTGAGCGGCCCGGAGGGCCGCTGGCGCGGCGGCGGCTTCCGCGCCAACTGGACGCTCGAGACGATGATGGTGGCGCCCAGCGCCAGCCTGAGCCAGTCGGCGCGGCTTTCGGCGAGCCAGTCCAGCAGGAAGAAGCCGAGGCAGAGGCAGGGCAGGCCCGCCAGCATCACCAGCCCGAAGCTGCGCCAGTCGACGTCGCGCCAGCCCTTCGTCAGCATCTGCGCGGCATTGACCAGCGTCAGCAGGCTGACCAGCATGGCCGCCTCGGGCAGGGACAGGAGCCCCGTCAGCCCGACGCCGCCCATGGTGATGAGCCCGAAGGCGAAGCCGGTCAGCGTCTGGGCATAGGCCGCGACCCCCGTCAGCAGCAGCAGGCCGGTCAGCGCGGTCCAGGACATCCTCGGCTCCTCGAAGGAAGAGCCCGAAGGCCTAGAAGGACAGGCGGGAAAGGGGAATATCCTTCTCGGAATGGCGCGGATGCGTGGAAGATCGTTCCGTTGCGCGTCGCGGCGGGCCATGCGCTTGCATCCCGCTTCGAATCATGCGCCTTGCCCCGGAACCCAGGGAGCCGGCCGATGCAGAAGATCAACGATGTCCGCGACCGCCTGATCGTCGCCCTCGATGTGCCGACGGTGTGGGACGCTTATCGCCTCGTCTCGACGCTGGGCGACGGCGTGACCTTCTACAAGATCGGCTATCGCCTCGCCTTCGCCGGCGGGCTCGACCTCGCGCGCCAGCTCGTGGCCGAGGGCAAGAAGGTCTTCCTCGACCTCAAGCTGCACGACATCGGCAACACCGTGAGGGAAGGCGTCGAATCGCTGACCAAGCTCGGCGTCACCTTCCTCACCGTCCACGCCTATCCGCAGACCATGCGCGGCGCGGTCGAGGGGCGCGGCGACAGCGCGCTCAAGCTCCTCGCCGTCACGGCCCTGACCTCCTATGACGACGGCGACCTGCGCGATGCCGGCTACGGGCTCGCCGTGCGCGATCTCGTGCGCCTGCGCGCCGAGCAGGCCCGCAGCGCCGGCATCGACGGCATCGTCTGCTCGGCCGCCGAGACCGGGATCGTGCGCGAGGTCATCGGGCCGGACATGGTCATCGTCACGCCCGGCATCCGCCCCTCCGGCAGCGCCGCCGGCGACCAGAAGCGCACGCTCACCCCGGCGGAGGCGATCCGCATCGGCGCCGACCATCTCGTCGTCGGGCGTCCCATCATCCGCGCGGCCGACCCGCGTGCGGCGGCGGGCGCGGTCATGGACGAGATCGTCGCGGCTTCGTAAGCTCCGGCCCGGAACCCGATTCAGCCAACGGATTGCAACCATGCCCAAGGGATATGTCATCGGCCGCGCCAAGGTCACCGACGCGACCAAATGGGCGGCCTATGCCGCCAGATCCTCGGAGGTGATGAAGATCTATGGCGGCACGCCGATCGTGCGCGGCGGCCAGATGACGGTGGGCGAGGGCGAGGGCCGCGCCCGCAACATCGTCATCGAATTCGCGGACTTCGCCTCGGCGCGCGCCTATCTGTTCTCGCCGGAATATGCCGAGGCCCGCAAGCTGCGCGAGGGCGCCGGCGAGATCGACCTCGTCGCCGTCGAGGGGGCCTGAGCCATGGCGAAGGGCTACTGGATCGCGCGCGTCGACGTCGAGAACGCCGAGGCCTACGCCAAGTACCGCTCGCTCAACGCCGTCGCCTTCGCCAAATACGGGGCGAAGTTCCTGGTGCGCGGCGGCGAGTACAAGCTCGCCCGCGGCGAGGGGCGCAAGCACAACGTGGTCATCGAGTTCAAGGACGAGGAGACGGCCCGCGCCTGCTACGCCTCGCCGGAATACCAGGAGGCGGTGAAGCACCTCAGCAGCGCCGGCCAGTCCGACCTCGTCATCATCGGCGGCTATGACGGCCCGCAGCCGGGCGAATAGCCCAGCCTCATGCTCCGGGTCATCCCGGATCTCCGCTTCGCTGCGTCCGGGATGACGGCGTGTTTCAGGGAGAGCAGTCGTTGACGGATCGCCTTTCCGACCCATCGGCGATGCTCACCGCCATCGGCGTGATCAGCGGCACCTCGATGGATGCCATCGACGTCTCGCTGGTGACGAGCGACGGGCGCGACCGGCTGAGCTTCGGCCCCGGCGCCTCCTATCCCTATCGCGACGGCACGCGCCGCACCCTGCAGGCGGTCGTCGCCGATGCCCAGCGGGCCTCGTCCGAACCCCTCGCGGAGCTGGAGGCCGCGGTGACGGCGGACCACCTCGCCGCGATCCGCAGCTATGTCGCGGACCAGGGGCTCGATCTCGCCGGCATCGATCTCGTCGGCCTGCACGGCCAGACGATCTACCACCGCCCCGAACGCCGCTTCACCCGCCAGCTCATCGACGGTCAGGCCGTGGCCGATGCGCTCGGCATCCCGGCGGTCGACCGCTTCCGCGACGCCGATGTCGCGGCCGGCGGCGAGGGCGCTCCCTTCGCGCCGCTCTATCACCGCGCGCTGGTGCAGGGGCTCGGCCAGCCGGTGATGGTGCTGAATCTCGGCGGCGTCGGCAACGTCACCTATGTCGACGGCGAGACCGTGATCGCCTTCGACACCGGCCCGGCCAGCGCCATCCTCGACGATTTCGTGCTGCGTCGCCTCGGCCGCCCCTACGATGCCGATGGCGCGCTGGCGGCGAGCGGCCGGGTCCATGACGATCTCGTCGCCGGCTTCATGGCCAATCCGTATTTCGACCGGCCGGCGCCGAAATCGCTCGACCGCAACGATTTCCACCGCCGCGCCCAGGTCGTCGAGGCGCTGCCGGATGCCGACGGCGCCGCGACGCTCGCCGCCTTCACCGTCGAGAGCATCGTCGCCGCGCTGCGCCATGTCCCGCAGCCGCCGCGACGCTGGCTGGTCGGCGGCGGCGGCCGGCTCAACCGACACTTCATGGAACGTCTCGCCCGGCGCCTCGGCGTGCCGGTCGAGCCGGTCGAGGCCGTCGGCTGGGACGGCGATGCGCTGGAGGCGCAGATCTTCGCCTATTTCGCCATCCGCTCGGTGCGCGGCCTGCCGCTCAGCCTGCCCGCGACGACGGGGGTGCCGCGGCCGCTGACGGGCGGGCGCCTGCACAGGCCGCGCGGACGAGCCTGACGGGCCCGGCCCGCGCCCCATCGCTCGGCCCGGGGCGCACAGGCTGCCTGGGCTCCGCTCTCGACCATGAAACGCCAATCTCTTTGAACCTGCGCGCGCGCCGGCGCGACGAAGGGATACGGACGCGCGCGCTGCCCGCTTCGGCCGGGTCCTCCGGCCGGCGCCGCGACTGCCGCGACGGCCCCGGACAACAGGGATGGATAGCTCGATGTCGCTCCAGTTCTCGGTTCCCAGCCATGCCTGCGGCCGGCCGCTCCCGGCCCGCGGCCTGCCCGCCTCCGAGACGGGCTGCACCTCCTCGAAAGCCGTCTTCGTCATCGATGCCCATCTCAACGTCGCGTTCAGCAATCGCGGTGCCCGGAGCCTGTCGGGCGAGGGGCTGGGCGGGCCGGACCGTTTCACGGCGGCGGACAAGGATTTCATGGCCCGCCTCCAGCTCTGGCTGAAGCGCTGCCCTGCCGGCGGGGCTCCGGGCGAGGTCCGGCTGCCCCTGTCGCTCGCCGGCGGCCGGCAGGTCGCCATCGACGCGGTTCATCTGGAGAGCATCGACCTCTTCGTCCTGACGGTGGACGATCCCGAGGCCGCCATCGGCCGCAAGCGCGGCCAGGTCGCGCGGGCCTGCGGCCTGACGCCGACGGAGGAGCGCATGCTGGCCCTGATCGTCGAGGGGCTCGACACCGTCATCGCCGCCAGGCGGCTCGGCATCGCTCCGACCACGGCCCGCACTCATCTCCAGCGGCTCTTCGCCAAGACCGGAACGGCCCGCCAGAGCGAGCTGGTTCGCTTCGTCGCGACCTATGTCGAGGAGCCGCGCTGAGCGGCGGCCCGCCGCTGCCGCCGGCACCATTGGCGGGCCGGGTCGCGTAGCCCTGCCGCGCCAGCCGGAACTCCGGCGCCGCCGGCGCCTTTCCTCCGCGCTTCCTCTCCTGCGCCGCCGCCCCGCACAGGCCGCTCTCGGTTCGGCCCCGCTTCCGGCAGGGACGGGCTCCGCGGCGCGGATCAGGGACCCATGCCCAGCCCCGACCGTGAGCGCTCCGGCTTGAAACCCGGATCGTCGCTTCATGCCGTGCCGGATGACCGCGACAGGGTGGCGAATGCGCCCCAGCGGCCGATTGACGCGGTTCGGATTCGGTGTCATGTTTCTGTTAATGGAACTTAAGTTCCATTTTTTGGAACTTCCTGGGGCGGAAGAATGACGATCCTGTCGGCGGCCGCGGATGTGCTTCGCTGCTTCTCCAGCACGCGGCATGACGTCACCGTCACGGATCTCGTCGCCTTGCTGGGCATGCCGAAGAGCAATGCCTCGCGCCTGCTCAGGTCGATGCGCGACGAGGGCTTCCTCGAGACCATCGGCGACAGCAAGCGCTACCGCCCCTCGCTGCTGCTCAACCAGGTCGGGCAGCTCTACCGCTTTGCCGCCTCGCTGATCGACCGGGCCGACGCCGTGGTCGGAAGCATCTCGGACCGGATCGGCCATACGGGCTATATCAGTGTCCGGCGCGGCGAGGAGATCATCGGCGTCACCGCCCATCCGGGCCGCCACGCGCTCAGGGTCGTGACCGCGATCGGCGACCGCATTCCCGCCTTCGCGTCCAGCACGGGCCGCGCCCTGCTCGCCCGGCTGACCGACGACGAGGTCCGCGCGCTCTATCCGGCCGGCTTCACCGCGCCCTCCGAGACCGCGCCGCGGGACATGGACGAGCTGCTCGCCCGGCTGGCCCGCGTCCGCGGCGCCGGCTTCGCCGAATCGCATGACGAGGCGGTGCGCGGCGTGCGTGCCATCTCCATCGCGGTGGGCGACCCCGCCACGGGCGACGAGGTCGCGCTCTGCATCTCCTTCCCGGCCGCCACGGTCGAGCCGGCCGAGCGCCTCGCCATCATCCGCTCGCTCGGGGAGGGCGCCGCCGAGATCGCGGCCCTGACCCAGGACAAGCGCTTCTTTCCCCTGAATCCCTCAATCCCGGAGACCGCTCCATGAGCAATCGTTGGCGTATCGGCTTCGACATCGGCGGCACCTTCACCGATTTCATCCTCTATGATTCGCAGGAGCGCTCGGTCCGGCTGCACAAGCGCCTGACCACCCCGCACGACCCCTCCGAGGCCGCGCTGATCGGCCTCGGCGAGCTGACCGAGATGGCCGGTATCACGCTGGCCGATGTCGGAGACATCGTCCATGGCACGACGCTGGTCACCAATGCGGTGATCGAGCGCAAGGGCTCCAAGCTCGGCCTGATCACCACCAAGGGTTTTCGCGACATCCTCGAAATGGGGACGGAGCAGCGCTACGACATCTACGACCTGTTCCTGACCTTCCCCGATCCGCTGGTCTCGCGCGAGCTGCGCCTGGAAGTGTCCGAGCGCATGGACCGTGACGGCAAGATCGTGACCCCGCTCGATCCGGAGGCCGTCCGCCACGCCGCCCGCGAGCTCGCCGCCGCCGGCTGCGAGGCGGTCGCGATCTGCTTCCTCAACAGCTACCGCAACCCGGCCCATGAGCAGGAAGCGGCTCGCATCGTCCGCGAGACCTGCCCGGAGCTCACCGTCTCGCTGTCGAGCGAGGTCGTGGCCGAGATCTGGGAATATCAGCGCTTCGTCACCACGGCGGCCAACGCCTATGTCCAGCCGCTGATGCGCCGCTATCTGGAACGATTGGAGCGCGAGCTCGCCGCCCGCTCCTTCCGCGGCTCGCTGACGCTGATGCATTCGGCCGGCGGCCTGGTTTCGCCCGAGACGGCGCGCACCTTCCCGATCCGCCTGCTGGAGAGCGGCCCGGCCGGCGGCGGCCTCGCCACGGCCCTGTTCGGCGAGCTTGCCGGCCATAAGGACGTGATCTCCTTCGACATGGGCGGCACCACCGCAAAAGCCTGCATGATCGAGGACGGCCGCGCCGAGATCGCGCCGATGCTGGAAGCCGGCCGCGTCAACCGCTTCGCCAAGGGCTCGGGCCTGCCGATCAAGGCGCCGGTGATCGACATGATCGAGATCGGCGCCGGCGGCGGCTCGATCGCCGCGATCGACGAGGTCGGCCTGCTCAAGGTCGGCCCGCATTCGGCCGGCTCCGATCCGGGTCCGGCCTGCTACGGCATGGGCGGCACCAGGCCGACCGTGACCGACGCCAATCTCGTGCTCGGCTATTACGATCCGAAGTTCTTCCTCGGCGGGCGCATGGCGCTGGATCTGGAGGCGGCGCGCAAGGCCGTCGCGACCGTGGCCGAGCCGCTCGGCCTCTCGGTCGAGGAAGCCGCCTGGGGCATCCACAAGGTCGTGGTCGAGAGCATGGGCGCCGCTGCCCGCGTCCATCTCGTCGAGAAGGGCAAGGACCCGCGCCATTACGCCATGGTCGGCTTCGGCGGCGCCGGCCCGGCCCACGCCGTCGATGTCGCCCGCGTGCTCGGCGTCAGGCAGGTCATCATCCCGCCGGCCTCGGGCGCGGCCTCCGCGCTCGGCTTCCTCGCCGCGCCGCTCTCCTTCGACATGGTGCGCTCGCTGCCGGTCGAGTTCTCGGAAGGTTTTGATGCCGCCGCCGTCAACGCGCTGCTCGGCCAGCTCGAGGAGGAAGGCCGCAAGCACCTGACCGAGGCCGGGGTCAAGCCCGCCGACGTCACGGTCGAGCGCTCGGCCGATATGCGCCTCGTCGGCCAGATGCACGACATCTCCGTGCCGCTGCCCGCCGGCACCATCGACGCGTCGAGCCTCGACGCGATCCGCGAAGCCTTCAGCAAGGCTTATTCCGCCCGCTATACCTCGGTTTATGAGGGCGCCCGGCTGGAGGCGATCAACTTCCGCGTCCGCTGCGCCGGTCCCGTCCCGACCTTGTCGCTCTCCGGCGCGGCCGGCGGCGGCGATGCCTCTGCCAAGGTCAAGGGTACCCGCAAGGCCTGGTTCGAGGGCGGTTGGAGCGAGGCGAAGGTCTATGACCGCTACGCGCTGCGTTCCGGCGACACCGTCGCGGGACCGGCCATCATTGAGGAGCGTGAGGCGACCACGATCGTCCCGCCCGGCGACAGCGTCGTCATCGATGATGTGCTGAACCTGCTCATCCATGTCGCCCAGCCCAACGCGGCCGAGACCACGATCACCGCCGACATGCCGCTGGCCGAGGCCGCGCGCCGGATCGAGGCCGATCCGATCTCGCTGGAGATCATGTGGAGCCGGATGATCAACGTCGTCGAGGAGATGTGGCTGACGGTGTGCCGCACCGCCTTCTCGCTGGTGATCTCGGAAGCGCAGGACTTCGCCTGCGAGCTGCTCGACCCCGAAGGCGAGACGCTGGCGCATTCGCCCCGCGCCATGCCGGTGTTCAACCTGACGCTGCCGCGCGCGGTCAAGGCGCTGCTGGAGCGCTATCCGGCCGAGACGCTGAAGCCCGGCGACGTGCTGATCACCAACGATCCCTGGCTCTGCGCCGGCCATCTCTTCGACATCGCAGTGGTGACGCCGGTCTTCCTCGGCGACCGCGTCGTCGGCCTGATGGGCACGGTCGGCCATGTCTCCGACATCGGCGGCACCAAGGATTCGCTGCGCGCCCGCGAGATCTATGAGGAAGGCTTCCAGATCCCGCCGATGAAGCTCTACGAGGCCGGCAAGATCAACGAGACCCTCGTGCGCCTGCTCGGCGAAAACGTGCGCAATTCCGAGCAGGTGCTCGGCGACCTGCACTCCTTCGTCGCGGCCAACGCCATCGGCGCCGAGCGGCTGCAATCCTTCCTCACTGATTACGGCATGCAGGATTTGCGCGCGCTCGCCCATGTCGTGCAGAGCCGTTCCGAGAAGGCGATGCGCGACGCCATCCGCGCCATTCCGGACGGGGTCTATCACGGCACCGCCTCGAACAACCCGCTCGGCACGCCGATGCATTACCCGCTGGCGCTGACGGTGAAGGGCGACACGATCCATCTCGACTTCGCCGGCGCCCCGCCGCAGCTCCCGCAGGGCGGGCTCAACTGCACGCTCAACTACACGATGGCGCATGCGACCTATCCGCTGAAATGCATGCTGACGCCGAATGTCCGCGGCAATGCCGGCTGCTACCGCGCCTTCACGGTCGAGGCACCGAAGGGCTCGATCCTGAACTGCGACAAGCCGCTAGCGGTGAACCTGCGCACCCGCACCGGCTGGTATCTGGCGCCGAACATCTTCCGCGCTTTGTCGGAGGCTGCCCCAAGGCAGGTCCAGGCCTTCACCGGCCTGCCCGTCGCGGCGAGCGTCTATGGCCGGGACGCGGCCGGCGACACCTATTCCGACATGCTGTTCTGTGGCGGCGGCCAGGGCGGCTCGGCTCAGGGCGACGGCAAGTCGGGCCTGCTCTACCCGACCTCCGCCGCGAACACCTCGATCGAGACCTTCGAATCGCGGGTGCCGGTGTTGGTGGTCGAGAAAACCTATCTCGCCGATTCCGGCGGCGCCGGAAAGCATCGCGGCGGCCTCGGCCAGCGCGTGCGGCTGCGCAAGCTCTCCGATGACGGCCTGCCGACGCTGGTCTCGCTCTATCCGGAGGGCGTCAACAACCCGATCCCGGGGCTGTTCGGCGGCAAGGCCGGCGGCGGCGCCTCCGGCCGGGTCATCGACGAGCAGGGCCACGTGCTGAAGGATGTCGGCACCGGCGAGCTGGTCCAGGTCAGGCAGCCGCACGAGATCGTCGAGCTCGTGCTCGCCGGCGGCGCCGGCTACGGCCCTGCCGCCGAGCGCTCGCGGGAGGCGATCGCGCGCGACATCGCGCTCGGGCTGGTCTCGCCCGAGGCGGCCAAGCGCGATTACGGCGTGCAGGGCGCGCATGCCACGCAGGATGTGGGCGAGGCCAAGGCCGGCATCCTGGTTGCTTGAGGCAAGGGACGAAACACCGATAGCCCGACAAGGGGCATGAGAGGGGACGTAAGGCATGACCAATCCGACTGAAGGGGTGCCTCACCGGCACCCCAGCCTGTTCGAGCCGGCGACGCTGGCGCTGATCGCGATTCTCTGCGTCTTCGGCTCGATCATCGGCATGCAGCTTCTGGTGTCGCTCGGCATCACGGCGAACACCTCGCTGATCGGCGCGCTCGCGGCCATGGCGCTGGCGCGCGTGCCGCTCGCCGCTTTCGCGCGCTACCGCTCGATCCATGTGCAGAACCTGGCCCAGAGCGCGATCTCCTCGGCCACCTTCGGCGCGGCCAACAGCCTGCTCCTGCCGGTCGGCATTCCCTGGCTGCTCGGGCGGCCGGATCTCGTGCTGCCGATGCTGGTCGGCGCCTTCTTCGCGATGCTGCTCGACGCCTATCTGCTCTACCGGATGTTCGATTCCCGCGTCTTCCCGGCGACGGGCGCCTGGCCGCCGGGCGTCGCCGCCGCCGAGGCGATCAAGGCCGGCGACGAGGGCGGCCGCAAGGCCGTGCTGATGGGCGTCGGCTTCGTCACCGGCATCGTCGTCTCCTTCGTCAAGGTACCGCTCGCCTGGATCGGCTTCGCCGGCTCGACGGCGGTGACCGGCATCCCGATGTCGGCCTTCGGCGTCGCCTTCATCGGCAATATCTGGGCGCTGACGATGTTCGGCGTCGGCCTGCTGCTGCGCGGCTATTCCGGCCAGCTCTTCGGCGGCCCGATGTTCGAGACCATCATCCCCAAGGGCGATCTGATGGCCGCCTATATCCCGCACGGCTTCATGATCGGCGCCGGGCTGGTGGCGCTGCTGCAGGTCGGCGTGCTGCTGTTCCACCGCAGCGAGGCCAGGCGGCAGGCGGAGGTCGAGGCCGGCGTCTCCGATGCCGAGGTGCGCGGCGCGCTCGGGCTGGGCACGATCGGCTATCTGGTGATCGCGGTGTTCATCGCCCTGATCGGCGGGCTGATGACCGACATGTCGATCGGCATGCTGATCCTGTTCGTGCTCTACGCCGCCTTCGCGGCCTATGTGCACGAGCTGATCGTCGGCCTCGCCGCGATGCATTCCGGCTGGTTCCCGGCCTTCGCCGTGGCGCTGATCACGCTGATCATCGGCATGCTGATCGGCTTCCCGATGCCGGCGCTCGCCCTGCTGGTCGGCTTCTCGGCCGCGACCGGCCCCGCCTTCGCCGATATGGGCTACGACCTCAAGGCCGGCTATCTGCTGCGCGGCAACGGCGCCGATCCCGCCTTCGAGCGCGATGGCCGCCGCCAGCAGCTCTTCGCCGCGATGTTCGCCTTCGTCATCGCCGGCGCGGTGGTGCTGTTCTCCTACCAGTCCTATTTCGACCGCAATCTGGTGGCGCCCGTCGACAAGGTCTATGCCGCGACGATCAAGGCCGGCGTCGCGCCGGGCGTGGCCTGGCAGCTCTTCATGTGGGCGATTCCCGGCGCGATCCTGCAATTCATCGGCGGGCCGAAGCGGCAGATCGGCGTGCTCTTCGCCACCGGCCTGCTGATCGCCTTCCCGATGGCGGGCTGGGCGGTGCTGGTCGGCATCGTCTGCCGGCTTATCTGGGAGAAGCTGCGCGGCGCGAGCGGGGAGGGCGACATGGAGGTCTTCGCCGCGGGCGTCATCGCGGGCGACGCGATCTTCTCCTTCTTCGATTCGGTCATCAAGAACTTCCACAAGCCCTGAACCAGGCGAAGCCCCGGGACGGCCGTCCCGGGGCTTCGCGCTTTCCGGAAAGGAGCATCGTCATGGGCAAGCTCGGAACCCTCACGATCGGCCAGGCGCCGCGAGCCGACATCACCCCGATCCTCGACGTGGTGCTGGCGGACGAGCTGCCGCGCGTCCATGCCGGCATCCTCGACGGCCTGAGCCGCGGCGAGATCGAGGAGGATTTCGCGGCGGTTCCGGGCAAGCCCGTCCTCATCACCAGGCTGCTGGACGGCTCCTCCGTGGTCATCGACCGGGCTCGCACGGAGGCGGCGGCCCAGCGCAAGCTCAACGCTCTGGAAGCCGAAGGCTGCACCACGATCCTGATGCTCTGCACCGGGCATTTCGAGACGCTCGCGACGAAGCAAGCCCGCTTCCTCGAACCCGACCGCATCCTGCCGCCGACGGTGGCCGCGCTGACCCGCGGCGCGCAGCTCGGCATCGTTGTGCCATTGGCCGAGCAGATCGACAGCGAAGCCGGCAAATGGGCGCCGCTGGCCTCGGCCCCGATCTGCGCGGCGGCCTCGCCCTACCAGGGCGACCTAGGTGCCGTCACCGCGGCGGCCGAGGACCTCCGCCGCCGTGGTGCCGAGGTTCTGCTGATGGACTGCATGGGGTTCGTCGAGAGCCATCGGCGAGCGGCCGCAGCGGCGGGCCTGCCGGTCATCCTCTCCAACAGCCTGATCGCCAAGCTCGCCTCCGAACTGGTCTGAGAGGCTTTGCGGGCATCTGAGCCCTCATCCCGAGGGGGCTGCCGACCGGCTGCGAGGCGGGGGAGGGGCTTTGCCTCGCCGGGCCGGCCTCCCGCTTTCGCATGGGATCGCCCCGAAAACCGCATGCCGTTTTCGGGACCGCTGCTGTAACGTTCCCGCGATAGCGAGGAGCATTTTCCGATGACGTTGACGGCCGAAGCGATCGAAACCCTGAAGGCCGTCTCGACGGCGACGCTGACCACGGTCCTGCTGAAGAAGGGGCTGCGCAATGTCTGGCTGCGTGGCGCCGCGCCGCTGCGGCCCGGCCAGCCGCGCCTCGTCGGCCCGGCCTTCACGCTGCGCTTCGTACCGGCCCGCGAGGATCTGGCGACGCCGGCCTCCTGGGCCTCGCCGATCTCCACCCGCGCCGCGATCGAGGCCATGCCCGAGGGCTGCGTCGCGGTGGTCGATGCGATGGGCGTCACCGATGCCGGCATCTTCGGCGACATCCTCTGCGCCCGGATGCAGAAGCGGGGCGTCGCGGCGCTGGTCACCGACGGCGTCGTGCGCGACGTCGCCGGCGTGCTCGAAACCAACCTTCCGGTCTGGTGCCGCGGCGTCGCCGCCCCGCCCTCGGTCGCGGGCCTGACCTTCGTCGCCTGGCAGGAGCCGATCGGCTGCGGCGGCGTGGCGGTGTTCCCGAACGATATCATCGTCGTCGACCAGGATGGAGCGGTGCTGATCCCGGCCGGGCTGCTCGCTGCGGTGCTTGCCGAGGCCCCCGAGCAGGAGCGCATGGAAGCCTGGATCATGACCAAGGTCGACGAAGGCGCCTCGCTGCCGGGGCTCTATCCGATGAATGCCGAGACGAAGGTGCTGTATGAGGCGTCGACGAAGTAATATAATAGCTTGAATTTTATTCCTAAATTATAGTAATTGTTTATTTAATTAATCTAAATAAGGGGTGTTGGGGATATTGTGTGACTTCCCTTTGATTGCATGAAAGCTGTCGCAATCGGAGTCTGACGGGTTGCGCAAAAATTCGACTCGCTAGGCCGCAAGCCCATTGCCGGCACCCTGGCATTAGGGTCGAGACTCAACGCAGCCCGTGAGCGACGAGCGCTGCAAGGCAGAGCGAGGCCAGATAATTTCTGGCAAGCTTGTCGTAGCGGGTTGCGATGCGCCTGAAGTCTTTGAGGCGGCAGAACATGCGCTCGATGGCATTGCGCGCGCGATAGCGTTTGCGGTCGAAGGGATGGAGGAACCTGCGATGGTCCTTGTTGGGGATGACCGGGCGCATGCCTCTTGCGATGAGATTCTCACGGATCCGATCGCTGTCATAGGCCTTGTCGGCCAGAAGCTCACTCGCCGGTGGAGCGGCGTCGAGCATGACGGGCAGCATCCTGATGTCGGCTGCCTGTCCGGGCGTGAGCGCGAATCCACCGCGCCATCGATGCCGCTAACGGCTAAGCCGAACCCGGCAGGTTCGAGGAAAGCCTTGGCTGAGCGCGAATCCCCGGTCATCGCCAACGCTGGAGGTAGTGTTCAGCATGGTGGGTCCGTGTGGCCACTTCCGCTGCAGTTCGGTATGCGCCCCGGGGAGTCATTGTCATATTGGCCGCACCGGAGTTTGCTCAATCCAGTCCAGCTACGCTGCCGACGCCAGCCGCGAGGGCAAGTGTACGGTGACACAATCGATTCTCAGCTTTCCCCCAAAAGGTGAGGATGAACCTGGCGGTCGTCCACTCGGGGCGGCTCCGTATGCGCTCAAGTCAAAAGCTGCTCAATACGATCTGATGCCCCCTCGTGGGGATAGTGGGCGTGCATCGCCATTCACCGGACACTATCCAGGCGCATGGGCGGGTCGCTACAGGGCAGCCTAGGCACTGTCTGCATTCACCGTAACCAGAGCATGGCGCAAGCGAGATGGACAAATCCCATGAAGGCGGTGATAGTTTTCTCACATCTGAGGGCGATGCGTCGGAAGCGTTTGAGCTTGTTGGAGAAGCACTCGACCTGATGGCGCTCTTTGTAGAGGCGCCAGTCGATGGGCTGCTTGGCGGAACGGCTGGGGTTGGCCTTGATCTGTGCGTTCGTCCCAGACTGTCAGCAATGAAAGCGCGCAACGGATCGGCGTCATAAGCCGCGTTGGCGATGACATGGCCGACGCCCTGCAAGCCGGACAGGAGAGCCTCGGCCTGCGGGCTACCCCCTATTGGCTCGGCGTCGGGTGGATACGCAGCGGCAGGCCGATGGCATCGACCGCCGCGTGCTGCTTGGTCGTCAGGCCGCCGCGCGAGCGACCGATCGCGGCAGCTTCAGCCCTCCTTTGCGCCCGTCGCATCGGCATGGACCTTCGAGATCGCGCTGTCGATCAGCACATACTCAAAGTCCGGCGTGTCGGCCAAGGCATGGAAAAGCCGCTCCCAGACGCCAGCATGCGACCAGCGCCGAAAGCGTGCGTGAACCGCAGTCCATTTGCCGAACACCTTCGGCAGGTCACGCCAGTGCGCCGCGTTGCCGGCCATCCATAGAACCGCATCAACAAACAGCCGATTATCAACCCCGCTTCACCCGGCGTGCCAATCCGCCCCGGCAAATACCCCTCGATCCGACTCCATTGCTCATCCGTCAGCGCTCGTCTGCTCAAGGTTTCTCTCCATTCGGAAACCTTGAATCAGAACTCAACAACAACGGGAAGCCATGAATGCAGACAGTGCCTAGACTTTCTTGAGCGCAGATCTTAGAAAAGAACAAAATTGAGGGCTCCACATTCGTGCGGCCTTATTCGGTAGGCGAATGGAAAACGTAGTGTCACGCACAAAAATTACCTTGCTCGTGTTTCTGCTCTTAGTGATAATTATTTTAATGTCAGATCATGTGATAACAAGATTTAATTTTTTTGGATCTCCCGAGGTCAGATTTTCAGGAAATATATCAATTTACAATTACAATATTAATAAAATAAAAGAGGCTACCATAAGTGGCGATAGACTAGAGTCGAAGCTTTCAATTATTAAGAATGCAAATGATTTTGTGCATAAAACAACATATAATTGCTATCCTAATAATTTTCGTCTTTCGATTATCGAAAAAGTATAACGAAACTTCGATCGAAGGATTATGTATTTGGTGATGGATTGCTAACAAGTCGGATGGTCTGCGGATTTTGCCATCAGCGGGCATATAGACTTGTTCGTTTGATTCGAGATAGCGGTTTCAATGCAGAAGTATTCGGAATTGGAGGTCATGTTGTTGCTCGTGTTTTGGTAGATAATATGTATTATGCCGTTGATCCTGATTATGGAGTCGGGCCATTTTTATGGCATAGCGAGGATAGGGTTTTGTCAGACACGGTGCGCGAAGCATACGAGCATTCGGACGCCGCAATGACTGAATCTGATCGTAATAATATGTCGGAGTGGTATATTTCGAAAGAAGACAATGGAAAGTATATGTATCTGGATGAGCGGGAAAAACAGCAGAAATTGATTTTCTTTCAATCGGATATAGTTTTCTTTATGTTCCTAATTGTGGGAAGTGTTATTGTCTGGAGCCTGTATGCGTTCCGCTCCCGGTGCCGCAAGCGGGCCTGATCTGAGACCCTGATCTCTCTCCAGATTTGAGTACCGTCCGTCACTCAAGGAGCCCCTTACGGTTTACGGAAGAGCAAATCATCAGGATATTGAAGCAGTAGGAGGCTGGGCGGCGCCGGCGAATATCTGCCGCAAGTATGGCATCTTCGCAGCGGCCTTCTACAAATTCAAGGCGAAGTATGGTGGGATGGACGTGTCGGACGCGCACCGGCTGAAGACCCTCGATGACGAGAATACCCACCTCAAGAGGCTGCCGGCCGCGCAGTTGCTCGACAACGCGATCCTGAAGGATGTCGCCGCAAAACATGGTTACGCCCGATGCGAAGCGGAAGGTGGTGGCTCATGCCTGCACGGTGCATGCGATGAGCCGGCGTTGAGCGTGCGAAACGACAACAATCAGCGTCCAGCACGGCCCGCTTCCGGGGCGACATCATCTCGGAATCAGGGAACGCCATCATCTCGGAAACGGGTGGCGGCTTCGTCGGAATCGGCACTACCGCGAGGAGAAGTTGCAGGCGCGCCGGCGAGACGGTCGCAAACGGGCCTTAGGTGGTGTGGACGGATTGGCGCA
>UBNE01000028.1 GCA_900466745.1 Hyphomicrobiales bacterium | reverse complement strand
CAAGAACGAGAACGCCTATTAGGGCCGCGGGCCGTCGCGGCGCGGCGGGGAGCGGCCTGGATTCCGGCGCGACAAGCCCCATCTTCCGGGTGGAGGTGCAGCCATGGCCAGCGGGTGGGCTCCGGACGGAGCCGTTCAGGACCAGATCGACGATTCCATCAGCGATGCGGTGCGCCTCGCCCGCTCGCGCCTGCCGACGGGGCCGGGCGAGATTCACTGCCAGGAATGCGGAGAGGAGATTCCGGAGGCGCGGCGCCGCGCCATGCCTGGCGCCCGCACCTGCATCGCCTGCCAGACGGCCCTGGACCGTCCCGCCGCCGCCAGCGCCTATAACCGGCGCGGCAGCAAGGACAGCCAGCTCAAATAGCTCCGGCGGCCGGCGTTTGCGCTCCGGGAGGCCCTCCGAGGAACCGGCGAGACGGCCGCTGTCGCCGGCCGGACGCGCGCAGGCATGGCCTCGCGCGCAAGCATTTGCGCCAGCTCAATGAGGCGCGCGCGAAGCGCCCTTACCAAGCCCTCGAATCAGCAGGGTTTGAGATGGTCACGGAAATCGCGGTTTGCATGGGAATGGTGGCGGCCGGCCTCGTCGGCTGGTTAGCGGATCGCAGGCTCGGGGACAGGCGCTGGGGCGCTTGTCCGCTGCGCGCGGACCGGGTCTGCGGCTGCGGTATCCGCAACGCGAAGCTCATTCGCCTCTGCTCCGGCGACGATGCGCGGCTGCCCCGATGACACTCCGATGAAAAAGCCCCCGCCGGGCGTCCGGCGGGGGCTTTTTCGTGTTCGGCCTTCCGGGTCACCGCCGGATCATCACCAGCGCGGGCGCGGACCGTAGCCGTGACGCGGACGCGGGCCGTAGCCGGGGCGCGGACCATAACCGGGACGCGGGCCGTAACCCGGGCGCGGGCCATAGCCGGGACGAACGTAGCCGGGGCGGCCATAGCCATGCGGCCGGGCGCCCTGCATCATCATGAGCCGGCGCTGTTTCGCTGCGGTCATCGTGAACGCGATCGGCGCCTTGTCCAGGCGCTGGGCCAGATCCTGCGGCAGGGCTTCGGATGCCAGGGCGGGGGTGCCGAAAGCGGCGCCCAGGGCAATGGCGGCGGACAGGACAAGAAATCGCATGCGAAACTCCTTAGGTTCGTCTGACCAATCAACACGGTGAAAGCTCAATGGTTCATGAACGCCGCCGTCGGAAAGCGTTCATGCCGGACGATGTTAGGGGCCGGAGAACCTTTTCCCAAATGCGATCGCAGAGCATGAGGTCCCGCCTGGACGGAAGAAAGCCCGCCTCCATGCCGGGAATCCGCGCCGCCGATCTCCGGCGGACACGCCGGAAACCACCCTTGGGGCCCGTGGCCCTGCGATGCTCAATTCGCTGTTCTGATTGAAGAGATGGTCGGAGCGAGAGGATTCGAACCTCCGACCCCTTGTCCCCCAGACAAGTGCGCTAACCGGGCTGCGCTACGCTCCGACGCAACGGCTTATAGTGGCGCACTGCCCCGGATGCAATCCGCTTCGATACGGCGGAAGGATTAGTTTCTGATTCCGCCGCCGACACGACCGAACGCCGCCCGCGCCGGGCGATTTAACCCTGCTTCGCTCATCCCGGTTGTGGATTTCGGTCCGGCAACGCATTTTCCGGCCGAGGATCGAGCTCCGGACGCCGGCGGCCGCGCCCCTCGCCTCCCCTGTCCCCGCAAGGAACCGGCCCGAAGCGGGCTGGTTTCCCGCCCGCTGCCGCGTCCCTTGCCGCCTTCCGGCCGAATGCAACATGCGACGGGCGGCCAGGGGCCGCCCGGGATGAACCCGCCTCAGACCCGGCTCAGCCAGCCGGTCAGCAGGCTGAGATCGGCCTGGGAAAGGCCGTGGCCGGCAGGCAGGCTGCGATGCTCCACCGCCGCGCCCTCCGAGGCGAGCAGCGCCGCCAGCCTTTCCGAGTCCGCCGCCGGGACGATCGGATCGAGCAGGCCCGAAAGCAGCAGCACGGGCTTGCCCGAGAGATCGGCGGAAGGCGGATCGCGGAACGGCGGCATCGCGCGCAGCAGCGCCGCCCCAGCCAGCGCCTCGGGGCGCAGCAGCAGAAGGCTCGCCGCGACGTTGGCGCCATTGGAGAAGCCGACCGCGATCGGCGCCGGCAGGCCGTAGCGCGACCGGGCGTCCACGATGAAATCGGCGAGCTCATGGGTGCGGCGGCGGAGGTCGGCCTCGTCGAACACGCCTTCGGCCAGGCGGCGGAAGAAGCGCGGCGCTGCGCCTTCCAGCACCTTGCCGCGCGGCGAGAGCAGGCTCGCCCCCGGCGCGACGGAACGGCCGAGCGCAAGCAGGTCGCGCTCGTCGCCTCCGGTGCCGTGCAGCAGCAGAAGCGGCTTGCGAGCCGGATCGCCGCCCGACTCGAAGACATGAATGAAGCCGGTATCGGCCTTGGTCTCGGTCATGGGTTCTCTCCCTTCGGGAAGCGGAGGGACCGCCCTGCTCCATGGATGGCGGCAGGGCGGCGGGGTCGCGTCCGCTCAGTCGAGCGCGGGCAGGACGGCCTCGATCTGGGCGCGGTGCGCTTCCAGCCCGGCGGGCAGCTTGAGCGCGCGGCCCAGCTCGGCGGCAGGCTCGTCGACGGCGAAGCCGGGGACATCGGTCGCGATCTCGAACAGGACATGGCCGGGCTCGCGGAAATAGACCGAACGGAAGTAGTTCCGGTCGCGCTGCTCCGTGGTCCGGATGCGATGGTTCTCGACCAGGCGACGCACCATCTCCTCCTGCGCCGCGTCATCGGCGGCCCGGAAGGCGATGTGGTGCACCGAGCCCGCGCCCTGCCGGGCCGGCAGGAAGCCGCCGGCGACCCGCAGGTCGATCACGCCGCCGACCTTCGTGCCCGCGACCGCATAGCGGATCAGCGAACCCTCGCGGGCGGTCTCGGCGAAGCCGAAGATGTCCGTCAGGATCGCCGCCGTGGGCGCGGCGTCGGCCAGAAGCAGGCTGACGCTGTGGAAGCCACGGATCGCGTTCTCGACCGCGATCCCGCCTTCGGTCCAGCAGGGCTCGGACTCGACGCCGGGCAGGCCGACCAGAGCCAGCCGCATCCCGTCGGGATCGCGGAAGCTCAGGACGGACTCGCCGAAGCGCTTCGCCGGCGCCTCATGCGGCACGCCGAGCTCGACGAAGCGATGCGTCCAGAAGCCGATTGCGCCTTCCGGCACCCGGAAGACGGTCTCCTGCGTCTCGCCGATGCCGAGACGGCCGGGGGCCGCCTGGTCCCAGGGGAAGAAGGTCAGGATCGAGCCCGGCGCCGCGTCGGCATCGCCGTAATAGAGATGATAGGTGCCGGGATCGTCGAAATTGACGGTCTTCTTGACCAGGCGCAGGCCGAGCACGCGGCCGTAGAAGTCGAGATTGCGGCGGGCCGGGCCGGAGATGGCGGTGACGTGGTGGAGTCCATTGATCTGCATGATGACGATCCTCCGTTTCGAAGAGTGCTTTGGCGGGCGCCGCCAGACCGGAGCGTTCCGGGGAGCAGCGGCGTCGCCGTTGGCCGAAAGATCGTCAGTGTTCGCTCCGGGCGCCAGGGCAAACGCATTGCTTCAACGCAATGTCATATGACTAAAATTACAATTTTAATTGCAACGAATGCAGACCGACCTTCGGCGGCGAGATCTTCCTACTCCCCCGGAAACACGACCATGACCGACACCCGCTTCGCCTCCTAGGGAGCCCTCGCCCTGCGCTCCGAGCGCGCGCTCCTGCCGGCGAAGGCCGCCCTTGCCTGAGCCCGGCCCTCGCGGATGCGGCGCGCGCACGCCTCGCGCCGCGCTTGAACACGAAACCGCCTTGGCGGAGAGTGGCGCGATGACGTCCGCTCCCCGCTCCAACCCGGCCAAATCGCTGGCCTGGGACGATTTCCGGCTGATCAAGGCGATCGCCGACAAGCGCGCCCTGCCCGCCGCCGCGACGGCCCTCGGCATCAACCATTCCACGGTGTTCCGGCGGCTCGGCCAGATCGAGGAGGCGCTCGGCGTCAGATTGTTCGAGCGCCACCGCAGCGGCTATATCGCGACGCCTGCCGGCGAAGAGATGGTCCAGCTCGCAGGCCGCGTCGATGACGACATCCACGCCTTCACGCGCCGGCTGGCCGGCCAGGAGATCAAGCCGGCCGGCGAATTGCGGATCGCGACCAACGACACGCTGCTGGTCGACCTGCTGACGCCGGTCTTCGCGCAGTTCCTGGCGCAGTGCCCGGACATCCGGCTCGACATCCTGATCGGCAACCAGGCCGCCAATCTCTCGAAGCGCGACGCCGACATCGCCATCCGCGCCACCGACAACCCGCCGGAAACCCTGATCGGCCGCAAGCCCGCCCGCATCGCCTGGGCGCTCTACGGCCGCAGCTCAGACTTCCCCGGGCCGGAACTGCCGCCGATCGAGGCGCTGTGGCAGCGGCAATGGGTGTCGCTGGGCGAGCAGTTCACCCAGTTGAGCGCCGTGCGCTACCTCGCGCGCCATGTCGCGGCGGAGCGTGTCGTCTACCGGCTCAACACGGTGCTCGGCCTCGCCGAGGCGATCGAGGCCGGCATCGGCATCGGCTTCCTGCCCTGCTTCATCGGCGACGTGCGGCCGGGCCTGGCCCGGCTGGCGGCGCCGGACCCGGACCTCGCCGCCGATCTCTGGCTCCTGACCCATCCCGACCTGCGGCACACGCCGCGCGTGCGGCTGTTCCTCGACTTCGCCTTCGGCGCGCTCGCGCGCCTCAAGCCGCTGGTCGAAGGGGACCGGACCGTCGCCTCCCCGCGCGACGAAGCCCAGGACTGAATCCCCGCCGGATTGCCGGCGACGGTTCTGCCCGCGGCCGAAGCAAGCTATGATCGCGCCATGGAGATCATGGTTCCGCTCATCGCCGGCCTCGCGCTGCTCTGGCTGATCGGCCGCGGCGTGCCCTGGAACGCCAAGCTGATGACGATCGTGGTGACGCTCGCCATCATCATCCTGGTCGTCGCGCTGGAACGCGGCGGCTACTGGCCCGAGGCCTTGCGCCGCCGCTGAGCCTGCCGCTCAGGCCGAGACCAGCTTCAGCCCGACGATGCCGGCCACGATGAGGCCGATGCAGGCGAGCCGGAGTGCATTCGCCGGCTCGCCGAGCAGGGCCATGCCCAGGATGGCGGTGCCGATCGTGCCGATGCCGGTCCAGACGGCATAGGCCGTCCCGACCGGAAGGCTCTTCAGCGCCAGCCCGAGCAGCCCGAGGCTGACCGCCATGCTGGCGACGGTGAAGGCGGTCGGTCCCAGCCGGGTGAAGCCATGGGTGTATTTCAGCCCGATCGCCCAGCCGACCTCGAACAGTCCCGCGATGACAAGAGTGAACCAGGCCATGACGGCCTCCTGAGGAATCCGGCGAGGTCGTCCACGCCTGAAGAAGAGAAGGCTGCTCGCCCGAGGTCGTCCTCGCCCTGCAAGCTAATATGCGGGTTCAGCCGTTCAAGCGCCGATGCGCCCCCACCCCTGCGATGGGAGGATTCGCGCGCCGCGACCGGGCGGTTGCCGGCTCAGGCCGGCTCGTCGGCCGGCTTCAGCGCGTTTTCGAGGATGCGGCGGCACTCGCCCAGCTCCGCCATCACCGCCGTCAGCACCGTGATGTCGTCGAGCCCTTCCGGGACGGGCTGGCGCGGCGGCGTCCGGTCATGGGCGGGCTGCACGCCTGCCGCCGGGGCGGCGGAGCCGGGATCGCTCGCGGGGCCGACCGGGGCGCCGCGGCCGATCGCCTGGACATGGCGCGGCCCCTGCTCCTTGAGGATGCGCTGCAGGCCCTTGATCGTATAGCCTTCGCCATAGAGCAGGCGGCGGATGCCCTTGAGCAGGGCGACGTCGTCGGGACGGTAGTAGCGGCGCCCGCCGCCACGCTTCAGCGGCTTGATCTGGTTGAAGCGGGTTTCCCAGAAACGCAGCACATGCTGGGGAACGTCGAGGTCCTCGGCGACCTCGCTGATGGTCCGGAAAGCGTCCGGGCTCTTGGTGTCCATCTCGGCCTCCGCATCCGCTTCGCCGGCGTGGAACTCGAGCTTCACTCGGCCTCACCCTCACTCAACTGCCCGTTGATGCGGGCCTTCATCACGTTCGAGGGCTTGAACACCATGACGCGACGCGGTTCGATGGGCACCTCGACGCCCGTCTTGGGATTACGCCCGATTCGCTCGCCCTTGTCGCGCACGACGAAAGAACCGAAGGAGGACAGCTTCACATTCTCGCCGCGCGCCACCGCATTGCAGATCTCGTCGAGCACGGTCTCGACCAGCTTCGACGCTTCCGTCCGCGACAGCCCGATCTTCTGGTAGACAGCCTCGCACAGATCCGCACGAGTCACCGTTTGCCCCGACATTCACATCCTCCAAAGGCGGATCACGGGCGGCGGCATCGAGCCACCACCTTTCGCCAAATACGGACGGCGGACGCTAGGCGCCCCCGCCGCCCCGGTCAATCCTCGAACACGGGATTTGCGACCGCGGCGGCCAAAAACGGCCCGAATTGGCGAGAAAACATCACAAATTGCGCGAATTCCGAAAGCCGGCTCACCAGCGGATCAGCGCCGACCCCCAGGTGAAGCCGCCGCCCATCGCCTCGATCAGAACGAGCTGCCCGGGCTTGATGCGGCCGTCCTTATGCGCCTCGGCCAGGGCCAGCGGGATCGAGGCCGCCGAGGTGTTGCCATGGCGGTCGACGGTCAGCACGACATGGTCATGGCTGATGCCGAGCTTGTCCGCGGTGGCGTCGATGATCCGGCGATTGGCCTGATGCGGCACGAACCAGTCGATATCGGCGCCGGAGAGCCCGGTCTCGGCGAAGGTGTGGCGCACCGTCTCGGCCAGGTTGTTGACGGCATGGCGGAAGACCTCCTTGCCCTCCATGCGCAGGAAGCCGACCGTCTTGGTCGAGCCGGCGCCGCCATCGACATAGAGCTTGTCCTTGTAGCGCCCGTCCGAGCGGATATGGGTCGCGAGCACGCCGCGATCCTTCAGCGTCCCCTCGCCCGGCACCGCCCGCAGCACCAGGGCGCCGGCCCCGTCGCCGAAGAGGACGCAGGTCGCGCGGTCCTCCCAGTCGAGAATGCGCGAGAAGGTCTCGGCGCCGATCACCAGCGCGGTCTTCGCCGCGCCCGTCGTGAGGAACTTGTCGGCCGTCGCCAGCGCGAAGACGAAGCCGGAGCAGACCGCCTGCAGGTCGAAGGCGGCGCCGCCGGTGATACCGAGCGCGGCCTGGATCTGCGTCGCGGTGGCGGGGAAGGTGTGGTCCGGCGTCGCGGTGGCGACGACGATCAGGTCGATCTCGGAGGCGTCGATGCCGGCATCGGCGATGGCGTCCTGCGCCGCCTTGAGCCCGACCACGGAGGTCGGCTCGTCATCGGCCGCGATATGGCGCTGGCGGATGCCGGTGCGCTGGACGATCCACTCGTCGCTGGTGTCGACGCGCGCGGCGAGTTCGGCATTGGTGACGATGCGGGCGGGAAGATAGGAACCGCAACCGATGACCTGGGAGCGCAAGATGGACAAGAAACGTTTTCCCTATTCGGTCTCGGCCGGCTGCACCGCCGACGGCGCCGGCTGGCTGCTGGCGGCGACCATCTCGCGCAGCTTCGCCATCAGGTCCTCGCGCGCCATCTCGTAGCCGAGTTCGGCGGCGCTGGCGAAGCCGACGGCGTCCGTGCCGCCATGGCTCTTGATGACGATGCCTTCCAGCCCCAGGAAGACGCCGCCGTTGGATTTGCGCGGATCGAGTTTTTCGCGCAGCGCCGCGAAGGCGCCGCGGGCGAAGACATAGCCGATCCTGGCCATCAGCGACCGGCCCATCGCCGCGCGCAGATAGGAGGCGATCTGGCGGGCGGTGCCCTCGGCGGTCTTCAGCGCGATATTGCCGGTGAAGCCTTCCGTCACCACCACGTCGACCGTGCCCTTGCCGAGATCGTCGCCCTCGACGAAGCCGTGATAGGCCAGATGCGGGAGATTGCCCTCGCGCAGGATGCGGCCCGCCTCCTTGACCGCCTCGACGCCCTTGATCTCCTCGACGCCGACATTGAGCAGGCCGACCGTCGGCCGGTCGAGATCGAAGACGACGCGGGCCATGGCCGCGCCCATCACCGCGAGGTCGACGAGATGGCGGGCATCGGCGCCGATGGTGGCGCCGACATCGAGCACGATGCTCTCGCCGCGCGCCGTCGGCCACAGGCAGGCGATCGCCGGCCGGTCGACCTGCGCCATCGACTTCAGGCAGAATTTCGACATCGCCATCAGCGCGCCGGTGTTGCCGGCCGAGACGGTGACATCGGCCTCGCCGGTCTTGGTCGCGTCGATGGCGCGCCACATCGAGGATTTGTAGCGGCCGTAGCGCAGCGCCTGGCTCGGCTTGTCGTCCATCTTCACCGAGATCTCGGTGTGGTGGAAGCTCGTCACGGCCTTGAGCTTCGGGTGCTGGTCGAGCAGCGGCAGGACGGTCTTCTCGTCGCCGAACATGACGAAGCGCGCATCCGGGCGCCGCTCCAGCATCAAGGCGGCGCCGGGAATGACGACGGACGGGCCGTGATCCCCGCCCATCGCATCGAGCGCGATTGTAACTGGTCGTGTCATGGAGTTCTGGTGTGTCCCGGAAGCGGCCGACCTTCGATCCGGGGCGGCTCTTTGCCGGCCGGACAATAGCGGTTTGCGATCAACTCGCAAGCCGCGCAGGCGGATTGGCGCTGCTCAATCATCGTCGTGATCCGTGTCCGGCCGCGAGCGGCGCATCGACCGCATCATGTCGCGTCGCGCTTCAGTTTCGCGAGCGCGGCGAAGGGAGAGACCTCCTCGTCCGGCGGTGCCGGCGGCTCGAAGCTCACCCCGGGCTTGCGCGGATAGGGATCGAGCGAAAGCGCCAGGAATTCGAGCGTGATCGCGCCCAGATCGATGACGCCGTCGACGATCGGCTCGGGCGGGTCGTCCTCGTTGAGCAGGACCTCGATGTCGATGCCGGCGGCCTCCGCGCCGCGGCGCGGGACGGCCTGCGGATCCTCCTGCGGCGCGAAATCGAGCTTCACCGGCACGTCGAGCTTCACCGGGAAGGGTTCGAGCGTGACGACGCAGCTCTGGTGCAGATGCGCCGCGATCCGGCCCTCGAGCTTGACCCGTTCGCCGTTGCGGATCGCCAGATAGCGTGCGCTCAGCGCCTCGACCGAAGGCAGGCCGAGCGCGGCGGCGATGGCGGCGCGCTGCCCGGCATCGGCCTCCAGCACGATCTCGGTGCCGCGCTGGCGAATGGTCTCGACCCGGACGGGATGGCGGAAGGGCGAGGCCTCCGGATGGTCAGGCGTCATGCGCGGCCTCCTCGCTCGCGAAGGCGGGAAAGAGCGGCTCCCGGTGCAGAAGCGCATCGAGGCCGAGGCCGGCGAACTCCGTCCGCACCGCGCGCAGATAGGCCGCCAGGGCCGGGGCGCCCGAAGGCGAGGCGTTGCGGCGCAGGGTCTCGACCAGGGCCTCGTCCTGCGGCGCGGCGAAGCCCGCCTCGCAGGCCTGGATGCGGCCGTAGAACATCTGGCCGATCTTCTTCATCCGCTTCGGCACGGCGATGTCGCTGACGCCGCCATTGCGGAAGCCGAGTTCGAGATAGCCGAAGCAGGCGTCGATCAGCTCCTGCGACAGCTCGCCGGCGGGCGCCGGCAATTCGCGCAGCCGCCGCAGCACCAGGAACATGTGCAGCGTCAGCGATTCGAAGCGGCCCTCGAAGCTGTCGGGAATGCCGCCTTCGAGGTAGAGCGCCGGCCGGCGCGAGGCCTCGGCGACCCGCCCGAACAGCGCATCCACAGGTGCGCGCCGCTGCGCACGCTTGCCGAACCAGCCGAAAATCACACCTTTGCCTTCGCCCGGTCGCGTTGCCGGCGTCCTCGCCTTGCCAAAGCCATCCTCGGGCGTTACGCCAACCCTGCCCCCTTTGACAAGCGGCTTGGAACGATCACAGACCGTCACCATCCGCCCCGCCTCTGGACCGTGCCCGCATGAATCCCATGTCCCGCCGTACCGCCCTGTTCGGAGCCCTCGCGACCTCGTCCCTGGCGCTCGCCGGCTGCGGCCCCGACGCCGGCGGCTTCATGCTGCCGACATCGACCGGCATCAACGAGGAGTTCAACCGCGGCTTCGTGATGGACGACGCACTCGTGGCGCAGATCAAGATCGGCATGGACGTGCAATCCGTGCTGCAGATCCTCGGCACGCCCTCGACGACCTCGACGGTCGGCAACCGCACCTTCTACTATATCAGCCAGCGGATGCGCCGGCGCTTCCAGTTCCAGGACCCGCAGATCATCGACCAGCAGGTGCTGGTGATCTATTTCAACAAGAGCTTCAAGGTGGAGCGCATCGCCAATTACGGCCTGCAGGATGGCGTGATCTTCGACTTCATCAGCCGCCGCACCCCGGCCGGCGGCGAGGAGCAGAGCTTCCTGCGCAACCTCTTCCGCGGCGTCACCAAGTTCAACCCGCTGGGCGGGCTGAGCAGCAACTGACCGCGGCGGCGCCTCCCGGAACAGGGCAACCCCGCGACCGCGTCGCGGGGTTCGTTTTTTCAGGAACCTGGCCCGCGGTCAGCCCGAGGCCGGCGCCCTGCGCTCCGGCAGCGTCATCGCCATGACGCCGAGAACCACCAGCGCCAGCCCGGCCCAGGCCGTCGGCTGCAGGCGCTCGCCCAGGAAGACGAGGCCGATCGTCACCCCGATCGGCACGCGCAGATAGGATACCGCCGTCGTCCCGACCGAGCCGAGCGTGCGGATCAGCCGGAAATAGATGGCGAAGGCGAGCGCGGTCGAGAAGACGGACAGGGCCAGCAGCGCGAGGACCGATTCCCGCGAGGGCGTCAGCGTCCACGGCCTGTCGACGATCAACGCCGCCGGGATCAGCAGCGCCGTGCCCGCCAGCATCGAGCCGGCGGCCGGCAGCAGCGGGTCCATGCCGGCGAAATGCCGGCCGAACAGCGCCGCGCAGGCATAGGCGACGGTCGCGGCGACGATGGCGAGCTGCGGCAGGGCCTGCATCCCCAGCCCGGCGAAGGCGTCGAACCCGACGATCAGGCTGATGCCGGCGACGCCGGCCGCGACGCCCAGGCCCTTGCGCCAGTCGGGGCGGCGGCCCCGCATCGGCGCAAGCGAGATCAGGAAGACGAAGACCGGCGTGGTGCCGTTGAGAATCGAGGCGAGGCCGGCATCGACGCTGCGCTCGGCCCAGGCGATCAGCGTGAAGGGCACGACGCTGTTGAGCAGGGCCTGCGTCAGGAAGCGCCGCCAGGCCACGCCGTCGCGCGGCATCCGCAGGCCGCGCCAGCGGATCACCGCGAGCAGGATCGCGCCGGCGATCAATGTGCGGGCGGCGATCAGGGTCAAGGGCGGGATCGTCTCGACGCCGAGCTTGATGAAGCTGTAGGAACCGCCCCAGAGCGTCGCCAGCGCCAGCAGCAGCGCGAATTCGGTGGTGCGGTTCGGGGCGGCGGCGGGAGTTTCGAGCGTTGGCGCGGACATGGTCTCTCCTCGGTCGGGCCGGGACCATGCCAGCGGCGCGATGCCGATGCATGCGGCAACGCTACGCTCGCGGCCGTAACTTGCGGAGTTGATTCAAGCGGCTGCCGCATTGATTCAAGTGGGACTCGCAAGCTTTTGCTTTATCGGGGATTTTTCTCCGCACGCGACCCGCTTCGTCAGTGCGAGGAGCGGAGCGTCGCAGCAATCCAGGAGGACCGGGCTGAAACGTTCGATCCGGCCCCCGCTGGATGGCTTCGCTGCGCTCGCAACGACGGCGTGGATCGCCCACAGAAAAACCCGCGGCTTTCGCCGCGGGTCGAATGGTTCAGGCAAGAGCCCGCGCTCAGGAATGCGCCAGGATCGCCAGCAGCAGCAGGGCGATGATGTTGGTGATCTTGATCGCCGGGTTCACGGCGGGGCCCGCCGTGTCCTTGTAGGGGTCGCCGACGGTGTCGCCGGTCACCGAGGCCTTGTGCGCGTCGGAGCCCTTCATGTGGCGCACCCCGTCCTTGTCGACGAAGCCGTCCTCGAAGCTCTTCTTGGCGTTGTCCCAGGCACCGCCGCCCGAGGTCATCGAGATCGCGACGAAGATGCCGGTGACGATCACGCCCATCAGCATGGCTCCGACCGCCGCGAAGGCGTTGTTCTTGCCGGCGATCCAGTAGATCACGAAATAGGTCACGATCGGCGCCAGCACCGGCAGCAGCGAGGGCACCACCATCTCCTTGATCGCGGCGCGGGTCAGCATGTCGACGGCGCGGCCGTAATCGGGCCGGTCCTTGCCTTCCATGATGCCAGGCTTCTCGCGGAACTGCTTGCGCACCTCCTCGACCACCGAGCCGGCCGCGCGCCCGACCGCCGTCATGCCCATGCCCGCGAAGAGGAAGGGGATGAGGCCGCCGAGCAGCAGGCCGACGACGACGTAGGGGTTCGACAGCGTGAAGTCGACCGTGACGCCCTTGAAGTACTGGAACGCCGTGGAGCCGGCCTTGTTGGCCTCCCCGATGAAGAAGCTCAGGTCGGAGGTATAGGCCGCGAACAGCACCAGCGCGCCGAGACCGGCCGAGCCGATCGCATAGCCCTTGGTGATCGCCTTGGTGGTGTTGCCGACCGCGTCGAGCGCGTCGGTGGAGTGACGCACCTCCTTGGGCAGGCCCGCCATCTCGGCGATGCCGCCGGCATTGTCGGTCACCGGGCCGAAGGCGTCGAGCGCCACGACGACGCCGGCCAGCGCCAGCATGGCGGTGGTGGCGACGGCGATGCCGAACAGGCCGGCGAGGCTGTAGGCGACGATGATGCCCGCGACGATCACGATGACCGGCGCCGCCGTCGCCTCCAGCGAGACCGCGAGGCCCTGGATGACGTTGGTGCCGTGGCCGGTCACCGAGGCCTGGGCGATGGAGACCACCGGGCGCTTGCCGGTGCCGGTGTAGTATTCGGTGATGACGACGATGAGCAGCGTCACCGCGAGGCCGACCAGCGCGCAGCCGAAGAGCGCGCCCGAGGTGAAGGTGACGCCCTGCGCGGTGGTGAAAGCCGCCGAGAAGCCGCCGAACATGGCGAAGTTCACGGCCGCGATCGCCGCGACCGAGAGCACGCCCGCGGCGATGAAGCCCTTGTAGAGCGCGCCCATGATCGACTGGTTGGCGCCGAGCTTGACGAAGAAGGTGCCGATGATCGAGGTGACGATGCAGGCCGCGCCGATCGCCATCGGGTAGAGCATCATCGTGCCGAGTGCCGGCTGGCCGGCGAAGAAGATCGCCGCGAGCACCATGGTCGCGACCAGCGTCACCGCATAAGTCTCGAACAGGTCGGCGGCCATGCCGGCACAGTCGCCGACATTGTCACCCACGTTGTCGGCGATGGTCGCCGGGTTGCGCGGGTCGTCCTCGGGGATGCCGGCCTCGACCTTGCCGACGAGATCGGCGCCGACATCCGCGCCCTTGGTGAAGATGCCGCCGCCGAGACGGGCGAAGATCGAGATCAGCGAGGCGCCGAAGCCCAGCGCCACCAGCGAATCGATCACCGTGCGGCTGGCGGGCTCGAAGCCGAGGCCGGAGGTCAGCACGCCGTAATAGACGGCGACGCCGAGCAGGGCCAGGCCCGCGACCAGCAGGCCGGTGACCGCACCCGCCTTGAAGGCGACGTCGAGCCCCGCGCCGAGCGACTGCATCGCGGCCTGAGCGGTGCGGACATTGGCGCGCACCGAAACGTTCATGCCGATGAAGCCCGCGACGCCCGAAAGCACCGCGCCGATCAGGAAGCCGATCGCCACCCATTTGCCGAGCAGCCAGAAGAGCAGCACGAAGAGCACGACGCCGACCATCGCGATGGTCATGTACTGGCGCTTGAGATAGGCCTGCGCGCCTTCGGCCACCGCGCCGGAAATTTCCTGCATGCGCTGGTTGCCGGCGTCGCGCTTCATCACGTCGCCATAGGCCCAGACGCCATAGGCTATGGAAAGCGCACTCAATATGATGATGAGAAGCAGAGCTGACATTCGTTTTCCTGACCTTGAGCTTCCGAGCCGTCGGGAGCGCTGCCGCTCCTCTTTTGCAGCGTTGGACGTCAGGCAGCGAAAAAACGGGCCCTAAGACGAAAAGGCCCGCTCTGCGTCGCCAGTGTCAGGCGAATTTGTGGCAAGTTTCGGCGAGGAGCGCAAACCGCCGCGCTTACAAATCCGCTCGAATGTCAGCCGTTCGCGGAAGCGAGGTCAGAGCGGCACGTCGCGGTTGACGTTCTTGTAGAGCAGGTAGCAGGCGTCGCCCTGGCCGGTCGGATAGAATTGCTGCGGGCAGTATCCGCCCATCCAGATGAAATCCCGCGCCCAGATCTCGTGCCACTCCGCGCCGAGCAGGTAGAGGCCCTGCCCCTCCAGCATGTAGAGACCATGCTCCATCACATGGGTCTCGACCGCCGGGAAGCAGACGCCCGGCTTGAACCACATCAGGTTCATCTCGAAGTCGAAGCGCAGATCGCCATAGGGCAGCAGGAACTGGAAGCCGCGCCCCTCCATGCCGGTGTGATTCGTCATCGGCACCGCGTCCTGATGGGACAGGATCGGCTCCGGGACGGCGAAGCCCGGCGCCGGCTCGTAGCGCTTGCGCAGCGCGAGCACGCGCACCGTCTCGGCCGTCTGGTTGCGCAGGGTGAAGGGCGTGCCCGGCGGCAGATAGGCGAAGCCGCCGGCCGCCAGCGGCTTCGCAGCGCTTCCGGCCAGGCCGAAGGCCGCCTCGCCCGCCAGCCCGTAGAAGAAATGCTGGACGCCCTCCTCCGCGAAGGCGGCCGCGGTTCCGCCGCCGGGCGCGATCTCGAGCACATACTGGGCGAAGCCGGCGCCCAGCACCGGCGCGGCGAGGATGCGCGCGATCGTGTCCTTGTAGTGCGGCAGGCGGCTGACGAGCACGCCCTCGGGCGGCATGAAGGCGTAGTTCGGGCGCACGACGCCACGGTTATGGCCGATCGCCCCGGGCGGGACGCGGCCCGTGGCCGCCGGAAACACGCGCTGGTTCATCTCTTCGCCTTTCCGCGCCGGGGGCAGCCGGTGCCGCTCAGGCGGCCGGGCTGGCGGTGCGCTTCTGCGTACGCTGCCAGATAACCAGCAGCAAGGCGACCGCGACCGGCGGGAAGACGAGCCAGTTCACCGCGTCCCAGCCGCCATGGCTGAGCAGGCCGCCGGACGAGAAGGAGGCGATCGCCACCGAGCCGAAGACCAGGAAGTCATTGGCCGCCTGCACCTTGACCCGCTCCTCCGGCCGGTAGCAGTCGGTCACCAGGGCGGTGGCGCCGATGAAGCCGAAATTCCAGCCGATGCCGAGCAGCACCAGGGCGAGCCAGAAATGCGCGACGCTCAGGCCCGCGAGGCCGACGACCGCCGCCAGCGCCGTCAGGACGAGGCCGACGATGGTGATCGCCTCCTTGCCAAAGCGCTCGATCAGCTTGCCGGTGAAGAAGCTCGGCCCGTACATGCCCAGCACATGCCACTGGATGCCGAGCGCGGCGTCGCCGACCGAATGGCCGCAGGCGACCATCGCCATCGGGGCGGCCGTCATCACGAAGCTCATCAGCCCGTAGGCGACGAGCGAGGCGATCACCGAGGCGATGAATTTGGGCTGCCGCATGATCGGGCCGAGCGGACGGCCGAGATCGCTGCGGACCGCCTTCACCGGCGGCGCATGCAATTGCGAGACGATGCAGATGGCGAGCAGGGCGAGGCCGCCCTGGGCGAGGAAGCTCGCGGCGAAGGGCGCGGCCGGCGTCAGGTCGCGCGTCCAGTAGACTGATTGCGGGCCGATGATCCCGGCCGCCAGCCCGCCGAGCATCACCCAGGAGATGGCCTTCGGCCGGAAGGCCGGGCTCGCCGTATCGGCGGCGGCGAAACGGTAGCTCTGCACGAAGGCGCCGTAGAGCCCGCAGACGAAGGTGCCGAGGCAGAACAGCCAGAACAGCCGGGAGGTGACGCCGCCGGCCGCCAGGCTGGCGCCGGCCGCGCCCACCAGGGCGCCGATGAGATAGCCGCCGCGACGGCCGAGGCGGCGCATGATCATCGCCGCCGGGATGACGCCCGCCGCGATGCCGAGCTGGAGGAGGCTGACCGGCACGGTCGCGAAGGTCTGGTCGGAAGCGAGCTGGGCCCCGACGAGGCCGCCGAGCGAGACCACGATCGCGGGATTGGCCCCGCCGAGCGCCTGCGCGCCCGAGAGGATAAGCGCGTTGCGCTTGGCGAGCCTGTCGCCCTCGGCGACCGGGACATGCTGGTTCATCACTACGCCGTTCCGCGGCGCCGCGCGGAGCCGCCCGTCAGAAATGGGAGAAGGAACCGCGCGCGAAACCCTGCCCGCCGCCCTTGCCGCTGTAACGCACCGCGTCCGCCTCCGGGACGATCCGGCCGATCGGCGCCAGCGGAACGCCACGCTCCGCAGCCGCCGCGATCAGAGCAGAATAATCTCTTTCAGACGCCGTGCAGAGAATTTCGTAGTCGTCTCCTCCGGTCCAGGCCAGTTCCGCCAATGCGGGATCGGCCATGAGCGCGGCGCGGGCCGGCGCCGAGAGCGGGACCGAATCGAGGTCGATCTCGGCGCCGATGCCGGAGGCCTTCAGGAGCTTGGCGAGATCCCCGACGAGGCCGTCCGAGACGTCCATGGCGGCGCTCGCATGGCGCTGGAGCGCCTCGGCGAGGGCGATGCGCGGCTGCGGATGCAGATAGCGGTCGGCGAGGAAGCGGCGCTGTTCGTCGTCGAGCGCCGCGACCCAGCCGGGCCTGTCGGGGCCATGGACCGCGAGGCCGAGGGCGCCGTCCCCAATCGTGCCCGAGACCAGCACGACATCGCCCGGCCGCGCCCCGGCGCGGCGGACCATCCGCCCGGCCGGCACCGTGCCGAAGGCGGTGACCGAGAGGGTGAGCGGGCCGGCGGTCGAGACGGTGTCGCCGCCGATCAGCGGGCAGCCGGCCTGCCCCGCCAGCGTGCCGAGGCCGGCGGCGAAGTCCTTCAGCCACGCCTCGGTCCAGTCGCGCGGCAGGGCGATGGTCAGCACGAAGCCGTCCGGCTTCGCGCCCTTGGCGGCGAGGTCGGAGAGATTGACCGCGAGCGCCTTCCAGCCGATCGCGGCGGGGGGATCGTCCGGGAAGAAATGCACGCCGGCGACCAGCGCGTCGGCGGTGACGACGACCTCGTAGCCGCGGCCGGGCCGCAGCAGACCGGCATCGTCGCGCAGGTCGAGCCCGCCCGGCCCGGCGAGCGGCGCAAAATAGCGCTCGATCAGCTCGAATTCGCCGGGGCGCTGGTCATCGGTCATTACTCAAACGCCCTCCCCGGCCGCTCCCCGGTCATCCCGGACAAGCGGCGCAGCCGCGCCGATCCGGGAGCCATGCCCGAACCGCCACCGGAAACGCTCCGGCATGGATCCCGGGTCTCCCTTTGGTCGCCCGGGACGACGGCAGCGTGTGACTACGCCGCCGGGATGTCGAACTCGTCGGCGCGGAACTCGCGGGCCATGCGGTCGAGCACGGCGTTGACCATGCCGATCTCCTCGCCATCGTAGAAGGCGCGGGCGACGGCGACATATTCGGAGATGACGGCGCGGGCCGGCACGTCCTTGCGGAAGGCTAGCTCATAGGCGCCCGAGCGCAGGATGGCGCGCACCACCGCCTCGACCCGCTTCAGCGGCCAGCCCTTGGCCAGCAGCTCGTCGACGGTGCGGTCGACCAGCCGCTGCTCGCGCACGACGCCGCCGAGCAGGTCGCGGAAGAAGGCGATCTCCGCCTGCGGCAATGCGATCTCCTCGACCTCCTTGCCGATCCAGAACGCCTCGAACTCGGCCATGGCCTCGTTGACGCCGCGGCCGCCGACTTCCATCTCGTAGAGCGCCTGCACGACCGAGAGGCGCGCGCCGCGCCGCTTCTCGGCCCGGCTCATTCCGGCTGCTCCGGCTCGGCGGCCTCGGCCAGCGAGCGCTTGTAGCGCAGCACGGCGAGCGCCGCCTCGGCCGCGCCGCCGCCCTTGTCCATCTCGGAACGGTTGGCGCGGGCCCAGGCCTGCGCCTCGTTCTCGACCGTCAGGATGCCGTTGCCGAGCGGCAGCGCGAAGGCGACCGACAGGTCCATCAGCGCGCGCGCGCTCTCGCCGGCGACGATGTCGTAATGGCCGGTCTCGCCGCGGATCACGGTGCCGAGCGCGACCACCGCCTCATAGGGGTCGACCGACTCGTCGGCGGCGCGCAGGCCGATGACGATGGCGGAGGGAATTTCGAGCGCGCCGGGAACGGTGACGACGTCGACGCGGCAGCCGGCTTTTTCGAGCACCGCCGTCGCGCCCGCGAGGAGCTCGTCGGCGAGCTTGTCGTAGAAGCGCGCCTCGACCACGAGCACGCGGGCGCCGTCGATGTCGAGCGCGGGAGTTGCGGCCTCCTGGGCCGAGATCTGCCGGGGTCCGGCCATGGTTCTTGTCCTTAAATCAGCAACAGTCGGTTCGCGCCCGAAACATGATACGCCGTCATCCCGGGCGACCGGAGGGAGACCCGGGATCCATGCCTGAGCGTTTCCGACTAAGGTTCAGGCATGGATCCCGGCTCTGCGCTCCGCTTCGGCCGGGACGACAGCGTTCGGGATGAAGTGGGCCACGATCTAACCCTGCGGGCGCGCCTCCGCAAGCCGTGCGGCATACCGCGCCATCAGATCGACCTCGACATGGACAGGGTCGCCTTCCTTGCGCTGGCCCCAGGTGGTGACGGCGAAGGAATGCGGGATCAGCAACACGGTGAAGACGTCGTCATCGACCGTGTTGACCGTCAGCGAGGTGCCGTCGAGGCTGACCGAGCCCTTGGCCGCGATGAAGCGGGCGAGCCCCTGCGGCGCCCGGATGTGGAAGCGCGCGGTCGCGCCCCAGGGCTCGTCCGGATCGGGCTCGATCGCCTCGATCTTGAGGATGCGCCCGACGCCGTCGACATGGCCGGTGACGAGATGCCCGCCGAGCTCCTCGCCGACCTTGAGCGAGCGCTCCAGATTGATCCGGGTGCCGGGCTCCCATTCGCCGACCATCGTCTTGGCCAGCGTCTCGGCCGCCGCATCGACTTCGAAGACGCAGCCGGGCTCGCCATCCCCGCGCGGCCGCAGCGCCGTGACGGTCAGGCAGACGCCGGCGCAGGCGATCGAGGCGCCGATGGCGATGCCTTCCGCCTCATAGGGGCTGGCGATGGCGAGGTGCTTGAGGTTCGGCCCCTTGCGCTCGGATTCGACGACCTCGCCGATGGCGGTGACGATGCCGGTGAACATCAGCCTCTCCTCACGAAATGCTCGAAACGGTCGCCGCCGATCCATTCGGTCCCGGCAAGGCGGTAAAGATCGGGGTCGGCCAGCAATCCCGCAAGCCCCGGGCGCACGGCGACGATGCCGGGCTCGCCCAGCCTTTTCGGCGAGGTCGAGACGATGACCTCGTCGGCAAGCCCTTCCAGCGCCAGCTTCTCGCCGATGCGCGGGCCACCCTCGGAAAAGACACGGGTGATGCCGCGCGTGCCGAGCAGCGTCAGCGCCTCGCGCAGGTCGAGATGGCCGTCCGGCCCGGCCGCGACGCGCATGACCTCGACGCCGGAAGCGACGAGCGCCGCTTCGGCTTCGACCGGCGCGGCCTCGGCGGCGATCACCCAGACCGGGATGTCGCGGGCGGTCCGGACCAGCTTCGAGGCCAGCGGCAGCTTGAGATGCGAGTCGAGGATGACCCGCACCGGCGAGCGACCGGCCAGGCCGGGCAGGCGCACCGTCAATTGCGGATCGTCCGACAGCACCGAGCCGATGCCGAGCATGATGGCGTCGTGATGCGCCCTTTGCAGATGCACCCAGGCGCCGGCCGGCGGGCTGGACACGGCGATCGGCCGCCCGCCCGCCCCGCCGGCATAGCCGTCGGCCGTGCGGGCGATCTTGAAGGTCACCATCGGCCGCCCTTGCGTGACCCGCAGGACATGGCCGCGATGGGCACGCTGGGCCTGCTCCTCGAGTACGCCCGTGACGACCTCGATGCCGGCCGTGCGCAGCAGCGCGTGGCCGAGCCCGGCGATGAAGGGGTTGGGGTCCGCCATCGCCGAGACGACGCGCCTCACGCCCGAAAGGATGGTGTGCTCGACGCAGGGGATGCCGCCGCGCAGCGAGCGGTGAGAGCAGGGCTCGAGCGTGACGTAGAGCGTGCCGCCCATCGCCGCGGCGCCGGCGCGGGCGAAGGCCAGGGCCTCGCCATGCGGACGCCCGCCGGGCTGCGTCAGCCCGCGCGCCACCACGACCGGCCCGTCGGCGGTGTCGCGCGTGACGATGGCGCCGACCGACGGGTTCGGCCAGGTCGCGCCGAGATGGCGCGCGCCAAGCCCAAGCGCCTGCGCCATGAAGAGGCGGTCGACGCGCTGTCCGGGCCTGTCGTCTTCGGGCAAGCCGGGGCCCGCCCCGGCTGAAGACGCCCTGCGGTCAGTCATCGCTGCCGGGCGGCGGGGCTGGGGCGCCCTCCTCCTCGACGGCGCCGAGCTGGCCGAGCAGTTCCTCGAAGTCCTTGGCCTCGCGGAAGTTCTTGTAGACCGAGGCGAAGCGGACATAGGCGACGTCGTCGAGGCCCTTCAGCCCCTCCATCACCAGCTCGCCGATGGTCGAGCTCTGGATCTCGGCCTCGCCCGAGCTCTCGAGCTGGCGCACGATGCCGTTGAGCATGCGCTCGATCCGCTCCGGCGTGACCGAGCGCTTGCGCAGCGCATGCGCCACCGAGGTCTCCAGCTTGTCCCGGTCGAAGGGCGCGCGCCGGCCCGAGCGCTTCACCACGGTCAGCTCGCGCAACTGCACCCGCTCGAAGGTGGTGAAGCGGCCGCCGCAGTCAGGGCAGACGCGACGGCGGCGGATCGAGGCGTGGTCGTCGGTGGGACGGGAATCCCTGACCTGGGTATCGAGGGAGCCGCAATAGGGACAGCGCATTCCGGTCGCTAACCTTTCTCAGAGCCCCTTCGCATGTCCTCAATAGATCGGGAAGCGCGCCGTCAGCGCCCCGACCTTGACCTTCACCGCCTCCTCGACAGCCGCGTTGCCTTCCTCGCCATTCCGGCTGAGCCCGTCCAGCACCTCGGCGATCAGCTCGCCGACCTGCTTGAACTCGGCGATGCCGAAGCCGCGCGAGGTCGCCGCCGGGGTGCCGAGGCGGATGCCGGAGGTGGTCATCGGCTTCTCGGGGTCGAAGGGGATGCCGTTCTTGTTGCAGGTGATGTGGGCGCGGCCGAGCGCGGCCTCCGCCGCCTTGCCGGTCAGCTTCTTCGAGCGCAGGTCGACCAGCATCAGGTGGTTGTCGGTGCCGCCGGTGACGAGATCGAAGCCCTTGGCCTTCAGCGTCTCGGCCAGCGCCTTGGCGTTGGCGACGACGGCGTGCGCATAGGTCTTGAACTCGGGCTGCAGCGCCTCGTGGAAGGAGACCGCCTTGGCGGCGATGACATGCATCAGCGGGCCGCCCTGGATGCCCGGGAAGATCGCCGAATTGACCTTCTTGGCGATCGTCTCGTCATTGGTCAGGATCATGCCGCCGCGCGGGCCGCGCAGGGTCTTGTGCGTCGTGGTGGTGACGACATGGGCGTGCGGGAACGGCGAGGGGTGCGCGCCGCCGGCGACGAGGCCGGCGAAATGGGCGATGTCGACCATGAAATAGGCGCCGACCTTGTCGGCGATCTCGCGGAAGCGGGCGAAATCCCAGTGGCGGGCATAGGCCGAGCCGCCGGCGACGATCATCTTCGGCTTGTGCTCGAGGGCGAGGCGCTCCATCGCGTCGTAGTCGATGAGCTGATCGACGACGCAGACGCCGTAGGAGACGACGTTGAACCACTTGCCGGACTGGTTGACCGGCGCGCCATGGGTCAGGTGCCCGCCGGCGGCGAGATCGAGACCCATGAAGGTGTCGCCGGGCTGCATCAGCGCCATGAAGACGCCCTGATTGGCCTGGCTGCCGGAATTCGGCTGGACATTGGCGAATTTGCAGTCGAACAGCCGGCAGGCGCGCTCGATGGCGAGCTTCTCGGCGATGTCGACGAACTGGCAGCCGCCGTAATAGCGCCGGCCCGGATAGCCCTCGGCATATTTGTTGGTCATCACCGAGCCCTGCGCCTCCAGCACGGCGCGGGAGACGATGTTCTCGGAGGCGATCAGCTCGATCTCGTCGCGCTGGCGACCGAGCTCCAGCGTGATCGCGCGGGCGATCTCGGGATCGGCATCGGCCAGGGGCGCGCCGAAGAAGGAGTTGGAAAGGTGCTTGTCGCGCGCGGCTTCGGTCATGTCCGGCTCCTGAAGTTCGGCGGCCGGTCTCGGTCCGGTCCCGTCGCGGCGTCCCTATCATGAGGATAGAGGCTGTCCAAGCGATAGATGGCCACAGGGCCGGCGCGCCCGGTCAGCCTCCCCGCTTGCGCCGGCCGGGCGGGCCGCCGGACGGGTCATAGACCAGGGGCCCGCGCGCGGAGGCTTTCAGGAGCGCGCGAAAGCTGGGGCATTCGAGATGACTCGGCGCCGGGCAATCGGCGACATGGCGCAAGGCATCGCGCAGCATCCTCAAGCCGAGGATCTGCCGCTGCAGGTCGTCGGCCTTCGCGCGCAATTGCGCGCGCGGGATTGCGGGCTGCCCGTCCCGGCCGAACATGCCGGCGATCTCGACGAGCGAAAACCCCGCGGCCTTGCCCAGGCCGATCAGCGACAGCCTGAGCAGCACGTCGCCATCGAACTGCCGGCGCAGCCCATGCCGTCCTTCGGACCGGATCAGCCCGATCTCCTCGTAGTAGCGCAGCGTCGACGGCGGAACCCCGGAGCGCTCCGCGATCTCGCCAATGTCCAGAAGCGGCATGCTTGACCTCAAGCTGACTTGAATTCGTAGGCTCCGCCGAACCTGCGATCCCGGCAAGAGGAAAAATCATGGAAAACACTGATACCGAAAGGGAAAGAGCGATCTGGCGCGACCCGCGCGCCATCGCGCTGTTGATGGCGGCCTCGCTCACGACGATGGCGAACGCGACGATCAGCCCGGCCCTGCCCGGGATCGAGCGGCTGTTCAGCGCCGATCCGAACGCGGCGATGCTGACCCGGCTGCTGGTACCGGCCCCCTCGCTCGCCGTTGCGATTTGCGCACCGGTCATCGGGCTGGTCGCCGACCGTCTCGGGCGGCGCAGGCTGCTTCTGACCGGCATGCTCCTGTTCGTGCTCTCCGGATGCGCCGGCCTGGTCTTGCCGGACCTGCCGACGATTTTCGCGAGCCGCCTCGTGCTCGGCGTCGCCGTCGCCCTGATCATGACGGCACAGACCGCCCTGATCGGCGACTATTTCACCGGCCACGCCCGCAACGCGCTGACCGGCCTGCAGATCTCCGCACGCAATTTCGGCGGGCTGGTCTTCATCTCGCTCGCGGGCTGGGTCGCCGCGCTTTCGCCACGCCTGCCCTTTGCCATCTACGGGCTGGCGATCCTTTTCCTGCCGCTGACATGGCGCGTCATCATCGACCCCGAGCGGAGCCCCTCCGCCGTCGCGGCCATGCCGGGCGGAAGCAGCGAGGGTGGCGGCCCGTGGCGCAGCCTGCTCGTCCTGCTGGCGCTCCTCCAGGCCGCGACCAACATGATCTTCTTTCTCATGCCGACGCAGCTATCGTTCTTCCTGGCCCTGCGAGGCTATGCCAGCCCGGCCATGACCGGGGCGATGCTCGGCCTGCTGATGGTCTCGGGAGGCTGCCTTGCCCTGCTCTATCCGCGCATCCAGCGCGCAGGCGGCTACGCTTGCATCTTCCTCCTGGGCTACGGCTCGATGGCGCTGGGCTTCCTGCTTCTGCCCGTTGCCGGAGCGGAACTGCTTCTCTTTCTGGCCGCTGCGGCGATCGGGGCCGGCTATGCGCTGGTCTCCCCGAGCTTCATCGCACTCGCCTTGAACCTCGCGCCGCCCGCCGCGCGCGGATTGGCCGGCGGCATCCTGACCGCGTCCGTCTTCATCGGCCAGTTCTGCTCCCCGCTCGCCAGCACGCCGCTGATCGACGGATATGGCTATCGCGCCCTGTTTCAGGGAACCGCGCTGCTGCTCGCGATCATGGCCCTGGCGGCGGCATTGGCGGGTGCGGCTTCACGGCTGCGGCTGCGAACGAGGGCCGCATCGGCACGGGCCCCCTCGCTTTGACGCCAGCCCGCCGCGCGCCAGTGCCGGAACCAGCGGCCGGCAGACGGGGCGCGCGAGATCGTGATCCCGCCATTTTGCAGGGCAACACCGACCCGGATGGGAAAGAAGGAGCGATGGCGCGAATCGTCTGAATTTCAAGCGTTTTCTCGGTACCCGGCGCGAATCCGCCACGGCTCGATCGGCGCTTTCGGCCGGATATCGGGCCAAAAGCTCCTGCAACGTCATCTTGTGCGTCGCAACATAAACCCATATCTCTCCTTTCCGAAGCACCTCTCTCAGACTTCGAAAGGAGAGTTTCATGCTCGAACGGCACGACTGCGATTGCGCCTCCGAGGCCGAGCTCGGTCACGACGATGAATGCGAGGCCCAGCAGGACGATACGGAAGCGTTCTCGCCTCGCGACTACCAGCAGGGCTTCTGGAGCTAGAGCACCGGCCCGAAAAGCGGAACGCGATTTCCCGGAAAAGCCGACGCAAAATCAAGGAACTGGAGCATCGGACTGAAGACGATATTCAGCCCGATGCTCCAGCCGCTCCGTCAGGACCATGCGGAGGGCCGAGCAGCCCCCCCCCCGCGCCGCAACCCGGGAAGCGAGCTGCGCCGGCAGGCCAGCGCCGCCGCCACACGATCCTCGGATCGGCTCGCTCTGAACCTTCATCTGCGTGACGCCGATGTTCGGCGTCTGGAAGATGGCCCCGATGCGCTCGGAGCCAGCCTCTCAAACGAAAAACCCGCCGATGGCTCGGCGGGTTTTTCGTTTGGAGTGCGGTTTTGCCGGAATCGGATCGTCAGGCGATCAGATGTCGTTCTCGCCCTGCAGCGCCGCGACCGGCGCCGGGCCGAGGCCGTCCTTGTTATAGATGTCGTCGCGGAACTGCACGCCGCCATCGGGCGTCGCCCAGGCGGTGACATAGACCCAGTAGCACGGCACCGGGTCGGCGATGCGGGCGTTGACGCGCTGGCCGGAGGCGATGACCTCGTCGATCTTGGCGCGATCCCAGCCGGGGGTGTTCTTGAGCAGCCAGGCGACATAGTCGCGCACGTTCTGGACGCGCATGCAGCCCGAGGAGACGAAGCGGTAATCGTCGCCGAAGATGCCCTTGGCCGGCGTGTCGTGCATGTAGACGCCGTAGGGGCTCGGAATGTTGATGCGCACGAAACCGAGCGAGTTGAAGTCGCCGCCCGGATCCTGCCGGAAGGTGTAGCGCGTCGCCTCGTCCGAGTTCCAGTTCACCTGCGAGGGCGCGATCTCGCCGCCGCTCGGCGAGATGATGCGGATCTTGTTCTCGGTGAGGTAGTTCGGCTCCTTCCTCATCTTCGGGATCAGATCCTTGCGGATGATGGAGGCGGGGACCGTCCAGGTCGGGTTGAAGTTGACCTCGGGAATCTTGGTCTGGAGCAGCGGCGACTGCCGGTCGATCTTGCCGACGCCGGCAGCGTGACGGGTGGCGACGCGCCCGTTCTCGACCGTCTCGACCGTCGCGGCGGGGATGTTGGCGACGACATAGCGGCTGCCGAGATTGCCCGACCAGGTGCGCAGGCGCACGACATTGGTCTCGAGCTGGCGGATGCGACGCTCGATCGGCACGTTGAGCGCGACGATGGTGGCGCGGTTGATCGAGCCCGTCGTCGACAGGCCGACGCGGGCCTGGAACTGGCGCACCGCCGCCTCGACATAGGAATCGTAGACATTGCTCTCGCCCGCCTTCTGGACGAGGTCGCCGGTGACGGCGAGGCGCTGGCGCAGGGCCGCAACCGCGGCTCCCCGCGCGCCGAGGCCCATCCGCTCGGGCAACTGCACCGGCTGCCAGCCGCCGCGCGCGGCGAGGTCGCGATAGGCGGCGATGGCCTGCTCGGTCGCCTGCAGGGTTTCCGGCGACAGCATCGGCGTGGAGGAGCGCAGCACGGCGTTGCGCGGGCCGGCATCGTAGTTCTGAAGCCATTCGGCCTGCTGCGCGAATGCCGGGGCGGCTGCCGCCGAAGCGGCGCCCGAAAGCAGCGCCAGCACGGTTTCGCGGCGTGTCAGGCTCAGTTGCGACATCTCTTCCCTCTTCAACTTCATCCGAACGCGGGCGACCGGCACAAAAATGCCGCCGGGAGGAGCGGCAGCGGCGGATCGGCCCCAATGCGGCGACGGTGTCGTATCACGGTTAAGGAGGTGTGATGAGAGCGGCGAATTTAGGGCATGCGCGCGTTTTGCGGCAGGCATGGCAGCAAAGCCACACTCGAAAGCCACATTCGGAGCGGGCGGCGACAGCCGCGTCGCATCCCTTGCCTGCGCGAGGCCCGGGCGCCGGACGGTTCCGGCGGCCCGGCTGGCGAACCGCGCCGAAGCAGGCGTTTCAGAGCTTGTAGCGGATCTGGTCGGTCCAGAAGCGCTCGAGCCGCAGCAGGGCGTTGTTCATGCGCTCGAAATCGTCGGCCGCGATGCCGCCGATCTGCTCGACCGTGCGGACATGCTTGTCGTACACGCCCTTCACGATGTCGTGTACCTCCGAGCCCTTCTCGGTCAGGCTGATGCGCACCGAACGGCGGTCGATCCGCGAACGGGCATGGTGGAGATAACCCAGCTCGACCAGCTTCTTGACGTTGTAGGAGACGTTCGAGCCGAGATAGTAGCCGCGGGTGCGCAGCTCGCTCGCCGACAGCTCCGCGTCGCCGATATTGTAGAGCAGCAGGGCCTGCACGCTGTTGACGTCGTCGCGGCCGCGGCGCTCGAACTCATCCTTGATGACATCGAGAAGCCGGCGATGCAGCCGCTCCACCAGGGTCAGCGACTCAAGATAAAGAGGCTTCACGCTCAGTTCGACTTCGTCGTTCTTGGCAACTTCAGAAGTCTTGACGCTCGCTTTCATGGTATATCCCGCCTGTTGTGTGTCAGCCGGGATTTGTCTCCCGGTCCGCTTCTGAAAAACACCATAAGCCTGCCCGGATGAAAACGAGTTTAAATATCAGGATGAATCAGAGATTTACCCCTTTGGGTGAATCGTAGGTGAAGCCGGAAAGGCTTAAGCTAAAGCGATTCTTACCATGACTCGGGGCAATCGAGCGGCCGCCCAAAGCCGATGGCGCCCGCATGAAGCGCGCCGGCCGCGCGATGCCCGGGCTGAAATTCGAGCCCACATCCTGAGGCGCCATTTGTCGGAAACGGCGCCTCGGGACCAGGGCTCGCAGAGCAAGACGGCTAGCGCGGACCTATTCCGCCTCGTTCTCGGCGGCCCAGGTGACGAGGAAGTAGATCGCCATCAGCGCCACATAGATGCCGACCATCCAGGCCGTCAGCGGCACGAAGCGCGGGAAGAAGAAGCTGAGCAGGAGCTGGCTCAGCGTCGCCAGCAGCCAGAGCACCCCGCCCCAAGTCGAGGTCAGCCAGAGCCCGACCGCGGCGACGAGGTCGATCACGGCAAAATAGACGATGATCGCCTGGAAGCTGAGCAGGCGATTCTCGAAGGGCGGCAGCGCATCCCCCGAGACGCCGAAGATCACCATCCAGGCCATGAGCCCCTTGGCCAGCCAGGCGACCGAGAGCAGCCGCAGGAACCAGACCAGCACCAGCCGCCAGCGCGCCGCGGCCTTGGTTCCGCCCTCCCCCGCCTGTTCGCCGCGCAGGGCCTCGCCGTCGCCGCCCAGGCCCAAGCTCAAGGCTCCAGCTTCAGCTCGGAGGCGCCGAGCGGAGCGAAATAGGCGGCGATCGCGGCGGGCTCGACGGCTTCCAGCCGGTCGGGCTGCCAGCGCGGCGCCTGGTCCTTGTCGATCACCACGGCGCGAACACCCTCATAGAAGTCGTGGCCATGGGCGATCCGCGAGACGATGCGGAATTCCGTGCGCATCGCCTCGGCGAAATCCAGCTCCCGGCCGCGGCGCATCTGCTCATGGGCGATGGCGATGCTGGTCGGCGACTTGGTGGCAAGGGTCTGGACGAGCTTGCCGGCGAAGGCGCTGCCCTTGGCGGCCAGGGCGCCGAGCCGCTCGACGACGGCCAGCGGCGAGCTGGCCGCGAAGGCCTCGGCGATGGTCGCGGCCTCCGCCTGCAGCGGGCCGGGCGGCCGCGCGATGGTGAAGCCGGCGAGGATGTCGTCGAGCGCGGAACGGCCCGTCAGCGCATCGGCGAGCTCGGCCATGCGGTCGCTGGGCACGGCATGGGTGGCGAGGCCGACCGACAGCGCATCGGCGGCGCCGATGCGCTCGCCGGTCAGGGCGAGGAAGCTGCCGAAGGCGCCGGGCAGGCGCGGCAGCGCATGGGTCGCGCCGACATCGGGGAAGAAGCCGATGCCGACCTCCGGCATGGCGAAGAGATAGCGGTCGCCGGCGATGCGGTGGCTGCCATGCAGCGAGATGCCGACGCCGCCGCCCATGACGATGCCGTCGACCAGCGCGACATAGGGCTTGGGATAGGTCTTGATGCGGTGGTTGAGGATGTATTCCTCGCCCCAGAAGGCGAGCATCGCGTCATGGCGACCGGCCTTGCCGCAATCATGCAGCCAGCGGATGTCGCCGCCGGCGCAGAAGGCCTTTTCGCTCGTGCTGAGGACGACGACGCGCGTCACCTGCGGGTCGTTCTCCCAGGCATCGAGCGCGCGCGCCAGTTCCCGGACCATGCCGAGGCTCAGCGCGTTCAGCGCCTTCGGCCGGTTGAGGATGACGACGCCGGCCGCGCCGCGGATTTCGCAGATGATGTCCTGGTCCTGCGTCATGGCCCGCTCCGGTTGCGATGGGGTGCGGTTCTGGAAGGCGGGAACCGGCTTGTCAACGCGGCGAAGCCAGGAACCGGCTTGGCCTCGCCGCACGGCGGCGCCCTCCGGCAGGATGAGCGGAGCGCGACCCCGTTGCGACCATGCGCCCTGTTTTGGAATCGTTCCGATGTGATATGAAGCGGACAGGCCGCCGCCGCCCCCAGGCTTCCTCCGGGCACGCCGCGGCCACGTCATTTGAGGCATCGCCATGAAATCCCGGGTCGTCACGCCGTTCCCCGCCCCCGAGTCGCGCCAGGTCGAAGTCCACAGCGCCCCCTCGCTCGGCCTGACGCGCCGCATGCGCCGCAACCGCAAGGCCGAGTGGTCGCGCCGGCTGGTGCGCGAGAACCTGCTGACCAGCGACGACCTGATCTGGCCGATCTTCCTGATGGACGCGGCCGAGGCCTGCACCCCGGTCGAATGGATGCCCGGCGTCGACCGGCTGAACATCGACGAGGCCGTCCGGCAGGCGGCCGCGGCGGCGGAGCTCGGCATTCCGGCGATCGCGCCCTTCCCCTTCGTCGAGAAGGCGCTGCGCGACCCCACCGGCTCGGAGGCGCTGAACGGCCAAAACCTGATGTGCCGCGCCGTGCGGGCGATCAAGAAGGAGGTGCCGCAGATCGGCATCATCTGCGACGCGGCGCTCGATCCCTATACCTCGCATGGCCATGACGGCGTCATGGACGGCGAGCGCGTGCTGAACGACGCCTCGGTCGCGATCCTCGTCCGGCAGGCGCTGGCGCTGGCCGATGCCGGGGCCGACGTGATCGCGCCTTCCGACATGATGGACGGCCGCGTCGCCGCGATCCGCGAGGCGCTCGACGCCGGCGGCCACGAGGACGTGCAGATCATGGCCTATGCGGCCAAATACGCCTCAGCCTTCTACGGCCCGTTCCGCGACGCGATCGGCACCAACGCCACGCTGATCGGCGACAAGCGCACCTACCAGATGGACCCGGCCAACAGCGACGAGGCCATGGCCGAGGTCGCGCTCGATCTCGAGGAGGGCGCCGACATGATCATGGTCAAGCCCGGCCTGCCCTATCTCGACGTGGTGGCGCGGGTGAAGGAGCATTTCCGCGTCCCGACCTTCGCCTATCAGGTCTCCGGCGAATACGCGATGCTGATGGCGGCGGTGCGGAACGGCTGGCTCGACGGCGACAAGGCGATCCTGGAGAGCCTGCTCGCCTTCAAGCGGGCGGGTGCGGACGGCGTGCTGACCTATTTCGCGCCGCGCGTGGCGAAGGCGCTGAAGGCGGCCCGGTGACGGGTGTCATGCCCGGGCTCGAGCCGAGCCTCCCGTGACGCGAAAATACGCGCCTCGTCCTGCATGAGATTCCCGGCTCGCCGCTGCGCGGCGCCCGAGAATGACCGCGGTGCTGCCCGGGCATGACGGCGCGGTTTCCTTGCCAGGGCGGCGGCGCTACCGTCGCGCTCTCATGCGCCCCCTCCTCCTGCCGATTCTGGTAGCCGTCCTCGTCGCCCTTTCCGGCTGCGGCGAGGGCTTCGATACCGACCAGATGCGGCTGTGCCGGCAGGCCATCCCGCCGCTCAACCCGACCGGCGCCCATATCGAGATCGAGCGCGCCACCGTCGGGCCGGTGCCGCGGGCGCTGCGCCTGCTCTACCGGGTCCAGCTCGGCGACGGGGTAGCGCGCCACCGCAGCATCGACTGCCTGTTCGCCGCCGAGAGCAACGGCCTCGGGCGGCCGAACCTGATCGGCATCGCCTCGGACGGGCGGCCGATGCCTGATGCCAGCTTCTATTTCCTGCGCCGCTTCTATCTGGAGGATCGCGTCGAGCCGCCGCCGGACCCGGCCGCGCTCTCGACCGAGGACCTGCCGGCCATCCCGTCCGGCCTCGCCTACGGCCTGCAGCAGGGGCTCAGCAGCCTGCCCACGGCGGCGATCTACGGCCTCCTCGCCGCCGCCTATGCGCTGGTCTACGGCCTGACCGGCCGGATCATCCTCTGCTTCGGCGAATTCGCCGCGCTCGGCGCGCTGGCCTCGGTGGTCGGCGTGGCGCTGCTGCTCTCGCTGCCGGTTTCGACCCCGCTGACGGGGCTCGTCGCCGCCTTCGCGGTGGCGATCCTGGTCGCGGCGCTGCACGGCTTCGCCATGGGCCGCTTCGTGCTGCGCCGGCTCGAACGCGCGAGCGGCCAGCAGATCCTGATCGCGACCATCGGGCTCGCCATCGCCATGTCGGAATATCTGCGCCTGGCCCAGGGCCCGCAACTGCGCTGGCTGCCGCCGGTGTTCAACACGCCGCTGCGGCTCGCCCATGCCGGCGACTTCATCGTGACGCTGAACCCGCTCGCGACGGTGCTGACCTTGCTCGGCCTCGGCGCCATGCTCGGCCTCGTCCAGCTCATCCGCCGCACCGCCTATGGCCGGGCCTGGCGGGCGGTCGCGCAGGACGAGCGCACCGCGGCGCTGTTCGGCGTCGATCCGCGCGCCGTGCGCGACATCGCCATCGTCATCGCCTGCGCGCTCTGCGGCATGGCGGGCGTCATCGTCACGGCAATCTATGGCGGCATGGGCTTCGCAGGCGGCTTCACGCTCGGCCTCAAGGCTCTGGTCGCGGCCGTTCTGGGCGGCATCGGCTCGGTCAGCGGCGCGGCGCTGGGCGGGCTGTTCATCGCCGGCTTCGAGGCGCTCTGGTCGGCGACGCTGCCGATCGAGCAGCGCGACCTCGCGGTCTATCTGCTGCTCGCCATCGTTCTGATCTGGCGCCCCGGCGGTTTCTTCGGCGATGCCGAATTGACGCCGCGGCAGGTTTGACGACAGCCTGCCGCCTGCATCGGCTCCTCCCGAAACCCGCTCCCTCCCGGCCGGTGCCCGGCGGACGACACGGACGCATCATGACCGAAACCTTCGCGATCACGCCCGAGGACATCGACGCCGCCGCCCGGCGCATCGAAGGCCATGTGCTGCGCACGCCGCTGGTGCCGGCGCCGCGCCTGTCCCAGCTCGCCGGAACCGAGGTGCTGGTGAAGCACGAGAACATGCAGGCGACCGCCTCGTTCAAGGAGCGCGGTGCGGTCAACAAGCTGCTCTCGCTAAGCGAGGCCGAGCGCGGCCGCGGCGTCATCGCCATGTCCGCCGGCAACCACGCCCAGGCCGTGGCCTACCACGCCAGGCGCTTCGGCGTTCCGGCGACGATCGTGATGCCGGAGACGACGCCGCTGGTGAAGGTCGAGAACACGCGGGCCCATGGCGCGCGCGTCGTGCTGCACGGCGAGACCCTCTACGAATCGGCCGACAAGGCGCGCGCGCTCGCCGGCGCCGAGCAGCTCGTCTTCGTCCATCCCTATGACGACCCCGCGGTGATGGCGGGCCAGGGCACCGTCGCGCGCGAGATGCTGGCCGAGGAGCCCGATCTCGACGTGCTGATCATCCCGCTCGGCGGCGGCGGGCTGATGGCCGGCAACGCCGTCGCCGCCAAGGCGATCAAGCCTGGCATCGAGCTGATCGGCGTCGAGGCCGATCTCTACCCCTCCTTCTACAACGCCGTGAACGGGCAGGACCGGCCGATCGGCGGCGCGACGCTGGCCGAGGGCATCGCCGTCAAGACCGTCGGCCATCTGACCCTGCCGATCGTCTCGAGCCTGGTCTCGGACATCGTGCTCGTCGGCGAGGACCTGATCGAGCGCGCCGTCAACGCTTATGCAAGTCTTCAACACAGTCTCGCGGAAGGCGCCGGCGCGGCCGGCCTCGCCGCGATGCTGAAGGAGCCGGCGCGCTATGCCGGGCGCAAGGTCGGCCTCTTGCTCTGCGGCGGCAATATCGACACCCGCCTGCTCGCCGCGATCATGGTGCGCGAGCTGGAGCGCGAGGACCGCATCGTCGCCTTCCGCCTGACCAGCAGCGACCGGCCGGGCCTGCTCGGCAAGATCGCGAGCCTGCTCGGCGACGAGGGCGCCAATATCCTCGAGGTCAGCCATGGCCGGCTCTTCCTCGACGTGCCGGCCAAGGGCGTCACGCTCGACGTGACGGTGGAAACCCGCGGCGAGGCGCATTCGCGCGCGATCGAGGACATGCTCGCGAAAAACGGCTTCGCGCCGCGGCGCATCCTGCCGCGCGGCCTTGCGGAACCGGCACGCTGATCAAACATTACCTGTCGGAGCCCGCAGTCCCGCGGGCGACGGAGGATGAGATTTCGATGAGCGACACCCGCTATGGCCAGCCGCCGATCACGGCCCTGGAACAGCGCTCCTACCAGAACGTCAGCGGCGTGCTGGGCTCGCGGCTGTTCGCCTGGATCGTCGACATCGTCGTGCTGTTCTTCCTCGGCTGGCTGGTCTTCCTGCTGCTGGTCCTGCTCGGCATCGTCACCTTCGGCGCGACCTGGTTCCTGATCCCGGCCGCGGCCTTCGTCACCGCGCTGGGCTATGCGGCGCTGACGATCGGCGGCCCGCGCCAGGCGACCTGGGGCATGCGCGTCGCCGGCCTGCGGGTCGAGACGGCGAATGGCGGGCGCCCCGACGGGCTCGTCGCGGCGGTGCACGCGCTGTTCTTCTACGTGGCGGCCGGCACGGTGGCGCTGTGGCTGCTCGACATCGCCTGCGGCCTGTTCCGGTCCGACCGGCGCCTCGGCCACGACCTGCTGACCGGCCTCGTCGTCGTGCGGGCCTGACCTCAGCCGCCGTCCGCGCCGGCGCTCCCGAAGCGGAAGCGCAGCAGCCTCCCGATCCGCGACAGCGCCGGCACGAGCCCCATCACGGGGATGGCGAGCCGCGCCGCCAGCGACATGCGCGCGACCTGCCGCGGATCGTAGCCCGCGAGCTCCTCGACCAGCTCGAAGCGGGGGAACTGGCGGAGCAGATCCTCCGGATCGTCGAGCGACCAGAGCAGCTTCGCCCCGGTCGCCCGGATCGAGGGCTGCCAGGCGATCAGCGCCAGGCCGAGGCGGCTATAGGCGTCGAAGACGATCTCGCCGCCGGGCAGATGGGCGCCCAGGCGCTCCAGCAGAAGCGTCACCTCCTCCGGCGGCAGATAGGGCAGGATCCCCTCCGCGATGACGAGGGCCGGCCTGTCGCGCGGCACGGCGTCGAGCCAGCCCGGCTCCGTCACCGAGGAGGCGAGCAGCGTGCAGCCTTCGCGCGCCGGATAGAGGCGTTCCCGCAAGGCGATGACGTCGGGATAGTCGAGATCGAACCAGCGGACGCTCGCGGCGGGGGCGACCCTGAAGACCCGGCTGTCGAGCCCGCAGCCGAGATGGAGGACGCTCGCCTCCGGATGGAGGCCGAGAAAGGCGCGCGTCCAGCCGTCGATGACATGGGCCCGCAGCGCGATGCCGATCATCATGTCGCGGTCGATCTTCAGCCCGTCGAAATCATAATCGAGCCGCGCCAGCGCCTCGGCCGCGAAGCGGTCTCCCAGCAAGGTGTCGGGCAGACGGCTCTCGCCCGCCTTGGCGCAGAGCGTCACGAGAAGGGTCTCCTGCGCGCCCTGGAGCGCCACTTTTTCGCCGGCCATCACACCCTCCGGTCCTCGCATCGCGCTTGTTGCCGCCGTCGCCGATGCTACATTGAAGACGGAAGTCTCCGGGGAGCCAACCGACGTGACGCGCCCGTTGCGGGATGCCCCGCAATTCTACCTCACCTCGCCGACCGCGTGCCCCTATCTGCCGGGCCGCGAGGAGCGGAAGGTGTTCACGCATCTCGTCGGGCCGCGCGCCGGCGACCTCAACAACGTCTTGTCGCAAGGCGGGTTCCGGCGCTCGCAGAGCATCGCCTACCGCCCGGCCTGCGAAACCTGCCGCGCCTGCGTCTCGGTGCGGATCTGCGTCGACGATTTCCGCTGGACGCGCGGCTTCCGCAAGGTGCTGGCGCATAATGGCGACCTCATCGGCGAGGCCCGCCCGCCGCAGCCGCGCTCCGAGCATTATTCGCTGTTCCGCTCCTATCTCGACGTGCGCCATCCCGATGGCGGCATGGCGACGATGTCGGCGCTCGATTTCGCGATGATGGTCGAGGACACCCATGTCGAGACCCATCTGATCGAGTACCGCCGCCGCGGCCCCGATTCCGGCTTCACCGGGCGCGGCGAGGGCGACCTCTTCGCCATGGCGCTGACCGACACGCTGAACGACGGCCTCTCCATGGTCTATTCGGTCTATGATCCGGGGCTGGAGGCCCGCTCGCTCGGCACCTTCATGGTGCTCGACCACATCGCCCGCGCCGGGCGGCTCGGACTGCCCTATGTCTATCTCGGCTATTGGGTCGATGGCTCGCCGAAAATGTCCTACAAGGCGCGCTTCCTGCCGCAGGAGCGCCTGATGCCGCAGGGCTGGGAACGGGTCGAGCACGCCGCTTCAACCGATTGAGGCGCATCAGGGCCGCGCGGAAAACGCGCTTGTCCCGCCGCGCCGGCGCCGCCACCCTGCCGCCTCCATCAAACCGCGCGGCGCCCCGGAGCGCCGCGCCACGGAGGAATGATGAGCGAAGAGCTGACCCGGCGCCTCGAGCGCTGCTACACCGGCGTCGTCCATGACGTGATGCGCGGCATGGGCCTGAGCGATTTCACCCTGCCGCCGGAGCTGCGCCCGCTGCTGCCCGGCCAGACGCTCGCCGGCCCCGCCTTCACCGTGGAGGGCAAGGCCGGGGCGTTCGATGCCCACGAGACGCTGCTGAGCTGGACCGGCCTGCTCTCGGCCGCCAAGCCCGGCCATGTCTGGGTCTGCCAGCCGAACACCGAGGAGGTGGCGCTGATGGGCGAGCTCTCGGCCGAGACGCTGAAGAACAAGGGCGTGCGCGGCTGCGTCATCGACGGGCTCTCGCGCGACACCGAATTCATGATCGAGATGGGCTTCCAGGCCTATTTCAAGGCCTATACCCCGCGCGACATCGTCGGCGCCTGGCTGCCCAAGGCGGTCGACGAGCCGATCAAGATCGGCGCGGTCTGGATCCGTCCCGGCGACTACATCCTCGCCGATCGCGACGGCGTGGTCCGCATCCCGGCCGAGATCGTCGAGGAGGTGGTCGAGAAATCCGAGGCCGCGATCTCGACCGAGAACAAGGTCCGCACCGCCATCCTCGCCGGCACCGACCCGCAGCAGGCCTATCTGCAATACGGCAAGTTCTGAAGCCGTCGCGCGCCCGGCTCAGGCCCGGGCGCGCCACCGCCACGGGAAACTGCAACTTATACGAGCAATGACGCAGTAGATAATCGTTCCGGCACGCTATACTTCAGAAGGAATCTGGAAAACGCTCCTATTCATGCCGGCAACCTCTGGAAAACCGCCACCGGCTTAAGAGTAAATCAAGTTCGCGCATTGCAGTCTCCCGCTACGTTACCGCCTTGGGGGCCTTCATGCTGCGCAACCTGACCCGGATGCCGACCGAGCTGTCGTCGGATTCGCGCCGTCAGTTGCTCAACGCCGTCACCGACCTGTTCCTGCTGGACCAGGACCCGAGCGACACCAGCAAGGACCATTACGGCGAGATCGCCGTGACTTCGCTCACCCATCTCGGCGACGAGGACCGCAAGGACTATGCCGACCGCGTCGCGGCGGCGCCGACGCTGCCGCGCAACGTCGCCGTCACGCTCGGCGGCGACGGCAATGCCGAGGTGGCGCGGCTCGTCCTCACCCTGTCGCCGGTGCTGACCGACGGCGACCTCGCCGCCATCGCCGTCAGCCAGAGCCAGCAGCATCTCGCGGCCATCGCCGAGCGTGCCCGCCTCTCCGAGAGCGTCACCGACATCCTGGTCGAGCGCGGCGACCGGGCGGTGCTCACCACCGTCTCCGCCAATGAGGGCGCGACCTTCTCCGATCGCGGTTTCGACCGGCTGCTGGAGCGCGGCAGGGGCGACGCCGCCATCGCCGGCAACCTCGCCCGCCGCTCCGACCTGGCGCCGCAGCGGGCCGAGCGCGTGCTGCGCATCGTCGGGCAATTGGCGCAGGACGCCGCCGGGGCCGACACGCCCCAGTCGCTCGCCCGCCAGGCGCGCCAGCAGCGGCTCGAGGTCAAGCTCCTGCTCGCCGACCTCGCCGCCAAGGTGCGCGAGGTCGACGACGTGCTGACCATGCTCGCCGACGAGGACCGCGCCTATCATCTGGCGCAGGTGCTGGCGCAGGTCGCCGATATCGGCCCGGACCAGGCTCTGCGCGTGCTGATGCAGCGCGACGCCAGCGGCATCGCTGTGACCTGCCGCACGCTCGGCGTCGGCCTGACCGCCTTCCGCGCCATCCTGCAATTGCGGGCGCGGCGGCTGTATTTCTCCTCGCGCGACATCGACGACGATGTCGACGCTTATGCCAAGCTCGACCTCGCCACCGCCGAGCGGACGCTGCGCTTCCTCAAGCTCAGGACCAGGATCGCCTGAGCTGCCGCAGCCCTCGCCCGCCCGGAGCAAGCGCGGCGCCACAAAACGGCGACATTCGGCCGGCCCCATGCTAAGCTTCGGCCCGATGCCCGGCGCGAGGATGCCTTCGACGTGAGATTTTCGGTTGTTTCCGCCACGGCCGCCGCCGCGGCCCTGACGATCGCCATGGGAACGGCGCCCGCCCGCGCCCAGAGCGTCCTGCCGCTCTCCGGTTTTTCCAGCCTGCCCTCCTTCGCCTGGGACGGCCCGACCCTCTCGCCGAAATGGGAGGGCTCCTATGCGCGCATCTCCTCCGGCTTCCAGGTGACCAGCGGCAAGCATATGCGCACCAGCGCCGGCCCGACCTTCGGGCTCGAGATGGGGACGATGCGGCGCGAGGGCAATTTCGTCTACGGCATCGTCGGCGCGATCGACTACGCGCCCGCCATCGGCGGCTACGGCACGCCGAGCTTCGGCAGCGTCGCCTATACGCGCGATTTCGCCGGTGCGTTCCAGATCAAGACCGGCGTGCTCGTGACGCCGGACGTGCTGGTCTACAGCAAGGTCGGCATGTCGGCGGCGAACGAGACCTGGCGCTACGGCGCGACGCCGTTCTCGCCGCCCTTCAGCCAAAGCGACATCGCGGTCAGGCCCGAGGCCAGGGCCGGGGTGGAATGGGCCGTCACCGACAAGCTGACGCTGGGCGTCGAGGTCGGCGTCGTCGGCCAGCGGATTCGCTGAGGACCCGATTCAAGACGCTGCGAATCCGATTCCGGAATTGCGCATAAGCCGTTGAAATCGCTGTCCTTACGACAATCTCACCAGATCGAGCCAACGGCGCGGCGGCGCCGCTCGCCCGGCGGCAGGCACGGCCGCGCAGGATGAGCCATGGCGCGAAGCCGTGGCTCCGCGCGCAACCGCCTCAGCCCCCGAAAGTGTTGCTCTTCGGGAAGCCCTTCGGCGGTAGGCGGCCGGCCTCGGCGCGGTGCCCGAGCCATTCGATGAGATCGGCCTGCGCCACCGTCCAGGTCCGGCCGGAGGTGTCGAGCCAGGTCAGCCCGTCGGCGAGCTTGAAGGTCCTGGCGTCGCTGAGGCCGCCATCCTTGTAGCGCTGCAGGCGCACGCCCTTGCCCCGCGCCATCTCCGCGACCTCGGAAATCGGGAAGCAGAGCAGCTTGCGGTTCTGGCCGATGATCGCGACATGGTCGCCATCGGCCGGCACGGCGAGCATCGCCACCGCCTTGCCGTCGACATTCAGCACCTGCCGGCCCTTGCGGGTGTTGGCGACGACATCGTCGGCGGCGGCGACGAAGCCCCTGCCCTCGCTGGTCGCCATCAGCAGCTTCGTGCCGGGGCGGTAGGGGAAGGCCTGGACGATCTCGGCCGCCTCCTCCAGCTCGATCATCAGGCGGATCGGATCGCCGAAGCCGCGCCCTCCCGGAAGCTTGGAGGCATCCAGCGTGAAGACCTTGCCGTTGGAGGCGAGCACCAGCACCTTCGCCGTCGTCTCGGTGAAGAAGGCCGTCTGGAGCGCGTCGTCACCCTTGAAGGAGAAGCTCGACTTGTCCTGGACATGGCCCTTCAGCGCCCTGATCCAGCCCTTCTTCGAGATGACGACGGTGATCGGCTCGCGCTCGACCATGGCCTGAGTCAGATCGATATCGGCGGTGTCGGGCATGTCGGCGAAATCGGTGCGGCGCTTGCCGATGGTCGTCTCCGGGCCGAAGGACTTCTTCACCTGGCGGATGTCCCAGGCGATGGTCTTCCACTGCGTCGCCTCGGAGGCGAGCAGGTCCTCGATCTGCGACTTCTCCTTGGTGAGCTCGTCGAGCTCGGTCTTGAGCTGCATCTCCTCGAGCTTGCGCAGCGCCCGCAGGCGCGTGTCGAGGATGGCGTTGGCCTGGATCTCGGTGAGGTCGAAGACCTTCATCAATTCGAGCTTCGGCTCGTCCTCCTCGCGAATGATCTTGATGACGCGGTCGAGGTCGAGATAGACGATCAGCAGGCCGCGCAGGATCTCCAGGCGCCTGTCGATCTGGCCGAGCCGGAAGCGCGAACGCCGCTGCAGAACCTCGCGGCGATGGTCGAGCCAGGCGCGCAGCGCCTCGGCGAGGCCGAGCACGCGCGGCACCAGCCCGCCGGTCAGCACGTTCATGTTCATCGGAATGCGCGCTTCGAGCTCGGAGAGCCGGAACAGCGATTCCATCATCAGATTGGCGTCGACATTGCGGGCGCGCGGCTCGATGACGATGCGGATGTCCTCCGCCGACTCGTCGCGCAAATCCGCGACCAGCGGCAGCTTCCGGTCGTTGAGGAGTTCCGCGATCTTCTCGATCAGGCGGCCCTTCGAGACCATGTAGGGGATCTCGGTGACGACGGCGAGCCAGGTGCCGCGGCCCTGGTCCTCGACATGCCAGCGCGCCCGGGTGCGGAAGGCGCCGCGCCCGGTGCGGTAGGTCTCCGCCATCGATTCGCGGCTCTCGACGATGATGCCGCCGGTCGGGAAGTCCGGGCCGGGCACGAAGGTCATGAGCTGCTCGGAGGAGGTCTCCGGGTGCTGGATCAGGTAGAGCGCGGCGTCGCAGAGCTCGGCGGCGTTGTGCGGCGGGATCGAGGTCGCCATCCCGACCGCGATGCCCTGCGAGCCGTTGGCCAGCAGGTTCGGGAAGGCCGCCGGCAGGACGATGGGCTCCTCGTCCTCGCCGTTATAGGTCTCGCGGAAATCGACCGCGTCCTCGTCGAGACCGTCGAGCAGGAGGCGCGCGACCTCGGTCATGCGCGCCTCGGTGTAGCGGTAGGCGGCGGCGTTGTCGCCGTCGATATTGCCGAAATTGCCCTGCCCGTCGACGAGCGGGTAGCGCTGGGCGAAGTCCTGCGCGAGGCGCACCAGCGCATCGTAGACCGACTGGTCGCCATGCGGGTGGAACTTGCCGATGACGTCGCCGACGATGCGGGCGCATTTCTTGTGGACCTGGCCCGGATCGAGCCTGAGCAGCCGCATGGCGTGCAGGATGCGGCGATGGACCGGCTTGAGCCCGTCGCGCGCATCCGGCAGGGCGCGGTGCATGATGGTCGAGAGCGCATAGGCGAGATAGCGCTCCTCGAGCGCCGATTTCAGATCGATGCGCTCGGCTTCGTCCTCCGGCGGCGGATCGACCGGCTTGCCCATGCCTCTTCAGCCCTCGTCTTGTCGAAAACGCGCGCGGCTCAAGATCCCGAGCATCACGCGAAAACCGATACCCGCTTTTTCGTGTGATGCTCTATGGCACAGCGCGAATCAGCCTGCCAGAACAATGCAGGTACGCCGTCCCGCGCGCAAACGCCGGGCCGGGTTTTCGCGCTCAACCGGTGGATGAATCGGCGCCGCGCCCGGCAAGCTCGACCAGCCGCGCCCGCTCGGGCGGCTCGCGCAGGCCCCGCGCCTCGTAGACATGACGGCGCAGGAAGAAGCCGGTCAGGGCGAAGCCGGCAAGGAGATCCGCCGCCGAAGGCGGGCGCGCGCCCTGCCCCTCGGCCAGGAAAGCCGGCAGGGCGAGCAGGCGGTCGAGATAGGGCTGGGCCGCCGGGCGGCTGACCGCCTTGCCCGATTTCGGCGAGACATGGCTGAGATCGTCGGTCGAGCCGGTCGCGGCGCAGCGCGTCAGGTCGAGGCCGAAGCCGAGCTCGGAGAGCATGGCGAGCTCGAAGCGCACGATCAGCGCCGGCGCGAGGTCGGCATCGTCGAAATGCTCGATCAGCACGGCCAGCCCCTCATGCAGCGCCGGATGCGGGTCCCGTTCCGGCAGGAGGCGCAGCAGGCCGGCGACGGTCGCGAGCCCGTAGAGCGCGACCGGCGCGGCCATCAGCCGCGCGGCATGGGAGGCGAGCAGCTCGACCTTGTATTCGCCGAGATGCTCGTCGAGCCTGGCGCGCCAGGTCAGGGAGACGCGGTTGCCGGGCTGGAGCAGCGGCTGCGCCTTCTGCGAGCGCCCGCCCCGGACGAGGCCGAGATGGCGGCCGTGATGGCGCGTCATCACCTCGAGGATCACGGCGCTCTCGCCATGCCCCTTCGCCCCGATGATCGTGCCCTCGTCGGCCCATTCCATGCCGGCGAGTTAGGGCCTGCGATGCCGGGCGGTCAATTTCCGCCGCTGCCGTCCCGGACAGGCCGCGTCAGCGGCGCCGATCCGGGATCCGTGCCGGAGCGCTTCCCGAAGAGGCTCAGACATCTCCGCTTCGCGCGCCCGGGATGACCGTGCGAAAATTCTGCGCGGCCTGAGCCTATCCCAGCACGCGCTCGACGCGGCTGATCTGCCGCTTCTCGCGCAATTCGCTGATGATCGCCGAAAGATGCTTCAGGTCCCAGACCGAGAGGTCGATGGTGACGTCGGTGAAGTCCGGGTTCGGGCGGTTCATCTGCACCGAATCGATGTTGCCGTCATGCTCTGCGATGGTGGTGGTGATCTGCGCCAGGGAGCCGGGCTCGTTGATCGACTTCAGCGCGATGCGGGCCGGGAAGCGCTGCGGCACCTTGTCGTCGATGTCCCAGCGCACGTCGAGCCAGCGGTCCGGCTCGTTGTCGAAGGCGGCGAGCGCCGGCGACTGGATCGGATAGATCGTCACCCCCTCGCCCGGCGAGAGGATGCCGACGATGCGGTCGCCCGGCACCGCCCCGCCCTGCGGCGAGAAGCGCACCGGCAGGTCGCGGCCGAGGCCGCGGATCGGGATGGCGTCGGCGCCGGGCTCGCCCGGCAGCTTGAATTTCAGGTTGTCCCCCGAGCCGAGCTCGAACCAGCCCTTGCCGTTGGCGACGCCCGCAGGCCTGACCTCGCCGGCCGCGCGCTTTTCCGGCTCGAGATCGGGATAGACCGCCTTGACCACGTCGCCGGAATACATCTCGCCGCGGCCGACGGCGGCGAGCACGTCGTCCACGGTGTTGCGGGCGAGACGCTTCAGCGCCGCCTTGAGCTTCTCGTCGGAGAAGGCCTTTTCGGCGCGGGTGAAGGCGCGCTCCAGGATCTGGCGGCCGAGCCCGGCATATTGCCGGCGCACGGCGACGCGCGTGGCGCGGCGGATGGCGGCGCGGGCCTTGCCGGTGACGACCAGCGACTCCCAGGCGGCGGGGGGCGCCTGGCCTTCGGCGCGGGTGATCTCGACCTCGTCGCCGTTCTGCAATTCGGTCAGCAGCGGGGCGATGCGGCCGTTGATCTTGGCGCCGACCGCGCTGTTGCCGACATCGGTGTGGACGGCATAGGCGAAGTCGATCGGCGTCGCGCCGCGCGGCAGGGCGATGAGCCGGCCCTTGGGCGTGAAGCAGAAGACCTGGTCGTGGAAGAGCTCGAGCTTGGTGTGCTCGAGGAACTCCTCGGGGCTGTCGCCTTCCGCCAGCAGGTCGACGGTGCGGCGCAGCCATTGATAGGCGCGGCTCTCATCGGCGAGCTGGATCGGCTCGCCCGGGCGGCCGTCCTTGTAATGGGCATGGGCGGCGATGCCGTATTCAGCGATGCGGTCCATCGCATCGGTGCGGATCTGCAGTTCGACGCGGCTGTGGCCCGGGCCGACGACCGTGGTGTGGATCGAGCGGTAATCGTTCTGCTTCGGCGTCGAGATGTAGTCCTTGTAGCGGCCCGGCACCATCGGCCAGGTCATGTGGACGAGGCCGAGGACGCGGTAGCAATCCTCCGGCTTCTCGACGATGACGCGGAAGCCGAAGATGTCGGAGAGCTGCTCGAAGGAGACGGATTTGCGCTCCATCTTCTTCCAGATCGAATAGGGCCGCTTGCGGCGGCCATGGACCTCGGCCTGGATGCCGCTGGCGGCGAGCTTGTCCTTGAGATCCTGCTCGATCTCGCCGATGACCCTGCCCTCGCGCACGGTCACCTCCTCCAGCCGCTTGGTCACGGTGGCGTGGGCTTCCGGCTTGATGTGGCGGAAGGCGAGCTCCTCCAGTTCCTCGCGCAATTCCTGCATGCCCATGCGGCCGGCAAGCGGGGCGTAGATCTCGATCGTTTCCTCGGCGATGCGCAGGCGTTTCTCCGGGGGCACGAAATGCAGGGTCCGCATGTTGTGCAGCCGGTCGGCCAGCTTCACCAGCAGGACGCGGATGTCGTCGACGATGGCGAGCAGCAGCTTGCGGAAATTCTCGCCCTGCGCCGCCTTCTTCGAGACCAGGTCGAGCTTCTTGATCTTGGTCAGCCCGTCGACGAGCCGGCGGATATCCGGCCCGAACAGGTTCTCGATCTCCTCCAGCGTCGCCGCGGTATCCTCGACCGTGTCGTGCAGCACGGCGGCGACGATGGTGGCGTCGTCGAGCTTGAGGTCGGTCAGGATCCCGGCGACTTCGAGCGGATGCGCGAAGAAGGGATCGCCCGAGGCGCGCTTCTGCGTGCCATGCGCGCGCATGGCGTAGACATAGGCCCGGTTGAGCAGGTCCTCGTCGGTGTTCGGATTGTAGCTCTTGACCCGGTCAACGAGCTCGTATTGCCGCATCATGCCCATGCGGGCCCCAGCCTCATCCTGCGATCATTGCAACGCATCATTATTTGCTCAGCCAAGGGCGCCAGCAAGGCGTTTTCCGGAAGGCGGGCATGAAAAAGCCCGGCACTGCCGGGCTTTAGCGGGAAACGGTGAACAATCGATTCACACGCGGCAGGGTCCCGAACGACTCCGGAAAGCGGCTTGCCCCTTTCCGGCGCCGAGCCCGGCGAGGCTCAGTCCTCGTCGTCGGCGCTCTCGGTCGGCGGCACGAGGCCGTCGAGGCCGCGCAGCAGGTCTTCCTCGCTCATCCGGTCGAACTGGACGTCGGCATCCGAGCCGCCGCCGGCCGCGGCCGCCGGGTTGGCGAGCAGCGGCACCGTCTCGGGCTCCGGCTCGTCGACCTCGACATGCTTCTGCAGCGAGTGGATCAGCTCTTCCTTGAGGTCTTCCGGCGTCAGCTTCTCTTCGGCAATCTCGCGGAGCGCGACGACGGGGTTCTTGTCGTTGTCGCGCGGCACCAGGATCGAGGCGCCCGAAGCGATGGTGCGGGCGCGATGGGCGGCGAGCAGGACCAGCTCGAAGCGGTTGTCGACCTTGTCGATGCAGTCTTCAACGGTAACGCGAGCCATGGATGGCGGCTCCTTCCGATCTCGGCGATGCAGGGAAATGGATTTGGCCACGGCCTTACAGGCAAAGCCGGCGCGATGCAAGAAATTCGCGGGTCGGGGCCGCAATCCGCCTCAGGCGCGCATCCGCCGCATCAGCTCGTCGAGCGTCGGGTCGCGGCGCGCGCCTTCCGCCGTCGCGACCCGGCCGCTCATCGCCGGCAGCTCATGCGGCGCGAGCGCGGCGAAGCGCATCCGCATCGTCGTCGCGACGCCTTCGCCGAAGGCGATCGCCTCACGGTTGCCGATTGAGGAGAGGAAGCCGACCGTGCTGGCGGAGGCGTCCGAGATCGCCGAGCGGATGATCTGCTGGTCGCGCTCATTGGCGAGCCGCATCGCGAAGATCGTCGAACATTGCGACAGGATCGTCGGGTCGAGCTCGCCGGGGCGCTGGGTGACGACGCCGAGATAGGCGCCGTATTTGCGACCTTCCTTGGCGATGCGGGCGATGGCCTGGCGCGTCGGCGCGAAGCCGAGCCCGGGGTCGGAGGGCACGTAGCGATGCGCCTCCTCGCAGAGCAGCAGCACCTCGAGCGCTCCCTCGCTCGCCATGGCCAGCTCGAAGGCGAGGCGCGACAGCACCGAGGCGACGGCGTTGACCACCTCCCCCGGCAGGCCGCCGAGCTGGAAGGCGGTGATCGGGCGGCCATGCATGGGAATGCGGAAGATCTGGCCGAGGATCGGCGCCATCGTCTCGTACATGTTGGCGCGGCCGAACATGAAGCCGTAGCGCGGATCGGCCTGGAGCGATTCCAGCCGGACCCGGAGCGAGCGCAGCGCGGCGCGCGGCCAGCGCTGCTCATGCAGGCCGATGAGCTCGTCGATCGCCGCGAAGACGTCCTTGAGCCGATAGGGCGTCGGCGCGTCGGGGGCGGCCTCGGGACGTGCGCCGCGCGTCCCGCCGAGATCGAGCGGGCGCTTCAGCAGGGAGGAGCCGAAATCGCGGGCGGGGTCCGGCGCCGCTGGCATGCGATAGCGCGACCGGGCGGCGGCGACCGCCTCGCGCAGGATGTCGGGCTCGTCGTCCAGCGCCGGGCGGCCGCGGAAAACGATATCGGCCAGCTCCTCCTGCCTGAACATCCAGAACGGCAGGTCGAGCGCATCGCCGTCGATGGTCAGCGACAGGTCGGGAAAGGCGCTCGAATATTCGTTGTGCGGGTCGAGGATGAGCACGCGCAGGCGCGAGCGGAGCGCGACCGCCTTGCGCAGCAGCAGCGCCACCGCGCTCGACTTGCCGACGCCGGTGGTGCCCAGAAGCGCGAAATGGCGCGACAGCATGCTGCGGATGTCGACGGTGGCGGGGACGCTGGCATCCTGCGTGATCTCGCCGATGACCGCGCCTTCGCGCTCGCCGAGATCGTGCACCAGCGCGAGGTCGCCGGCGCGGATCCGGTGGGCGACGGCGCCGATCGGCGGATAGCCGGTGATACCGCTCTGGAAGCGCACCGCCCCGCCCGGCCCCTCCAGCACCTCGCCGAGGAACTCGACCTCGACCTGGATCGGATTCTCGGCCGTGTCGGTCCAGGCCGCCGCCACCGCATGCACGCGGTAGACCAGCGCGACGATGCGGCTGCGGCCGAGATTGATCGAGACCATGCGGCCGATCGCCCAGGCGTCTTCGGCGAGCCAGCTTCCGGTCGAGACCGCGCTGAGAATCGTCGCGCGCCCGCCATCGCAGGCGATCACCCGGCCGAGCACGCGCTCTGGCGGCTGGTTCGCGTCGCGACGGTCCGGCACGAGGTCGTTCTCGAAGATGCCCGACTTCACGGCAAGCTGCATGGTTCCACCACCTCGATCCCCGGTCATCGGTAAGGGAGAGCCGGTTACGATTGCTTTCACGGGCGCCGGAGCGTGGATTCGCGGTTAGCAAACCGCAAAGACGGCCGGGCGAGTTGCGCGCTTCGCGGGCGACGGGATCGACCGATCAGAATCGGTGGCCTTGCCATCACATTCGCTGCATTGAGCCCTGCGGCCGGTTTCGTCTATGGACGGCGCAAGAAGCGAGAGGGGCGGATCATGGCCGAGCGGCTGCGTCTGGGTGTCAATATCGACCATGTCGCGACGGTGCGGAACGCGCGCGGCGGCGCCGTGCCCGATCCGGTCCGCGCCGCGCATCTCGCCATCGCCGCCGGGGCCGACGGCATCACCGCCCATCTGCGCGAGGATCGGCGCCATATCCGCGACACCGACATGGCGCGCCTGAGCAGCGAACTGAGCAAGCCGCTCAATTTCGAGATGGCCGCGACCGACGAGATGATCGCGCTGGCCGAGCGCTTCCGGCCGCATGCCGCCTGCCTGGTGCCCGAGAAGCGCGAGGAGCGCACCACCGAAGGCGGGCTCGACGTCGTCGGGCAGCAGGCCCAGCTCGCGCCGCGCATCGCCCGGCTGAAGGCCGCCGGCTGCCGCGTCTCGCTGTTCATCGAGCCGGACGCGGCGCCGATCGAGACGGCCGCGCGGCTCGGCGCCCCCGTGGTCGAGCTGCATACGGGAAGCTGGTGCCACGCCGTCGCGGACGGCAATGCCGCGAAGGCCGAGGCGGAGTTCCAGCGGCTCAAGGGCGGCGCGGCGCATGCGGCCGCACTCGGGCTCGAGGTCCATGCCGGGCACGGGCTCGATTACGACACGGCGCGCCGGCTTGCCGCCGTGCCGGCCTTCGTCGAGTTCAACATCGGCCATTTCCTGATCGGCGAAGCGATCTTCGTCGGGCTCGAGGCGGCGATCCGCGGGATGCGCAAGGCCATGGACGAAGGGCGGGCGGGGAATTAAGCCGGGGCCATGATCCTCGGCATCGGCTCCGATCTCTGCGACATCACGCGCATCCAGAAATCGCTCGACCGCTTCGGCGAGCGCTTCACGCATCGTGTCTTCACCGAAGGCGAGCGCGCCAGATCCGACAGGCGGGCGACGCGCGCCGCCTCCTATGCCCGGCGCTTCGCGGCGAAGGAGGCCTGCTCGAAGGCTCTCGGCACCGGCATGCGGGCCGGCGTGTTCTGGCGCGACATGGAGGTGGTCAACCTGCCGGGCGGACGGCCGACGATGCGGCTCACCGGCGGCGCGGCCGAGCGGCTGAAGCGGATGACCCCGGCCGGCTTCGAGGCCTTCGTCCATGTCTCGCTGACCGACGACCCACCGCTGGCGCAGGCCTTCGTGGTGATCGAGGCGCGGCCCCGCGCCTAGAGACTGCGGCGTTTTCCTGGAAATTTCGGTCGCCCCGGACGCAGCCCTCGGATCCGGCCTTCGGCCGGTCCAAGGATAAGCTCCACGGAGACCCAAGGCCAGCAGCGCCACCCCCACCGGACCATGCCAGCCCTTGCTTCCGCGGCGGAGTCGGGCCGGGTTCGCTTCGGGCCGATCGGCGCGATGCCCCTGCGGCAAAGGAAAAGGCCGGCGCTGACGGCGCCGGCCTCGTTTCCGTCGCCGGGGGGAAGGCCCCGGCGGCCTCAGCGGCTCAGTTGCCGCTGACGATGCCTTCGGGCTCGCTGCTCAGCCAGCGATAGATCACGCCGCCGAGGATGCCGCCGATCAGCGGCGCGACCCAGAACAGCCAGAGCTGGCCGATCGCCCAGTCGCCGACGAACAGGGCCGGGCCGGTGCTGCGGGCCGGATTCACCGAGGTGTTCGTCACCGGGATGCTGACCAGGTGGATCAGCGCCAGGCCGAGGCCGATGGCGAGCGGCGCGAAGCCGGCCGGCGCCTTGCCATGGGTCGAGCCCATGATGATGAACAGGAACACCATCGTCATCACCACCTCCATCAGGAAGCCCGAGACGAGGTTGTACTTGCCGGGCGAATGGTCGCCATAGCCGTTCGAGGCGAAGCCGCCGGCGAGATCGAAGCCCGGGGCTCCCCGCGCGATCGCGTACAGCACCGCCGCGCCGGCGATCGCGCCGATGACCTGCGCGACGATGTAGGGCACCACCTGCCCGGCCGGGAAGCGCCCGCCGGCGGCGAGGCCGACCGTCACGGCCGGATTGAGATGGCAGCCGGAAATATGGCCGATCGCATAGGCCATCGTCACCACGGTGAGGCCGAAGGCGAGCGAGACGCCGAGCAGGCCGATGCCGACATTCGGAAAGCCGGCGGCGATCACCGCGCTGCCGCAGCCGGCAAAGGTAAGCCAGAACGTGCCGATAGCTTCGGCGACATATTTCTTTGCATTCATTAAAATAACCCCCGGTTGAATATTGGCGAACCCTGCCTCTGCGCCACAGATTCGTCAATATCCGCCCCCGCCCCCAAGGGGTGGTCTTGCCCCGAATCTTGCCTGGAAGCGAGGTTTCACCGGCCGCGACCGGGCGAACGGCTGGCCTGCGCCGGCGCGCCGCCTTCCGGCCGGCGGCGGGAGCCCGGCTCCGTCCGCGCAGCCCTTTCCGCGCGGAAAAGTGGTTTCCACTTTCCGGCCCGATGCTGTAGACCGCGCGCTGGATCGCAGTCCGGATCGCCGCCCGCCCGCCGGGCGCGGGCACGGCGGTCCATAAGGTTGTTATCGCACCGGATTCATCCGAAAAGTGGTATCCGCTTTTTGGTTCGGTGCTGCAGGGAGCGCCCGCGTGGCCAACGACGTCGACAGCAAAACCAAGGCGGCCAAGGAAGAAGGTGGCATCTTCGAGACGATCAAGGTGATCGTCCAGGCCCTTCTCATCGCGCTAGTCATCCGCACGCTGCTGTTCCAGCCCTTCAACATCCCCTCGGGCTCGCTGATCCCGACGCTGCTGATCGGCGACTACCTGTTCGTCTCGAAATACACCTACGGCTATTCGCGCTACTCGATCCCGTTCGGGCCGCCGGTGATGTCCGGCCGCGTCTGGGCGGCGGAGCCGAAGCGCGGCGACATCGCCGTGTTCAAGCTGCCGAGCGACAACTCGACCGACTACATCAAGCGCGTCATCGGCCTGCCCGGCGACCGCATCCAGATGATCGACGGCATCCTCAACATCAACGGCCAGCCGGTGAAGCGCGAGCGCATCGCCGACTACGTCACCACCGACAACTGGGGCCGCAGCGTCCCGGTGATCCGCTACAACGAGACCCTGCCCAACGGCGTGACGCACGAGATCATCGAGCGCGAGGGCGATACCGGCACCTTCGACAACACCCAGCTCTTCACCGTGCCGCCCGGCCATTTCTTCATGATGGGCGACAACCGCGACAACTCGCTCGATTCGCGCGACCGCAGCGTCGGCTACGTGCCCTTCGAGAACTTCGTCGGGCGGGCGGAGATCATCTTCTTCTCGATCGACGAGGGCGCCTCGGCCTGGAAGATCTGGGAGTGGCCCTATACGGTTCGCTGGAACCGGCTGTTCAGCACCATCAAGTGAGCAAGCCGAGCGAAGGCGGGCGCAAGGCCCCGGACACGGCGCGGCTGGAGGCCGCGCTCGGTCACCGTTTCGCCGACAAGGCCCTGCTGGCGACGGCGCTCACCCATATGAGCGCCGAGGAATCGCGGCTGGCGAGCTATCAGCGCCTCGAATTCCTCGGCGACCGGGTGCTCGGCCTGTCGATCGCCGACATGCTGTTCCGGCGCTATCCGCAATCGGAGGAAGGCAACCTGTCGCGCCGCCTCGCCGATCTGGTGCGCAAGGAGACCTGCGCCGAGGTGGCGCAGGCCTGGAATCTCGGCCAGTTCATGCGGCTCGGCGACGGCGAGATCCTGGGCGGAGCGCGCAAGAACAAGGCGATCCTGGCCGATGCCTGCGAGGCGATCATCGGCGCGGTGTTCATCGACGGCGGCTACGAGGCCGCCCGCGCCCTGGTCGAGCGCGCCTTCGGCGAGCGGCTGATGAAGCCGGTGCGGCCGCTGCGCGACGCCAAGACCGCGCTGCAGGAATGGGCGCAAGGCAAGGGCTATCCGACGCCAACCTATGTCGAGCGCGGCCGCTCCGGCCCCGACCATGCGCCCGTCTTCGTCGTCGCGGCCCGGATCGCCGGGCTCGCGGACAGCGAGGCGCGCGGGCCGTCGAAGCGGCTGGCCGAGCAGGCCGCGGCCGAAACTTTCCTGAAACGCGAGGGTTTGTGGAACGACAAGCCGGAGGACGAGAATGTCTGAGCTGGCCCAACCCACGCGCTGCGGCTTCGTCGCGCTGATCGGCGCGCCCAATGCCGGCAAGTCGACGCTGCTGAACCAGCTCGTCGGCGCCAAGATCTCGATCGTCTCGCGCAAGGTGCAGACGACGCGGACCCAGGTGCGCGGCATCGCGCTCTCCGGCCCGGCGCAGATCATCTTCGTCGACACGCCCGGCATCTTCGCGCCCAAGCGCCGGCTCGACCGCGCCATGGTGACGAGCGCCTGGGGCGGCGCCACCGACGCCGACCTGATCGGCGTGCTGATCGATGTGGCCCGCTTCGAGCACGAGGAAAACACCGTGCTGCTCGAGAAGCTCGCCGAGCTGAAGCAGCCGAAATTCCTGATCCTCAACAAGATCGACACCGTGCCGAAGGAGAAGCTGCTCGAGATCACCGCCAAGGTGAACGAGCGCGGCGCGTTCGAGGCCACCTTCATGGTCGCGGCGCTGACCGGCTACGGCGTCAAGGACATCCTCGCCTGGCTGGAGAAGCGGGTGCCGCCCGGCCCCTGGCTCTACCCGGAGGACCAGATCTCGGACGCGCCGCTGCGCTTCCTCGCCGCCGAGATCACCCGCGAGAAGATCTTCGAGCGCCTCCACGACGAATTGCCCTATCGGTCGACGGTCGAGACCGAGAGCTGGCAGCAGAAGCCGGACGGCTCGGTCAGGATCGAGCAGACGATCTATGTCGAGCGCGAGGGGCAGCGGAAGATCGTGCTCGGCGAGGGCGGGCAGACGATCAAGGCCATCGGCCAGAAGGCGCGCGCCGAGATCGCGGAGGCGGCCGAGGCCAAGGTGCATCTCTTCCTGTTCGTGAAGGTGCGCGAGAACTGGAGCGACGACCCGGAACGCTACCGCGAGATGGGTCTGGAGTTCCCCAGGGGCTGAGCGTCCGCGGGGCGATCCCCGAAGCGCGTTCACCAACCTGGCCGTCCCTGCTGTCACGGGAGGCGGGCCGGTCCCGGTCCGTTTTGGCATGTTCCGGCATGGCCGCGCCCATGCTTTGCCGGAGATCGCCGCAGCCCTTTTGCGTCCCAGCGCCTGCCTTTGCGGGGATCAAGGCCACCCTGCGGCAATGGGTCACCGATCCCGCTTGAAACTTGTCAAATTTCGTTCATGAACGACATTGTTAGAACGCGTTTTGCTTCCAATCTTGTTACTTGAAGTGATTTCAGCAGGAGTGATTGCCATGGCCGCCTCGCCGCGCATTGCGCTGTTCATCGACGGCGCCAATCTTTACGCGACCTCGAAGCAACTCGGCTTCGACATGGACTATCGCCGGTTGCTGCGCGAGTTCCAGGGACGCGGCAACCTGATCCGCGCCTTCTATTTCACCACACTGGTCGAAAGCGAGGAGTATTCCTCGATCAGGCCGCTGGTCGACTGGCTGGACTATAACGGATACCGCGTCATCACCAAGGCGGCGAAGGAGTTCACCGACGCCACCGGCCGCCGCCGCGTCAAGGGCAACATGGATATCGAGCTGGCGATCGAGATGCTTGAGCTCGCCCCTCATCTCGACCAGATCTACCTGTTTTCCGGCGACGGCGATTTCCGCCCTCTGGTCGAGGCGGTGCAGCGCAAGGGCGTGAAGGTCTCGGTGGTCTCGACGATCTCGACCAACCCGCCGATGGTCTCGGACGAGCTGCGCCGGCAATGCGACGACTTCGTCGATCTCGCCCAGCTCATGCCGAAGATCGGCCGGGATCCGGCCGAACGCATCGCCCGCAGCGCCGCGGCGCCGGGCGCGCCGGCGAATCCCTCCCTGGAGCGCCGCTACGGGATCAGGCAGGGCGACGAACCGGTCGAAGGGTAACAGATCCGCGTGGCAAGGCGCGTGGGATTGCCCGCGCCCACGCCCTCCGCGTCGCAGCCCCTACCCGCCCGTCTTCAGCAGCCGCTGCTTGTCGCGGTTCCAGTCGCGCGTCTTCTCGGTCTCGCGCTTGTCGTGGAGCTTCTTGCCCCGGCCGAGGCCCAGCTCGATCTTGGCCCGGCCCTTCTCGTTGAAATAGACCTTGAGCGGGACCACCGTGAAGCCCTCGCGCTGGATCGCGCCCATCAGCTTGTTGATCTGGCGGCGATGCAGCAGGAGCTTGCGCGGCCGGCGGACCTCATGGTTGAAGCGGTTCGCCTCGAGATATTCCGGGATGTAGGAGTTGAAGAGCCAGAGCTCGTCGCCCATCGGGCCGGCATAGCTCTCGCCGATCGTCGCCTTGCCGCCGCGCAGCGACTTGACCTCCGTGCCCTGCAGGGCGAGGCCGGCCTCGATCGTCTCCTTGATCTCGTAATGGAAGCGCGCCTTGCGGTTGTCCGCAGCCAGGCGATAGCGCTCCGGATCGGGTTTCTTCATGCCGTTCCGTTGAATCCGTGTTGCTTGACCAGGGCCGCCATGGCCTGAGATTCCGATTCAGGCTCGGCGCTCAAACCGTTGAGGACGCCCAGCTTGTCGTCCTCCCGCCGGTTCTGGCTGAGCTTGAACTTGCCGAGGATCGAGGCGATCTCGACCTCGACGCCGACGATGCCGCGGGCCTGCGCGGCGATGAAGGGTTCCGGCGCATCCGTCACCGCCCAGGGTTCGGCGCGGGGCGCCTCCTGCTGGCGGGTCAGGGATTCGAGCTGGGCGCGCAGCCAGGCCGGGTCCTCGATGGCCCGGGCGGGGCCGCGCACCTGCACGGTGACGTAGTTCCAGGTCGGCACCACCTTGCCGGTCTCGCGCTTGGTCGCATACCAGGCGGGCGTGACGTAGCGCTCGACGCCGGTGAAGATCACCAGCGTCTCGGCGCCGGCGGCGATCGCCTTCCACTGCGCGTTGGGGCGCGCGAGATGCGCGCGCAGCACGCCGTTCTCCCCGACATCCTCATGCAGGACGAAGGGCACGGGGTTGGCGACCAGGCCGCCCTCGCCGGCCGTCACCAGCGTGGCGAGCGGATGCTGGCGGATGAGCGCGTGCAACTGCGCGCGATCCTCGACCTTGAAGTGACTGGGCTCGTACATGGAAACGCTCCGGCAGTGGGCAGTCGGCAGTCGTGGTTTCGATCCGACTGCCGACTGCCGACCGCCTTACCTAAGCATTCAGCAGCCCGGCGAAAACCATGGCGTCGCGGATGGCCCTGCCGGTCTCCTTCGACACCGGCAGCAACGGCAGGCGGATCTCCTCCTCGATGCGGCCGAGCAGGGTCAGGCCGTGCTTGGCGCCGGCGAGGCCGGGCTCCTTGAAGGTCGCGTCATGCAGCGGCACCAGCCGGTCCTGCACCTTCAGAGCCCCGGCGTAGTCGCCCTTGAGCGCGGCTTCCATCAGGTCGGCGCAGAGGCGCGGCGCGACATTGGCGACGACCGAGATGCAGCCATGGCCTCCGGCGGCCATATAGGCCAGCGCCGTCATGTCCTCGCCCGAGAGCTGGATGAAGTCCGGCCCGAGCGCGTGGCGCTGCTGCGAGACGCGGGCGAGGTTGGCGGTGGCGTCCTTCACCCCGGCGATGTTCTTCAGCTCGTAGAGCCGGGCCATCGTCTCGACCGACATGTCGACCACCGAGCGCGGCGGGATGTTGTAGATGATGATCGGGATGCCGACCGCGTCGTTCACCGCCTTGAAGTGCCGGTACATGCCTTCCTGGGTCGGCTTGTTGTAATAGGGCGTGACCACGAGCACGGCCTCGGCCCCGGCCTTCTCGGCATGGACGGCGAGGTCGATGGCCTCGATGGTGTTGTTGGAGCCGGCGCCGGCGATCACCGGGACGCGGCCCTTCGCCTGGCCGACGACGATCTCGACCACGCGCTTGTGCTCGTCATGGGACAGCGTCGGGCTCTCGCCGGTGGTGCCGACGGGGACGAGCCCGGTCGAGCCGCTCTCGATCTGCCAGTCGACCAGCGCCCGCAGCGCAGCCTCGTCGATCTCGCCGTTTTTGAACGGCGTGACCAGAGCGGGCATCGAGCCGGCGAAGGCGGGGTGCTTGGTCATGAGGACCATCCTGAGGCGGAAATACGAGGTTGCGGGCCGTCACACATAAACCGTCGCCTCGCGGAGGCAAAGCCGGCAACCCATCAAAATGCGTATCGCCATGGTCAAGCCTTCTTCAACTCGATCTCTCCCAACAGCCCGGGATATCTCGCGGCACCCTGAAAGGCGTCGCCGGAACAGCGGCGGACGCAACCGGACCAAGCAGCAACGCTGAAAAGCGCTCCTCACCCCTTCCCAGCCCGGAGACCTCCGATGTCGGGTGAAGGGAGGGTCGCTGCGCTCCAGAGCCTCGGACCGAATATCGTATTCGGTCCGATCCTCCAGGTCTCTGATTTTGCGTCGCTTCTCCCGAAAACCGCGCTCCGCTTTTCGGGCCGATGCTCGATGCCGAGCAGGACGGCGCCTGTTTCGGCCCATGAGATGTCGAACCGCTGGAGCCGGCATGGCGAAAGCCGTCCGATCCAGGGCGAGATCGCCGAGACCGGCGATGACGACGGCTGCTTCGCGCCTGCCCTGTCGGCCGTCCGAACCCTTCGGCGGCGTGATCGAGCCGGGCCGAGGTTTATGCCCGGCCGCAGCGGCACGGCAAGGACCGGCCCCGCTATACGCGTTCGACCCTTGAAGATCGAAATCCGGCACCCATAAATCAGCCCCATCCGCATCCGCCCTGCGTCACGCCGGATGCGGGACCAGACCCATGTTGCTTCCAGGAGGATATGGCAATGGCACTGATGCCTTCCGACGATTTCGAGCGCCCGGTGATCATCCTGGCGGGCGCCGGCATCCCGACAGCGGTTTCATCGGCGATGGAGGCCTACATGTTCCTGGCCGATTGGCCCGGGAGCCGGCGCGACACGGCCCATGCCTTCGCATCGAAGGCCTGTCTGGCTGCGGTCCGCGGCGACATCGAGCCCGACACGGCGAGGGGGCTGTTCGCCTCATGGGCCGAGAAGCACGACATCCTGGCTCCCGATGTCGCGGCATTCGCCAGCAGCAGGCGCAAGGGCTCTCACGGCACGGCCTGAGCGCAAAAGGCCCCGCCAGCAAGATCTGGCGGGGCGCAGGAAGCATTCAGCCCTTCTCAAAGCAAATCCGCTGCTCACCCCACGGCGTCGACATGCATGTTCTCATCGCGATGCGTACCGCCCAAGGTGGCAGCCCAGGCCGCGGCAGCCGCTCCGACGAGCAGTGAGGCTGCCGTCAGGAAGGCGGTCAGAACAGCGATCTTGCGCGCCCGCTCCGCGGCCTGCTTGGCTGTGTCCTTGGCTTGCGAGAGACGGGCGTAGGCGTCGTCGATCCGCTTTTGCGCGTCCTGCTCGGAGATGCCGGACCGCGCGGCAAGGCGCGATGCGAGATAATCCCGGTCGCCCTGCTCGATCTTTCCATTCCTGAGCGCGCTGACGAAGATGCGGGATGCTTCGTCGCGTTCCTGGGCTGACGGCGGCTGCTGCCCATTCGCCCGCATCACGTTGTCGAGCGTCATTGCAAGCGGATCGACATTCTCGGACACCAGCGACGCCACGCCCGAGCTGACGCTGGCGACGCCGCTCGCGGCTGTCTTCGCCGCGCCGAAGAGCGAGGACGTCGCCACGACGGTGATCAAAAGGGCGCCGGTGGCCCAGACGAGAAGGCCATGGGTCGCGTCGCGCACCTTCCTTTCTTCTTGATTGGCATCGAAGCTCGGCTGGCGCATGCGACCCGCCAGATAGCCGCCGGCCATCGTGGCCGAAACCAGAATCCAGAGGGCCCAAAGCGCACCCGCGACAGCCAATGCGGTGGGGCTCGAGCTTCTCTCCAGATCGGCAGAGACCATCGACAGGCCGATCGCCGAGCCGAAGACTGTCATGATCGTCGATATCGCGGTGGCAATGACAGCACCGCCGATGATCGGCCCCCATTGTACATAGGAGCGGTTTTCCTTGTTGACGGTCACAGGAGCGACGACGACATCCGTTCCAGACATGGACATGGCGAGCTCCTATCGAAGACCGAGAAACGAGAGGATCGCCATGATGATCACCACCAAGCCGACGAGATAAATAATGCTGTCCATGCGCCCCTCCTGCTGACTTCACTGCCAAGTTGCGAGAGGCAAACGGCTGCGTGCCTCATTGGTTCCTGATCCGCTTCGAAACGAGAAGGCGGGGCTCCTTGCGGAGGCCGGGCTTTCATCGCCTGGCGCGATCTTCGCCGGGCGGTTCCGGCCAAGGTCGATTTGGGAGGAGGAGTTGCGTCTGCGGGGATCGCGCTGGCGGGAAAACGGCCTGAGGCGGCTTGAAGCCGGGGCGCCGGCCGGGCGACACCGGCATGTCGCTCGGCATGGCGAAGAGGTCATCGCGCAAGATCGACCGGAAGCTTCTCGCGGAGGCCACGAGGGAGAAGCGCGAACGCGCCGAGAACGACCCTTGGAAAAGCAAAGCCGAGGAGATTGACGATCGATCCTCAGACCGACGGTCCCGAAAGGGTTTGGGGAAATGTCATGGTTAAGCCTTCTTAAACCTGCTTCTCGGACCCTCTCTCGATGCCTGAACGAGGATGGAGCCGTCTCATGGCCTCGCCTGCCGTCCGGCGACGACTGCCGGTTCTCCTGCTGCCGCTTCTGCTCGGCGCCTCGCTTTCCCGGGCGCAGGACGAGGGCGCGCCCGCCGGCCAGGGCCGGCTGGCCCTGATCAGCGATGTCGAGGCGACCGGCTCGCTGCCGCCCTATCCGCCCGGCGCCCTGCAGGCCGATGCGGCGCTCAATCTCGACGTCGTCCGCGCCGCCGTCACGGCCTATCGCAAGGGCGCGCTGGCCGAAGGCGATGCCGCCGCCGCCCGGATCGACGAACCGGCCGCGCGGACCCTGCTGGAATGGGTGGCGATCCACGCCAATGCCGGCGCCGTGCCCTTCTCCCGCATCCACGCCTTCCTGCGCGGCCATCCGGACTATCCGGCCACGACCCGGTTCCGGCGCCGGGCCGAAGAGGCCCTGATCGCCGAGAAGAAGAGCCCGGCCGTCATCCGCGCCTTCTTCGGCGCCGGGCAGCCGGTTTCGCCCGCCGGGCGGATCGCGCTGGCGCTCGCGCTCAAGGACGAGGGCCGCTCCGCCGAGGCCAAGGCCCTGATCCGGCAGAGCTGGCGCAGGGACCCGTTCGGGCCGGCCCTGGAGAAGATCGTCCTGGCGCAGTTCGGCGAGGTCCTGGGCCAGGACGACCACCGCCTGCGCGCCGAACGCTCCCTCTTCCGCAAGGACGGCCCGGCGGCGCTGCGCAGCGCCGCCCGCGTCTCGCCTGGTTATGTGCTGCTGGCCAAGGCCCGGCTCGCCAGCGCCAGGGCCCGGCGGCCGATTCCCGAGAAGCTGATTGCGGCCGTGCCGGCCGCGCTGCGCGGCGACCTCTCCTTCGCCTTCTTGCAGGCGCAGCAGGCGCGCCGGGCCGACAAGCTCGACGAGGCCGTCAAGGCCATGATCGCGATCCCGCGCGACCCGTCGCTGCTGGGCGATGGCGATGGCTGGTGGGAGGAGCGGCGCATCCTCTCGCGCAAGCTGCTCGACGCCGGCAACCCGCAGAAGGCCTATGAGATCGCCGCCGGGCACGGCGCCGAGGAGGCGGCCGAGCGGCTCGAGGCCGAATGGCAGGCCGGCTTCATCGCGCTGCGCTTCCTGAAGGCCCCCGAGGCGGCGCTGAAGCATTTCGACGCGGCCGCCGCCATCGCGGAAACGCCGATCTCGGTGGCGCGCGCCGCCTATTGGCAAGGGCGCGCCTATGAGGCGCTCGACCGGCCGGAGGAGGCGAAGGCCGCCTTCGGCAAGGCCGCCGAGCAGCCCGTCGCCTATTACGGGCAGCTCGCCCGCGCCAGGCTCGGCCTCGGCGACCTGCCGCTGCGGCTCACCGCGGCGGCGGGGCTCGACGCCCTGCCCGGCCATCGCGGCGTGCGCCTGCTCTACAGGATCGGCGAGCGCGACCTCGCCAATCTGATGCTCGCCGATCTGGCCCGGCGCCTGCACACCGCCGCCGCGCTGGAGACGATCGCGGCCATCGCCCGGCGCGAATCGGATGCGCGCACCCTCGTCGCCATCGGCAAGGCGGCGCTGCAACGCGGCTTCCCGCTCGACCAGGCCGCCTATCCGACCCATGGCGTGCCGGAATTCGACGTGCTCGGCGACCCGATGGAGCGCGCCATCGTCCACGCCATCGCGCGGCAGGAAAGCGCCTTCGACCCGACCGCGATGTCGCATGCCGGCGCGCGCGGGCTGATGCAGATGATGCCCGCCACCGCCCGCGAGACGGCCCGGCGCGCCGGCCTGCCCTTCGACTGGCAGAAGCTCGGCGAGGACCCGCTCTATGCGGCGCGGATGGGCGCCGCCCATCTCAACGACCTGCTGAAGGAGTGGCGCGGCTCCTATGTCCTGACCTTCGCCGCCTACAATGCCGGCTCGCCCAATGTGAGGAAGTGGATCGCCGCCTATGGCGACCCGCGCGACCCGGATGTCGACGCGGTCGACTGGGTCGAGCGCATCCCCTTCTCCGAGACGCGCAACTACGTCCAGCGCGTGATGGAGAATCTGCAGGTCTACCGGCAGCGCCTCAACCAGCGCACCGCCTATCTGATCGACTACGATCTGAAGCGCGGCGGCAGACAGGAGTAGGGGCCTGACGGCGCCATAGCCGCCCGATCGTCCCGGGCAGGCGGCGCTGGCCGCGCCGATCCGGCATCCGTGCCCGAGCCTCGGCCGGAAACGCGCCGGCCTGCAGTTCCGCGTCTTCGCCTCGCTGGCCGGGGATGACGGCACAGGTCACCGATTCCCCACCGGCATTGTGCACTGCGACAACAATCTTCTCCTGTGATTGCAATATTTGAAATTTTCAATTAAATGCGGTGACAGGGGAGGCACTTCGATGCTGCAGGACATTGTCGCTTTCGCGCCGACGCTCGAGGCCTGGCGCCGCGATCTACACGCCCATCCAGAGACCGCGTTCCAGGAATTCCGAACCTCGGACTTCGTCGCAAAAACCCTCGCCTCCTTCGGCGTCGAGGTGCATCGCGGGCTGGGCGGCACCGGGCTCGTCGGCGTCATCAGGGGCGCCGCGGACGGCCCCACCATCGGGCTGCGCGCCGACATGGACGCGCTGCCGATGGAGGAGCAGACCGGGCTCGCCTACCGCTCCACGGTCGCCCACAGCTTCCACGGCTGCGGCCATGACGGCCATACGGTGATGCTGCTCGCCGCCGCCCGCCATCTCGCCGCCAACCCGCCCAGGCGCGGCAAGGTGCATCTCATCTTCCAGCCGGCCGAGGAGGTCGGCCAGGGCGCCGAGCGGATGATCGCCGACGGGCTGTTCGAGCGCTTTCCCTGTTCCGAGGTCTATGCGCTCCACACCATCCCGCTCTATGCGGAAGGCACGGCCTGCGTCCGACCCGGCGCGACGCTGAGCGGCACCCATGTCTTCGAGATCGCGGTCCGGGGCGTCGGCGGCCATGGCGCCGCGCCGCACACCACGGTCGATCCGCTCCAGGTCGCGGCGCGGCTGGCGGCCGAGATCTCCTCCATCGTCGGGCGCCATGTCGACCCGCTGGAGCCGGCCGTCGTCAGCCTCGGCCAGCTCTCGGCCGGCAGCGCCCCCAACATCATCCCGGCCGAGGCCTATCTCGCCGGCACGATCCGCAGCTACGATCCGGCGACGGAAGCCCGCATCGTCGAGAAGCTCGACGCCATCTGCCGCGGCCTGGCGCTGATGTCGGGCTGCACCGTCGCCCTCTCCAGCAAGGCGAGCTGCCCGCCCTGCCTCAACGATCCGCGCGCGGCCGCCGCGGCGGCGGAGGCCGCCGGAGCCGTGCTCGGCGCCGAGAACGTCCAGACCGGGCGCAGACCCCTGCCCTTCTCGGACGATTTCGCGCTGATGCTGGCGCAATGGCCCGGCGCCTATATCTTCCTCGGCCAGCCCGGCGCGATGTGCCACCATCCGACCTTCGATTTCGACGACCGCCTGCTCCCGATCGGCGCCAGCATCCTGTGCCGCCTCGTCGAGCGCCAGACCGGAGCCAATGCATGACCGCCGCCGCGATCCAGAGCGGGCAACCGCGCTCCCCCGCCATGGTCCGCCGCGCCGTCATCTCCTCGGTGATCGGCAACGGCCTCGAATGGTACGATTTCCTCGTCTACGGCTTCTTCTCGACCATCATCGCGCAGGTCTTCTTCCCGAGCTCCGACCCGCTGGTCTCGGCGCTGCTGACCGCGGCGACCTTCGCGATCTCCTTCCTCGTCCGGCCGATCGGCGGCGTGCTGCTCTCGACCTATGCCGACCGTTTCGGCCGCAAGCCGATCCTGACGGTGATGATCCTGATCATGGGCTTCTCCACCGTGCTGATCGGGCTGACGCCGGGCTATGCCACGATCGGCGTGCTGGCGCCGATCCTCATCATCCTCGCGCGCATCCTGCAAGGCGTCTCGGTCGGCGCCGAGTTCGCCTCGGCCACGGCGATGCTGGTCGAATACGCGCCGCCCGGCCGCAAGATGACCTATGGCAGCTTCCAGATGTGCTCGCAGGCGCTGGCGCTCGCGCTCTCGGCCTTCTCCGGCTACGCCCTGGCGACGCTGCTGACGCCCGAGGCGCTGCAGGGCTGGGGCTGGCGCATCCCCTTCCTGCTCGGCGCGCTGATCACGCCGCTCGGCTTCTATATCCGCCGCTTCGTCGACGAATCGCCGGAATATGAGCGCGAGGCCGGCAAGGGCGAGACCCGCACCCCGTTCCGGGCCGTGCTGGCGGAGCATCGCAACGCGCTGCTGCGCTGCTGCGGCATCATGATCCCCGGCACGGTCTCGAACTATGTCTGGTTCATCTTCCTGCCCGGCTATGTGATGCGCCAGCTCAAGCTGCCCTTCACCAGCGCCATGCTGAGCTCGCTGATCGGCGGCGTCCTGCTCTTCGTCTTCGTGCCGCTGATGGGCCAGCTCTGCGACCGCTGGAGCGCCTTCCGCGTCTGGCTGATCGGGATGCTGAGCTTCGCGCTGCTCTCCTACCCGCTGCTCGCCTATGTCGTGGCGGAGCCGAGCTTCGAGCGGCTGCTGGTCGCGCAGGCGATCTGCGCGCTCTCGATCGCCGCGATCTGGGCGCCGACGCCGGGCCTGCTCGCAGGCATGTTCCCGACCGATGTCCGCTCCACCGGCATGTCGATCGCCTACAACGTCGTCGTGCTGCTGTTCGGCGGGCTCGCCCCCTTCACCCTGACCTGGCTGGTGGCGAAGTCTGGCTCGGACATGATGCCCTCCTACTACATCCTCGCCTGCACCGCGCTGTCCGTCCTCGCGCTGTGGCTGGCCGGCCGGCGCCCGGCGCAGCGCTAGCGCCATGGCGCGCGACGCCTTCCTCACCTTCCGGCTCGACCAGGTGAGCGCGGCGGCGCGCGCCAGGGCGTCGCAGGTCTACAAGCGGGAGCTCGGGCTCAACATCCGGGAGCTGCGCGTGATCCGCGCCATCGGCGACGAGCCCGGCCTGTCGTCGCGCGCGCTCTCGGAAGCCACGCTGATCGAGCAGACGCTGGTCTCGAAGCATCTGCGCAAGCTGGTCGATGCGGGCTATGTCCGGCGCGACCTCGAAAGCGCCGATGCCCGCCGGGTCAGCCTCCGGCTCACGCCCAAGGGCGATGCCGTTCGGCGCGAGGCCGACCGCCTGGGCGAGACGATGGAGCGCGACTTCCTCGCCGTGCTCACGCCCGAAGAGCTCGAAGCCTTCAATCTCTGCCTCGCCAAGCTCAAGAGCTGGGGTGCGCCGTGAGCGAGCGCATGCGGGCGGCTTCCGTCGCCGGCGCGCGCGTGGTTAGCTGTTCGCGTCCTTCCACCCGAGACCCCCATGACTGTCGAGACCGGCTTCGCCTCCCGCTTCTTCACGGCTTCGGACGGGCTGAAGCTGCATGCCCGCGACTACGGCCCGCTCGCCGGGTCGGCGCTCCCGGTCGTCTGCCTGCCCGGATTCGCCCGCACCGCCGCCGATTTCCACGAGGTCGCGCTGGCCCTGTCCCAGGACGAGGCCCGGCCACGGCGCGTCCTGGCGCTGGATTATCGCGGCCGCGGGCTCTCGGCCTATGATCCCGAATGGAAGCACTACGACATCCGCGTCGAGCTCGACGACCTGATGCAGGTCCTGGTCGCGGCCGGCATCGAGCGGGCCGTGTTCATCGGCACGTCGCGCGGCGGGCTTCTCACCATGGCGCTGGCGGCGGCGCGCCCGGCCGTGATCAAGGGCGCGGTGCTGAACGATGTCGGGCCGGTGATCGACGCGCGCGGCCTGCTGCGCATCCGCGGCTATGTCGGCAAGCTACCGCAGCCGCGCAGCTTTTCGGAAGGCGCCGAGATCCTGAAACGGCTCTCCGACCAGCAGTTCCCGGCGCTCGGCGACACCGAATGGGAGCTGATGGCGCGCCGGACCTGGACCGATCGCGACGGGCCGCTGCGGCCCGACTACGACACCAATCTGATGAAGGTGCTGGAGGAGCTCGACCTCGAGGTACCGCTGCCGGTGCTCTGGCCTTATTTCGACGCCCTGCAAAGCGTGCCGATGCTGGCGATCCGGGGAGACAATTCCGACCTCCTCGCCGAGAAGACCTTGCAGGAGATGGCCGAGCGCCACCCGGATTGCGAGACCCATGTCGTCCCCGGCCAGGGCCATGCGCCGCTGCTCGGCAGCAAGGAGATGGTCCGCCGCATCGGCAAGCTCGTCACCCGGGCGGAGCGGCGGGCGGAATAAGCCCCGCCGTCAGCGCAGGGGATGCGAAGCGCGCTCCGCTCCGCCCGCGACAACAGCCAATTGCGCCGGGCGGCCCGCTGGAGCATCGGGCTGGCTCGATACTCCATACCTTTGATTTTGCGCCTGTTTTTCCGAAAATCGCGTTCCGCTTTTTCGGGCCGATGCTCTATTCCGCCTTGCCGCGCTCGGCCTTCAGCCTCCGCGAATGCTGCGTCTCGCCGCCATGGGCGAGGATGCCGGCATCCTCGCGCCAGTTCTCGGCGAGCCCACGCCCCGGCGCGCCGGCAAAGGCCGAGGCGTAGCGCATCTCCTCGTCGTCGAGCCCGGCGATCTGGTCGAAATGCCAGATGCCGAGGCGGTTCAGCGCGGCCGCGATCGCCGGCCCGACGCCGTCGATCAGCGTCAGGTCGTCGGGCTTGCCGTCGCGGGCCGCCAACAGCAGCGCCGCCGGCTTCCGGCCCTCGAAGACGCCCTCAGCCAGCGTCGCGACATTGGCTTCGCCCGCCGATCCGTCGTCGCGCGAGGTCTCGACGAGCCCGGCCCGCGCGCGATCGGCGAACGCCGTCGACCCGCCTCCCGCCAGGAGCTTCGCCTGCCCGACCCAATCCTCGCGCTCGATCCGGCCCGGAAAAGCCAGATAGCCGCCGACCCATTCGACATTCTCCGGCGTCCAGGCGGCGATCTGCTCGAAATGCCAGACGCCCAGGCCGTGCAGACGGCCTTCGTTCTGCCGGCCGATGCCCTTGATCAGCTTGAGGTCGTCGGCCTTGCCGCCGCGCGCCTCGGACAGAGCCGCGGGGCGCCGGCCGGGCAGAGCCTCCTCTCCGGCGACGACCGTCCCGGTATCCGCGGGCGGCGCCGATGAGAGCGGCGCCGCCTCCGTCGCCGCGGCTGGCGGCGTGGCGACTGTCGCGGCCGGCGCCGCCTGCTCCGCCGCGCCGTCGAGCGGGCGCGCCAGCGTCCCGGCGGCGCAGCCGAGCCAGTAGACCGCGACGAACAGCAGCGCCGTCTCGAGCCACATCGCCGGCACGCCGTTGACGAGCTGGAACCAGCTCAGCGCCGCGCCGCCCGCCCACAGCACGGCCAGCAGGCTCCAGCCCCTGCTCCAGAAGCGGCGGCTGCGCCCGTTCTGGCTGATCCAGCCCATGACGAAGCCGAGGATGAAGGCGCCCAGGAGAAACCAGACGAAACGGCTGGCGAGATAGAGCATGTCCGCCTCCCTACTTCGCCACGGTGAACTGAACCCGGCGGTTCATTTCACGCGCCTGCGGATCGCCATAGGGCAGGAGCGGGCGAGCCGCGCCATAACCCTTCACCTCGAGCTGGGCGGCGTCGATGCCGCGCCGGACCAATTCGTCGCGGACGCGCTGCGCCCGCCGCTGCGACAGATCGAGATTGTCGAAGCCGCGCCGCTCGCCATCGCGATTGGCATGCCCCTCGATCGTCACGCGCGAGCCCGGGCATTTCTTCAGAATCGCCGCGGCCTCGGCGATGACGCGCTCGGTCACGGCGTCGAGCTCGACCACCGCCGTGCCCTGCGCGAACAGCACCGGATTCTGGCGCGTCAGGCCGTCGAGATCGTTCTGGCAGCTCGCCGGCGGGTCGATGACGCAGCCGGTCTGGCGCGGACTGACCACGATATCGGCCGTGAAGCCGGGCGGCAGCCCGCTCGCGGCGCTGGTCTCGACCTCGTTCCGGATCAGGTCGCGACAGGTCAGGCCGCGCAGGGTCACCGTCCGGTCGGTCAGCGTCGCCGACCCCATGTCGAGCCGCAGCAGATCGGTCAGCGCCGTGGCCGCAGCCTGCGCGAAGCCCTCGGGGGCGCCGGGCAGGATCACCGCCCCGTCGTCTAGCTTGCCGCGGAGCGGCGATTCCGCGACGAGCGCATGAAGCGCCGCGCGCGCCGCCTCGTCCGGCAGGTAGCCCGAGATCCTGGCGCCGCCGCGATCCGTCGTCAGCGACAGGCCATAAGGCCGCACTGTCACCGCGATCGGCCCGGCGGGCAGGCTCAGGCCGGCCGGAACGGCGCCGGCCAACTGATTGCGCAGGGCCTGCCAGCCCGCTGCATCGGCGGCTTGTCCGGCGATCGAAAGGGCGTTGTCGCGGATCGAGACCGAGCCCTGCCGGAGCTTCGACAGCGCCTCAAGCGCGTAGACCGCCGAGGCGGCGAAATCCCCGGCCGGCGTTACGCCGGCGGCGGTCTCCATGCCATCCTCGATGCGAAGGCCGCGGAAGAGCCGGCCGGCCTGGGAGAGAATGGCCTCGCGGGCCGCCGCATTCGGCACCGATCCGGCGAGGCGCAGCCGGTCCTCCAGGCGTTGCGCCGTCCAGGGCAGGAGCGCAGCGGAACGCGCCACGGGAGCCGCAGCGCCCGGCCGGGGGGCCGCGGCATCGGCCGCCGGCGCGGCCACTCCGCCGGGCGCCGAGGCGGGGGCCTCGGAGGGCGCCGGCGTCACGTCATGAAGGATCGGAGCGGGAATCTCCGGGAGGGGCGGCATCGCCGGCTCGGGCGGCGGCGCCGGCGGGCACTCGATCGTCGCCTGGGCAACCGAATCCGGGCCGTCGAGCTGGGCGATCTGCAGGCGCAGGGCCTGGCAGGCGGCGTAGCTGGCCGGCCCGACGCCGGAAAGGACATAGCTGTCGCCGCTGATCTCGGCCTTGCCGCTCCTGAGCCGCGCGAGCTCGGCCGCCGCGCGCTTCACCTTCTCGAGGAAAGCCGCGGGCGCCCCGGCGCCCGGCTTCGTCGCATCGCTGATCGCGGCGGACGGAAAGCTGCCTTGAAGCGCCGCCAGAATCTGCTTGCGCGTCGCCTCGTCGGGAACGAAGCCATCGAGCGTGACGGTCCCGGGCACCTCATGCGTGGCGCTCCACCGATAGGGCGAGATCGTCGGCGGCTCGAGCCCGCAAGGAACCGCGCTGTAGCCTGCAACCGGGGGCTTGGCGCCGATGGCTTCGAGCGCCTGGAAGGCCTCGGGGCTGGCGGCCTTGCCCTCGATGCAGAACCGGCCGTCATCCAGCGCGATCCGGCCCGAGGCGAGCTGCGGCAGGGCAGCGATCATCGCGGCAGTCATCGCCGGAAAGCCTTCTGGAGCGCCGAAGGCCACGGTCTGGCGGTCGTCGATCCGCAGGCCCGGCAGCGCCGCCCCGGCCGCGGCGGCGTTGGCGTCCGCCACCGACAGATCGGGAACGAAGCCGCCGATGGTCACGACATTGGGGAGGCGGCTGACGAACCAGGAATAGGGTTTTTGCGCGACGACCTGGGAGAGGCCTCCGAGCGCCCGGCGCACCCCGAACTCAGAACGGAGCTGCGTCATCGCCTTCGCGGCCCCGTCGGCCGAGATGACCTCGCCGCCGATGGTGACGTCGCGCCCCTCGACCTGGGCCGTCACCGGCTTCGCACCGGGCGCCGCGCCCGCCCCGGCCTGGACCGCCCGCTCGGCGCGCGAGGCGACGTCCCGCTGGATCGCGTCGTCCTGAACGAAGTTTCCGGTGCCCCACAGCAACGCCAAGGGGACCACTCCCCAGAGCCAGCGCGTCGGCTGAGACATCGTACCCCCCTCACCCATCGCCGCGCCGCGGCGAAGCTTGCGATGCCGGCTCCGGCGACAGGATCGTCAAGAGCTTGAGAGCCTGTCCCGAGAGATCGGGTCAACGCGGCGACGCAACCCCGCCGCGTCGCGCGGGCCCCGGACTTCCGGTCACAGTCAGGCCGCATCCTGCCGGACCGTCAACCGCGAAGATGCGGCAACCCACAGACAACAAAAAAGCCCCGGGTTTCCCCGGGGCTTCCGACTGAGATCGGAGAACCGATCAGAAGTCGCGCTGGATGCGCAGGCGACCGGAGATCGAGTCCTCGGACTTGATGCCCAGCAGGTTGCTGCGAACCGAAGCGTTGTTCACCAGACCAACCGGCGAACGGACGTCGAGGTGCGAATAGAGCACTTCGACACCGATATCCAGGCCGGAGACCGGCGACCAGATCAGGTTGGCGGCGAGCAGGAACTCCTTCGGGTCCAGCGAGCGCGGAGCCAGGGCGAAGAGCGCTGTGGCGGTGTCGACGTAGCCGAGCTTCAGCTCCGAATACGACGCGCCGATCTCGGTGCGCAGGGTCGGGGTCCAGAAGTGGCGGAACGCCGCGACGACCGACCAGCCGGTCGAGTTGTCGACCTTGCCCGTGACCGGGTTGATCGAGGCGTCGGCCAGGGTCAGGCGGCCGAGACGGCCGAGACCGAGGCTGTTGCCCGACCAGCCGAGATAGCCGAGAGCGCCGTCGGCATAGGCAGCCTGCAGCCACAGAGCGTCGCCGGCGGCGAGCATCGGCAGGTTGATCTTCACGCCGCCCTGGATGGCCCAGGCCACCTCGTCGCCGTCAACCGCGCCGAGAGCAGCAGCCCCGACCGCAGCGTACTTGCGCTGACCGACAGCACCCGACAGCTGAGCCGAGCCCCAGCCCTGATCGACGCGCAGCGACGCGACGATATCCGGGTAGTCCTGGCCCTGCGTCACAGCAGCGGCGGTGCCGAGGAAGCCGATGCCGCCGATGACGCCGCCGAGCTCACGACCAACCGTGCCCGAGGTGCGGTCTTCCAACGACACCGTGGCCGAGAAGCCCGAGCCGAAGGTGGCGGTGTAGGCGAGCAGGTTGACGCGCGAGTCAGCCGTGCGGATCGAAGCGAAGTTCAGGTCCGAGGCGTAGAAGTCGAAGAACGACTGAGCGCGACCAGCGGTGATCGGGCCGAACTGGACATAGGCCAGATCGAGCAGCGAGCCGGTGCCGGCGGCGCCGCGGACGAGACCCGGAACGTTGGCGCCCGTGTTGAACGGACCCGTGCCGGCGGTGTAGATGCCGGTGTTGTTGGTCAGCTCGTAACGGATGAAGGTGCGCAGGGTGCCATAGGCGGTCGCGGTGCGGACGTCGATGTTCAGACGGCCACGGGCGCGGGTGCCGTAGGCATCCTGGTAGTCGCTGTAGCGCTGACCGACGGCGTACTCGGCGCGGACGCGGCCCGAGATGCGCAGGCAGGAATCGGTGCCCGGGATGTAGAAGAAGCCGGCGCCGTAGGCGGTGCAGACGCGAACGTATTCGACCGGAGCGGCCTTCCGCGAGGGAAGGTCGGCGGCCTGAGCCCCGGCGACCGCGGCGATGCCGGCGGCGGTACCGAGGAGGAGGCTCTTGACGAGCTTCATTTGGTAAACCTCCAAAAGAGTTTCGAGACCCTCGGGCTTCGGCCTGCCCCCCGCCCCAGGCTTGATGCCTGATCGCAGAACCTGCCTCTTCCCGGTCTTTCGCCCACGTCCCTGACCCAATTCAGAGGCGAAGACGAAAAACAGCGACCGGGAACGTCCCGACGCACAGTCACCATACGAATGCGGCCCTGCCGATCAACCACGATCCGGCCGTTCGCCCCGCCGGGAGGGTGCTTTGGAACCCGGTGTTGCAGGCGAGCCACGCTTTGACCGCTGAAATTTACACAGCGTTAACCGACTGAGCCGGCGCACAGGCCGTTTTGTGCCTTGCAGCATGGTTTTGCCGGCGAATCTGCGGGCCGAATCCCCGAATCCCTCCCAAGGGCGGCGATTCAGTATTCCCACTCGGCGCCGATGCCGACGGCCGCGCTGCCGTCCGCGCCGGTCTCGGCCTGGAGCTTGAGGCGCTTGGTGACGTCGATGCCGACCGAGACGCCGCTGTCCTCCGGCTTGGTGCCGACCTTCACTCCGACCGAGACGTTGTCGCTGATATAGCGCGAGGCGCCCACGGTCGGGCCGCCCTCGCCCATCTGGATGTCGAGATTGTCGACGCCCAGCGACTTGCGCAGCCGCTCGAAGGTGTCGTCGCCGCCGCCGCCGGCGAACTGGGCCGCCGCCTGGGCGAGCTGAACCGCCTGGAAGGCCGAGAGCGAGCCCGAGGCCCGGGCGAAGAGCAGGCGCGACAGCACCTCGTCCTGCGGCAGTTGCGGCTCGGAGGTGAAGGCGAAGGCGGGCTGGTCGGCCGGGCCGCTGACGATGACCTTGGCCGTCACATCGGCGGCGCGGGTCTCGGCGACGAAATCCAGCTCCGGAATCAGGCCGCCGGCGAAGGTCAGGCGCCCGCGGCTGAAGTCGAGGCGCTGGGTCAGCACGCTGAGGCGGCCGCGGCGCAGTTCGAAGCCGCCGTCGAGCGCGGGGGCGGCCAGCGTCCCGCCGACGCGGATCGCGCCGCCGAGCTCGGCATCGATTCCGCGGCCGCGGATGAAGACGCGATTCGGCGCCGAGACGGTGAAGGCGAGCGCGGCGTCGAAAGCCGGCGCGGCCCGGCCGCGCTTGCCGCGCGCCTTCTGCGCCTTGCGGGCCGCGGCCAGGCGCGCCGCGGCGGTGCCCCTGGCGTTGACGTGCTTGACGCCGTCGACCGGCCTCAGCGAGGCCGGCAGACGGTCCGGCACCGAGACCTCCAGCGAGACGACGTCGATCCGCCCGCCGATGCGCGGGCGCTGCGCCAGCGGGCCGGAGATGTCGAGATCGAGCCCGGCGACGGCCGTGACCAGACCGCTGGAGACGAGCTGGGCGCGGTTGCCCCGGATGCGGATCGTGCCCGGGAAGCCGGCGGCCGGATCGACCTTGACCTGGCCGCTCGCCGAGATCGTGCCGCCATTGGGCGTGCTTGCCGAAGCGCCCTCGATCGTCAGGTTGTCGCCATTGGCCGCGACCCGCGCCCGCATATTGGTCAGGCGCACGCCCTGCAGTGCGTCGGTGAAGCTGCCGTTGGAGAGGGTGGCGTTGCCGCTGAGGCGCGGCGCCGTCGGCGTGCCCTCGGCGCGCATGTCGACGGCGACGGCGCCGGTCAGGCGCTGGCCGTTGACCGCGAGCATGGTGTTGGCGAGCGCGGCGTCGACGCGGCCCTGGGCTGCGAGCGACAGGGCGCCGGTCGCGCTGAGCGGGGCGGTGCCGCGCAGGGTGAGGCTGGCGCCGCGGCCGGCATTCACCGTCGCCTCGACGCTCGTGGCGTTGCCCTTGAACGCGCCCTGCCCGGCGATCTCGACCGGCGGCAGCCCGGCCTGCTGCGTCTCCGGCGTCACCAGCCGGGCGATCTTCAGGCTCCAGGGGCCGGAGAGCGCATCCGGCCTGCCCTGAACCTGCGCCTGCGCATTGAGCGTGCCGGAGAGGTTGAGGCTCGGCGCCGCGATGCGCGCCGCCGAGAGCGGCACGTCGCGCGCCGCGAAGCGCAGATCGAGCGTCTCGCCGGCCTTGCCGTCGAGCGTGACGCGGCCGCCATCGATCGCCAGCGCCAGCCCGGCGATCTCGACGCCCGAGGCCGGGAAGCTGAAGGTGGCGGGATTGGCGAGGGTGATGGCGCGGCCGTCGCGGCGCGCGTCGAAGGAAGCGATCTCCAGCTTCAGCGGCTCGCCCGGCACCAGCTTGCCCGCCCCTTTCAGGGCGAAGCCGCGGGCATTGGCGCTGAGCGTGAAGGCGCTGGCATCGGGCGCTCCCTTCGAATCGAAGCGGATCGCGCTGATCGTCTCGCCGGCCGCGACAGCCCGGTCGACGGCGATCGCGGCATCGAGCATCGGATGGCCGTAGATGTCCTTCGCGCCGATGGTCGCATCGAGCTTGTCGACCGAGACGGAGGGGCCGGCGAGCCGGCTGCCGCGCGCGGTCAGGTCGATGTTCTGCCGGCCTTCCGGGGTCGTGAGGTTGATATCGGCGTCGAGCTGGCCGCCGAGCTTGGTCAGCGCCAGCGCCGAGAGGTCGTCGAGATTGCGGGCGGCGAGCGTCAGGCGGCCGGCGGCGCGGCTCGCCGGGTCGAGCGTCACGGCGCCGTCGAGGCGCACCGAGCCGATGGCGAGATCGAGCTGCGAGAGGTTCCAGCCGTCGTCCGGCTGGCGGTTCAGCGCGATCGTGCCCGTCGCCGGTTTGGCATCGATCTCGCCGGAGAGGGTGACATGGGAATCGAGCGTGCCCTGCAGGTCCTTGACCACGGCGTCGATGGCGAGGCGCGGGATCGGCCTTGCCAGCGCGGTCGCATTGGCGACGGCGATACGGGCCTTGGCATCGAGCCTGTTGAGCGGGCCGGTGATCTCGGCATTGACGTCGCCGCGGCCGGAGAGGCGCGGATCGGCGCGCTTCAGATCCGGCAAGGCGAGCGCGAGCTTGAGATCGGAGGCGTTCCGGCCGAGGGCGCCGTCGGCGGTGAAGGTCGCATGCTGGCCCGCGACCTTGAGGCCGGAGACGGTGTAGTCGCCGGCGAGCGCGCCGACCTTGCCGCCGAGCGTCAGACTGCCGGCGAGCAGCCGGTCGAGCACGGCGTCGCCGGTGGCGAGGCGCTCGGCCTTGCCGTTCAGCGTGGCGGCGTAGTTGTTCAGCCTGGGCGTGGCGTCGAGGTCGGCCGCGATGTCCGCCCTGCCTCCGAGCGGACGGCCGGCGAGGCCGCTCAGCCGGGCGAGATCGGGCAGCACCGCCTTGAGCTGGCCGAGGATACGGGCCTGGCCGAGCTTGCCCTTGTAATCCAGCTCGACGCCGGAGAGGGCGAGGCGCAGCGTCTCGAAATCGGCGGTGGCGTCGTCATTGCCGGTGCCGCGCAGGGTGAAGGTGACCTTGTCGCCCACCGCCCTGGCCAGCGCCTTGTCCGTCAGCGCGATGCCCGTCGCCTCGCCGTCGCTGGTCAGCGCGATGCGGGTGCCGGGCTCGCCGATGGTGCCGCTCGGCGTGGCGTTGAAGGTCAGCCCCACCTTGGCGAACTGCCCTGCCGGCAATTTGGCGTCCTGCGCATCGAGCCTGGCGGCGACGGTCGGGCCGGCGACCGGGCCGCGGATCGTCGCGTCGAAGGCGAGCTTGCCGATCTCCGTGCCGGAGGCGACGGTGCGGCCTTCCGCATTCGGGCGCGAGGCGGCCGTGACGCGCAGGTCGAGCGTCTTGTCGGCCTTGTAGCGGCCGAGCACGTCGAGCCGCGCCAGAGCCGAGACGAGGGCGAGGTTGCGGATGTCGACGCCGCCGTCATCGGCGAATCCGACCGTCCCGTCGAGGCGGGTCGAGCCGGCGAAGACGGGTGCTGCCGGCGCCGGCATCAGCCCTTCGATGCGGGCATCGAGCGCGAGCGCGAGCTGCCGTTCCGTCCCGGCGCGGTTCAAGGTCGCGGAGCCGTCGGCGCCGATGGTCGGGCCGGCGGTGAAGGTCAGGTTCGAGCGGAAGGAATCGAGCGGGCCGTCGCCGTCGAGGTCGAGCTTGACGGGCGGCTCGCCCGGCAGGCCGGCCGCCTTCGAGATCAGGCCGCCGGCCGGCTCGTCGAGCTTGGCCGCGAGCCGCAGCCGCGTGCTGTCCGGCACGAAGGACAGGTCGACATTGAAGGTGCCGCCCATGTCGAGCCGGCGCGCCTCGAATTTGAGATCCAGGCCCTCGTTCGGCGGACCGAGCCGGGCGGCGCCGGTGGCGCCGAGCCGAGCAGCGACGCCGACGACGGGCTCGCCGAGCACCAGCTCGTTGAGCTGGAAGGCACGCAGGATCACCTTGAGCGGCAATTCGGGCAGGATCGGCCCGTCATTGGGGGGCGCGGCTCCGGCCGGCTGCGGCGCCGGCTTGCGCAGGATTTCGAGCTTTCCGATCTCGAGCCGGTCGACATCGAGGCGGCGCAGCAGGAGCGCACTGCGGGTCCATATTAGGCGGACGCGGTCGAGCCTGAGCCAGACGCCGTCGCGGTCCGAGAGCACGATGTCGCGGATCTCGACATCGGAGGAGAGCGCGCCGTTGACCTCGCCGATCGAGACCTGGCTGGTGTCGCTGGAGAGCGCCTTCGAGATCAGGTCGGCGACGATGCCGCGATCGGTCTGGGCGTTCTGGGCGAAGCCGCCGAAATGGGCCGAGGCGAGGAAACCCGCCGTGAGCAGCAGGGCAAAAAGCGCAAGACGCGGCAGGGTCAGGAGCCGGCGCATCAGAAAGCCTGCCCGATGCTGATATAGAGCGCGACGGGCTTGTCGCCCTTGCGCGGGTTGAGCGGCGCCGCCACGTCGACGCGGATCGGCCCGATCCCGGTATAGTAGCGGAAGCCGAGGCCGGCGGCCATCTGCAGCTTCTGCTTGCCGTCCGGAAAGCTCGATTCGAAGGCGGTGCCGGCGTCGAAGAAGGGCACGATGCCGATGGTGTCGGTGATCTTGATGCGCGCCTCGGCCGAGAGCTCGAGCAGGCTGCGTCCGCCGGTGAGTTGCCAATAGGGCCCGAGCGGCGAGAGCGAGCGATAGGCGTAGCCGCGCACCGAGCCGCCGCCGCCGGCATAGAAGCGCCGCGTCGCCGGGATCTCGTCGAGGCCGGCACCGGAGATCGAGCCGAAGCCGACCCGCCCGGCCAGCACATAGCGGCCATCCTCGTCGAGCGCGTAATAGGCCGAGATCGCCGCCTTGGTCTGGTAGATGCCGACCGTCGAGCCGAGGAAGGTCGGATAGGGCGTGAAGGAGGCGGTGGCGCGGATGCCCTTCTTCGGGTCGAGCAGATCGTCGGTCGAATCGTAGTTCACCGAAAGCGGGATGCCGACGAGGGTGTAGTCGACCTGGCCCAGCACGTCGCTGGTCTGGCCGCGCTCGACCTCCAGCCCGGCCTGCACCGAGAAGGTGTCGCTGAAGCGGTGGCGGATCGCGGTGGTGACGTTGGCGTAGCGCGCGGTGTAGCCGCCATAGCGGTTGGTGCCGACGCGCTCGCGCGTGGCGGCGCCGTCGAGCAGCCAGTCGTTGCGGGTGCCGCCCAGGGCCGGCTTCATGAAGCTGAAGGCGAAGCGCCCGCCGAGGTCCGACTGCTCGAAATCGCCGAAGCGCTGGAGCTTGGTGCCGTCGATGCGCGGCGCGAAGAAGACGCTCGTCTCCAGGCGCAGGCGCTCGGCCCCGCCGAAGAGGTTGCGGTGCTCCCAGTAGACCTTCACCGCCGGGCCGTCGACGGTCGAATAGCGGGCCGAGAAGCCGACGAGCCGCTTCGGCCTTTCCGTCACCTCGACGAAGATCGGCAGGTTGCCGGTGCCGTCGAGCTTGTCGGCCTCGCGGATGCGCACCGAGCCGACGGCCGGGATCTTGGCGATCGATTTGCGCGTATCGGTCAGCGCCTTGGGCGAATAGGGGTCGCCCGGTTCGAGATAGATGAAGGAGCGCACGACCTCGGGCGGGATCTCGTCGGTCTGGCCCACGGTGATGTCGCCGAAACCGGCGAGCGGGCCGGGATCGAGCACATAGGTCACGTCCATGATGCCGGCGGCATGGTCGACCACCGGCCGGAGCTCCACCACCTTGGCGAGCGGATGCGACTGCGCCCGCATGGAATCGACCAGCGCCGCCTGCGCGGCGCGCAGCGAGGCCGCCGTCGCCGGTTCGCCCGCCTTCAGCTTCGAGACCTTGAGCGGATCGGCGATCGCCCCGCCCTGGCCACGCTCGACGATGTCGATGTTGCGGAAGCCGAAGACCTTGCCGGGGCGGACCCGGACGATGATCGGCACGGCATCGCGATTGCGATGGGCTTCCAGCGCGCGGATCAGCGGCGCGCCGGGCTCCGCCCCCACCGCCAGCGGCACGCCGTCGACGACGAGCGCGACCTCGGCGTTGAAATAGCCCTGCGACCAGAGCGCGTCGACGAGCGGGTTGAGGTCGGCCGCCATGCGGCGCGACAGCGTCTCGCCGTCGGGCGGCGCGTCCTGCCGCAGGCGGTAGAGCAAGGAGGCGTCCTGCAGGGTGCGCGTCAGCGCCTTGGCGTCCTCGGCCTCGCCGAGATCGAAGTCGAGCTTGTAGGGCAGCGTCGTGGCGCTCGGGGCCGGCGGCTCGTCCTTCTTGGTGAACAGGCCGAAGACATCCAGAGAAGACAGATCGAAAGCTTTGGCAGGATCAGCCTGCACCGCCATGAGCGCCGCAAACGCATAACCGCCGCTCAATGCGACCGTCTGGCTCGCCCTTCGCCAGAACCGCATCCGTCCTCCAAGCAACCCCCAGCCGCAACAGCAAAACTATTCGATGTGCGAGGCCATCATAAAGCGCAGACGGCCATGCGCAATGCTGAAGGACTCGATGGTTTCCTCTAACGAAGCGTAAACGCTACGGTCGCGAGCGGGCTCAACCGGGTGACGATCTCGCCCTGGCCCGGCGAAAGCACGCCCCCGCACAGGCTGCCCGTGGTGACGAGCTGGCCGGCGCGCAGAGGCCCGAGACCTTCCTCCGCCCGGTTCGCCCAGGCGAGGAAGGGCGTCATCGGATCGCCGTTCCCGTGGACCGCCGGCTGATCGTAGATCGTCACGCCGTTGAGCGAGATGAAGCAGCCGAGGCCGGTGAGATCGTCCAGCACCTTGATGTCGAGGTCGGGCCCGACGAAATAGCCGCCATGGCCCATGGCATCGGCGAGCCAGAGCGGCATGGCGACGTTGCCGGACCAGTTGGCGAGGCGGCTCTCGACGATCTCGATGCCGAGGAAGGCCTTGTCGCAGCAGGCGAGCAATTCGGCGCGCGACCAGGGCTGGCCCGGACGCAGCGGCACATCGCGCGAGAGGCGCAGGCCCAGCTCGATCTCGACGCGGATCTCGGCGCCGATCGCGCCCTCATAGACGGAACCGGGCGCGAGCCAGGGGCCCGGCATCAGGCCGGCGATCGGCGTGCCGTCCTCGGCGATGCCGACCTTCCAGCCGCGATCCTCCAGCCCCGCGCCGCGGTTGATCGCGCGCGCGATGGCGAGGCCTTCCGCCAGCGAGGCCGGCACCGGCAGGCTCGCGGTCTCGATCAGCGAGCGGTCGCGGCGGGCGGCGATCAGCGCCTCGCGGATGGTCTCGGCGGTGGTCGGCATGATGTCCCTTCCGTGATGGCGCCGGTCCGGGGCGCCGGGCTCTGCTATCGCAGCCCGGCCGGCGGAACAAGGCGAAGACGCGGACGCGCCCCGCCGATGGAACCTCGCGGGCTCTGGCTCGTTGCCATGGCATGGTCCGCACACGTCGAGCATTTCTCGAAACGCTGCCGCTTGCCATCGCAGCCGTTCTTTCCGTGCGCTCCGCGCTCGCCCAATCGCCGCCATCGGCGCGGGATTTCGCGGGGGAGGTCGCCGTCGCCACGATGTTCGGCATCGAATCCGCGACGCTGGCTCTGCAGAAAAGCAGTTCGCCCGCGATCAAGGATTATGCCCACCGCCTCGCCGACGACCATGCCAGGGCGGCGAGCCAGCTCAGGCGGATCGTCGCGCGCCGCTCCGACATCGCCCTGCCCGACCGCCCCGACGGCCGCCATCTCGACATGATCCGCGACCTCGGCGCCCTCCAGGGCGAGGCTTTCGACAAGGCCTATGCGGCAGCCCAGCGCGACGCGCATCGGGAGCTGGCTGCGCTGCTCGAAGCCTATGCCCGGAACGGCGGCGACCCGGAGCTCAAGGCCTTCGCGGCGGAAGCGCTGCCGCTCTTCCGGGACCTCGCCGGCCAGGCACAGGCGCTGAAGCCCGCTCCCTGAGCCGGGAACGGCTCCGCCGGCACGGCCCTTTCCGAGCCGGCCGGACGCGTCGGCGCGGATGGCCGCCCCCTTCCCTTCTCCCCTCCTCGCGCGGCTCCGGCAGCCCTCGGCTCTGGACAGCCCGGCCCAAGACCTTGCAAGAAGGCTGCCGCCAAGGCAGATCGCTGCGGTGGCCCGCATGCCTTCGGGACGATGCGGCCGGCGCCGAAGGCATGTCCCCGGGCGACGATAGAACGACAGAGGTGGAGGAAACGACATGAAATCGCCCTGGATCATGGCGGCAGCGCTCGCCATCGGCTGCGCCCTGCCGGCCCTCGCGCAGGACAAGGTCAAGCTCGTCGACGTGATCGAGCTCTCCGGCGCGGGCGCCAGCGCCGGCACCAACTTCAAGAACGGCGCCGATCTCGCCGCCGCCGACATCAACGCCAAGGGCGGCATCCTCGGCAAGCCGGTCGAGGTGATCCATTACGACACCCAGACCAATCCGGGCGCGACGCGCGCGGCGGTGCAGCGCGCCATCGACGAGGACGCCTACGCCATCCTCGGGCCGGTGTTCTCCGGGCCGATCTCGGCCTCGATGCAGATCTCGCAGCGCGCCGAGGTGGCGCAGATCGTCGCCGGCGAGGCGGCGGGCTTCACCCAGCAGGGTAACCCCTACATCTTCCGCACCTCGCTCAGCCAGAGCGCGGCGATGCCGAAGATCGCCAAATATCTGAAGGACACCGTCAAGGCCGGCTCGGTCGCGGTGGTCTGGGTCAACAACGACTTCGGCAAGGGCGGGCGCGACGCCATCCTGCCCGAGCTGGAGAAGGCCGGCATCAAGGTCGCGGCCGACATCGCCACCGAGCAGGGCCAGGCCGACTTCGCCGCCGATGCGATCAAGGTGAAGAACGCCAATGCCGACGCGATCTTCGTCTATCTCAACGAGGACGAGAGCGCCCGCTTCCTGCGCGCCGCCAAGCAGCAGGGCGTCGCCAAGCCGATGATCGGCGAGACCACCCTGCTCGGCGCCAAGGTGATCGAGCTCGCAGGCGACGCCGCCAACGGCGTCAAGGGCCATGTCGGCCTCTCGGTCGACGCGCCGCTGCCGGGCCTGCAGGATTTCGGCAAGCGCTTCCAGCAGAAATACGGCTACGTCTCCGACCATAACGGCATCAAGGGCTACATGGCCGTCCATATGGTGAAATGGGCGACGGAGAAGCAGAAGAAGCTCGACCGGAAGGGCCTCGCCGACACGCTGCGCGGCGCGACCATCACCGTCGCCGAGGAGCCGGGCATCCTGATCGACACCACCATCCTGAAGAACGGCGATCTCGATCGCGAGAGCTTCCTGGCCGAGGTGGTCGACGGCAAGCAGGTGATCAACACCGTCCTGCCCAAGCTCAACCCGTAAGAAAACCACAGCTCCGCGAGGTCATCCCGGCCATGGATCACCGCGCGTCCTTCCGGACGCGGCAACGATGATCCATCCCGTTGCAGGCGCATCGGATCTTTCCGAAAAGCGGATTCCACTTTTCGGTCCGATGCCCTGGATCGGCGCCGCGATCGCGGCTTGTCCGGGACGACATCGGCTCAACGGAAACGACAGGGAGCGGGAGGCCCATGGCCGAATTCGTCGCCTTCCTCATCGCCGGCGTCGCGACGGGTGCGATCTACGCGCTCGCCGCGATCGGCTTCACGCTGGTCTGGCAGACCTCGCAGACGATCAACTTCGCCCAGGGCGAGTTCGTCATGCTGCCGGCCGTGCTCGTCCTGCTCGCGGTCAAGCTGCTCGGCGCGCCGCTCTGGCTCGGGGCGCTCGTCGGCATCCTCGCCTTCATCCTGGTCTTCGGGCTCGGCTTCAAGGTCGTGGTCGTCGATCCGATGATCCGGCACGGCGTGCTGCCGCTCGCCATCGCGACCATGGCGCTCTCGACGATCATGAAGGAAGGCGCCAAGGACGGCTTCTCGGCCGAGGCGCAGAACTTCCCCTCCTTCGTGCCGACCGGCACCGTCGAGGTCCTCGGCGCCGCGGTCTCGCTGCAGCATGCCGCGATCATCGTCGTGGCGCTGGCGGCGATCGGCCTGCTGCAATGGTTCGTCGGCGGCACGCGGCTCGGCCGGCAGATGCAGGCGACGGCGCAGAACCCGACGGTGGCGCGCATCCTCGGCATCCCGGTCGAGCGGATGGTCCTGCTCACCTTCGTCATCAACGCCGCGCTCGCCGTGGTCGCCTCGGTGCTGATCTCGCCGCTCTATCTGGCGAAGTTCTCCAACGGCGAGACGATCGGCCTGTTCGCCTTCATCGCGGCGATCGTCGGCGGCTTCAACCAGGTGCGCGGCGCGCTGGTCGGCGGCCTGCTGATCGGCGTCGTCGACAGCTTGGCCGCGGCCTATGTCTCGACGCAGTACCGCCTCGCCGTGCCGCTGATCCTGCTCGTCGCCATCATCCTGCTCAAGCCCGAGGGGCTGATGGGCCGCAAGGAGGAGCGCCGGATATGAGCGCCCCCGCGACCGCCTCCGCCGCCCGGCCCGCAAGCCGCAGCCGCCTGCGCGACGGCGCCCTGCTCGCCCTCGTCCTCGGCGCCGCCATCCTCTGGTTCGCGCCGGCCGGAATGGGGCGCTACGGCACCTATGTGCTCTCGCTCTGGCTGGTGATGAGCATCGCCGTGATGGGGCTCAACCTGACGCTCGGCTATGCCGGCCAGACCTCGCTGGCGCAGGCCGCCTTCATGGGGCTCGGCGCCTATGCCACCGCGATCCTGACCACGACATACGGCGTCAACTGGTACGCCGCCTTCGCGCTGTCGGGCCTCCTCACCTTCTGCATCGGCATCCTGCTCGGCTTCCCGGCGCTCAGGGTGCGCACGCATTACCTCGCCTTCGTCACCCTCGCCTTCTCGACGCTGATCTGGTTGCTGCTGCGCAACGAGCAATGGCTGACCGGCGGCGTCTTCGGCATCGCCAATATCAGGCGGCCGGGCTTCTTCGGCCTCAGGCTCGACGGCGCGCTGGCGTTCCACCGCTTCCTGGTCGCCGTGACCTTCATCCTGGCGCTGGCGCTGTGGTGGCTGGTGCGCTCGCCCTGGGGCCGCGCCTTCATGGCGCTGCGCGAGAACCCGGTCCGCGCCGCCAGCCTCGGAGTCGATACGCGCGCCTACACCCTGCTCGCCTTCGCCATCGGCTCGGCCTATGGCGGCTTCGCCGGCGCGCTCTACGCGCCGCTGGTCGAGTTCATCGACCCCTCCCCCTTCTCGCTGTCGCAGAGCCTGTTCCTGCTGCTGATGGTGGTGGCCGGCGGCTCGGGCTATCTGCTCGGCCCCTTCATCGGCGCGCTGCTCGGCGTCGTGCTGCCGGAATGGCTGCGCTTCGCCGGCTCGCTCTACCTCATCATCTTCGCCAGCATCGTGCTGATATTGCTGATCATCTGCCCGCAGGGCGTCAGCGGCCTCGCCGAGCGCGGCTGGCAGGCGCTGCGGCGCGGCCGGCCCGCGGGAGGCGCGCCATGAGCCCCGTCCTCGAGGTCCACGAGCTGCACAAGGCCTTCGGCGGCATCAAGGCGGTGAACGGCGTCTCCTTCTCCGTCAGGGAGGGCGAGATCCTCGGCATCATCGGGCCGAATGGCTGCGGCAAGTCGACCCTGTTCAACTGCATCCTGGGCCAGCTCGAACCGACGCAAGGGACGGTGAAGCTCGACGGGCGCGACGTTACCAATCTGCGCCCCTCCGCGCTCAACCGGCTCGGCGTCAGCCGCACCTTCCAGCTCCTGCAGGTGTTCCCGGAGCTCTCGGTGCGCGAGAACCTGATCCTCGCCGGGCAGGAGCATCAGGGCTCGATGCTCGGGCGGCTGTTCGGGGCGCGCGATGCCGGGCTCTCCGGGAAGGCCGCGCAGATGATCGGCTTCTTCAAGCTCGGCCATCTCGCGGACGCCAAGGCCGGCGGGCTCTCCTACGGCCAGCAGAAGCTGCTCGACGCCGCGATGGCCTTCATGGCGGGGCCGCGCCTCGTGCTGCTCGACGAGCCGGCCGGCGGCGTCAACCTGACCATGCTGGGCGACCTCAAGGAGCGCCTGCGCGCCATTAATGCCGAGCAGGGCGCGACCTTTGTGGTGATCGAGCACAACATGGATTTCGTGATGAGCCTGTGCTCGCGCGTGATCGTGCTGGCCGAGGGCAGGATGCTCGCCGAAGGGACGCCGGCCGAGGTCAGGGCCAACCCCGCCGTGATCGAGGCCTATCTCGGGCATTAGATCGTCGCGCGTCGCTCCGGACGTGGTAACGACGATCTATCTTATTGCTGGTGCATCGGATTTTTCCGAAAAGCGGATTCCACTTTTCGGTCCGATGCTCTAGAGGAGCGCGGCATGACCACCCCCATCCTCGAACTCGACGGCGTCACCGGCGGCTACGGCGCCATGACCATCCTGAACGGCACCAGCTTCGCCGTGAACCGCGGCACGATCACCACCGTGATCGGCCCGAACGGCGCCGGAAAATCGACCGTGTTCAAGGCGATCTTCGGACTGCTCAAGCTGCGCGAGGGGCGCATCCGCTTCGACGGGCGCGACATCACCGGCTGGAACCAGCGCCGGCTGCTGGAAGCCGGCATCTGCTACGTCCCGCAGGGGCGCAACATCTTCCCGGAGCTGTCTGTACGCCACAATATCGAGCTCGGCGCCGTCGCGGCGGGCTCGCAGATCAGCGACATGGCGCGGCGGATCGAGGCCGCGCTCGACCGCTTCCCCGCCTTGCGCGCCAAGGCCGACCTGCAGGCCTCGACGCTGTCGGGGGGGCAGCAGAAGCAGTTGGAGATCGTGCGGGGGCTGCTGCTCGATCCCAGGCTGGTGCTGATCGACGAGCCCTCGATCGGCCTCTCGCCGCTGATGGTGCAAGAGACCTTCGCGATCCTGCGGGAATTGCGCGCCAAGGGCGTCACCATCCTGATGATCGAGCAGAACGCCCGCTCGGCACTGGAAATCTCCGACGAGGGGCTGGTGCTCGAACTCGGCCGGACCCGGATCCAGGGACCGGCGGCGGACATCCTCGCCGATCCGCGCGTCGGCCAGCTCTTCCTCGGCGGCGCGATGGGCGAAGTGGCCTGAGGCTCGACTTTGGCCGGCTTTGACAGCGGCCCCCCTTCCTGTCGGGATAGCGCCCGATCGGAAGACCGGAGCCTGCCCATGAAGATTCGCGCCGCCGTCCTGAACGAGAGCCCGGTCGCGGCTCCCTATGCGCAGAGCCGCCCGCTGCGGATCGAGGAGCTCGACCTCGCCCCGCCGGAGCATGGCGAGGTTCTGGTGCGAGTCCGCGCCGCGGGCCTGTGCCACTCCGACCTCTCGGTGATCGACGGCAACCGCCCGCGCCCGGTGCCGATGGTGCTCGGCCATGAAGCCGCCGGCGAGGTGGTCGAGACCGGCGAAGGCGTCGACGACCTGAAGCCCGGCGACCGGGTGGTGATGGTGTTCGTGCCGTCCTGCGGGCATTGCGCGCCCTGCGCCGAGGGCCGCCCCGCCCTCTGCGAGCCCGGCAACGCCGCCAATGGCCGCGGCGAGATGCTGGGCGGCGGGCGCCGGCTCTCGGTCCACGGCCAGCCGGTCCATCATCATATCGGCGTATCGGCCTTCGCCGAACATGCGGTGATCTCGCGCCGCTCGCTGGTGAAGGTCGAGGCCGACATCCCGCACGAGATCGCAGCGCTCTTCGGCTGCGCCGTGCTGACCGGGGTCGGGGCGGCGGTGAACACCGCCCGGATCAAGGCCGGCGAGACGGTCGCCGTGGTCGGGCTCGGCGGCGTCGGGCTTTCGGCGCTGCTCGGCGCCATCGCCTGCGGCGCGGCGCGCGTCATCGCCGTCGATCTCGCGCAGGACAAGCTCGATCTCGCGCTGGCGCTCGGCGCGACCGATGCCTTCAAGGCGGATATGCCGGATGCAATCGAGGCGATCAGGCAGGCGACCAAGGGCGGCGTCGATCACGGGCTGGAGATGGCGGGCTCGGTCAAGGCGCTCGACCTCGCCTACCAGATCACGAGGCGCGGCGGCACGACCACGACCGCCGGCCTCGCCAACCCGGCGCATGCGCTCTCTCTTTCGCCGGTGCGGCTGGTCGCGGAGGAGCGGACGCTGAAGGGGTCCTATGTGGGCTCCTGCGTGCCCTCGCGGGACATCCCGCGCTTCATCGCGCTCTACCAGCGCGGCAAGCTGCCGGTGGACAAGCTCTGGACCAGCTCCGGCAGCCTCGACGAGATCAATGCCGGCTTCGACGCGCTGAACGAGGGCCGGACGATCCGGCACATCGTCAGGATGTGAGAGCCTTCGCCCCTCCCCCGTCAACCCGAAGTTGCCCCGGGATGACGGTCGGGATTGTCACCCGTGCTTGTGCACGATGGTCTTGGTCGTCGCGAACTCCTCCAGCGCGATGAAACCCTTTTCGCGGCCGTGGCCGCTCTTGCCGGTGCCGCCGAAGGGCAGTTCGATGCCGCCGCCGGCGCCATAGCCGTTGATGAAGACCTGGCCGGCCCGGACGCGCTTGGAGACGCGCTGCTGGCGGCCGCCGTCCCGGGTCCAGACCGCCGCGACCAGGCCGTAATCGGTGCCGTTGGCGGCCTTGATCGCGTCCTCCTCGTCCTCGAAGGGGAACGCGGCGAGGACGGGGCCGAAGACCTCCTCCTGCTCCAGCCGGTTGCCGCGCGGGACGGGGCCGAACAGCGTCGGCGTGACATAGAAGCCGCCATTCGGCACGCCCTGCGCGATCCTGCCCTCGGCGATCACCGGGATGCCGGCCTCGCGGGTCTGGTCGATGAAGCTCTGGACGCGGCCGCGCTGCTTGGCGTTGATGACCGGGCCGCAATCGAGGTCCATCTCCGGCGTGCCGGCCTGGAGCCTGGAGAAGGCCTTGGCGACCTCGGCGACGACGTCGTCATAGATCGACTTCTGCACCAGGAGGCGGCTGCCGGCCGAGCAGGTCTGCCCGGTGTTCTGGACGATCGCCTTGCAGGCGATCGGCACGAAGGCCTCGATATCGGCGTCCTCGAAGACGATCTGCGGCGATTTTCCGCCGAGCTCCAGCGTGCAGGGGATCAGATGCTCGGCGCAGGCGTGCTGCACCATCTTGCCGACCTCGGGCGAGCCGGTGAAGGACATGAAGCCGATCCCGGGATGGGCCGAGAGCGCCGCGCCCGCCTCGTGGCCGCGGCCGGCGACGATGTTGATCGCGCCGTCCGGGAAGCCGATCTCGCTCGCCAGCTCGGCCAGGCGGAAGGCGGTGGCGCAGGCATCCTCGGCCGGCTTCAGCACCACGGCATTGCCCATGGCGAGCGAGGCGGTGAGCGAACGGCCGATCATCTGCGCCGGGTAGTTCCAGGGCAGGATATGGCCGGTGACGCCGTGCGGCTCGTGGACGACGCTGACGCTGTAGCCGTTCAGGAAGGGGATGACATGGCCGTGCACCTTGTCGGCCGCGCCGCCATAGAACTCGAAATAGCGGATGGTGGCGTCGATATCGGCGCGGGCCTGGCTCATCGGCTTGCCGGTGTCGCGGGCCTCCAGCTTCGCCAGCTCGTCGAAATGATCCTGCACCTTGACGGCGAGCTTCGCGATCAGGCGGCCGCGCTCGGCCGCCGTCAGCCGACCCCAGGCGCCGTCGAAAGCGGCGCGGGCCGCCGTCACGGCGGCATCGATGTCGGCGGCGTTGCCGCAGGCGATGCGGGCGAATTCCTCGCCGGTGGCGGGGTCGAGCTTGGCCAGGGTTTCGCCAGTCTGGCCAGCGACATAGCGGCCATTGATGAAATGTTGATTCATGTTCGTTCCCGATCGCTCAGGCCGGGTGCCAGCCCGGCGGAATCGCCCGGCAGGCTGGCCTTTCGGGCGGCAATCCACAAGAGCCGCAGGGGCCGGGCGCCCGCGCGGACGATGCAGAACCCGCTCCGCCGGAGATGGCGGAAGCCTCGCGGGACGGCTGTCGCGGCGTTCGGCAACAGAGGCCGGGCGCGGCCGCAAACGCATCCCGGCGAATTTCGAGGGGGAGCGGAAAGATATCGACAAGTATCACGGGCGATGTCCGCTCGGCGAAACCCGTTCATCGTGGAGTAGAACGCCCGCACAGGATACCATTCATTAACAGTTCTTTACCGAAGATGCCTCTTGCGCTGCGTCGGGGCGGGAAGAACCGGTAGGGCGGACGATGATGGCCGAGGCTCGCGACAACGAGCACGCGATGAAGTCCGAACTGGTCGCGGCGCTCTATGCGACGCCCGGCACCATCCTGACCGGCGCCGTCATGGTCGCGATCGTGATGGGCGCCGCCACCGTGCTGAGCGGCGGCGACCCCGCCTTCGCGCTGATGACCGCGGCGATGCTGGCCCTGGGGGCGCTGCGCCAACTGGCGCATCGGCGCTTCCTGAAGGTCGACCTCGCCAGGGCGAGCGACGCCACGATCACCCGCCTGGAACGGTCGGCGATGCTCGGCGCCTGGGCGACGGCCGGCCTCGTCTCGGCCTTCGGCTCCCATGCCGTATTGCACTACACCTACCAGCCGGTCGCCGTGCTGGCGATCGCCCAGACGATCGGCTACCTCGCCGGCATTTCGGGCCGCAACACCTCCCGCCCCCTCGTCACCCGCGTCCAGATCCTGATCGCGGCCCTGCCCTTCCTGGCCGCCCTGATCCGGACCGGCGATCCCGCCCATCTGGTGATCGGCCTCACCGTGGCGCTGACGACGGTGCTGACCTTCTCCAGCGCCCAGGTGATCCACCGCGTCTTCGTCGCGCGGCTGCGGACGGTGCGCGAGCTGGAGAGCCTCGCCGTCAGCGACACGATCACCAATCTTTACAACCGCCGCGGCTTCATGCGGGAGATCAGGGCCAAGGCGGCGACCGGGCAGCCGATCACGCTGATCTCGATCGACATCGACCGCTTCAAGGGCATCAACGACAGCTTCGGGCACGATGTCGGCGACGCGCTGCTGCACGCCTTCGGCGAGATGCTGACGCGGGAGCTCCAGCCCGGCGACATCGCCGCGCGCACCGGCGGCGACGAGTTCATGGTGGCGACGGCGCGCGACGAAGCCCATTCGGTCGCCTTCGCCCGCCGGCTGGTGCTGCTGCTCGGCGGCCAGCGCGTCCTGGCGGGCCGGCACCTCACCGCGACGGCGAGCATCGGCATCGCTCCGGCGGGCTGCGCGGAGACGATCGAGGCGGCGCTGAAATGCGTCGACATCGCGCTCTACCGCGCCAAGCTGGAAGGGCGGAACCGCTTCGTCGTCTACAGCGAAACGGTGCGGGACGAGCATGAGAGCGGGCGCGCCATCGAGGCGGAACTGCGCGAGGGCATCCGGCACGGCGAATTCGAGCTGCTCTACCAGCCGATCTACAATCCGCGCTCCGGCACGGCGACGATGGCCGAGGCGCTGCTGCGCTGGAACCATCCCGAGCGGGGGCCGATCAGCCCCGAGGTCTTCATCCCGCTGGCGGAGCGCACCGGGCTCATCACGATTCTCGGCGCCTGGGTGCTCGACGAGGCGATCCGCACCGCCCTGACCTGGCCGCGCAGCGTCGGCGTCAACGTCAATGTCTCGGCCCGCCAGTTCGATCGCGGGCACGATCTCGTCGGGCTGGTCGCGGCGCTGCTGCGCTTCCACCGCTTCGAGCCGCAGCGACTCACCATCGAGATCACGGAAAGCTCGCTGATCGACGACGCCGAGCATGTGATCGCCCGCCTCGTCGCCCTGCGGACGCTCGGCGTGCGCATCGCGCTCGACGATTTCGGCAAGGGCTATTCCTCGCTCAGCTATCTCGCCCGGCTTCCGATCGACACCATCAAGATCGACCAGGCCTTCACCCACGAGCTCGGCTCGACCCGGAAGGCCGACTACCTGATGAGCGCCATCGCCCGGCTGGCGCACGACCTGAAGCTGCGCCTGATCGTCGAAGGGGTGGAGACGCAGGAGCAGCTCGAGGCCATCCGCAAGCATGCGGCGCATGGCATCCAGGGCTTTGTTTTCGCGCGCCCGATGACAGCGGCGGAATTGCTGCCCATGATCGGCCACCGGGTGGCGACGGGGCGCGCGAAGTCGGCACGGTCGGGGGGCGGTTCCCGTAAGGGCGGACCCTTCAGCGAAGTGGCGTAGCCGCCCCGGCGCACCCGCGCGAAGCGGGGGCCTTCCATGCAGCGTCCGAACTATCCGAGCGGGAAGGACCTGCTGAGCGCGGACGCGGTCTCCCGCTTCGACCTCGACGACATCCTCGAACGGGCCGAGCGGCATCTGCAGGAGGAGGAGCGGGAGAAGGCCGGCCTTCCGCCCCTGCAGCCGCCGGCCCATCGCCGGCGCCCGAAGGTGATCGCGGCCCTGTTCGACCAGCGCAGCACGCGCACCCGGCTCGGCTTCCAGGCGGCCGCCGCCCGCCTCGGCCACCAGTCGATCGACGCCTACGACACCGATCGCGGCCGGATGGGGACGAGCACCGGCGAGACGCTCGAGGACCATATCCGCACCGTCGAGCTGTACAGCGACCTGCTGGTCGTGCGCTCGCATCTGGAGGACATGCCCTATCGCGTGGCGCGGCTGAGCCACCTGCCGGTGATCAACGCCGGCAACGGCGCCGACGAGCATCCGAGCCAGGCGCTGATCGACCTCTTCGCCATCCGCCACATGCGCGGCGCGATCGAGACGCTGTCGATCGCGCTCTCAAGCGACACCCGCGCCCGCTTCGCCGTCTCCTTCGTCAAGATGCTGCGCCTGACGCCGCCGCGGCGCTTCACCCTGTGCTGCCTGCCGGACGTGCCGATCAACCCCGCGATGCGCGAGGCGATGACCGTGCTGGCGGGGCTGGGCACCGAGATCGGCCTCGTGCACGACGTGCGCCGCACGCTCGACCACGACGTCCTCAGCATCCAGATGCAGGACATGAGCAAATTCGCCCATGCCGCGCTCGGCAGCGACGCCGTCGACAAGGAGAAGGAGACGGAGCCCTTCACCATCACCGCGCGGAAGATCCTGGACGCGCGCTCCGACACGCTGATCCTCAACCCGCTGCCGCGCTTCTCCGAGCTCGACCCCTCCTGCGACAGCCTGCCGAACGCCGGCTATTTCCGGCAGGTCGCGCTGTCGGTGCCGATGCGGATGGCGATCCTGGAGCGGATGCTCTCCGGCGTTCCCTGGACCGGGCAGGCGGCGGCGCGCTCCGCCCCGCCGCCGTGACCGGCCCGCCGGTCAGCGCGCGATCTCGAAGACCACGTTGACCTGCGTCTGATAGCTGTTCTCGCCGCTCGCCAGCGGCACCGCCATGTCGGCCGAAGCCTTGCGCATCGGCGCGGCGTAGGCGATCGGGCGCGGCGCGATCGCATTCTCCTCGATCGACAGGACAGGCCCGAGCTTGACGCCCGCCGCCTCGGCCAGGGTGCGGGCCTTGTCGAGCGCATCGGCGACGGCGCGCTTGCGCGCCTCGGTCATCGTCGCCTTCAGATCCTCGTTGACAAAGGCGATGCTGCCGCCCTGGTTGACGCCGAGGCCGACCACCTTGTCGATGACCGCGCCGGCCTCCGCGATCTTGCGGATGCGCACCGTCACCTCGTTGCCGACCGAATAGCCGACGATCCGGGGCGTCTCGGGCTTGTCGCGCGTGCCCTGCGCGTAGCGCGGCTGGATATTGAGCCGGGAGGTCTGGATGTCGCGCTCGGCGATGCCGGCCGCCTTGAGGCCGTCGAGCACCTCCTTCATCGCCGCATTGTTGGCGGTGAGCGCCTCGCGGGCCGTGGCGGCCTCGCGCAGCACGCTCAGCGTCACCACGGCAAGGTCGGGCGCCACGGAAACCTCGCCCTCGCCGACGACGCTGATGCGCGGCGCCTGGCGGCCGGCGAGCGCATCCTGCGCGGCCGCAGGCAGGGCGGGCAGCATGGCGGCGGCGAAGAGAGTGGCTCCGGCGAGCGCGGGGGCGAAGAAATTCGGCATCATGTCTCCTGTCGGTCTTGCGGCCGTTGGCGGCCGCTCCTCATGCCAAGCCGGCGATGATGTCGAAATTATCACGAAAATCGGCCGCGGACCGCATCGGCCCGCCTTCCGGCGAGGAAGGCGCCGAAACCGGCCCCGTCATCTCCGGGTGGCGAGACCGACGCCGAGGATGGTGACGGCCATGCCGGCGACCTGCAGCCCCGACAGCGTCTCCCCGAACAGCAGCCAGGCCTCGACCGCGACCAGCGCCGGCACGAGGTAGAGGAAGGTCGCGATGCGCGAGACCTCGCCGCGCCGGAGCATGAACAGATAGAGCCCGATGCTGCCGAGCGAGAGGACCACCACCGACCAGAGCAGGACCAGGACCATGGTCAGGTTCCACTCCACCCGCATCGGCTCCAGAGCCCAGGCGAAGGGGATGGTGACCAGGAAGGCGGCGGCATACTGGATCGCCGTCATCGTCCTGAGATCGCCCGAATGCACCCGCGCCTTCTGGTAGAAGGAGCCGAAGGTCACGGCGAACATGCCGGCGACGTTGACCAGGATCGGCAGGAGCACGCCCCAGAGCGCCGCCGGATCGACGCCGGCGAGCTGCGGCTGGAGCACCAGCGCGATGCCGGCGAAGCCGCAGGCGATGCCGAGCCAGCGCAGCCCGGAGATGCGCTCCCCGACGAGGACGGGCGCGAACAGCGCCGTCAGGATCGGCTGCAGCCCGGCGATCAGGCCGGAGATGCCGGCCGGCAGGCCGTGGCGCACCGCCCACCAGACGCCGGCGAGATAGACCCCGTGCAGGAGGATGCCGGTGATCGCGATGTCGATGACGGCGCGGCGGCTGCGCGGCCAGGGCGCGCCGGCCGCCAGCGCCATCAGCGTGACCAGCACCGCCGCCGTGGCGAAGCGCACCGCCAGGAAGGTCAGGGCATCGGCGTAGCGCGCCGAATAGCCGGCAACGATCCACCCCGTCGACCAGAGGAAGGTGAAGATCAGCGGCATTCCGCGCAGGAGGAGAGACGGCATCGGACCCGGAAGCTGGCGAAGGTCGTCGTCTCTACCCTCGATCCGGCGGAGGCGACAGCCCCCGGGCGCGCCCGGGCCATGTCCCCGGCAGGGAGCGGCGCGTCAGTCGCGGTCCGGCGCGCCCGGCGGGAACAGCGGGCGGAAGGGCCGCGCCTCCTCCACCGCCCGCGCGAAGGACGGGCGCGCGAGAAGCCGGGCGCGATAGGCGCGCAGATGGGCCAGGGCCGGATCGATCTCATGCACCCAGTCAGCATAGAAGAGCGCGGGAGCGGCGGCGCAGTCGGCCAGCGAGAAACCGGCGCCCGCCGCCCAGTCGTGGCCAGCGAGCTCTCCGTCGAGCCAGCGATAGGCGTCGTCCAGCATCCCGCGCGCCTTGGCCAGCCCGTAGGCATCGCGGCTTTCGGCCGGGCGCAGATGGTCGAAGACGATCTTCTGCATCGGCGTCATGACGAAATTATCGAAGAAGCGGTCGAGCATGCGGGTCCGCAGCGCCGCCTTGGGCTCGGCCGGCAGCAGCGGAACCGGGCCGGGATGGTGCAATCCGAGATGCTCGATGATGATGCTCGACTCGAACACCGGGGTCTCGCCGTCGAGCAGGACGGGCATGTGCTTCATCGGCCAGAGCGCGGCCCATTCGGCCCCGGCGGCGGGGTCCTCCGGCCCGAGCCGGCGATAATCGAACGGGGTCCCGTTCTCGTAGAGCGCGGTCAGCACCTTCTGGCAATAGGACGAGAACGGGTGGGCATAGAGCGTCAGGGACACGGCGATCCTCCGATCCGGGCGACGGTCGCCCACCCTACCCTCCGGCCCGCTTCCGTCCAAGATGCCGGCCCTGGGCGCGAGATCCCGCGGCGGAGCCGCGATCTTGCCGTTTCCTTCATCGTTTCGGGCGATCCTGGCCTCACTGGAACGGAGCGGGTGCGATGCGCGGTCTGCTGATGATGGTCGGTTTCCCGGACCTGCCGCTGCTGTCGCTCGTGCTGGTGCTGACGATGATCGTGCTCGGCGCGATGATGTTCGGCTGGATCGCCGATCTGCTGCTCGCCGACAGCGCCTTCGGCACCGCCCTCAACACCGGCATCCTGCTCGTCGGCGCCTTCTGCGGGGCCTGGCTCTGGCACCGCTACGGGGTCAGGACCCCGTTCGACCCCGACGCCGTCCGGGCCGGGGCCGCCACGGGCGCGGGCCTCGCGCTGCTGCTCGCCCTGACGGCGGTGAAACGCTGAAGCGGCGGCTGGAGTCCCGGGCTGAATACCCTGTTCAGCCCGAGGCGCCAGCTCTTTGATTCGACGCCGGCTTTTCCCGAAAATCGCGTTCCGCTTTTCGGGCCGACGCTTTAGCCGCCGCGGCTGGCGGCGAGCATGTAGTTCACATCCATGTCCCGCGACGTGGCCCAGCGCCCGCTCAGCGGGTTGAAGACGACGCCGGTCTGCGTGCCGAGGGCGAAGCCGCCGGCTTCGATGGCCGCGCCGAGCTCGTCGGGGGTGACGAACTTCTCCCAGTCATGCGTGCCCCTGGGCAGCCATTTCAGCACGTATTCGGCGCCGACGATGGCGAGCGCATAGGACTTCAGGGTCCGGTTGATCGTCGCCATCACCAGCAGTCCATCGGGCTTCACCGCCGCGCAGCAGGCCGCGACGAAAGCCGCGACGTCCGCGACATGCTCGACCACCTCCATCGCCAGCACGATGTCGAAGCGCCGGCCGGAGGCGACCACCGCCTCGATCGTCTCCTCACGGTAGTCGATCGAAAGCCCGCTCCTCCCGGCATGGGCGCGGGCGACGGCGATGTTGGTCGGGGCCGGGTCGAGCCCGGTCACCGCGGCGCCGAGCCGGGCCAGCGGCTCGGAGAGCACGCCGCCGCCGCAGCCGATATCGACCAGGCTCAGGCCCTCGAGCGCCCGCATCCGCCGCGGGTCGCGCCCGAAATGGGCGCAGGCCTCGTCGCGGACGAAGGCGAGGCGCACGGGGTTGAACTTGTGCAGGACCGCCATCGGCCCCTGCTGGTCCCACCAGTCGCGCGCGATCGCGTCGAAGCGCGCGACCTCCTCCGGGTCGATCGTCGAGCCAGAGCGTTCGGTCGCTGCCACCATGAGCCGGTCCTTCATTGCCGCGATGCCGCATTGACACGGCGCCTGCCGCCCGTCATCTACACCCGCCCCGCCGCCAGTGCGAGGGCGACGTTTCGACCCGGCCCAACGACCGGGCAGCTATCGAGAGTCCGAAGACCGTCATGGCCCGTCTGGTGATGAAATTCGGCGGCACCTCCGTCGCCACTGTCGAGCGCATCAAGAACGCGGCCCGCCACGTCAAACGCGAGTTCGACGCCGGCAACCAGGTGGCGGTCGTGGTCTCGGCGATGTCGGGCAAGACCAATGAGCTCGTCGCCTGGTGCAAGGAGGCGGCCCCGCTCTACGACCAGGCCGAATACGACACCGTCGTCGCCTCGGGCGAGCAGGTCACCTCCGGGCTGATGGCCATGGTGCTCAAGGAAATGGGCATGCCGGCCCGCTCCTGGCAGGGCTGGCAGATCCCGATCTACGGCTCCGACGCGCATGGCGCGGCCCGCATCGTCGACATCGACGGCTCCGGCATCATCGCCGGCTTCGACCGCGAGCGGGAAATCGCCGTCTGCTCGGGCTTTCAGGGCGTCCATGCCGAGAGCCGCCGCATCGTCACGCTCGGCCGCGGCGGCTCCGACACCAGCGCGGTGGCGCTGGCCGCCGGGCTCAAGGCCGATCGCTGCGACATCTACACCGATGTCGACGGCGTCTACACCACCGATCCGCGCATCGTCCCCAAGGCGAAGCGCCTGGACAAGGTCTCCTTCGAGGAGATGCTCGAGATGGCCTCCCTCGGCTCGAAGGTGCTGCAGGTGCGCTCCGTCGAGATCGGGATGCTGCATCGCGTGCCGACCTATGTCCGCTCCTCCTTCGACGACCCCGACAACCCCAACCCTGGCACCCTCATCTGCGACGAGGACGACATCGTGGAACAGCAGATCGTCACCGGCATCGCCTTCTCCCGGGACGAAGCCCAGATCACGCTCCGGCGCGTGGCCGACAAGCCCGGCGTCGCCGCCGCGATCTTCGGACCGCTCGCCGACGCCAACATCAATGTCGACATGATCATCCAGGTCGTCTCCGACGACCGGGCGACCACCGACATCACCTTCACGGTGCCGACGGCCGATTACGAACGCGCCCGCAAGCTGCTCGAGAGCAAGCACGACAGCATCGCCTATCAGGACCTCCAGGGCGCGACCGAGGTGGTGAAGATCTCGGCCATCGGCATCGGCATGCGCTCGCATGCCGGCGTCGCCGCCCGCGCCTTCCGCGCGCTGGCCGAGAAGGGCATCAACATCCGCGCCATCACCACCTCCGAGATCAAGTTCTCGGTGCTGATCGACGCCGCCTATACCGAGCTCGCGGTGCGCACGCTGCACTCGCTCTACGGGCTCGACGCGGCCTGAGGCGCCGCGCCGTCATTCGCGAGGGCGGGCATGAGCGGCCTGGACACGCCCCTCGGATGAAGATTCGGACGGCCGGGACAGACCCGGCCGTGACCGCTGCGGCGCGCCCGGCCGGCCCCTCACTCGGCCGGGTGCGGCGGAGCCCGCTTCGTTCCGCGGAACAGGCCCCCGAGCTTCACCAGACCGTCCGAAAGCCTGTCCATGTAAAGGAACAGGACGGGGGTGATGAACAGCGTCAGCACCTGGCTGATCATCAGGCCGCCGACCACGGCGATGCCGAGCGGCTGGCGCAGTTCGGCGCTGGCGCCGGCGCCGACCGCGATCGGCAGCGTGCCCATCAGCGCCGCCAGCGTCGTCATCAGGATCGGCCTGAAGCGCATGACGCAGGCCTTGTGGATCGCCTCCTGCGCCGTCATGCCCTCGCGCCGGAGCACGAGCGCCACGTCGATCATCATGATCGCGTTCTTCTTGACGATGCCGATCAGCATCAGCAGGCCGATGATGGCGATGACCGAGAGGTCGAGGTCGAACAGCCTGAGCGCCCCGAGCGCGCCGATCGCCGCCGATGGCAGACCGGTCAGGATGGTCAGCGGATGGATGAAGCTCTCGTAGAGAATGCCGAGCACGATGTAGATCGTCAGGATCGCGCCGGCGATCAGCAGCCCCTGGTTCGCCAGCGAATCCTGGAAGACCTTGGCCGTGCCGGCGAGCGTCGTCGAGAGCGACTTCGGCAGGTTGATCTGCTCCTTGATGGCCTCGATGCGGTTGACGCTGTCGCCGAGCGCGATCCCCGCCGGCAGGTTGTAGGAGATCGTCACCGCCGGAAGCTGGCCGAGCTGGTTGACCGTGAGCTGGCCCGCCGTGCGCTCGACCCTGGCGAAGGCGCCGAGCGGCACGAGCGTGCCTGATTTGGTGCGCACGCGGATGCCGTTGAGCCGCTCCGGCGTCCACTGGTCGTTGGGGTTGAACTCGACCACCACCTCGTAGCTGTCGCCGGTGGTGTAGATGGTCGAGACCTGGCGGACGCCGAAACCGGAATAGAGCGTCGAGCGCAGGATGTCCGAGCCGATGCCGAGCTGGTTCGCCTTGTCGCGGTCGATGATGACGGTGGCCTGCAAGGCGTTGTTCTGCAGGTCCGTCGTCACGTCGAGGAAGGTCTGGGGCTCGCGGCTCATCGCATCGGCGAGGCGCAGCGACCAGTCGTTCATCAGCTTCTGGTCGAGGCCCTGGACGACGAGCTGGTACTGGCTCTTCGAGGAGCGCGCGCCGATGCGCAGGTTCTGCACCGGCGTCATATAGGTGTTGATGCCCGGCACCTGGGCGAGGTCGCGGCGGAGCGAGGCGAGCACGACATTGAGCTTCGGCCGCTTGTCCTGCGGCTTCAGCTCGACGAAGAGGCGCCCGGCATTGAGCGCGCCGGCGCTGCCGGCGGTCGCGCCGACGCTGGAGGCGACATGCGCGACATAGGGCGACTGCAGGAAGATGTCGGCGACCTGGCGCTGCAGCTTCTGCATGGCGTCGAAGGAGACGTCCTGCCGCGCCTCGGTCGAGACCTGGAGCTGGCCGATATCCTCCTGCGGGAAGAAGCCCTTCGGCGTCGTCTGGAGGAGCCAGACGGTGCCGGCCATGGTCAGGAAGAAGGCGAGCAGCATCAGCGGCTGGAAGCGCAGGCAGACGGCGAGCCCGCGGTCATAGCCGCGGACGATGGCATCGAAGCCTTTCTCGAGCCAGCGGCCGACCGCATTCTCCTGATGATGCTCGCCATAGCCCGAAAGCAGGCGCGAGCAGAGCATCGGCGTCAGCGTCAGCGAGACGAAGGCCGAGGCCAGGATCGAGACCGTCACCACCACCGCGAACTCGTTGAAGATGCGGCCGATGACGCCGCCCATCAGCAGCACGGGGATGAAGACCGCGACCAGCGAGAGCGAGATCGAGATGATGGTGAAGCCGATCTCGCCGGCGCCCTTGAGCGCGGCGTCGAAGGCGCTGAGCCCGTCCTCCTCCATATGGCGGACGATGTTCTCCAGCATGACGATGGCGTCGTCGACGACGAGGCCGACGGAAAGCGTCAGCCCGAGCAGGGAGATGTTGTCGATCGAGAAGCCGAAGAGATACATCGCCGCCAGCGTGGCGATGACCGAGATCGGCACCGCCACCGCCGGGATGAAGGTCGCGGCGAGCCGGCGCAGGAAGACGAAGATCACCATCACGACGAGCACGACGGTGAGCAGCAGCGTGAACTGCACGTCCTCCACCGCCTGGCGGATCGAGGTCGAGCGGTCGTTGAGCAGCGAGAGCGAGGCGGCCGCCGGCAACTGCTCCTCGAAGGCCGGGATCATCGCCCTGACCCGGTCGACCACCTCGACGGTATTGGCGTCGGGCTGGCGCTGCACCGCGAGCACGATCGCCGGGATGCCGTCGTACTGGCTGCGGGTCTGGGTGTTCTCGACCGAATCGACCACCTTGGCGACGTCGCCGAGGCGCACCGGCTTGCCCGAGCGCGTGGTGATGATGACGTTGGCGAACTGGGCCGCGTTGGCGAGCTGGGTATGCGCCTCGATGGTGAGCTGCTGGGCGCTGTTCTGGATGGTGCCGACCGGCGTGTTGGCGTTGGTCGCGGTGATCGCGGCCTGCAATTCGTCGAGGCCGATGCCGCGCGCGGCGAGCGCGGTCGGGTCGATCTGGATGCGCACCGCATATTTCTGGCTGCCGAAGATCAGCACCTGGGCGACGCCGTCGACGGTCGAGAGCGCCGGCGAGATCACCTGCTGGGCGAAGGCGTCGAGATCGGAGAGCGGGATGACCTCGCTCTTCAGCGCCATCAGGATGATCGGAGCGTCGGCCGGGTTCACCTTGCGGTAGCTCGGCGGCGTCGTCATCTCGATCGGGAGCTGCTTCTGGGTGCGGGTGATCGCCGCCTGCACGTCGGCCGCGGCGGCGTCGATGTCACGGTTGAGCACGAACTGGATGGCGATCGAGGTCGCGCCCTGGGAATTGGTCGTCGCGATCGAATCGATGCCGGCGATGGTCGCGAACTGCTTGATCAGCGGGGTCGCGACCGAGGTCGCCATGGTGTCGGGCGAGGCGCCGGGGAGCTGGGCCGAGACGTTGACCACCGGAAACTCGGCGCGCGGCAGCGCCGCGACGGGCAGGAAGCGATAGGCGAACGTCCCGGCCAGCACCAGCGCGACCGACATCAGGATGGTCGCGACCGGGTGCCTGATGCAGAAGGACGAGACGTTCACGAGCGCGCTCCCTCCGCGACCGGCGTGCCCTGCGGCGGCTTCTCGCCGGTCGCCTCGCGCTCGCGCACCTTCGTGCCCTGCTTCAGGCGCATCTGGCCGTCGGTGACGACGCGCTCGCCCGGCGCCACGCCTTCCGTCACCGCGGTCTTGCCGCCATCGCTGAGGGCGACCTTGATCTGGCGCAGGTCGACCGTCGAATCCGCCTTGACGACAAAGACATAAGCGCCCTTCTGGCCGGTCTGCACCGCGACGGTGGGGATCACGGTGACGCCCCGCAGCGTGTCCGGGATGAACTCGACATCGACATACTGGCCCGGCCAGAGGCGCAGATCGTCATTGGGGAAGGCGGCCTTGGCCGTGATCGTGCCCGAGGTGATGTCGACATTGGAATCGACGAAGTTGAGCCGGCCTTCGGCCGACTGGTCGGGCGATTGCGGGATCCGCGCCCTGACCACGGCCGGCGGCGTGGCGTGGAGCGCGGCCTGGAGGGTCGGCAGCTCGCTTTCAGGCATGGCGAAGGAGACGCGCAGCGGCTTCATCTGCGTGATCGTCAGCAGGCCGGTATTGCCGCTGTTGCTGCTGTTGGCGCTGACGAGGTTGCCCGGCGTCACCGTCACCGCGCCGATGCGGCCGTCGATCGGGGCGAGGATGCGGGTATAGCTCAGCTTCAGCCGGTCAGCGTCGAGGGTCGCGTGGTCGGCCTGGATCGAGGCGGCCGAGCTGCGCTCGTCCGCCGTCGCCTGGTCGACCTGCGCCTGGGTGCCGGCATTGCGGGCGAAAAGCTGCTTGTAGCGGTCGAGGTCGGCGAGGTTGCGGGTATGGGTCGCCTCGTCCTTGGCCAGCATCGCCTCGTCCTTGGCGATCTGGGCCTTGATGTCGCGGTCGTCGAGGGTGAAGAGCAGGTCGCCGGACTTGACGAACTGGCCGTCGCTGACGTGCTGGGCGACGATCTGGCTGTCGATGCGCGATTTCACCACCACGCTGGCGGGCGTCTCGACGAAGCCGATCGCATGCTTGCGGACCGGGAAATCGGCCTGCTCCGCCGTCGCCGTGGTCACGGAGATGGCGCCGCCGCCGCGCCCGGCCCGCGCGCCCTGCGACGCCCCCTCCCCGTGCGAGCGCCAATACCAGACGCCCGCCGCGGCGGCGACCAAGACGACGCCGACAAGGAATCCTGAACGCTTCATGCTGGCTCCACCCGTTCAGGCCATGCGATCAGCCGCAAGCGGCGGCTGGGGTCTGTCCTCGCCCCGCGGGGGGCGGATCCGCTCGCGGATCGCGCCGAGCGTCTCCAGCGCCGACAGCACCGCCTCGTCCCCGACCTCGCCGAGCAATTCCTGGGCGATGGCGCCGCGAACGTCGTCGAGATCGTCGACCAGCCGCCGGCCGGCCGGGGTCAGATAGAGCAGATAGGCGCGCCGGTCGGCCGGGTTTTCCCGGCGCTCGATCAGATTCTGGCCCTGCAGCCGGTCGAGCAGGCGCGCCAGCGAGATCGGCTGGAGGTCCATCTGCTCGGCCAGGGCGGCCTGGTTCAGCCCCTCCTGGCGGCGCAGGCGCGCGAGCACGCCCCATTGCGCCCGCGTCGTGCCGTGCTCGCGCGCGCGCTGGTCGACATAGGTCCGCATCAGACGCGAGGTTTCGACAAGCTGAAACATCAGCTCCCTTCGCAGGGGGCGCTTCATCAACGGACCTCCAATCGTAAGCCTGCTTATGGTAAGTCAGATTGCGGCGGTTTTATAGTGCCGATCTCGCAACTGCGAAAATTTCGGCACGGGGCCGGAGCAGCGCATCGCTCGCGCCGTCGCACGGCAGGATCGCCAGGCCGGGACGCCGGCGGCGCCAGGCGCCGCAGGTCCGCCAGGCCTCGGGCCGGCAGGCGGGACGCGATGCGTTCCTGCACTGTCCGGGGAGCGCGCTTGCGTGAACGGCCCTAGCCGCTCGCGGCCTTCCCCTCCTACAGTGGCGGCGACCCGATCCTGCCCAGAGCCTCCCGCCCCATGAGTCAGCTTTTCAGCCCCTATCAGCTCGGCAACCTTCCGCTTGCCAACCGCATCGTGATCGCGCCGATGTGCCAGTACTCGGCCGAGAACGGCAATGCCAGCGACTGGCACACCATCCATCTCGGCCATCTCGCCCTGTCGGGCGCGGCCCTGCTCATCATCGAGGCGACGGCGGTGGAGCCGGAAGGGCGGATCAGCCCCTTCGATGTCGGCCTGTGGTCGGACGAGAACGAGGCGGCGCTGGCGAAGGTGCTGGAGGCGGCGCGGCGCTGGTCGGACATGCCGATCGGCATCCAGCTCGCCCATGCCGGCCGCAAGGCCTCCGTCGCCCAGCCCTGGCATGGCGGCGCCCAGCTCGGCCCCGACCAGGGCGGCTGGACCGTCTCGGCGCCTTCCGCGATCGGCTTCGAATCCTATCCCCGGCCGCCGCGCGCGCTCGGCCGCGACGACATCGCCCGCCTCGTCGAGGCCTTCGCGGCGGCGGCGAGACGCTCGGTGCGGCTCGGCCTCGCCGCGATCGAGCTTCATGGCGCGCATGGTTATCTGATGCACCAGTTCCTCTCGCCGCTCTCCAACAGGCGCGAGGATGAATATGGCGGCTCGCTCGAGAACCGGATGCGCTTCCCGCTCGAGGTCTACGAGGCGGTGCGCGCGACGGTGCCCTCCGGCTATCCGGTCGGCTTCCGCATTTCCGGGACCGACTGGGTCGAGGGCGGCTGGGACATCGAGCAGAGCATCGCCTTCGCCAGGGCCATCCAGGCGCGCGGCGCCGATTTCATCCATGTCTCGAGCGGCGGGCTGTCCGCGGCGCAGAAAATCCCGCTCGGCCCGAGCTACCAGGTGCCGCTGGCGCGCGCGATCAAGCAGGCGACGGGCCTGCCGACCATCGCGGTCGGCCTGATCACGGAGCCCGAGCAGGCGGAGGCCATCGTCGGCACCGGCGAGGCCGACCTCGTCGGGCTGGCGCGCGGCATCCTCTACGATCCGCGCTGGCCCTGGCATGCGGCGGCGGCGCTCGGCGCCAGCGTCAAGGCGCCCGAGCAGTATCTGCGCTCGCAGCCGCGGCAATATCCCAAGCTGTTCGCCTGAGCCCGCCAACCCGCCAGCCGAGACCGTCCATGACCGCCTATTCCGAGCTCGCCGGCCATTTCGGCCGCATCGCCGCCCTCTCCAACGCCGTCGGCATCCTGCAATGGGATTCCGACGTGATGATGCCGAAGGGCGCCGCCGAGACCCGGGCCGAGAGCATGGCGCTGCTGCATGTGCTGCGTCACGGCCTGGTCACGGAGCCGCGCATCGGCGACTGGCTGGCGCGGGCGGAGGACGACGCGACGCTCGGCGCCTGGGAAAAGGCCAATCTGCGCGAGATCCGGCGGATCTGGACGGTCGAGACGGCCTTGCCGGCCGCTCTCGTCGAGGCTTCCAGCAAGGCGGTCTCGGCCTGCGAGATGCGCTGGCGGCAGGCGCGGGCGGATTCCGACTTCGCCGGGCTGCTGCCCTTTCTCTCGGAAGTGCTGAACCTGCAGCGGCAGATCGGCCAGGCGAAGGGCGAAAAGCTCGGCCTGCCGGCCTATGACGCCCTGCTCAACGACTACGAACCGGGCGGCAGCGCCGCCCGCATCGACGCGCTGTTCGACGATCTCGCCGCCTTCCTGCCCGGCTTCACCCGGGAGGTGATGGAGGTGCAGGCGCGCCGGCCGGCGCTCGAACCGCTCGAAGGCCCCTTCCCGGCCGAGACCCAGCGGGCGCTCGGCCTCAGGCTGATGGCGGCGCTGGGCTATGATTTCGAGCGCGGCCGGCTCGACATCTCGACGCATCCCTTCTGCGGCGGCGCCGACAACGACGTGCGCATCACCACGCGCTACGACGAGGGCGACTTCACCAAGGCGCTGATGGGCGTTCTCCACGAGACCGGCCACGCGCTCTACGAGCAGGGCCGGCCGCAGGCCTATCTGAACCAGCCGGTCGGCGCCGCGCGCGGCATGAGCGTCCATGAGAGCCAGTCCCTGCTGATGGAGATGCAGGCCTGCCGCTCGCGCCCCTTCCTGGCCTTCGCCACCCCGCTGATGCGCGACGCCTTCGCAGGATCGGGTCCGGCCTGGGACAGCGAGGCGATGTGGCGCCGCTACACCCGCGTCGAGCCCGGCTTCATCCGCGTCGATGCCGACGAGGTGACCTATCCGGCCCATATCATCCTGCGCTACCGGCTGGAGAAGGCGCTGATCGCCGATGCGATGCCGCTCGCGGAATTGCCCGCCGCCTGGAACGAGGGCATGGCCTCGCTGCTCGGCGTGGCGGTGCCGAACGACCGGCTGGGCTGCCTGCAGGATATCCACTGGCCCTCCGGCGGCTGGGGCTATTTCCCGACCTATTCGCTCGGCGCGATGACGGCCGCCCAGCTCTTCGACGCCGCCTGCAGGGCCGAGCCCGGCATCCTGCCCGGCATCGGCCGGGGCGATTTCGCCCCGCTCGTCGGCTGGCTGCGTGCGAACATCCACGGCAAGGGCTCGCTGCTCTCCACCGACGCGCTGCTGACGGAAGCGACGGGCCGGCCGCTCGACGCCTCGGTCTTCAAGGCGCATCTGCGCCGCCGCTATCTCGAAGAGGTCTGAATCCATACATTCAAATTATTGAAAATAAATATCTAATCAGAATTCGGACGCCGGGCCGCCATGCCGCTTTCGGGCTTGCATCCCGGCGCCGAAAACCCGATTTCGGCGATGACGCCTCCTGCATGGTGACCGATCATGACCGAAACCCGCCCCGCTCCGCGCATCGCCATCACCTATTGCTCGATGTGCAACTGGATGCTGCGTTCCGCCTGGCTCGGCCAGGAACTGCTCTCGACCTTCGGCCAGGACCTGGGCGAGGTCGCGCTGATCCCGCGCACCGGCGGCATCTTCCAGATCCACTATGACGGCGAGCTGATCTGGGATCGCAAGGCCGATGGCGGCTTCCCCGACTCGAAGGCGCTGAAGCAGCGCGTGCGCGACCGGCTCGATCCCGGGCGCAGCCTCGGCCATGTCGACGGGCATACGATGAGTGCCGAAGCCGAGAGCTGAAGGCGCCGCAGCGCGGCTTAGCCGTCATTGCGAGGAGCGAAGCGACCAAGCGATCCCCGGGGACCGGGTGCAAACGGTTCACCCGCCCCCCTGGATTGCTCGGCGCGCCCGCAACGACGGTGTGGAGCCAGGGCAGGCTTCGACGTGTTCCAGAACGCCGTTCAGGCAGCGTGCTCGCGCGTCGCCGCCACCCATTGCTTCAGCCGGCCCTCGGGATGGGCGTTCAGCGTGATGTCGGTCACCGCCGCGACGATGTCGGCGCCGGCCGCGAAGACGCCCGGCGCGCGCTCCAGCGAAATCCCGCCGATGCCGACCAGCGGCAGATCGCCGATGCGCCGCTTCCATTCGCCCAGCCGCTCCAGCCCCTGCGGGCCGAAGCGCATCTGCTTCAGGATCGTCGGATAGACCGGGCCGAGCGCGACATAGTCCGGCGCGAGCGCGAGCGCCCGCTCCAGCTCGGCCTCGTCATGGCTGCTGACGCCGAGCTTCAGGCCCGCCTTGCGGATCGCGCCGAGGTCGGCGGTGTCGAGATCCTCCTGGCCGAGATGCAGCCAGTCGCAGCCCTCGGCGATGGCGAGCTTCCAGTAGTCGTTGACGACGAGCACGCATCCGGCCTCGGCGCAGAGCTTCCGGGCACGGGCGATCTCGCGCGCGATTTCGGCCTCCGGCCGGTCCTTCACGCGCAACTGCACCAGCTTCATGCCATAGGGCAGCATGCGCGCGATCCAGTCGGCGCTGTCGAAGATCGGATAGAACGGGTCGAGCCTCATGCCGGAACGCCTTATGCCAGGAACGCCTTGCCCATGACGGGAGTGGAGGGGGCGGCCATGTCGCGCGCCTCGATCGGCTGCGCCGCGAAGGCGAGCCGGCCGGCCCGGATCGCGAGCGCGAAGGCCTCGGCCATCGCCGCCGGATCGCCGGCCTTGGCGACGGCGGTGTTGAGCAGGATGCCGTCATAGCCCAGCTCCATCGCCTGCGCGGCATGGGACGGCAGGCCGATGCCGGCATCGACGACGAGCGGAATATCCGGGAAATGCTGGCGCATGGTGCGCAGGCCATAGGGGTTGTTGAGCCCGCGGCCGGAGCCGATCGGCGCGCCCCAGGGCATCAGCACCTCGCAGCCGGCATCGAGCAGGCGCGAGCCCACGACGATGTCCTCCGTGGTATAGGGAAAGACCTTGAAGCCGTCGTCGGACAGAATGCGCGCCGCCTCGACCAGCGCGATCACATCCGGCTGGAGCGTGTCGTCCTCGCCGATCACCTCGAGCTTGATCCAGTCGGTGCCGAAGACCTCGCGCGCCATCTGCGCCGTGGTGACGGCTTCCTTGACCGTATGGCAGCCGGCCGTGTTGGGCAGGACCTTGACGCCGAGCTCGCGGATCAGGCTCCAGAAGGCCTGCCCCGCGCCGCTGCCGGCCGATTCCCGGCGCAGCGAGACGGTGACGACCTCGGCGCCGGAGCGCCGGACCGCCTCGGCCAGGATCGCCGGCGAAGGATATTGCGCCGTGCCGAGGAAAAGCGGGTTGTCCGGCGCGAAACCGTAGAAGGCCGCCATCTCAGCCCCCCTGCATCGGCGCGACGACCTCGATGCGGTCGCCGTCCTTCAAGGTCACCTCGGCGCGCTTGCGGGCCGGCACGAAATCGCCGTTCACGGCGGTCGCGACGACCCTGCCGGCATAGCCGAGTTCGGCCAGCGCCTCGGCCAGGGTTCCGGCCGCGATCTCCTGCGGGGCTCCGTTAAGCAGCAAGGTCATGCAGCATCTCCGGTCGTAAGTGCGGGTCGAGCACGGCATCCGCCGCCATCCGCGCCATGGCGGGGCTGAGCAGGAAGCCGTGGCGGTAGAGCCCGTTGACATGGATCACCCGGCCCCGGCGCGTCAGCCGCGGCAGGTTGTCGGGAAAGGCCGGGCGGGCGTCGGTGCCGATCTCGACGATCTCGGCCTCGGCGAAGGCCGGATGCAGCGCGTAGGCGGCGCCGAGCAGCTCGAGCATCGAGCGGGCCGAGATGCGCCGGCGCGCGCCGCTCTCGATCATGGTCGCGCCGACCATGAAATGCCCCCCGGCGCGCGGCACGATGTAGAGCGGGATGCGCGGATGCAGCAGCCGGATCGGGCGCGACAGCGCGATCTCGTCGCTCTTCAGGATCAGCATCTCGCCCTTGACGCCGCGCAGCTCGGGCAGGACGTCGCGCGCCGCGAGGCCCCGGCAGTCGAGCACGACCCCGGCGTCGAGCGCCGCCGGCTCGACTTCGCTGCCGAAACGGATCGTCCCGCCCTGCGCCAGAACCCGTTCCGCCAGCGCCGCGATCGCCCGGCGCGGATCGAGGTGGGCCTCCTCCGCGAAGAACAGGCCGCGCGAGAAGCGCCCGGCGAGATCGGGCTCGAGCCCGGCGATGGCCGCGCCGTCGACATCCTCGAAATGGCTGGTGCGCTCGCCGAAGCGGCGCAGCTCCGCGCGGTCGCGGCTCGGCGCGACGACGAGGGTTCCCCGGCGCACCACGCCCCCGGCGTGACGCTCCCACCAGGCGGCCGCCTCCTGGCCGAGGCGGACCACCGGCTCCTCGGCGCTCTCGCCCTCGCACCAGGGCGCGAGCATGCCGCCGGCATACCAGGAACAGGCCTCCGCGCCGACATGGGCACCGCGCTCATGGACGGTGACCCGCGCCCCGCGGGCCAGCAACGCGACGGCGCAGGCGAGGCCGACGACTCCGGCGCCGGCCACGGCGACATCCAGTTCGTGAGAGGGGCGTGAAGCCGTCATGCTTTCCTGCTCCCGGGAAGGCAGCGGCCAAGGGCGAGCAACTGATCTGCGAGCCGTGGACCGTTCCCTTCGCCGGCATTACCCGGATCAGGTACGATGGGTTGGCGCGAACCGCGCCTCTCAGCCTTCCGGCACCCCAACGGACCGCTTCAATCTAGTGGCACGCGCCGCGCAGGGCAAGGCGAGCCGGCATGCGCGAGCCCCGGCCCCGCCCTGCCCCCCGAGCACTTCCCCGGTCGAGGGAATGCCGCGGCTGGCCTGCTGCCGGACGGCGCCCGCGCCCGCAGCCGCGCCCGCTCCTCCGGAACATCGCGCCCTCGCTATCCCCGTCCGCGGGCCCCTCACCATGCCAGCCCTCGTGAAAGGCAGCGCCGGCGCGAGGCATGGCTCGCCGATCCGCCGCCTTGCGGAATTATCCATGGTGCAAAGTGATCGGCGAGGCTTGTCAAAGGGCTTCACGATCGGGCATAGAGCCTTTCGCCGGAGACGTGGCCGAGAGGCTGAAGGCACTCGTTTGCTAAATGAGCATACCCCACAAGGGTATCGAGGGTTCGAATCCCTCCGTCTCCGCCACTCCTAAACCCTTGATATTAAATGGTTTTCCCTTTTTGCGATTTAGGTGTTCTGACACAGCAGCCTGACACATCCGGAACCTCAAAAACCCCGGCATGAATCGGGAAGCTCCATGTACCTGTTTCGGCGTGGATCGCATTGGTGGATTCGTAAGGCGGTCCCTGTAGACCTCGTTGAGATCCTTGGAATTGCGCAGGTCCGTCGGTCGCTGCGCAGGCGAAGCGGGCGCACGAGCTTGCCCAGACCCGGAACAATGTCCTCCGCGATCGCTGTGGTTCGCGTGCGATAGACGAGGCGTTTTTTAAGCGCCTGCCGGCCGATATCCATTTGACGTCACCATGGTTCGACGACGACGCTCAGCGCCAACACGACCGCGTCTTCGAATCCGCGATGGGGGGTCGTCGGGCCTTCATCGTCGGTGCCGCAAAACCGGTCCGAAACAACCTCGACGCGCGATTCAAAACGTTTTTTGGCCGTAGCGCATGGCCGTCCAGAATGATACCGGTCATACTGGGGTGTGGTCGACCCTCTTTATGGTCGTTCCAGTCGTCTCGACAACCTTCGCCTCGAATCGAGCGAATGATCGGATACCTGCCGCCGGACGCTCTCGGCTGGCTCCTTATCGATGAGAAGGTCGAAGGACAGGTATTGCGCAACGTCGGTAAGGCGGGATCAGAAGAGCCAGGCGCATGGGGAGCGCTTCGAGCGCGTTCCAATGATGTGGCCTGATCCTCGCACTCCCATACGGGCTGTTCTGCAACTTCAAAGACTTCAGGCGAATCGCAACCCGCTACGACAAGCTTGCCAGAACTTATCTGGCCTCGCTCTGCCTTTAAGTGCTCGTCTCTTACGGGCTTCTTTGAGTATTGACACCATATCATCGGCCGCTATAACCAATATACTAGCAACAAATTCATAAACTCTAGGCTGTAATATGCAGTATAATCGCAAAATTCTGTATTTTAATTCGCTCGCAGACATGTAATATACGATTTATATTGACATTAATCGTGACATAATTAATAGTTTACTTACGTTAAGCACGAGACATATCGTGATTACCCGCCGCAAATCAGCGTTAAGAGCGATCTAGGTCAGTATTGCGCGAAAGGAGATCCGCTCCCAGGCAGCATGCCCCTGCCGGCAACCGGCGCGAGGCGCACACCAGATTCCGCGCCCGATGGTCCAGGGAGCATACGTCCTTTGCGCGCGAGCGCTATCGGCCTTCTGCTTCGCAGAGTCGAGCTGCGCTGCCCGCGGCATCGCGTCTTGTGCCGACGAGAACCGTGGCAAGGCCGCTCGCCGAGGTCGCGGCTCCCGCCACCGCCGGGTAGCCGAGGCCGGCGGCGATGAGACCGCCGTCCAGGGCGTCACCGAAGGCATTGCCGAGGTTGAAGGCGCCGATGGTCACGGCAGATGCGAGGTTGGGAGCATCGGCGGCCGCCGTCATCACCCGCACCGCCAAGGGCGGGACCAGCGCGAAGCTCGCGATGCCCCACAGGAAAATCAGCACGGCGCTAGCACCGGAATGGCCCATCGGCGTCGCGAAGGCGGCCAGCACCGCCGAAAGCGACGCCAGAGTCACGATCAGCGTGCGGTCGACCGATCGGTGGGCGAAACGACCGCCGAGCCAGTTCCCGACCGAGGCGCTGGAGCAGCGCATTGAGGCGATCCGGACCAACCGATTCGCGATGACGCATCGCGAATCTTTCGAAACCGAGATCTCGTTCGCCGCCCCCGTCTTTGGACCAACCGGCGCGGTGATCGCAGCTGTCGGCACCGCCGTCGTGACGACGCAGTGCACGGTGGAAGAGGCCTGCACGCGCCTCGCGCCTGCTCTGCTCGATCTGGCGCAGCCGTATCGAGCCCATCGCAAGTCAGTCGGCCTGAAAGAGGCACCTAGAGGACCCGTCAAGGCACCGTTGAACGAATGTCGACCGCCTCGATTTTCGGAGCACCATGCTGGAGTTGGCGCATTACGGAGATTACGTCGCCAACGCCCTCGCGGAACGGATAATGCTGATTGCCCACTTCGCCGATTAGCAGCGCGTCACAAGGCGCCGGCTTTAAGCCTTGATTAAATGATGATGCCGCTGACGCTGCTCCACCGCGTCAGCGGCATCACGCAGCTCAGTGCCGTGCTTCGGCCGGAGCAGAGGCAAAGGTCGCGATCGGCGGCTTCTCTGCCGACGGCACGACGACATCGATCAGCAGCGGCCTGGCGAGGTTCCTTGATTTCCGGAGCGCGGCATCGAGTTCATCCGGTGTCGAGACGCGAACACCGTCGCAGTTCAGCGTTCGTGCGAGATCGGCGTAGTTCACCGGGGTGAAGGTCGTCTCCATCGTCTTGCCGAAGCGATGCTTCTCGTAATGCTGCTGGAAGCCGAGAATGCCGTTGTTGAGGACGATAACGCAGATCGGCACCTTGTAGCGCGCCGCTGTCTCCATCTCCATCGCGACATACCCAAAGCCACCATCGCCGGTGACGCAGTAAACCGCCGAGTCCGGCTTGGCGAATTTAGCGCCGATGGCGGCGGGCACGCCCCAGCCGAGACCAGCAAAGCCGCGCGGCGCTAGAAACTTCCGTCCCGCCGTCTTGTAGCGCAGCAGATCCATGCCCCATGCCGATGAGTAGCTGGCATCGGTCGCTACGATATCGTCTTCGCCCAGCAATTCGTTCAGCGTACGATAGATTTGGCGCGGATCGATCTCGCTGCCGCCGGTCTCGAAGCTCTCGAAATCGGCCTGCCAGGCGGCGATCTTCGCCTGCAGATCGGATGTCCAGGCGGAGGGTTCGGCGCGCGGCGCCAGAGCCTCGCAGAGCTGGCCGAGGGCCAGCTTGGCGTCGGCGGCGATTTCCAGCGCGGCATAGGTGCGGCCGAGCTCGACCGGATCGATGTCGATATGGATGATCTTCTGGTCCCGCGACGGAATCGTCCAGTCATTGGTCGCGATCGAATCGGTCTTGGTACCAACGAGGACAACGAGATCCGCCTCCTTCACTGCCTGGTTGGCGATCCAGCCGCGCGCGCCCTGCCCGGCCGTATAGGCTCCGACCACGCCGGCCGCGAGCGGATGCACTTCGGCGATGGCGCCCTTGCCGAGCGGCGTGGTGGCGATCGGAAGTTGCCGCCTTTCGGCGAGCGCCTGCAACTCCGCATAGCCCTGCGACAGGTGCAAGCCGCCGCCGGCGATGACGATGGGCCGCTCGGCCGCTTCGATCTGCTTGGCGGCCGCGGCGATGCCGGTCGGATCGGCTGCCATACGCACGCGCGGATAGGTGCTCGGCTCGAGAATCTCGACAGGGTTGACCGGGCCGCTGACCAGCGCCGAATCCGGGAACGAAAGCACCACCGGTCCGGGGCGGCCCGTGGTGGCGACACGCATCGCATGCGCGACATATTCGGCGGTCCGCTCGGGCACGTCGACGCGGCGGCCCCATTTCGTCATCTGCTCGAAGAGGCGGACATGGTCGATGCCCTGGATCGGATTGCGGTCGAGATTGGGCGTGGCCACGTCGTTGACCAGAGCGAGAACTGGGGTCGAGGTGCTGTAGGCCTCGGCCAGCCCCGAGACGAGATTGGTCGCGCCGGGGCCGCGGATCGCGCCGCAGACGCCGACGCGGCCGGAGACGCGCGCGAAGGCATCGGCCATGACCGCGCCGGCACGCTCGTCATGGATCGTGACCGGCCGGATGCTCGGGTCGAGATCCACATAGAGCGGCTCGGGCGTGTCCATGCCGAAGATGTGCGTCACCCCGAGCTTGACCAGGGCGTCGCTGACCGCTTCGGCGCCGGTCTTCATGTTCTTCGTAGTCATGGTTTTCCCTGCGAGGTCGATCTGGTGGTGGTGGATTTCCCGTCCCGGCCGGCCTCTCGCGGGCTGCACCGGGACAAAGCGATGAGGCAGGCGCGCCGTCAGATAATGGCGAAGCCTCCATTGGGGCTGAGCACCTGGCCCGTGACGAAAGAGGCCGCGTCGCCGGCCAGAAAGGCGATGGCCTCGCCGATCTCCGACGGCCGGGCGTAGCGGCCGAGCGGGATGGTCTTTGCCTTGGCGGCACGCAGTTCCGCGGAATCGTTGCGCGCGGTCATCTCGGTCTCGGTGTGGCCGGGGGCAACGACGTTCACCCTGATGTTCCAGGGCGCGAATTCCTTGGCCCAGCCCTTGGACATCGCAATCAATGCGCCCTTTGCTGCGTTGTAGGTCGCGCCTTCCGTCCACCCGACGAGCGCCTGGATCGAGGAGAGATTGACGATCGAGCCGGCCTTGCGCTGCTTCATCCCGGCGATCACGGCCTGCGTCGTCCAGAGCGTGCCCGCGACGTGGACACCGATGGAGCGAGCGAACATTGCCTCGGTCACCTGCTCGAGCGGGCACCGGTCCGAGGCAATCCCCGCATTGTTGATCAGCACGTCGATCGTGCCGCAGCCCGCTTCGACAGCCGCCACGACGCCGGCCATCGCCTCGCGATCGGCAACGTCGGCCGCGAAGCTCTCCGCCTCGGCGCCCCTCTGCCGGATCAAAGCCGCCGTTTCGGCCGCAGTCTGCGGGTCGATGTCGTGAACGGCGATGCGGAAGCCCTTGGCGGCGAGGACAAGCGCGGTCGCCTTGCCGATCCCGCGGCCCGCCCCGGTGATCAGAGCCACTTTGCTGCGCATTTCGGACATCCGCGACCTCCCTCGGCGTGGCGGAACGACCCCGGCGCCGATGATCGCAACGATTGCAGACTTCCAATTTTTTGCCAATAGATAAATTAGTTGCTATATTTGCAAAATAATGCGATAGATCCGGAGGGTGGATGTTCGCGCGGTGAGGACAGCACCGTGCTAGGGAAACGCTCCGGCTCTGCGTGAGGCACCGTGAAGGGACGAAGGAGAATTCGGTGAAGACGGTCAGAACGGCGGCGCAGATTTTGACAATGTTCGACGGCGATACGCCGACGATCACCGTCACCGGCGCCGCCAACCGCTTTGGCCTGACGGCGAGCGCCTCCTCCCGGCTCCTCGCAGCGCTGGCGACATCGGGCATCATTCAGCGCGAGCCGGATCGCTCTTACCGGCCGGGTCCCCTGGCCTATCGTCTGGGGCTGCTCTACCACGCGCACAACAGGCTCTCCGACCGGATCAACGACGGAGCACGCACCGTCGTGGACCAGACGGGACGGACCTGCTGGGTCTCGGTGCTGACCGAAACCAACAACATGCTGATCAGCCGTTTTCCCGGCCGGCGCGATCAGGGTTTCCACGTCAATCCGGGCAATCTCCTGCCCGCCAACGCCAGCGCGGCCGGCAAGGCACTGCTCGCCCGGATGTCCGACGCCGAGCTGCGCAAGCTCCTCACCGGCAAGAAGCTCGACGCCTGGACCGAGAAATCCAAGACCGACATCGAGGCCGTGCTGAGCGATGTCGCCTTCATCCGCGAACATGGCTGGAGCATCATCATCGACGAGCTTTTCGTCGACACGGTCTCGGTGGGCGTCGCCTTCGCAGCCCCGATGGAGGCCACCCCGATGGCGCTCAGCATGTCGCTGCATTCGGCCAGCCCCGAAGAGATCGCCTCCGGCGTCAAGATCCTGACCGAGGTCGCTTGCGAGATCGGCGCGATGATCGGCGACCCGTTCTGGAGCGCGCGCCGGCCCAGCGCCGATCTGGCGACGATCCTGGCAGAGGTCGAGGCCTATATGGCGATCCCGGTCACATCTTAGGCCGACCATCGCGGCGGCCAGGCAGCAGTCCCGGCACCGGTTGACAAGCCTCTCGCAGCGTGTTGGAATTTTCTTATAATGAAATTAGTTGCATTATTTGCAACAATAAAGCCGTTACCCGGGGAACGGCTTCCCTGACCGACCGACATGCAACGCGAGGAGGATGTTATGGAAAAGACGAAGGACCGCTTCGAATTCGGCAGACGCAACCTGATCAAAGGCCTCGCCGCCGGCAGCCTCGTTCCACTCGCCAGCCCGTTCATCGGCCGCGCTCTCGCGGCGGAGCGGCTGGTGGTGCGCGATCCGGGCGGTGTCGTGAACGACGCCGCCACAAAGGCCTTCTACAAGCCGTTCTCACAGGAAACGGGCATCGAGGTCGTGGGAGTGACCTCACAGCTCGAACCCCTGAGCCAGATCCGCACCATCGTCGACAGCAAATCCTATCTCTGGGACGTCGCGCTGCTGTCGCTGCAAGCGCAGGAGATCCTCGGCAAGGCCGGCTATCTCGACGAGATCGACACCTCGGCCCCCGGCATCGTCGACATCCTGCCCGATGCGAAGTCGAAATGGGGCGTCTGCATGCAGATCTACGCGACCATCTTCGCTTACAACACCAAGACCTATGGCGAGAACGGTCCGCAATCCTGGGAAGACGTCTTCGACCTGAAGAAGTTCCCCGGCCGCCGCGCGCTGCGCAAATACCCGATCGACACGCTGGAATCCGCGGCCATGGCCGATGGCATCGGCGTAAAGGACGTCTATCCGCTCGATCTCGACCGCGCCTTCAAGAAGCTCGACGAGGTCAAGCCCGGCGTCAATCTGTGGTGGAGCAACGGCGCCCAGTCGTCCCAGGCCGCGGCCTCGCAGGAAGTCGATATCGTCTCGACCTATAATGGCCGCGTGCAGGCCGCGATCGATGACGGAGCGCCGTACAAGATCGTCTGGAACCAGGGCATCTGGGCGCCTGACGGCTACGCCATCCCCAAGGGCAATCCCAAGGCCAAGATCGCCCATGACTTCCTGAAGTTCTGCGCCCGGCCGGATCGCCAGGCCGAGTATTCCAAGGCGGTCCCCTACAGCCCGCCAAATCCGAAGGCCTTCGAGTTCATCGACAAGGCGCGCATCGATCTGATGCCGACCGCTCCCGGACGCGTCGAGAAGATGGTCATGGAGAACGGCGCCTACTGGGCCGCCAATCTCGAAAAGGTCGCCGCGCGCTTCAACGAATGGGTCGTCAAGTGATGACCAGCCGGCGACGGACGGACCAGCCGACATGACCTCCCTGCCCGCAAAGGCCGATGCGGGGAGCGGCGATGCCGCCCCCGCCAAGCTCTCGGTCGCCGGTGTCGAGAAGCGCTATGGCAGCGTGGTGGCGCTCGCGCCGACCGATCTCGAAGTACGCTCGGGCGAGTTCCTGACCCTGCTCGGACCCTCGGGCTCGGGCAAGACGACCCTTCTGATGACGATAGCGGGTCTGGCCCTGCCCGATGGCGGCCGGATCGTGATCGACGGGCGCGACACCACCTATACGCCCGTTTACGACCGGGACATCGGCATGGTTTTCCAGAACTATGCACTGTTCCCGCATCTCGACATCTTCGAGAACGTCGCCTTCTCGCTGCGAGTGCGGGGTTTGGCCGAGGTGGAGATCACCAGGCGCACGCATGAGGCATTGTCTCTCGTGCAGCTCGATCATCTGGCGCAACGCTTCCCGAAGGAGCTTTCGGGCGGACAGCAGCAGCGCATCGCGATCGCGCGCGCGATCGTCTACCAGCCCTCGATCATCCTGATGGACGAGCCTTTGGGCGCGCTCGACAAGCGTCTGCGCGAGCAGATGCAGATCGAGATCAAACGGCTGCACCGGCAGCTCGGCGTGACAATCATCTATGTCACGCACGACCAGGAAGAAGCGCTGTCGATGTCCGACCGCATCTGCCTGATGAACAATGGCGGCATCGTGCAGCTCGGCCAGCCGGCCGAGCTCTATTTTGCTCCCCGCAGCCTGTTTGCCGCCAATTTCCTCGGCGAGGCGAATATCCTGACCGCGCAGCCGGGCCCGGGGCCGGGAATAGCGAGCGCGGCGGGGACCTCCCTCCGCTTCGACGGCTCCCCCTCGGCCGGCGGCGAGACCATATCGCTGCTGATCCGGCCGGAATGCTTTTCGCTCGGAATGGGCGACGGAACCGCCAATCGGCTGAGCGGCCGCCTTGCCGACATCACCATGCTCGGGCCGATGACGCGCCTCGACGTGGTCTGCGCAGACGGCACGGTGCTGATCGCCAAGATCCCCACCGGGCGCGCCGTCACGGAACTTGTCGCGGGCTGCGAGATCAACCTGAATTGCTCCCGGCAGGACGTCATCCTCGTCGGAGGCGACACATGAGCCGGGCGGCCAGCACTGGAGAACGCCGCCGTTTGGCCGAGGCCATGCCGCTTGCCCCGGCCCTCATCCTGCTCCTGTTAGTCTATGTCGGACCCGTGCTCTGGTTCCTCGCATCGAGCTTCGTCGGCAACGACGGCTCGATCGGCCTGCACAACTATGTCCGGCTGTTTGGCAGCGCGACCTATGTCACCACGATCGGCACCACGCTGAAGCTGGCGGGGGCCACGACTCTGCTCTGCGTGCTCGCCGGCTATCCCGTGGCCTATCTGATGGCGACGACACGCGCGGGCTCCAGCCTGATCCTGCTCGTCGTGCTGCCGTTCTGGACGAGCTATCTGGTGCGCACCTTCGCCTGGATCATCCTCCTCGGCCGAAACGGCACGATCAACAGCACGCTGATCAGCCTCGGCCTGATCGAGCGGCCGCTCGAGCTTTCCTATAATTTCTTCGCGGTGGTCACGGCCATGACGCATGCGATGCTGCCGCTCGCCATCCTGACGATGCTTTCGACCATGCAGAACATCGGCGCGCATTACGGTCGGGCGGCCTCCACTCTCGGCGCCCGCGGCGCGCAGTCGTTCCTGCGTGTCTACCTGCCGCTGTCCATGCCGGGGGTGGCGGCCGCCGCGCTCATGGTTTTCATCATCTGTCTCGGCTTCTTCGTCAACCCGGCCCTGCTCGGCAGCCGGCGCGAGACCGTGATCACCCAGATCATGATCGACCAGCTCAGCACCTCGCTGGATTGGGGCTTCGCCGGCGCGGCCTGCGTGCTGATGCTCGCCGTCTCATTGGCCATCGTCGCGCTCTATCAGAGCCTGTTCGGCATGACGGCGGTGACGGGCATGGAAACCGGCCGCAGCCAGAGCTCGCTGCGCAAGAGCATCTCGCGCGGGGCGCTGCGTCTCGCCGGCGGCCTCGGGCAGGGATTGTCCGGGACCGGCCGGCGGATCGAGGCTGCCATGGGTGCGATCGGGCTCAGGCCCCGATCCGGCGGCCTGCGCGGTCCGCTCGCGCTCCTTGTCGGGCTGATCGTGGCGTTTCTGCTGGTGCCGGTGCTGTTCCTGATCCCGGTCTCCTTCACCACCTCTTCCTTCATGCGCTGGCCGCCGGAGTTCTTCACGCTGCGCTGGTATCAGACCTATCTGCTGCATCCGATCTGGGTTTCGGCAATCCTGCGCTCGCTGCTCGTCGGCCTCGGCGCAGCGATCATCGCCACGACGGTGGGCACGCCTGCGGCCTTTGCTCTGGTGCGAAGGCGGGTGCCGGGCAAACCTGCGCTGATGAGCTTCATCATCGTGCCGATGATCCTGCCGCATATGGTGCTCGCGATCGCGTTGTTCTCACTCTATGCGCAGATCGGCCTCGTCGGGTCGGCCTTCGGGCTCGTCATCGCCCATGCGGTGCTCGCCATCCCGCTCGTTGTCATCACGGTCTCTTCGGTGCTGCGCAATTACGACCAGCGGCTCGACCAGGCGGCATCCGTCATGGGCGCGCGACCACCGCGCGTATTTCGCACCGTGACCCTGCCGCTGATCGGTACGGGCATGATTTCGGCCTTCATCTTCTCCTTCATCAGCTCCTTCGACGAGCTGACGGTTTCGCTCTTCGTTACCGGCGGCCTGACCGCGACCCTGCCGAAGCAGATGTGGGAGGACGCGATCAACCAGGTGTCTCCGGGGCTGGCCGCGGTCTCGACCGCGATCCTGGTGGGGCTGACCGTGATCCTGCTGGCAGTGGCGCTCTATCAGCGCCGCGCCGGCTCCACCGCCATCGAACTGCGCGGATAGCGATCCAGAGAACGAAAGGTGCAGCCATGACCCGTTTCGACCGACCCTTCACGGTTCCCGACCGCACTCCTCTCTTCAAGGCGTTGCCGCGCCACTATGTCGGCTATCGCAAGCTGTCGGTATTCTGCGAAGCATCGCCCGAAGGCATTCGCAAGGCCCTTCCGGCCGACCTCGATTATGTCTCCAACCAGATCGAGGTCTTTGTCATGGACTGCCCGGAAGTCCACGATATGGATAATCGAGCGATGGGACCGCGCGCCTATCTGGAGGGCGGTGTCGTGGTCCAAGCCGCCTTCGGCGGCGTCACCGGGGGGCATGTCCTCTATGAATATGTCACCACCGACGATTCAATGGCCGGCGGCCGCGAGGTTTGGGGCTACCCGAAGAAACTCGGTGCGGTGACGTACGACGAGGCGGCCGACGGGAGCATCACCGCCAGCGTTTCGCGGCTCGGGCATTCGCTGATCAAGCTGAATTATCGGCCGGGCGAGACCTTCTTCGAGAAACCGTCCCTGCATCCGCGCCTGCAGGTCAAGCGGATTCCGCGCGCCGATGGCGAGGGCTTCGACGTCGACCAGATCATCCTGAACGAGCTGACCGGAGCCAAGGTCTTCAGCCATAGCCGCGGAGCGGGATCGGTGCTGCTGGGCGGCCGCAATGAGATGGATCCGTTGATGGAGCTTGGCGTGACGCGCGTGATCGGCGCCGAGCATGTCGTCGCCGAATTCAACCTCGGATATGGGCGAGTTTTTCACGACAAGCTCAAGGCATGACTGTCGCTGCCCTGTCGGCTCCTTCCGCGATTGAGCGGCGGTTTGCGGGCGAAAGACCGAGGTCCGGAAGCAGTTCGGGAGGGCGGCTTTTGGGAGGGACTAAAGTCCGCGACTGGCGCTACGTTTCCGACAGCGGTTGCAATCGCTCGAGCAACATTGAAACTGTTTTGACCGTCGCTCCCGGCCGCGATACAGAAGCATTCAGGAGCTTCCGCGCATTGCTAACCGATTGCCGTCAAAACGAGCGCGCGAGGTCCGCTCGCTGCGCCAAGGTCAGGGCGAGGCCGAGGGACCATAGCCTCGCTGGGCTAGGCGGTAGTGACGATTTAACGAATCGGGATTCCCAAGAGGGTGCCAATCAGATTCAACGCTGATTTTTGGAGATCGGCGATGGATTGCGATGCGCTTCGGGACGACCAGTGGGAGCGGATCAAGGGTTTTGTGCCTGGCGGTCGCAAGGGCAAGCGCGGCCCGCGCACCGACAACCGCAAGTTCCTCGACGCGCTGTTGTGGATGGCGCGTTCAGGCGGCCGTTGGCGCGATCTGCCGGAGCGGCTTGGCGACTACCAGTCGGTGAAGCGACGTTACTATCGCTGGATCGCGATGGGCGTTCTGGACGACATGCTGGCCGCATTGGCCCGCGACACCGATCTGGAATGGCTGATGATCGACTCCGCCATCGTGCGCGCCCACCAGCATGCGGCCGGGGCAGGCAGGGTCAAAGGGGGGCGGATGCCCAGGGCTTGGGCCGGTCTCGCGGCGGCCTGAGTACCAAGATCCACGCCGCCACCGAGGCGCTTGGCCTTTCCGTTCGCCTGATCGCCTCGCCCGGCCAGCGCAACGAGCCCGCTCGCCGGCGGCTTGCTATCGCGCAAATGCAGCCGCGAGAACGAGGCGGTCGGCGAAGGCCGTCGCATCGGCTTCAACTTCCCGCCGGTGGAGCGCGATCGCGGCTACGGCGTGATCGAGGCGATGCGGCCGATCGCGCGGGCGCACGGCGTCAGCGTCGCGCAGATCACGCTCGCTTGGCTCTTGCATCAGCGTCACCAGCGTCATCACCGGCGCCAAACGACCGGACCAGCTCGCCGACAACCTCGCCGCCGCAAATGTGCGCTTGTCGGCCGAGGATCTTCGGGCCCTCGACGCGGCGGGCGCACTCCAGGCGGAATATCCCGGCTGGATGCTCGAGCGCCACGGCGCCTATCGCGCCCATATGCATGAGACGGCGTAGTCTCCGATCCTGCGCCGGCGGCGCGACCGACCGCCGGCGCAAGATCGCGTGAAAGGGGGCAGGGCGATCGCCCAGGAGGTCGAGGTGCGATGGCCTTCCGACCAGAAGACCAATGATGACGAGATCGCGCAGCGGGCGCTCAAGATCATCGAATGGGACACCACCATCCCCGACGGCAAGGTCCGGCTCAAGGTCCAGAAGAGCTGAGGTCACCCTGACCGGCGAAGTGCCGTGGTATTTCCAGAGCAGCGCGGCCGAGGCCGCCGTCCGGAAGCTCTCCGGCGTCGTCGGCATCGCCAACGCCATCACCATCAAGCCCGCCATCCAAGCCGACGACGTCAAGCACGGGATAGAGGACGCGAAGCGCAACGCGGAGTTCGAGGCCAACCAGATCCGCGTGGTGGTGTCGGGCGGACGGGTGACGCTCGAAGGCAAGGTGAAATCCTGGCGCGAACGCGTGCTCGCCGAGCGGGCCGCCTGGGCCGCCCCCGGCGTCAGCGTGGTCGAGGACCATCTCGCCGTGGCCTGAGCGTTTCCGGGAGGCGGCAGGCCGGGCGAGGTGATCCGTCCCGGGCGGCCTGCCGCCTCCGGCCCGTTCCGCCGTCTCAGGCCGGAGGCCGGCCAGGCGCCTTCGTCAAGCCGCAGGTTTCGAGGCGCTCGAGGAAGGCGTTCTGCCCCGCCAGGATGCGCAGCCGCGCCTCGGGCAGCGGGAACCATGCCGCGCGGTCGATCTCGGGAAAGCGCTGGATCCGGCCGCTGCCCCGCGGCCATTCGAGCTCGACGATGCTGCTGCAGCGATGGTTTTCCGCGTCGAGATCGCCTTCGAGCGCGAAGGCTTCGACGATCTTTCCCGCCCGCTGCCGTATTCGCCCGAGCGGAACGAGCGGCCCCTCGGGCACGCTTCCCAATTCCTCGGCGAACTCCCGCCGCGCGGTGTCCGCGGCGGCTTCGCCCGCCAGCGGCTCGCCCTTCGGAATCGACCAGGCGCCACAATCCCGACGCCGCCAGAACGGGCCGCCCGGATGCACGAGCAGCACTTCGGCTCCGTCCCGGCCGAGGCGATAGAGCAGGATGCCGACACTGCGAGGAACCATAAAAAATCTCCGCCGACGCCCGAATTTGCGTTGTGTCAAGGACCGGGCGGCGCAGGCCTGGGAAACTCCCATCGCCGCAGTCAGGCGGCTGAGACAATTCAGGAGGTTCTCATGCCTACGACGAAACCTGTCTCCGACGCTCTCGCCACGGACCGGATCGGCACCACCGCCATGGTCGACGAAGGCATGCAGATCGTCAAAGCGCAGCTCGCCTCGGCGGCCGTGCTGCCGCAGACGATCTGGGAGACCCAGTTCGCCGTCACCGCCGAGATCCTGGCCTTCATGGGGCGCCGGATGCAGGCCCAGGCGGAGCTCTGCGCCAGGCTCGGCCGCTGCAAGGAGATCGGCCAGGCCGTCGACGTCCAGCAGGATTTCGCCAAGGGCGTCAGCGGCGCCTATGCGGACGAGGCCGAGAGGCTGTCGACGCTCGCCCGCAGGAATATGGATGCCTGGACCGGGGTCGGCGCCGAATATGTATCGGGCTGGACGGGCAACCAGAAGGCCGCAGCCTAGGGCATGCTGATGTGACGCGGAACCACGCGGTCATCCCGGGCTTGACCCGGGATCCATGCCGGAGCGCTTGCGATCGAGGCTCAGGCATGGATCCCGGATCGCTGCGTCCGGGTGACCCGCGTTTCCATCAAAACGCAGCACGTTCCAGATCGCCGCGCATCCGGCAGGACGCGGCCGCGGTGACCTATCGGCCTGCAGTTGCATCGGATCTTTCCGAAGGGCGGATTCCCCTTTTCGGTCCGATGCCATGGCGGTCCGGCCGGAAGCTCGCCCGAGCTGGCATGCGCCCGGCCCGGACGGCGTCGTCAGGGGCTGGCGAGGGGCGGCGACGAGCTTCGCCGGAGCGGCCGAGGCGATCGGCGTCTTCCGGGACGCGGCCCGGCTCGCCGGGACGATCGGCATGCGGGCGCCGGGCACGGCCGAGACCGGCGGCGAACAGCTCGATGTCGTCAGGCCGAACCGTGCGGACCAGCGATGCGCCGTCGCCGACGGCGATCTCGTCGAAGAGGCGGGTCGGGGGAAGGTCCCGAGCCAGGGCTCATCTTTGCAGCACATAGGTTCCGGGCGCGTCGCAGAGCGGTTCGCAGCCGCGCGCCGCATTGCCCATGGCGGGCGGCGCGACCCGCTCCGGCGAGGACAGGCCGGAAAGCCACTCCGCCCAGGCCGGCCACCACGAGCCCTCGCGCACCGGGGCCATGGCGAACCATTCGTCCGGGCCGAGACAGACGTCGCCATGCCGCTTGCGCAGGCTCCGGTAGTGCCGGCCGGCGTGGCCCGGCTCGCTGACGATGCCGGCATTGTGCCCGCCGCTGGTCAGCACGAAGGTGAGGTCGCCGTCGGTCAGCAGGTGCAGCTTGTGGACGGAACGCCAGGGAGCGACATGGTCCGCTTCCGTCGCGACCCCGAAGATCGGCGTGCGGATGTTCTGGAGCGCCGCCGGCCGGCCCTCGACCATGAAGCGGCCGCTCGCCAGATCGTTGTCGAGATAGAGGCTGCGCAGATACTCCGCATGCATGCGGTAGGGCATCCGCGTCGAATCCGCGTTCCAGGCCATGAGGTCGAACATCGGCGAGCGCTCGCCCATCATGTAGTCGCGCACCAGCCGCGACCAGATCAGGTCGTTCGAGCGCAGGAGCTGGAAGGCCGCCGCCATCTGGTCGGACGAAAGATAGCCGCGGTTCCACATCATGCTGTCGAGGAAGCGCAGCTCGCTCGGGTCGATGAACAGGGCGAGCTCGCCCGGCTCGCTGAAATCGGTCTGCGCCGCGAGGAAGGTCAGCGAAGCCAGCCGCTCCTCGCGGTCGCGCGCCATCGCCGCCGCGGCGATCGCCAGGAGCGTCCCGCCCAGGCAGTAGCCGGCGGCGTGAACCTTCGCCCCCGGCACGATCGCCGCGATCGCGTCGAGCGCGGCGAGGACGCCGCTGCGGCGGTAATCCTCCAGGGAGAGGTCGCGGTCGTCGGCGTCGGGATTGCGCCAGGAGATGCAGAAGACCGTGTACCCCTCGCCGACGAGGTAGCGCACCAGCGAATTCTCCGGCGACAGGTCGAGGATGTAGTACTTCATGATCCAGGCCGGCACGATCAGGATCGGCTCGGCATGGACGCTCGGCGTCGTCGGCGCGTACTGGATCAGCTCGATCAGATGGTTGCGGAAGACGACCTTGCCGGGCGTCGCCGCGACGTCGCGGCCGACGACGAAGCGTTCGGCGCCGACCGGGGGCTGCCCGGCGAGCTGGCGCCGCCAGTCCTCGGCCCAGTTCCTCCAGCCCTCGATGAAATTGGCGCCGCCGGTCGCGCGGGCGCGCTCGATCACCTCGGGGTTGGTCAGCGGATTGTTCGAGGGCGAAAAGACGTCGAGGATCTGCCGGGCCACGAAGGAGACGACCTCCTCGTGATGGCGCTCCACGCCCGGAACCTCATGGGTGACGTTGTGCCACCATTGCTGGTTGAGCAGGAAGGCCTGCGCCATCAGGCTGAAGGGCTGCCTGCTCCATTCCGGCGCGGCGAAGCGGCGATCGCCCGGCAGCGGCCTGATGCAGGGATCGGCATCCTCCTGGAAAGCGCCCGCCAGGGCGTGCCCTCCCAGGCGGGCCGCCTTGCGCGCCGCCTTGCTGGCGAGCTCGAGCTGCTTGCCCGGGGCGGAGGCCAGATGGATGGCCCAGTCGAGATAGGCCAGCGCCAGGGCGGTCGGCGAGAACCCCCCGGTGAATTTCGCGCTGGCGGCTTCGCGGAGGCGGTCGATCGCCGCGAAGGCCTCCTCGCCGAGCGTCTCCTCCCGGCAGGGTTGCTGCGCGGAGCCTTTCGCAGTCAGGCCGGATCGTGGCGACGAATGCATGGTTTCTTCCTTCGGGACCTTCATCGACCATGCCCTCCGAAAGCGGCACGCTCCTTGCGCTCGATCAAAGCCGATACCGCGTCGCGCCGGTATTTTCGAGGCGCGCTGACCGGAGAATTAGAAGGCGATGGTTCTGCACGCTCCGGGCCGGCCGCTGGTCGCGGAACTGCGCTCCGACCCCGTCCCCGCTGCCGGCGAATTGCGCGTCAGGGTCGAGGCCTGCGCGATCGCCCATGAAGTTGGCGAGGAGTTTGTCGTATCGTGTTGCGACCCTTCGGAACTGCTTGAGCCTGTCGAAGAAGCGCTCGATCCGATTTCGCTCCTGGCGGCGTGGATCTTGGGCCCCCCTTTGACCCTGCCTGCCCCGGCCGCATGCTGGCGGGCGCGCACGATGGTGGAGTCGATCATCAGCCATTCCAGATCGACGTCCGCGGGCCAATGCGGCCAGCATGTCGTCCAGAACGCCCATAGCGATCCAGCGATGGTAACGTCGCTTCACCGACTGGTAGTCGCCAAGCCGCTCCGGCAGATCGCGCCAACGGCCGCCTGAATGCGCCATCCACAACAGCGCGTCGAGGAACTTGCGGTTGTCGGTGCGCGGGCCGCGCTTGCCCTTGCGACCGCCAGGCACAAACCCTTGATCCGCTCCCGCTGATCGTCCCGAAGCGCATCGCAATCCATCGCCGATCTCCAAAATCAGCGTTGAAGCTGATTGGCACCCTCCTAGGAATCCCAATTCCTTCAATCGCCACTACCGCCTAGAAGGCGCGTGCGCGGCCCGCACCGGGGCGGTGGCTGCCTGCCGCTCCCCGGCCCCTGGCCGCCCGCATCGCCAGAGGCTTCAGCAGCTCGGCGAGCACGAGATAGCAGGCCGCGATCGCCAGGATCGAGAGCAGGACGGGCCCCGGCACCGCCACGAAGCCGAAGGGATGGCCGAGCGGCGTGAGGGCCAGGATCAGCGCGGCGGCGAGGGCCCCGAGCGAGGTCAGCACGAGCAAGCGATGCGGCCGGCTGCGCCAGCACGGCGCCGCCGTGCGGATGACGAAGATCACCAGGATCTGGGTCAGGATCGATTCGACGAACCAGGCCGTCCGGAACATCTCGACGCCGGCGCCGAAGACGCCGAGCAGCACCGCGAAGGTCACCGCGTCGAAGACCGAGGAGAGCGGTCCCATGACGAGGGTGAAGCGCAGCACGGCGCGCATGTCCCAGTGCTGCGGCTTCGCGAGGTCGCCGGGATCGGCCTCGTCGAAGGGGATGCCGACCTCTGAGAGGTCGTAGAGCATGTTGTTGACCAGGATCTGCAGCGGATTGAGCGGCAGGAACGGCAGCACCATCGAGGCCAGCGCCATCGAGAGCATGTTGCCGAAATTCGAGCTCGTGCCCATGCGGACATATTTCATGATGTTCGCATAGGTGCGCCGGCCCTCGGCGATGCCCTGCGCCAGGACGCCGAGATCGGGCGCGAGCAGGACGATCGCCGCCGCCTCGCGCGCCACCTCGGTGCCGCCCTCGACCGAGAGGCCGACATCCGCGGCATGGATCGCCGGCGCGTCGTTGATGCCGTCGCCGATGAAGCCGACGGTGTGGCCCGCCCGGCGCAGCGCCAGCACGATGCGCGCCTTCTGCTCGGGAGCGACCCGGACGAACAGGTCGACATGGCGGACGCGGGAGCTCAGCGCGGAATCGCCGAGCGCCGCGATCTCGTCCCCGGTCATCAGGCCCCGCGCCGGCAGGGCCAGGCTCTCCGCCAGATGGCGGACGACCGGAGCGGCGTCTCCCGAGATGACCTTGACCCGCACGCCGGCCTGCGCGAGCTGGCGGATCGCCTCACCGGCGGAGGCCTTGGGCGGATCGATGAAGGCGGCGCAGCCGGCGAAGACCAGCCCGGCCTCGTCCTCCCGGCGCAGCTCTCCGGTTCCCGGCGGCATCGTGCGGCGGGCGACGCCGAGCAGGCGCAGGCCTTCCGCTCCCTTGGCCTCGAAGAGGGCGAGAATCCTGCCCCGGCCGGCGTCGTCCAGCGGTTCGACGCCGCCATCGGCCCGCTCGAACCGGTCGCAGAGGGCGAGCAGCGCCTCCGGAGCGCCCTTGACGACCATCTCCCGCTCGTCGCCCCGCGCCACCAGCACCGAGGAGCGGCGCCGCTGGAAATCGAACGGCAGGTCGGCCAGCGGGCGCCAGGCCCCGTCATCCTCTGCCGCGGCGGCGAGCAGGGCACCGTCGAGATTGTTGCGCAGCCCGCTGCAGAAGCGGCTGTTCAGGCGGGCGAGCGCGGTGACATGGGCGCTGTCCGAGCCGTCGCAGCCGAAGCTGCCGACATGGGCGATCCGCGCCTCCGTCAGCGTTCCGGTCTTGTCGGTGCAAAGCACGTCCATGGCGCCGAGGTCGTGGATCGCGGAGAGGCGCTTCACCACGACCTTGCGTTGCGCCATCCGCAGGGCGCCGCGGGCGAGCGTCACCGTCATCACCACCGGCAGCAGCTCCGGCGTCAGCCCCACCGCCAGGGCCACGGCGAACAGGAAGCTCTCGATCGACAGCCCCTGGCGCACGAGCTGCGTCAGCAGGACGAACAGCACCAGGAAGCCGGTGAGGCGCAGGATCAGCATCCCGAGCCCGTGGACGCCGCGCTCGAAGGCGGTCGGCGGCTCGCTGGCCTGCATCGAGCGGGAGATCGCGCCGAGCCTGGTGTCGGCGCCGGTCGCGACCACCAGCATCCGCACCGTGCCGGCGACCAGGCTCGTTCCGCCGAACAGCGCGGCATCGGCACTCCCGCCGCCGGGATCGGAGGGAGCCGCCAGCTTCTCGACCGGAAAGGGCTCGCCGGTGAGCACGGCCTCGTCGGCCATCGCGTCATGGCTTTCCAGGATCAGCCCGTCGGCCGGGATCAGGTCGCCGCCGTGAAGCGCGACCACGTCTCCCGCCACCACCTCCCGCACCGGGATCTCGACGGGCTTGCCGCCGCGAAGGGCCGTGACTTCGACCGCAACGGTGCGCCGCAGCGCGTCGACGGCGTTCTCGGCCTCGGTCTGCTGGAAGACATCGAGGGCGATCGACGCCAGGACGATGACGACGATGATGACCAGGCTCTGCCAATCGCCCGTGGCGCCCGAGATCAGCGCGGCGATCAGCAGGATCGCGATCAGGGGCTCGACGAGCCGCCGGGCGATCTTGAAGAGCAGGCCGCGCCGCAGGCTGGTCACGGCGACATTGGGGCCGCAGCGGCGCAGGCGCTCGGCCGCCTCCTCGCCGCTCAGCCCGTCCGCGCTCGTCCCGAGGCGGCGCAGCAGGGCGTTCCGGCCCTCGTGCCAGAACTCCCCGTCGCCGGCCGCGCCCGCCTTGGCGGGTTCCATGGTCATTCCGGGCTCCCGCCGATGCGTCCGTCGACCACGGTCACGATCCCGTCTCAGCGGCGCGCCAGATCCATGTTGTGGGCCGAACGGCCCGGACGTTCAAGGCGTGATCGCCACCTTGAGCACGCCGTCGCGCTGATGGGCGAACAGCTCATAGGCATCCTTGATGCGCTCGAGCGGGAAGCGATGCGTCACCAGCGGCTCCAGATCGACCCGGCCGGAGGCGACGACGTCGATCAGCCGGCGCATCCGCTCCTTGCCGCCGGGGCAGAGCGTGGTGACGATGCGGTGGTCGCCGAGCCCCGCCGCGAAGGCGCCGAGCGGGATCGTCAGGTCGCTCGAATAGACGCCCAGCGAGGACAGCGTCCCGCCCGGCCGCAGCACGCGCAGCGCGGCGGCGAAGGTCTCCTGGCGGCCGAGCGCCTCGATCGCGACGTCGACGCCCCTTCCGTCGGTCAGCCGCATGATCTCGTCGACCGGGTCGCCCTTCGAGAAATCGACGATCTCGTCGGCGCCGAGCCGGCGCGCCACCTCCTGCCGCGCCGGCACGCTCTCCACCGCGATGATCCGCGTCGCGCCCATCAGCCGGGCGCCGGCCGTGGCGCAAAGCCCGATCGGCCCCTGCGCGAAGACGGCGACGCAATCGCCAATCTTGACCCCGCCGCTTTCGGCGCCGGAGAAGCCGGTCGACATGATGTCGGGACACATCAGCACCTGCTCGTCTGTCAGGCCGGAGGGCACATGCGCGAGATTGACCATGGCGTCCGGCACCAGCAGATATTCGGCCTGGGCGCCGTCGATGGTGTTGCCGAAGCGCCAGCCGCCCATGGCCTTGAAGCCGTGGCGCTCGCCCGGCCCGTCCTGCGAGGCGCAGCCGCAGAGGCAGGCGGCGCTGTGCCCGGAGGGCGTGATCGCGCCGGCGATCACCCGCTGCCCTTCCTGGAAGCCCTTCACCTCCGAGCCGAGCTTCTCGATCACGCCCACCGGCTCGTGGCCGATGGTGAGGCCGCGCGCGACGGGATACTCGCCCTTGAGGATATGGATGTCGGTGCCGCAGATCGTCGTGGTGGTGATACGCAGCAGCGCGTCGAGCGGCCCCACCTCCGGGACGGGCTTGTCCTCGAGCTCGATGCGGCCGGGCTCCGCGAACACCGCCGCGCACATCATCTTGGGTCGGCTCATCCGCCGCGTCTCGTGCGCGGACCGCACATCGGATTGAAACACAGGTGACATGATCGCTCTCCGAAATCGTCGAGATCGTGCCAGCTTGCCGAAAAACCGCGCGGCTGCATTGATTCAGCGCAAAACGGCCGCAGATCCCGTGCCGTTTGACGGAAATCAATGTGGCCCGCCCGGTTTCGTCGCTCGATAGCGGCGCAAGAGCAGCCATCGACGCGGAGGTCGGCATGAACGGCAGCACTCTCTCCCCGGGCGGCGCGGCACAGGCGCTGGCCCTTCGCGGCACGGCCTATCGCGACATCGCGGTCCATCTCGACGGCTCGCCGGAAGACGAGGCGCGCCTCGCCCATGCCGAAGCGCTGGCAGAGCAGCATGGCGCGCGCATCACCGGGATCTTCACGAATCTCCTGCCCGACCCCGCTCTTTTCGCCGGCGATTTCGGCATCACCGCGATCGGGCAACTGGTCGACGCCGTCACCGAGGAAGGAGACGCCAGCGAGAAGCGGCTGCGCCAGCGGCTGACCCGGCTCGGCCCCGCGCATGAGCTGCGCCGCCTCGACGCCTTCCCCGGCCTTCTCGAGCAGGCCGTCGCCACCGAGGCGCGCTGGAACGACCTGTTCGTCGCGAGCTGCCCGCGCGACGAGGACCAGGCGCGCTGGCGCCCCCTGATCGAGAGCGTGATGTTCGACGGAGGCCGGGGGCTGTACCTGCTGCCGCCCGAAGCCGCGCCGCGCGCGCCGGTCCGGACCGTGCTGATCGGATGGACGGATACGCGCCAGAGCGCCCGGGCCGTGGCCGAGGCCTTGCCGCTGATCGCGCAGGCGACGCAGGTCCATGTCGTCGCGGTCAGGGAGGAGGCCCATGGCCGGATGGGCGGCGCCGAAGTCCTCGCCGACATCAGCGCCCATCTCGCCCGCCACGGCGTCGAGGCGACGGCGACCGTGCTGAACACGGACACCACCGCGACCGACGCCATCCTCGCCGAGGCGCGCAGGATCTCCGCGGACCTGATCGTGGTCGGCGCCTACGGCCATTCGCGCTTCCGGGAATGGGTGCTGGGCGGCGTGACCGCGGACCTGCTCGAAAGCTCCCCCGTGCCGCTCCTTCTCGCCCACTAAAGCATCGGACCCAAAGGAGGAATCCACTTTTCCAAAAAATCCGATGCACCAGCAATGAGATGGATCATTGTTACCGCGTCCGAAGGATGCGCGATGATCTCGCCCGGCCGAAGCGGCGGACCCTCCCGGCCCGCCGCGCCCCGGCGCTATCCGAGCGTCTTTCTGACGATGACGAGACGGGCGTCGTCGGGGCAGTCTTCGACCTCGAGGCCCTGCTCCCGCTCGATCTCGATCGCCTCGCGATTCCGGCGGTCCTCGAGGGACTCGATGACCTTCACACCCCTGGCCCGAGCCGATTCGCAGACATAGCCGAGCATCTCCCAGCCGGTGCCCTTGTGCTTGTGCTCGCTGCGGATCGAGATCGCCACCTCGCCTTTCTGCGAGGCGTCGTCGCAGGCCAGGCGGATGTCAGCCGAGGAGGCGCGCCCATCGCCATGGACGCAGCGGCGTCCGAGCTGGAGGATGTCCTCGATGCCCTATGCGAGCAATGCCGATCTGCCGCCCTCCGTGCGTGGCCACCTGCCGACGCATGCGCAGGATATCTACCGCGCGGCCTTCAACCATGCCTTCGCCGCCCATGCCGCCGATCCCGGTCGCGAGGAGACCGCCCACCGCATCGCCTGGGCCGCGGTCAAGCGCTCCTATGCCAAGGCCGGCGATCGCTGGATTCCCTTGGACGGCGGCCGCCGGGGGAACGATGATGATTGAACCCGGCCCGCTCCGGCCTTTCGACCCGATCGGCAGGATCGCGCGAACGCCCGGCAGCGGCCCGGCCTTGTACCGTTCGACGTTTGAAATCAGCAGGCTGTCCGGAGGATCGACATGCGCGTCTCAGAAATCATGACCTCGCCGGTGGTGGGGGTCGAGCCTTCCGCCTCGGTCGAGGATGCCGTCAAGCTGATGCTGGGCAACCATATCAGCGGCCTTCCCGTGGTCAGCGGCGACGGGCATCTTGTCGGCATCGTGACGGAGGGCGATTTCCTGCGGCGCGGCGAACTCGGCACCGCCCGCAGGCGGCCGCGATGGCTGCAGTTCTTCATCAGCCCCGGCAAGGACGCGGCGGAATACGTCCAGTCCCATGGCCGCAAGGTCGAGGAGGTGATGACCGCCGAGCCGGTGACGATCTCGGCCGAAGCCTCGCTCGCGGACCTGGTGGAGCTGATGATCGCCCGCAAGATCAAGCGGGTGCCGGTCGTCGACAAGGGCAAGCTCGTCGGCATCGTGGCGCGGTCGGATCTGATGCGCGCCATGCTGCGCTCCATCCCCGCCTCCGCTCCCGCCGCCAACGACGACGAGCGCATCCGCCGGGCGATCGCCGAGGAGCTGGCGAAGCAGCCCTGGTCCAACGCCATCCGGGTCGATGTCGATCACGGGATCGCCGAGCTCTCCGGCGCGATCTTCGACGAACGGGCGCGCGACGCCGCCCGCGTCGCCGCCGAGAACGTTCCGGGGGTCAAGGGCGTCAAGGACCAGCTCGCCTGGATCGAGCCGCTGTCCGGCATCTACATCCTGCCGGACCCCCCGAACAAGGCGTGAAGCCCCGCGGGTCGGGCAGGAAGCCGGGCGCCCTGCCCGGGCTCTCCCGCGCATGACAGGCTTCCGGGCGGCTTTCCGCCCGGAAGCCTGCGAGCCCCGAAAGCGCTGCGCCGGCCGCCCCATTCCCGACATCTGCATGGCCTGCCGATCCGTATCGGTGGGCCTTTTCGCATGCGGCGGGATGCGGCCGCCCTCCCCGCGCGGCGCTCGCCGCGAAGGCCGGATCGGCCTGCGGACGGGCGGCCCGCGCCGGGCGGCGCGACGCCCCTTGCCGGACGATCGAAGGGGCCGCCGGCCCCGCAGCCGCGCCGCGCCGCGCCGCGGCGCCGCCCCTGTTGCCATCAACTGATATACTAGTATATGAATCGCTGAAAGACACGCCTCGGGAGGGCGCCCATTGACCATCGGCAGCAAGATCGCTGCAGGGACCAGCGCGGCCGGGCGGCGGACAGCCGCCTCGATCATCCGCGATGCGCTGCGGGCGGAGATCGTCTCGCTGACCATCGCGCCGGGCGCGCCGATCTCCGAGAAGGAGATCGCGGAAGCCTATTCGGTCAGCCGCACCCCGGTCCGCGAGGCGCTGCTGAAGCTCGCCGATGAAGGGCTGGTCTCGATCTTTCCGCAGTCCGGCACCTTCGCGGCGCTGATCCCGTTCCGGACCCTGCCCGAGGCGCTGATCATCCGCCGCGCGCTGGAGGAAACCTGCGCCCGGCTCGCGGCCGAACGCGGCGCCGGCCTCGCCGACCCGCTGGCGCGGATCATGGACGACATGGCCGGGCTGGCCGCGCGCGGCGACCGCGAGCTCTTCCACCGCGCCGACGACGCCTTCCATGCCGGCATCGCCGCGCTCGCCGGCCATCCGGGGATCTGGCGCTTCACCCAGCAGGTCAAGCTGCAGATGGACCGCTTCCGCCGCCTGACCCTGCCCCAGCAGGGGCGCATGGAGCGCGTGCTCGCCGAGCACGGCGCGGTGCTCGCGGCGATCCGCCGGGGCGACGCCGATGCGGCCGCCCGCGCCATCGGCGAGCATCTCGGCAAATTGTCCGACGACCTGGCCGCCGTGGCGGAGCTGAACCAGCATTATTTCGACATGGGCGAAGGCTCGGAGCGGCCACGTCGCTCCCCTCAGCCGAACACCCGACTGGAGACCACATGACCATCGATATTCGCCAGGTTTCACACCCGGAAGCCGTGAAGCATTTCGACACCGCGGCGCTGCGCCGGCATTTCCTGATCGAAACCCTGTTCGTGCCCGGCGAGGTCAGGCTGACCTACAGCCATCTCGACCGCGCCATCGTCGGCGGCGCCATGCCGACGGCCGGCGCCGTCGTGCTGCCGACCCCAAAGGCGGTCGGCACCGACGCCTTCCTGAAGCGGCGCGAGCTCGGCGTCGTCAATATCGGCGGGCCCGGCAAGGTCACGGTCGGCGGCAAGGACCATGCGCTGGCCAAGCGCGACGCGCTCTATGTCGGCAAGGAGGCCGGCGAGGTCTCCTTCGCCAGCGACGACGACGACGACCCGGCCAAGTTCTACCTGCTTTCGACGCCGGCCCATGCCGCGCACCCGACGCGGGTGATCCGAGAGGCCGAGGCCAAGACCATCGCGCTGGGCGAGCAGGCCACCGCCAACAAGCGCGTCATCCGCCAGTACATCATCCCGGGCGTCTGCGAGACCTGCCAGCTCGTGATGGGGGTGACCACGCTGGAGGAAGGCAGCATCTGGAACACGATGCCGGCGCATACCCATGACCGGCGCTGCGAGATCTATCTGTATTTCGACCTCGCCGCCGATGCCCGCGTCTTCCATCTGATGGGCGAGCCGCAGGAAACCCGCCACCTCGTCGTCGCCAATGAGCAGGCGATCCTCTCTCCCGGCTGGTCGATCCATTCCGGCGTCGCCACCCGCGCCTATTCCTTCATCTGGGGCATGGGCGGCGACAATGTCGACTACACCGACATGGACATGGTCGCGACCGGGGAGCTGCGCTGATGTCCGGGCGCTCGCCCTTCGACCTGAGCGGCCGCACCGCCATCGTCACCGGGGCGAATACCGGCCTCGGCCAGGCGATCGCGGTGGCGCTGGCGCAGGCCGGCGCCGGCATTGTCGCGGTCGGCCGCTCGGGCATGGCCGGGACGCAGGCGCTGGTCGCCGCGACCGGCCGGCCCTTCCACGCGATCACGGCCGACCTCGCCACGCTGGAGCCGATCGGGCGGATCGTGCAAGAGGCGGAAGCCGCGGCGAAGGCGGACGGTTCGCGGCTCGACATCCTGGTCAACAATGCCGGCATCATCCGCCGCGCCGACGCCATCGACTTCACCGAGGCCGACTGGGACGCGGTGATGGACGTCAACCTGAAGTCGGGCTTCTTCCTGACCCAGGCCGTGGCGAAGCGGATGCTCGCCGACGGCAGAGGCGGCAAGGTGATCAACATCGCCTCGCTGCTCTCCTTCCAGGGCGGCATCCGCATCCCCTCCTACACCGCCTCGAAGAGCGGGCTCGCCGGGCTGACGCGGCTGCTCGCCTGCGAATGGGCGCAGCACGGCATCAACGTCAACGCCATCGCGCCCGGCTATTTCGCGACCAACAACACGCAGGCGCTGCGGGCCGATCCGGAGCGCAACGCGGCGATCCTGGCGCGCATCCCGGCCGGGCACTGGGGGCAGCCGCAGGAGCTCGGCGGGGCGGCGGTGTTCCTCGCCTCGGACGCGGCCGCCTATGTCCATGGCGTGGTGCTGCCGGTCGATGGCGGCTGGCTGGCGCGCTAGGCTGAGGAGGAGCGCGTCCGATGCGGTACCAGTTCGATTTCGGCGCCCTGCTCCCCTACTGGAGGGACTTCCTCGACGGCGCCCTGACCACGCTGACGATGACCGCCTTCGCAGTGGTCTTCGGCCTCGCCATCGGCATCCTCTGCGCGATCGGCCGGCGCAGCGCCTCGCCGCTGCTGCAACGGCTCTGTGGCTTCTATGTCGAGCTGATCCGCAACACGCCCTACATCATCCAGATCTTCTTCATCTTCTTCGGCCTGTCGAGCATCGGCCTGCGCCTGCCGATCTTCGCCGCCGCCGTCCTGACCCTCGTCGTCAATGTCGGCGCCTACACGGCCGAGATCGTGCGCGCCGGCATGGACACGATCCATCCCGGGCAGATCGAGGCGGCCCAGGCGCTCGGCCTGTCGCAGCCGCAGATCTACTGGGACGTCATCCTGCGGCCGGCGCTGGAGCGGGTCTATCCGGCGCTCACCGGCCAGTTCGTGCTGATGATGCTCGCCTCCTCGATCACCTCGCAGATCTCGGCCGAGGAGCTGACGGCGGTGGCGAACAACGTCCAGTCCTTCAGCTTCCGCGCCTTCGAGACCTATATCGTCGTGGCGGTCCTCTACCTCGCCCTCGCCGTCCTGCTGAAGCTCGCCTTCTACGGCTTCGGACAGCTCATCTTCCCGCGCCGCCGGCGCCTCGGCACCCCGCTGTGAGGCTGTGATGGGCGGCTTCACCCTCACCCATTTCCTCTATCTGCTGCAGGCGACGGGCTGGACCGTGGTGCTGACCCTGCTCGCCTTCGTGCTGGGCTGCCTCGCCGGCTTCCTGGTCATGCTGGCGCGCACCGCGCAGGTGCGCTGGGTCCGGGGGCTCTCGGGCCTCTATGTCGACGTCGTCCAGGGCACGCCGCTGCTGATCGTGCTCTTCCTGATCTATTTCGGCCTCGCCCTTTTCGGCTTCGAGCTTCCGGCGATCGTCGCAGCGGCGCTTTCGCTGATGATCTATTGCAGCGCCTTTCTCGGCGAGATCTGGCGCGGCTGCGTGCAATCCGTGCCGCGCACGCAGACCGAGGCGTCGGAATGCCTGGGGCTCAGCCGCTGGCAGACGCTGCGGGACGTGGTGCTGCCGCAGGCGATGCGGATCGCGACCCCGCCCACGGTCGGGTTCCTCGTCCAGGTCCTCAAGAACACCTCGCTGGCCTCGGTCGTCGGCTTCGTCGAGCTGACGCGGGCGAGCCAGGTCATCAACAACTCGCTCTTCCAGCCCTTTCTCGTCTTCGGGATCGCCGGCCTTCTCTACTTCGCGCTCTGCTACCCGCTGTCGCGGCTGAGCCGGGCGCTCGAAAGGAAACTCAATGGCGGCCGCCGTCAGCCTGCGTGACGTCCACAAGCGCTTCGGCGAGGTCGAGGTCCTGAAGGGCGTCTCCTTCGAGGTGGCGCCGGGCGAGGTCGTCGCCATCATCGGCCGGTCCGGCTCGGGCAAGTCGACGGCCCTGCGCTGCGTCAACCGGCTGGAGACGATCCAGTCCGGCGAGATCGAGCTCTGCGGCCGGCGGGTCGACGACCCGGCTCTCGACCTGCGCGCCCTACGCCGCGATGTCGGGATGGTCTTCCAGAGCTACAACCTCTTCCCGCACCTCACCGTCGCCGAGAACATCACCCTGGCGCCGCGGCGCGTGCGCAGGACGCCGCCCGCCGAGGCGCGCCGGATCGCCGAGGAGGTCCTCACCCGCGTCGGCCTCTCCGACAAGATCGACGCCTATCCCGAGCAGCTCTCCGGCGGCCAGCAACAGCGCGTCGCGATCGCCCGCTCGCTGGCGATGGAGCCCAAGGTGATGCTGTTCGACGAGGTCACCTCCGCCCTCGACCCGCATCTGACGGGCGAGGTGCTCAAGGTCATGGAGACGCTGGCGAAGGGCGGCATGACAATGCTGGTCGTGACCCATGAGATGGCCTTCGCCCGCCGCGTCGCCGACCGCGTCATCTTCATGCACACCGGCAAGGTCTGGGAGACCGGGCCCGGCAGCATGCTCGCCGATCCTCAGACGCCCGAACTGAAGGAATTTCTCGCCAACGGGCTCTGACGACCCCGCGGCCGGCCCGGCCGCTCACGACCCGATAAAGACATGACAGGGAGAGAGACATGACCAGCATCACCCGCCGCTCCGCCTTCGGCCTCGCCGCCGCCGGCGCCGCGCTCGCCCTCGGCGGCCGGCCGGCCTTCGCCGACCAGCTCGCCGACATCAGGAAGGCCGGCAAGCTGCGCGTCGCGGTCGCGATGGGCGTGCCGCTCTTCGCCTTCGTCGACGCCAATGTGAAGCCGACCGGCTCGGACGTCGAGACCGCCAAGCTCATCGCCAAGGACCTCGGCGTCGATTTCGAGCTGGTCGAGATCACCAACGCCGCCCGCGTGCCGACGATCCAGACCCGCAAGGCCGACATCCTCGTCGCCAATCTCGCGATCACGCCGGAGCGCAAGCAAGCGGTCGACTTCACCGTGCCCTATGCGACGCTGAACATCGTCGTGGCGGGGCCGGAGCAGGTCGCGATCAAGGAGTACAAGGACCTCGTCGGCAAGCGCATCGCGGTGACCCGCGCCACCGTCAACGACCAGATGGTGACGCAGCAGGCCAAGGGCGCCGAGATCGTTCGCTTCGAGGACGACGCGACCCTGATCACCGCGGTCGTCTCGGGCCAGGCCGACATCGTCTCGACCCAGACGGCCGTGCTCTCGGCGATGAACGAGAAGCGCAGCGGCGCCAAGCTCGTCACCAAATTCGTGCAGCAGGAGCTTAATCTCGGCATCGCGCTGCCGAAGGGCGAAACCGCGCTGAAGGGCTGGCTCGACGACTGGATCAAGGCGAAGTTCGCCAGCGGCGAGCTCAACGCGGTGTTCAAGAAGTTCCACGACCGCGACCTGCCGACCGACCTCGTCCAGCGCACCGTGTGAGCGCAGGCGGCGCCAGTCGCAGGAACCACGTTCGACCGGAGCCGGGGGCGGCAGGCAAGGCCGCCCCCTGCCCCCGCCGTCTCACCCCTTATCGTGAAAGCCGAGCGATGAAGCTGCCCTCGAACACGTTCCTGGCCTCGATCCGCAGCGGCCAGCCGCAGATCGGCCTCTGGCTGAGCCTCGCCAGCGGCTATGCCACCGAAGCGGTCGCGGGCGCCGGCTTCGACTGGCTGCTGATCGACACCGAGCACTCCCCCAACGACCTGACCTCGGTGATGACCCAGCTCCAGGTGCTCGCCGCCCATCCGGTGACGCCGGTCGTGCGGCCCGACTGGAACGACACGGTCCTCGTCAAGCGGCTGCTCGACATCGGCGCGCCCGGCCTGCTCTTCCCGATGGTGCAGACGCCCGACGAGGCCGCGCAGGCGGTTGCCGCGACGCGCTATCCGCCGCGTGGCGTCCGCGGCGTCAGCGGCTGCAACCGCGCCAACGGCTTCGCCCGGATGAGCGACTATTTCAGCCGCGTCGAGGAGGAGACCGCGGTCCTCGTCCAGGTCGAGACGCGGGCCGCCCTCGAGCAGGTGCTCCAGATCGGCCGGGTCGACGGCGTCGACGGCGTCTTCTTCGGCCCTTCCGACATCGCCGCCGATCTCGGCCTCCTGGGCAGGCCGAACGACCCGGCCGTCTGGGACGTCATCCGTCCAGCGGCCCGCAAGCTGATGGAGGCCGGCATCCCGGTCGGCACCCTGGTTTTCGATCCGGGCCTCGCCAGGAGCCTGCTGGGCGAGGGCTTCTCCTTCGTCGCCTGCGGCTCGGACCTGGCGCTGCTGGCGCGCGGCGCCGACGCCCTGCTGCGCGGCATGAAGGCCTGAGTTCGCCGCCATTCCGGCGCGGCGCGACGGCGCCGCGATCGGATGCGCTTCGCCCGCAGCGCGCCGATCTTGCGCGGGACCGCCGTCCTTCCGGATCGAGCCCGGAACGACGGCGTGTTCTCCAGTAAAACCCGTCGGCTTCAGGCCAGCATCCGCGTATCGCCGCAGACCGAGATTTCCTGGCCGGAGATGGTCTTGCCGAAGGGCGAGGCCAGGAAGACGATCTGGCGGGCGATGTCGGCCGGGTCGACGAAGCGCTTGATCGAGACGCCCGCGAACAGGCGCTCCGTCATCTCCTCATGCGAGATGTTGAAGCTGCGCGCCTTGTTGGCGATCACGCTCTGGATGCGCGGCCCCTCGACCAGGCCGGGGCAGATCGCATTGGCGCGGATGCCGAACTCGCCGAGCTCGGCCGAGAGCGCCTTGGTGAAGCCGATGACGCCCCATTTCGCCGCGCCATAGGGCGAGCGCAGCGGGAAGCCGTGCTTGCCGGCCTGGCTCGAGAGATTGACGATCGAGGCGTTGCCCGACTGCTTCAGATGCGCGACGGCGAGGCGCGTGCAGTTGAACGGCCCGGTGAGATCGACGGCAAGGCAGGAATCCCACTCTTCCGGCGCGATTTCGTAGACGCGGCCGGTCGGCCCGGCGATGCCGGCATTGTTGACGAGGCAGTCCAGCCCGCCGAGCGCGGCGAGGGCCTCGTCGAACAGGCGCGCGACCGCCTTGCGGTCGGAGACGTCGCAGAGCGAGCGCGTGATCGCCGGGTCGCTTGCGGCCAGCGCCGCCAGCGCGGCCTCGTCGACGTCGCAGACATGCACCCTCGCCCCTTCGGCCGCGAAGACGCGCGCGGTCGCCAGCCCGATTCCGCCGGCTCCGGCCGTCACCAGCACCCGCAAGCCCCCGATCTTCAGATCCATCGTCCATCTCCTCCCCGATCGCGCCGGAACGGTCGTTCCCGCGGCCTTTCCCGACGCGCGCCAATGGTTGGCCGCCGGCCGGATATCCTCGCCCGGCGCAGCGCGCGCCGCGACTCGATCCTACGAGCCCAATGGTCGCAGGCGAAGGTCATCACCTCGTCATTGGCGGATCAGCTTCAGTAGCCTAAGAACGAACGACTCACCGCATGATGGAGACCGATGGAGCTTTCCCCGCTAGTCCTGATTCTGGCGCTGCCGTTCGCGGCCAGCCTGGCCGTCGTCCTGTTTCCATCGACTTCGCGCGAGCCGGCGACCTGGATCACCGGCGCCACGATGGTGGCTTGCTTCGCCCTCACCGTTTCCCTCTACCCCTCCGTCGCCAGCGGCGAACCCGTGCGCTATCTGGGGGCGTGGCTCCCCTCGCTCGGGCTGAACTTCAGCCTGCGCATGGACGGTTTCGCCTGGATCTTCGCGCTGCTCGTCACCGGCATCGGCTTCCTGGTGGTGATGTATGCGCGCTACTACATTTCCGCCGAGGACCCGGTCCGGCGCTTCTACATGTTCTTCCTGGCCTTCACCGGCGCGATGCTGGGGGTGATCGTCGCGGGCAACCTCATCCTCCTGGTGGTGTTCTGGGAGCTGACCAGCATCTTCTCCTTCCTGCTGATCGGCTACTGGCACCATAACCAGGCGGCGCGCGACGGCGCGCGCATGGCGCTGACCGTGACCGGGCTGGGCGGCCTCGCCCTGCTGGCGGGCATGCTCCTGCTCGGGCACATCGTCGGCAGCTACGACCTCGACGCCGTCCTGCAGGCGGGCGACCGGATCCGCTCGCACCCGCTCTATGTCCCGACGCTGCTGCTGATCCTCCTCGGCACGCTGACCAAGAGCGCGCAGTTCCCCTTCCAGTTCTGGCTGCCCAACGCCATGGCCGCGCCGACGCCGGTCTCGGCCTTCCTGCATTCGGCGACCATGGTGAAGGCCGGCGTCTTCCTGATGGCCCGGCTGTGGCCGGTCCTGTCCGGGACGCCGGAATGGTTCGTCATCGTCGGCATCGCCGGCATGGCCTCGCTCGTGCTCGGCGCCTATCTGGCGATGTTCCAGCACGACCTGAAGGGGCTCCTCGCCTATTCCACGATCAGCCATCTCGGCCTGATCACCCTGCTGCTCAGCCTCGGCAGCCCGCTCGCCGCCGTCGCCGCGATCTTCCACATGCTCAACCACGCCACCTTCAAGGCGTCGCTGTTCATGGCGGCCGGCATCATCGACCACGAGACCGGGACGCGCGACCTGCGGCGCCTCTCCGGCCTGTTCCGCTACATGCCGATCACCGGCACGCTGGCCATGGTGGCGAGCGCCGCGATGGCGGGGGTGCCGCTGCTGAACGGCTTCCTCTCCAAGGAGATGTTCTTCGCGGAAGCCGTGCTGACCCATGTCGATTCCTGGCTCGACACGGCCGCCCCCTATGCGGCGGTGCTCGGCAGCGCCCTGGCCGTCACCTATTCGCTCAGGCTGATCCATTCGATCTTCATGGGGGCGCCGCCCGAGAGCTTCCCGCGCGAGCCGCACGAGCCGCCGTTCTGGATGCGCTTCCCGGTGATGTTCCTGGTGATGGCCTGCCTCATCGTCGGGATCATGCCCGCCCAGACCATCGGCCCGTTCCTTCACGTCGCCGTCTCGTCCGTGCTCGGCGAGGCCACGCCGTCCTACAGCCTCGCGATCTGGCACGGCTTCAACATCCCCCTGGCGATGAGCGTGATCGCGCTGGCCGCCGGCACGCTGCTCTATCTGGTCGCCGGCAATGCGCTGGAACGCTCCGAACGCCCGCTCTTTCTCGGCCGGATCGACGGCCAGCGCATCTTCGAGCGGGTCACGGTCGCGATCTCCTGGCGCTTCGCCCGCCTGATCGAGGAGGTCTTCGGCACCACGCGCCTCCAGCCGCAGATGCGCCTGGCGGTCGCGGCCGCCATCGCGGCCGGCGCGGCGCCGCTGGTGATGGCCGGCCTCGCCTTCGGCGACCACCGCAACGGCACGACGGACCTCGCCTTCGCCGGCCTGTGGGGCGTCGGCGTCGTCTGCGCGATCGCGGCCGCCCGGCTCGCCAAGTTCCATCGCCTCGCCGCGCTGGCCCTGCTGGGAGGGACGGGGCTGGTGACCTGCCTGACCTTCGTCTGGCTGTCGGCGCCGGACCTCGCGGCCACCCAGCTCGTCGTCGAGATCGTGACCACGGTGCTGATCCTGCTCGGGCTGCGCTGGCTGCCGAAGCGCTCGCGCGACCTCGCCGAGCCGACCGACTGGCTGCTGCGGCTGCGGCGCTGGCGCGACCTGACGATCGCCGTCGTCGCGGGCCTGGGCATGGCGGTGGTGTCCTATGCCGTGATGACGCGGACGCCGCCCGAGACGATCGCGAGCTTCTTCCTCGACAAGGCCTATGCGGAAGGCGGCGGCCGCAATGTCGTCAACGTCATCCTCGTCGACTTCCGCAGCTTCGACACGCTCGGGGAGATCACCGTTCTCGGCATCGTGGCGCTGACGGTCTTCGCGCTGCTGCGGCGCTTCCGCCCGGCGCCGGACACGATCGAGCGCCCCGAGCAGCAGCTCATCCAGCGCAGCAACGACGAGGCGGACCCGGACCGGGAGCCGGGCTCGACCGAGGCGGAATATCTCTATGTGCCGTCCGTGATCATGCAGTGGATGTTCCCGGTCGTCATCGTGCTCGCCGTCTACCTCTTCCTGCGCGGCCACGACGCTCCGGGCGGCGGCTTCGCGGCCGGCGTGGCCATGGCGGCGGGCTTCATCCTGCAATACATGGCGGCGGGCACCGTCTGGGTCGAGAACCGGCTGCGCATCCTGCCCGTGGTCTGGATCGGCGGCGGCCTGCTGGTGGCCGCCCTCACCGGGGCCGCCGCGCTCCTCTTCGGCGATCCGTTCCTCAAATCCTATTTCCGCTATGGTGAGCTGCCGCTCGTCGGAAAGGTGCCGATGGCGAGCGCGACCCTGTTCGACCTCGGCGTGTTCAGCCTGGTGGTCGGGGCCACGGTGCTGATGCTGATCGCCATCGCCCACCAATCGATCCGCCGCCTGCGCGCGGCCCGCCTCGGGGAGGAGCGCCAACGATGGAACTGACGCTGGCGATCGCCATCGGGGCCCTGACCGGGTCGGGCGTCTGGCTGGTTCTGCGTCCGCGCACCTACCAGCTCGTCATCGGGCTCTCGCTGCTCTCCTATGCGGTGAACCTGTTCATCTTCAGCATGGGCCGCCTGCGCCTCGGCGCCCCTCCGGTGCTGGGTCCCGGCGGCTCGGGAAACCCGGCGGACTACGCCGACCCCGTGCCGCAGGCGCTCGTCCTCACCGCCATCGTGATCGGCTTCGCCACCACGGCGCTGCTGCTGGTGGTGCTGCTCGCGGCCCGCGGGTTGACGGGCAACGACCATGTCGACGGGCGCGAGCCACGCTGATGGAGTGGACGCGGCACCTTCTCATCGTCCCGATCCTGCTGCCGCTGGTCACGGGGGCGCTGCTGCTGCTGATCGACGAATTGCGCCATACGGCCAAGGCGCTGATCAGCCTCGCCTCCTGCCTGCTGCTCGTCGGCACCGCCTTCGCCCTGATGCGCCTGGCGGACGCGGCGCCCGAGACGGGAAGCGCCCTCTCCCTTTCCTATGCCGTCGCCGGCTGGCCCGCGCCCTTCGGCATCGTGATGGTGCTCGACCGGCTGTCGGCGCTGATGCTCGCGCTCACCGCCGTGCTGGCGCTCGCCGCCCTGATCTTTTCGATGGCGCGCTGGCACCGGGCCGGGCCGCATTTCCACACGCTCTTCCATTTCCTGCTGATGGGGCTGGGAGGCGCCTTCCTGACCGGGGACCTGTTCAACCTGTTCGTCTTCGTCGAGGTCATGCTGGCGGCGTCCTACGGGCTGCTGCTGCACGGCTCGGGCGCGTTCCGGGTCAGGTCCGGGCTGCATTACATCGCGATCAACCTGGCCGCGTCGCTGCTCTTCCTGATCGGCGTCGCGCTGATCTACGGGGTCGCCGGGACGCTGAACATGGCCGACCTCGCCCAGCGCCTGCCGGCGGTGCCCGCCGCCGACCGCGGCCTTCTCCAGGCGGGGGCGGCCATCCTCGGCATCGCCTTCCTGATCAAGGCGGGGATGTGGCCGCTCTGCTTCTGGCTTCCGTCCGCCTATATGGCGGCGGCGGCGCCGGTCGCGGCGATCTTCGTGTTGCTGACCAAGGTCGGCACCTATGCGCTGCTGCGCCTGACCCTGCTGCTCTTCGCCCCCGGCGCCGCGGAGGCGACGGGCTTCGGCGGGCCGGTCCTGATCTGGGGCGGCATGGCGACGATCGCCTTCGCGACCTTCGGCGTGCTGGCCTCGCAGGCAATGGGCCGGCTCGCCGGCTACAGCGTACTGGTCTCGTCGGGAACCCTGCTCGCGGCCGTCGGCATGGGCGACACGGCGGTCGTGTCGGGCGCCCTGTTCTATCTCGTCAGCTCGACCTTCAGCGCCGCGGCCTTCTTCATGCTGATCGAGCTGGTGGAGCGGGCCCGCGAGCCGGGCGCCGACCTGCTGGCGGTGACCATGGAGGCCTATGGCGACGAAGCCGAGGAAAGCGAGGCCGAGGAGCGCGACGACGAGGAGGTCGGCGTGGTGATGCCGGGCGCCCTCGCCGTCCTCGGCGTCTGCTTCGGCCTGGTCGCGATCCTGCTGGCGGGCCTGCCGCCGCTCTCCGGCTTCATCGCCAAATTCGCCATGCTGTCCGGGATGCTCAACCCGGCCGGGCTCGGGGCCGCAACCGCGACAGCGATCCCGGGACAGACCTGGCTGCTGGTCGCGCTGATCATCCTCTCCGGCCTTGCCGCGCTGATCGCCATGATGCGCACCGGCATCCGCACCTTCTGGGCCCCGCTCGAGACCATCGTTCCGCGCGTGCTGGTCGTCGAGGTCGCGCCGATCCTCGGATTGCTGGCGCTCTGCGCGCTCTTGGCCGTGCAGGGCGGCGCCCTGCTCAGCTATACCGAGGCGGCGGCCCGCACCCTGCATGCGCCCGCGGCCTATATCCAGGGCGTGCTCGGCACCGTCCAGCCCGGGGGGGCGCCGCGATGAGCCGCGTGCTGCCCTACCCGCTCCTGACCGCAGCCCTGCTGCTGATGTGGCTGCTCCTCACCTCCTTCTCGCCGGGGCAGCTTATCCTCGGCGCCGTGGTCGCGATGGGCGCCTCGCGCGCCATGGCGTCGCTGCAGCCGGACAAGCCGCGGCTCAGGCGCTGGCAGATCATCCCCAGGCTGCTCGGCATCGTCACGCTGGACATCCTGCGATCCAACATCGCCGTGGCCGGCGTCATCCTGCGGGGCGGCGGGCGCGACCGGCGGCCGGGCTTCGTCGCCATCCCGCTCGAGCTGCGCGACAGGACGGGGCTGGCGGTGCTGGCCTGCATCGTCACCAGCACCCCCGGCACGGCCTGGGTGGAGCACGCCCCCGATACGGGGGTCCTTCTGATTCACGTCCTCGATCTCGTCGACGAGGCCGAATGGGTCTCCCTGATCAAGCACCGCTACGAGAGGCTGCTGATGGAGATATTCGAATGACCGGCGCGATCCTGCTGTGGTCGGTGGCGGCCGCCCAGGCCATGCTCGTGGCCGCGATGGGCTGCTGCACCTACCGGCTGATCTTCGGGCCGCGCGCGCAGGACCGCGTCCTCGGCCTCGATGCCATGTATGTCAGCGCCATGCTGCTGGTGCTGACGATCGGCATCCGCACCGGCAGCACGGTCTATTTCGAGGGGGCGCTGATCATCGCGGTGCTGGGCTTCGTGTCGACCATCGCCCTCGCCAAGTTCCTGATGCGCGGCGAGGTGATCGAATGAGCCATGCGCAGGACCTGCCCGGCTGGGCCGCCCTCGCGACCGCCGCCCTCGTCCTTCTGGGGGCGGCGCTGACCCTCATCGGGGCGATCGGAACCTTGCGCCTGCGCAGCTTCTTCGAACGGATCCATGCGCCCACCCTGGGCACGAGCTGGGGCACCGGCGCGATCCTGCTCGCCTCGATCATCTGCTTCTCGGCCCTGGGCTCGCGTCCGGCCGTCCAGGAGATCCTGATCGGCGTCTTTATCAGCGTCACCACGCCGGTCACGCTGATGCTGCTCGCCCGCGCCGCGATCTACCGCGACCGGACGGAGGGCAAAGGGGAAGTGCCGCCGCGCGCCGCCCCACGCCGCCCCGATTAGAGCGCGGGTGGTACGCAGGAACAGACGAAGCCGGCTCCAAGGCCAGCTCCGATAGCAGGGCCGTCCTGGGCCATGCGGCTCATGCCGAGCCGGGGCCGCTCCGGCGAAACGCGCCCCGCCGCGTCACAGCAGGGCGCCGGAGGGGCTCAGTTCAGGCCGTTTTCGCTCAGGAACTGGCGCGCGACCTCCTCGATCGGGGTCTTGTCGACGTCGACCTTCGCGTTGAGCTTCTGCAGGACGGGGTCCGAGAGCTTGCCGGAGAGCGTATTGAGCGCCTCTTCGAGCGCCGGATTGGCCTTGAGCACCTCGGTCCTGACCACCGGAACGGCGGCGTAGTTCGGGAAGAACTCCTTGTCGTCGCCGAGGACGCGGAAGTTGAACGCCTGGATGCGGCCGTCGGTGGCGAAGACCAGGGCGACGTCGACCTGGCCGTCCCGAAGCGCCGGATAGGTCAGGCCGGAATCCATCGACCTCAGATTGGCGCGCCCCACCCTGAATCCGTAGGTCGACTGCAGGCCCGGCAGCCCGTCGGGGCGCCCCGAGAACTCGGCGTCGACGGCGATCGACACCGGCTTCTTGGCGTTGAAGGCGCCGGCGAGATCCGAAAGCGTCTTGATCCCGGCCGTCTTGGCATCGTCGGAGCGGACCGCAAGGGCGTAGGTGTTGTTGGCCGTCGAGGGCTGGAGCCAGGTGATGCCGATCTTGGCGTCGAGTTCCTTGACCCGGTCATAGGTGTCCTTGGCGCTGAGGCGCTCCTTGACCTTGTTGTAGGTGACGAGGGAGGTGCCGGTATATTCCCAATAGAGGTCGACCTGTCCGTTGACCTGGGCATCGCGCAGCACCTGCGAGCCGAGGCCGTCCCGCTTCTCGACCTCGAAGCCCTTCTTCTTGAGCAGTTGCGTGGTGACCTCTGCGAGCAGCAACTGCTCGGTGAAGTTCTTGCCGCCGACGACGAGCGGCTTGGCCTGCACGGGCATGGCCCAGAGCGCCGCGAGCGCGGCCAGGGCGAAAATGCGGGACGAAGGCTTCATGCCGACTCTCCTTGAAGCGACTGCTGGGAACGGCCGACGGGTCAGCGCAGCGGGTTGACCCCTCGGGGAATGGTCCAGAACTGGAGCTGGGCCATGATGAAATCGACCAGCACCGCCAGCAGCGCGGTGGGAATGGCGCCGGCGAGCATGATGCCGAGCTCGTTCAGCGCGATGCCGGTGAAGATCAGCTCGCCGAGCCCGCCGCCGCCGATCAGGAAGGCGAGCGGCACGGTGCCGACATTGATCGCCAGCGCGGTGCGGATGCCGGTGTAGATCACGAACAGGCTGTTCGGCAGCTCGACCTGGAAGAGCGTATGGCGGGTGGAGAGCCCCATGCCGCGCGCGGCCTCCAGCAAGGGCGGCGGCACGGCGCGCAGGCCCGCCATCGTGTTGGCGACGATCGGCAGCAGCGAGGCGACGAACAGCGCGAAGATCGCCGAGCCGTTGCCGATGCCGAGCAGGCCCATCGAGAGCGCCAGCACGGCCAGGGTCGGGATCGTCGCCCCGACATTGAGGACCTGCAGGGCGATGTCGCCGGCACGGCGGAAGCGCGGACGGGTGAACAGGATGCCGAGCGGCACGCCGACCAGGATGGCGGCGCCTCCCGACAGGGCCACCAGCTCGACATGCTGCCAGCCGAGAAAGGCGATGTCGTCCCACTGCTCCAGCAGGCCGGGCAGGAGCCCGCCGGCCCAGGCCCAGGCCCCCAGCAGGAAAACGCCGACATGGACGCCGTTCCGGCGCAGCCGCATCAGCATGGGCCGCACGCCGTCAGCCATCCCGGTAGGTCTCGGAGAGCAGGCGCGTGATGCCGCGCAGGGTGACATAGCCGAGATACATGCCGTCCTCGTCGACGCAGGCGAGCCAGGAGACGTCGTGCCGGAACATCGTCGAGACGGCGGTGCGCAGATCCTCGTTCGGCCTGATCGTCGTCGGCAGCGCCTCGTGGTTCTCGCCGACCGTGCCGGCGGCGCCGCGCGCCGCCTGGAGCGGGACATAGCCGCGCGCCCGACCCCGCGGCCCGACCAGCACGATCGTCTGGTGCCCGTGCTCCTCCATCGTCGCCACCGCCTGCTTCAGGCTGTCGGCCGCCCTGACCCGCGGCGGGTCCGCCAGCATGGCGTCGCGCACGGTCAGCAATTGCAGGCGCTTCAGCGTCCGGTCGCCGCCGACGAAATCGGAGACGAAGCTGCTGGCCGGATGGGCGAGGATGTTGTCGGGCGTATCGTACTGGACCAGCCGCCCGTCGCGGAAGATCGCGATGCGGTCCGCCATCTTCACCGCCTCGTCGATGTCGTGGCTGACGAAGAGGATGGTCTTGCGGATCTGCGCCTGCATCTTCAGGAACTCGTCCTGGATGATCACGCGGTTGATCGGGTCGATGGCGCCGAAGGGCTCGTCCATGAGCAGGACCGGCGGATCGGCGGCGATGGCGCGCAGAACCCCGATGCGCTGCTGCTGCCCGCCCGACAGCTCCCGCGGATAGCGGTGAAGGAAGGCGCCCGGCTCGAGCGCCACCATGTCGAGAAGCTCGGCCGCCCGCTCCCGCGACTTGCGCCGGTCCCAGCCGAGGATGTCGGGGACGATGCAGATATTGTCCTCGACCGTCTTGTTCGGGAACAGGCCGATCTGCTGGATCACGTAGCCGATGCTGCGCCGCAACTGCGTGACGTCGCAATCCGACGTGCTGCGGCCGTCGATCAGGATGTCGCCGGAGCTCGGCTCGATCAGCCGGTTGACCATCTTCATCGTCGTCGTCTTGCCGCAGCCCGAGGGGCCGAGCAGGACGCAGATCTCGCCGGCGGGAACCTCGAGCGACACGCGGTCGACGGCCGGCACGGTGCTTCCCGGAAAGGTCTTGCTGACCTGGTGCAGTCTGATCATCTGGTCCTCAGTCCCGGTGAGGTGAGCTTCCGCTGCAGCCAGAGCAGGGCGAGGTCGGCGACGATCGCCAGAAGGCTCACGGCGAGCGCGCCGGTGACGAGCTGGCGCGGATCGGTCTGGCTGATGCCGCGCGAGATGAAGGTGCCGAGGCCGCCGGCGCCGATATAGGCGGCGATGGCCGTGACCCCGATATTCATCACCACGGCAAGCCGCACCCCGGTCACGATCACCGGCAGGGCGAGCGGCAACTCGACCTCCCGCAGACGCTGTCCCCTGGTCAGGCCCATGCCTCTCGCAGCTTCCCGCAGGGCCGGGTCAAGATTGCGGATCGCGGCGTATGTATTCCGGATGATCGGGAGCTGGGAGTAGAGTAATACCGCGATCACCGCCGGCAGGTAGCCGATGCCCTGGCCGAACAGCGACAGGATCGGGATCATCATCCCGAACAGCGCGATCGAGGGGATGGTGATCACCATCGACGCGACATAGAGCACGGCCTCCGCTAGCCGCCGGTTCTGGCTGATCGCGACGCCGATGGGCACCCCCGTCAGCACCGCCAGAGCCACGGCGACCCCGACGATGGCGACATGCTCGCCAGTCCGGGTGACGATGAGCCCCCAGTTCGAAATGATGTAATCGAGAATATCCATTGCCTCGCGGCGGCTTTTAGGACAGCCTATCAGGCCTTGGCAACCCATGAATGTGATTTTTTTGACGGAAAATGACAGTTATTCTCAGTGAAATCTTTTCTCTGATTCTATTTATGGCCAAAGGTTTATTATGAAGATATGATAGTTATATTGAATTATGTCTAAATTGATTTTCAATGTTCGCCCAATAAACTTCTTATAAGAACCTTTATGCCTCCATAACCGCAAGCCAAGAAGGCGCTGCGGTCGTGAAAGGCCGTCGCTGAAGAGGACATTCCATGTGCGGTTTCGTATGTCTCTGGGAGATTGAGGACGGGGGTGGAACGCTGCTCGCAGCGATGCTTTCGCGCCTCGGGCACCGCGGCCCCGATGCCACCCGGATCGCCCGACTCGACGACGCGCCGGTCGCGATGGGCCATTGCCGACTGGCGATCATCGGCGCGGAGGACGGCATCCAGCCCATCCGAGCGGATGCGGAGATGCTTGTCGCCAACGGTGAAATCTACAATCACGCCGATCTGAGAGCGATTCTCGGCGCCGAAAACTTCAATTCATCGAGCGACAGCGAAGCTATTCTTCGCCTCTTCCGCGGCGGCGCCCAGCGCTGGATCAACCGGCTCGACGGGATGTTCGCCTTCGTGCTGGCGACGCCGGAGCGGATCGTCGCGGCGCGCGACCCGCTCGGGATCAAGCCGCTCTACATGGCGCGCCGCGGCAAGGGGCTGGCCTTCGCCTCGGAGCTCAAGGCCTTCGACGGATTCGGCTTCGACGACATCGGCGCGGTCCCGCCGGGCACCCTGTTCGACAGCCGCGCCGGGCTGCGCACATGGTACCGCATCCCGGCGGGCGCGGGCGCGGCGGAGCCCGGGCTGGACATCGACGCCGTGGCCGGCGAATTGCGCCTCGCCCTGGAAGAGGCCGTCGCGAAATGGATGGTCGCCGATGTCGAGGTCGGCTCATTCCTGTCCGGCGGGCTCGACAGCTCGCTCGTCGCGGCCATCGCCCAGAAGCACAGGACCGGCGCCGGGCTCGGGCCGCTCAAGACCTTCGCCGTGGGCACGGCCGGCGCGCCCGACCTGCTGGCTGCGCGCCGCGTCGCCGACCATCTCGGGACCGAGCACCACGAATTCACCTTCTCGGCGCAGGACATCGCCGACAGCCTGGCCCATGTCGTCTATCATCTCGAAAGCGCCGATCTCGACCTGGTCCGCAGCGCGGTCCCGACGCTGTTCGCCGCCAGGCTGGCGCGCCGGCACGTCAAGGCCGTCCTGACCGGAGAGGGAGCCGACGAGCTGTTCGCCGGCTACGCCTATCACCATGGCTATGCCGACGATCCGCGTGCGCTCGCCGACGAGCTGACGCGCAGTCTCGGCACCATGCACAACATCAACCTGCAGCGCGTCGACCGCATGACGATGGCGCAATCGCTGGAGGCCCGGACGCCGTTCCTCGACCGCGATCTGATCGCCTTCGCCCAGTCCCTCCCGGCGCAGCTCAAACTCCGGCGGACCGACCCGGCGAGCGCGGAGGCGACCGGGCCGACCACGGAGAAATGGCTGCTCCGCAGGGCCTGCCGGGACCTGCTGCCGGAGGATCTGATCTGGCGCAGGAAGGCGCAGTTCGACGAGGGCTCGGGCACCGTGGAGGCGCTGCGCCAGGCGCTGCGGCTGCTGACCGGCAGCCGGGACGAGGTCGACCCCGGCCGCGAGAGCAAGCTGTATCGCGACATCCTGCGCAGCCGCTTCGCCGAGCCCGAGATGATTCTGGCCCAGGCCGGGCAATGGAACGCCAACCGCATCGCGGCGTGACGCCCCGGCAGCGGCGCCTCATGCCGGGCGCGCGGCCCGGCAGCGCGGGCAAGCCCGGCGCGATCGACGCCCCTGCCCTGCTCTCGCCGCTCCGAAGTCCGCAATCAACGAGTGGGCCTGCAGGCCCCGCCGCCGGCCGTCTTGCCGCCACGGCAAGTCGCCCGGATCAATTGGGGCGGCGCAGGCGCCTGATGATGACGGAGGGGAAAACCGGGCGAAGCCTCTCGGGCCAGCAAGAGGTCCTCGCAAGAGTCTCTTGGTTGGCGCGCCATTCAGGACAAAACTGCGAACATCTATATACTTGAAATTACAATATGATTTCAGCATACTGATCTGAGCCCTTAAAACTGGATCGCTTTGGGTTAGAGTTTTCCGCGTCGTTTCCCTTGGGCTGGGAGGAGCGGAAGACGATGAAGGATTCGAAGTTCTCGGACGCGCAGAAGGCGTTCATCCTGAAGCAGGGCGCCGACGGGGTTCCAGTGGCGGAGATCTGCCGGCGGGCTGGAATCAGCCAGGCGACCTATTTCAATTGGAAGAAGAAGTACGAGGGGCTGTTGCCGGCCGAGATGCGGCGGCTGAAGCAGCTAGAGGATGAGAATGCGAAGCTGCGCAAGCTCGTCGCCGACCTCGCGCTGGACTGTGAGATGCTGCAGGACGTCATCCGCCGAAAGCTCTGAGGCCTGGTCGTAAGCGCGAGCTTGTCGGCGCGATATGTGGCGAGTGGCAGGTGTCGATCCGGCGGGCCTGTGCGGTCCTGGAATTCGACACCTCAAGCTATCACTACAAATCGTGCCGGCCCGACCAGGCCCCCCTGGCAGCCCGGATCAAGGCGATCTGCGAGACCCGCGTTCGCTATGGCTATCGTCGTGTCGACGTGCTGCTGCGGCGCGAGGGTTGGCATGTCAATCAGAAGCGGATTCGAAGGATCTACAATGAGTTAGGCTTGCAACTGAGGAACAAGACGCCCAAGCGCCGGGTCAAGGCGAAGCTGCGCGAGGATCGCGCGCCGGCGACACGGCCGAACGATGTTTGGGCGATGGACTTCGTCCATGACCAGCTCGCCACCGGGCGCAAGATCCGGGTGCTGACGGTGGTCGACACCTTCTCGCGCTTCTCGCCGGCCGTCGATCCGCGCTTCAGCTATCGAGCCGAGAACGTCGTCGCCACGCTCGAAAGGGTCTGCGCGAAACTGGGCTATCCGAAGACGATCCGGGTCGATCAGGGCTCCGAGTTCGTCAGCCGCGATCTCGATCTGTGGGCCTATGCCAAGGGGGTCACGCTCGACTTCTCGCGGCCAGGCAAGCCGACGGACAATGCCTTCATCGAGGCGTTCAACGGCCGCTTCCGCAGCGAGTGCCTGAACACGCACTGGTTCCTCACCCTTGCGGATGCGGCCGAAAAGATGGAGGCTTGGGTCAAATACTACAATGAGGATCGGCCGCACGGGGCCATCGGCAACAAGCCTCCGATCCTGCTGCAAAATCCCGGCGGCATACCCAGCCCGCCGCCGTGATCGAAGGCCGGAAACTCTACCGTCCGGCGGTCCCAACTGGTCTCGGATCAATACCGGTGTGGTGGTGCGCGCCCCATCAGCAGACCGGTCTCATTTCAAATCGCTCGATGGCATAGAGTGTGCTCCTGTTAGCTTTCCTGTCGGACGAATGCGCTCAACCTACCTTGTGATAGATTGCACGGGCAATGCGTGCGACGAAGCGCCGGGCGTGAGCCTCAAGTGTCATGGTACGGATTGCCCAATTCGCCTCTTGCGTCATCGGCGCGTCCGCAAGTAAACGCAGAGTCTTCAGCACTCCATCGTGGTCGCCGAGGGCGCGTTGAGCTTCGGCGAGGCGTAAGTTCAAGGCTTTGATGTCGGGTGAAAGTTCAATTGATCTGCGAACAACGTTAAGTGCTTCGCCGTGTTTTCCCAGATTCGATAGCAGCTGACCGAGCTGATGCCAGCTGACGGGGGAATCAGGGGCGATATCGGTTGCTCTGCGTGCGATTGCCAAAGCAGTGGCGCTCCGATTTGTCCGCCGTGCACTATCGGAGAGCGCGATCAGATAGTGCAGGGACTGTTTGCGCCTTGCTCTAGCTTGGCGTGCAATGGCGATGAGGTCGGGCTGTCCTGCGACCATTTGCAGGACGATGTCCGATAAAAGTCCGCACTCTGAAAGGAATGCGGCGGTGTGATGCCCCGCATGAGGCAGCACCAATGTCTGTATCGGCATTTCGTCTGCAATGCGTTCTACATGCAGCCGTTCGGATTCCATACTTGGGTCATAGACGACGACTGAGGGAATGTCTGATGAAAGCGGGCCGGAGAGTTCGGGCAGCCATTTTCTGCGGCGGGATTTCTGCCAACGCTTCTCAAAGGGGGCCTTCCGCGGGTCAAGGCTATATTGGGGGGAGAATGCCAGGACGCCGGTAGCTCCGATGTGATCAGCGAACCGAAGCGCAGCGTATCCTCCCATGCTTGATCCATAGGTCAGGATCCGAGCATAGCCGGAGGCGGCATTGCGAGCAGCACCAATCGCTTCGCGCCAGTCGGGTTCGTGATACCAGTGGTTGCGTGCATTGACGACGTGAACGGCCGAGATCCCGTGCTTGACGAGGAATTCTTCACCGAAGGCCGAACGATCGAGCTCCGTCGTATCCGTGAAGGAATCGAACGTCACGACGCAGCAGTCACTGCCGCGATGGGCCGCCTTCACCAAAAGTTGCGGGGAGCGATAGATAACCAGCGGCACGTCCACCCTATCGGAGAGCCTCTAGTGTTAGCGGAAACAATTCCAGCATTGGGGACGATGCCGAAAGCGGCCGCTGGCCGGAGCCTTGCATCCTTGGCACGGGACTCTGCTCAGTCAGAGCATCGTTCCCGCGCCGATCGAGCTTTCGCAGAGCCTGTCACAGAACACGATTGTAAACAGCTTTGATGCGTTCGGCATGTCGTTCAGGGGAAAAGAACTCGGCGCGTTCTCTGCCGCGGCGCGCCAGCTCACTGCAAAGTGCGTCGTCGTTGTCGATACTCCGAATTCCATCACGGATAGAATCTGGCCGATAGGGATCGACCAGAAGCGCTGCATCGCCCGCAATCTCCGGAAGCGAGCTCGTATTGGATGTAATGGTTGGTGTGCCCAGCAGCATGGCTTCGAGGATCGGCAGACCAAACCCTTCATAGAGCGACGGAAAAAGGACAGCTCTTGCGCCGCGAATGAGCGTGTAAAGTGTGGCCGTCGGTACATAGGGCAGGCGCCTGACACGGCGTTCGGAGGTAATGCGCTGACCATCGAAGTGCCAGCCGGCGAAACGTTCGTCCCCGATCGTTTCAAGGTCGCGTTCGTACTGCCAGCCCAGGCCACCAACTAGTACCAGTGGACGCTTGCTACCGCTTGCCGAATAGGCATCGACCATACGCGAGATGTTCTTCTTCGGCTCGATCGCTCCGAGGAACAAATAATAACCTCGGAAGCGGAGGCCGTATTGCAATTCAACCGCTCGCGCCACGTCCTCGTCGGAGCGTTCCAACACCGACTTGTGGAGCGATACCGATTGCCAAGTGTTGGTGATACGATCCTCATCAGTGCCAAACACATCGATGATATCGCGCTTAGTGAATTCGGAGACCGTGACGATATGGTCCGCCTTCTTCAAGATTTCTCGTACTACGCGGTAGAAGTACCGCTTGTTGTCCAGCGTCGAGTGCGGCAGCCGCAACGGGACGATGTCGTGGATCGTGTAAACACTCGGCGTTCTGGGCAGCGCAAGCGGGATCGGCCGTGTCGCATGAAAAAGGTCATAGCGCTCCTCATGGATGACCGACATTCGGCGCCTATAGCGATTGAAGTGCCAAAAAGCCCGCTCTTCCAGTCGCTCCACCGCGTGTGCGGCGTAGTCCCTGCTGGAGACCTGTCCCGAGGTGGGATCGATCACGATCCGTTGCTGAGGCAACGGCATCGCCCGCGCCCCTGCAGGCAGACCAATCGCCCAGTCCATGGCGCGCGCGACTTCCCGCAGCGGATCGGTGCCTGTCCGCCTGGCATCATGAAGGCTGATTTCGGCCAGCAGCGGATCGCGCCGGCTGATCTTGCCGTCGACCCCCATGAGCAGATCGACAGTATAGCCGGCCTGGGTGACGGTCTTGCTGAGGTTGCGTGCATAGGTGGCGATACCGGTCCCGCCGTTTCGCGCCAGCGCATGCGCCTCGATCAGGACTTTCCTGGACACTCTGGCAGAATCCATCAAAGAGTGCGCTCCGGCGCCGCAAAGCACAGCAACCGATCCTCCTCGGTCCGTTCCGACAAGATCTCGTCGCGGCCGATAGGCTGACTGACGCCCTCGACGGTAATCTCACCAATCTTTCCATAGACGGACACGAGGCTGTCGAGGATTGCGCCAGGGGCTCGATAACGGCTCGCGTTGAACTCGAGCACGATGGTGGGCTTGTAACGCTCGATCGTTGCCGCCATACCGTCAAGGACTTGCTGCTCCGCGCCCTCGACGTCGATCTTGACGAAATCGACGCGGTCAAGCGACTTCGCCAGCTCATCGACCGAGATGGTCGGCACTGATGCAGTCAGCTCTGAAGGGCGGTTGTTCGCGCGAAAGGCGATGGTCGCATTCTTGGGTTCGCCAAGGGGAACAAACAGCTCTGCCACGTCGCCCGATCGCGCCGCTGCCGCGGCGCAGATGAGCGAGGTCATGCTGCCATAGCCGTTGAAGCCAACCGTTTCCGTCAGGAGCTCGAATGTCTCGGGGTTAGGCTCGATCGCTATGACCCGGCCAGCTGGACCCACGCGGTTGGCGAACAGCAGTGTATAGTATCCCAGATTGGCGCCCACATCGAAGGCGATCATGCCCGGCTGCAGAACGCGGGCACAAAAGACGGTAAGCCAACTCTCCCAATATCCGTCCAGCATGACGTGACGCGCGAAGCCGCGGTCGTCGGCGCGCATCAGCATCTTGGGGCCGCCGAGCACACGCGCAAGGACAAGGCCATCGCCGAGATAGGCCGTCTGGACGCGCTTCTGGATTTCCCGCTCAGCATCTTGCCGCCGCATGGCGCCGATGTCGGCGGTGCTGAGATAGTGCAACTCGAACAAGGCCTTCTCCAATTGTAGAACGAGAGGCGGGGCGCATGACGGCGAAGGCCGCTGGCTGGCGGTGACGGGCAGGCCAAAATCGGAATGGCCTGATCGGCTATGCATATTGAATTTTCCACCTTTGGAAAGGCGGGCTGCCTTCGAGGCTCCAACCGGCGATCATTGATCGGCCAGATGGATGATCTCGACGCTCGCCAGCGCAATATGCCCTTCGATCGCGCCTTGTTCATTCATCGTGCGGATTTCGACCGGTTCGTGCGGCGCTGTGATGACGATCTCGCAATCGACCGCGAAGATGCCGGCGCGCTCGGCAAGAATCCTGACCTCGCCGAGAGATGTCGTGCTGACGATCTGGATATTGAGGGGAAGGCTGCGAATCTCATGGGAGAAGCCTAGCGATATCCGAAGCTTCCAGCGGCCGCTGGGCAAGTGGAAATAGGGCCCGTAGAAAATGATCCTAGCGCGCCCCGTCACCTCCGATATCACGGGGGCAGGCGTCCCTGGTCGATCTCCGAGGAGGAATGATCTGCCCGGCCATGTCATGGGTTGGGCGACGCCATTCTCGACAAATGGGTACAATCCACCCAACACGCTCTGCGCGAGCTGCTCATCCTCGTCCGACAGCGACGGCGCGTCCGAACGGGCTTCCCACTCCTGCAACGCGTCGTGGCAGCGTTTCGCCGATCCGCCGAAGGCAAGACAAGCCGCTTCGAGCGCGTCTGGAGCGACCGTTGCTCCCGACGTCCGGACGGCGAGCGCAAGAAGGTCAAACAGGCAAAGATCGTTCTGCCGATGGACGAGTTGGGCTCCTGGAACACGCTTGCACGCGCCACAGAGCGCCAGGCCCGCTGACAGGGCTCTGACGGCCTCGAGCGTGGAAACGGTTCCTCCCATACGAACATAGGCAAGCGACGCAAACAGCTCGTCCAGAAGAATGATCGGGGCTTTGTCCAGCCGTTCGCAATCATTCGCCAGCGCCGGTGGCGGAAACGTCGACAGAAACAGGCGAGGACTCGTGCAAGCGTCCAGATCATCGACGCTATCGAGCCGATCCACCCGCCGCGTGGCGAGAGAGGGGAAAACCAGTCTGAGAGCGCCTTCGAGAAAATGGAAGCCCCAGGCTGCGAGTGGAGAGGGGGGGCTGACGACGACGATGTCTCTCATCTCGGCTTCTTCAGAATCATCTCATCTTCCGCTGCCTGCAATCAGGAGGCTGGGTTTCCAATATCTTAGGACGATGACGGTAGAAGCCATCTGCGATGGGATTCAGCCTTTCAACGACGATGTGTTGCAGCGTTAGCACAGTTGCACGGCCTGCCTCATGCTAGAAGCTCCGGCGCTGGGACTAGGGAAGCATGCGTAAACACGTCGTTGTCGTTGTCGGATTGGCCGCTTTGACCGGCTGCAGCGCACTTCCCACGTCGGGCCCGACTGCGGAAGACGTGGTTGAACAAGCGACGGTTGCCGAGCAACAACGCTATGAAGTAGTTGATATCAAGCCCGATGTGGTCGCAGTGCTCGCGAAGCGGGTGCCCGACAGTTTCCAGGCGAGTTTCGGTAATCGCCAACCGCCGGCTGAGTCGGTTGTGGGTATAGGTGACCTCGTCGTCCTTACGGTGTGGGAAGCATCCTCCGGGGGGTTGTTCTCGGCCCCGATGGTGACAGACCGTTTTACGACGGGATCGAAGAGCGCGGCTATTCCAGAGCAACCCGTTGGTCGCGACGGATCGATTTCAGTACCTTATGGCGGGCGTGTCCGCGTGGCCGGCCTTTCAATCGAGGAGGCTCAGAAGCGCATTGTCACGAGCCTCGAAGGCAAGGCGATCCAGCCACAAGTTCAGCTCACCGTCACTCGTCCCATTAGCAGCTCTGTGACGGTCGCCGGAGAGGTCGCCACCGGGGCTCGTGTTCCCTTGTCGACAAGGGGCGATCGTTTGATGGACGTAATTGCCGGGGCGGGCGGCATTCGTATTCCGGTCAATGAGGCGATGGTTCAGGTAACACGCGGCCAGCGTTCGGCCCGTGTTGCCATGGCGCGGATCGTCTCCGATCCGCGTGAAAACATCTTTGTGCGTTCCGGCGATCTCATCACCGTAGTCCGCGAGCCGCAGACTTTCGTTGCCTATGGTGCAACAGGGCGGAACGCCGAAATTCCATTCGAGACAGATGCGATCAAGCTTTCGCAGGCACTGGCAAAGGCCGGGGGCTTGATTGATAGCCGATCGGATCCTTCGGGCGTCTTCATCTTGCGGTATGAGCCCTATGCGGTCGCCAAGTATCTCGTTCCGGCGAGTCCGCTGCTCGAGCCGGGCCGAAGCGTTCCGATCGTCTATCGCCTGAATCTGCGTGATACCGGTAGCCTATTCCTGGCCGAGCGCTTCCCGATCCACGCTCGCGATCTGCTCTATGTCTCGAATGCTCAGCTGAGCGACCTGCAAAAGGCGCTGCAGCTGTTCTATCTGGTCGCCGGCCCCGTCGTCAGCGGCGCGGCGATCTATAACGTCACGAAGTGACCGGGCCATAGAGCAACTGCTGGCCCATCAAGACGGGCTGGCAAGAGGTTGGTGCCGCAGGTATTCAATTTCCTCTGCGACGGCCGCGACGGCCTCGTCGATCTGACTGTCGCTGTGGGGCGCATTAATGAAGAAGCGCAGCCTAGCCCCGCTCTCGGGCACGCCCGGGGGAAGGACCGGAAAGGCGTTGATGCCTCGGGCCAGAAGGCGTTCGGCAAGGACTAGGGTCGCAAGCGAATCACCAGTCATCAGCGGTATGATTCCAAGACCCCAGCTGTCTCCGACGTCCAGCCCGGCTCTTTTCGCTGTCTTATGGAAGCGCCGCGACTGTTGTTGGAGTCGCGCGACGCGCTCCGGCTCGCGGTTCATGAGATCCAGCGCTGTTTTCGCAGCGGCGGCGTTGGTTGCCGGCATGCCCACGCTGTAGACGAAGCCAGGCGCAAAGGATTTCAGCAATTCGACCGCCATGGCGCTGCTGGCGATGTAACCACCGCAACTGACGAGGGACTTCGACAAGGTGCCCAGCCAGAAATCAACCCGTGCGGGGTCGAGATGTTGATGCTCGAAGATGCCGCGGCCCGTTTCGCCCAGGATGCCCAGACCGTGCGCATCGTCGATCATCAGCCAAGCCGCAAAACGTTCCTTGATCGCGAGCAGGCGCTCCAGATCCGGCCCGTCGCCATCCATCGAGAACAGACCCTCGCTCACAATGAGTACGCGTTGGAAGCGTTCGCGGTCGACAGCGAGAAGCGTTTCGAGCGCATCCAGATCATTGTGAGGAAACAATCGGCGCGTGCTGCCAGCAAGCTGAGCACCGACGACGATGCAATTATGGATGAAGGCGTCGTGAACAATGAGGTCCTTCGGTCCCATCAAAGTGGCCAGCGCGGAAACGGCCGCCGCATGTCCGGAAACGAAAGCAACACAATCCTCGGCAGCATAATTCTTGGCGAGCGCGAGCTCGAGTTCGCGGTGAATCTGACGCTCACCGGACGTGATCCGACTTCCCGATACGGACGTGCCGAACTCACTGGCAGCCTGCACGACTGCACTAAGGATTCGCGGATCGCCATTCAGGCCCAGATAGTCGTAGGAGGTGAAGTTGACGACCTGCTTCCCCTCGACGACCGAGACATGACCGGCACGGGCGTCGTGCCGCCGGTAATAGGGGCTGGGTAAGCCAGCTAGCGTCGCGAGATTTTTCTGAAGCTCGATCTGCCGATAAAGCGGGTGGCTTGCGATACCGACGTCATGGCTGAGCTTTCTAGCGGCGAGACTCGCGGGTGTGGATGGCTCGCTGGTGCCCCGCATCTGATCAAGCAATGCGGAAAGCGCTCCGTCCGTCAGCCGGCCGGTCGCACCGCTCATTGTCCAAACCTCGCGGAACGCGTCGCCGGTGGCACATGCTCGGAGACCGTGGCTTGTTCTTCTATGGAACCAGCTGCGATCTTCGCTGGTTGGGCGCTATCGCCAGCGAGTACCATGTCGTCATCGGCCGGGCCACCCGCTCGGCAGACCTGGTTGACGATCATTTGCGCCATGCCAGACAAGGTTCTGTCCCCCACACCAACAAGGGCGATTTGCGTGCCCAGGGAGGTTTCGAGCGCCAGATGCAGTTCAAGCGCCATCAATGAATCGAGGCCGATCTCGCCCAATGGGCGATCTGGATCGATCCTGTCGACCGGTAGGCGCAGAATCGAGGCAACTTCCCGAAGCATTGCGTTCTTTACGATAGCCAGCGCCTCTTGTGGGCTCTTGTTTGCCAGATCGAGCAGGGCGTCGCCGGCCTCGTCCTGATCCTGACCAGCACCCGACAACCCCAACCCTGTAAAGGCCGGGGTCTTCAGCAACGCGAGTTTATCAGCCATCGTCGAGCGGCCGATATTGGTCAGGTACTGAACGGGACCGACTGCATCTCCCAGGCTCAGCAGTCGACCAAGATGCGCGAGGGCCTCCGAAGACCTGATTGCGGACACCCCCGTCGTACGACGCAGGCGCTGGCTGAGTTGTTTGTCCCGCGCCAGGATTCCGACGTCCGAAATCGCTCCCCAGCCGATCGCCAGTGCCGGTTTTCCAAGCTTCCGCCTGCGCTTCATGAAGCCTTCCAGGAAAGTATTGGCCGTGACATAGGCTGCTTGTCCGGGACTGCCGATCAAGGCGCTCGCCGACGAATAGGCGACGAAGAAATCGAGCGGCTGGTCCTCCAGTGCTGCTTCGAGATTGACGATGCCGTCAGTCTTGGCGCGGAGCACGTCTCGCAGACGCTCCGGTGTCAAGTTGGCGATCAGCCCGTCGTCGAGATGGACTGCCGCATGGATCAGCCCCCGGACGGGACCGAGATTGGCGACGAGCTGCGCGACGACGGCCTTCACCGCCTCGCCGTCGCGCACATCGAGCTGATGCGAGACGACGTGTACGCCGGCCTCCTGCAGATCGGACACCGCCTCAGCCAAGTCAGCGTCGACCTGGCCACGGCGGGACAAGAGGGCAATCGCCGTAGCGCCTCTTTCCGCCAGCCACTTCGCAGTGGCAAATCCAAGTCCGGTTGTCCCGCCGATGACGAGGTAGAGGCCTGGCCTTGCCTGAAATTCAGCCCTGGCTACGTCGATGCGAGCCACCTTCGGGGGGCTAATGACGATCTTTCCGACATGGTCCGATGCCTGCATCAGCCGGAAGGCATTGTCGACGTCAGAGGCCGAAAAGCTACGATAGGGTAGAGGCTGCAATTGCCCAGCCTGGAAGAGCGCTGCGACTTCCTCCACCATCTGGCGGACGGATGGCAGGTCGTGCGCGAGCAATTCGTCGAGGTCCACGCCCGAATAGACGATGTTCCTGACGAAGGGGCGCAGAGGAAGCAGCGAGTTCTCGAGAAAATCGCGTTTGCCGAGTTCGAGGAACCGGCCGAAGGGCTTCAGCAATCTGAAGCTTGCCAGCATCGCGGCGCCCGCCAGCGAATTGAGGACGAGGTCAACGCCACCGAACCGGTCACGGATGGCGTGTTCGAAATGCTCATTCCTGGAGTCGAAGGCGAAATCAGCTCCCGCCGCCCGTGCCAGTGCTCGCCGGGCGCCACTGCGCGCAGTCGCGAGGATCCGCGCCTGTTTCAGTTTAGCGATCTGAATGGCGGCGAGGCCGACTCCGCCGGCGCCGCCATGAATGAGCACTGTCTCCCCAGCCCTAATGCGGCCCCGCTCGACGAGCGCGTGCCAGGCCGTCGCGAATGCGACGGGAACCGTTGCCGCGCCTTCCAGTGTCATTCCCTGTGGAATCGGGAACATGTGCGAGGCGGGACAGACCACATGCGAAGCGAAGGTACCGGCGGCAAAACCCATGACCCGATCACCCGGGTTCAATGTCGTGACGCCAGCTCCAACACGGACAACCGTCCCGGAGCACTCGAAGCCGAGTGCTGCCCGAGTCAGGCCGGCTCCGAGTAGATCGTCGTCGAGAACGCCCAGCGCCACGAGCAGATCGCGATAGTTCAGGCTGGATGCCGCGACCTCGATTTCGATTTCTCCATCGCGGGGCGCTTCTCTCGATTCTTTGAGCCATTCGAAGCCGCTGAGGCTTCCGCTTTCCCCGAAATGAAGAACGGCTCGCTCCCTTTGGCCGAGCGCCATGTCGTCGACCATGCCGCGACGCATGCGATTTACGGAAATGCCTTCGCTAGAAATCCGCCACTCACGTTCGCTGCCCGGATCACGGATGATGTCCACCAGCTTCGACGCGAGATCGGCAGTCTCTACGTCGACCAGTCGCAAGTCCAAATCGGGAAATTCGTTGATGGCGACTCGAACGAAACCTCCTATCGCCGCCCTGACAGCCAGTGATGCGTCGGGGCTCTCGCCCGCGGCGTCCGGCATGGTCACGACCATGAAAAGCAGTGTCCGCCGTGCTTCGCCCAGTTTGTGAAGCAATGCGATGAGGGCGTCGAGCCGGGCGGCGAGAACTGCGCTGTCGCTGACTGCGAAGCTCAGGGGAAGCAGGATGGCCGAAGTGTCGTCAGAACCAGCCGCGAGCCAGGTTTCGAGCTCTGCGGACGGTGACGCTTCGAGAATATCCGCAGCATTCAGCCCGAGTTCCTCGGGGCTGACGGGTGCTTCCGGTGGCGAAAGGAGGAGAATGCGGCTTTTCGAGCGTGCCGCCGTCGCGTGGTTTGGCGTCCGCCCACGATAGAGAGTGATTGCCGCATCGCTGAGAACTTCCCCGCTCAGATCGACCACATTCGCGGCTGCCAACCATTCACGGAGAGCCGGAGGGAGCGTGAGTTCTGCCGCGGGAGTGCCGATGGTCTGTAGGAACGAGATGTTGGGATCGGCGTTGGCGGCTCCGATCAAGATCGCGGCATCAGGGCCGAGCTGACCGATCGACCCGGCAAGGTCCGCTGCGCCATCACCCAAAGTCACGAGGCCATAAAGGCCGACCAGCAGGTCGAAACGGCCGACTCGTTCGCCAGAGCCGGACACAGGATCCGGCAGATTCGCCGCGTCGTGAAGAACCGTCACATCGGCGCTGCCAGGAGCGAGCACATCCGCGAGAGCCCCTGCCAGGATCGGGCCGGCCTCTCCTGTGACGAGGATGCGCAGACCCCTGCGATCGCTTGCAATCTGTTCAACCTGGTGGGCGATCGTTTCGGCAGCCTGGTGAGCGTGCAGCGATGATGCCCACCAGGTTTGTCCCGGCCGCGTGGCCGGTGCATGCCCTGGAGCGGCCAGCGTGAGTAGAGCATCGACACCGGCGATGGCCTGTGAGATGAGCTGGATTTCCGCATTTGCCTGCGGGAAGCGAGCGCAGATTGTCGCAAGGACAATTTCCGGTGCAGGCACGGATGAACTGGGCAAGCCGATACGCCCATCAGGTCTGTTTTCGAGCGCGCCCGCCGTTTCAAGAAGCTCTTCTGCCGCCTTCATGAGCCACCGCGGAACAGCATCTGGCGCAGCGCCTTGCGAGAACAGGCGCTGCGCCAGACCGATGGCCGTGGCCTTCAACAGCAGCCGAACGTTCGATGCATCCTGCCGATCGCTCAAGGCAGCCCCGACCACTGGTGCCTCATCGAGGTGGATAGGAGCGCGAGCGACTGCAACCGGCGCTTCGCGGAACGTGCGTTCGGCCACAAACGGTTTGATCAGATGCACGGCCCGAAAGACGGCTGCCTCCGCCGAAGCCACGACGACATCGCCTTCGCCGAGCAGGAAGACCCGTACCGACTTGAATCGATCCGTCTCCTTGGCGAGTTCGGTGATCGCGCGCAGGACCGGCTGCCTTGGACGCCAGACCCTGATCTTGCGGAAACGGATCGGCAGATAGGCCTTCCGTTCTCCGTCGCGTTGGCGACGCGCTAGCAGCAGGCCGTGAAATGCTGCATCGAACGAAATGGGGTGCAGGATATGGTCGTTCGCGAACGCTCCGGTTCCCCCGACTGCAGGCTTTAGGACCGAGTGGCCGACAGTCTCGTCCCAAAATCCGCTGACGACGAGTTGGAAGGCCTGACCATAGCTGAGGCCTGCCCGCTCCGTCTCGGCATAAACCTCCTTTGCGGTGCTCGTCCGTGGGGACGCTGGCTGAGGAAACACTGTCTGCGGTGCTTCAGAAGGCGGCAAGACCCTGATCACGCCCCGTGCATGCAGCAGCCAATCATCTCCGGACAGACGCCTCCTGCTCCAGATCTCGATCGTCTCGACTCGGCTGCCGTATCGGACCGAGATCTCCCGCGTTTCGTCCTCGCCGAAGGTCAGCGGACGAAGAATGTCGAACTCATCGAGTTCAAGCCTCGCGCCCGGATGCAAGGCGTCGGCTGCTGCAAGAGCCATTTCGACGAACGCGGTGGCAGGCGCAATCACCGCCCCGTTGACGACGTGGTCGCTGAGATAAGGCAGCAACGTCGGGTCGAGCAGACTGCGCCATTCCGGCGATCCTTCCGCCATCCTCGGCCCCAGCAGAGGATGGAGCGAGGAGGAGGTCATGGGGCGTCCAAAGACGCCGATCGCTTCAGACGTCTCGCCGAGATAAAAATTCTCTTCCTGAAATGGGTACGGCGGCAAGGCAACGGTCGCAGCTAGCCTGTCGCCGAAAACAGCCTCGCGATCATGGCGGATACCGTGCGCAATCAGGTTCGCAGCGACGAGACGAACCGGGTCGCCTGATACGATCTCCTGCGCTGAGAGCGTAGCTAGGACAGGATTCGTCTTTTGCTGCTTCCGGAGGATGTCATTGACAACGTTGCCAAGGATTGGCCGGGCGCCAATTTCAACGAAAGCGGCGTCCGGATACGCTTCCAAGGCCGCTTCAATCGCCGGCATGAACCGCACGGTCTGCCGCATGTTGTCAGCCCAGTAGAGCGCGTTGATCGACGAGCCGACCACGCGTCGACCGGTCACGGTCGAAAAGAAGTCGACGTCACCCTCTCGGCCGGTGAGGTTGCCAAGATCGGCGACAAGGTTGTCATGGAGCGGCGCGAGCAGAGCTGAATGGAATGGGTATTCGACATCGAGCAAAACGCTCGCCACCCTGCGCTTGCGGGCCGATGCCATGAGGGCGTCGATCTCTTCATTGGAACCCGCCACAGTTGTGGAACCGGGGCCGTTGATCGCGGCTATGTCGATGGTCTGATAGCAAAAGTCCTCGATCAGCGCGCGAACAGCTTGTTCCTGCGCAGCCAGGACCAGCATCTTGCCAGTTCCTCGGGTCAACTGCTGATGGGCGCTTCTCGCATGGATGACACGCAGAGCTTCTTCTCGGGAAAGAATCCCAGCCGCTTCCGCGGCCGCGATTTCTCCGATGCTATGCCCGACGACCGCTGCCGGACGCACACCGTATCCCTTGAGGACAGCCGCCAATGCTGATTGGACGGCAAAGATAAGCGGCTGGGCCACGGAGGTCTGCGCTAGATCCTCGTCGGAGACGCCGTTTCGAAACCGCTCCGCCAGCGACCAGCCCGCCAATGCGACACAGAGCTCGTCAATCTCTGCGATCTCTCGCCGAAATGCGGCATTAGCAGCATAGACCTTCTGGCCCATGGCGGCGTACTGACTTCCGTTACCGGAAAATATGAAGACTGGGGAGCGTTCTTCTTGCCGGGCGCGTGCTTGCGCAACTGCACCGGCGGCGGAGACTCCGTCTGCGAAGTCGAGAAGGATTCGCGAGGCGGTTTCGTCGTCATCGGGCACTGGAAATGCGAGGCGGTGAGACAACCGCTCGGCCTGGTGACCAAGGGCGTTCGCCATCTCGCAGACGTGCAAAGATCGGCCGAGGCTTTCGCCCAGCTGACGCGCCCGAATTTTCAGGGCCTCCTCGGTCGCCGCGCTGAGGAGCAGGACTTCTGGTGCGCGCGGCCCGTTGTCAGTCGAAGTCGAGACAAGGCGCGGTCGCGGCTTGGCGTTCACAAGCGAGCTCGGAGCTTTGCGCAGAATCACGTGCGCATTGGAACCGCCGAAACCATAGTTGCAGATTCCTGCGATCGACTCCTCAAAAGGCTGCGCGGTCGAGATCAGCGCAAGATTGAGGTCGGCGAAGTCGATCGTTTCACTGGGCACGTCCGAGAAAAGCGATCGAGGCACGATACCCTGCTCAAGCGCCAGCGCCGCCTTGAGCAGTCCGGCAAGGCCCGAGGCAGCCTCCAGATGGCCAATGTTCGATTTCACCGAGCCGATCGGCAAGGGCCTGCTGCGGCGTTTGCCAAGAGCACAGCCAATGGCCGCTGCTTCGACTGGGTCGCCAATTTTGGTACCGGTTCCGTGAGCCTCGACAAAAGCCAGATCGTCGGCGGAAACGTTCGCAGCGGCATAGATATCTTCGATCAGAGCCTGCTGCGCCTTGGACGACGGCAGTGCGATGCCATTCGTCCAGCCATCCGAATTCGTTCCGGCAGCGGTAATAATTCCGCGTATCCGCCGCCCCTGTCTTGTCGCATCGGCGTGGCGCTGTAGCAGCACTACGGCACTTCCCTCCGCACGGACATAGCCGTCACCATCGTTTGAGAACGGCCGGCAGGCGCCCGTGGGAGAGAGCATCCGTGCCTGCGAAAATCCGATGAATGGAGCCGGCGAAAGCAGAAGATTGACACCGGCGACGATTGCCATGTCGATTTTCCCCGCCTCCAGCGCGGTCATGGCTTGTGTCAAAGCAATGAAGGAGGAAGAGCAAGCTGAGTCGATCGTAAAACTCGGACCTTTCAGATCGAAGACGTAAGAAATGCGGTTCGAGAGGATGGACAACGAGTTGCCAGTCATAAAGTGGCTACCCATCAGGGCGGGATCATGCGACGCCGCGCTCTGATAGTCGACAACCGAAGCGCCGACATAGACGCCGACGTTCCGTCCGGCGACCGACGAGGGTGAAATGCCGGCATCTTCGAAAGCCCGCCAGACCGTCTTCAGTAGAAGCCTCTGCTGCGGGTCCATCTGTTCGACTTCCCGCGGCGACAGACCAAAGGGCGCGGGGTCGAATGCAAGCGGATGTTCCAGATAGCCTCCGGCAAAAGTATAGGCGAAGCCGGGAGTCGGTTTGCCCGGCCGGAGAAAGCGCTCGACATTCCAGCGCCCATCGGGCCTTGACGAAATCGCGTTCTGCTCGCCTTGTAAGAGTTTCCAGAACGCTGCGAGATTGGGGGCACCTGGCAATTGGCAGGCCGCTCCGACGATCGCAGTTTCACCGACAACAATTGCAGACGTCTGGGACATCAGGGCTCAGCTTACTTTGGCGCTCTCTTCGGTGGCTCGGCCGGGCAAAGCGACGTCAATGCTGGCTGAGAGGTTCTTCATGGTTCGGCGCAACACGTAACGCAATGCCGTCCGATCAAAATTCCATCAGTTAGGGCAATTCGACTAAAGCTGTGGCTTCTGGGCTGCAATGCGCCATGTTGCGCCAAGCTTGATCCACACATGCGGCAGCGGCATATCCATGATCAACCGCCGGTCCGATGCGAAGCGTTAAAATATTTAGATTTCGATTGATCGATGTTCAAATTCAATTCTGGAGACGCGCCGGACGGTGGAATTTTAATTTCGTACATAGCTTGGCAGGACGTCTGGTCTTGAACGACACCGATGGCGCCCCATGGCGGGGAGCCACATTGCGAGGGCTATGCCGTTGCGGCATAGTTTCTTTATGCCTGCCGAACTTCCCCTGCCAGATGTACTTCCTGCTGAAATACGGGCTCTTCTCAATGCTGCAAGGGTATGCCCCGAGGCCTTTGCCGCGGAAAGGAAGGCTCTGGAAACGTGCTGGACCTTCCTCGGATTCGAACATCAGGTCGCCGGGGAGAATGATTGGTTCCGCTCCATACTGGGTGGACGTTCCGTCATCGTGCAGCGGTTCAGCCAAGGGATCGTTGCCTTCGAGAACAAATGCGTCCATCGCGGCTATCCGCTGAGGCATGATGACAGCGGCCGTGGGCCTTTGGTCTGCGGGTTTCATCACTGGCGCTACAATCACGAGGGGCTTGCGCTCGGCATTCCCAATTGCATCGACATGTTCGGCAAGGCGCCGCGCGAAATCGACGCGCGATTGAACCGGGTCGAGCTTGCGCAGGCGGGTGGGTTCATCTTCGGACGCTTTGCTGATCCGGCCGGACCAAGCCTCGAGGCATGGCTGGGGCCAGCATTTCCGATACTCAAATACACCTCTTCCTTCATGCGGAGGAGCACCGACGCGGCGAAATTCGCAGTGAACGCCCATTGGCGATACATTCATGAGATCTCGCTGGACGACTATCATATCGTCGCCATCCACCCGTCGACCTTTGGGAAGGAGGGTTACCTCCCCGGCAAGGAGACGCGCTACGATCAGATCGGGCCGCACAGCATGTTTTTCCGCGCCGGCAATGCAAGTTCGCTGCCTGACATGGTGGATCAGTGCGAGAGGGGAGCATTTTTCCCGCCTCGCTATCGCATCCTCCAGATTTTCCCCGGGCTCGTGGTCAGTTTCGTGCCTGCCACACGCCTTTTCGGCGAAGGCTACTGGTATGTTGTGGTGCTCCACATCCTCCCGATGGCGCACAATCGATCGAAGCTCGTTTCACACTCTTTCCGAGTGCCCCAGCCGGAAACGAAACAGGCTTGGCGCAAGATTGCGCGCTGGCTCGCCTGGCCCGTGATCGATCGCATTTTCACCTTTTATGCTCGACGGGTGCTCAGAGAGGACAATGTTGCCTGCGAACTTTTGCAGGCACATGCGGCCGCCGATGATCCACCACCGCGTCTGGCGCTCCATGAGGAACGGATCGGCTGGTTCGAGGAAGCCTATGCGCTCGCGGTTTCCGGCGTGCGAAAAGGTTCGTTTCGCTGGACGACGGACCGGATTGTCTGAATAGCGCAGCAGCCTGCCAGATTGGCCGGCAAGCTCAGTTGCGCTGCTGCCGGAGCCTCCATCGAGCATCGGCAACCTTGACCTAAACAAAGAGGTGTATCCGGCACGTCGGAGGGCGTGCTGCAGCGACTTTGTCAGGTGAATGAGCCTGGGTTTCGACGCCGCTCCAGGCCGGTCATGAATTCGGTGAGCCGCTCGAAATAGCTCCCCCAGTCCGATCTGTGGAGATCAACTGGTTCCGAAGGCGATGTGCCATTACGGCTGCCGCGATGCCGTTCCAGGACAGATAGAATGGCTCGCTCCCAACCTTGTCCGTCGATTGGATCGACAAGGCGCACAGTATCAGGGGCGACCTCGCGATGAGCTTCGATGTCTGACGCGACAACAGGCGTCCCCAGTGACGCGGCCTCAACGATTGGCAGCCCGAAGCCTTCGATGAAGGACGGCATGAGTAGGCCCGTAGCGCTCCTCATCATATGTTTCAGCGCGGCCGTTGAGAGCCCTTTGACTATGTGAATATGGGTGCTGGCGATGGGGGTCCGTCTAATGCGATCCTCGATGAACTGCGCGTGCCAGCCTGACGCGCCAACAATGATCAGCAGCGGTGTTGCAGCGCCCATGCGGGCATACAGTCTTTTCCAGACCTCAAGCAGAAGGAGGTGATTTTTGCGCGGCTCGATGGCGCCGCAAACCAGGAAATAGGGTTTGCTCGTCAGCGGCGGGAGGTCGGTGTTCACATCGCGAAAAGCTGAAGGCACCGGAAACGGTAAAGCCAGCATCGGCAGCGCCGGAGCATCGCGTTCCGCCAGGGCCGCGCACACGGCCGCTTTTGCGGCCTGCGTCGTCACGACGAGCCCCGCAGCGTAGCGTGCGGTATGTTCAATCATACGGGCGTGACCGCGCACGCCGGCCGGTTCGACGTATTCCGGTGTTTCGAGCGGAATGACGTCATGTAACATGAAGACAGGTCTGATATCGGTTCGGCGCTGCAGCCAGCGAAGCAGCAAAGGAATCGCAAGGGAAATCTGGCCGATATTCAGATAGATCGCCTGCTCCGGCAGGGTGGAAGACACGTCGCCGCCGAGGCCGATCCCCGTGGCTTTGAGCAAAGAGGCCATGCGTTGTGCACGCATAGCGAAGCTATCTCTCGCCGCCTGCGGCGCACGCCCCTGCGGCGTTCCTTCAAGATGCCCCTTCAATGCAAGCCAGACTTCGTCTCGTTGCAGATCGAGACATTCGGGCCAGAGCTGCTCGAGCCGATCCAGTCCTCGCAGGGCACGCTCGCGCGAATAGCACCTGATTCCCCATGGGGTCGGTAGGACCGCGAGGCAATCGGCTGAGGCATGGCGAAAGAAATGCCGGGCATATTCGAGTTCGATGCGGTCGATTCCACGAGGTGTGAGAGACAACGGCCCCAGAAACAGCCTCGTCGCGTCATATCCAACGACCAGGGCGGCCATTCCATTCGCTTCCGATTGCGGGCGGTGCAAGAGGCCGATAGCCTCGTCGGGACCGGCATCATTTGCATAGGCTAGGGCTCGATCAAGCGCAATCAGGCTTGATTTTTGAGGAGCATCTCGCGATAGCGGTTCAGTATTGAGGGGAGCGAGCTTGATCCGTATTCATGCGAGTGTAACAGCGCAGGTCGAGCGCAAGATCCTCATATGGATCGCGTCGCGTCTGCCGGTGTGGATCAAGCCGGACGGTCTCACGGCGTTTGGCATTTTCGGCGCGTTCGTGACCCTGGCAGGCTATGGCCTGACCTTCTATTCGACGAGCTTTCTTTGGCTCGCGTCGTTTGGTCTCGTGTTGCACTGGTTCGGCGACTCGCTTGATGGGACGCTTGCCCGCGTCAGGGGGATTGAGCGGCCGCGCTATGGCTATTTCCTCGACCAGACCGTCGACGTCATCGGCAATCTTCTGATCTGCCTCGGGATGGGCATTTCGCCCTTTGTCGGAATGGATATCGCGCTGCTTGCTTTGGCCGGCTACCACGCGCTGTCGATCTATTCGTTCGTACGGACCTCCGTCTCAAACGAGTTTCACGTCTCGCTTTTGGGTAGTGGGCCGACCGAAGTCAGATTGATGATCATCGCAATGAACATCTTGATCCTCATCTTCGGCGCACCGCGCTTCGAATGGATGGGAATTGACATGACGTGGTGCGACATCGCGGTGGGCGCGATGGCACTGATTTTTTTCATTATCTTCGCCTGCCTAGTCGCCTCCTATGCCGAAGTCCTTCGGAACGAGGAATATGCGGAGGACACGCCCAAACCGGAGGTCGCGCGAGACGCATCGGCATTCTTGAAGACAATCTAGAGGCAGTTGCCAAGTTCCGCCTCCAGCTGGGGAGGGTCAGGCGGAGTGGGCCGCAGCATGCTCGCGAATACCGGTGCCGATCAGCCAAAAGATCAAATAGAGCAGCAACGACCAGCCGAGCACCGTCACAGTGTTGACGACCCGCCTCGGTCGGGTCGACTTGTCGGCGAGGTTGGGCTCTACGATCCGCTCCAGAAAAATCTGCTGGCGTCGGGCTTGCGCCTTGGCGACCGTCAAAGCGGCGACGGCCGTCGCGAGGCGACGGGTTGCAAACTGTTGCTGCAGATTGAGGCGCTCATATTCCGAAACCTTGTCAGCCAAGCCGCTACCTGCTGACGACACGAGCGCGCGCTGCGCCTCGATTTGCTGCTTCAATGAAGCCGCATGCACGTTCAAGGGACCAAGTTGCGGATTATTCGGCGCGCTTTGCCGAAGCTGCTCGATTTGGGCGAGGGTGCTGGCAAGCTCCGTGCTCAATTTGCCGATCAGCTCCGCGAGCAAAACCGCATTTCGCTCCGGATCCAGAATGAGTTCGCGGTTTCTGAACTGAGTGAGCGCAATTTGGCTGGCGATCAGAGCCTCCTCGCTCCGACGGACCTCCTCGTTGGCCGACCTAATGCTCTCGGACTGCACGCGCTCATTGATGCGGTTGACCATCGTCTCAGCCAAATCGAGAAGAGCAGAGGTCATTGCCTTGGCCTGTGCCGGATCAAATGCTTGAACCGCGATCGTCAGCACGCCCGTCTCATGGCTGGGAGCGGCCGTAACCATCGTCAGATAGTAGCGATAGAGCTCCTCCTCCGTGGCCCCATAGATCGGCGATGGCCAGCGTGCGATGAAATCAACTCCTGATGGTCCGAAAATTTCTTTGATCGGCAACCGTTGCTGCAGGCCGCGAACAGCATCGCGAGACAGGACATAGGCCTGCAGGACGTTGACATCGTCGGGGCCGCCGCTGATGCCAGCCGACTTGAGAAAGGAAGCGAAGCCGCCAGCCGCACCCTGGTCTGAAGCACGCCGGACTACGATCTGCGCCTCCGACACGTAGCGGTCGGTGGCGATAAGGCCGTAATAGACAAGCGCCAGAACGGTCGGCAGCAAGACGATCAGCCAAGACCAGGGAATCTTGCGCAGGAAAGGGGGACGGCCTCCGAACCGATGAGTGGCGAAGCCTGCAGGAGCTTCGCGCACGCTGCGGCCGGTCTGTACGGGGAATAACTGTCCCATGAACCCCAACATTCGTCTCCATGAGCCTGCGGTGCAATCAGTGCGGGCAGCGGTTCAGAGCGATTGATAAATCTCTGTCGCAAAGCTCACATCATGAAAAACGCGGCCACGTCCTTGCTTGAGCACAAGGGCCGAGGTGCAATGTTCACGAACGAAGCCGCTATCGTGGATCGCGATGATCATCGCGCAGTCCCTGCGGCGAACGAAAAGCTCGTCATGGCACCTTTGCTGGAAGCGTGGATCACCGACGGCCAGGACCTCGTCGATGAGGATGCAGTCGAAATCGATGGCGAAGGACAACGCGAAGGCAAGGCGCGCGCGCATTCCGGTCGAATAGAACCGCATCGGCATGTGGATTTGGCGGCCGATTTCCGCGAAAGCCTGGACGTAATCGAACTTCTCGTCGAAGGGGGCACCATAGACGCGCAAGATGAAACGTGCGTAATCGTAACCCGTCATTTCACCCTGGACGGCGCCATCGATAGCAATCGGCCAGGACATGCTGAGCCCACGATGAATGACGCCAGAGGTCGGCAATTGCAGCCCGCACAGCAGGCTTATCAGCGTCGATTTGCCTGCCCCGTTGCGCCCCAGGATGGCGAGGCGCTCACCCATGCGGACCTCGAACGAAATCCCGTCAAGGACGCGGCGCCGTCCGATCTCTGTCTCGAACTCTTTCACCAGACCGCCGGCAACGATCGCGGGTTCGTAAAGAGGCTCCCCTTCGGTTCGCTTATCGTCATCGGAGCGATTTCGCCGCAAACGCGTAACGAGGCGCCGCAGTGGCGGCAGCTCCTGCTCGAAAGTCGAATCCGCGGTGTGTGGCGCGCTCATCGGCCGTGATGTGCCCGTGAATCGCGTACAATAAACCGCAGGATCGACCATGCCGACAGCGAAACAGCGAATATGAGTAGGACCATCAGTGTCCGCTTCGGTTGTGTGCTGTCGTCGGCGAGCGTCGGACCGGAGATCCGCTCGATGAACGCACGTTGGCGCGCGGCCTCTGCCCGTGCCGTTTCCAGCTGGTCCAGTGACGCCGCATAAATCCGATTCGCGAATTCACTCTGCAGGCTGAGCTGCGCATACTCGGCGAGAATCGGCGACATTGAGCCGTCCGGCCCGGTGAGTTTGCGCTGCTCGGCAGCGATCTGCTCCTCGATCGAGGCGATCTGGTTTTGTAGGACCCCGGCTTGCTGATTGGTCGGTGCGTTTTTCCGCAAGTCGGACAGCTGAGCCTTCAGTGCGACGCTCTGGCTGACGAGCTGAGATATGGATGCGAGGATCACACCGCTCATTTTGACGGGATCGACCATCTTCTCGCGCAGACGAAACGCTGTCAGGTTGTGCTGGGCGGTGACGACCTGATTCCGCGCCGCGTCGACCTGCTCCTGCGCCGCTCGTATCGCATCCTGCCGGGCACGCAGATCCATGCGGTTAACGATAGCCTCAGCGCTGGCGATGAGCGCCTCACCGATCGCCTTCGCATCTTCGGGGCGAAATGCCTCGGTCGAGAGCTTGATGACGCTCGTCGTCGGGTCGTAGGACACAGACACCATGCGCTCGTAGTAGCGATAGAGTGCGTAATTGGTGTCTTTGGAGACAGGGCCGGGAAAGCGGGCGACGAAATCGGCCTCCGACCTTGAGAAGACCTTGCGCAGATCGAGCGCGCGATCAACGACTGCCATACCGTCATGCGACGCGATGTAGGTCGCGACCGCCTGCGCGTCGCGGTCCCCGCCAATAGATAATCCGCTCGACACGGCACCGCCGGTCTGAGAGGCGATCATCGCCGAAATCCCGGATGCGTCAGCGGCGCCGACGCTGCGCAGGACGAATTCGCTCTGGGAGACGAAACGATCCGCGGCGATAAGGCCATAATAAACCATGGCGACGACCGTTGGCAGAACCACAAACAATAGGGCTCCGAACCGGCGATCGAGATCAAACCAGCGGCGTCTGCGAAGCGCCACATGATCGTAGGTGCTGACAGGGTGTCCGGAGAAGCGGCGCAGTTCTGTTAAGGGCGCGAAACCGCTGGAAAGAGAGGGGGAGGGATTCGATGCGGCTGGCATGCTTTGCGGCCGCCGATCGAGCAGCAGCCTGCGCAAGCGTGTCGGGATCAGAACGTCACGCATCGCAGTTTCGCTGAAGCGCAAATCCCCACCATGGATCTTTCACCTTCCCTATCGTTCGCCTCGTGTCTTGCATCTTCCCTTCGGATCGCGCAATCAGTTTCCTTATGTGGTGCGGCGGTTCAGCCGTTCCGGGGCGAGCAATGCGGTCAACTCTCTCATCACACGACGCAACTCCATCAAGGCGACCTACCCTGCCGGAGCCGACGCTCTCCATCCGCCTTGTGAATCAGGCGCGCGTCATCGAAGCGCTGATGATCCGCAACATCGTGGCGAAATACGGTCGCGGCAATCTCGGATTTCTATGGCTGATCGTCGAGCCGATGTTCCTAGTGGGAGGAGTCATCGTCCTCTGGACGTTCCTTCATCCTACGGGCGCTCATGGGGTTTCCGTCGCCGCTTTCGTCATCTCGGGTTATATGCCGCTGACGCTCTGGCGCCATTTGTCGAATGCGATTCGAGTCATGTCGGGCAATTACTCGCTTCTATATCATCGTCGCATTTCGGTATTCGACATACTTGTAGCGCGTACCGTTACGGAGATCGCTGGCGTGAGCGCCGCTGGTCTCGTCGTCTATCTCATGCTGCTCTCGGCCGGTATCGTGGATTGGATCGATGATCCATCGCTGGTTCTTGCAGGTTGGCTGATGATGAGCTGGCTCGGGTTCGGCGTAACTTGTATCATTGCGGGGCTCTCAGAGAAATCTGAGGTCCTGGAAAACTTGATCCAGCCGACACAATATCTGATTCTCCCGCTATCGGGAGCTTTTTTCATGGTTTCCTGGTTGCCGAAATCTGCGCAAGACTACGCACTCGCCGTCCCGCTGGTACATATCTACGAGATGTTCCGGGCCGGCTTTTTCGGACGAACGGTCGAAACACACTATTCGATAGGCTATGCCGCGATCTGGGCGACCGGGCTGACAGCGCTTGGCATCTGGGCTGTGCAGTCCTCACGAAAGACACTGACGTTCCGGTGACCGTTTCTCAGCGTTGCGGCTTGACTCCTTTCCGCACCGCCCTAGTCGCTTCACCGGCCAGCTTGAGATAGAGGTCATTTCCGCCGCTGCAGGCCGAACCGAGGTCCGGGATAAGCAGTCTTGCGCCCGCTGGAAGCTTCTGCGGATCCTGTTCCAGCTTGAAAATCGCCGTTCCTTCGTCGACCTCGTCGAACATGGCGGTGAAAAGCATATCGGCTCCGCTCGCCAGCGCGCCCTTGACTTGCGCCCGGTAGAAGGCGCCGCAGAGCCGCGGGATCTGGTCGAGCGGATTCCGGCCCTGCTGCAGGTTGAACCAAGAGAAGCCGGGAAAGATGACCGGCATATAGTCCTGCCCGGCGGCCCGGGCTGCGGCGATATCCGGCGCCATTACGGACTTGTCGAAGGCTGCGGCCTCCTCCGGGGTGCGGAAACGCCCGACCGTCCAGGGGCTGAGCACGTCGAGGCTCGCATAGACCGCCCTCCAAGCCGGCTCGGAATGCGAATCCCGTTCGAGCGTGCGCCAATAGGCCGGTACCCCCCCGAAGACGGTGGCTCCCTGCGCCTTGAAGAAATCGATCAGACGCTGGGCGGAAGCCGCGTCGAGCTTCACGCGGTTCAAGCCGAGCCCCCAAAGCGCTACAACTGGCTTTCCACGATGGTGCATATAGGACGGGCTCAAGAGAATCTCTTCGTCCTTCGTTAGTCGAGTCCAGTCCGCCGCCAAGGCAGGCAGCAGTTTCTCGGCTGTCTGCCCCGACAAATCGTACATGACGAAGAAACCGCGCCCTTCGGCCTCCGCAGCCGAACGGACGTTGCGCAGGACGCTCGTGACCCAGCCGTTCCGAGCCGCATCCGACAGTTGCGAGGCAAACCGGATGGCGGCCACGCCGTCTATTTCGTATTGCCTCATCCATTGGAAGTGGCGGCGGACGGTTGCGGCGTTTGTGGAAGAAAACAGCGTGGCCTCCTGTCCCGACGGAAGCGGTAGACCCGTGCGGCACCGTTCCAACGCAGAGGCTTCGGACATGTCGGGCCAAAGATCGATAGTGAGGCTGGACGATGACGGTGATTGGCCGTCGCGGAACCAGTGAAACCATCCTCGGCCGGAGGCGTCACCCGGACACCCAAACCATCCTTGATAACCGACGACGTGTTTGCCCCGGAGCGAGGGATGGGACTGAGCCGCGCAGGGCCAGCTTGAACCCAAGAGGGCCAGGACGAGCAACACCAGTCGCATGACGATTCCTCTCCATGGCGACGAAGAATGGGCGGCTCCAGTCTTGTTGGCAACCTCAGCGGAAAGAGAAGTCGCAGCATATATTCGTTGACAAATGCAGCGCTCGCTTGCAACGAATAACGCGCCTGCGTTCCGCATCTAAATAAACAGAGCCTGAGATGTTAGACCGAGAACAAGTGATTTGGGCCTATCGTTGTTTTTTCGGTCGAGAACCAGAAAGCGATGAAGTTATTGAAATACATCGGCGTTCCCCCAGTTGGAATTCACTTCGCGAAGCTTTCATCAAGTCGAACGAATTCAATTATTCGCCCGAGATAAATTCGGGGATCGGACGTTTCGCCCGCGCTCCGGCGATCAGTGTCGATGTTCCGGACGATTCGGGCCAGCTCCAGCAGATGTTCGACCATGTTGCGCGGTCTTGGGCGAAGCTCGGCAGCGAGGAGCCGCACTGGTCGGTTGTGACGTCGGATGCCTTCAAGAGCGGCCGTATCGCCGAGACCGAACGGGACTTCTACGGCAGCGGGCGCGGCGACGCGGAGCTGATCAGAGCCTTTTTTGCGCGAAATGGACAATCCTTAATCGGGGTAAAGACGTGCCTCGAATTCGGTTGCGGGGTCGGCAGGGCCACCTCCGCCATCGCCGCGCTCTTTCCGAAAGTCTACGGCATCGACATCTCGGCGCCGCATCTCGAGATTGCCGGATCCTGGCTGACCAAAATGGCGATATCGAACGTCGAGCTGGTTCAGCTTCACCGCGCCGAGGATGTCGCCGACCTGCCGGAATTCGACCTTCTCTACTCGACGATTGTCTTCCAGCATAACCCGCCTCCAGTGATTGCCTATCTGCTCGATACTCTATTTTCGCGGCTCAGGCCGGGCGGCTATGTGTTGTTCCAGGTCCCTACCTACCGGGTTGGCTACCGGTTCTCGCTGACGGATTATCTCAGAGATCAGGTTCCTGGCATGGAGATGCATGTCCTGCCCCAACAGGTTATTTTTCAGCTCTTCCAAAAGCACGACATCTCGCCGATTGAGATTCAGGAGGACGGTCTCACCGGTTCGGAAGCGTTCTTGTCACAGACGTTCTTCGGTCGTCGAGCAGTGGCGCCGATCGCCGCCGAATCTGCCCGAGCTGCGCGGAAGAAGGCTCGGTGAGCTGCGCCGATGGCGATCCTTTTCAATGCGCGATGAACTTGATGAGATTGGAAAACGGCCCCATGGATCGGCGCACGGAGCATATTCAGGCACGCCTGACGGAGCGCGAGCGCGCCTTGTTCGAGCGCCTGGTCGAGAACAATCCATGCTATCTGGAGTTCGGCTGCGGCGGCAGCACGGAGATCGCCGTCGCTCTCGGCTGCAAGCTGATAGTCTCGGTCGACAGTGATCCGAACTGGATCGAGGCTCTGAAAAAGAAGGAGGCGGTCGCGGCGGCAATCGAGCGACGAGCGCTCTTCTTCGAGCATGTGGACATCGGGTCGGTTGGCGCTTGGGGAGCTCCGACCGATGACAGCAAGATCAGGCACTGGCCAAGATATTACCTGACGCCGTTCACGAAATATGACTTTCTTTACAATCTCATTTTTATTGATGGGCGTTTCAGAAATGCATGCGCGTCGGCAGCCTATTGCTTTATGGCCGACGACGCGCTTGTGGCTGTTCACGACTACACTGTCAGACACAGTTACTACGATATGGAGAAATTCTTTGAGATAAAAGAGCAGGCCGATACGATGGTTGTGTTTAAAAAGAAAAAGAATATTACGATGCAGTCGTTCTTTGCATCGTTTTCAACATACATGTTGGCGCCTTAGGCGTTTTTCAATTTTTCGTAGAAAGGAAAGAGATCATTCACCTTGTCCAGATTTTCGATGTGGGCCTTTCGGAGCGCGGCAATCTTGCTGTCCAATTCCGCTTCGGACGGCCAGTCGAGCCGATCAGGACTGCTGTTGCACAGAATTGTCGTATCGAACTTCATATCTTCGTAGGCTTTCTCCGTGAAATTCACGCCCTGTTTTCCGATGTACTTTCCGTAACACGGGAAGGTCATCAAGCGTACTGCTCCCGACATATGGGCGATCGCCCCCTTTACCGCATCCTGCGAAGTCGTGAAGGGCATAAAACCTTTTGTCCGAAAGAAATCAATGATCTTCACGTGGTCCCGATTCTTGTAATCGACGCCGGATATTAGAGCCAGATACTCGTCTACAAGAGGCTTTTGGCGCAGCCACTGACGCCGCAGCAGAGCGAACGCCCAGTGGTGATGCATGTCGATGATTTTTGACTTGTTCTGGATTTGGGCGTCGAGCGGCGCGTAGTGATTTCCATATGCTGCGACATACCCAATTTTTTCGTTAATTTTGGCGTAATCGATCAATTCATCCATTATCCTCAAATAGAGTTCGCTCAAAATCATGTCATCTTCGAGAAAAATTGCGGCTTCAAATTGATTAAATTCAAAAAAGTAACGTTCAACAACATTGAAATGTTCGGCGATTCCTTTGTTCCATCCTTGAACATGAACGAACCCATTGGGGAACACGTTCAGAAATTCTTCGATATTGCGCTTCAGCGCCTCCATACTAGCATATTCGCGGCCGGAAACGGCAGAGACAATTCCATCTTGAAATAGGTGAATCTCTCGGCCGTCCAAGGAACCTGCAGCCTGTCTCGAAAGCGATTGCAGCGTTTCCTTCAAGTACTCCGGTCGGTTGAATGCCAAGATCGCAACGGGGTTCTTCATCACGCAGGTGGATCCATCTGTTTCTTTGCTAATTTTTGGCCAACAGTCGCGTGCCTACAAGCTAACCCGCAGCTCGGCTTTATCTACGGGTATGCAGACGATATTGACCAGGTCCTTGTTCAGAAAATGCGGAAAGTCGTCGAGTTCATCGTTTCGATCGGCCTCCAGGAGGAACACACGATAGCCTTGCTGCTTGAACCACCCGATATACTCGGCCGACGTCGCTCCGGAAACGAGTTGGAGCTGTTTCGGGTGCAGCTCCGACATCACAACAGGGCGGTGTTGTGCAATCGTCCGCCTGCCGCCGCTCACTGCCAGCATTTCGGCACCTTCGATGTCGATCTTAACGAAATCGACCTTACTCAGCTCGAGATCATCCAACTTCCGCAGGTTGATCGTGATCGCGTTCAGATTGGCAGCACCGGTTGGATCCGCGACCAGGCAGGAACTACCCGGATTCGTCGTGCCCTGCGCCCAGGCGAGGTGCCACTCTCCGTCTTTGTCGGCGAGCCCGACCTCGTGTACCGTCACGAGGCTTGAAAGGGCGTTGGCCTCGACACTACGGCGCAGATAGTCCGCCGTCGGCTTGCGGGGCTCGAAGGCGTGGATATGGCCGCGCTCGCCGACGATCGTGCTCGCCAGCATCGTGAACCATCCGATGTTGGCGCCGATGTCGAGGAAGACGTCTCCCGGTTTCAGGTTCGCTCGGACGAAAGCGCTTTCGAGCGGCTCGTAACCATCCATCAAACAGCCACGGGAGACGAACGCGTCTTCGAGGTCGAGCCAAAGAAGGCGCTGCCCCTGCAGGATTTCAGTTGCGACCCATTTCGGCGGCAGGGTCCGGCCCCGCTGGGCATGCAGGAATTCGGCGGACGTCAGCAGACGCTCGCGAAACTGTCGCCAGTCGTCGTGTGCGGCTTTGTGCCGATCGAGCACGAGACTGCTCTCCGGATCACGCCCAAGCGCATAGCGATAACCCCAGACAACTTCGTCGCTCGTTAGCACCGCCTGCGCCTCACACCAGAGCCGGCCGCTGGAAGCGGCGGGCGATCTCACTGAAATCGTTCAGCACGATAGCCTCGGTCAAGGCCTGACGCAGTCCTGGGTCGCCGGCGGGACAGACATAGAGGCCTTTGACGCCAAGCGAGGCCTTGCGCGGATCGACGCCCTGGCTCGGGATGGAGAAGTCGTCGATCACCGCTCCCGAAACGCGCAACACGAGGATACGGCTGGAACCCGGCCTCAAGCGCACCGGCACGCGCTCCCACCATTCTTCGCTGGGCTGGCGGCTTGTGGAACTTGCCCAATGTCCTCCGGGAACCGACACCTTAATGGTGTTGGCAAGATGCGGCGATGATACTAGTTGCAGAAAGACTTCAAATTCCTCTGCCCCCTCAGGCAGGCGAAGGGCGATTTCGCCCATATGGCCGCGCACCCAGCAGCCCCAGGGCTCGGGGGCATGCCAGCCAATGCCGCGCCGCAGCGGATCGCCGCTGAACCAGATGTTGTCGATGCGGTCGTGAACGTTCCGCATCATTCCATAATAGCGACCAGACAGGATCTCGGGTGCCGCGTCCACCGGCTTATACTCGGCTGGCGGCAGCGTCTGCAGCCCGCGGAGCATCTCCTCGCCGATCTCTCGCCAAGGGCGCAGCGGTTGTCCTCTCGCAATTTTGCCTTCCAGCGTCTTACGAGCCGGTTCGTCCTCAATGAGCTTTGCAAGCTTGGCGCGGAAGTCGCTCTCCGAATCGAGGTCGAAATAAACGGCGAGATCACCGCCTGCCTCGGGATGCGAGGAGACATTCGAGACCAGCGGCACCTTGCCATGCGCCAGGGCCTCGGAAATCGGCAGGCCCCAGCCCTCGTAAAGGCTCGGAAACAGCGTGAACATGCAGCGGCGATAGAGCAACTGCAGGAACTGGTCGGAGACGTCACGCAGGACGACGACGGATTGACCGAGCGCCTTGTCCCGTTCCAAGCGTTCATGGAAGGCGTCGTTCATCCAGCCGGCACTGCCGACGCAGACGAGCTTCGGCACAGGACCTGCGGGCGCCTTCTTCAGCATGTTCGACCAGGCATTGAGGGCGAGCATGTGATTCTTGCGCGGCTCGATCGTCGAGACGAAAAGCACATAGTCGGTTACGTCGAGATTGTTCAAACGCAAAAGCTCGATCGCCGCGAGATCCTCTTCCGGATCCGCATCATTCTTGCCGTATTCGCCATTCAACCGAAGGATGCTGACCGGTGGCAGCGCCACGCCCATCTGCGCCGCGACGGCCGCCAAATCCTTCCGCGTGTTTTCTGAATTGCTCAGGATCAGGTCCGCCTCGACAAGCATGTGCGAGACCCAGTTAATGAAGTCGCAGACGAGATTTGGATTGCAGAACTCGGGGAAGAGCAGCGGGATGCAATCATGGATCATCGGAACGTAACGGATGCCGAAGCGGCGCTTGGCTTCCCTGACCGTTAGAAAATAGTTCAGGAAGCCCCAGGACGTGCCGACATTGACGAGGTGCTCCCCCTGCTGGAATTCGTAAGGGGGACGTGTCGTGATCGAGGACTTCAGCCGATCCACGATCTCGGTTCGGGCCTGGTCGCTCCGGGCGACATTCGTCACGACCTCCACGATGTCATGGACCTGCGCCGCGTCGACCTCGTAGAAGCGCGACGAAATATGCTCATAATAAACAAAACGCGGCGGTTCCTCGTCGCGAAGGAACGCTTCGGCCAAGCATAGTTGCACGCGCTGAATGCCGGTCGGATAGCGCGCGCGCTGAAGGTGGTCGATCAAGTCACTGAGTTCGAACGCGATCGAGAGGTTGCTGTCAGTGGGCTTCCGCTGATCGGGAGCTGCCGCGTTCTGGCGTTTGCGGAGCCGTGCCGGATTCCAGTTGAAGTTGCCGAGTTCTGTGCGCGCGTCCTTCAGGTTGGGTTGCCGATCGAAAGCGTGCAGATAGTCCTGTTCCGCTTCCCGCAGCCTGCCCATGAGTTTGTGGAGATGACCGAGCTGCAAATGCGTATCGGCAAGATCCGCAAGGGTGAGTGCCTTCTGATAAGCGATTTCGGCGCCGGCCAAGTCACCGCTTTCCTTCAGCGAGTGCCCATACTGAACCCACACGTGATCCAAACTGTCATCGAGATTCAAGACCGCGCGATACAAGCGCGCACTCTCGGCCCAGTTACGGCGGTCTCGCTGCTCGTCGGCTGCGGCAATGTGACGTTTGATGTCTCGGCTCTTCCCGACCAGCGAATCAACAGCCTTCCTTAGCATCACATTGCTCCGATACAGTACTGTCTACGGCATAGCGCGACGCCCAAGGGATTTTCAAGCAGGATATGCCTGCGATCATCGAACGAGAACTGCGCGCCGCCCTATTCATGAGATGATGGAGCACCGTTTCAAGGCGCCCTACATGGCAAATCCTAACTGCAAACCTCAATCTGAGAATCCGCCTCGGTCCCCAACCCGAGAAGATCATCAGACACGCTTATAGATGTCCTCGATGCGCACGATGTCGTCCTCGCCAAGATAAGAGCCGACCTGCACCTCGATCAGTTCGAGCGGGATCCTGCCTGGGTTCGCCATGCGGTGTATGCAGCCGATCGGCAGATAGATCGACTCGGTCTCATGCACCATGATGGTCTCTTCATTGCGCGTTACCTTGGCCGTGCCGCGCACCACGATCCAGTGCTCGGCGCGATGGTGATGCTTCTGCAGCGAGAGCACTCCGCCAGGCTTCACCGTGATGCGCTTGACCTGATGGCGTCCCCCTAAATCGATCGAGAGATACTTGCCCCAGGGGCGCTGGATCTCGCGATGGGCGCCAGCCTCCGATTCGCCTGCTGTCGTGATCAGCGCCACCATCTCCTTGACCTTGTCGGCCTTGGCTTTGGGGGTGACGAGCACCGCGTCGCGTGTCGCGATCACCGCGACATCGTCGAGGCCGACCAGCGCGATCAAGGCTTCCTCCGAGCGAACTAGGTTGCCTGACCCTTCGAGTATGTAGCCGCGCCCTTCGATAACATTTCCGCTCCCGTCCTTATCGGCCAAGTCCCAGACCGCAGCCCAGCCACCGACGTCGGACCACCCGAACTGGCCGGAGACCACGGCGGCCTTGTCCGTCTTCTCCATCACCGCATAGTCGATTGAGATCTTCTGTGCCCGGCCGAAGGCCGCGGCGTCGAGTCGCAGGAAGTCGAGGTCCAGCTTCGCCCCGTCGACGGCCTCGGCAACCGGGCCAGCGACGTCCGGCGCCAAGGCTTGGAGTTCGGCGCGCATCGTCGCACCGTCGAAGATGAAGTTGCCCGAGTTCCAGAGATAGCCGTCGAGCAGATATTGCGCAGCGCGGATGGCATCCGGCTTCTCGACGAAGGCGGAGACCTTGCGCGCATGCCCGCCGATCTCCTCGCCCGGCCGGATATAGCCGTAGCCAGTCGCGGGGTGAGTCGGCGGGATGCCTATGGTGACGATCCGGCCCTGCGCGGCCGCGATGCCGGCCAGGCGACAGGTCTCGACGAAGAGCTTCGTGTCCTGGACGATATGATCGGCGGCGAAGACGCCGACCACCGCTTTCTCGTCGCGAGCGAGCGCGAGTTCTGTTCCGACCGCAATTGCGGCGGCGGAATCGCGGCGGCTCGGCTCGAGCACGATCTGCGCGGCGATGCCGATAGTCTTAAGCTGCTCCTGCACCGTGAAGCGATAATCCACATTGGTGATTACGATCGCCGGCTCGAAGACGGAAGGCTCTGATAGGAGCCGCATCGCGCGCTGGAAGGTCGATTCCTCCCCGAGCAGCGGGATGAATTGCTTCGGCATCGTATCGCGTGAAACTGGCCAAAGCCGCGTCCCCGCGCCGCCACACATCACCACAGGTATGATTTTCGACGGCATGTCCGGCAACTCGCAATCCAAATCCGACCGCCGGCGACAACCATGTGGCGCTCCTGCAGCCGGGCGTCGGATAGCCAGCAGGATAACCCTATGTCAAGCAAGCTCTTTTCGTCGCAGCGATATGCTTAAGCTCGATATGTTCTCTGGAGGGCTTCACCTTCCAAGAAGATGAAACTATATGGGCAAGCCGGCGAAAAATTATCGTGTGAAATTGCCGAAATCAGGTTTGATCGCGAACCCTGATGAGTTGCGACCTTGCGAATCGTTCATAGAGAAGAGCACTGAACAAGTGTTTGAAGAAGGTTGAGACACTGCTGCCGAAAGGTGCGTTTTGCGTTGAAGAAGGCATAGGGTTAAGCCTGCCGTGTTAGCGCAGGACACGCGGGCAATCCCGCAGGATTTTGCGAGAACGGGGGCGTCAAGGTCGAGGATTGCGGTGTCGGTGCAGCTCAGCCAGCAGCCAGTGGCGGTCATCTCCGGTGGATCGAGCGGGATTGGGTTGGCTTGCGCTAGGCAACTGCAACAACGCGGCTATCTGGTCGTTCTCCTTGGGCGAAACGAGGAGCGGCTGTGCGAAGCCCAGCGGAACCTGCAGGAAGGGGCGTTTCCCTTGGCTGAAGTCCACTCCGTGGATGTGGGCGAAGCGGTCACATGTGAGGCGGCGGTCGCTTCGATCCTCGCGCGCCATGGCCGGATTGATTGGCTGATCACCTCGGCCGGCATTGTCGAACCCGGCTTGTTCATGGATCTGGATCTTGCCTCGCATCGGGCGCAGATGGAAACCAACTATTTCGGAACGCTTCACCTCGTACGGGCTGTTGCGCCGGCAATGCAGTCCGCAGGACGAGGGCGGATGACGCTGGTCGCGAGCGCTGCGGCGTTTACCGGCATTGCTGGTTATTCCGGCTATGGGCCAAGCAAGTTTGCAGTCCGCGCCCTAGCGGAGACGCTTTTTAGCGAGCTCGCGCCATTTGGCATCTCCGTCAGCGTCGCCTGTCCCCCCGATACTGATACGCCCCAACTCGCCTATGACAACAGTCGCCGTCCAACGGTGACGCGCCTGATCGCGCGGGGAGGAGGCACGCTATCGGCCGACTGGGTTGCCGAATCGATGATCCGACAGGCGGAAGCCGGGCGCTTCCTTCTGGTGCCGTCACGCCTGATGGCGCTTTTTGGACTATGCCACAGCCTCTACGCTCCGTTCTTTCTCCGCCGCCAGCGCCGACTGCTGCAGCGTTTTCCAGACTAATCGACAGCGGCTGAAGTCGCAACGGTGAGGCCAATCTGGCCACCTCTTTGGAGCTCTAACCGTAGTGAGTAATGTATTTTTGGAAGTACTGCTCCCACGTCACCATACGACCACGATAGCGATAGTGGGTTCTCTCATTGGCCCAGATCACGGATAACTTCTTCGCCACAGCAGGATGAACCGGTACTTGCAGGTCGCGGAGCGTATCCAACCCCAACGTGGTCCAATACGTGCAAGAGACCCCGAGTTCGCGGCCGATATAGGCAAGGAGCATGTTGAGCAGCTTGCCGTTGGGATGGGCGGTTGTGTGAAACAGCCGCCGTTTCCGAAAATTCTCGAGGATGAAGGCTCCAACGCCTATGTCGAACTTCTGATCCATGGCAAGGAGGCGTCGTTCTTCGAACATATGAAGCCGGGCGGGATTGATGATCCCGTCAATTGCAAGGTCGCGGTAGACGCTGAAGCGCTCCTCTGGATCGGGAATCTCCCGACGGAGTCGAGCTAATAGCCCATCGAAATATGTAAACTCGAAATTTGGATAGTCCTTGGCTGCCGCGAGCTTATCGTCGGGGCCGTTGAACGCGTCAAAGGGCCACAGCGAAGCGAAGCGTACGCAAGGGTAACGCAGAATCTGTGCGCCCGGCGGGACATGCTCGCGAAGCGGATACATTTCCCATTCCTTGATGTCCTGAATCAACAGGATGTCGCTGGCCTCAAGGTCGCTCAGGGCTTGCTGTCGCAAATTCTGTGGCAGCTCGAGCTCATGATGAAAAACTTGGAACTGTCGGGAAAAGCCGCGGTGGTTTTGCAGGGCCCGAGCCACGATCCGGGCCTGGCAATTGCCGAGAACGAGGAGGTTCTTGCGCAAGGGGACAGCGGTGGTGAATGGCCGAGGTACATAAACCTCGTTTTCCGTCACTCCGCCAACGCGGACGACACGGATGTCATTGAGCGCCAACCGGATGGTCCCGAAATGGTTTATCTCGATCCGCAACCGGGCCGGCCGGCCGGCTTCGTAACTCATATCGGCAGGAACGGAAAACGGAATGGACAGCTTGTTGCCATCGAGGTCCCGACCCAGAAACTGCTTCTCGATAACAACATGTCTTTCATGATCGACGAGCCGAACTTCGAGCGCGGGACTTTCGGCTCGCTTGAGCGAAAAGAGTTCGAATTCCAGATCGAGCGTGAAACGGCCGCTCGGCAGACAGAAGCGTGTCCAGGGCCGCCCGAACTTGAGATGGCTGATCGATAGCGGCGAAATCCTCATGCACCCGGGTACTGGAACCCGGCGGAAGCGATCGAGCAGGCGCCATATCATCTGTTGGTCAAAGGGCGTATCGATCGAGCGGAGCGGTCGCAGAGAAAGCTCGGTCACACGAAACGTGCCGCGTCCAAACGCGGTGAAGCGAAACTCGAACGGAGCGTCGCTCTCTGATCCTGCACCGATCGCATCTGGCACTTCGAACAGCATCTGCTGCGTGCCGCTTCGAAGCTCGGCAGCGGTGAAGTCTCTCCAGGCTCGCAGGACTCGGTTCTGTGCGACGATTTCGACTCCTAGGATGGGATGATCTCCAGGCAATGCCAGGCCGACCTGTGCCTTGAAGCTCAGGCAATAACGCCCTGCTGCTAAGCGCAGAAACGGGCCGTACATCAGATGGTCTAGAGGCGGAACCAGCCAATAAGAGACCGTACCGTCACGGTTGCGCCGGCCGGGCGGTTGGACCTCCATGAGAGGCAGAAGATCACGTTCCCCGGACGCTGCCGCCGAAGGAACTGATTCATCATTCTGCCGCCCATCCATCATGATCCGGCGCTCCAGTAACGCGGTTCATTGAAACAGCTGCCTTGTTCCCCCGCTTCTTGCAAGCGTGGCCAAGAGGCATCTATTGCGATGCGATATGCAATTGACGGTCTCCACATGTTTATCGAGACGTACTCGAGGCGTTGCTGATGGGTTCAAGTGACATGAACGACCATTTGTCGCTACCGGAGGTGCTGGTACATCATGCCGGTACGCGAGGGGCGCAATCTGCAGTCGCCTTGACCTCCGACGCTCATGGCGTCGTATCAGAGCTGACTTTCGCGGCGCTGCTTCGCGAGGCAAGCGCGTTGGCGGCCGATCTGTCGGAGCGGAGCCGGCCAGGAGAGCGAGCATTGCTCGTCTTTCCGACGGGCCTCGAATTTATCGTGGCGTATCTTGCCTGCCTGATCGCCAGGGTCGTGGCCGTCCCGCTCATGCTGCCGCGCAAAAGGGCGCGGGCGGACGCGAGCGCCGCCATCATCGCCGACTGCTCGCCGCGTCTGGTTCTGACACCAGGCGGCGACTGGGATGGGTTACGGCCCGCCTTTCTGGAGCAACTCGCCGGGCAGGGGATCGTGCATGTCCCGGTAGTCCTTGGCCGCGAGGATGTCGCCCGCTCATCTGTGAAGGCGGTTGAATGCGATACGCTCGCTTTTCTCCAGTATACCTCCGGTTCGACGAGCTCGCCACGGGGCGTGATGGTGACGCATGGCAATCTTCTCGCCAATCTCACGATGATGCAGGCGCGGTTTGGCACCAGCGCCGGCGCTCGCCATGTCAATTGGGTGCCTCACTATCATGATATGGGGCTCATCCTGAACCTGCTGCTGCCGCTTTACTGCGGAGCGACCAGCATCCTGATGCCACCTTCAGGTTTCATGCACAGGCCGCTCGGTTGGCTGCGGAACATCAGCCGTTTCGGAGCAGAGGCCGCAGCTGCACCGAATTTCGCTTACGATCTGTGCGTGGACCGCTTCCGTCCGGAGCAGATGGAGGGCGTCGACCTAAGTGGCTGGCGCCTCGCGATCAATGCCGCCGAGCCTGTGCGCACCAGCACACTGCAACGCTTCACGAATTGTTTCGCCCCTTATGGTTTTCGCGCGGAAGTCCTGCGTCCGGCTTACGGGCTGGCTGAGGCAACCCTGATGGTCAGTGCGCCTGCGGCGGCAGCGAAAGGGCCTGTGCTGAAGGATATGAGTGTTCGGGCCCTGCAGGAGCGCGAGATCGTCGAGCCCACTGCGGACGCGGACACTGCGTCGATTGTCTGCTGTGGCGTTGTAGCCGATGGACTTGAGATCGCCATTGTCGATCCTGACACGCGCCAGCGCCTGGCGCCGTCAAGAGTGGGTGAAGTGTGGATCCGGGGCGCCAGCGTGGCGCAAGGCTACTGGGCGAAATCGGCCGATACCCAGCAGCTCTTCCGCGCTGCGATAGCAGGGGAGTCCGCGCCGGCTGAAGGTTGGTTGCGGACGGGGGACCTCGGCCATCTGGATGCCGAACTGGGCCTGTTCCTTCTTGGCAGATTGAAGGACCTGCTGATCATCCGCGGTGTCAATCACTATCCCCAGGACATCGAGGCGACTGCGGCCGAAGCCCATCCTGCCCTTCGCCGCGATCATGGAGCGGTGTTCACCGTTCCGGACCGATCAGGGCTGGAAAAGATCGTTCTGGTCCAGGAGGTCGAGCGCACCCATCGGCATGGGCTGGATTGTCGCGTGATTGAGGCTGCAATCCGGGCTGCCGTTATTGAAGCCCATGAGATTTCGATCGCTAAGATCACGCTGATCAAACCCGGGGCCCTGCCAAAAACGACGAGCGGAAAAGTTCAACGTTTTCTAGCCAGACAACTTTGGCTCGATAGTGAATTTGAAGTTTTTAGTTTATCGTAAAGGTAATCTGATATCTAGGTGAATGAATCCGGAAATGGACACATTTAGCGAAATTTACCTCTTGTGCACTAGAGAGTTGGCTTTGATTCTTGATATCGACTCAGGCAGTATCCCTCGCTCCGCGACCTTCCCCGAATTAGGTCTGGATTCCGCGATGGCGGTTCATTTTATTCTGGCGGTCGAAGAAAAACTTCAGATCGAACTCGACCCAGACATTCTCGATCAGCATCCGACCGTTGATAGCTTCTGTGAATATCTTGCCAGACGCCTATGAACCGCTCACTTCGACTGCATTCCGAATTGGAGATCACGTCACGTACCATAGGTGCACAGGTGTGCATAATTTAAATTAATTTGTTCTGATGTGGAGTGATTTGTTTTGATGCGATCCGATTTGAGGCATGCGATCATGTTGCGAGGTATGGCTTGAGGGAATCGGCCGAGTTCTTAGGGCAGGCGAATGGCGAAACGATCGATCACGAGCGACACGGATCTGCTGAAGGGAGCAGAGGCGATCGCGGCCGATATGCAGGGGCCGGAGGGGCGGCGCCTGAAACTGGCCAGGGTGATCGACGAGCATCTCGGATGGTTCGAGCGGGCCCGCCACCGCGGCCTGGAATGGAGCGACATCGTCGCCTTGCTGTTCCGGGCGGGAGCGACCCGCAGCGACGGGCGGCCGCTGCTGCGGGGGCATGTCCAATCGCTGGTATGGCGCAAGCAGCACGCGGAGCGTCAGGCGGCGGATGAGACACCAGCACGCCGCGCGATCTCTCCCGAAATCCCGAAGAGAGCAGCCCGATTGCCCGTGTCGCCCAAAAGCCCTGATCTCGCGCCCGCTGGGCGCCAGCGGCAGCCTGCGACGCAAGCCAATGCCGCCGCTACTGTTTTACCGGAGCGGCCGAAGCGCGGAGTCGTTGCAGAGAAACCCGGTGCGCAGCCAGAGGGCAATGCGTTGCTCGCTTATATGAAACGAGCCGCCCGCCTCAGGCGGGACGAATAACACAAGCCGGGGCGCGCATCCGCGGCCCGGCTTGTCTCTGAAGGGCATGGCGATGCCCCGCCGGAGGTACCCGGCGGGGCTGGGGTGGCGGCCTCACTCGCCGTTGCGGCGGCTGGGCCGGGACCAGATCAGGCTGTAGCTCTCGCCGTCTTCGTCGTTGAAGAGGTTGGCGAAGATCGGGGCACTGAAGCTCGGATCGTCGAGCTTGAGCCCGAGATAGTCGCGGCCCTCGCTGGAGCGCTTGGCCCAGGCGGCGCCGATCTCGGCGCGGCCAACGAAGACGCGGTGGCTGGGGGCGTTCTCGCCGGTGGCGCGGGTTTCCGGGATGATCCGGACGCCCTTGGCCTGGACGCTGAGGGTGACGATGTCGCCGACGAAGTCGTTGGCGGCGGTCTGCTTGAAGGTGCCGATGGTGGCCATGGTGGTTCTCCTTGATATCTGCTTCGAGCCCGCACCGTTGCGGCCTCGATGGCGATCGGCAGGCCGGAGGCGAGCGCCGGCGCACCCCCGACGGGGGCCTGACAGCAAAGGAGGAAGTTTCTTGGCTCGCGAGGAATGACGGCACAGCCGGCAGGGGAAGAAAGTTTCGACGCCGCTGTTGCGCCATAGGCGGTCGAGGCGTGAGCCGTCCTTCGGTCAGATCAGCCCATTGAAGAGGCCGTTTCGGAGCGCGCGACTGGCGGGACCAAGGAGAATCTGGCCAGTTCGGTGGGCTTTTGCAGAACCGGTATCGGGGCTCACCGGCTGCCGCTCCCGCCCGTTACGCCAGGGCCGGGCCTGATCGTCATCGTGACGAGCAACACTTCGACCGATTGCACCCGCTTCGCCGGTCTCAGGCCGATCGGGATGATGGCGACGCCCGGCTCCAAAGGCTCTGCATGGCCCCGATGAGCGGCAATCGTCGATCGGGTTCCCTGCCGACCTGTCCGCCCTTCGCCGACGAGGATGACGGGACAGGCCCTGCAATGCTCGCCTGACGAAGCAAGGGCGGGCGGCCCGCCTGCCCAACCGGACGGCTCCGGCGGGGCATCGTCAGCGCCGGCCGAACTGACGAAGCCGGTCGCGGTGACGCGACCGGCGGCAGGATTGGAGGGAGCTTAGGCTCCCTCCTCCTCTTCCCGGCGGCGCGCGACCTCGGCGAGCAGTTCCTCAAGGCGCCGAAGCGCTCCGGCATGTTCCTCGCGGGTGAGGATGCAGTCAGCAAGCTCCGCGCGCAGCTCGGCGATCTCGGCGTGGATGTCGAAGAACTCGGTCATGTGAACCTCCGTTGTCTCGATGACGGGAGGTCGCCGACCAGGTGTTGGCGGATCGGGTCAGGGAGCGCGCAGCGACCGGCCTGCCGGCGGGCGGGGGAGCCGATTTTGTGATCCGGCTGCGCCGGAGCGCAAAATTGGGGGAACCGCCCGTCCTTGACGCGAGCCGCCTGCCGGTAGGCTCGCGAGCTCAGAGAGAAGGACGGCCTGGCTCGACGCTGGTGCCGGGCTCCCTACGGCTGTGCTCAGACGCTGCCGAATCTCCAGACGGGGATGCCGAGGCCAGTGGCCTTGTCGGCAAGGTTCTGCTGGATGCCGGTGCCCGCAAAGACCATGACGCCGACCGGAAGCACCTCCAGCATGGCGTCGTTGCGCCGGAAGGGAGCGGCCCGGCCATGTCGTGCCCAGTCGGGCGCAAAGCCGATCTGGGGTACGCTGCGGTGATCTGCCCAACGGGACGCGATTTTCTCGGCGCCCTTGGTCGACTTGCCGTGCAACAGGACCATGTCTGGATATTTGACATGGACCCGATCGAGTGCATCCCAGATCAGCCGATGGTCATTGCAGTCGAGCCCGCCGGTGAAGGCGATCTTCGGCCCGGATGGCAGCAGCACTTCCTGTTGGGCGCGTCTGCGTGCCGTCAGGAAGTCGCGGCTGTCGATCAGCGTTGCGGTCACGGCCTTGTGGTTGACTAGCGAGCCGGCCCGCGGTCGCCAAGGCATTCCGCAATGGCGCTCATAGTGCGCGGCGGCCTCGTCGCGCATGGCCTCGAAGGCGTCGCGGCGCCCGACCAGACTCTGTCCGGCTGTGAGCAGCCGTTCCAATGAGACGGATTGCACCTCGCTGCCATCCTGCTCGGCGCCGAGCTGGCGCTGGGCCTGCTCATTGCGGTCGAGTTCGCGTTCGATCCGGCCGGCGGCGCGGTGGAAGAGCTGGACGGCCGACCAGAGCAGATCGGGAAGATCGGGCTCGAGGCCACTGTCGCCGAGCGTGCCGGCGAGCGCGTCGAAGATCTCGGTGACGGCCCCAGCGAGATCGGCCTCGCCCGGTAATGGGCGTGTATCGGGCTCGTCGCCCTGGGGGCGATAGCCGTAGAGTTGCAACCCGGCCAGGACATGCGCGGTCGGGGATGCGGCGTGTGGTTCAAGGTGATCGTCCGGTTCGTCGCGCATCGGCGGGGTCTCCTCGTCGGGCGGGCCGCGCTCCTCGCGGCCTTCGCGGCGACGGAAAGCCCACGGGGCGGGCGGGCCGGCAGACATAGGGCTGCTTGTCGTAGGAAGCCTTCAGGCGCTCGAAGACCTGCTCCTGCCGATCATGGTCGCCGCAGACCGTGAAGGCCATGAGCTGATCGAGCGTCATCCCATCCTCGGCATAGGTGTCGAGCAGCGCCGGCGAGACGGAGGCGAGCTTCAGCCGCTGCTTGACGACATTGACCGAGACGAAGAAGGCTGCCGCGATCTCCTCTTCCGACTGGCCCTTCTCGCGCAGCGTCAGGAAGGCCCGGAACTGGTCGAGCGGATGCAGCGGCGCGCGCTGGACATTCTCTGCAAGCGAATCCTCCTCGGCGATGCCGCTGTCGCGGACGACGCAGGGCACCGGCGCGGTCCTGGCGAGGCGCTTCTGCTTCACCAGCAGTTCCAGCGCGCGGTAGCGCCGGCCGCCGGCGGGGATTTCGAACAGGCCGGTCTCGATGCCGGCCTCGTCGACGACGGACCGGACGCTGAGCCCATGAAGCAGGCCGCGCCGGGCGATGTCCTCGGCCAATTCCTCGATCGAGATGCCGGCCTTGATGCGCCGGACATTTGCCTGGCTCAGCACCAGCTTGTCGAAAGGAACGTCGCGCGAGGGCGACAGGGTGATCTTCTTCGCAGCAGCCATGGTGATGCACTCCGCGACGGGCGGCCGGAAGACTCTCTTTCGGCTTCCAACCCGTCACGCAGCAAAGCGCCGCCCTCTGACTCCGAGGGTGACCCTGAAAAGTAGAACGCTGGCAGCGTTCTTCGCTATGTCGGCGCTATGCGAGCTCTTCGAGGCTGTCGTTCAACTCCTCGAGTTCGTCACGAAGGCTCGGGAGGCGTTCCTGCACGGCCTCGAAAAGAGCCTCAGCAAGCATCTGCTCTAGATCGTCGCTGCGCCACATTTGGGCTTTGACCAGGGCCCGGATTTCAGCGACTGCGTGGTGCGGCAGTTCTTGAAAGTCCTGCTTCCAGTCGAACTGCGAGCCATCGGCTGCCCAGTCCGCCTCGAATTTGTCGATCTCAGCATTCGTCTGCGCAGAAAGCTGCGTGCGCTCGACATCTTCAAGATACGAGTCGAAGGCTTCCCAAAATTCGACACCGGAAGCCCCCACGATCAGGGAAAAATCATCCAATCCGATCGTCATCTCGATCTCGGGCTTCTCAGTCGTGCCGCCGATGAAATGGCTAGGGGTGAGAAAAGTTATCTTGCGAGAGGCGACCTTGGCGCAATCCGCTGCGGTTACGCTTGAAAGCGTATCGATGCGGGTCTGAATCGTCGAGATTCGATCCTTGATCTCAGAAATCTGATCGATGTCAGCCATTTGTGATCTCCTTCGTCCGATAAGTGGCTAACAGTCAAATACTCAGGCAGAGCGCGCGAATCCAACAGGCCGATGGTTGCTTTCGGTGGATGGGCAGCATCGCCCTCATTGCTGTGGTTAACGCAGGAATAATTCTAGAAATTACCCTGCGTTCGCATGGCGATTCGATGGCTACGCCCGTTCGACCGACATCGATTTTCAGACCTTAGATAGACCGGTCGAGGAGCTTCTTCGCCCGCCCCTCCAGATCCAGCCGTGCATCCTGATGGGTCTTGCCGCGCGCAAGTGCGGTGATGCCCTGCACGAAATCGAACACACTCTCGGGTGGGCGACCTTCCTCGATCAGCACCGTCTCGATGATCTTCGCCGTCTCGCCTCGCGAAAATCCGCGCTTGCGCAGGAATTCCTCGCGATCCTCGTCGTTGCGCGCGACGATCCTCGCGCGCGCCGTCCGGATGCCGTTCACGAACGGGATCGGGGATGAATTGGCGAAGCGGGTCAGCGCCGGGGCGGCTTCATGGGCGAAGCGCGAGGCGGCGTATTTGGAGTGGCGGATGGTGATCTCCTCGAAATCCTCGACGCCCCAGAGATTGCGGTTCTGGCAGACCGCACGGAGGTAGAAGCTCGCCATGCCGAGCGTCTTGGCGCCGACCTCGGAATTCCAGCAATAGAAGCCGCGGAAGTAGAGGTCCGGCGAGCCGTCCGGCAGCCGGCCGGCCTCGATCGGGTTCAGGTCGTCGACCAGGAAGAGGAAGGCGTCGCGATCGGAGGCATACAGCGTCGTCGTATCCTGAGTGATATCGACGCACGGATTGTAGATGCCGGTCGACCAGTCGAGCACGCCCGGCACCTTCCAGCGCGTGTCGCCGGTGCCATTGCCAGCGATCCGCTGCACGGCGGCGACCAGTTCGTGATCGTAGATGCGCCCGTAATCGGGGCCAGTCACGGCGCGCAGCTCGGTGCGACCGTTCTCGATCTCAAAGGTCTTGACCTGTTCGGCGCGATGCGAGGTCAGGCCATATTGCAGGTTGATGGCGGCGAGCGATGCCGGGAGCTGGCGCAGATAGGCCGCCGGCGCGCCGACCAGGCTCGTGAGCTGGCCAAAACTCCAGTGGGTCGGCGCGACGGGCGCATCTGTACCGGGCAACAGCAGCGTCAGCCGCTCGGCATCGCCGCGGCTGGCTTCCACCCGGATCGCCGCGCTCGCCACCGTCCTGGTCCGGCTGCGTTCGGTCCGGCGCATCACGGCCGCAAACAGATCCGGCAGTGACAGGTAGCGCTCGTCCGCTGGCCGCGAGAACCATTCCGACGACACGCGGCCGATTCGCTTGCCGCGGCTCGCATCCACCTTGTAGCCGCCGGCAGGATTGCGGGCAGGTTCCAGAACCTCGACCTGGGTCATGAGACTATCTCCATGACGGGGCGCCCGGAGCCTCTCTCCCGACCCTGACCTCGTCACGGAACCCCGCTCCACCCTCTCGCTCTCTGAACACTGCGGGGGGAGCGCCTCGGGCCAACCGCTGAAACGAGGCTAAATGCGCACCATCTCGCGCGCTTTGAGTTGCCGCTCGACGATTGGATCCTCCCCGTAGAAGGCGCGGCGGCGGGCCTTCTCATTGAAGGGCGCCCGGAGGAGGAAATACAGGCCGTAGAGGATGACCGGGATGCCGATGAGGAACAGGCTCAGCGGAATCCCCATCCCGATCATCATCAGGCCTGTGTGGATCTCGAGTTTCTGGAAGCTTTGATAAGCCGCCTGCCCGTCGGCTCTCTTGATGCCGAAGGCGATTTTGACGTTCTTCTTCCCGGTCATCAGATAGATGCGGCAAGGTTCGCTCAGTTCGAACAAGCGGCCGACTTCATTCATGAAGTTGACGTTCTCGATCAGAATTCTCCGGCCGTTCTTTTCGTTAAACTCGACGCTGGAATACTCGGTGCATGATCCATCGTCGAACGCGCTGATCTTGCTGATCCCGAACGCGGCGGCTTCACCTTCAAACTCCATAATGCGCATGATGCTGGCCTTCGTTGTACGGCAAGGGGGGGCAGAAGGATCGGCAGTTGCAGGATGAGGCGCTGACCACGCTGCCGCGAGGGCGGCTAGCTCATGAGGCTTTTGAACCTCAAGACAGCGTGTGGGCTTCGGACCGAATAGCCTGTGACCTCACAGCCCTTGCGGATCGGTGCGGCACCGCGCAGCACGATGGTGGTGTTGTCCGGTGAATACTCGCCGCGCACCGCGTAAGGGGCTGGCGGGCAGCCGCGTTTGAACGCGTAGGCAGTGCCGACGATCTTGCCACTGTAACCGAATGGCTCACCACGAAAGATGACGGTTCCTGTGCGCGCGACATCACGCAACGAGGCCTTCGGCTCAGAATAGGCGATCAGCCCGCTCTCGGCGGCAACGGTGACCTGACTGCCATTGTGATCATAGGCGGAGCAGCCCATCGTCGACAGGTCGACCGTGCCCGGCTCCTGCTCAACCTGCCTCACTCCGGCTGCCGGGCAGAGAACTTCCCATTGCTGAGCCAAGCCGAGGCCTCCGCCAGCACTGGCCTGTCCGACAAACTGCCCTGCCTCGTCCCGCCAGCGCGAGCGGCCATTGCCCACGCCGGAAGTCCAGAGACCTGCATAGCGAAAGACGCCGCCCGTCGTAGGCTTCAGAATACCGCCGCGGCAATCAGCGGAAGCCCGATGGGTTCTGCCGGCTTCGTTCCGGAGAATCTGCTCAACGCAATCCGACTCCGTCGAGCCGTTATCTCTGCACGCTTCCTCAGCTGAGGCGCGGTCGACGCGTCCTTCTGCGGTCGCTGCTTCTGTGCCTGCCCCCGAAAGCGCCGTCAGATAGGCCCGAGGACCGAAGCGATCTCCCGTCGACAGCCATTGGCGGTCGGTAGCTTGTGCCGTTCGAACTGCAAACCCGGCAAGGCCTACAGCAAGCAACCATCTCAACTTACGCAATTTGGCCATGCCCGACATACAAGCAACCTGTCCATGGTTCTTAAAGTCATCAGATTAATGATGCTTAAAAACCGTCGCTATAAAAACATCCATCGGCTGATTTGGGCCGGTGAAACGAACCCACCCCGGCGAGCTTCGGACGATCGTCGCCACCAATATCCGGCGCCTGCGCCACGAGCGTGGTGTGAGCCAGCAGGATTTTGCGCTGACGATCGAGATGGACCGCACCTATTTCGGCGCGGTCGAACGGGGCGAGCGCAACGTCTCGATCGATAATCTGGAACGCATCGCGCTCGGGCTGAACGTTCCGGCCTGGCAATTGCTCAAAGACAGCTGATCGATGCGGCCAATCGCTTGATTGCGCCCAGCGGCATTGTCATCACCGGGAACGCTTAACCTTGCGAACTCACCTCCGAATGCTGCTGGCCCTTCTGCCCCGGCTGGCCTCCATCCAGATCGCCGCGATCTCCACTGTTCGCTTTCCGCTGCGTCCGGCAGAGACAGATAGCGCTCGTCCGCCGGCGGCGAGAAGCACTCCGACGACACGCGGCCGACCCGCTCGCCGCGTGTCACATCCACCTTGTAGCCGCTGGCAGGGCTGCGGGTAGCATCCCGAACCTCAACCTGGGCCATGAGAACATCTATGACGGGCGCCGGGAGCCTCTCTCTCGACCCTGACCTCGTCACGGACCCCCGCCCGTCCTCTTACTTGAAAGCACATCGAAGTGGATCGGCGCCGCAGAACTCGAGTGTCGGAATCGACCGCTCATCAACGTTAACTATCCGGCTGATTTGATCGAACGCGCATTGATATTCGCAGAAGCGGCGCATATCGTTAGGGGATCTGACCGTGCTCAAGGCATCGAGAACGCATTTACTGGCACCATTTCGCGCTGGGGATGCGGCGGCGCCGGGAAGCCGCAACACAACCCCGGACCAAACGGCCCACGGAGGGCCGTCGCGGGCCAGACCAGCGACCGGTATCCCAAACCGATCGTAACTGCACTGTGAGTTGAGCAGCATCGCTGCTCATTTGAGCCTGGCGGGGCTCCACGGCGGCAGCGGGTAACCTCCTTCCGGAGGCCGCTGTGTTGTGCGCCGTCTCATCTGCCATTTCTTTTCTTCCACCGGTGACGTTGCAAACGGCTGCAACGCTCAACGGCATCCCGCCGGCGTCTCGCCAATCGCGGTTTCGCGGCAGCACGCCAGCCGTCACCGATGTCTGCGGGCGGGTGATGGTTGCGCTGGCCAATCTGCGGCGCCACATCGCGCATTCCCGTCCGACCGTCTGTGCCCGGCCAATTGCCGCACCGATTATGTGCTCGGCGCGCCGGTTCCTTCGGCCGCGCGTTCACGATCGCCAACTCGCTGCAGTTCGCGGCATGCCGCCATAGCCGTTCCCGACAACTCGGCAATCTCGTCGCCTAGCCGCCGGATTCGTCTAGGGGCGTGGCGCTTCCGCCCCTGCATTCAAGCCACTCACCTCACGACCTGGCGCACGACAGTCGCGCTCAGATCAACGCATGGAAGGAACTAGCATGACTTTTGCGAACAACATCAACAGCATGCGCCGAACCTTGAACCAGCTCATGGTTCAGATCGGCAAGGCCAAAGAACTCATCGACCAGAGCCCTCGCCCAACCGACGCAATTCCGGTCGAGGTGACGCTCCCGTTCTTCGTGATTCACCCCGATCATCTCGATGGCTGGAAATCGCGCGTTGATGAGGAGACGCTGAAAAGGTTGTCGCTGTGTGCCCGCCCGAATGTCTTCATCGTTCGGGAGGAGGAGATCCAGGCTCTACCTTATGCGCTCGGCGAGAAGGAGCTGGCTGATTTTCGGCGTGGCAAGCCTGTTCTGACAATGGGGACTTTGCATCAGATCCGGGAGCCGCTGCCAAAGGGTGGTCGAAGGAAGGACGTTATCGAGGTCGCACTGCGTGAGGCTCTGGCCTTCGAGGTGTATCGACGCGACATCGAACTGCGCGCCATCGAGGCGATCCAGGCCAAGAGGAAGGGACGCACCGTCGATCCGATCGATATTCCGAAGGTCAGCACCCTCTCCGCACTGGTCTGGGTCGAAGGCCTTCCGGCAAAGGGGCGAAACCTCCAGAGGAATCGGATGGGTGACGGGCCGGCGAACGAGGATGACTGGCTTGCGGTCCTCGCTGCGCTCCAGGAGGAGGGGCGCAAGCTCGCGGCCGGATGGATCAGGGGCGTGAAGACGCCCGCCGAGGCCCAAGCGGAAATTATCGCCAGAATCTTTGATCGAGACGCATCCGAATGGGAACCTACCGACTTCGACGCTTACAGCGCCGAATTGGTGCGCTCTGTTGAGCTCCTTATGCGGGCGGTCCGTGAGGCAACGGAGCTCATCGGATGCAAACAGGACCTCTCCCAGCAGTTGCGGAAACACCTCTCGCAGATCGATGGCCGACGCACCAGACTTTACGATCCGATGCAGGTCGAGAAGATGACGAAGCATGATCACAGCATCATCACGCAGAACAGCTTCACGCCCAGAGAGCTCGCCGAAATCGCCTTTCTCGCCGACATCGATCCCAATCTGCTATGCTCATCGCACATGCTGGCGTCCGTCGAGTTCGGCATCGCGCGCCAGCTCGGCCGCTGGGCGAGGGGAAAGAAAATGGCGTTCGGCTGTCGGGAAATCGACACGCTTAGCCGGATCCTCCTCTCACAGGCTGCAGAGCCGTCTTCGGAAGCCTACACGGAGGTTCACGCGCTTTTGGCTGACTATGCGCTCGAACTCATGTCGGTCGAGGAATGGCAGGACTTCCTGGCGGCCCTCCGCAAACGCTGAAGCGCTCGCTGCGAGGAAGCGCTAAGAGAAACGCCCGGCCTTCGGTCGGGCGTTTTGCATTCTGGGTATTCATTTCCCAGACGGCGCGATCCGGCTCGCCCTTCATCTCCGCGCACTCGTTGCAATGGAGATGAGAACGAATGACCAGAAATCCGAAACCGAAACCGCCGACGCCGGCCTCCCTGCCGGCCCTGGTCATCGTCGTCCAGGACAAGGGTGGAGAGGGCAAGAGCCTGACCGTGTTGACGCTCGCCGACCGCGCGCGGCTGTCCGGTGTGCCGACCGGCATCGTCCAGGTCGACGATCAGGGTCGCCTGCCGCTGCTCCTGGGGCCGGCGGTCGTGACTATCAAGATCGATCCCCGGCAGGTGCGGCGTGATCCGTCGGCCGAGCAGCGCGCCTTCACACCGCTCTACGAGATGATCGAGCAGACCAGCGCCGCCGGCGGCCTGACCATCGTCGAATTCGGGGCCAACATGGCCTCGCGCGGCGCGCTCTGGGCCGGAATGATCGATCTCGACGAAGAGCTTCGCGAAATGGGGGCCACGCCGATCATCGTCACTCCGGTCGGTGCCACGGCCGAATCCATGCGGCTCGGTGCGCGCGCGGCGAAAGCCTTCCTCGACAAGCTGCCGGACGCTCGCCTGGCTCTCGTCGAGAACGAGCGCGATGGCCTGATCGAGCGGCTGCACCCCGCCTCCGACGCGGCCGCGGCCTATCGCGATGAGATCCTGCCGATGCGGTCGGGCGCCGCGGTGCTGCGGATGCCGCTGATCGAGGGCGCCTCGTGGCGCGCGTTCGAGGCAGCCGGCGTCCGCCCGGTCGATGTCGTCTCGATGCCGGTTTCGCAGATCATGGCATTGACCGGTCTGCCCAAGCCCGAGGCCAAGATCGCGCGCGGCGACATCGCCGCGTGGATGAGCGTGGTCTGCGACGAGCTCGACAAGCTGATCCGTTTCGAGCGGGAGGACGGCGATGGCGCGTCGATCTGATTTCGACCGGGCCGCTCGCCAGGCTGCGAAGATCGGCGAAAGCGCGCGTCGTGCGCAGGTCTGGCGCCTGATGGCGGAGCTGCAGTCCAATCCCTCCAAGTTCGATCCCAAGCGCTTGCAGCGCCTGGGGCGTGCCGGGCTTGACCTGTTTTGCGCGTCGATCGCGCAGCAGGAGGCGCCGACGGGTTCCGCCGACGATGACAACATCGAAATCGAGACCGGCGATGGCCGGCCTCCACAGGGGTGGGCCGCCGAACGGCGCCCGGAACTCGGCTCGTTCTGGCGGGCCGTTCTGACTGGGGCAGCCTTCGGCGCCGGTCTGGTCTGCGTGCCGCCGCTGCTGCGGCTGTTCTCTCTCTGAGGAAATCACATCATGTTGCACTATGCTCAGTCTCGGAGCATGCAGGCTGTCCTTGCCGGCGCCGTCGCTGCTTCCGTCACACTGGTTTTCGCCGGCATCGTCATCTTCTGGTTGTTCTCGCCGACCGGGCGGGGCCTCTTCGGACCTATGCCGATCGATCTCGCCGTACTCGGCACGGAGCTTTGGCGGAGCGCGGCTCGGCCTCTTGGTTGCATCGCGGCGGGAGTCCCGTTCAGCATCGATTGCCATCTGGAGCCGCTCCAGAATCTTTTCGCCCTGATGACGAGCACGCGTGAAGCGCGTCTGGCGGCGACCTACACCCTCGCTGCCGTTGTGATCGCCGGCGGCGTCGCGTTCGCCGATGCCCTGATCCACGCCCCGCTTTCTGAGACGGTGCAGACGAAACGCGGTCGCGCGATCACCTTCGGAGAACTGGCTCGTCAGGCCATCCGGCGGTTCATCGCTTCGCGCGGCGGCGATGCGGGTGGCTTGTGGCTGTTGCCTCATGTTCGGCTCAGCCGGAAACAGGAGGTGCGCAACATCCTGCTCCTTGGAGGCCATGGCTCCGGCAAAACCGGCTGGCTGCGTGGTCTGATCGAACAACTGCTTGAACGGCCCGGCAAGACTTTTATCCTCGACGTGAAAGGCGACATGGTCGCGGGACTGCCCACCGATGAATTCATCCTGGTAGCGGCAGCGGACGCACGAAGCTGGGCCTGGGACGCTGCCGCCGATCTGCGCACGCGGATGCACGCAGCCGAGTTCGCCAGCAAGATCGTCGCCGCAGCCGAGCACGATCCGATGTGGGCGGATGCGGCCCGTGCCATCCTCGCCGACCTGATCGTCTACCTGCAGAAGCAGCCGGAGCCATGGGGCTGGCCTGAACTTGCAGAGCTGATTCTGTCGCCGCCCTCCCAGATCAAGGCCGCGCTGAGCTCAATCGAGGCACCCTCGGCGACGCTGATCACATTCAACGCTGACAGCGAGGAAAGCAGGACGGTCCTGTCGATCCTGACGACTTTGTGGGTCGCTGCCCTCACTCAGATTGTGCCCCTTGCCGAAGCATGGCGCGAGGTGCCGGCCGATCGCCGGTTCAGTATCAGGGAATGGACGCGGCAGGATGGCTCCCTGCCGGATACGCTGGTGTTCCAGAAGTCAGCCGAGTATCCGGAGCTGTCGAGCGCGATCGGGGCGCATATCGTCGATGCGATCGCGGCTTTCGTGCTGAGCCCGGACCGTGCTCCTGCGGATGGCGGCAGCTACGCCATGGTGCTCGACGAATTCCCGGAGCTCGGAATTGCAGCCAAGCGCTTGCCGCGGCTGCTGGCGCTCGGTCGAGAGGCCGGCGTCACGACAATCGCGACCCTGCAGGATCTCGGACAGCTCGAGGAAATCTATGGCGAGACACAGGCCCGCCTGATCGAGGCGCGGCTGGGAATCCGCTGCGTGCTCGCACTGGAGGATGGTGAGACCACGCACCGGGTCTGCGAAACCTGGATCGGCGAGCGTGAAGTCCGGCGCGAACGGGAGCCGACCAGCCAGGAACTGAGGGATGGCATGAGGCTGGCCTATGAGACGATGGAAGAGCCGGTCATCGCCCCTTCGGCCATCGCGGATGATCTTGGGACATTCGAACGCGGCGGGCTCCTGTGGTCGCGCGCGATCGTGCTCGGTTTCGCAACCGTCGCCCAGGTCGATATTCCCCTGACGATCTGGCCCCGGCGCCGGGCAGCCTTCGAGCCGGCGCCCTGGTTGACCGAGAGTTGGTCGGCGTAAAGCCGATCTTCCTCACGACGGCCGCCTTCGGGCGGCCGTTTTGCATTTTGGCCATTCATTTCCCAACGGCCAAATCGGCCAGCTCGTAGATCGGATGCCTCTTCAATCCTGAGGCATCACCTTGGTCGCGAGTTTCGCAGTCATCCGCTCAACCGGCTACTACACGAAGCAGAGCGCGGCCCTCGACTATTATGCGGGGGGCGAAGGCCGCGGCGTCTGGCTGCGCGGCCATGAGCGGCTTGGTATCGCGGCTGGCGATCCGGTCCGGCCGGAGGATTTCGACCGCATCTGCAGTGGCCTCGACAAGGACAGCGATCGTCTCGGCCAGGTCTCGACGGCGAACCGCACGCTCGGCGTCGATATCACGCTGTCATCGCCCAAGGCCGTTTCCGTACTGTATGCTCTCAGTGGTCCTGAACAGCGACTGGTCATCGCGCAGGCAGAGCGCGAGGCCGTCGAAGCGACGCTTCGGCTGATCGAGGCCGAGATCCCCCTCGCACGCCGCGGCCGCAACGGCGCCAGGCGTGAGCATGCGCGCTTCACGGCCGCGGTCTTCACCCATGATGAAGCTCGCCCCGAGGAGCATGCCGACGGCACTATCATGCCGTCTCCCCAGCGCCACCATCATGTCTGCATCCCCTCGCTCGCGGAGCGCTCGGACGGTTCATGGGGGGCGATCGACTCCGTCGGCCTGCGGAGCTGGAAGAAGGGGCTCGGAGCCATCTACCGGCTGCAATTGGCCACGGCGTTGCAGGAGCGCGGCTTCGCCATCGAGCAAGCCGATAACGACTGGCGCTGGTCGATCGCTGGTATTCCCGAACCGCTCTGCAAATTCTTCAGCGCACGCCGGGCCGCGCTGGAGGAAGAGCTCGCGCAGGTAGGGCTGACTTCGGCCGAGGCGCCGGCGCTCGCCGCCGCCGTCAATTTCAGCAACCGCAACGCCAAGCGTGAATGGAGCAGCGCGAACCTGACCCGCCGCTGGCGGGAGGCCGCGCTCGGCCAGGGTTTTCGCCCGGAAGATGTTGTCGCAGCCGCACAGGACGCCGGTCGTGCTGCGATGCTCGACCCTGAAAAGCGCAGCCACAAGCAGCGGGAGCGCATTGCCGCCGTTCCCGCGGCGCTGACCGAGTATGAGGCGACGTTTTCGCGGCTCGCCCTGATCGAAGCCACGGCCAATTCGCTGGTTGCCACGCTCGCCTCTGCCGAGCAGACCATCGAAGCTGTCGACCGACTTGCCGCCAGCGAGCAGGTCGTCCGACTCGCGCAGACCCGTGACGGGCCAGCTTATTCGACGCCGCAGATGCTGGCCGCCGAGAAGGCGCTCGTCGACCTGGCCGGCCGCTTGGCCAAAAGCCATGTCGCGGCACCAGGCCCCAGCGCTGTCGAAGATCTGTTGAGGGCGACGCCTTTCAACAGCGAACAGCGCGATGTCATCCGGGCCGCCACCATCGGAAAGCGGCTCGTCCATGTTCAGGGTGCGGCCGGCACCGGCAAGTCGACCACCCTCAGCGCCATTACACGAGCCTGGCAGGCTGCCGGTTATCAGGTCGTTGGCGCAGCGGTGGCTTGGCGCGCTGCGAATGCGCTCGGTACTGATCTCGGTATCGAGGCCCGCGCCATTGATTCCTGGCTGTCCCGTATCGAGCGCGGCGGAGATCCATTTACGAGCAAAACCTGCCTGATCGTCGAGGAGGCCGGACTTCAGTCCACGCCCCAGGCGCTAAAATTGCTTCAAGCCGTCGATCGCTCCGGCGGCATTATTGTCAGCGTCGGTGATGAAAACCAGCTTCGTCCCGTAGGCCCCGGCCACGCTGCCCGACTGATCCGAGAGGCCATCGGCGCGGTCGAACTCAGCACGATCGTGCGGCAGCACGAAGCCTGGGCCCGGCAGGCGCCGATGGACTTCGCCCGCGGCGACGCACGGGCCGCGCTCGACGCCTTCGCCGAGCGCGGCCTGCTCCAGATGTGCGACGGACCGCGCGCGACGGTCGAGGCGCTCGCTGACCGCTGGCAGCAACTCACCGATGCCTTCCCCAGCGAAACCGTCCTCGTCACGGCCAAGACCAATGCCGAGGTGCGGGCTCTGTCCGCAGCCCTGCGCAACCGCCTGCGGCAGCGCGGACTCATCACCGGCCCCGATACAGCGATCGAGGCCGCGGATGCCTCCGGCAATCGCCATACGCTTCGTGTCGCGGTCGGAGACCGGATTCGGTTCCTGATCCGCAACGACGCGCTGGGCGTGATCAACGGGACCGAAGCCCGAGTCGTTACGATCGGCATGGATTCGGACGGCGCCATTCGGATTTTGGCGGAGAAGGATGGCCAGCGGTTCGCCTTCTCCCCGGCCGAGGTTGCCGACGCCAAGGGCCGGGCGCGTATCTCTTCCGCGCTGGCGGCGACAACGTTCGCCTCGCAAGGCATGTCCGTTGCCCGACATCTGTCGCTGATCTCCAGCCGTTTCGACCGCCACGACGCTTATGTCACCGCCAGCCGCGCACGGGAAACGACCGAGTTCTTCGTCGATCGCCGTGCCCTCGATCGCGAACTCGAAGACGCCGGGCCTCAGGCCGCCAGCCTCGGGGGCGACCAAGCGCGGATGGCGCATCTCGCTGCGCGGCTGTCTCGCGCCACCGTCAAGACCAATGCGCTCGATCTAATCGTCGCGGAAAGGAGCGCACGGACCGGCGCCGGGAACTCGCTCGTGAGCTCTGATCGCGGCCGCGTCGGCGCTCTTGCTCCACCGGCTACCGATCACCGCCGCAAGGGGCGTGCGCGTGCCGCAGCGGTCGACTGGCGCCTCGAGACCGACTGGCCCGAAGAGGTACCGGTCACGCGGGCCGAAGTGGAAATCGTCGAGCGCTTTCTCGCCGATCTGCTCGATGAACTGTTCGGAGGCAACCGTGCCCCGCAATGAAACCGCACGGGCGCGCGGACCGCCTTTCCAACGAGTCGCAATCGTTCTGCAAACATCAGAAAGAGAAAAAATGAGCTACATTCCCCCTCATGAGCTCTTCAACGATCTCATCGCCGACATCGAATCGGAGCGCCTTGTCGCGACCCATGCCTTTCTTCGCGCTGTTTTGGAGGCGGCAAAGCCGCCCGGGTCGGAGGCGGTACAGAATTCGCCTATCCGGGTCTCGCTTGGCGTGCATTTTGCACACCGGCTCGCCCGCGTCTTTGTGATTGCGCATCGCCGCGAACAGTTCGATGCCTTGCGAGCTGCGTTCGATGACAACCGGCTGCGGTTGGAGGCTACTCCGCGTGCTCTGTCGGAGAGAGACGGTGAGCCCGGCTTCTCTCTGGTCGACAATCCGCCTGCCACCATTCCGGTGACGATCTTCGGCTTTGTCGAGCGGTATGCTCTTCTGACGATCGAGCACTATCCGCGGCAGGATTGCATCGGCCTCGAATGCTGCTGATTGTCCAAGTTCAGCAATGTCGGTGCCGTCAAGGTGCCGGCATTTTGCTGCGTCAGGCAGATTTTAGCGGAGACTATTGAATATTTCTGTTTAATTTCAAGTCGTTATGCTCTAATGTTTTGAGCAACCCCATCTCTGCGGTCGCCTCATGAATCATCATATCAAAATAAAAGATAAATACTCTATCACAGAAAGCTCCTCTGCAATCTCCATTAGATCTTGTGGTTACTTTAGAGTATCTACAGGACGACAAGCGGAATCTGACTTATCAATACCAGATCAGCGCAAACAGGCTCTGGCGCATTGCGCCACGCGCGGCTGGGCGATGGTCGCGGAATATGTCGATGCCGGCGCCTCGGGCATGGAGGAGGACCGGACCGAATTCCAGCGCATGATCGAGCGCGCCTGCGACGACGACCGCCCCTTCGACATCATCATCGTCCATTCCTTCAGTCGCTTCTTCCGGGACGCCTTCGGGCTTGAGATGTATGTGCGCAAGCTCTCGAAGGTGGGCGTGCGTCTGGTGTCGATCACGCAGGAGCTCGGTGACGCTCCAGCGCACGGAATGATGAGGCAGATCATCGCTCTCTTCGATGAGTACCAGTCCCGCGAGAACGGAAAGCACGTTCTGCGTGCAATGAAGGAGAACGCACGCCAGGGTTTTTATAACGGCTCGCCCGTGCCGCTGGGCTACATGACCGAAGAGGTCGAGAAGCGCGGTGTTCGCGTCAAGAAGCGGCTCGCGGTCGATCCGGTCGAGGCGGAGACCATCCGGCTGATCTACCGGCTTTACAGACTGGGCCAAGGGCAGTCAGGCCCGATGGGCGTCAAGGCCATTGCCTGCTGGCTGAACGAGCACGGCTATCGCACCCGCAAGGGCGGGCGCTTCGGCGTCAGCGCCGTCCACACCATTCTGACCAACAGCGTCTATGCCGGGGAATGGGTGTTCAACCGTCGCAGCTCCAAGACCTTGCGTGACAAGCCCGAGAGCGAGCGCATCGTCGTCAGCGTTCCACCGATCATCGAGCGGGCGGAATTCGACGCGGTCGCCGCCTCGCTGAAAAGCCGTGATCCGCGCGTTGCCGCACCACGGGCCGTCACCGGTCCGATCCTGCTGACCGGGCTTGCCGTCTGCGCTTCCTGCCAGGGTGCGATGACGCTCCGGACCGGTACCTCCCGGTCAGGAGCGATCCATAAATACTATACCTGCTCGACCTGCGCGCGGCAGGGAAAGACGGCCTGCAAAGGGCGGTCGATCCCGATGGCGAAGCTCGATGGCCTTGTTACGGAAGGGCTGGTCGACCGGCTGTTCCAGCCCGCGCATCTGACCGCGCTGCTGACCTCGGTCTCGGAGCGCCGTGCCACCCAAGTTCTCGAAGTCGACAAGCGCGTCGCCGCGCTCCGGTCCGACCTCACTGAGGCCGAGGACAAGCTCAAGCGTCTCTACAAGATGGTCGAGGACGGCATCGCCGAGCTCGACGACATCCTCAAGGAGCGCATCGCCAGCCTGAAGCTCGACCGCGAGCGGGCCGGCACTGCCCTCGACCGGATCAGGGCTCAGGCCGCGCCGCCGACCGCCTTTGATCCCGCAGTGATCGAGCGCTTCGGTCGCGCCATGCGCGAAAACATTACCTCGGGCGAGACGCCGTTCCGGAAGGCCTATCTTCAAGCCGTTATCGACCGCGTCGAGGTCGATGACGGCGTCGTCCGGATTGTCGGGGATAAATCCACTCTGGAACAGGCCGTCGCCGGGCTCTCGCTCGCGGCAGACGGTGTTCGCAGATGTGTACCGAAGTGGCGCGCCCGACGAGATAATGATGGGCACTGCAATCATTGGGAAATTCGGCGTCCACGAGAAGCTCGACGCAAAGAAGCCCGTCTGGAGTGAACGGAAGAGGCCTTTCTTCACTTACATCGACATCCGGCGGTCATTCGATGCCTAATGGTCGCAGAATAACTTCTCCACCAAGGAGGCCCGCCGCCCGCACGATACTCCTCAGACAGATACGACGGGTAGAGCGCTGAAAATATCGTCCGGTCCCAGCTTTTCTGTCGAGTTCGCGAAGCGAGAGGCCGACTTCCCCGGCCCGAAAGCGAATGTCGCGCAAGGCGGGGCACTCGAACGCGACCAACTTGCGATGGCGTCTGGGCAAACCGAGATGTTGCGCCTTACTCAGATATTGCGCTGGCCTCATATCGGGAAGGAGCCTCGCGAGCTCGTCGTTCGAAGCTCCGTTCCGGAAAGCCGCCGTCAGTCGGGCAACCTCTGGCCCCGTCCAGATATGACGATGGCGCGCGACGCCGAGATGGCGCGCGCGCCGTCGTATGGCGGAATAACTCCTCCAAGGAAGAAGCTGCCGAAGGGTATCGTAGCTCGGATAGAGTAGGACGACCGCGAAGTCTTCAATGTCTCGCCATGCCTCGCGACCAGTGGTCATGGCTCACTCGCCTATCGCGATCGACGATCAATGTCGGAAAGATTGCGTTGCCAGCTCACCGTTGGTTCGCAGTCCAAGACTTTGACTGCGCGCGTGAGAACTCGCCAGTTGCAGTAGCGAGGAGAGCGGAAATAGCCCTTCGCCCCTGTCCAGACATCCATCTCCGTCATCGAGTGTCCTTGCGCGAATGCGAGTTGGCGAATGCTGTCGACAAGAGGAAGGCCGGTCATCCGGAGCGGCCTTCGCGGCCGCTGGATTCGAAGGCGGCCAGCCTTTCGCCATATCTGCTGTTTGGTTCTGCCCGGAAAGAGTGAGACGAGCTCGGCCGTCGCGACGGACATCCTGTACAGCGTGCGCAGCAGTTTCACTTCCTGCTCTGACCAGAACCGCCGCGGTATGACCAAGCCGAGAGAACGCGCCTTATGCTGGATGGCGATCTTGCTTCTGCGGACCAGTGCCGACGCAATTGCCTGCTTATCTGGATAAAGCAGCCGAAGCGCGGCGAGCTCCTTGATGCTCCAGACAGGGTCCCCGGCGATCGTCCTGCCGGTGAGAGCGATATGACGAAGGATCGCGATTCTGCCGTTGAAGCCGCGCTTGCTCGCTCGGGAGAAGTGCATCCGAAACCCCGCTGTCGGGATATGAAAGCGTTGCTTCCTGTCAGGGATGTGACGCCGAGCCGATATCGACCTTATCGGGCAGCAAGGGCATGCGGGGGTCGATTTCCTCCTGCTCTAGATACTTCGCCTGATCCGATGCGAGGAAATCGACCAACTCTGCAATGGCTGATCCTTCTGCCTCTCCGCGCCGTAAGCGGTTAGGCCGAGTCGGCCAGTCGCCGTGTTGCTCCGCCAGCTCTACCGTCATCAGATGCGGCAGTATACGACGCCCAATCGCCTTCTCGACGGTCCGGAAAATCCAGGTCCCGTCGGGATCGATATCGGACCAGTGATAGAAGGGAACGGTCGAGGGCAGCGCTGTCGAGATGCTCGCCAGCGCGCGTTGAACCGCGAGGGAAGGGTAGCCGCCGGCATAGAGCGTCAAGCCGTGCCGCTCGGGGTCCGTTTCCGAGACATGACGGTTGAAGCTCGCGAAGTTCTCGATCGTGAGCACATAGGCAGGGACGATCGGAAAACGGAGTCTGCCGGCCGTGGCTGGAGGCAATCCGAAATAGATCGGATGCGGGGGCAGCCGGAAACCATCGAGAAGGAACTGGCCGGACAGGAGAATTGGCGGGCCGAAACGCTCAAGGCCGAGCGTCGCCAACGCGGAACGGGCATCGGCATCGGAAGGGAGCGGAACGATCCTTCTCAGGAGCGACACGACGGCCGTCTCCAGGCGCTCCAGCGCCTTGCTGTCTCCGCTCACGCGCCGGGAGAAGGTGCGATAGTCCTGATCGAGCTGCCGTCCTTCCAGAACGGCCTGCGCCAGCGAAAGGGCCGTTCGTAATCCCTCCCAGTCCGCAGGACCGAGGTTGCACCAACGCCGTCGCCGCGCCCAGCCATCGGCGATCTCGCGCGCGGCGGTTTCCAGCGCCGGTGCGAGTGCCGAACCTGCGATCGCCTTTCGCAGCGCATCCGCGGCCTGGCGCTCGGCACTGTTCCGACCGAGATGCTCGTAGAGCCTTTCGGGGTTGACGAGCCGGACATGCTTCAGCTCGCCGCGCCTGCGACCGGCAGCATAAGTCAGCGAAACGGCGCCGACTCTCTCCGCTGCTTCCAGTTCGCGAAGAAAGCGGTCTTGGCTCGTGATGTCGGGGAAGCCCGTATGGTCCGGATAGGCCAGGGGACCTTCGGCGCTTCCGGCTTCCCAGCGATCGAGAAGATCGCTCAACAGCTGTGCCGAGGAAACGAACCTCCGGACCATCGCCTCATTCCGCTGCGAGGCCGGCTGCGATCTCCTCGTCGCTCATGAAGTCCGGGTTCATGCGGAGGAGCGCGTCGCGTGCCTTGGATTTGAGGCGGATGACGGTCGCCAGCGATTGATCACCGATCCTGTCGATATCGACGATCGTCTCCATGTAACCCATGATAGCGGCCTTCTTTTCCATCGGTGCCGCGATCACGACCTGTAATCCGAGGTCTTGGTAGAAGCTCATCATCTGGCGCTGGTTCTTGCCGTCGAGCTTCGAGAACGCTTCGTCGAACAGGGCCGGCGCCATGCCGCGCTGCCGCGACGGGCCGCCTTGCGCGGTTCCAAAGACCGAAGCGAGGGAGGCGCCGATCGCGACATAGAGAGGAACCTGCTGCTCGGCGCCCGACCCGGTGCCGCGCCTCGTTTCCCAGCGCGTTCGCTTGCCGGTCTGCACATCCTCCATATGGATCTCGAAGGTGTGGAAGTTGCGGTAGTCTTCGAACGCCCGGAAATCCTTGTCGGGGTCCTCCAGCAATTGCTCGACCGCTTTCACCGTGTCTCGATGTGGAAAATCCTCCGGCATCTCGGCCTGGAACAGCATGTCGAGGACATCGTCGGAGATGCGGCTGATTCGGACGATCTCTAGAACCGGGCGGAATTCCGCTTCCGCCGTCGCGTGGAACGAGTAGCGCTCGTTATGGAACGGATGGTCGCGCAGCGAGCGATTGAGTTGAGCCAGATCGCGCTCCATTTTCGCGATGCGCTGGTTCAGCAGATTGAGGAATTCGCCGCGAACCAGCGTTCTGATCCGCTCGGCCGCCTCGCGCGCCTTGTCCTCGTGCCGGCGGATTTCGTTCCCTTCGAGGTCTTCGATCAAGGTTCTGGCCCAGGGCCTGATCTCATCGAGTAAATGACTTTGGGGCCCGACTTGCGCGCTGGTGCCGAAGGCGGGATCGTTGAAATACTCCATGAGCAGGCGTCGCAAGTCGAGTTCCTGCCGGCCCATACGCTCTTTCGCCGCGGCGGCGGCATCCTCGGACGTTTTGGCAATGCTCGTATGTGCCTCTGCCTGACTCTGTAGCAGGTCGATCGATCTGGCCTTCGTTTTCCCGACAAGGGGTTCGAGACGACCTTGGTAAGCGGCTACCCCCTGAACCGAAGAATACAATTTGCGCTCGGCGGCGTAGAAGCTCCTGGTCAAGCGGCAGGCCTTTTCTGAGCCGTCCGACGTTTCGCTCGCACCGAGAGCGTAGTTCGCCTTGGCGATCTCGGTTTGATAACTTGCGTTGCGATCGTGGATCGATTTTCGCTGATCCGCCTTCAGCCGAAGAAATTCCTTCTGAGCTCGCAGGCGTTCGCGGAGACCACCATCGCCTGCAGCGTCGATCGCCGCGATATGGTCGACGATTTCGCTCCGGTGGCCACGTTCCTTCGTCGCCTCTTCGAGCAAGTCGGCGAGCGAGCCCCCCTCACCGATACTCGCCAAGGCGGCCGCGGCCTTGCGGAGCCGCCCTTCGACGGCCTCGGTCTCACCATAGGCGGCGGCTAGGGATTGAAGCTGCCCGATCATCGTGGTGATGGCCTCAGCTTGGGCCGCCTTGCCGATCTTGTGGTCGCGAGGCTCGATGGAACGATGGCTGCGTACGAGGCCGTCATCATAGAGGCCGTCCTTCATCAGCGCTCGACCCGGCAGGTTGAACACCTCCAGCGTCTCGGCCAGGCGCACATTGCCATAGCGGCGCTGAAGGAAGGCCAGGGCATCGCGATCCTCGGAACGGAAGATCGCTGGAAGGGTTCCCGGTTTCGGTGCCTCGCGGAAGGTTTCGAGCTTGTTCAGACTAACGAGAGAGGCCCGCCGAAACTCGCGCCAATTCTCCTTGAACAGGCGCGTGGCAGCGTGGATTTCGTCTCGCCTCACGAAGATGGCCTCCCGATCGCGCGCTAGCAGGGCCTCGGCGGCCGGAACCCAATTCGTATCGGTGATCTCGACGAGATCGCAGAGGGGTCTGGCATCCATGCCGGCGCTTTCGAGGCGGCGCATCAGCCGCCGCGTGCCGTCCTCCAGATAGGCTTGCCCCTTCGGATCGGCACTCTGATCGAGTTTCTCCTGCAGAGCGTGCAGATCGTTGCGCTGTGCGTGGAGCAAGGCCGATATCTCGCGCTGTTTTTCGGCCATCCATGCGGCGGCCGCCGGAACGACCGCGCGCAGGGCCTGCTCGGCTTCGCGAAGTTCGGCAAGCCTGCGCTCTCCTGCCGGCGCGGTCACGGCGCTTCGATAGGCTCCGATCGCCGCCAGGCCGGGGCAGTCCGCAGCATCCGGCAATCCCGCGACGTTGCCGAGGGCAGCGGCCGCGGACGCCTGAGCGGCGATCAGCCTGTCGCGGCTCTCTGCCTGCTCGTCGAGCCGGCGCAGATTGTCCGCCCAAACATCCCGCCCCGTTTTGGCTTGGTGAGCCGCTAGGGCGGCGTTGATCCGTTCGATCTCCTCTTCCGCCTCGCCGATCACCTCGTCGAGGGCCTCGATATCTTCCCGGTCGGCTTCGAGCCCTCGCCGAGCGTCGGCGATCCTGGCCTTGTGAGCCCGATTCATGGTGAGAGCGGCGAGAAAGCGGCCGCGTTTGCCGAGCCAGCGCTCCAAGGCCTGCTGGTTCACCGTTTCCTGGTAGAGGTCGAGCGCGGTCTGGATCTCCTTCAGTGCCTCCAGCTTGCGGCGCATCGTGGCGATGGTGGCGTTGACGCCCCTGTAGGTCTCGATCGAGGCGCGAAGCTCGCCGATCCGGATCGGATTGTCCTCGAGGATGAAGTTGCGGACGAATTCCGTCGCGGAAAGGCCGTGGTTCAGCGACATCGCGTTGACCGTCGCCTTCAGCATGGCAGCGGCGCTGGGCTCGCTCGCCGGGAGCGTCGGCACCAAGTGCCGCATGTACTCGCGGACATAGTCGAGCGCCCTGTCGCGATGGTTCACGAAGCGCCCGGCGCCGAGCGCAGCGCCGATCCGCGCCTTGACCTCGTCCCAGGATGCGGGAAAGCGACCATCGCCTCGTTCGTCGAGGAAGTCCTTCGTCGTGAGGATGCGTCCGATCGCGACGAAACGTCCGTACACTGTCTCCGAGCTGTCGGAGGCGCTTGCCTGTAGCGCGAGGCCGATGCTGACGGGAGGGCGTTTCCCGTCGCGATCGGCGAAGCCGAGCGAAAGATAGGTGAAGGCGTCCTTCCTCCGGAACTCGCCTTCTCGCAACGTTCCGAGGCAATAGCCGTGAACCGAGCGGCGCGAGCCCGAGCGCGTGCGCGCTCCTTCGCCCGCGATCGCATTGAGCCGGAGATAACTCCTGCTCGCTCCGGTCAGTACGACCTGGATCATGTCGAGGACGGTTGACTTGCCGGAGGCGTTCTCGCCCAGGATGCCCGCATTTCCGGCGATCGCGATGTCCTCGACATCGAAGAGGTGCCAATTCACCATGGCGATGTGTCGGAGCTCCATCAGGCGTCGGCTCCGGTCGCGGGATCATCTGGAGTTCGATCAGCTCGGGAACGCTGCCTGACCTCTTCGGACTTCACATAGCTCTCGATGCGGCGCAGCGGCTCGTCGCCGCTCACGAGCTTGATCATCGAGCGGATGGTGACCTCGCGATCCTGCTGGTCACGGTCGTATTCGCCGATATCCACGATGCAGCGCATTTCGAGTTCACGCAGCAGATCGAGAAAACGTGCGATGGACAACGCCGGCTTCGCGGCCGACTGCAGAAGATCCTTGTAGCGCTCGTAAAGCACGTTGAGGGTGGTCAAGGAGGTGGCCCGATCGAGAAGGTCGCCATGATCGGCGTCGTCCTGCCAATGGCCGGCTGCCACCAGCAACGTGATGGTTTCGTCGAGCTTGAGCTTCGGGACGGACGAGGCATCGTCATCATCGAGGAGGATGCCGACCCACTGCTCCTCCGCATTGCGGATGACACGGTAGCCGACGCTGTCGAGGAGGCCATCGACCGCATTCCGGAAGCGGCCGTCGGTCAGCGTATTGTAGACGGTCGCGACACCGCGATCGCCAGCATAGGCGAACTGATGCCGAAGGAGATAGCGGCAGGCCTTGCGCAGATCAGCTCCCTTCTCGGCTCCGTGCCGGGCTTCGATCTCCTCAAACTCCGCCAGCATCGCGCTCTCCCGGTCGGCTATGGCGGATGATGAAATTGGTACATTCCAGCCAGTCGCTGTCATGCATCGATCCGTCCTGCCCGGCATCGATGTCGAAGCGCTCGGCAATTTCGTCCGGTACGGCTTTCGCGAAGGCGAAACGGCGTACGGCTTCGAATGCCAGGAATTCATCGACATCGTCGATCGCGATGAAGCGCGCTTCCCGCGTTCCGAAGGGCGGCACCTTGCGACGAAGGAAAGCTGCAATCCGATCGACGCTGGGATCGATGCGATCAAGATATTCGGCTTTCAGCCGCTTTCGGGCGAGATAAACGGGATCGAACGGGCGAGCGGCCAACGGTCGCGCCTGTATCGGGAGCGTGGCTTGCCGTGGTGTGGCGAGCAGTGTCGGCGACCATGGCGACATGACCGGTTCGACCGACACCGGAACGGTCGGAGCTTCGTAACGCCCGGTCTCCTGTTCGAGGAGACGTTCGAGCCGCTTGACGAGATCCCGGGACCGGCTGCCGAGGCCTCTTTCGCCCTGCTCGGCATATTTGACGGTATTGCGCAGGCGGTTTTCGAGCATGCGGCGGAACTGCGTGATGCGCTCAAACATTTCGCCCACAGTGTCGAAGCCGTGCTCGATCGCCAGCAGGTCGTCATCGGCTTCCGCCGAAGGCGAAAGGCCCTGCTCCAAATATCCCGTCGCCACCGCAGACAGACGCTCATGATCCGTATGGATGTTTCGCACGCTGGCGATGATCTGGTCACGAAAACGGTAAGGGTGGTTGTGTGTGAGAATCGACTGGAAATCTTTCAGCAAGAGTTCGCCGATGAACTCTTCGAAGTAGGTGTCCATCTTCTGGCGGAGGCCCTCGGCCTCGAACAGGGTCTTTCTGATGCGGCGCAGGTCGGACAGGATGGCTCGGAGCGCCCGCGAGAATTCATCGACTTGAATGCGTGCCTGATGCAGGGCGTGGGCGGCATCCCCGCGGAGCTTGCCTGAGCTTTGTGCATCGAGCTTCTCGACCTGGTCGAGACTGGTTTTGACATGGACGATGAGACCGCCGAAACGCTGCGAAACATCGGCTTTGAGGCTGGCGAACCGCTGAACGACAAGGAGCGCCCCCATCGGCATGTCGACGGTCACCCTTAGGCCGAACTCTTCCTCTTCCAGCCAACCTGTCCGAACGAGGCCCTGGTAGAGTTGCGTGGCGAACTTCAAGGCTTTGTCGCCAGTTTCGCCGCCGGATCCTGCAAAGCGCAGGCGCCGCCGGCCTTTCGAGACGATTTCCGGCAGGCCTTCATCAGCGTCGCCGTCCTCGTCGATTAGGTCGGGCCTACGGTCGAGAAGATCGTAGAGACTGTGGATGACCTCCTGCGGTGTGGGAAAAACGGCCCCGCTCGCGAAGAACCGCTCATGAATCTCCAGCAACGCGGCCTCGTAAGCATATCGATGCCGGCGCGAGAAAATCAGGAAGGCGTCGTCCGCCAGATAGCGAAACAGCGGCATCGATCAGGGCCCGACACAATTCGACCGAAGGGGTCAGCGAAGCGCAGACCATTCTTCACGCCGTTGCGTCAGACACAAGACGAAGGGAGAGCTTGGATACTGGCAAAAAGTCTGAGGTACTTTCTACCCGCCATTTCCTGGCGGAATCGACGCGATTGTCAGTTCACAGCGGGCGGTGCCCATCTATGTCCTAGGCGCTCCAAAGGACATTATAATTTTCAATTGCTTAAAAGAATGGCGCGCCCGACGAGACAATGATGGGCACTGCGGTCGCTGGGAAATCAAGCTGCATTGGCCCATGCGTGCCGGAATTGCGATCTCGTAGAAGCAATGCAGTTGAGACATCTGACACGTCGGACTAGCGCTTTCGGCCGGTTGCGTGGCAGACGCGGTAAGCTATTTCGGGCTGATGCGATCGAGCCTCAGCCGGTCCCGCTCGTCCGTGATCGCGTAGACGAAGAGCTGGGTCGACAGGAGGACGCCGATGACGCCGGCGCCCGCCAGCAGCAGCATCAGGAGGATCTGGTATTTTGCGGCGTCCAGCGGGTCCATGCCGGCCAGGATCTGGCCCGTCATGATCCCCGGCAGGGTGATGACCCCGGCGCCCGCCATCTGGTTGACGACCGGGATGAGGCCGTTCCGCGCAGCCGAGACGCGAATGTCGCGCAGCGCCAGATGGCGGTCCGCGCCGAGAGACAGGCGCGCCTCGATCGCGCGCCGCTCCCTCCGGGTGCCGGTCAGCAAGGCGTTCAGGGCCAGACCCGTGCTGTTCATGGCGGATCCCAGGATGATGCCCAGCAGCGGGATCGTATGCCGCGCATCGAGCCAGGACGCTTCCCTGAGGGCGGTGGACAGAGCCAGGCTCGTGACGAGCATCGTCGCGATCGTGACGGGCAATCCGCCCAGGCCGAACCGGCTCCAGCCGGCGAAGCGGAACTGCTGGCGCGAATAGACCTCGTAGCTCGCCGCCAGCATCATGGCGACGGCGACCGACAGCGTCAGCCAGGGCGAGGATGCCGCGAACACATAGCGAAGCGTCACGCCCACGAGCATGAGCTGCGCGATCATGCGAATGGCCGCGATCGCGAGGGACCGGTGGACGTCGAGAGCCAGCAGGATCGACGATCCCGCGCCGATGATCAGGCTGAGGGCGGCGAGCGCCAGATCGGTGGCGGAAAGATCGATCGGGGTCATGCCGCAAGCTCGGTCAGCCCGCCGGCGGACAAGACGTAGTGCCGGTCCGCCATGCGCGCGATCTGCGCACTATCATGCGAGACCACCAGCATCCCCATTCCGCCGCGTTTGAAGCGCTGCAGCATCTCCTCCACCAGGAGGATCGCGGCCTGGTCCAGGGCCGAGGTCGGCTCGTCGAGGAGAAGGAAACGCGGCCGGAGAACGAGGGCCCTGACCAGCGACAGCCTCTGCCGCTCTCCGCTCGAGACGTCGTCGGGGCTGGCCTCGAGCAGGGCCTCGGGCATGCCGAGCTCCGCCAGCAGGCTCCGCGCCGCCGGCAGGTCGGGCATGTGAGCCGAGACCGGCGTCGTCCACCAGCCGGCGTCGGAGGCCACATAAACGACCTGGCGGCGCCAGCGGCTCGCCGGCACCGCCTCCCGTTCCATGGCGCCGATCCGCGCCGTCCCGATGCCGGGATCGAGATCCGCGATGAGCCGCAGCAGCGTGCTCTTTCCGCTTCCCGAGGGGCCCGAGATCGCCACGCAGGTGCCGGGATCGACCGTCAGGCCGAGAACGCCGCGGCTGCCGCGGCCCGCGAGCCCTTGCACGACGAGAGGCTCCGGACGGAATGGCCCACCCCGCCAATCCTCGCCTGCCGCTATGGCGCGCTGTAGCATTTACTAGCTCGAACGCAGAATGTAGTGAACACTATGACCAGGGTCGAGCGCTGGCAAGAGCGGGAATGTCCATAAGGCGCGGCGGATCGTCAGGGGGAAAGCGGGACGTGTTCGGCGACCGATACGCGCGCCGTCGCGATGCCCTGTCGCCGGCTTTCCAGCGGGTGGCTGCCTTCATCGATGCTCACCGGCCGATCGTCATGACGTCGTCGGCGATCGAGCTGGCAGGCAGGATCGGCACGTCGGATGCGACCGTGGTTCGCGCCGTCCAGGCGCTCGGGTTCGATGGGCTTCGCGATCTGCGCAGCGAGCTCGCGGCATCCTTCGGCCCGCGCAACGCCCCCGTCGACAATCTGCAACGCACGCTCGCGGAGGCATCCGACGGCATCGAGGCGGCGCTGGACGGGGTTCTCGAGGCCAGCGCGTCCGGGCTGGAGGCGCTGCGCACGCCCGCGGTCCGGCACAGCATGCTGGAAGCCGTGCGCATTCTGCACGCCGCAGAGCGGATCGTGGTCTTCGGACTCGGCCCGACGGCCCATATCGCGGCCTATTTCACCGCCCGGCTGCGGCGCAAAGGTCGACGATACGCGCTGCTGGACAAAACCGGAGCCGGACTGGCCGACCAATTGCTCGATCTCGGTCCCGCGGACGCCATCCTGATGATGGCCTATGGCAAGCCCTATCCGGAATCCGAGCTCGTCGCTGCCGAAGCCCGTCGACGCCAGATCCCGATCGTCCTGGTGACCGATCCGGACGAAACGGTGATCGCGCGGCAGGCGCAGGTCACGCTGGCCGTCCCCCGGGGCCAGAGCGAGCGCATGGCTCTGCACGGCGCCACGGTTTCCTGTCTGGAGATGCTGCTGCTCGGCCTGGCCGCGTCCGATCCCCGCCCCGCCATCGCTGCCCTGGCCGAGCTCGAACGTCTGCGGCACGCCACTCGCTATCGACGTCGGGACAAGCAGAACGAACAGGAGCAGGGCGAAGAGCCATGACCGGTCCCTCATTCCACCCGGCCTGCCACCCGACCCGCCACCCGGCCCGTTATTTCGAGCTGGCAGGCGTCAGCCGCCGCTTCGGCACGGTGACGGCCCTCGACGACGTGTCGCTGACGCTGGACCGGGGCGACGTCATCTGCCTTGCCGGACGCTCCGGCTGTGGGAAATCGTCGCTCCTGCGCGTGATCGCCGGCATCGACCGTCCCGATCGGGGACGGATCCTGCTCGACGGCAAGGAGATGTCCGGCCCGGGAGTCCATGTCGAGCCCGAGGACCGCAATATCGGCTTCATGTTCCAGGACTACGCGCTGTTCCCGCATCTGGACGTGACCGACAACGTTCTGTTCGGGCTCACCCGGCTCGATCGCCGCGACGCGCGTGCGCGCTGCGACGAAGTCATCGAGCGGCTGGGCCTGCGGCCGCTCGCCCGCCGCTTCCCGCACATGCTGTCGGGCGGGGAGCAGCAGCGGGTCGCGCTGGCTCGTGCGCTCGCCCCGCAGCCTCATATCCTGCTCATGGACGAGCCCTTCTCGAACCTGGATCGCGAACTGCGCAACGAGATCCGCGCCGAGACGATCGCGCTCCTGCGCGAGCTCGGCACCACCGTCGTCATGGTCACGCACGATCCGGAGGAAGCCCTCTCCGCGGGCGATGTCGTGGTCCTGATGCGCGAGGGACGCATCGTTCAGGCGGGGACCGGCGCGCAGCTCTACGAGCGGCCCGCATCCGCCTACGCCGCGGAGTTCTTCTGCACCTTCAACAAGATCCGCGGCGCCTGCCGCGGCGGACTGGCGGAGACGCCCCTGGGACGTTTCGCGGCGCCCGGCTTCGCCGACGGCGACGAGGCGACCGTCTACATCCGCCCCCACTGCCTGCGGATCAACGGCGCGGCGGAAGGGATCGAGTGCACGATCCTGGACTGCGCGCTGATGGGCGAGATCGAGCAGGTCGATCTGGCTGTGGCAGCGCTTCCGGAGCCCTTGCGGATTCGCTCGACCGAGCGGCTGCGGCTGCGGAAAGGCGACAAGGCCCGCCTCTCCGTGCCCGCGGAGGGCGTTCTGGTCTTCTGAAGGGACGCCTTCGGGGTGGATACCTGTCGGACGCCCCCTCCGCAGCCGGGCCGGGCTGCCGGTTCCGGCCGTCCGCAGGTTCTTCTTCCCCGTCGCGCCGGGCGAGACGACGCGAGAACGACGACCGAACGATCCCCGGCCCGGAAGCCGCGTCGGCCCCGGCGATGCCGACGACCTCGAGCCGCTTCGCCTCGCTGTAGCAGCGCCTTTCTGCCGACGGCGGATTCGTTGGGCAGAGTGCCGGCGCCTTCCGGAAAGGTCGCGACACCCGCCTGTTCGTGCCCGCCGGGCACATCCTGGCCTCGTGAAGGCGGCATTTCGCGGCGCGGCCCTGCTGCACGGCCGTGCTGGCGCATGGCGGCTGCCGCCATGCCGCCCAGTCTAGAGCGATGGTATTTTACTGCTACAGATCAGCATGCTTGCCCTCGCCACGTAAACTGGCATCACTTTTGAATGAAAATAAAGTAGTGCCGACATGGAGGCGAGCATGAAACTGTCTAGTCTGAGCCGAATTCTGGCCGGCACCGCGCTGACGATCCTCGTCGGCACTTCGGGCGCCGTCGCGGCGGAGTTGAATCTCTACACCACCCGGGAGCCGGGCCTGATCCAGCCCCTGCTCGATTCCTTCACCAAGGCGACGAGCATCAAGGTCAACACCATCTTCCTGAAGGACGGGCTCGCCGAGCGCGTCGCGTCCGAAGGCGACAAGTCGCCGGCCGACGTCCTGATGACGGTCGACGCCGGCAACCTGATCGACCTCGTCGAGAAGGGGCTGACGCAGAGCGTGCAGTCGACCACCCTGACCGGCAGCATCCCGCCGGCGCTGCGCGATCCCAACGGCAACTGGTTCGCCCTGTCGCTGCGCGCCCGCGCCGTCTTCGCCGCCAGGAATCTGGACGTGAAGGCGATCACCTACGAGCAGCTCGCCGATCCGGCCTGGAAGGGGAAGATCTGCATCCGCTCCGGCCAGCACCCCTACAATGTCGCGCTGATCGGTTCCTACATCGCCCATCACGGCGAGGAGGCCGCGCAGAAATGGCTCGCCGCCCTCAAGGGCAACCTCGCCCGCAAGGCCGGCGGCGGCGACCGGGAGGTCGCACGCGACATCCTCGGCGGCCTGTGCGACATCGGCGTCGCCAATTCCTACTATGTCGGACTCATGCGCAGCGGCAAGGGCGGGCCCGAGCAGCAGAAATGGGCGCAGGCGATCAAGATGGTCCTGCCCACCTTCGAGAAGGGCGGCACGCAGGTGAACATCACCGGCGCGGCCGTCGCGCGCCACGCGCGCAACAGGGCCGAGGCGATCAAGCTCTTGGAATATCTCGTCTCCGACGAAGCGCAGAAGATCTATGCCGAGGCCAACTACGAATACCCGGTCAATCCCAGGGCCGCCGTCGACCCGCTGATCGGCGAATACGGCGTGCTCAAGCCCGACACGGTCGAGCTCGCCAAAGGCGTCGGTTTCCGCAAGGCCGCCAGCGCGCTGGCGGAGAAGGTCGGCTTCGACAACTGAGCGGGATCCGAGGGCTGCGGCCGGCGGGCGCCGGTCGCAGCCTCTTCTCGGCCATGACGAATCTGCACCTCGCACTCGCGGCGATCGTCCGGCGGCCCCGCGCCGGCCTGTGGTGGCGCGTCTCCGCGCTCGCCGTCGCCGCCTTCGTCTGCCTGCCGATCGGCGCCCTCGCCCTGATCGCGTTTCAGGGAAGCGCCGGGCTCTGGCCGCATATGATCGCGCATGTGCTGCCCGCGGCGCTGCGGGACACGCTGGTCCTGCTGGTCGGGGTCGGCCTGCTCGCCACGCTCATCGGCACGACGACGGCCTGGCTGGTGACGGCCTACGCGTTCCCGGGCCGGCGCTTCCTCGAATGGGGGCTGCTGCTTCCGCTCGCGGTTCCGACCTACATCGTCGCCTACGCCTATCTCGACATCCTGCACCCGGTCGCCGCGGTTCAGGACACCATCCGGCATCTGCTCGGCTATGGCAGCCCGCGCGAGTTCCGCCTGCCCGACATCAGGTCGATGTGGGGCTGCATCCTGCTGCTGAGCCTCGTCCTGTACCCGTATGTCTATCTGACCACGCGGGCGATGTTCATGACCCAGGCGGCGAACGTCGTCGAGGTGTCGCGCACGCTCGGACATCGCCGCAGCGGCGTGTTCCTGCGGGTGGCGGTGCCGCTCGCCCGCCCGGCCATCGCGGTCGGCCTCAGCCTCGCGCTGATGGAGACGCTGAGCGACATCGGCGCCTCGGAATTCCTCGGCGTGAAGACGCTGACCGTCTCGGTCTACACCGCCTGGGTGAGCCGCTCCGACATGCCCGGCGCCGCCCAGATCTCGCTCGCGATGCTGACCCTGGTCGTGGCGCTCGTGCTGATGGAGCGACATGCCCGCCGGAACCAGCGATATGCGGCCGCGGCGCAGAGGCCGCGCGCCATGACCCCGCTGCGCCTGAGCGGCCATCGGGCGGCGGCGGCCTTCGCCGCCTGCCTGCTGCCGATCCTGCTGGGCTTCGCCGCTCCGGCCTCCTATCTCTGCGTCGAGGCCTACAGGCGATACCGCTTCGCCGGCCTGTCGCCGAAGCTGTGGGGAGAGATCCTCAACACCGTCACGGTCTCCTCCCTCGCCACCCTGATCGTGCTGCTCTGCGGCCTGGTCGTGGCCTATGCCGCCCGCACCTGTCCCGGCAGGCTCACCGCCTTCGCCGCCCGGGCATCGACGCTCGGCTATGCCGTGCCGGGCACGATCGTCGCGCTCGGCCTCCTGATGCCGATCGGCGCGCTCGACCGCCTGCTCGCGAGCGGCGCGGAACAGATCCTGGGGAGGTCCGTGGGCCTGGCGCTCCTCGGCTCCGGAGCCGCGCTGATCATGGCCTACAGCGTCCGTTTCATGGCGATCTCGACCGGCGGGATCGAGGCCGGCTTCAGCCGCATCTCGCCGTCCCTCGACCATGTCGCGCGGATGCTCGGCCAGACCTCGGCGGGCGTCTTCCGCCGCGTGCACCTGCCGCTGTCCAAGCCCGCCCTGGTGTCCGCCGGCCTGCTGATCTTCGTCGACTGCATGAAGGAGCTGCCGGCGACACTGCTGCTGCGTCCGCTGAATTTCGAGACGCTGGCGACGCATCTCTACGGCGAGGCGGCGCGAGGCACCTATGAGGAGGCCTCCATCGCCGCGCTGTTCATCCTGCTGATCGGGATACTGCCGGTCGCCCTGCTCGCAAGAGTGGGGCGCGCATCGGCATAGCGCGCTGCGTCACTGCAGATCAATGACGCCGGAGAAAGGAATGGCAACCATGCACTTTGCTCTGTAATGCGAGATAACTATTAGCAATATTTTACTATATTTACAGAATTATAATCACACAATCGACATCTTATAGATTTGAATCTTTCAATTACACGATAACGGATCGTTATGAGAGTTATTTTTCCCTCATTTACAATATAATTTTTCTAATTTATAGGAAAAGTGAGAGACATTTAATTCGCATATTATATTTTGGTCGATAATATTTCAACAGAAAGAATTAATTGCATTATCGTAGAGAATATGTCGATTTGGATATTCGAATGATTGGCCTGAATTAGCAGTCACGCGGAGGTTTCCGATGAAGCGTCAGCGGATCCTGACGGGCCTGCGTGGTGAAGCCAACAACTTGTATGCTGCTGGCTTCACCCGCAGCAAAGGACCAAGTTTCGGCTTCTCGACAGGCTTCGCCCGTGTGTAACGCAAAAGCCGCGAGAACGGGCACATCTCCGCGATCGTTTTGCGGCTGTGTCCAAACACCCGCGCCGCTTTCCGTCGGCGCTTGCACAGGTTAAAGCGAACTCCGAACCGCCGTAGGCCTCCACCGCGAACATCTCGCCAACCCCGAAAGGGACCAGCCTAGCCAGCAGCGGATAGGTTCTCCATCCGAGCCCCACAAGCCCCAGCGCATCACCGGATCGGCTTATCACCGAACCGCGCGGTAACATCATCCGCGACCTGTCAGAGAGGACCTTGGCCGTTCTTTGAGGCCGCGAGCTTCTCCAAATGGTGGCCTTTGAGCAGCTGAGACTTGTGCGTCGCCCGCTTTACTGGATCAGGTGATAATTGCAGATATAAGTGGATATTTGTGGACATCTGGCGAATTCAAGATCGAATTCCCCAATCCTACCCCCAATTTCTTCATGACATTGTCATGCCTGGACAGCAGAACGGTCAGGAGCCGCATTTGCTGCACCGCACAAGGGCGGAGGGGCGGATGGAGCCCGTCGATTCGGGCCATCGCCAATGTTGCGGCTTCGATGTCGCGTCGCCAATCGTTTGCTGAGAGGGATTGCATATGTCGATAAAGCCCACATTTGACCAAGCCGGGCGTGGTCTTTCGCGGCGTTCCGTCGTGATGGGCGCCGCGGCGGCGATCGCCAGCGCGGCCGTCCTGCGCGGCGCCCAGGCCCAGGCCCGGACCAAGCTGCAGTTCATGTATCCGGTCGGCGTCTCCGGCGACATCAACAAGCTCGTCGCCGGCATGATTTCGAAGTTCAACGCCGCGCATCCGGCTATCGAGGTCGAGGCGATCTATGCCGGCAACTACGACAACACCGAGCAGAAGGTGATCACGGCGCTCGGCGTCGGCGATCCGCCGTCGACGTGGCTGCCGATTAATTCCGCCCTCCAGACCTTCGTCGGTCTCGACTCGCTCGCCGACGTCACCGCCAAGGCCAAGGCCGACGATATCTATCAGGATTTCCTGCCGGGCTTTCTCGAGACCTGCATCTCGGATGGCAAGCTCTATGGCCTGCCGTTCCAGCCCTCGACGCCGGTTCTCTACCTCAACAGGACGGCCATGAAGGACGCGGGCATCGCCAAGGCGCCGGAAACCTGGACCGAGCTGATGGAAGTCGCCAAGGCGCTGACCATCCGCGACAAGGGCGAGCTGAAGCGCTGGGGCCTGACCATCGGCGGCGGCTGGCACGACTGGGTCTTCGAATGCTACTGCCGCCAGAACGCGCTCGTGCCCTGGACCAAGGACAAGGTACTGTTCGACGATCCGGCGGCGCTCGACGCGCTGGAATTCTGGGTCAAGATGGAGCAGGCGGGCGTGATGCCGAAGGCCTCGACCTGGGAAGGCTCGGCCAACGACTTCATGGCTGGCCGCACCGCGATGCTCTACCACTCGACCGGCTCGCTGACGAACCTGCGCAAGTCCTCGTCCTTCGAGGTCGACGTCGCCTTCATGCCGAAGAACAAGACCTTCGGCGCCTGCCAGGGCGGCGGGCCGATCATGATCGCCAAGAAGCAGTCCGACGCCGCGGTCGATGCGAGCTGGACCTTCGCGCGCTGGATGACCAGCACCGAGGTGCAGTCGCAATGGGGGCGCGACACGGGCTATCTCGCCGTGCGCAAATCCGCGTGGGAGACGCCCGAGATGCAGGCCTATCTCAAGGATGTGCCGCAGGCGAAGGTGGCGCTCGACCAGGCCGCCTATGCGGGCGCCTTCCTGCAGGTGCCTGGCTATCACAAGGTCCGCGAGTTCCTGAAGAGCGCGCTCGACCGCACGCTCGCCGGGGAGATCAAGCCGGATGCCGCGCTGAAGGAGGCCAACGCCAACTCCAATCGCGAGATCCAGCGCCTGCTGCGTCGCCGCGGCTGACGAGAACACCCCGCCCGCCGCTCGCGGCTGGCGGGCCCTTGCCCTTCTGGAGACGTGCGAGATGGTCTTCGGCGCCACGCTTCGGGCCCGCATCCGCGAGGCCGGCCTCGCCTATCTGCTGCTGCTGCCGTCGCTGCTGTTCCTGGCGGCCTTTACCTACTGGCCGATCCTGCGTTCGCTCTGGTTCAGCTTCCACGACGTGGTGTTGGGCGACAGCAAGATCATTTGGCTCGGGCTGGAGAACTACCAACGGCTCTGGGGGGATCGGCTGTTCTGGAGGTCGCTGGGCAACACCGTCTTTTATACGGTGCTGACGATTCCGCTTGCCATCGCCTGCGCCCTGCTGATGGCGGTGGCGCTCGACAGCAAGCTGCGCGGCATGGCGATCTACCGGTCCGCCTTCTTTTATCCGGTGATGATTCCGTCGGTCGCCGCCGGCATGGTCTGGGTCTTCCTGTATTCGGCGGGCTACGGGCCGATCAACCAGGGCCTGCGCTTCATAGGCCTGCCGGACACCGCCTGGCTCTACGACAGCACCTGGGCCCTGCCGGCGATCATGGTGATGAGCGTCTGGAAGTATTCCGGCTATTTCATGCTGATCCTGCTGGCCGCGCTGAAGCTCGTGCCGTCCGACCTCTACGAGGCCGCGCGACTGGACGGGGTCTCGGCCTGGGATCGGCTGATCCACATCACGCTGCCGCTGATCTCGCCGACGCTCTATTTCGTCGTCATCATCGGCCTGCTGCATTCCTACCAGATTTTCGACTACGTCTACGTCATGACGCATGGCGGCCCGGCCGACGCGACCAACGTGCTGACGTTCTACATCTACCAGAATGGCTTCCAGTATCAGGACATCGGCTATGCCTCGACGCTCGCCAACGTGCTGCTGCTCTTCGTCGGCGGGCTCATCGCCGTGATCGCGACCGTCTTCGGCCGGCGCGTGCATTACCTGGGGCGCTGACCATGACGAGCCTGCAGATCCAGACGATCCCGAGCCCGGCTGCGCCTCCGATGGCGGAGCCTGCCCGGAGTGCGCTCACCGCCCTGCGGCGCGGGTGGCTGCACCTTCTGCTGGTGCCGCTGGCGCTGCTCTGGCTCAGCCCGCTGCTGTGGATTCTCGTGACCTCGCTCAAGGCGCGCACCGAAGTGTTCGATCCGGCGGCGGGCTTTTGGCCGCTGGCGCTGCAATGGAGCAACTACCCGGCCGCGCTCTCGGTCGCGCCCTTCGGCACCTATCTGGTCAATTCCGTCATGGTGACGGGCGGCATCCTGATCGCCCAGCTCGTCACGATCACGCTGGCGGCCTATACCTTCGCGCGGCTGACCTTCCCGGGCAAGAACCTGCTCTTCACGCTCTTCCTGCTGCAGATCATGTTCCCGATCTACGCGACCTTCCTGACCAATTTCGTCACGGTGCGGGAGTTCGGCATCCTCAACTCGCTCCCCGCCATGATCGTGCCCTTCGTCGCCTCGGGCTATGGGACCTTCATGCTGCGCCAGGCTTTTCGGCAGGTTCCGACGGAGCTGGCCGATGCCGCGCGTCTCGATGGCTGCGGTCATTTCGGCATCCTCTGGCACGTCTATCTGCCGCTGGTGAAGCCGACGCTGATCGCCTTCGGCATCATCACCGTGGTCACGCATTGGAACGACTATATGTGGCCGCTGCTCGTCACCAACAGCGAGGGTGTGCGCACGCTGCCCATCGGCCTCGGCCTGCTCGCCAAATCCGACAGCGGCGCCGACTGGACGCGCCTGATGGCGGCAACGGTCGTGGTGGTCTCGCCGCTGCTGCTGCTCTTCGTCATCTTCCAGCGTCGCTTCGTCGACAGCTTCATGCACGCCGGACTGAAGTAAGGATCGAGATCATGGCCGAAGTCGTTCTTCAGGGCGTGAGCAAGGCCTATGCGGGCCGCCCGACCGTGCATGCGGTGGATCTCACCATTGCCGACAAGGAATTCATGGTGCTGGTCGGGCCGTCGGGCTGCGGCAAGTCGACCACGCTTCGGATGGTCGCCGGCCTCGAGGACATCACCGCCGGACGCCTGCTGATCGACGGCGCCGACGTCACCCATGCCGCGCCGCAGAAGCGCGACATCGCGATGGTGTTCCAGTCCTATGCGCTCTACCCGCATATGACGGCCTTCCGGAACATGGCCTTCGGCCTGCTGAAGACCACCGATCTCGGCAAGGCAGAGGTGGACAGGCGCATCCGCGAGGCGGCCGAGATCCTGCACATCGGCCATCTGCTCGAGCGCAAGCCCAACCAGTTGTCCGGCGGCGAGCGCCAGCGCGTCGCCATCGGCCGCGCGCTCGTGCGCCAGCCCAAGGTCTTCCTTTTCGACGAGCCACTCTCCAATCTCGACGCCAAGCTGCGGACGCGCATGCGCGGCGAGCTCAAACGCCTGCACAAAGAGCTCGGCCTTACCGTCATCTATGTCACGCACGACCAGATCGAGGCTATGACGCTCGGCACGCGCGTGGCCATCCTCTCCGAGGGGCGCCTGCAGCAGGTCGGCGCGCCGATGGAGCTCTATATGCACCCGGCCAACACTTTCGTCGCAACCTTCATTGGCACGCCGGAGATGAGCCTGCTGCGTTGCGCCGTTAGACCCGAGGGCAATGGAAGCCTGCTTCAGCACGAGCGCTTCTTGACGGCACTACCGGCCCGTCCCGATGCCGCCGAAGTCTTTCTCGGCGTGCGCCCCGAAGAGATTCTGATATCTCAGTCCGCCGAGGGGATAACCCGTGGCATTGTCGAAAGGACGGAGCTGATCGGCTCCGAGGCTCTAGCGGAGATACTCATCGGCCGGGATCGCGTCGTCGCCCGTATGCCGATCTCCGAAGCGCCGGAGAGCGGTGAGGAAGTTTCGCTCACCTTCGACTTCGGCCGCGCCCGGCTCTTCGATGCCACCAATGGGCGCGCCCTCACAAGCATCTGAGAGCGGGCGGGATGTCACAGACGTTGCGGCAGCAGCAGATCATCGGCTGGCTGCGCGAGATCCAGGCGAGCACGGTGCTTGATCTGGCCGATCATTTCCGGGTCTCTGACGAGACCATTCGTCGCGATCTCAAATCGCTCGCGGCGAACGGCATCGTCGAGCGGTTCCATGGCGGTGTCCGCCTGAACGAGGTCGGCTGGGAGGCTCCCTTCGAGCGCCGACTTCAGGAACGGGCGGTCGCCAAGCGCAGTATCGCTATTGCCGCCGCGAGTCTCATCCAGGACGAGGCCACCATTCTGCTCGACAACAGTTCGAGCTCCTGTTTCCTTGCACGCGAACTCGCGACGAAGCGTCGTGGCCTCACTGCGATCACCTTTTCGGTCGAGGTCGCGGGAATCCTGACCTCGGCTGGCCCGCAGCATCGCGTGATCCTCCCTGGCGGTGAGTTACGCGCCGATGACCGGACGATCGTCGGCGCCTCCGCAATCGACTTCGCCAGCCAGTTCGCCCCGGAACTTTTCGTGATGTCGGTAGGTGCCGCCTCGTTGGTTCGTGGCTGCATGGATTTCGATATGTTCGAGACCGAGTTCAAGCGCGCCATGATCCCGCTCGCAGACCGGGTTATGCTGCTGCTCGACAGTTCCAAGTATGCAAAGCATGGTCTGATCCATGTCTGTGGCTGGCAGTCCGTGCACATCTTCGTCAGCGACGCCGCACCGCCTGAAGGTATCGGGTGCGCGCTGGACCAAGCCGAAGTGGTGATCGCCTCGTGAATTTGGGATCGCGCGCGTACTGCATCGTCGCACCGGCCCGAAAAGAGGCACCATTTCGGTTCAAAGGCACGAACGCCGAGCACTGCCGCCTCCACGTGGGAGGCAGCAGTTAGCGTTCGGAGAAGTTCGCTTCGCAATCTACGGATGCGGACCTTCTTCCGGCGCAGCAGCGTGCGGACGCTGACATGTAGAGAGACCTGTGCGCGGGTAGGCGTAGACAGCTGCGTTGGCAACTGATTCCATTGAGCTTTCCGGGATGGAGAGCGACGATGGCGCATCGTTCGATCGGTCAGGAGCAACTCGGCTTTGAGATCGGCGCTCGGAGCGCGTCGTCGTTGGACGCCCTCGATGGTTTGATCGACTGGAATCCGGTCGCGGAACTGCTCAGGCGCTCTATCCGGCAAGAAAGGGCGAGCCGGCCCGGCCTCCGCTGGCGATGTTCAAGGCGCTGCTGCTGTCGGTCTGGTATGATCTGTCGGATGTGAAGCTGGCCGAGGCACTCGACGACCGCGGCTCGTTTCGCCGCTTCTGCGGGTTCTCACGTTCCGAGGCGACGCCGGAGCACACCGCCTTCGTGCGCCATCGCCGAAAGCTGGTCGAGCACAATCTCGACCTGACCTTGTTCGAAACGGTGACGGCCCAGCTCAAGGCCAGGGCGGTCACCGTCAAGATCGGCACGATGGTCGACGCCACCGTCATCGCCTCGGCAAGCGAGGAGGACGATGATGGCCGCTGGGTGAAGCACAAGGGCAAACCGGCAGTGCATGGCTTCAAGGCCCATGTCGGCGCGGATGCCACGACCGCCCTGGTCGAGAAGCTCTCGTTCACCCCGGCCAACGTGAATGACGGACGGGCTGGTCCGGATGCCTTGCCGGATGATCCCGGAGAGGTGTTCGCTGACAGTGCTTATCGCGGTCCACATTTCGGTGACGCAGTCCGTGCCCGGGGCGGGACGCCGTGCGTCGTCGCGACCGGCATGTGGGGACGCGACGAAGCCGAGGTGCAGGCTCGCCTCCAGGCCTGGAACCAGCCGATCCACCGTGTGCGCGCCAGGATCGAAAAGATCTTCGAGACATGGAAGCGATCCTACGGGCTACGCTGGGAGTGTCAGGATTTCCGTGTGCGAGCGGCCATAATGGACCCGAAGGAGGTTCCCGATGGCACGCCGCAAAGTTCCCCGCATTCCTGACGCGCTGCCGGACCAGTTGCTGGCCGGCGCCGATCCCAAGACGGCGTTCGACGCCATGGCCTTCTCGACGATTTGAAGAAGGCCCTGGCCGAGCGCGCGCTGAACGCCGAGATGGATCTTCATCTGGCGGGCGACGCGGCCGGCAACAGCCGCAACGGCTACGGCCGCAAGACGGTGACGACCGAGACCGGCCGGATCGAGCTAGAGATCCCGCGCGACCGGCAGGCGAGCTTCGATCCGCAGCTAATCGCTAAATACCAGCGCCGCTTCCCCGGTTTCGACGACAAGATCATCTCGATGTACGCCCGCGGCATGAGCGCCCGGGAGATCGTCGGCCATCTGCGCGAGCTCTACGGCATCGAGGTCTCGCCCGATCTCGTCAGCGCTGTCACGGACGCGGTCCTGGAGGAGATCGCCACCTGGCAGGCGCGGCCGCTGGAGCCGGTCTATCCGCTCGTCTTCTTCGATGCCCTGCGGGTCAAGGTTCGCGACGAGGGCATCGTCCGCAAAAGGCCGTGCACATCGCGCTCGGCGTCCGCGCCGACGGTGCCAAGGAGATTCTCGGTCTCTGGCTGGAGCAGAACGAGGGCGCAAAGTTCTGGCTGCGCGTCATGAACGAACTGCGCAACCGTGGCGTCGAGTATATCCTGCTCGCGGTCGTCGACGGGCTGAAGGGCTTTCCCGACGCGATCCGGGCCGTTTTTCCGGAGGCGATGGTCCAGACCTGCGTGGTTCATCTGCTGCGCCACAGTCTCGACTTCGTCTCCTACAAGGATCGAAAGCCCGTCGCGGCCGCGCTGAAGATGATTTACCGCGCCGTCGACGCCGCGGCCGGAGAGGCCGAGCTGCGGGCCTTTGAAGATGGCCTCTGGGACCGTCGCTATCCCGCGATCGCCCAGAGCTGGCGGCGCACCTGGAGCGAGATCGTGCCGCTCTACGCATTTCATTTCGACGTTCGGCGCATCTTATACACGACGAACGCCATAGAAGCCCTGAACGCCAAGCTGCGCCGTGCCGTTCGGGCGAGAGGTCACTTCCCGACCGACTAAGCCGCCTTGAAGCCCCTCTTCCTCGTCTTGAACCGATCGGAGAAGGAGTGGAAGATGGCGCCACGTGAGTGGATCATGGCCAAGGCCCAGTTCGCCGTCATCTTCGGCGAGCGCTTCACCAGGGCCATGGCTGCCGGATGTCAAACCGCCGCCCGCACACGGAAATCCTGACACTCCCGCTACGCCGGATGCGGTGGCGCGGCCTCGCCAAAGCCACCGCCCAGGTTCACCTCACCGCCATCGCCTACAACCTCAAGCGCACCCGGTCGATCATCTTGGCTGGAGTCTGATCGCGCGAAGCCCGGACCACCGCGCAAACGCGACGGCGGCGATGAACGCCGCCGTAACCGGCAGCTCATAACCGTCCACGCCTACCCGCGCACAGGTCTCGTAGACTCTGTTCCGGGGAATCCTGACCTTCCGAAGAATGTTCCGTCTCCACGTCGGTTAGGCGGGCGCTTCTCACCCAGGTCCGCGAGTCACCTGATCGGCCCCACCGACCACCGAAGCAGCGGTCCCAGGAACGGAAACACCGGAGCCGCGTTCCGATCCCATCCGAGAGGTCTCGCATGGCGTCGCTTCTCAAGGCAGGCGTGAACAGCTCGCATCAGGGCGAGGAACCAACCGTCCGATCTGACCGTACACGGCAACCGTAACCAGAAGGACCTACGACCATGTTTTTACGCGTCGACAAGCTGCAGATCGAATTGCCGGCCCCTGAGAAGCAGGACGCCAATGCTGCTGCCGCCCTTCAGGAACTCCTTGGCGGCAAATACGGGGAGATGTCGACCCTTGGTAACTACATGTTCCAGAGCTTCAATTTCCGCTCGAAGAGTAAGCTGCGCCCCTTTTACAGCCTCGTCGCTGCGATCACGGCCGAGGAGATCGGCCATGTCGAACTGGTCAGCAACGGCGTCGCCATGCTGGCGAACGGCCCGGACGAACCCGATGCCGATATGGGTGACGGCGGTGACATATCCAACGCATCCTTCGAGGCGATGAAGGATGCAAGGCTCGCCGGAGCCTTCTTCTCCAACGCGGGCGGTGCGACTCCGGTCAACAGCAACGCCATGAGCTGGAACGCCGATATGGTGACCACGACCGGTAACGTGGTCGTCGACCTGCTGCACAATTTCCACCTGGAATGCGGTGCGCGGCTTCACAAGCTCCGCGTCTACGAAAGCCTGACCGATCCGACGGGCCGGGAGGTCTGCGGTTATCTGCTGGTTCGCGGCTCGGTGCACGCGCATGCCTATGCGCTTGCCCTCAAGAAGATCACCGGTGTCGAGCTCGAGAAGTTCCTGCCGACGCCGAACATACCGCTCGACAAAATCCCCGAGTGCCAGAAATATCTGGCGGAAGGCTCGCATCGTCGCCTCTACACGTTCAGCCCCGACGACTATCGGGAGATGGCCGGGATCTGGGGCAATGGCGAGGTCACCCTGCCCGATGATCCGCCGGGTGAGCTCGAAATCGTCGAGGGCATGCCCGACGGCGGCAAGATCCACGATCTCGTCGGCACGCCGTCCGCCTTCACGCCGGACTATGCGCCGGAGGAGATGTTCGAGATCGCAACGAAGCTCTACAAGAAATCACGCTGACCAAGGCGGCCGCATCCCTTAGGCGGAGACCACGGCGTGCTTCTTCGCCTCCGCCGTCGGCGTGCCCGCGACGTCGTCCGCCGGCCCTTCCTGTAGCGCGACGGCGCAGTTGACCACCGCATCCGTGCCTTCGAGTAGGGGGCCAGTCGGCCGGGCCGGCCCGCGACATATCGAGCCCCATCCACTGCACGCCGGCATGCGCAGCGCCGCCTCATCGACATGCCGGGCGAGGCCGGTGACGGTCCTGCCATGCGCCGCGAGCGCCGCGGCGACATGCGAGCCGATTAGCCCCGTGGAGCCGATGACGACGATGCGATCCATGCGAGCTCCATTGTGACCGCCGAACGCGCTCACGGTGTCCGGCACTCGCGGCGGCCGGCGTTCCCGGATCAGTCCTCGGCGGTGCCCGGCATGGCCATCCTCCGGTGCTGCTCGGCGAGCAGCCCCGCGGGCGTGACATTCGCGATTGCCGACTGGAGCTTGTTCATCCAGCCGCTGACGACGTCGCCATCGCCCCTCATCATGGCCTCGAATCCGGTCCGGGCGACATCGGCCGGGTCGTCTTGCTGCCGGCGCCAAGCTTGGTGTCGAGCATGTCGGCGCGTTCGAAGAAGTCGGTCTCGGTGGCGCCCGGCATCAGGCAGGTGACAGTGACGCCGCTGCCCTTCAGCTCGGCTCAGATGGCGAAGGAGAAGGAATCGAGGAAGGCTTTCGTGCCGTTGTAGACGGCCTGATAGGTGCCGGGCATGAAGCCGGCGATCGAGCCGGTGATCAGGATCCTCCCTTCGCCGCGCTCACGCATGTCGCGGGCGATCTTCCGGATCAGGTAGTCGGGTGCCGGTCACGTTGGTGTCGATGACGTAACGGATGTCATCCCAGTCCTGGTCGAGGAAGGCGCGCCCGACGCCGCGCCCCGCATTGGCGAGCAGGGCGTCGACCGGGCGGCCTCCCAGCGCGGCATGGAGCCGATCGCAGCCTTCGGTCGTTGCCAGATCGGCCTCGATCGGGTCGACCGCGACACCCTCCCTGCGGAACAGCTCGGCGGCGTCGCGGATGGCCGACTCGTCGGCGGCGACCACGAGGTCGAAGCCGTGCCTGGCGCATTGCAGGGCAATTTCGTAGCCGATACCGGTCGAGGCGCCGGTCACGACGGCGCTTCTTCTGGATGGCCTGTCCCATCGCGTCCTCCTCGAGGCTTCATGACGACCTTGATGCAGCCGTCTTCCTTGGCGCGGAAGGTCTTGTAGAGGTCGGGCCCCTCCTCCAGGGAGGCGGTGTGGGTGATGACGAAGCCGGGATCGATCGCGCCGTCCTCGATCAGCGTGAGCAGCCTGGGCATGTAATGCTGCACGGGGGTCTGGGCCATGCGGAAGGTCAGGCCGCGGTTGATCGCCGAGCCGAAGGGGATCTTGTCGAGAAAGCCGCCATAGACGCCGACGATCGAGACCACCCCGAAATTGCGGCAACAATGGATCGCCTGTCGCAGCACATGCGGCCGGTCCGTGCCCATAAAGGTCGCGACCTTGATGCGGTCGAGCATGGAATCGGCGCTGGCCATGGTCTCGGGCTCGATGCCGACGGCGTCGATGCAGGCATCGGCGCCGCGTCCGCGCGTGAACTCCATGACCCGCTCGTAGATGTCCTCTGCCATGAAATCGCGCGTCTCGGCCCCGCTCTCCCGGGCGAGTGCGAGCCGCTCCGGCAACGTGTCGATCGCGATGACGCGCTCGGCACCGAGCAGGAAAGCGGTCTTTATGGCGAATTGCCCGACCGGGCCGCAGCCCCAGATCGCGATGGTCTCGCCGCCCTTTATGTCGCAGAATTCGGCGGCCATGTAGCCGGTCGGAAGATGTCGGAGAGGAACAGCACCTGCTCGTCGGTCAGCCCATTCGGCACCTTGAGCGGCCCGACATCGGCATGCGGAACCCGCCGATACTCTGCCTGTCCTCCGGCGTAGCCGCCAAGCAGATGCGAATAGGCGAACAGCCCGGCCGGCGAGTTGCCCCAGAGCTTGGCGGCCTTCTCCCGGTCGGGATTGGTCCGCTCGCAGCCGGAATGGAAGCCGCGCTTGCAGAAGAAGCACTCGCCGCAGGCGATGGTGAAGGGCACGACGCGGTCGCCGACCTTGAGGTTCTTCGTCTGCGAACCGACCTCGACGACCTCGCCCATGGTCTCGTGGCCGAGCACGTCGCCGCTCTGCATCTCCGGGATGACACCGTCGAAGATGTGCAGGTCGGAGCCGCAGATTGCGCAGGCGGTGACCTTGATGATCGCGTCACGGGAATCCTAAATCTCGGGATCCGGCACGGCCTCGCACCGCAGATCGTTCTTTCCGTGCCAGACCAGCGCCTTCTCCCGATGTCGTTTCCACTCGGCCCCAGCTTTGTCACCAACAGCCGGGGCCTGGAGAGGTTCCTGGAAAGATGACGGCCCCCATTGGGAAGTCCCGTTGCCGCGCGCTGGCCTCGGAATGCGTGGAGCCGCCTGTCCGACGGCTCCACGCGCGTCTTCAGGCGGCCTTGGCCTTCTGATTGGCGGCCGTCTCGGCGAGCGCGGTCAGCGCCTCGTCGGTTTGGGCTTCCTCGGCCAGCGTCTGGCTGAGCAGCTTTGCGGCGTCTTTCATGCCCAGTTCCTCGGCCCAGCGCCGCAGGGTGCCGTAGCGGGTGATCTCGTAATGCTCGACGGCCTGCGCGGCCGAGACCAGGCCGGCGTCGAGGGCCGCGGAGCCCTTGTATTCGTCGAGAATCTCCTCGCCCTCCTCGATGATCCCGTCGATGGCCGGGCAGGTCTTGCCCTGCGCGCGCTTGCCGAGAAGCTCGAAGACCTGCTGCAGGCGCTCGACATGGGTCTCGGTCTCGTCCTTGTGCTTTTCAAAGGCTGACTTCAGTTCCTTCGCCTGCGCGCCGCGCGCCATTTTCGGCAGGGCCTTCAGAATCTTGCGTTCGGCGTAATAGACGTCCTTTAGCGTGTCGTGAAAGAGGGTTTCGAGGGTCTTCTCAGCCATGTCGTCCTCCTGTGGGTTGGGGGCGGACGGCGACCCGTGATCCTCCCGACTGACTCGGACCAGATCGAGCGCCGCCCGCCATCGGAACTTTCGCAATCGTATCCGGTTCCTCGGTCTTCCGCGTCGCGTGATCGAGGGCGGATGAATATGCGAGCAGGATGGCGGGCGATCCATCATAGGAACAGGTCGGAGCTTTCCGCGCGGATCCTCGACCTCTTCCTGCCATCTGAGTGTGCAAATTACTTTCAGAGCGGCAGGATACGACGCACGATGATCTGATTCTGCTCTAACGTGATCCCGGAACCGGTGCCGAAGCAGTGCGGAGCATCACCTGTCGTCATGCGCTCGGCCGAGGCCGAGCGCATGACGACAGGTGAGCATCGCTTAGGTCCACGTCACCGACACCATATAGATCGAGGCCGTCGCCCTCAGTGTGGTAAGCGCGATCAGCGCCCTGTCGAGCCGTTCGGCCAGCGCCACGCGAAGTGCCAGCGTCCGATAGGCGGACAGGTTATGGGTTAGGCTGTCGGAAATCGGCTTGCCGCTTTCTCGTCCTCGAAATCCTGCACTTCCTCGTCGCCGTCCTCGGCCTGCTCGTCCTCCCCGGCCTGCGGATAGGTCGGGGTCAGAGTCGGCCTCTGGTCCGAGTTGCGGGTCCGCCAGCGCCTCACCCTCCGCCCGCACGAAACCGCGCTCGGTCCTGGCCGTGCAGTCATGGTGAAGCACAACGAACGCGCCGCCATGCGCGATCACGTTGGCGTCGTAGGCGTAACGCTTGGCCGAAATCGCGTCGATCTCGTCGGACACGGCCTCCTGATTCGCCGCCACATCCTCGGGCAACTCGTTAAAGGATGAATAGCCCTCGGCAAGCTCGTCATGCTCGGCGGACAACGCGTCCAGCTGCGCCTCGTCCTCGTCGGACAGGGAAACGGCCTGCGGATAGAAGCGCCGCATCCCGTGGGTGCAGATAGTCGATATGGGCCGCCGTCCATTTCCAGCCTCCGCCCAGAACCTCCCCGGCTACCTCGCGCAACTTCTCGATGGAGCGTGTCGAGCAAGCCCGTATCTTCGAAGAACCCTCCCCGGTCTTCGTGAACAGGTCGCAATGATGGTGCCGCCCGCCTCGCCATACGCTTGCCTACGACTAACACCGCCGCCGGTCGGTCGCCGCGACATTGCTCACGGTCATGTCGCGCCGGATGATCCACGGCTCGCGGTTGTGATGCAGGTTGCGGAACGAGAGCAAAGGAACTCAAGAGCGGTAGCGCTCGATCGCGCGCCGGGCGAGGTCGTCCTCGTCCTCGGCCACGCTGACCAGAGCCGCTACGATATAGGCGAGACGCGAGCGCTCTGGCTCCTCCGCTTCGGGCGGAAGGGTGGGTTTGACGTCCGCCCAGGCCGTTTCAAGTGCCGCTTGCGCGCGAGCCAGGTCGACGGGGTCGCTCAATGATGAAAACGGCATGGCTTCCCCGTCGGCGTGCCCTGGAAGATCATAGCGTCGGGAAAGGGCGACGCAAAATCCGCGGCGCCCTCGTGACCTCAGTAGTCCATGCCGCCGGCCGGCATCGCCGGCGCGGCCTCCTTCTTCGGAAGCTCCGCGACCATGGCCTCGGTGGTGATCAGAAGGCCGGCGACGGAGGCCGCGTCCTGGATCGCCGTGCGCACGACCTTGGTCGGGTCGATGACGCCGGCCTTGACCAGGTCGCGATACTCGCCCGTCTGCGCGTCGTAGCCCCAGTTGTAATCCGTGGCTTCGAGCAGCTTTCCGACCACGACGGCGCCGTCGTCGCCGGCATTGTCGACGATCTGGCGGGCCGGCGCCGTGATCGCCTTGCGGACGATCTCGATGCCGGTGCGCTGGTCGTCGTTGGCCGGGGAGAGGCCCTCCAGCGCCTTGACCGCCCGCAGCAGGGCGACGCCGCCGCCCGGCAGGATGCCTTCCTCGACCGCGGCGCGGGTGGCGTTGAGGGCATCGTCGACGCGGTCCTTCTTCTCCTTGACCTCGACCTCCGTCGCGCCGCCGACGCGGATCACCGCGACGCCGCCGGCGAGCTTGGCCAGGCGCTCCTGGAGCTTCTCGCGGTCGTAGTCCGAGGTGGTCTCCTCGATCTGCGCCTTGATCTGCGAGACGCGGGCCTCGATGTCCTTCTTGGAGCCCGCCCCATCGACGATGGTGGTGTTCTCCTTCTCGATCCGGACCTTCTTGGCGCGGCCGAGCATGTCGAGCGTGACGTTCTCCAGCTTGATGCCGAGATCCTCGCTGATCGCGGTGCCGCCGGTGAGGATCGCGATATCCTCCAGCATGGCCTTGCGGCGGTCGCCGAAGCCAGGCGCCTTCACCGCCGCGATCTTGAGCCCGCCGCGCAGCTTGTTGACGACGAGCGTGGCGAGAGCCTCGCCCTCGACGTCCTCGGCGATGATGAGCAGCGGCTTGCCGGTCTGCACCACCGCCTCCAGCAGCGGCAGCATGGTCTGCAGCCCGGAGAGCTTCTTCTCGTGGATCAGGATGTAGGGATCCTCGAGCTCGGCGATCATCTTCTCCGAGTTCGTGACGAAATAGGGCGAGAGATAGCCGCGGTCGAACTGCATGCCCTCGACGACGTCGAGCTCGGTCTCGGCGGTCTTGGCCTCCTCGACGGTGATGACGCCCTCGTTCCCGACCTTCTTCATCGCCTCGGCGATCATCTCGCCGATGGTGCGGTCGCCATTGGCCGAGATGGTGCCGACCTGCGCGACCTCCTCCGAGCCGGTGATGGTCTTGGAATGCTCGCCGAGCGACTTCGTCACCGCCTCGACGGCCAGATCGATGCCGCGCTTCAGGTCCATCGGGTTGATGCCGGCGGCCACCGCCTTGGAGCCCTCGCGGACGATCGCCTGGGCGAGCACGGTCGCGGTCGTGGTGCCGTCGCCCGCGGCGTCGTTCTGCTTCGAGGCGACCTCGCGGACCATCTGCGCGCCCATGTTCTCGAACTTGTCGGAAAGCTCGATCTCCTTGGCAACGGTGACGCCGTCCTTGGTGATGCGGGGGGCACCGAACGACTTCTCGATCACGACGTTGCGGCCCTTGGGACCCAGCGTCACCTTCACGGCATTCGCCAGCGTGTCGACGCCGCGCAGCATCCGCTCGCGCGCGTCCTGCGAAAACTTCACGTCCTTCGCAGCCATGATTCCTCACTCCTTCAGACTTGAGGCTTCAGGTTGGTGGTTGAAACGAGGCCCCGTCAGGCGGCCTTCTTGAGGGTCGCGGTTGCCTCGACCACGCCCATGATGTCGGACTCCTTCATGATCAGGAGATCCTCTCCGTCGATCTTGACCTCGGTGCCGCTCCACTTGCCGAAGAGCACGCGGTCGCCGACCTTGAGGTCGAGCGGCACGAGCTTGCCGGTCTCGTCGCGGGCGCCTGCGCCCACGGCGACGACCTCGCCCTCCTGCGGCTTCTCCTTGGCGGTGTCGGGAATGATGATCCCGCCCCTCGTCTTCTCCTCGGCGTCGATGCGCTTCACGACGACGCGGTCATGCAGTGGCCGAAACTTCATGAGTTCCTCCGGTTTCCATGTCGGTCACACGTCAAAGCAGGCGACGCCCCCAATGCGGGCCGGCGGCGAGGAACCGTGGACCCGCGAGGCACGTGCGCCCGCGCGATGATCTGGTTTTGCCGATTTTCGAGTTCAAGAGGCCGGCAGCACTTTTTTCAGGCGAGTGCTAACAGACTGGGGAAGCAGCAGAAATGCAACTTTTGGGCTTGCCCCCGCGTTCGCTCTGCGCTGCCATGCCAGCGTTGCAACCACGGAGCTGAAAGGAATGGCCTCACCTGACTTCGCCCGCCAGATCGCGGGCTACGGACTGACCACCGCCGGCATCCTCTACCGCCTTCCCGACCATCCGGCGATCCTGCAGGAATATGTCTGGCAGGACTACGATCTCGCCCCGCGCTTTCCCGAGCTGAACAAGTTCCTCGCCTTCTGGCAGGCCAGGCTCGACGGCAAGCTCTTCCGTATCACCGTAAGCCACAAGGACCTGATCGGCCCGGCCGATCTGCGCTCCGTGAGCGGAGAGTTCCGGCTGCAGTAACCCCGCAGGCCGCTCGCGACCGCGCGGCCGCCCGGTCTCTTGACGCGACCGGCCCTGCTTCCTAGCTCGTCTCCAGCGCAGGGGCTCGGGCCCGTTGCGTCTTTCCTGAGCTGGCCATCGAGGAGGGACTGCCCGGATCGCGGTGTCATCCATGGCCCGTTGCGGCTTCCTGCCGGACGGGCCGGCTGCGGGCACGCAGCGCAGGCGCACGAGCGATCCACCCCGGAGTTTCACAACGATCCGAAACGCGGTCACGCCCGTCGTGGGTGGCCGCGAGGGCCTTTCGGCCAGCGCTCATTGTCAACGCTTTGCTCGAACGAGGAGGTTTTGTCGATGAAGATCGCCCAGATCGCTCCGCTCGCGGAATGCTGCCCGCCACGGCTCTATGGCGGGACCGAACGCATCGTGTCCTACCTGACGGAAGAACTCGTCCGCCAGGGCCATGAGGTCACGCTTTTTGCCAGCGGCGATTCGAAGACGGAGGCCGAGCTCGTGCGGTGCTGCGACATGGCTCTGCGGTTGAACCCGGCCGTCCGCGACCCGCTGCCCTATCACATGCTCATGCTCGAGCAGGTCCGGCGCAGGGCCGACGAGTTCGACGTACTGCACTTCCATATCGACTTCCTGCACTATCCGCTCGCGGCGGCCTTTGGCGACCGCATGGTCACGACGCTTCACGGGCGGCTCGACCTGCCCGACCTGCCGCCCTTCTACTCGGTTTTCCCGCACTACCCGCTGGTCTCGATCTCGGACGATCAGCGCCGGCCGCTGCCGTCGGCGAACTGGGCCGGCACCGTCCATCACGGCCTGCCGGAAGGCCTGCTGCCCTTCAGCCCCGATCCGAAAGGGGGATACCTCGCCTTCCTCGGACGCATCTCGCCCGAAAAGCGGCCCGACCGCGCCATCGCGATCGCCGCGCGCGCCGGCATGAAGCTGAAGATCGCCGCCAAGATCGACAAGGCCGACCAAGCCTATTGGGACGGCACGATCGGGCCGATGGTCGCCGCCCATCCCGATGTCGAGTATGTCGGCGAGATCAACGAGACCGACAAGGCCGAATTCCTCGGCAACGCCGCGGCGCTCCTGTTTCCGATCGACTGGCCCGAGCCGTTCGGCCTCGTCATGATCGAGGCCATGGCCTGCGGCACGCCGGTGATCGCATTCCGCAACGGCTCGGTTCCGGAAGTGGTGGATGACGGCGTCACCGGCTTCATCGTCCGCGATCTCGAGGAGGCCGTGGCCGCCGCCCGCCGCGTCAACCGGCTCGATCGCGCCGAGGTCCGAGCGACCTTCGAGGAGCGCTTCACCGCAGGGCGGATGGCCCAGGACTATCTGGCGATCTACCGCGATCTCCCCGGCGTACGCGGCCAGCCGACGCTGCCCGCCGAATTCGGCCGGGGCATCGATCTGCAGACCGTTGTCTGACGCGGAGCTACGATCATGCACGGCAGCCTCGACGACGACGCCCATGCGCCTGCGCCGGGCACGGGCCGCGCGCCGCTGGCGCAGTTCTTCATCCCGGCCACCGCCTCCCTGCAGGAGCGGCGGCCGCGCACGCTCAAGCACGGCGATACCTTCGCCGTGTTCGACCATAACGGCGATGCGCTCTCCGGGCCCGGCAGTCCGGAGGGCCTTTTCCACCGGGACACGCGCTATCTGTCCCATCTCTACCTGACGATCTCGGGCCAGCGGCCTATGCTGCTCTCCTCGACGCTGCGCGAGGACAACGCCACCCTGACCTGCGACCTAACCAATCCGGACCTGTTCGGCGGCGAGGGCCGATTGCTGCTGGAGCACGACCTCCTGCATCTGCGCCGCTCGCGCTTCCTCTGGAACGGGGCATGCCATGAGCGTATCGCCCTGCGCAATTTCGACGACAGGCCGCGGCGGATCAGCTTGGAGGTCGCTTTCGCCGCCGATTTCGCCGATCTGTTCGAAGTCAGGGGCACCGTCCGCGCCCGCCGCGGCGAGATGCTGGAGCCGGAGCTCGGGGCTGATAGGGTCGCTCTCGCCTATCGCGGGCTCGACGGGCGCACGCGCCGGACATGGCTGCGCTTCGACCCGGCGCCGCAGGAGCTGACCAGCGCCAGAGCGGTCTTCAGCGTCGATCTCGCGCCGCGCGAGGCGAAGACGATCATGGTGGAGGTCACCTGCGACAGCATGCCCGATCAGCCGGTTCGCCGCGCCTTCGGGCGCTCGCTGATCGAAGCCAGGCGTGCCCTGCGCGCCTCCGCCTCGCGAGCCACGGCGATCGTGACGTCCAACGAGATCTTCAACGAGGCCGTGCGCCGCTCCGTCTCCGACCTCTACATGCTCATCACGGACACGCCGGAAGGGCCCTATCCCTATGCTGGAATTCCATGGTTCAGCACGGTCTTCGGCCGCGACGCGCTGATCACGGCGCTGGAGACGCTGTGGCTCGACCCCGAGATCGCGCGCGGCGTGCTGATGCATCTGGCCGCCAACCAGGCGACCGCGCACGACCCCGCCGCCGATGCCGAGCCCGGGAAGATCCTGCACGAGGTGCGCTATGGCGAGATGGCGGAACTCGGGGAGGTTCCCTTCCGGCGCTATTACGGCAGCGTCGATTCCACGCCGCTCTTCGTGGTGCTCGCCGGCGCGCATCTGCAGCGCACCGGCGATCTCGGAACCGCCGCGCGCCTGTGGCCCCATGTCGAGGCGGCGCTCTCCTGGATCGAGAAGGAGGGGGACCGCGACGGCGACGGCTTCGTCGAATATGGCCGCAGGACCCGGGAGGGCCTCGCCAACCAGGGCTGGAAGGACAGCCACGATTCCGTCTTCCATGCCGACGGCAGGCTGGCTGACGGGCCCATCGCGCTGGTGGAGGTTCAGGCCTATGTCTACGGCGCCTGGCGGGCCGCAGCCGCGATCGCCCGCGCCCTCGGCCACACGGCCCGCGCCGCGGCTTGCGAGGAGCGGGCGGAGGGATTGCGCCTCCACTTCGACGAGAGCTTCTTCGACGCAGCGCTGGGCGGCTACGTGCTGGCGCTGGACGGGTACAAGCGGCCCTGCCGCGTCAGAAGCTCGAATGCGGGCCATGCGCTCTTCACCGGGATCGCGCTGCCGGAGCGCGCCGCCGTGCTCGCGCGCACGCTGATGTCCCCCGCGCTCTTCTGCGGCTGGGGTGTCCGCACCATCGCCAGCTCGGAGGCCCGCTACAACCCGATGAGTTACCATAACGGCTCGGTCTGGCCGCACGACAACGCGCTGGTCGCCGCCGGCCTCGCCCGCTACGGCTTCAAGCGCGAGGCGGCGCGGATCTTCGAGGGACTGTTCGGGGCCTCGACCTATATCGACCTGCGCCGGCTGCCGGAGCTGTTCTGCGGCTTCCCGCGCCGCCACACCCGCGGGCCGACCTTCTATCCGGTGGCCTGCATGCCGCAGGCCTGGGCCGCCGCCGCGCCGCTCTCGATGCTGCAGAGCTGCCTCGGCCTCGGCTTCGATCCGGAGCGGCTTCATCTCACCTTGGAGGAGCCCGTCCTTCCCGACTTCCTCGAGGAGGTCACCCTGCGCAATCTGCGGCTGGGCGAGGGCGGCGCGGATGTGGCGCTGCGGCGCTCGGGCGGCAAGATCGTGGTGGACGTCCGCGACAGGCGCGGCGCGCTGCGGGTGCTTACGACGAGCTGAACCCGCCCCGCACGGCGAGCGCCTGCGCGCTCAGCCGGCGGCGCTACGCGCCGCGCCCGGGCCAGGGATGAGCGCCGCGATCTGCTTCTCGTCGAGCGTCTCGATCTCCAGGAGCCGGCGCGCCGTGCGCTCCAGCACGTCGCGGCGCTCGCCGAGCAGCGTCACCGTCCGCTCGAAGGTCTCGTCGACGATGCGCTTGACCTCCGCGTCGATGGCGGCGGCGGTCTCGTCGGAATAGCTGCGCTCTTGCGGCCCGTAATAGGGCTGGTCGGTCGCCAGGAAGGAGCGACGGTCCTTCTCCAGCGCGACATGGCCGAGCTTCTCCGACATGCCGTAGCGGGTGACGATGGCGCGGGCGACGTCGGTGACCTTGACGAGATCGTCGGCCGCGCCGGTCGAGAGGTGCCCGAAGACGATCCATTCGGCGGCGCGGCCGCCGAGCAGCACTGCCATCTTGTTCTCCAGCTCCTCGCGCGTCATCAGGAAGCGGTCCTCCGTCGGGCGCTGGATCGTGTAGCCGAGCGCGCCGATGCCGCGCGGGATGATTGAGACCTTGTGCACGGGATCGACGCCCGGTAACGCCATGGCGACGAGCGCGTGGCCCATCTCGTGATAGGCGACGATCTCGCGCTCGCGCGGATTGAGCAGGCGGTTGCGCTTCTCGAGCCCGGCGACGATGCGCTCGATCGCGTTGTTGAAGTCCTCCATCGTCACCGCATCGCCCCGCCGGCGGGTGGCGAGCAGCGTCGCCTCGTTGACGAGGTTGGCGAGGTCGGCGCCGGTGAAGCCGGGGGTGAGCGCCGCGATCTGCTCGGGCGAGACGTCCGCGGCGAGCTTCGCTTTCTTCAGATGGACGTTCAGGATCTGCACGCGGCCGGTCTTGTCGGGTCGGTCGACCAGCACCTGCCTGTCGAAGCGGCCGGCGCGCAGCAGGGCGGGATCGAGGATCTCCGGCCGGTTGGTGGCGGCGAGCAGGACGAGGCCGGCCGAGGGGTCGAAGCCGTCGAGCTCGGTCAGGAGCTGGTTGAGCGTCTGCTCCTTCTCGTCATGGCCGCCGCTCATCGGGCCGATGCCGCGGGCGCGGCCGAGCGCGTCGAGCTCGTCGATGAAGATGATGGCCGGAGCCCTGGAGCGGGCCTGCTCGAACAGGTCGCGCACTCGGGCGGCGCCGACGCCGACGAACATCTCGACGAACTCCGAGCCCGAGATCGAGAAGAAGGGCACGCCGGCCTCGCCGGCGACGGCGCGCGCCAGCAGCGTCTTGCCCGTGCCGGGCGGGCCGACCAGCAGGATGCCCTTGGGCATGCGCCCGCCCAGGCGCCCGTAGCCCTGGGGGTCCTTGAGGAAGTCGACGATCTCCTTCAGCTCGTCCTTGGCCTCGTCGACGCCGGCCACGTCCTTGAAGGTGACGCCAGTGTCGGACTGGACGTAGACCTTGGCCTTGGACTTGCCGATCTGCATGAGCCCGCCGCCCATGCCGCCGCCGAGACGGCGCAGCATGAACATCCAGATGCCGACGAACAGCAGGACCGGGACGACCCAGGAGAGCAGGTCGCGCAGGAAGGTGCTCTCGATCTGGCCGGTGACGACGACGCCGCGCTCCTGGAGCTGGCGGGCGAGGTCCGGCTCCACGCGCGTGGTGATGAACATCGGCCGGCCGTCGATCGGCTCCCTGAACCGCCCCTGGATGAAGCGGTCGGAGACGGCGACCTCGGCGATCTTGCCCTCGGCCAGATAGGTCTCGAACTGGCTGTAGGGAATCCGCGCGACCTGGGTGGCGGTCGTGAACAGATACTGGAACAGCATCAGCCCGAGAAAGGCGGCGAACCAGTACCAGAGGTTGAACTGGGTCTTGTTCATGTCCATCGTCGTGCCCGCTGCTTACCGGACGATCAGCAGGATGCGGCTGCCGTCCCGGATGAGTTCCACTGCCAGAGTGGCATGTCTTCCTGACAGCCGGCGAGACAGATCCGCCACCGACTCCACCGCGACCCGGTTGACCGCCACGATGACGTCGCCGGCGCGCAGGCCGCTGCGCGAAGCCGGACTGCCCGGCAGGATCGCCTCGACCACGACGCCCGCCTCGCCGTGCCGGCGCGTTTCCTCGCGCGTGGCGTCCCGCAGGCGGGCTCCCGCGAAGGGCGTGTCCGCGAGAGTGGCGGATGCGTCGGCGTCACGCGCGATCGTCACGCGGATCGTCCTCTCCCCGTCGGTGCGCCTGACGACGAGGTCCATCGTCGAGCCCGCGGGGGAAAGGCCGACCCTGTTGCGCAGATCGGCGGCGCCATGGACGGCCCGCCCATCGACCGATGTGACCACGTCCCCGACCTTCAGGCCCGCCTTCTCGGCGGGCGAGCCGGCCTCGACATTGGCGATCACGGCGCCGCGCTGGCCGCCCAGACCGAGCGCCTCCGCCAGATCGGGCGTGAGGTTCTGGATGCCGACGCCCAGCCTGCCGCGACGGACCTCGCCATGCGCGATCAACTGCTGCATCACCGATACTGCCATGTTGCTCGGAACGGCGAAGCCGATGCCGATATTGCCGCCGGCCGGGCTCAGGATCGCGGTGTTGATGCCCGCGAGCTTGCCGTCGAGCGTCACCAGAGCGCCGCCGGAATTGCCGGGATTGATCGAGGCGTCGGTCTGAATGAAATCCTCGTAGCCCTCGTTGTTGATGCCGCTGCGCCCCAGCGCGCTGATGATGCCGGACGTCACCGTCTGGCCCAGCCCGAAGGGGTTGCCGATGGCGACGACGTAGTCGCCCACCTGCAGGCTGTCGGAATCGCCGATCTCCAGCGCGACCAGATTGCGGGCCTCGACCTTGAGCAGCGCGATGTCGGTCGCCTGGTCGGAGCCGACGAGCTCGGCGCGCAGGCGGCGCCCGTCCTTCAGGGTAACGAGGATCTCGCTGGCATTGGCGACGACATGATGGTTGGTCAGCACATGCCCCCTGGCGGCGTCGACGATGACGCCGGAACCGGCGCTCATGCGCTGCCGGGCCGGCGGCGCCTCCGGCAGGTCGAAGAAGCGCCGGAAATACGGATCGCTGTAGAGCGGGTTCGATCGTCCGGGCGCCTCCGTGGCGACCGCGATGTTGACGACGGCCGGCGTGACCCTGTCGAGCACGGGCGCCAGCGTCGGCCGGGCGGCGGGCGGGCCGGGCAGCGGCTGGCCGCCGGCGGGGAGCGGCGCCGCGACCACGAGCAGCGCGGCGGCGAGGGAGAGGAATCCCCGGCGCAGGCCGGGAGAGGTCCTGAACATGAGCGTTCTCCGTTGACCAGACTGACGGACATCCTCCTTTCCGCCTGGAGCCGGATGGAGGGCGCGAAAAAAGCCCGGCCTCGCGGCCGGGCTGGTTGGCGATGTCACGCCGTGGAATAGGGCCGGTCGCTGCCGTGGCCGCTGTCGAGCCACAGCCCGGCTCCGGCCAGGATCGCCACGGCTAGGCCCGCGACCAGATGCGACCACAGAGCGGCCGGCTCGCCGGTGAATCCGAGGGTCCAGGGCGCTATCGCGGCCCAGAGGCCGAGCACGGCGTTCGCCCAGTATTCAGCCTCGTGAAAGGCGAAATATGCGGCGCCCGCGATCGCGGCGATGGCGGCTCCGACGATCCAGGCGTTCCAGGCGGCGTAAGCCGAGGCCGAGTAGCCGAGATACCAGGGAGCCAGGAACAATCCCAGACCGGCGACCGCAGTGACGACCGCGAGGGCCGACCGGTTGAAAGACAGCGATTTTAGCATCGTTCATCCTCCTTTGTCGGTTGGTTGCAGGGTTAGTGAACCGTCTCCCGGTCGCGAGAGACGGGGGCCCCGGCGCCCGTCTCCGGTGCGCCGGGGGAAAGCGTCGGCTCCGGGGCCTGCGGCCGATCCGGAGCAGGCAGGAACCGCTGACCGCCGGATGCATCCAGCAGTTCGACGAGTTCCTCGGGCGCGAAGGCGTCCTCCGCTATCTCGCACAAGGCGAGCTCACACGTCCCGGCGGCCCGGGCGCCGGAGCGGGGCTGCGCGCCCCGGTTGAGCGCCCGGCTGCGGGCTGCGGCCGCCAGCACGATGGCGAAGCGGTTGGGCACAACCGTCGCGCAATCGCAGACCACGAGCGGGTTCATCGCCCCGCCTCACGCAGTCCGCCGCATCGCGACCGCGGCCTTCGCGCCGGCCACCTCGCGCTCGAGCTCCAGCAGGGCCTGCTCCACCTCGCCGAGGCGGGAGGGGCGGCCGTTCTCCGGCATGCCCTCGTTCGTCGCCTGATCGAGCAGGTATTCGGCGTAGGCCCAGTCGATCAGGATCGAGCGCTTGGCCTCGAGCGACAGCGACCCGTCGCGGACGACGTCGATCGGGGCGGTCCAGTTCTCCGGCCCGGCCGGGTCCCTCCGGTCCCGCGCGCCCTCGAGCGCCTGTCCATAGCTCTCCTGCAGCGCGTTCAGGCCCAGCCTGTCCAGCGTGGCGTCGGAGAAGTCGCGCCCGGCGCTGCGCCGGCGCCGGCGCCTCGGGGCGCGGCTTTGCCGTTCCTCCCCGCGCAGGCGGTAGGCCAGGCCCTGCCGTTCGGCATGGCGGACGGCCGCGTCCAGCGTCGGGAAGGTGAGTTCCACCTGCTGCAGCGTGTCGTCGCCGCCCGTCCAGCCCATCAGCGGCTCGATGACGGGCGCGCTGCGCCGGTCGAAGCGGAAGCGCCAGCCCTTCGTCCTCGCCCTGCCCGACGTCATCGCCGAGCGGGACGGCCTGTCGATGCAGGCGACCGCGTCAGGCGGAAAGACGGAGCGCCCCGGGTTGGCGGCTGGCGGGCCCTGGTTCGAGGGCCAGCCCGGCGGGACGCACCACCGCATCGTTTCGTGTGACTGTCTGATCGTCTCCATCCGTCATCTCTCCATCTCTGAAGAGGGTCTCGCGGCCGGCGGCGCGGATGCGCCGCCGGGGTCCCCAGGTCAGTTGCGTATCGTCAGTTGCGGATCGCGATCCGCTTGACCTGCTTCTGCGCCTTCTCGCTCTTGGGCAGGGTCACGGTCAGCACGCCGTTGCGGAAGCGGGCCTCGACCTTGTCGTCCGTAATCTCGTAGCCCAGCGGGATGCGGCGCTCGAAGCGCCCGTAGAAGCGCTCGGAGAACTGCCGGTCCTTGTCCTGCGTCTCCGAGCGTTTCTCGCCTCTCAGCGTCAGGACGCCGTCATCGAGCAGAACCTCGATGTCCTTCTCCTCCAGCCCCGGAACCTCGGCCGTCACCGTGATCTCCTTCTCGCCATCGGAGATCTCGACGCTCGGCCAGCCGCCGCCGAAGCCCGAGGCACCCGCCAGCGCGGGCAGGCCGGAGCCGAAGCCGCGGAAGACATCGTCGAACAGGCGGTTCACCTCGCGATGCAGCGACAGGAAGGGGTCACGCTCGCCGTCGCGCAGGACGGCCGGGGCCTGGCTGCCGTTGTTGCGGCCCCACGGGATCAGGTCACGAACACTCATCACATCTCTCCGTTCATCTCATTGCGGCAAAGCCCTCCTGTCGGAGCCGGGCCCATCGGTCCAGCTCCGCCAATCGGGCGGCGGTTGTGGAATGGCCTCAGGCGGCCCGTCGGCCGGACTCGATCGCCCTCGGGGCGGGCTTCGCCTGCGGCGTCGCGGCCGCGATCGCGATCCTGCGCGGCTTCATCTCCTCGGGAAGCTCGCGCCGCAGATCGACCGTCAGCACGCCGTTCTCGAGGTTCGCGGCCACGACCTTCACATGGTCGGCCAGCTCGAACCGACACTGGAAGGCGCGCCCGGGAATACCGCGATGCAGGTATTCGCCCTTGTCCTCGCCGGCGCGCTGGCCCGCCACCACGAGCATGCTCTGCTCCTGGGTCACGGTCAGCTCGTCCCGCGAGAAGCCGGCTGCCGCGATGGTGATGCGGTAGTCGTCCTCGCCGGTCTTGGCGATGTCATAGGGCGGCCAGCTGTCCATCTGTTGGACACGGCTGGCGGCGTCGAGCGCCTGCAACATCCGGTCGAAACCGATGGTCGACCGGAGAAAGGGAGTCGCATCAAGAGTGGTTCTCATACCACATCCTCCTTCGAGCAACATGGATACAAGAGTGTGTCAGACCGGCCCCTTACGGCAGCCGGCACCAGCGATCTAGGAAACGCCGTGCACGTTTCAAGGGGGTGGAGTCGTGTTCCAGCGATCGACGAGCCGACCCGGCGCGGGGCCGCAAAGGCGTGGGGCATCAGCCGGAAGCGCGCCTCCGCCCTCGCCCGCACGCAGTACCGGGTCAGCGGTATGCGGGCGACCGGCGACGGCCTTGACGGTCGTGTTTGTGCCCCCAGATCTGATGCTCGCACAGCGCATCAGGCGTTGTGCCAGCCACGAGGAGACAGACTGGAGGCCCCGATGAGCCGATCAAGACCCGCGACCTCAATTGCTGCGACCGTTCCGGCGAACACGGCCGGCCACGATGACGACGCCATCGACCGGCTTCTGTATCCGAGTGGCCATTATGGACATCCGCGCGACGTCCTTGCCGATGCCGCGCTCTCGCTCGGGGAAAAACGCGCGATCCTGTCGTCCTGGGCATCGGACGCCTGCGCGATCGCCTCCTGCCCGCCGCTGCGCCATCCGCCGTTCGCCGCGCGGGCGGTCAGCTTCGACGAGGTCATGGACGCGCTGACGGCACTCGATCGCTTCGCATCGGCGGGCAAGGCCATCCGCCATGGCGCCGGCCGGTCCGCCAGGGAGAGGTCGGCAGCATGCCTGTCTGGACCGAGCACAGGAAAGCGGCGCGGCTGTGATGGCTTGTCCTCTGAGGAGTGGTCCCGTGTGAAATAGGCTTTTGAGCTGTGGAGATGCCGCTATGGAGAGCTACGGCATCGAGCATCGCCTGACCAAGCCCAATCATCCGTGGACCAATGGGCAGGTGGAGGGGATGAAACGCACTCTCAAAGAGGCGACCGTCCGACGCTATCACTACGACACCCGCCGGCAGATCCAGGAGCACCTCGGCGCGTTCCTGGACGCCGACAGCTTCGCAAGGCGCCTCAAGTCCTTACGCGGCCTCACGCCCTGTGAAGCCGTCTGCACCACGTGGGCAGCCGAGCCAGAACGTTTCAGGCTCGATCCAGCCCGCTGACCCCGGGACTAAAAACAGACCTGATTGGGGCGCGTCACCGGCAGCTCGCGCAGCAGGTAGAGAAAATCGCATGTCGTGGCGCCCGCCTCGAGGTCTTCGGCCTGCGATAGAGCGCCTCGATTCCCATGGGCTTCATCAGCGTGGCGACGTGCAAGCGCCCGGCGACATGAACCTCGGCGCTGAGAAGCCACTGCAACATGCGGCTGCCGGCGAGGGGATTCCAGGTGCAGGGCGTCGATCCGGCTCATCAGTGCCAGATCGGCGGCAGGGACCGCGCGAGGCAGATAGCAGACGCTGCCCCGGCTGATCTCCAGAACCTTCGCCTGCCGGCTCAGCGCAAGTGTGAGCGTCGTCCTCAGGCCACGTCCCTGAGAACGGCCTGGGCCGGATAGGCCCAGGGCAGCAGTTCATCGATGCGGCGGTTGGGATGGCCGCTGACGATCCTGGCAATGACGTCGGCGAGATAGGCGTGCGACTCGACGCGGTTGAGCTTTGCGGTTTCGACGAGCGAGGCGATGACGGCCCAATGCTCCGCACCGCCATCGGAGCCGGCGAAGAGGGCATTCTTTCTGGTCAGGGCCAACGGCCGGATCGAGCGCTCGACGGTGTTGGAGTCGATTTCGACGCAGCCGTCATCGAGGAAGAGGCTCAAGCCCTGCCAACGCGAGAGCGCATAGCGGATCGCCTCGGCGAGCTTCGTCTTCTGGCTGATAAAGCTGAGCTTCTCGCGCGGCCATGGCTCCATGGCCTCGAGGATCGGCCTGCTCTTTTCCTGGCGCGCGATCCGACGTGCATCGGCATCATGGCCACGGATCGCGGCTTCGATGCGATAGAGCTCGGCGATGCGCTGGAGGGCTTCGCTGGCGATCGGAGCGGGGCCGGACTGAGCGAGCTCGTAGAAGCGCCGCCGCACATGCGACCAGCACAGGGCCAGGCGAACCTCGCCGCGTTCGGCCAGCACCTTGTAGCCGCCGTAGCCATCGACCTGGAGGATGCCGCGGAAGCCGGCGAGATGAGCGATCGGCCGTTCCGCCTTGCGGTCGGGAGCATAGACATAGACGACGCCAGGTGGATCGGCGCCGCCCCAGGGCCGATCATCGCGGGCATAAGCCCAGAGCTGGCCCGTCTTCGTCCGGCCACGGCCGGGATCGAGCACGGGTGCAGTGGTCTCGTCGGCGAACAGCTTGGGCAAGCTCCTCAGCACCGCCAGCATCCGCTCATGCACGGGCCGCAACAGGAAGGCGGCGCGCCCGACCCAGTCGGCCAGCGTCGAGCGATCGAGCGCGACGCCCTGGCGCGCATAGATCTGGGCCTGACGATACAGCGGCAAATGATCGGCATATTTCGAGACCAGCACCTGGGCGACCGTCGCCTCGGTCGGGATCCCGCCCTCGATCAACCGGGCCGGGGCCGGAGCCTGCACCACGACGTCCTCGCAGGACAGGCAGGCATATTTCGGGCGGCGCAGTACGAGCACACGGAACTGGGCCGGCACGATGTCGAGGCGTTCGGCTACATCCTCGCCGATGCGATGGAGCTTGCCGGAACAGCAAGGACAGACATCGCTCTCGATATCGACCATCATCTCGATCCGCGGCAGATGCGCCGGCAGCCCGCCACGGTTCGCGCGACGCTGGCGCGTCCGGGCGGCCTTCTCCGCTGGCGCTGTTTCCTCGGACGCCGCGAACCCGGCGGCTTCGACCTGCTCGGCCTCTTCCAGCCCCAGCAGAAGCTGATCCTCGGGCAAGGTCTCGGCCCGGCGGCCGAAGCGGTGCCGCTGCAACTCCTTGATGATCTGGCACAGGCGCTCGATCTCCGCTTCCCGCGCGATCAGCATCGCCTGAAGCGTCTCGGGGCCACGGGGAAGCTCTCGCGGGAGCGCGGCCATGACGCCGATTCAATCATATTCATCAGATGCTTGCGAGCGCTTTCAGCTCGCCGCGACCGGTGCCGCCGCCCGCTGCGGTTCATGGACCCGGCGCCAGTCCAATCCTTCGAACAGGGCCTGAAGCTGGGCCGCCGTCAGCCGCAGGGCTCCGTCCTCGATCTCGGGCCAGCGGAACTCGCCATCCTCCAGCCGCTTCGAGACCAGCACCACGCCGGTGCCGTCCCAGAACACCAGCTTCACCCGGTCCGGGCGCTTGGCGCGGAACACGTAGACCGTGCCGGAGAACGGATCGGAGCCCATCGTCTCGCGCACCAGCGCGGCCAGCCCCTCCGCGCCCTTGCGGAAGTCGACCGGCTTCGTCGCGACCATGACGCAGACCGCGCCGGTCGGGCCGATCACGATCCGGCCTTCAACGCGCCGAGCACTGCCGTGATCGTGGCCGGCGAGGCGCCGTTCTCAATCGTCACCCTGACACCGGCGACGTCGATCTCGATGGCCGCCGCCCGGCGTTGCCGAGTGCGCCGCTTCGGGCGGAACGTCGGCGCCGGCCGCTCCGGTGCGAAGGCAGGTTCCGGCGTGGCCACTGCCGACACGAACGCCGGCATCGCCTCCGCGGCTTTGCGGATCTCGCGCCGCCAGGTGAACAACTGCTGCGGCGACAAGGCCTGGCGGCGGGCAACGGCGCTCACCGTCTCGCCAGGCTCGAAGCTCTCCGTCACGATCCGCGCCTTGTCTTAGGCCGACCAGTCACGCCGGCGCCCAGCGCCCGTGAAGACCTCGAACCGCCGAACCGGCTCGTCAATCTCGGCGCTCGATTTAAGCGTAAGCTCTGAAATCGTCATATGTCCAAGCCCTCCAGGCTCGGAACATCAACGTTCAAATCCCCGCACGAAAGGTGGGGTCGGGACGACGCTTACGCGCAAGTCGTGATGACGGTCGATCATCGCTTTGCGCTCAGAAGGCCGGTCTTCCCGAACGCGCCGGACAAAAAATCATTCTCAAGCGTCAGTTCCCCGATCTTCGCGTGCAGCGTCTTTACGTCGACCCGTCGGAGCCGGCGCTACGGCCCTCGCCTCGCCGTCGAAGACGCCCGCAGCCCCGCCGAGAAGCTGATTGCGCCACTGCGTGATCTGGTTCGGGTGCACGTCGAACTGCTGTGCCAACTCGACGACTGTCTTCTCGCCTCGCACGGCTGAAAGTGCCACCTTCACCTTGAAGGTTCGCATGTGGTTCCGCCGCGGTAGTTTCGCCGTGGTCTCTCCTGTCATGGCATCATGCCGCCTTCAGGCTGAAACTCCGCTTATCCGACCTGTCCAGTTTTCCCGAGCCAGCTCTTCTACTTTAGCTTTCGAGATTGCGCAAAGTCTCTGCGCATCGGCGTGAACACGTCGACGAGAATGCCGGGCTCGATGTTGACGGCCCCATGGAGCGCATCGGGCGGGACGGTGAAGCTGTCGCCGGCGACGAGACGCTCGGTGCGGCCGGAAATGGTGATGTCGAAGACGCCGCTTTCCACCAGGGAGCACTGGATATGCGGGTGGCTATGCGCCGGGCCGATCGCGCCCGCCTCGAAGCGCACGCGCACCATCATGACCTCGTCGCGATAGGTCAGGATCTTGCGGGTGACGCCTTCGCCTGCCGGCTCCCAGGCGAGATCGGCATCATGTGCGAAGGGCTCGTTCTTGCGGTTCATCTCGGTTCCTCCTCAGCGCGCGAGCCAGCCGCCATCGACCGGCAGCACGACGCCATGGATGTAGGCCGCCGCATCCGAGGCCAGGAAGACGGCCGCGCCGCCGAGCTCCTCCGGCTTGCCCCAATGGCCCGCGGGGATGCGCCCGAGGATCGCGGCGTTGCGCTCGGCATCCTCGCGCAGCGCCTGCGTGTTGTTGGTCACGAAATAGCCCGGCGCGATGGCGTTGACGTTGATGCCTTTGGCCGCCCATTCGCAGGCCAAGAGCCGGGTCAGCCCGGCGAGCCCGCTCTTCGAGGCGGTGTAGGAAGGGATGCGGATGCCGCCCTGGAAGGACAGCAGCGAGGCGATGTTGATGACCTTGCCGCCCCGGCCGTCCGCGAGCATTCGCTTTGCAACGGCCTGGGTCAGGAAGAAGGTCGACTTCAGGTTCACGTCCATCACCGCATCCCAATCAGCTTCCGTGAAGTCGATCGCATCGCCACGGCGGATGATGCCGGCATTGTTGACCAGGATGTCGAGCCGCGACCCGTCGCCGGCCGCTGCCGCCTGCGCCTCCTCGACCAGCCCGGCGATCGGCGCGATGCTGCCGAGATCGGCGGTGATCTCGTGAAACGGCCGGCCGGTCGGAGCGATCAGCTCCCTGGTCTCGTCCATGCGGGAGCGACCGACCGCGACGATGCCGGCACCGGCCTTGGCCAGCGCGACCGCGATCGCCTGCCCCAGACCGGTATTGGCGCCGGTGACGATCGCGGTGCGGCCGGTCAGGTCGAACGGGCCCCCCATCAGCGCAGATCTCCCGTCGCGACCATGTCCATGTCGGTATAGTCGACATTATCGCCGCCCATGCCCCAGATGAAGGAGTAGGCCTTGGTGCCGACACCGGAATGGATCGACCAGCCGGGGGAGAGGATCGCCTGCTCATTGGCGACGACGAGATGGCGGGTCTCCTGCGGCTCGCCCATCAGGTGGAAGACGCGCGCGTCCTCGGCCAGGTCGAAATAGAGATAGATCTCGCAGCGCCGGTCATGGGTGTGGGATGGCATCGTGTTCCAGATGCTGCCTTCTGCGAGCGTTGTGATGCCCATCACCAGTTGGCAGGTGTCGCAGACACCGGGGATGATATACTGGCGGATGACACGCTTGTTCGCCGTGGCCTGTTCGCCGAGCGCGATCGTCTTGGCCTCGGCCTCCCGGATCACCTTGGTCGGATGGCTGGCATGGGCCGGCGTCGAAAGCAGGTAGAACTTCGCCGGGGTGGCCGCGTCGTCGCTGTGGAAGGTGACCTCGCCCGCTTCCCTGCCGATATAGAGCGCGTCGCGCTTGTCGAGCGCGTGGTCCTGCCCGCCGACCGAGACCCTGCCGGGGCCGCCGACATTGACGATGCCGATCTCGCGGCGCCGCAGAAACGCATCGGTGCCGACCGCCTTCGGCGTCGGCAGGGTCAGCGGCTGCCCCGCACGAGGCTGCGCGCCGCCGACGATGACGCGGTCGAGATGGCTGTAGGTCAGCCTGACTTCGCCCTCGGTGAAGAGGGTCTCGATCAGGAAATGCCGGCGCAGCTCCTGCGTGTCGAAGCGCTTCACCGCCTCGGGATGCGAAACCTGCCGAATATCGATCGTCATCAATCCAAACCTCTTTCAGTGAAACAGCCGCGGCAGCCAAAGAGACAGGCCGGGCACGTAGGTGACGAGCAGAAGCACGGCGACACTGGCGCCGTAGAACGGCCAGATCGTCCGCATGGATTCGCCGATGGAGATGCGGCCGATGGCGCAGGCGACGAACTGCACCGAACCGACCGGCGGGGTGTTGAGGCCGATGCCGGCGTTGAGGATCAGGATCACGCCGAAATGGATGGGATCGACGCCGAAGGCCTTCACCACCGGCAGGAAGATCGGCGTGCAGATGATGATCATCGGGGCCATGTCCATGAAGGTGCCGAGCACCAGCAGGATCAGATTGATCATCATCAGAATCACGATCGGGTTGTCGGAGACCGCCTTCATCGCGGCGATCGTCGCCTGAGGCACCTGCAGGAAGGCCATCAGCCAGCCGAAGGCGCCGGCCGTGCCGATCACCAGCAGCACCATCGCCGTGGTGCGCACGGCACCCAGGGTCGCCTCGACGAAGGCCGTCCAAGTGAGCTGCCGATAGACCAGGATGGTGACGAGGATGGCGTAGACGACCGCGATGCAGGAGGACTCGGTGGCGGTGAAAACGCCGGAGCGGACGCCGCCGAAGATGATGCCGATCAGCAGGATGCCGGGCAGGGCCAGCACGACGTAGCGCCCGACCGTAGCCAGGCCAGGGAATGGCTCGCGCGGATAGCCGCGCTTCACCGCCACCGCCCAGGCCGCGACCATCAGCGCGGCGCAGAGCAGAAGGCCCGGCACGATGCCGGCGGTGAACAGGTCAGCGATCGAGAGATTGCCGCCCGCCGAGAGGGAGTAGATGATCATGTTGTGCGAGGGCGGGATCAGCAGCGCGATGATCGCCGCATTCGCCGTGACGTTGACGGCGTAGTCGGCGTCGTAGCCGCGCTTCTTCATCTGCGGGATCATCAGGCCGCCGACGGCGGAGGCGTCGGCCACGGCCGAGCCGGAAATGCCGCCGAAGAGCGTGCAGGTCACGACATTGACCTGGCCGAGACCGCCGCGCAGATGGCCGACGAGGCTTGCCGCCATCTGGATCAGGCGCTCGGCGATTCCGCCGCGGATCATCAGGTCGCCGGCATAGATGAAGAACGGGATCGCCATCATGGCGAAGGCGTTCATGCCGGAATTCATCTGCTGGAACACGACGACCGGCGGCAGGCCCATATAGGCGACGGTCGCGACCGTGGCGATGCCGAGGCAGAAGGCGACGGGAACGCCGATCAGCAGAAGGACCGAGAAGACGCCGAAGAGAATCCAGAGTTCCACGCTCAGGCCTCCTGGCTTTCGCCGAAATGGACGAAGCCGAGGGGCGCCTGCCGCTCGCCGGTGATGAAGAGAAGGAGTTTTTCCAGCGCGAACAGGGCGATCAGCGCTCCTCCTGCGGCGATCGGCACATAGTCCCAGCCACGCGAGATGCCGATGATCGGCATGCGGTCGTCCCAGGTCCCGGCGGCGAGCTGCCAGCCATAGCCGAGCATGGCGAGGCCGAAAGCGCAGACGAGAGCCTCGCCGATGATGATCAACGCGGTGCGCAGGGGAGGCGGCGAGATCACCAGCCCGACCTCGAAGCCGAGATGGTCGCTCTCGCGCACGCCGACAGCAGCGCCGAGGAGGATGAACCACGACATCAGATGCAGCGATCCGGCCTCGACCCAGATCGGCGTGTTATTGAGGACATAGCGGCCGAACACGCCCCAAGCGACCATCGCGGTCATCAGAACGAGACCGGCCCCGGCGGCGATCAGCGCGACGAGGCTGAGCTTGGCGTCGATACGTGTCAGGTTGGCGGTGAAAGCGCGCATGAGATCTGCCCGTGCTGGCAAGGGGCCGGAAGCGGGGCGGCGGCTTGGGCCGCCCCGCCTGAGACGAGGCTCAGTTCACCGCCTGGATGGCGGCGACCATGTCCTTCAGCTTCGGGTCGGTGACGAACCTGTCGTAGACCGGCTTCATCGCATCGATGAAGGGCTTCTTGTCGACCTGGTTGATCTGGGCGCCGCCGGCCTTGACCTTGGTTTCGGAGGCCTTCTCGCGCGCATCCCAGAGCTCGCGCATCTTGGCGACGGATTCCTTCGCGGCAGCTTTGAGGATCGCCTGGTCTGCGGCAGGCAACTTGTCGAAGCTCTTCTTCGACATCACGAGCGCTTCCGGCGAAAGTGAATGCTCGGTCACCGAGTAGAACTTGGCCACCTCGAAATGCCGGGTCGATTCATAGGACGGCCAGTTGTTCTCGGCGCCGTCGATGACGCCGGTCTGAAGCGCCGAATAGACCTCGCCGAAGGGCATCGGCGTGGCGTTGGCGCCGAGGGCCGAGACCAGGGCGACGAACATGTCGGACTGCTGGACGCGGATCTTCAGGCCCTTCATGTCGGCGGGCGTATTGATCGGACGCCTGGAGTTGTAGAACGAGCGCGAGCCGGAATCGTAGAGTGCGAGGCCGATGAGGTCGTGCTTCTCGAATTCCTTGAGCAGGTTGTCGCCGATCTGCCCGTCCATCGCCTTCCGCATATGGTCGACCGAGCCGAAGATGAAGGGCAGGGAGGGGATGTTGGTCGCCGGGATCAGGTTGTTGAACGGCGCCATGTTGATGCGGTTGATGTCGATGACGCCGAAGCGGGTCTGGTCGATCGTGTCCTTCTCCTGACCGAGCTGGGCCGAGTGGAAGACGTTGATCTTGATCCGGCCCTGCGTGCGATCCTCGAGCAGCTTGCCGAGATAGCGGACGGCTTCGACGGTCGGATAGTCGGTCGGGTGGATATCGGCCGAGCGCAAAGTCACGCTCTGGGCGAATGCCGAGCTCGCGGCAGCGGCGGAAAGCGCGAGGGCGGCGGTATAGGCAAGGAATCTGCGGCGTGCGGTCATGGTGCGTTCTCCCGTGTTTTCGGGCGCGGTGCCGTTTACCGGCTTGTTCGCTCGCGCTCCGAATTTAAGCTATCTGTCCCGCCCCCCATCGGTTGCGGCAGAGATTGTATGGTAGTATGTTGCCGTATGGTACGCAACAGGTTCTGGAGGTTTTCGACTTGAGCCTTTCGTTGGCGTCTCCCGTCTTCGCTTCGGGCGCTTCGGCGGCCGGACGCGTCGAAGCCGAACTGCGTCGGGCGATCATCGCGCTCGAATTGCCGCCCGGCGCGCGCCTGTCGGAGCAGGAGATCGCGTTGAAATACGGGGTTTCGCGCCAGCCGGTGCGCGAGGCGCTGATCGCACTCGCCAAGACGCGGCTCGTCGACATCCAGCCGCAGCGGGGCACGGTCGTGGTCAAGTTCTCGGTGCGCAAGATGATGGAGTCGCGCTTCGTCCGCGAGGCGGTGGAGGTCGCGATCGTCAGGTTGGCCTGCCAGGCCTTTGCGTCGCAAAGCCGGCAGCGCATCGCCGATTTCCTGGAGATGCAGGACAAGGCCGCCGCGCGGAACGACCATGCCACCTTCCAGCGCTATGACGAGCTATTCCATGTCGAGCTGACGGAAGGCGTCGGCATGCCGCTCGCCTGGGAGGCGATCCGGGACATCAAGGCGCATATGGACCGGGTTTGCCAACTGACCTTGCCTGGGCCGGAGGCGATGCTGCCGCTGATTCAGCAGCATCGGCGCATCATCTCGGCGATCGATACAGGCGACGCGGCCGAAGCCGAGGCCGCCATGCGTCATCACCTGACCGAAATTCTCCGGGCTCTCCCAAAGACCGAGTCCAATTATCCTGAGTTATTTGAAATCTGACATCAGGTTTAGGTATTTGATCCGGCATTTGACGATTCAGTCCTTTCGCAGAGTTGGAAGGATACGCTATGGTGTAGGTTCACCATAGGAGCGCCAAAACGACAGCTGAGGTCCGTCGAGGCACCTTGCCAGGCATTGTGGAATCACCCCGAAGACGGTCACGAAGTGGAAGAAGCGAGCCTCGGTTCTCGATCTGCCGACCGGTGCGAAGGTGTCATCGTAGCATTCGAGAGCACATGTTGCTACCACTCGACTGCCTCTACGCCCTGCAGGCGACGATCCCGACCGTAACACGGGCATTCCCGCATCGTTACCTTCAGCGCCATGGCATCAGCCGGGCTGCCGGAGATCGAGGGCGACAACGAGTCGAAGAAGCGGTTCAACTCCTCACGATTGGCTTATTCGCTGCTTCGCGCGGCCGTTCGGGTCCACGTCGGCTGTTCGTCATCAGATGAATTGAGACCTTTTCGACGTCTCAGGAATAGAGGCACTGGCTCACCCTGGGTTGATGCTATGCGACCTGCAGGTGGTGCTGCAAGCGTGTTTGTTGGATGGTCTGGCGCTTGATCCCTTCGCGTTCGGTGAGGATGGTTTGCCCGCGACCGAAGTAGACGTCGGCCGGTGTCAAGCTGCCGAGACTCTCATGGAAGCGGGAGTGATTGTAATGCTCGACGAAGGCGGCGACCTGGCGTTCGAGATCGCCCAGCAGATAGTAGTTTTTGAGCAGGATGCGGTTCTCCAGGGTCTGGTGCCGGCGCTCGATCTTTCCTTGCGTCTGGGAATGATAGCGCGCGCCGCGAACGTGTTGCATCCCCTTGCCGTCGAGCCAGATGGCGAGGTCGACCGAGATGTGAGGCCCCATGGTCCGACAAGAGCCTGGGCCAATGCGCGTCGAGTTCTGATGCCGCCAGGGACAGATCGAGCGTGGCGGTGATGTCGTCCGTGCGCATCGTGGCGCGAGCTTCCAGCGACGATGAACCGGGAAAAGTCATCGAGCATCGTCGAGAGATAATAGCAGCCCCAGCCGGTGATCTTCAGATAGGTAAAGTCGTTCTGCCAGAGTTGGTTCGGCGCCGTCTTGTCCTTGAACCCGGACCGGCTTAATGACGATATAGGCCGGACTGGTGATCAGGTCATGCGCCTGAAGCAGCCGATACACCGACGCTTCCGAGACGAAATATATCTTTTCGTCGGTGAAGCGCACCGCCAGCTCGCGCGGGCTGAGCTTCGTCTCGAGCAGCGCCAGCTCTACGATCTCGGCCCGGATTGGGGGCACGAATCCGGTTCCAGACACGACCCGGTCGCGAGCGATGATCAGCGAGCGCCTCGATCCCGCCGGTGAGATAGCGATCATATCTCCCATCTGCGCTTCTGAATGGCCGCGATGATCCAGAAATCCTCCGTTCCCGAAAGCCCTAAACGGACTCAAATGCTGACGGCGGACACGTCCCGTCTCAGTCATCGGCGGCTCCCAAGCGGTCGAGTACCCCGATCGCGACGACGAGAATGTCTTCGATAAGGGGTGATCGTTGACGCCGCTATCGATGATCCCGATCAGCGGCGCGTCATCATCAGGCTCGGCCACGGTCAGCAAGGCACCCAGATCAAGGCGCAACGCGTATGGGGTCGAAACATCAGGAACTGGAGGCAAGTCGATTAAGGCGATCGCTCGTACGGTTAGTAGGCGCGGAATACGGCGCCGTCGGCCCGCACTCGCGCCATTAAGATCGGTGATCCGACATACTGATCCAGCCATTCGCCCCGGCGCTGAAGGACGTACTCCCGGATGTCCGCGAGTTTCCGCTTGCGCAGCGTTCGGCTACCCAGATCCCACAGCTCAACGTCGGCCGTCAGTTCTCCCCCGCGGACGAAGTCCTCGGCCTCGGCAAAGCCGTCTTCGCGGAACCTGCGCCCGATTCGATCCCGCGGGCTCACGTCGCTGATGGACTGGATAGAGGCGAAGATCGTCGTCGAAAGTTGGCGGCGGCACTTCAATACCGTGCGCCCACACGGCTCGCTCGGCTACAAGCCTCCCGCGCCGGAGGTCTTCATCCCTCCATGGCCGCGCGGGCGATGGAGAGGCATATAAGTCATGCCCCGTCTGGACGATGCGGCCCGACCGTTACCCGACTGAAAATATTTTGATTTTTCCTACATTGTATGGCTAGACATCGGCGCGGGCGCTGCCGATCTTCGGCGGCGAGAGCCGGCTCTCACGACCTCGGTGCACCTCAAGAGGCGTGGGACCAATGACGAACTTTCTTCATGATCCGCAAGCTGCGGTTATCGCGGCGGAGGAAGGTAATCCGCTTGATCCCGGCCGGCACCAGCAGCCGCCGGAGGTCGAGAGCGCGTCATCGCAAACGGCGCCGCTGGAGGCGAAACTCAGGCAGGCCAGGGCGCTTGTCACGGTTGGCTCCGAGGCGACGGCGTTCGATGACGGGGCGGCTGACGGATTCGCCGAACTGGACGAAGCGGTGGTCGAAGGCATCGTCGGTCGGCCAGTGCGGCCGCCATTGATCTTCCCGGTGGCGATCGAGAATTGCCTCGACGACGTTGCGCGCGTCTACTCGCTTCCGCGAATTATGGCGACCAGCGCGTTCCTCGTCATTGCCGGTGCCGCGATCGGCACGCGGGTGCGGGCGAGGGCCGGTACCGTCTGGTCGGAGCCCCCCAATCTCTGGGCCTGTCTCGTGACGCCGGCCGGCTGGCGCCGGATGTCGGTTGCGACCAGTTTGTCGAAGCCCCTGCTGACGATCGAGGAGGGCGAACTGGCAAGGTGGCAGGAGGCGCTCGGCAAGCTTGCCCAGGAAAAGCTGATTCACGATGGCGCGTTGAGGACCCATGCCGCCCTGGCGAAACGGGCCGCAGCGGAAGGCAGGCCCGAGCCGCCATTGCCGATGTGCTCGGGTGGGCAGAGCGCTCCTGTCATGCCCCGGATTACTGTGCACGAGACGGCCCCGCCTGCGATTGTCGAGGCTGGGGTTGCCGGGCGGGGCCTGTTCTACATGGCGGAAGAGGGCGGCAAGCTCTTGCGGGCAGCCCGACCCGGCGAACCGCTCGGCGAACTCGTCCTCGCCGGCCATGACGGCAATGCCTTCAATGTGCCCTCGGCGATGCACGCCGATATCCGGCGGATCGAGGCATTCGGGTTGTCGCTTCTGATCGGGACCGTTCCCGGAGCGCTCGCCGATCTCAGGGTCGAGCGCAACGATCAGCTCTTCGCGCGGATGATGTGGATTGTCCCCGCCCGCAAGCCTGCCTTCGCCATCGCGCGCGATGCCGCAGACCTGACGGTGATCGAGAACATCCTCCCCGTTTTGCGGAGCTGGGGGGAAACGGAGCACGAACTCGTCCTCGACATGCAGGCGGTCGAGGTTCTCGAACAGGCCGTGCGGCGCTGGGAGGAGGAAGCTGCCCGGCTCGGCGGGGGCCCGGCCTCGGCCTGGATGGAACGCGCCGGCACGCAGGCGATGAGGGTCGCACTCGTCATTGAGATGTTGCGGGCGGCCACGGCTGTCGTGCCTAGGCAGCCCCGGGTGATCTCCAGCGGCGCGCTCGCCGCTGCTATCCGCTTCGTCGATCTCGTGCTGGTGCCGGGCATGATGGAGGCTCTTACGGCATCGGGGGCCACCGTGCCGGCTGGGCTGGCCGAACGGGTCATGCGCTATGTCGTCGAGAACAAGCTCGCGGCGGTCAATCGGAGGGACCTGAGCAGAGGTCACCGCGGACTGTTTCCGGATGGGTCGGCTCTTCGTCAGGCCTTCGATAGCCTGGTCATGGCCGGCGTGCTTCGGCCGGTCGGCCACCTTGGCGCAAAGGGGCGTCCATCGGTGTCCTACGAGGTCAATCCGCGCCTGCGTGCTGCGGTCGAGAAGCGGCGTTCTCCGGCCGGCTGAGCAGTTGGGTCGATCCAGCATTTTCGAGTGCGTAACACCGGAGTAACGGGGGTGTACATCATGATTTCGATTGATCCGACGCGGATGGTAGCGACAGAAATCGACTACGCAAAGCGGTTTCGGCAACTCTGGCTGCGTGCCCGCAAGGAACTCCAGAGCCCCAAGCTGCAGGTGGTCGCATTTGTAAAATGGCTTCTGGCGCAGCAGGACAGGCTCAAGCCCCGCTCGTTCCGTCAATACCGCGCGGCGACGATGTTCGCCCTGGAATTCGAAGCGAAGCGACTGCAGCACCGTCCTCCCCCGGGTTTGCCCGAAGCACTGAAGCTGCTCAAGGAGTCCAGGGGCAAGACCGTCGCTGTTGCCCAGGCTGATGGGTCAGTGGTCGTCGGTCGGGAAAAGCCCGAGCTTCCGCTTCGGACCTCTGCCGCGAAGGCCAGGGCGCTGACCGACGAGGCCTCGGAAAGCATCCTGGCCAAGGCGCAGGCGCTGCGGTCCCTTTACGCTTCGGACTTCAGCGCCTTCTTCAAGGCGAACCTGCTCTGCGGCCTGAGGCCGATCGAATGGCATGGGACGCTGATCAGGATTGAGGGCAGGACGTTGGTCATGATCGTGCCGAATGCCAAGCGCGGAAACGGGCGCGCCCATGGCCTGAAACGGACCCTCGTCTTCGACGATCTGTCGCAGGACCATCGCGACGATATCGTAAACTGGGCCAATCGGGTCAACGCTTTGACCCGCGAGGTCTACAAGTCGCTGCTGAAGCGCATCGAGGAGGTCATGCGCGCGATCACCAAGCGCCTGTTCCGCAAGAACCGCCCGACGCCCTATACCACCCGCCACGCTTTTTCAGGCAGGCTCAAGGCCTTCTATCTCGGAAACGCTCGCACCGAGGAGGAATATGATCTCGGCTGCGCCATCATCGCCGCGTTGATGGGGCACGCGACCGACGACACTGCGGATTTCCACTATGGCAAGAAATCCGAGAAGGCAGGGAAGGGCCTGCCCATCCCGCGGGCGGATCCGGCCGAAGTCGCCAGGATCAGGCCGCGGCTCGCCCGCAGTCGCAAGAAGCTGCGCGCTCTTGAAGCACAGCGCTTCGGGACCGAGCCGCGCTGATCACCGCGAGCACGCGCTGAAGACCATATCCGGATTCTGGCATTCTGGCATTTTGGCCCCGACTGCTCGGCAAACGCAGACAAGTAGAGCAAGGGCGGGCTGCCGCATGTGGGCCGTCACGACCACGGCGCGCCAAGTTTGCGCGTTGAGGAGTGCGGGCAGCGCCCGATATCCCAGCCGGCAACCACCGGTTATCCATACGAACGAGGCATGCTTGCGTGGCTTTACGGGATCCGGCAGGGTCGGCTGGTCGGTCGCGCTCCTGCGGCCGTTTCATAGCGCCGCGTGCGATCAGGCGGCCACCACCTCCGCGCCAACGGAGATGGCGGCCTGACCACAAGGCGATCATCGTATGAGGATGATGCACCCATGGCTAAGCGCCATCATATCGACCCGTGCCCGCGCACGGAAGCCACCACCCGTCTGACCGGGTTCCTCTTCAACCGCAGCCGGATGGTCCGCAGCCTCGTCTGAGGCGGCCGGATCGACGCTGCCGGCGCCTGCACCGTTTCCGCCACGGGGGCTTCCCCCGCCGGCGAGCGTCGGCGCCGCGCGAAGGGATTCCCCCATGACCATTCTCGATCTCCCGGCGCCGGTGGCGCCGACGACCATGCATGTCCGCACCAGGCCGGGGCTGCCGGCCTCGGTCCGGCTCGTGACCACGCGCACCAGCACCCTGGTGGTGGGAGCCGCGCCCTGGGAGCAGGCCCGCTGCCTCGCAGCCTTGCCGGAGTTCTCCGGTCCCGCCGTCTATGCCCTGGCCGGCAGCGGCGGCCGCATCGGCAAGACCGGCGATCTCGGCCAGCGCTTCCGCGATCACCGCAGGAGCCCGCCGATGGCGCGCATCGACGAGGCCTTCGTGATCGCGAGCCCGGGCTTCACCTCCGATACCATCACGGCTGTCGAGGCGGTGCTGACCCAGGCGGCGCGCAAGACCGGCGTCATGCCGATCGTCGGCGCGGAGCTCGCCATGCCGGTGCTCGACCCGGTCGAGGATTGCGACCTACTGCGCTGGCTCGGCGAGATGCCGCCGCTGCTGCTCGCGGCCGGATGCAGGCTGTTCGAGCCCGACTACGAGCCGATGCCGGAGCGGCTCGGCGACGCCGAGGACGACCGACCGCCGACGATCGGCAGCGGGGCGGTGCGCCAGGGCTGGGAGGAGGCTTTCCCGGCCGATCTGCTCCACCGCCCGGCGACGGCTCACTACCGGCTGGAGCGCGACGATCTGCGGGCCGAGGCGGCGGTGCACGACTGCTGGACCGTCCTGAAGTCCGGCTCGCTGCTGACGGCCGAGACCGAGACCTGGGACCAGGCCGGCGTCGCGGAGAAACGCAGGCGCCTGCGCGAGCGCGGCCTGCTCGCGCCGGCAGGACGGGTCCTGCGCCTCGTGCGGGACATAGCCCTGCCGTCGTTGACCAATGCCGGCCGGCTCGTGCTCGGCACGAACCACCCGGCGACGGTCTGGCGCGCCCTCTGAGCGAACCTCGCGGCCGGCTGACCTAACGGCCGGCCGCTTCCTCCCTCTCCCTTTTCTTTGCGACGCCGGTGCCGATGCGCCCGGCGATCGCCGGAGCCTTGTCCCATGGCCACCGCCATCCTGTCCTTCCCGCGTCAACAGACGCATATCCCGACCGAAACCGCGAGCTTCGAGCCACTCGATCCCGCGGCGGGGTCGGCGATCCCCACCCACGAGCTCTGGCGCCGCCTGCCGGCGGATGCCTTCGGCGAGACCGAGCGCACCGCGCTGCAAACCCTGCTCGCCTCGGCCCGGCCGTTCGGCGTCGAGCACTGGCGCGAGGCCCTCGGCGGCGACGATGCCGCGGCCGTGGCGATGGCGCTGAAGCTCTGCGGAGTCGATGTCCTCGACACCTATCGCCACGACCTCGTCTTGAGCATGCTGTTGTGGCACGCCCTGAACGGCTCGCCGGCAGCGCGGACGGTGCTCGCCTTCACCCTCGACCGCCGCCGTTATCTCGGCGAGGACGTCGAGGCGCTGACGCGCTCCTGGCGCGGACCTTCGCGTGCGGAGGTCCGTCGTGCCGCCGTTCAGGCCCTGGTGGAGGCGCTGTCATGAGCACGCCCGACCAGAACTCCGCTGACGACGTCGCGCTCGGCCTCCTGCAAGACCTCGTCTCCGAGACCGGCGAGGAACAGAGCATCCGCCCCCCGGTCCCGCCGCTCGACCTGATCGTCGATCTGTCCTGGTGGGCGGTCGGCAGGAACCGGGATTTCCGGGCGCTGCCGAGGGGTGCCACCATGGCGGTCATCGTCCAGGTGCCGTCCGAGGCCTGGATCGACCCGGTCCATGCCTTCGTCCATGAGAATGACTCCGGGGTCATGATCGTCGACGGCAAGACCAACAAGAAGAGCTGGGCCGCGCAGGAGGCGTTGATCGTCGATGCCCTCGATCGCGGCAAGACCGTCTGCGGCATCGCCTCGGATCCGGACAGCCAGCTTCCGCCGCTGCTGCGCGCCGCCGCCGATCTGGTGCTGACCGTGCCGGCACCGACGCCGGAGCTGATGCGCAAGGCGATCCGGCGGCACACCGGCCGCTCGGCCCCGGCCCTGACCGCGCTGGACATCGGCGGGCTCGATCTCATGGACCTCGCCGCCGCCTTGCGTCCGCAGACGACGCCGAAGGCCTGCGTGAAGAGGCTCCGGGTAGCGAGCGCAAGCCGTAGCGTCAGCACCAGCCATGATGCCACCCCGCTGCTCCAGGATCTGTCCGGCTACGGCGAGGCGCGTGATTGGTGTCTGGCGACGCTGGCCGATATCGAGGCCGTCCGGGCGGGGACGCTGTCGCCCGGCGAGCTCGAATCCGCGATCTTCTACGGGCCGCCGGGAACCGGAAAGACGACGCTGGCGCGGTCGCTGGCGAAGACGAGCCGTCTCCCGCTGATCCAGACCAGCGTCGCCGACTGGTTCCAGAAGAACAGCGGCCATCTCGGCGATGTCCTGCAGTGCGTCAACGACGTCTTCGCGCGCGCTCGGAGCTCGGCGCCCTGCATCCTGTTCATCGACGAGCTGGATTCATTGCCGAACCGGGCCACGATGGACAACCGCGGCCGGGACTGGTGGCAGAGCGTCATCAATTCTATGCTTATGAATACAGCGGAGGTCCGTGAAAGCAAGAAGGGCATCATCCTTCTCGCCGCGACGAATCACCTTGAGCATATCGACGCCGCGCTTCTGCGTCCCGGCCGGATCGACCGCCGCTTCCGGATCGACCCGCCGGATGCGGCCGGGCTCGCCGGCATCCTGCGCGCGCATCTGGGATCGGATTGCCCGGCTGCCGATCTGATGGCGCTGGCGCGGCTGATGCCGGGCCGGACCGGAGCCGATGTCGCCGGATTCGTCAGGGAGGCGCGCCGGCTGGCACGCAGTGCCGGACGCCCGCTGGCCGAGGCCGATCTGCGCGCCGCGATCATGCCGGCCGATCCGCGCCCGCCGCAGGAGCTGCGGCATGTCGCGATCCACGAGGCCGGGCATGCGGTGATCGCCCACAGGCTCGGCTTCCGGGTCGACAGCGTCACGATCCGTGCAGCCGGCACTGCCGGCGGCTGGACCGGCATCGTCCTGCCGAGCGTCTCCGACCGGATGCGGATCGAGGCGCGCGTCCAGCTCCTGCTTGCCGGCCGAGCCGCCAACGAGCTCTTCGGAGCCCCCGCCGATACCGGAGCGAGCTCCGACCTCGCCGAGGCGACCCGGCTGCTCGCGGCGGCGCGGACCAGCTTCGGGCTGGCCGGTCAGCTCGTGGTCCGCGCATCGGCGGAGGATGCGCTCGCCCTCGTCGCCCGCGACCCGGCGCTCGCAGAAGCCGTGAACCGCGAGATGGCCAGGCTCATGATCGCCACAAAGCGCATCGTCGCCGACAACAGGGCCGTCATCGAGCGGGTCGCGGAGGCTCTCGTGGATCGGTCCGTCCTCGATGCGGCCGAGCTGGAGAGCCTGATCGTGTCCAAGTCAGTGCCGGCGAGCCGACGAGAGCCCCGGCTCGACCGCAGGCCGGGCGGACCGCACCTCGGTGAATGAGAGGAAATTCACGAGCCGGGAAAAGCGCTTGTGCATTTCGGGGATCCGATCAACCCTGTGCGTGCACGTCGAATTCTATCGCTCCGGCGAGTGAATTCCGGCGTGCCGCTTGGGGAAGGTGAGGAAAACCCTCCGGCATCGGCCGGCGGTCGCCCCCGGGTCGTAGACCGTCGGTCGATGCCGGACGTCACGGCCCGCTGTGAGGTGCAAATATCCCGGCCCCGCCGCGGGCAGCGTGCCTGGCACGCAAACGCGGTCGATCGACAAAGGCGCGGTAGCCGGCGCCGGAAAGAGAGAAGCCCACCCTCACGCCGGGCAAACCGGCGAACGCTGGCGCGTGTCGCTGGCTCTCGATCCCGGCCTGCCGATCTCGGATGCCGAGGTCAGGCTCCTTCTCTTCTGGATGGGCGATTGCCTCGGCAAGGCGGCAGCGGCGACGGAACTGGATACGGATGACGATGAAGATGCCGGATCGCCGCTTCCCGCCTGACGGGACATCCTCCTTGCCGAAGGCCGTCGCCTATCTGCGCGTCAGCACGGGGCGGCAGGCCGAGCAGGGCATGAGCCTGGACGAGCAGCAGCGGCAGGTCGCTGCCTGCGCGGAACGTCACGGTCATGCACTGGCGCAGACCTTCTGCGACCGCGGCTTGACCGGCCGCACCGAGACGCGCGAGCAGTTCCAGGCGATGATGCACTACGTCCGCGATCCGGCCAATGGCGTCAAGGCGGTGGTGATCTACCATTCGTCGCGACTGTTCCGGAATGCCCAGTTCCTGCTCAAATACTATTCCGAACTCGAAAGCCTCGGTATTCGTCTGATCTCGGCCACGCAGCCGCTTCCGGAGGGCCATAACGGCAAGCTGTTCCTGACGATGCTGGCTGCCTTCGACGCCCATGCCTCGGACCAGAATGCGGTCCAGGTGCGCGACGTGATGACGGCCAATGCCGAGGCCGGCTACTGGAACGGGGCGAAGCCGCCCTTCGGCTACAGGACCGCCGTCGCCACGGTCCTGCGCAACAAGGAGAAGAAGGTCCTCGCCGAGAGCGGCGAGGAGGCGCCGGTCGTCCGCCTGATCTTCACCCTCTATCTCAAGGGCGACGGCTCGGGGCCGATGGGGATCAAGAAGATCGTCGCCTACCTGAACAGCCACGGCTACAGCTTCCGCGGCAAGCCGTTCTACACGAGCGCGGTCGAGAAGATCCTGAAGGGCGAGGTCTACACGGGAACGTACCGCTACAATTGCATCGACAGCCGCACCCGCAAGCCTCGGCCCGAAAGCGAGCACATCAAGGTCGTTGCTCCGGTCATCATCTCGATGGAGCTCTGGCTCGCCGCCCAGCGCGCATTGGCGAACAATCGGCCGAACGTCCGGGCACCGCGCCTGACCTCCGGCCCCACGTTGTTGTCCGGCATCGCGATCTGCGACCTCTGCGGCGGCGGGATGCAGCTCAGGACCGGCAAGAGTGGCGCCTACCGCTACCTGACCTGCGCCAACAAGGCGAACAAGGGCGCGCTATCCTGCCAGGGCCAGTCGGTGCGCATGGATGCCGTCGACGAGGTCGTGCTCTCCGCGATGGAGACGGAGGTGTTCGCGCCGCCACGGCTGAGGGGCCTGATGGGCCAGGTGATCGACGCCTCCAACGCTGGCATCGAGGCTGTGGAGAAAGACATCGCGCGGCTGCAGGCCTCGCTCAACAATGACAAGGCCGGGCTCAAGCGCCTCTATCTCGCGATCGAGAAGGGCATCGTCGACATTCTCGACAAGGACTTCGCGCAGCAGATTGCCGATGCCAGGCTGCGCATCGCCGAGAGCGAGCAGCGGATCCGCGAGCTGAAGGACCGCCGCGTGCTCCATAGCACTCGGGTTTCCGATGAGCGGGTGGCCGCTTTCTCGCAGCAAATTCGGGAAAGGTTGCGCAGCGCGGACCCGGCCTTCCGCCGTGCCTGGCTGCATCTGTTCGTCGATCGCGTAGTGATCGGCCCGGGCGAAATCCGCATCCTCGGCCCGAAGCAGGCGCTCGCGGAAGGGCTCGTTCAGGGAAACGTCAACGCCGGCACCATGGTGCCCAGCTTTGACCGAGAATGGCGCGCCCGACACGATTCGAACGTGTGACCTTTGCCTTCGGAGGGCAACGCTCTATCCAGCTGAGCTACGGGCGCTAACCGTGACCGCTGGATAGCCGATCCCCGCCGCTTCGGCAATGCGGGATTTATGGAGTTGCGTGCTTCTCCTACGGCAAAGGTCATCTGTTCCCCCCGTCTGCGCGAACGGTCGCCGGATGCCGCATCGCCGTAGCGTGCCGCAGACCACGCCGCTTGCCATCGAAACATCCGCACGAAAGGGAGCCCCTCCGTCCAAGCGCGAGGCTCGCGATCCGAATGCCGCTAAGCCTTTGGAAGGCGAGGGCTCGGATCGGTCGGTCAACAGAAATCCCTGACAGGCGGCCTTGCGAGCCTGCGCATAACCATTGCTTATAACGCGCTTGCCAAACTTCATTTGACGGCATGCAAAGCGATCGGCCTCATGTGCCAAAGCATGGGGATCATCACGATGAACAAGACGACCATGGCCGTTCTCGCGGGCCTGCTGGCGGCGCCGGCTCTTGCCACTTTGCCGGCCGCGGCCGAAACGCTGCAGGTCGCCGTGGGCACCTCCGATATCACCAATCTCGATCCGCATCGCGCGAACGGCTTCGACTCGATGCTGCTCAGCAACGTCTTCGACGGGCTGGTGCGGTTCCCGCCGGGCAGCGCCGACCCGGCCAAGCTCGAGCCCGACCTCGCCGAGCGCTGGGAGACGGCCGCCGACGGCAAGTCCTGGACCTTCCATCTGCGCAAGGGCGTCAAGTTCCAGGGCGGCTTCGGCGAGGTTTCCGCCGATGACGTGGTGTTCTCGCTGAAGCGCGCCGCGGATCCGAAGACCTCCTCCTTCGCAGGCAATTTCGCGGTGATCGCCGATGTCGTGAAGGTCGATGAGATGACCGTGCGCATCGAGCTGAAATATCCGGATGCCGGCCTGCTCGGGCTGCTCTCGAACTTCAACGGCGGGCGCATCGTCAGCAAGAAGGCGGCCGAGCAGATGGGCGCCGGCTTCTCGGCCAAGCCGATCGGCACCGGCCCCTTCGCGATCGCCGAGCATGTGCCGCAGCAATATGTCCGGCTGACCGCCAACAAGGACAGCTTCCGCGGCGCGCCGAAGATCGACGAAGTGTTCTGGCGCTTCGTGCTCTCCGACAGCAGCCGCGACCTCGCCTTCCAGTCCGGCCAGATCGACATGATCTATGGCCGCCGCGAGCAGCGCTGGGTGACGCAGGTCAAGGCACGTCCCGATGCCGTGGTCGACATCTTCGGCCTTGGCGAGTTCCGCACGCTGCATATCAACCGCAGCATCAAGCCGCTTGACGACATCCGGGTCCGGCAGGCGATCGCAGCCGCCATCGACGTCGATCAGATCGTCCGCTTCGTCGGCCCCGACGTCGCCAGGAAGGGCTGCTCGGTCGTGCCGCCGGGCTATCGCGGCGAGGATTGTTCCTGGACGGTAAAAACCGACGTCAACCGCGCCAAAGCGCTGCTCAAGGAGGCCGGCCATCCCGACGGCATCACGCTGACGGTCGTCGTCTCGAACATCTCCTCGCAATTGCCGATCATGGAAGTGATTCAGAACCAGCTCGGCAAGGCCGGGATCAAGCTCGACATGAAGGTGGTCGACCACCCGACCTACCAGCAACAGATCCGCCAGAACGCCAGCGCGCTGGTGTTCTACGGCGCAGCGCGTTTCCCGGTCGCCGACAGCTATCTGACCGAGTTCTACCACTCGGCCGCGACGGTGGGTAAGCCGACCGCAATCACCAATTTTTCGCATTGCGCCATCGCCGACGCCGAGATCGAGCAGGCGCGCAAGGAAACCGACGCGGCCAGGCAGATGGCGGCGTGGAAGGTGGCGCAAGAGAAGATCAACAGCGATGTCTGCGCCGTGCCGCTGTTCGAATTGCAGCAGGTCTGGGCACGCAGCAGGAAGGTCGATTACGGCTATGAGCTGAAGGGCGCGATCAACATCGCCCCGCAGATCACCGAGAAGACGACCGTCACGCGCTGAGCACGCGCCGATCGGGCTCAATCGGCCTGATCGGGCCTGGCTGCGAGCGCCTCCCGCATCAATTCGCCGCCGCAACGGCGGGCATGCGCGATGAAGAGATCGAGAAGGCCCGCATTGCGGGCCTTCTGTGCCTTGACCAGCAGGAAATGATTGTCGATCGCCGGCTCGAAGCGGCGGATCGCGACGCGCCCCTGCACCGGCCCCGCCATCAACGGATGGACCAGGGACAGGCCCAGCCCATGGGCAACGAACTCGCAGAGCGTCGGCGCCGTCGTCACCTCCAGCACCAGCCGCGGCCGCGAACCGAAGCTCGCCATCACCTCGTCGACGATGCGCCGGATCTCGACGCCCTCGTCGAAGCCGACGAACGGCTCGCCGTCGAGATCGTTCGGACCGATCACCGATTTCCGCGCCAGCCGATGGCCCGGCGGCATGATGCAGACCAGCGGATGGGAGAGGAAGGGCTCGGTCTCGAGATAGGCATGCTCGACCCTGGCATTGAGAATCCCGACATCGACCTGGCGGGTGGCGAGCCAGTCGGTCAGACCCGGCGAGCCGCGCACGATCAACGAAATGAACACATGCGGCTCGCTCTCGAGGAAGCGCATTGTCACCTGCTGGATGAAATGGCCGGACAGGGCCGGAAGCACGCCGACGATGAGCCGGCCCCTCTCCTCCCGGCGCACGGTCTCGACCGCGCGCTGAAGCTGGTGCAGGCCGGAGAAGACGCGGTCGACCTCTTCATAGAGCCGCACGCCCTGGATCGTCGGCGCGAGCTTGCCCTTCACCCGGTCGAACAGCCGCAGGCCCGTATCATATTCGAGATTGGCGATGAGCTTGCTGACCGCCGGCTGGGTGACGTTGAGCGCGAGCGCGGCGGCGCTGACGGTGCCGTTCTCGATCACCGCGCGGAACGCCTCGACCTGTCTTAGATTGATGCTTCTGGGCATAACTCTCTGGAATACACCGGGCCAAAAACGTTGTTGGACGTTTTAGCATCGCCTGCCGATATTCACCAGAAGGAGGTCGCGCCACCGCGACTGCGACAAACGACATGCAATACGCACTGAAACGAATATTGCTCGGACTGCCGACGCTGCTCGCCATGTTCACGGCGATCTTCGTGATCATCCGCGTCGTGCCGGGCGATGCCGCGGCGGTGATCCTCGGCGACCAGGCCAGCAGCGCGGCGCTGGACGCGCTGCGCCTCGAACTGGGGCTCGACCGGCCGCTCTCCCAGCAATATCTCGGCTTCCTCGGCGGGCTGCTGCATGGCGACCTCGGCACCTCGCTGGTGACGAAGCGCCCGGTGCTCGAGGAGGCGCTGCGCGTCCTGCCGAATACGCTGGAGCTCGCCGCCGCCTCGATCCTGGTCGGGCTGGCGCTCGGCCTTCCATTGGGCATCTATGCCGCGATCCATCGCAATGCCTGGCCGGACTATGTCGGCCGCCTGTTCTCGCTGATCGGCCTGTCGCTGCCGGCCTTCGTCTCCGGCATCCTGCTGCTGCTCGCCTTCGCGATCCAGTTGCGCTGGTTCCCGGTGATCGGGACGAGCGCGAATGCGGGCCCCTGGGACCGCTTCCTTGGCGTCGCGCTGCCGGCGCTCAATCTCGGCATCATCATGAGCGCCTATGTGGCCCGGGTGACGCGCTCCTCGATGCTGGCGACGCTGGGCGAGGATTTCGTCCGCACGGCCCGGGCCAAGGGTATCGGGCCGACGGCGGTTGCGCTGCGCCATGTGCTGGCGAATTCGCTGCTGCCGATCATCACCGTGGTCGGGCTCTATTTCGGCACGCTGATCGGCAATGCCGTCCTGACCGAGATCGTCTTCAACCGGCCGGGGCTGGGACGGCTGATCCTCGGCGCCCTGAACACCCGCGACTACACCCTGCTGCAAGGGCTGATGATCATCTTCGCCTCCTTCGTGGTGCTCGCGAACGTGTTCACCGACCTGGCCTATGCCGCGGTCGATCCGCGGATCAGGAACGCCTGAGCCAATGACCGCGAGCCTTGCCATCCTGCGCGACACGACGCGCTTCATCTCCCGCGGCGGCGTCTTCGCCTGGGCCGGCCTCTTCCTGCTGGCGGCGATCGTGGCGATGGCGGCGTTCGCGCCCCTGATCGCGCCTTACGACCCCCTCGCGCAGGACATCGTCAACCGGCTGCTGCCGCCCTCGAGCGAGTTCTGGCTCGGCACCGATTCCTATGGGCGGGACGTGCTTTCGCGCATCATCTACGGCGCGCGGGTCTCGCTCTTCGTCGGGCTGGTCTCGATCCTGGTCGCGATGACGCTGGGCACGGCTCTCGGCGTGATCTCGGGCTATGTCGGCGGGCGCTTCGACGCCTTCGTGATGGCGCTGGTCGACCTGATGCTGTCCTTCCCGAGCCTGCTGCTCGGCATGCTGGTCGCCGCCGTGCTGGGGGCGAGCATCGAGAACCTGATCATCGCCATCGCCGTCACCGAGATCGCGCCCTTCGTGCGGCTGGCGCGGGCGCCGACGCTGATGCTGAAGGAGCAGGAATTCGTCCAGGCGGCGCGTTCGATGGGCTGCACCCATCAGCGCATCATGCGCGTCCACATCCTGCCCAACCTGATCGCCGACATCCTGGTGATGGGTTCGCTGTGGATGGCGACGGCGATCCGCACGGAAGCCTCGCTGAGCTTCATCGGGCTGGGCGTGAAGCCGCCGACGGCGACCTGGGGCGGCATGATCCGCGAGGGCTTCGAGAACATCCTCGAGGCCTGGTGGCTGGCGGTGTTCCCGAGCGTCTTCGTCTTCCTGACGGTGCTGGCGCTCAACCTTCTCGGCGACGGCCTGCGCGACGCCACCGATCCGAAACTGCGGCAGCGCGACTGACGCCGCCGCCCGCGCATCGAAGACCACCCCGGAGCCTTGTCATGAGCGAAGCCAATTTCATCTATCTCAGCCAGGAGGACGCGGTGCGCTGCGGCGCCGGCGACGTCGCCGCCACCGTGGCCGACACCGAGCGCACGACGCTGCTGGCCTATCGGGGCAAGGCGATCGAGGCGCCGACCGCCACGCTGTTCTGGGGCGTTCCCGCCGAGAAGCTGAAGAACTTCGTCGGTTATCCGAGCAAGAAGCGCGCGAACATCCATGCCGGCTATCTCGACGACGACGGCGTGATGAAGGTCGCGCTGAAGAACATCCCGAGCAACCCCGACAACCCGCTCAACGGCAAGGGGCCCCGCGCCTCGGGCCTGGTCACGATCCTCGACCCCGAGACCGGCTATCCGGTCGCCCTGATGGACGCGATGGTGATAAGCTGCATGCGCACCGGCGCGCTCGGCGCGATCGGCGTCAAGCATCTGCGCCGCCCGGGCTCGCGCAGCCTCGGCCTGATCGGTGTCGGTCCGATCAACCAGGCCGCGATCGCCTGCACCGCCGAGGTGATGCCGGAGCTCGAAGTCGCCTATGTCTACGACCTCAATACCGAGCGCGCCAAGGCCTTCGCCGCCGAGTTCTCGCGCAAGCTGCACATCGATGTCCGCGCAGTCGATTCCGCCCGCGCGGCGGTCGCCGATGCCGACGTCGTCATTCCCGCGACCAACGTCCAGACGATCGACGACGCCTATATCGCGCCGGACTGGATGAAGAAGGGCAGCCTGCTGGTCGATCTGTCGATCTGGGACGCGACCTTCGAAACGCTCGCGCGCGCCGACGGCTATGTCATGAATTCGGCGATCAGCATGGAGCGCAAGACGATGACGCCGAGCGTCATGGTCGATCGCGGCCTGGCCAAGGAAGAGGAGATCATCGATCTCGGCAAGGTCATCGCCGGCGAGACCGCCGGGCGCCGCGGAGACGGCGACGTCATCGTCTACTTCGCCCGCGGCATGGCGATTTACGACGTGATGTGCGGCTATCGCGTCTATGAGAACGCGCTGAAAAACGGCGTCGGCAAGACGCTGAGCCTGTGGCAGAGCGCGTTCTGGAGCTGAGGGCACAGCGTGAAAAAAGCGGTCGAGGACAGGAACGCTTCCGGTCTTGCTTTCGGCCGCATCTTCCTCACGGCCCTCCGCGCGCAAGCGCCGCGCCGTCCTCGCCAGGTTGCTTCCGGGCAGGCGGCCTTCCCCGGCGAGCGCGCCCCGTCGCGGCGCGCCGCGTCGAGCGCTTGAGCCTGGAACGAGAAGGCAAACATCGGCGCACAGGACTGCCGAAGCCCCACGCGATGCTCCGTGACCGATCGCGCCGCCTTCAGGGCGCGGCGCGACCTCAGCGGGCCGAGCCGATGCCGAGGCTGCTGCAGAGCTCCGCCTCGCGTTTCCGCACGAAGCCGGCATAATCGCGCAGATGGACGCCGTCGCTGAAGGCGGAAGGCCGCCCCGGCCTGTCCGACGCCTCCCCGTACAGGTTGAAATATCCGCAGCGCTCCGGCTCGCATGACTGGGCCAGCATCTGCGAATAACGGGCGGCCGCCGCGGGAGGAAACAGGGCTTTCTCCTTGTCGGCGACCGGCGGGATGGCGATCAGGGCGCGGCGAGGCCCCCAGGCCGCCAGACGCGGCTTCAAGGCGGCGAGACCGGACCGGAAGCCGCCTTCGGCCGCCTCGGTTTCCGGGTTGCGCTTCACCCAGATGTCGTTGGCGCCGACCACCAGCAGGACGCCTTTCGCTTGCCGCGGCGGCGCAACCTTCCGGGTCAGGTCGAGCACATCGGCCAGGGAGGCGCCCGAGATGCCGGCATTGACGAGCGGCAAGCCGCAGAGGACCGGCATGAACAGGCGTTCCGCGTGGGAATCGCCCAAGATCACCAGATAATCTCCCTGCACCTGGTCGAGCTGGGCCTGGATCGTCTTGAGCCGGACCTGGCGGAAACCGTCGAAGGCCGGCGCCGGATCGCCGCCCGCCCCCCGGCGATGAGCGAGCCAGCCGACCCCGACGGCAAGCGGCAAGAGGAAGAGAGCGAGCGCGGCCAGCGGGAGCGCGTTCCTGAAGCGTCGCAGCCCGCGCGCGGGAGACTGCGGCGAAAGGGTCGCGCTCATAGCGGACGGACCCGCGATGCGAGCGAGCCGACGAAAGCGAGCATCCGCGACGCGACCGAGGGATGGGTCTCCGGCGAGGCGGCGGCAGCCATGCCCCGCGATGCGGGGAACGAGGCCGGGCGCGGCGGCGGCAGCGCGGCGATCGCGACAGAGGCCTTGGGCGCCCTCGCGACGAGGCGCGCCGGATGAGGCGCAGGCGCCGGAGCCGTCGCAGCCGCGATGGGAACCGGCCTGCCGGCGCGCGGGTCGCCGATTGCCCCGGATCTCTCCGCGGCGCTCGTCGCGGGTGCGATGCCGGAAGCGGGCATGGCCAGCCTGCTCCAGTCCGAGGGCGGTGGGCTGACCGCGAAGCGGGAGGGTTCCGTCGCGGCCCCCGGGGCTCGGTCGAGGACCTTCCCGGAGGGGCTGAGCTCGAGGGCGGCGCGGCCGGGCTGCGCCGGGGACGGCGCTTCGCCGGCCGGAGCGACGGCAAGGGCGAGCAGGGCGAGCCCGGTCGCGGCCACGGCCCAGGAAGCCGCCCGGCGATGAAGAAGGCTGGTTGAGAGCATGTCTGTCCCGTTATGTGCTGCGGGACTCTCGACAGGGGGTCGGGCGAAATGCGGGCGCCAGCATTTCCGAATGTTTCGGGCGGGTTGAAAGTTGTAAGCCGCCAGGCGCCTTCGGCAGGCCGGGGCGCGACGCGGCAGGCCCCTTCCGGGCCGCGCCGCCGGCATCATCGCATCCGCGGAGAGGTCCGAAGCGTCAGGCAGGGTGGGCAGGGT
>UBNE01000024.1 GCA_900466745.1 Hyphomicrobiales bacterium | reverse complement strand
GCGGCGGGCAGGGCTGCGTCAGACATCGCCATATCTCCGGCGCGCCCGCGCCTGAACCAGATTGACGGCGAGGATCAGCGCGAAGGCGATCAGCAGCATCATCGCCGCCATCACCGCGGCGCCGGCATAGTCGAACTGCTCGAGCCGGATCACGATCAGCAGCGGCGCGATCTCGGAGACCATCGGAATGTTGCCGGCGATGAAGATCACCGAGCCGTATTCGCCGATGGCCCGCGCGAAGGCGAGGACGAAGCCGGTCAGCAGCGCCGGCAGCACCGGCGGCAGCACGACGCGGAAGACGGTGCGCAGGCGGCTGGCGCCGAGCAGGGCGGCCGCCTCCTCGACATCGCTCTGCAACTCCTCCAGCACCGGCTGGACGGTGCGCACGACGAAGGGTAGGCCGATGAAGATCAGCGCCACCATGACGCCGAGCGGCGTATAGGCGACCTTGCCGTCGAAGCCGAAGGAGAGGTCGGTGAAGGGGATGGTGAGCCTGAAGGCGAGCGGCGCCAGCCAGGCCCCGACCCAGCCGTTCGGCGCGTAGATCGCGGCGAGCGAGATGCCGGCCACCGCCGTCGGCAGGGCGAAGGGCAGGTCGACGGCGGCGTCGATCAGCCGCCTGCCAGGAAACTCGTAGCGCACCAGCACCCAGGCGAGGATCAGCCCGAAGACGGTGTTGACCAGCGCGGCGAACAGCGCGCCCAGGAAGGAGAGCCTGAGCGCGGCCAGCGTCCGCGGCGAGGTCGCCACCGCCCAGATATCGGACGGGCCGGCGCTGGCGGCCTTGACGAAAAGGCCGGCCAGCGGGATCAGCACGACCAGCGACAGCGCCGTCACGGTGATGCCCAGCGCCAGCCCGAAGCCGGGCAGGATGCTGGGCTCGCGCCAGCGGAGGGACGCCGTCGCCATGCGTTACCGGGCCGGCTTGTAGAGCTGGTCGAAGGTGCCGCCGTCACCGAAATGGGCGGGCTGCGCCTTGGCCCATCCGCCGAAATCCTTGTCGATCGTCAGCAGGTCGAGCTTCGGGAAATTGGCGAGGTCCTTCGGATCGGCGGCCTCCGGGTTGCGCGGGCGATAGAAGTTCCTGGCGATGATCGCCTGCGCCTTCGGGGTGTAGAGGAATTCGAGATAGGCCTGCGCCGCCTCGCGCGTGCCCTTGGCGTCGACATTGCCGTCCACCAGCGCGACCGGCGGTTCGGCCAGGATCGACAGGCTCGGCACGACGATGTCGAACTTGTCGGCGCCGAACTCCTTCTGCGCCAGGAAGGCCTCGTTCTCCCAGGCCAGCAGCACGTCGCCGATGCCGCGCTGGGTGAAGGTCGTGGTCGCGCCGCGCGCGCCGGTGTCGAGCACCGGGACGTTGGCCAGGAGCTTGGCGATGAAGTCGCGGACCTTGGCCTCGTCCTTGTTGAAGGCCTTCTCGGCATAGCCCCAGGCCGCGAGATAGTTCCAGCGCGCCCCGCCCGAGGTCTTCGGGTTCGGCGTGATGATCTGGATGCCGGGCTTGGCGAGGTCGCCCCAATCCTTGATCGCCTTGGGATTGCCCTTGCGGACGAGGAAGACGATCGTCGAGGTGTAGGGCGCGGAATTGTCCGGCAGGCGCTTCTGCCAGTCGAGCGGCAGCTTCTTCGAGCGCTCCGCGATGGCGTCGATATCGCCGGCCAGCGCCAGCGTCACGACATCGGCGTTGAGGCCGTCGATCACGGTGCGCGCCTGGGCGCCCGAGCCGCCATGCGACTGGCGGATCGTCGCTATCTTCTTGTCCGGGTGCTTGCCGTTCCACTCGGCCAGGAAAGCGGCGTTGATGTCGCGGTAGAGCTCGCGGGTCGGGTCGTAGGAGACGTTGAGCAGCTCGGTCGACTGCGCGCGGGCTCCGGCGACGACGCCGAAGCAGACCGTGAAGGCTCCCAGGACCAGTCCGGCCCGAACCAGGCGGCGAAACGCGGGTCGTGTCATGTCAGGGCTCCGTTGCGATCCGGGCGAAGCATCCGCAGGGGCACTCCGCCACGTTCTGAATAACAAACGAAACGTACTGAAATCCAGGTATTGCCACAATCTGCCCGGGCAGCGGCGCCGTTCCAAAGATTCCATGCGGGGGAGAACATGCATCTCCCGGCATCGTCTTCGAGCTTACCGCCGGATTCGGCCTCCGGCGGCGTTCAGGCGCTGCGGCGATCCGCCGCTTCTCCGGCCGCGGCCAGGGCCGCGCCGAAGGCATGGCCCAGCAGGACCAGAACCGGGCCGGCGGTGGAAAGTTCCGCGAGCCGTTCCGGCAGGGTCGCGATCGTCGCGGCGATGCGGATTTCCTCGGGCCGCGTCGCTGAGAGCACGGCGACGGCCGGCGTCTGCGGGTCGAGCCCGGCGGCGAGCGCCTTCTCGCGGAAGCCGGGCAGGGTGGCCCGCGCCATGTAGATCACGGTCGAGGCGGCGGGATCGGCCATGGCGCGCCAGTCGAGATCGTCCGGCAATTCGCCCTTGCGCGAATGGCCGGTGACGAATTGCAGCCGCCTGGCATGGTCGCGATGGGTCAGAGACAGGCCGAGCGCGGCGGCCGCGCCCTGCGCCGCCGAGATACCCGGCACGATCGCCACCGGGATGTCGGCGCCCCGGCAGGCCTCGATCTCCTCGCCGGCCCGGCCGAAGATGCCGGGGTCGCCGCCTTTCAGCCGCACGACATGCTTGCCCTGCAGGGCGAGGGAGACGATCAGCGCGTTGATCTCGCCCTGCTTGACCGAAGGGCCGTAGCCGGTCTTGCCGACCAGCATGCGCTTCGCCTCGCGCCGGGCGAATTCCAGCACGCCGGGCGAGACGAGGTCGTCATAGAGGATGATATCGGCGCTCTGCAGCGCGCGGATGGCCTTGAGCGTCAGCAGTTCCGGATCGCCCGGCCCGGCGCCGACCAGCGTGACCCGGCCCTTGCCGTCATGCGCGGCTTCCAGCCCGGCGAGCGCCGCAAAAAGCTCGGCCGCATCCTGCGGCGCCGGCTCGCGCCCGGGCTCCGCCATCGCCTTGCCGGCGAAGAGCTCCCAGAAGGCGCGGCGCAGCGCGAAGGGCAGCTCGCGCGCCTGCACGACCGGGCGCCAGTCGCTCGCCGCCTGCGCCCAGCCCTTCAGCCCGGCCGGCAGCAGCGCCTCGATCTTGGCGCGGATCGCCTGTCCGAACACCGGCGCGGCCCCGTCGGTCGAGACGGCGACGACGAGCGGCGAGCGGTTGACCAGCGCGCCGAAGGCGAAGTCGCAGAATTCGGGCTTGTCGACGATGTTGACCGGCGTTCCCGCCCGGCGCGCCGCCGCGACGAAAGCCTGGATCTCGCCGGCATCGTCGAGATCGGCGACGGCGAGCGCCGCTCCGGCGAGGTCCTCCGCCGACCAGCGGCGGGCATGGAGATGGATCCGCGCGGCGGCCTCGTCGGTGGCGAGCGGCGCGAAGGAGGCGGCCTCGGACCCGGCGAAGACATGCAGTTCCGCCCCGGCCGCCGCGAGCAGTTCGGCCTTCCACAGCGCGCCCTCGCCATGGCCGGCGAGCACGGCCTTGCGCCCGTCCAGCTTGTGGAACAGCGGCAGGGTCGCCAGCGGCTCGATGCGCCGCGCCGTCGCCTCGGGTCGTCTCTCGCTCATCGCGTGGTCGCTATCGCTTTCCCGTCGGGGGCCGGCGGGGTTGCGCCCGCCGCCGGCATCAGCAGCCACAGGACCGCCAGTCCGAGAATGATAAGGCGAAAGCCGAGGTCGAGCCAGCGGCCGGGGGACGCATCGCCGGGCAGCAGCAGGTTCTCGGCGTCCTCCGCCGGGTCGGGCTGCCGGTTCCGGGGCGCCCCGCCGCTCATCGCGGGCCCGGCGCCGCCGCTGCGCGGGCGGCGCGCCGACGGTCCAGGATGTTGCGGTCCGGCGTGCCGTAGCCGCGCTGATAGGTCAGGCTGTAGGAATCGCGGGCGCGCAGCCATTGCTCGAGTGGCTGGCGCTCGGCATTGGCCTGCGGCAGCTCGATCGTGTCGAAGCCGCAGGCGAGGGCATAGGCGAACTGGTCGGGGATCAGCGGGCCGCTGGCGCGCAGCTCGCCGGCGAATCCGGCGCGCCGGAGCTGGCGTGCGAGGCTGAAGCCGCGCCCGTCCGAATAGGCCGGGAAGCCGATCGCCACCAGCGCCAGCCGCGGCAGGAACGGCGCCAGGGCGGAAATGGCGAGGCTGTTGGGGATAAGGACGCCGATGTTCCGGCCGTCGCCCTGCTGGGCGAGCGCGTCGGCCAGCGAGTCCCAGGGGACGATCACGGCGGGGATGTTGCCGACGGCCGCGCCCTCGCTGCGGGTCCAGCCGTCCTCGCGGGCGCCGTTCCGGTCAAGCAGCGGCACGGGGAACCTCCTGGAAGGCGGCCTTGAAGGGCGCGAGCCCGAGCCGGCGCACCGCGTCGATGAAGCTCTCCGCCTCCAGCCGCTCGGCCAGATAGACCGCGACGATGCGCTCGATCGCGGCCGGAACCTCCTCGGCGGCGAGGCCCGGTCCGAGGATCTCGCCGATCGCGGCGTTCTCGCCGGCGTCGCCGCCGAGCGTGATCTGGTAGGATTCGATGCCGCGCTTCTCCAGCCCGAGAATGCCGATATGGCCGACATGGTGGTGGCCGCAGGCATTGATGCAGCCCGAGATCTTGATGCCGAGCGGGCCGATCTCGCGCTGGCGCTGCGCATCGGCGAAACGCTGCTGGATCGCCTGCGCGATCGGGATCGAGCGGGCCGTCGCCAGCGCGCAGTAGTCGAGCCCGGGGCAGGAGATGATGTCGGTGACGAGGCCGATATTGGCTTCGGCCAGCCCGGCCTCGCCGAGCGTCCGCCAGATCGCGGGGAGATCGCGCAGGCGCACATGGGGCAGCACGAGGTTCTGGGCGTGGGTGACCCGCAATTCGTCGAGCGAATAGCGCTCGGCCAGATCGGCGACCGTCCGCATCTGCGCGGAGGTGGCGTCGCCCGGCGCCTGGCCCGCCGGCTTCAGCGAGATCGTCACCGCCGTATAGCCGGGAACCTTGTGCGCCGTGGTGTTGACCTCGACCCAGCGCGCGAAGGCCGGGTTCGCCGCCCGGGCCGCTTCCAGCGTGTTGCTCACGGCCGGCAGCGTCTCATAGGCCGGCGGCGCGAAATAGGCCGCGATCCGCGCCACCTCCTCCGGGTCGGCATTGATCGAGGGGCCGTCGAGCCGGGCGAATTCCGCCTCGACCCGGCGGGCAAATTCCTCGGCGCCGATCTCGTGGACGAGGATCTTGACGCGAGCCTTGTACTTGTTGTCGCGCCGGCCTTCGAGATTGTAGACGCGCAGGATCGCCTCGAGATAGGCGAGCAGATCCTTCTTCGGCAGATAGTCTCGCACCACCTTGCCGATCATCGGTGTGCGCCCGAGCCCGCCGCCGACGCTGACCTCGTAGCAGGTCTCCTGCGTGTCGGGGTGCCGGCGCAGGCGCAGGCCGATATCGTGCGCCCGGGTGACGGCCCGGTCCTCCTGCGCGCCGGTGACCGCGATCTTGAACTTGCGCGGCAGGTAGCTGAATTCGGGATGGCCCGAGGACCATTGCCGGATCAGTTCGGCGGTCGGGCGCGGATCCTCGATCTCGTCGCGGGCGACGCCGGCGAAATGATCGGCCGTGACGTTGCGGATGCAGTTGCCGGAGGTCTGGATGCAATGCATCTCGACATCGGCGAGCAGGCCGAGGATCGCGGGGATGTCGCGCAGCTTCGGCCAGTTGAACTGCAGGTTCGTGCGCGTGGTGAAATGGCCGTAGCCGCGGTCGTATCTCTCGCCGATCAGCGCGAGCTGGCGCAACTGCCGGGCGTTCAGCGTGCCGTAGGGCACGGCGATGCGCAGCATATAGGCGTGGAGCTGGAGATAGACGCCGTTCTTCAGCCGCAGCGGCTTGAACTCGTCCTCGCTTAGCGAGCCGTCGAGCCGGCGCGCGACTTGGTCGGCGAATTGCGCCACCCGCTCGCGCACGAAGCGCTCGTCGAATTCATCGTAGCGATACATGCCTCAACCCTTCGGCGCTGGCGCGATGCCCTCGCCGGCCTGCTTGCCGAGATCGGGACGGTTGCTGGGGCCGAGCGTCTTGAAGCGCTCGCGGAAATGGCGCGGCACCGGGCGGCCGCCCTCGAGCGCGATATCGACCAGATAGGCGTCGACGACCGTGTTGCCGCGCAATTCGGCCGCCGCGAAGGCCTCCAGCCGCTCGGCCGCCGCGTCGTCGCTCGCCACCAGCGCCCGGGCCGGATCGCGCGTCCAGGCGAGACCGCCCGGTCCGGCCGCCGCCGCGAAGACGACGTCGCCGTCGAGCAGGTCGTTGGCGAGCAGGATCGCCGGCAGCGGAACGCGCTTGGCCGCGGCCGCCATCACGCGGTCTCCGCGCGGACGGCTTCGGGGAGGGGGGCGATCAGGTCCCGGCGCGCCAAGTTCTGCGTCCATTCCGTTCGTTTTTCCGAACGTTTAAAATAAGGCAGCAGGGCACGGGCTTCAATTCACGTTAGGTAGCGTGATTTTCTTTATTGCCGCCGATCTGGAGTAATTTAATCCGCGATTGTTGTGGCGCGCCGCTTGCAGCTAATGACCGGCGAGCATGCGGAGCGGCTGGGGATGACACAAAGCGTATCGAAATCGGACAAGGGCCATGCGGATGAGGGGCAGGCCCGCCGGGATGGCGGCTTTCTCGGCTCGCTGCCGACGGCCGCCGATATCCTGGAGCGCAATGGCGGAGAGGGGCCCGGCTTCAACGCCTTGCGCCTGATCCTGTCGGTGACGATCCTCGCAGTCCATTCCGGCTGGGTCGCCGGCGCGGACACCAGCGAGGACTGGGTCGGCTGGGGCGGGCTGTTCCGGCTCAGCCTCGTCCCGGCCTTCTTCGCGCTGAGCGGTTTCCTCGTCACCGGCAGCGCTCTCCGCACTGGCGCCGTAAGGCCCTTCATCACCCTGCGGGCGATCCGCATCGTCCCGGCGCTCTTCGTCGAGATCACCCTGTCGGCGCTGGTGCTCGGGCCGCTGCTGACGACATGGGCTCTGCGGGACTACGTCTCGGACATCCGGTTCTGGGAGTATTTCGGCAACGTCGTCGGGCGCATCCGCTTCGAGCTGCCCGGCGTGTTCGAGCACAATCCGGTTCCAAACACGGTCAACCAGAACCTGTGGACGCTGAAGCCGGAATTCTATTGCTATATCGTGATGGCGCTGATGATCGGCGTCGGCCTGGTGCGTCGCCGCGTGCTCTTCGCGATGCTCTCGGCCGCCATCATCCTTGCCGCGACCGTCGCGGCCCATATGCGCGGCTTCGGCATCACCGAGGGCAACTACCACTGGACCGTGGTGGTGTTCTACTTCCTGGTCGGGTGCCTCTATTTCCAGTGGCGCGACCGCCTGCCGATGCATTGGAGCTTGTTCGCGGCGGCACTCGCAGCCTCGATCGTGCTGATGTCGGCGCCGCGTGAATGGTGCTTCCTGGTGCCGCCCTTCCTGACCTATTGCGTGATCTATATCGGCCTGCTGCCGCTCAGGCTGCCGCAGCGCATCCGCAAGCTCGACGTCTCCTACGGCATCTATCTTTACGGCTTCCCGATCCAGCAGGCGCTGGTCTACCAGACCGATCTGGTCCATGGCAGCGGGCTCGTGCTCTTCGCGATTTCGGCGCCGCTGGTCGTGCTGTTCGCGCTGTTTTCCTGGCTCTGGATCGAGAAGCCTTTCCTGGCGGTGAAGCCCTATGTGCTGGGCCAGAAGCCCTGGCGCGGGCAGGCGCGGCGGGTCACGGTGCCCGCGGCGTAGTAGCAGCCGCCGGCTCAGTCCGCCTTCACCTGCATCCGCCGCAGCAGCTCCAGCCCCATCACCGCCAGGGCGTAGAGGGTCCAGAGCGGGTCGGAGCGGTTGAGCAGGAAGGTCTCGAGCATGCCGACATAGGTCATGAAGACCACGATCATGGCGAAAAGGTCGGCGAGCCTGCGATTGGCCGGCTCGCGCGCCGCGGCGATATAGTTTCGCAGCGGCCGGACCATCAACAGCCAGAGCGTCACCGCCGCGCCGGGGATGCCGAACATCAGGGCCGCGTCGAGATAGGTGTTGTGCCCCGAGCCGATGCCGCGCACGTCCCAGCTCGCCTCGTAGTTCTCCTCCAGCCCGGTGACGACCGGCGTCTGCCAGAAGCTGGCATAGCCGTAGCCGGTCCAGGGGCGTTCGGCGATGCGGGAGAGCGCGAATTTCCAGATCTCGTCGCGGCCGGTATAGGTCGGGTCCGGGATCAGCGCCGTGCCGATGCGGTGGAGCTGAGGCGATATCACCGTGCCGACGGTGAGGCAGCCGAGCGCGGCGACCAGCAGGAGATGCAGCGCCACCGCAAGCCCGGGCCGACCGGTAATCCGTCCGAGCAGCACGATCCCGACCGCGACGGGCAGCACGCCGAGCGTGGTCTTCGAGCCGCTGTTGAAGACGAAGACCACGCAGAGCAGCACGATCAGCGCGCCGCGCCATCTCAAGCCGGCACGCCAGCCATAGATCCCGATCATCGCCATCATGGAGAACACCGGCGCGGCGAAGTTCTTATGGGAAAGGTGCCCGCGCCATTCGCCGACATGCACGCCTTCGGCGCCCTCGGCGCTGTGCACCGCGAGGTGATGGGCGAAGATCAGCACGCCGTAGACGAGGACGAGCACCGCGATGCAGGCGTCGACGGCCGCCGTCGCGAAATCAGCCTCGCTTTCCGGCAGGACCAGCACGCCCGCCACCACGATCATCGCGACCGCTCCGAGCAGGAGGCCGCGCAGCGAAGCCGCCGGGTCGAGCGCCTGGAAGCTCGACAGGCAGGCCAGGGCGAAGACGGCGAACCAGATGCCGAGGCCGAGCCGGGCCAGGACCGGCCGCGGCGTCAGGCGCAGGATCGCCGTCAGATAGAGCCCGCCCAGCACGAGGTAGCCGATCTGGTTGACGAGGTTGCCGCTATTGGGAGCGGAGAGCTGCGCCGCGTCCGGCGGCGGCGCGAAGGGCTGCAGCGTCATGATCAGGATGAACAGCCCGAAGCCGGACAGCGCCGTGGCGAGCCGCCGGGTGCGCCCGTCTGCGCCCGCGCCTGCGGCTTCTGCGATGGTGCCCGTCTGGCTCATGCGTGGCGCTCGTCCCGGCCTCGCGGCCCTGGGAAAGCGGCCGCCGCGCCGATCATATGCCAGACGCGCGTTAAGAGCCCGTCATGAGGTGGCACAGAGCCATTCCCGCCGGTCAGGGCTCCTTCTGTGCCGGGCGGATCCGGGCGAGGATCAGCGCCGGGACGAGGCCGGCGAGCACGATCAGCAGCGCCGCCGGCGCGCCTTCCTCGAACACGCCCCGGGAGGCATGGCCGTAGACCGTGGTCGCCAGGGTCTCGACGCCGAGCGGGCGCAGCAGCAGCGTCGCCGGCAGCTCCTTGAGCACGTCGACGAAGACCAGCAGGCCCGCCGTCGCGATCGCCGGGCGCGCCAGAGGCCAGTAGAACTGGCGCAGCAGCACCCCGCCGCCTGCGCCGAGGCTGCGGGCGGCGTCGTCGACGCGCCGGGGGATGCGCGCGAGACCGCTCTCGATCCCGTTGATGCCGATGGCGAGGAAGCGCGCCGCATAGGCGACGAGCAGCGCCGCGCCCGAGCCGATCAGCACCAGCCCGACCTCGCGCCCGAACCAGCGGCGCAGCGTATCGGCGACGAGATTGTCGATCGCGGCGACCGGAATCAGCACGCCGAGCGCCAGCACCGTTCCCGGCACCGCGTAGCCGAGCCCGGCGAAGCGCGCGAGCAGTCGCAGGAAGCGTTCCTGCCCGCGCCGGGCGGCCGCGGCGATCCCGAAGCCGAGGGCCAGGACGATGAGCGACGCCGCCATGGCCAGCAGCAGGGCGTTGCCGAGCTGGCCGAGCAGCGCCGGGTCCAGCCCGGCGAGCCGCTGGAGCCTCAGCGTCTCGGCGATCAGGAACCCGACGGGGAGCACCGCGCCCAGCAGGACGGGCAGCAGGCAGGCGAGGGCGGCGAGCATCCCCGCGCCCCGGCCCAGGCGCCGGCGGGCGGCGATGCGGCCGGGCTGGGCGGAGATGGCGAAGCCACGCCGTTCGCGCAGCCGCGCTTCGCCCAGCAGCAGCGCGAAGACGAGCAGCAGCATCACGCAGGCGATCTGCGAGGCGCCGGCCAGCGATCCCCGGTTCAGCCAGGTCGTGTAGATCGACAGCGTCAGCGTGCGGATGCCGAGATATTCGCTCGCGCCGATGTCGTTCAGCGTCTCGAGCAGCACGAGGATCAGCCCCGCCGCCAGCGCCGGCCGGGCCAGCGGCAGCCCGACATGCCGGAACAGCCGGCCGCGCCCGGCCCCGAGCGTGCGGGCCGCATCGATGATCGCCGCGCTCTGCACGACGAAGAGCGCGCGCACGCTCAGATAGACGTAAGGGTAGAGCACGAGCGCCATGATGACGATCGCGCCGGGAAGGCTGCGCGGCTCGGGAAACCAGTATTCGCGCAGGGACCGCCAGCCGGTGGCCGCGCGCAGCGCGCCTTGCAGCGGGCCGTTGAAGCCCATGAATTCGACGTAGATATAGGCGGTGATGTAGGTGGGCAGCGCCAGGGGCAGGGCGAGCAGCCATTCGAGCGCACCCCGGCCGGGAAACTCGCTCTGCGTGACCAGCCAGGCGGCGCCGACGCCGATCGCCGCGCTCAACGCCCCGACGCCGGCCAGCAGCAGCCCGGTCTGGATGAGCGCGGTCGGCAGGACATGGGCGGCCAGATGCGGCCAGATCTCGGCCGCCTGCCGCAGCGACAGCGCCGAGCCAACCAGCGCCGCCAGCGGCAGCAGGATCAGCGCCGCGCCGAGCAAGGTGGCGTAGGCCAGACGCGTCGACGGCCGCCACGGGAATGACGGCCGCCGGGATAGGCTCTGCGGTGCGGCTGCGCTCAACTGTCGAAGCCGGCCTTGTCGACCAGATCGGCGGCGGGCTTGCGGTGCCTGGCGACCTCGGAGAGCGAGAGGCTGTCCGGCGTCACCGGCCCGAGAAGCTGCACCGCGGCGCTGTCCTTGACGGCGGCGTTGACCGGATACTCGAAATTGCCGTTGGCATAGACGGCCTGCGCCTTCTCGCCGAGCATGTAGTCGACCAGCTTGACGGCGTTGTCCTTGTTCGGCGCGTTCCTGGCCAAGGCGACGGCCGAGACGTTCACATGCGTGCCGCCGCCGGCGAAGCTGGTCCTGAGCGGCTTGATCGCGTCGAACCAGCCCTTCTGCTCGTTCTTCGCCTGGCTCATCAGACCGATGTAATAGGTGTTGATGATCGCCACGTCGCACAGCCCGGACTGGATGTCGCGGGCGACATCGCGGTCGCCGCCGCCCGGCTTGCGGGCCGCATTGCCGCGCAGCGCCTTGATGTAGCTTTCGGCCTTGGCCTCTCCGTTATGGGCGAGATAGGCGGCGAAGAAGGCGTTGTTGTAGGGGTGCTGGCCGGAGCGGATGCAGAACTTGCCCTTCCATTTCGGCTCGGCCAGCTCCTCATAGGTGATCGCATCCTGCGCGACGCGCTCCTTGGAGGCGATCACGATCCGGGCCCGCTGGGTCAGCGCGACCCAGTTGTTGTCCGGACGAAGCTGCGCCGGAACGACCTTGTCGACGGTCTCGGACCTGATCGGCTGGGTGATGCCGGCCGCGACCGCGGCGTTGATCTCGCCGACATCGACGAGGAGCATGAGGTCGGCCGGGCTGTTGGCGCCCTCGGCGCGGATCCGTTCCTGCAGGCCGTCCTTCAGGAAGACGGCGTTGACCTTGATGCCGGTGTCCTTGGTGAAGGACTCGAGCACCGGGTTGAGCAGGGCGGGTTCGCGCGTGGTGTAAAGGTTGACGCTCTGGGCGAGAACCGGAGTGGCCAGAAGGCAGGACGACAGAGCCAACAGGCTGAGATGCGTCTTTCCAATCATCATGTCTCTCCTCGGTCAGGGGCCGGCATGGACCGAGGGATATGGCTCAGACACTTCTGCGGTCAATAAAATAATCTTTTGAAATCAATATGTTGATAGAAATTCTAAGGAGTGTTCTCCTTTGATTCGTTCCAGTCAGCCGGGATCTCGCTGGAAAACAAGCAGGATCCGCCGCGGGTTCGGGCGACCCCGCCTGCGGCGGCGTTGCGGCTGACCTTGCGGGCCTGCCGCGCTATTCCGCCGCCTGCCTGACCGCCGCCTTGCCCTTCTTGATCGGGCGGCGGTCCAGCACTTCCTTGAGGAAGCGCGCGGTGTGGCCCTTGGCCGCCCGGACGATGTCCTCCGGCGTGCCCTGCGCCACCACCTCGCCGCCGCCGTCGCCGCCCTCGGGGCCCATGTCGATGATCCAGTCGGCGGTCTTGATGACCTCGAGATTGTGCTCGATCACCACCACCGAATTGCCCTGGTCGACCAGCTCGTGCAGCACCTCCATCAGCTTGGCGACGTCGTGGAAATGCAGGCCGGTCGTCGGCTCGTCGAGGATGTAGAGCGTGCGGCCGGTGGCGCGCTTCGACAGTTCCTTGGAGAGCTTGACGCGCTGCGCCTCGCCGCCCGAGAGCGTCGTCGCCTGCTGGCCGACCTTGACATAGTCCAGCCCGACGCGCGCCAGCGTCTCCATCTTGTCGCGGATCGAGGGCACCGCCTTGAACAGGCCCTTGGCCTCCTCGACCGACATGTCGAGCACGTCGGCGATCGACTTGTCGCGGTATTTCACTTCGAGGGTCTCGCGGTCGTAGCGCTTGCCCTTGCAGACGTCGCAGGTGACGTAGACATCCGGCAGGAAGTGCATCTCGATCTTGATGACGCCGTCGCCCTGGCAAGCCTCGCAGCGGCCGCCCTTGACGTTGAAGGAGAAGCGCCCGGCCTGATAGCCGCGCGCCTTCGCCTCCGGCAGGCCGGCGAACCATTCGCGGATCGGCGTGAAGGCGCCGGTATAGGTCGCCGGGTTCGAGCGCGGCGTGCGGCCGATCGGCGACTGGTCGATGTCGATGACCTTGTCGAGATGCTCCAGGCCCTCGATCCGGTCATGCGGGGCCGGATGCTCGATCGAGCCGTTGAGCTTGCGCGCCACCGCCTTGTAGAGCGTGTCGATCACCAGCGTCGACTTGCCGCCGCCGGAGACGCCGGTGATGCAGGTGAACAGCCCGAGCGGGATCTCGACATCGACATTCTTGAGGTTGTTGCCGCGCGCGCCGACGATCTTGAGCGAGCGGCCCTTCTGCGCCTTGCGCCGTTTCTCCGGCACCGGCACCGACATCTCGCCGGTGAGGTACTTGCCGGTGAGCGAGTTCGGATCGTCGAGAATGTCCTGCGGCGTGCCCTTGGCGACGATCTCGCCGCCATGGATGCCGGCGCCGGGGCCGACATCGACGACGTAGTCGGCCGTCAGGATCGCGTCCTCGTCATGCTCGACCACGATCACCGTGTTGCCGAGGTCGCGCAGCCGCCGCAGCGTGCCGAGCAGGCGCTCGTTGTCGCGCTGGTGCAGGCCGATCGAGGGCTCGTCCAGCACATAGAGCACGCCGGTGAGGCCCGAGCCGATCTGGCTGGCGAGGCGGATGCGCTGGCTCTCGCCGCCGGAGAGCGTGCCGGAGGCGCGGGCGAGCGTCAGGTATTCCAGGCCGACGTCGAGCAGGAAGGTCAGCCGGTCGCGGATCTCCTTGAGGATGCGCGGGGCGATCTCGTTCTGCTTCTTCGAGAGCCGGGCGGGCAGGGCGGTGACCCAGTCGAGCGCGTCCCTGACCGAGAGCTTCGAGATCTCGCCGATATGGCGGCCGTCGATCTTCACCGCCAGCGCCTCGGGCTTCAGGCGATAGCCGTTGCAGGCGGCGCAGGGCGTCTCGGACATGAAGCGGCCGATCTCCTCGCGCGCCCAGTCCGACTCCGTCTCCTTCCAGCGCCGCTCCATATTGGTGATGACGCCCTCGAAGGGCTTTTTCACCTCGTAGCTGCGCAGGCCGTCGTTGTAGGCGAAGCGCACCGGCTCCGTGCCCGTGCCGAACAGGATCGCCTTGCGGGCGCTCTCCGGCAGCTCGGACCACGGCTTGGTCATCGAGAAGCCGAAATGCCGGGCGAGCGCTTCCAGCGTCTGGCCGTAATAGGGCGAGGTCGATTTGGCCCAGGGCGCGATGGCGCCCTTCTTCAGCGTCAGCGAATGGTCCGGCACGATCATGTCCGGGTCGATCCGCATTTCGTGGCCGAGGCCGTCGCAGGCCGGGCAGGCGCCGAACGGGTTGTTGAACGAGAACAGCCGGGGCTCGATCTCGGGGATGGTGAAGCCGGAGACCGGGCAGGCGAATTTGGACGAGAAGGTGACGCGCCTCGCCTCGCCGTTCTCCTCTTTCTCGTCCGCATACTCGAAAACCGCGATGCCGTCGGTCAGCTCCAGCGCCTGTTCCAGCGAGTCGGCGAGGCGGGCGCCCAAATCCGGCCTGATCACAATGCGATCGACCACGACGTCGATATCGTGCTTGAACTTCTTGTCCAGGGCCGGCGCGTCCGGGATCTCATAGAACTCGCCATTGACCTTGACGCGCTGGAAGCCGCGCTTCAGCCAGTCGGCCATCTCCTTGCGGAACTCGCCCTTGCGGCCGCGCACCACCGGCGCGAGCAGGTAGCCGCGCGTCTTCTCCGGCAGCTCGGTCAGGCGGTCGACCATCTGCTGCACGGTCTGGCTCTCGATCGGCAGGCCGGTCGCGGGCGAATAGGGAATGCCGGCGCGCGCCCACAAGAGGCGCATATAGTCGTGAATTTCGGTGACGGTGCCGACGGTCGAGCGCGGGTTCTTCGAGGTCGTCTTCTGCTCGATCGAGATCGCCGGCGAGAGCCCGTCGATCTGGTCGACATCGGGTTTCTGCATCATCTCGAGGAACTGGCGGGCATAGGCCGACAAGCTCTCGACATAGCGGCGCTGGCCCTCGGCATAAATCGTGTCGAAGGCGAGCGAGGACTTGCCCGAGCCGGAGAGGCCGGTGAACACCACGAGCTTGTCGCGCGGGATGGCGAGGTCGACGTTCTTGAGGTTGTGCTCGCGCGCGCCGCGCACGGAGATGACGCGCAAATTGGGATCGGCGGCCTGGTTGCGGTCGAACATGTCTTCCAGCGCAGCAGCCTGGGCAGCGGCGGTATCGGTCTTGCGGGCCATCGGGGCGTCCGTTGCGGTGAAGCGCTAGAGATAGGGCAAAAGCCGGACCATTCCAGCCCGGTCCTCCGGGCAGCGGGAATGTTTAGCATGCAGCCGTGCGGATGCACCGTCCTTGCGGGGCGCCTTGCTGACAGGAGACGGCAGGAGCGCGGCTCTGCCCGCCTTCGCCGTCATCCCGGACGGAGCGAAGCGGAGATCCGGGATCCATGCCTGAGCGTGGATTGGAAAGGTTCAGGCGTGGTTTCCGGGTTTCCCTACGGTCGCCCGGGATGACCGCGCCTTTACCCGGTCAATGCCGCAACCCCGGCGCCTCCTGCCCCGTGCGGGCGACATATTCGGTATAGCCGCCGCCATAGGCGTGGACGCCTTCGGGCGTCAGCTCCAGCACGCGGTTGGAGAGCGCGGCGAGGAAATGCCGGTCGTGGCTGACGAACAGCATCGTGCCCTCGAAGGCCGCCAGCGCCTCGATCAGCATCTCCTTGGTGGCGATGTCGAGATGGTTGGTGGGCTCGTCCAGCACCAGGAAATTCGGCGGATCGTAGAGCATCAGCGCCATGACGAGGCGCGCCTTCTCACCGCCGGAGAGCACGCGGCAGCGCTTCTCGACATCGTCGCCCGAGAAGCCGAAGCAGCCGGCGAGCGCCCTGAGCGAGCCCTGATTGGCCTGCGGGAAGGCATCTTCCAAGGTTTCAAAAACGGTTCTGTCGCCGTCGAGGATTTCCATCGAATGCTGGGCGAAATAGCCGAGCTTGACCCCGGCGCCGAGCTGCACGGTTCCGGAATCGGGCTCGGAGGTGCCGGTGACGAGCTTCAGCAGGGTCGACTTGCCGGCGCCGTTGACGCCCATCACGCACCAGCGCTCGCGCCGGCGGATCTGGAAGTCGAAGCCGTCATAGATCACCTTCTCGCCATAGCGCTTGGCGACGCCCTTCAGGCCCGCGACATCGTCGCCGGAGCGCGGCGCCGGCTGGAACTCGAACTTCACGGTCTGGCGGCGCTTGGGCGGCTCGACCCGCTCGATCTTGTCGAGCTTCTTCACCCGGCTCTGCACCTGCGCGGCATGGGAGGCGCGGGCCTTGAAGCGCTCGATGAAGGCGATCTCCTTGGCCAGCATCGCCTGCTGGCGCTCGAACTGCGCCTGCTGCTGCTTTTCGGAAAGCGCCCGCTGCTGCTGGTAGAACTCGTAATCGCCGGAATAGGTGGTGAGCGCGCCGCCGTCGATCTCGACGATCTTGCCGACGATGCGGTTCATGAAGGAGCGGTCGTGCGAGGTCATGAGGAGCGCGCCCTCATAGCCCTTGAGGAACTCCTCCAGCCAGATCAGGCTCTCGATGTCGAGATGGTTCGAGGGCTCGTCGAGCAGCATCGCGTCCGGCGCCATCAGCAGGATGCGGGCGAGCGCGACGCGCATCTTCCAGCCGCCGGAAAGGGCGCCGACATCGCCCTCCGTCATCGCCGGGCTGAAGCCGAGGCCGGCCAGAACCTCGCGGGCGCGGCCGTCGAGCGCGTAGCCGTCGAGCTCCTCGAAGCGCGCTTGAACCTCGCCATAGCGCAGGACGATCTCCTCCATCTCGTCGGCCCGGTCGGGGTCGGCCATGGCGGCTTCCAGCGCCGCGAGCTCGGCCGCGACGCTCGAAACCAGGCCGGCGCCGTCCATGACGGCCGAGACGACGCTCATGCCGGACATCTCGCCGACATCCTGGCTGAAATAGCCGATGGTCGTGCCGCGATCGATCGAGACCTGGCCCTCGTCGGGGCTTTCCTCGCCGGTGATCAGGCGGAACAGCGTGGTCTTGCCGGCGCCGTTGGGCCCGACGAGGCCGACCTTCTCGCCCTTCTGCAAGGCCGCGGAGGCCTCGATGAAGACGATCTGCTTGCCGTTCTGCTTGCTGATATTTTCGAGCCGGATCATCGGTGTGGGGCCGGGATTGTTGGATCTGGATACGGAACCGCCGTCATTCCGGGGCGCGCGCAAGCGCTGAGCCCCGGAATGACGGCGGGTGATTGTCTGCTTCAGGCCGCTTCGGCGAGGCTCGCGACCGCCGCCGCGACGCCGCCGGAGCCGTGCGGGATTTCCCTGGCCTGCAGCGCCATCTCGACCGCGCCGAGCGTGCCGAGCAGGGCCGCGGCGTTGAAATGGCCCATATGCGCGATGCGGAAGGCCTTGCCGGTATAGTCGCCAATGCCGAGGCCGAGCGAGACGCCGCAGGTGTCGCGCACGAAATCGGTCAGCGCCGTCACCTCGAAGCCGGGGGTCAGGATGGTCGTCACGGACGGGGCGCGCTCCTGCGGCTCCGGCACGCCGAAGCCCAGCGACTGGCCGCCGGCCCAGGTCTCGACCGCCGCATGCGTCGCCCTGGCCAGGACGGCGTGGCGGCGCCAGACGGCCTCCAGCCCTTCCTCGAAGATCATGTCGAGGGCGGCGCGCACGCCGAAGAGCAGATGCTCGGGAGCGGTGCCGCAATGCTTCATATAGGCCATGGTGTCCATGCGGCCGGACCAGTCCCAGTAGCCGCTGCGCATGTCGGCGCGCTTATGCGCCGCCAGCGCCTTGGCGCTCGCGGCGACGAAGGCGAGGCCGGGCGAGGACATCAATCCCTTCTGCGAGGCGGAGACGGCGACATCGACGCGCCAGGCGTCCATCTCGAACTCCATGCAGCCCAGCGAGGCGACGCCGTCGACCATGAACAGGGCAGGGTGCCCGGCGGCGTCGATCGCCTTGCGGATCGCCGGGATGTCGTTGACGACGCCGGCGGCGGTGTCGATCTGCACCGTCATCACCGCCTTGATCGCGTGATGGGTGTCGGCGCGCAGCCTCGCCTCGACGGCGGCGGGGTCGACCGCCCGGCGCCAGCTTCCGGGCAGCATCTCGACATCGGCGCCCATGAAGCGCGCCATCTCGCCCCAGCCGACGGCGAAGCGCCCGCTCTCCAGCACCAGCACCTTGTCGCCGCGCGACAATACGTTGGTGAAGGCCGCCTCCCAGCCGCCATGGCCGTTGGCGGCATAGACGAAGGTTTCGCCCCCGGTCCTGAAGATACGCTTGAGATCGGCCAGCACCGTCTCCGTCAGGTTCACGATGCTGTCGGAGGCCAGCTCCTCGGCCGGACGCATCATCGCCTGCAGCACGCGGTCGGGAATATTGGTCGGGCCGGGCATCGCGAGAAGCTGCCGGCCATTGGCCAGGGTCATCGGGAATCCTCGAGGCGGGAAGGTCACCTGCCGCAGGCCATCCGACATATCGCGGGCGCGCGCAAGATAGGCCGCGGCATTGCCCGCACTCCCGCCCTGCATGGCGCCGCCGGGCAGGATGCCGAACGCGCCCCGCACGGATAGGCCTTGCGTCCCCCGCCGAAAAAGGACCACAAGGCCCCTCCGGAATCGCGACCACCGTCGCCGATCGTACCACGGAGCGACCATGACCGATCTTGCCCTCCGCCGCCCCTTCAGCCCGCTGCGCCTGGAAAGCCGCTCGCTCGCCTGGCAGGCCGGCGCCGTCGTCGTGGGCAGCCTGCTGCTGGCGCTGTCCTCGCAGATCAAGGTGCCGATGTATCCGGTGCCGATGACGATGCAGACCTTCGCCGTGACGCTGATCGGCGCGCTCTATGGCTGGCGGCTCGGCTCCGTCACCGTGATCGCCTGGCTGCTGCAGGGCTTCGTCGGGCTGCCGGTCCTCGCTGGCGCCGTCGGCGGCGCGGCCTATTTCGCCGGCCCGACGGGCGGCTATCTGATCGCCTTCCCCTTCGCCGCGGCGCTGACCGGCTGGCTCGCCCAGCGCGGCTGGAACGGCGGCCGGGTCGGGCTCGCCTTCGCCGCGATGCTCGCCGGCAATGCGCTCTGCCTGGTGATCGGCGTGGCCTGGCTCGCCGTCCTGATCGGCCTGCCGAAGGCGATCGCCCTCGGCGCCACGCCCTTCGTGCTCGGCGCCGTGCTGAAATCGGCTCTCGCCGCGGCCGCGCTCAAGGCCTTCGCGCCGCGCAGCTGATCCGGCTTCACAGCCTCTTCCATGACGACCCGGCAGGCGTCGGCCTGCCGGGTCGTTTCGTTTCGGGCCGCGGCCCGGCAGGGTCGGAACTGGCGCGCCCGCCATGCCCCGCGATGCTGGCGAAAGGGAGCGGGCCGGCGTCCCGCCGCGACGAGGGAACGATTCGCGGGTTTTGCGCTCCCTGCAGGAGGTCGGCCGGCAGGAAGCGACCGGGCTGCGCAGCCGGAGGGAATGCGATGATGAAAGCGGTTCTGCGAGGCGCCGTGCTGGCGCTTTCGCCACGCCGATCCTCGCCTGCGATCGCAACCGGCCGGTCGCATCCTCCGTGAAGCCCCACGAATCAGCCGGGGAAAACCGGCTTTCGGCCCCTTGAACAAAGCGGGAACATCATTGATATTGGGCGGACAGGCCGATAGGGTTCGGCTCCGGTCGTCCGGCCGGTTTGTGTTTGAAGTGCGCAGGAAGTGGAGCCTGTCATGGCTGGCAGCGTCAACAAGGTCATTCTGGTCGGCAATCTCGGGCGCGACCCCGAGGTGCGGCGCCTCGGCAGCGGCGAGCCGGTCGTCAATCTGCGCATCGCCACCTCGGAAACCTGGCGCGACAAGCAGTCGGGCGAGCGCAAGGAGCGCACCGAGTGGCACTCGGTCGTGATCTTCAACGAGAACCTGGCCAAGGTCGCGGAACAATATCTCAGGAAGGGCTCGAAGGTTTACGTCGAGGGCCAGCTCCAGACCCGGAAATGGCAGGACCAGTCCGGTGTCGAGAAATACACCACCGAGATCGTGCTGCAGCGTTTCCGCGGCGATCTCACCATCCTCGACAGCCGCCAGGGCGGCGGCGGCGACGAATATGGCGAGGGCGGCGGCGGCAGCTATGGGGAGGACCGCTCCGGCGGCGGCTCCTTCGGCCGTTCCGGCGCGATGGGCGGCGGCTCGCGCCAGCCGGCGATGTCGGGCGGCGGCGGTGGCGGCGGGCGCTCCTCGTCGAGCCATCTCGACGACGACATCCCGTTCTAGTCCCGGCGCTGCTGCACGCAGGCGAGGGCGGTCCCGGGCTCGACCCGGGATTCACGACGGAGCCTGTCCGGCAAAAGGTCCTGGCAGGGCTTCCGCGCTCCGTCCGGCATGACCCGCATCGCTGCTGCCCGGCCGGCCGCGCGGCGGTTTTCCGGAGCCCGGCGCGGTGTTGTGGAACTGCGGGTCATCCCGGACGCAGCGAAGCGGAGATTCGGGATCCATGCCTGAAGCCATGCCGGAAGAGGTTTCGGCAAGAATTTCCGGTCGGGTCCGGAATGACGGCCTGTTCCCGCGTAAAGCCGGCCTTCTCTAGTTCAGCTCGATGATCACCGGCACATGGTCCGAGGGCTTCTCCCAGCCGCGGACATGCTTGGCGATCCTGACGCCGGCGAGGCGGTCGGCTGCCTGCGGCGACAGCAGCAGATGGTCGATGCGGATGCCGTTGTTCCGCTGCCAGGCGCCGGCCTGATAATCCCAGAAGGTGTAGAGGCCGCCGGCATCGGTCGTGCTGCGCAGGGCGTCGGCGAAGCCGAGGTCGAGGAGCTCCCGGAAGGCGGCGCGCGTTTCGGGCAGGAACAGCGCGTCGCTGACCCAGGCGCCCGGATCGCGCGCGTCGCGCGGCTCCGGGATGACGTTGTAGTCGCCGGCCAGCACCAGCGGCTCCTCGTGCCGGAGCAGCATCCGGGCATGGCCGGTGAGCCGCTTCATCCAGCCGAGCTTGTAGGGATATTTCTCGGTGTTCGGCGGGTTGCCGTTGGGCAGGTAGATCGAGGCCAGCCGCACCACGCCCGTCCCGAACGGCAGCACGCCTTCGAGATAGCGCGCCTGCCCGTCGCCGTCGTCGCCTGGCAGGCCCCGGCCGACATCCTCCAGCTTGGCGCGGCTCAGGATGGCGACGCCGTTGAAGGTCTTCTGCCCATGCGTCTCGACCTGCCAGCCGGCCGCCTCGATCTCGCCGCGCGGGAAGTCGGCATCCAGGCACTTGATCTCCTGCAGGCAGAGCGCGTCGGGCTCCGCCTCCTTCAGGAAGTCGAGCAGATGGCCGAGCCGCTGGCGGACCGAATTGACGTTCCAGGTGGCGATACGCACGAAAGGCTCCGATCTGAGGCGGGAGGCAGGATAAGCGGGATCGCCGCCGCTCTGGCAAGCCGCTTTCCACCGCAAAAGAAAACTCCCCGCATCGCTGCGGGGAGGCATTGATTCCCGGCCGGGACGTCGGTTGCTGTCAGGGGCAGGCGCGAACCACGCCGCCGCTGGCGATATAGGTCCCGGTCTCGGGGTCGTAGGAGCGGAAGCGGCGCGAGCAATAGGCGATCGCGTCGACATCCTCGATGCCGTAGCCATAGACCGGCGCCGGCGCGGGATAATAGACCGGCGGCGGCGGAGGAGGCGCGGCGAGGGCGCCGGCCGCGAGCGCTCCGCCGAGGATACCGGCGGCGATGCCGGCACCGATCGCGGGGCCGCGCCGATAGCCGTAATAGCGCGGGCCGTAGCCGTAGCGGCGCCACTGCACCTCCTGCACCAGGGCGCTGCCGCCCGTCGAGAGGGACTGGGCCGCGCCGGCCGCATTGAGAGGAGCGGCCGAAACCGGCGCCGCCAGGGCGGCTCCTCCGGCCAGCGCGGCTGCCACGACAAGAGACTTGATCATGACGAAACTCCTTTTTTCTCCAACGGGAGTGGAACGCCGCCAGTTCCCCCGATAGGACTCGACCCTAGCGATCTGTCGACCTGGATGGAAGACTAGCGCTCGATATCGGCGCAATTGCGCCGTCACGGGATTGTGGCCGGACTGTCGTTTGTCACGGGCAAACGGGTTGCGCATCGGCGATTCGCTCGCCATCTAGCGCTGCACTGCACCTCACCCGCACCCTCCACGCGAAGGACGAAGAAACGACCATGGCGCATCCCGGCGGCCATTCCCAGAACCCTGCTGCCCACGGCGAGATGAAGCCGTTGCCGTTCATCATCTTCAGCTCGCGCTGGCTGCAGCTCCCGCTCTATCTCGGGCTGATCGTCGCGCAATGCGTCTACGTGTTCCTGTTCCTGAAGGAGCTCTGGCACCTGATCAGCCACGCCACCTCCTTCAGCGAGCAGCAGATCATGCTGGTCGTGCTCGGCCTGATCGACGTGGTGATGATCTCGAACCTGCTGATCATGGTCATCGTCGGCGGCTACGAGACCTTCGTCTCGCGGCTGCGCCTGCAGAACCATCCCGACCAGCCGGAATGGCTCAGCCACGTCAATGCGAGCATCCTGAAGATCAAGCTCGCCATGGCGATCATCGGCATCTCCTCGATCCATCTGCTCAGGACATTCATCGAGGCCGGCAATATCGGCACCGCGGTCACCGCGAACTACACGCCGACCGGCGTGATCCTGCAGACCGCGATCCATGTGGTCTTCATCCTGTCCGCGATCGGCATCGCCTGGGTCGACCGGATGACGCTGGCCGGCGGCAAGGGCCACTGACCGGGAAGGCCACTGACCGGAAGGGCGGCGCCTGCGCCGCCCTTTCTGATCGGCCTACTGGCCGCGCCCGCTGCGGGCGGCGAAGCGGATCGCCTCCTCGGCCGCGCGGAAGAGCGCCCTGGCCTTGTTGATGCACTCCTCCTGCTCGGAGGCCGGGTCGGAATCGTAGACGATGCCGGCGCCGGCCTGGACATGCATCTTGCCGTCCTTGACCACGGCGGTGCGCAGGACGATGCAGGTGTCCATCTCGCCATTGGCGCCGAAATAGCCGATGCAGCCGGCATAGGCGCCGCGCGCATCGCGCTCCAGCTCGTCGATGATCTCCATCGCCCGGACCTTCGGCGCGCCCGAGACGGTGCCGGCCGGGAAGCCGGCGATCAGGGCTGCCAGCGTGTCGTGGCGCGGGTCGATCCGTCCCTCGACATTGGAGACGATGTGCATGACCTGGCTGTAGCGCTCGATGAAGAAGGAATCGGTGACCTTGACTGAGCCGATCTCGGCGACGCGGCCGACATCGTTGCGGCCGAGGTCGAGCAGCATCAGGTGCTCGGCCCGTTCCTTCGGGTCGGCCAGCAATTCGGCGGCGAGCGCCTCGTCCTCGGCCGGGGTCGCGCCGCGCCGGCGGGTGCCGGCGATCGGGCGGATCGTCACCGTGTCGTCGCGCCGCCGGACCAGGATCTCCGGGCTGGAGCAGACGATCTGGAACTCCCCGAAGTCGAGATAGCACAGGAACGGCGCCGGATTGACCCGGCGCAGCGCCCGGTAGAGCGCGAAGGGCGGCAGCGAAAAGGGCGCCTCGAAGCGCTGCGACAGCACCACCTGGAAGATGTCGCCGGCGCGGATGTAGTCCTTCGCCCGGGCGACCATCGCGAGATAGTCGGCCTCGCTCGTGTTCGAGGTGGTGACCGGCTCGGGCAGGCTGGCGATGTCGATCTCGGCCTCGGCGGGCAGGGCGCCTTCGAGCGCGTCGACGACGGCGTCGAGCCGCTCCTGCGCCCGCTCATAGGCGTGGCGCGCGGCGACGCCGGGCTGCCGCCTGACCGGCGTGACGATATGGATCTCGTCGCGCACCGCGTCGAAGACGACCATCAGCGTCGGCCGGGTCAGGATCGCGTCGGGGACGCCGGTGCCGGTCTCCTTCGGTTCCGGCAGGCGCTCCATCAGGCGCACCATGTCGTAGCCGAGATAGCCGAAGACGCCGGCCGCCATCGGCGGCAGGTCCTCGGCCTCGGGGATGGCGCTCTCGGCCAGGAGGGCGCGCAGGCTCTCGAAGGCCGGGCGGGAATCGTTGAGGAAGGCCTCGCCCAGCGCCGGGCGGCAGATCGCCGCCTTTCCGTGATGGCAGCGCCAGATCAGGTCGGGCTCCAGCCCGATCATCGAATAGCGCCCGCGCACCGCCCCGTCCTCGACCGATTCGAGCAGGAAGGCCGGCCCCGAGGTCGCGTGCCGGAGCTTCAGGAAAGCGGCGACCGGGGTTTCGCAATCGCCGACGAGGACCCGGCGCAGGAGCTGCGGGGCGCCCGTCTCATAGGTCTGCGCGAAGCGCTCGAACGTATCGATCGGCGGCATCGTCAGTTCTGCGCCCCGCCCGTCGCGCTGCGGAAGGCGGCCTCGTTGATGCGGACCCCGAGCTTGGCCTGCCGCTCGGCGACATATTGCAGCAGCAGGCCTTCGCTCAGATTGGCCGAGAGCAGCCGCACGAAATTATCCGCCTCCTGCGTGGTGCGGACATAGGGCGGCACGGTCGCCGAATCGACCTTGAACAGGATGCGGCTCCCCTCGGCGCCGGCGGCCGAGCCGGCCTTGCCGGCGGTGGTGCCGAAGATCTGGGTCACGACGTTGCCGGGCAGTTCCGGGCGCTGCTCCTGCCGGCCGATCCCGGTGGCGGTCTCGACCGTCAGCCCGGCGGAGGCCGCGACCGTGGCGAAGGCCTCGCCCTTGTCGAGGGCCTGGACCAGCTCGCGCGCCTTGGCGGCGAGCCTGGTCGCGGTCTCGTCGGCGCGCCATTGCGTCTCGACCTCGGCCTTGACCTCGTCGAAGCCGCGATCGCGCGACGGATCGATCTTGCTGATGTCGAACCAGACATAGCCGGCGTTCTGGGGCAGGCGGATCGCCTCGTTGTCGACGCCGATATCGGAGGCGAAGATCGCCCGCAGCGTGGCGTCGCCGCCGGGCAGGGGCTCTTCCCGCGAACCGTCAGGCCTGGTCATGCCCTGGCTCATCGGGCCGGCGCTGCGCAGCGTCAGGTTGAACTGCCTGGCGATCTCGGCCAGCGGCTTGGCGGAGGCGCGCTCGTCCTCGATCTTGTCGTGGAGCTCGCTGATCAGGCTGGCGGCGCGGCCCGTCGCGATCTCCTTCTTCACCTCCTCGGCGACCTCCTCATAGGGCCGGACATGGGCGGGATCGACCTTGGTGACGCGCAGCAGCACGACGCCGAAGGCGCTCGTCACCGGGGCGCTGACGCCGCCCTGCTCCAGGGCGAAGGCGGCCTCGCGCACGGCCGGGTCGAAGATCTGGTCGCGGGTGAAGGTGCCGAGCGTCAGGTCCTTGAAGGCGATGTTCCGCTCGGTCGCGATCTCGTCGAAGGTCTCGCCGCCGTCGATCTTGGCCTTGGCGGCCTGCGCCTCCGCGGCGGTGGGGAAGGGGATCTGCTCGACCGTGCGGGTCTCCTGCGTGGTGAAGCGCTGCGCCTTCAGCGCCTCGTAGCGCGCCTTCGCCTCGTCCTCGGTGACCTTGGCCGGGTCGGCGACGGCATCGGCGGTGATCGCCAGGATCGCGGCGGTCCGGTATTCCGGGGCGCGGAAGGCGACCTTGCGCTCGTCGTAGAAGCTCTTGAGCTGCTCCTGCGTCGGGGCGGCGATCTCGCCGGCGGCGCTCGCCGGCATGCGCGCGAAGGTGACGGCGCGCTTCTCGTTGCGCAGGCGGTTGCCGATTTCCTGGAGGGCGATCGGCACGGTGAAGCCGCCGGAGATCAGCTCCGCCACCTGCTGGCGCAGGATCGTGGCGCGCTGGAGCGCGACATAGGACTGCTCGCTGTAGCCGTTGGAGCGCAGCAGCTCGTTGAAGCGCGCCGCCGAGAACTGGCCGGAGGCGTCGCGGAAGACCGGGTCGTCGAAGATCAGGTTGCGGATCGTCTCGTCGGAGACGGCGAGCCCCATGCCCTGCGCCGTCTGGTCGAGCGTGGCCTCGCTGACCAGGCGGGAGAGGACCTGCCGGTCGAGGCCGAGCGCGCGCGCCATCTCCGGCGAGATCTGCCGGCGCTGCTGGCGGATCAGGTTCTGCAGGTCGTTCTGATAGGCGGAGCGCATCTGCTCGACGCCGATCTCGACCTTGCCGACCTTGGCGACCTCGTTGCGGCCATAGCCACGGAAGATGTCGCCCACGCCCCAGATCGCGAAGGAGATGATGAGGAAGCCGAACATGACGGCGATGACGAGCTTCCCGAGGAAACCTTGTCCCGCCTTGCGGATGCCCTGCATCATCATGGAAACTGTCTTTCCCTGAGCCTGTTCGTGGCGCGAAACGGGGCCGCGCGCGTTTTTCCGGCGCTGCTTATAGGAACCGGCGGCGAAAGCCGCAATCGCCGCCTTGGCTTCCCGGTCGCTTCACATGAGATTGCGGCGCCAGCCGGGCATTGCTAGAGGCGGTCCCAGCCAAGACCGGAGGACGACCGACGTGACGCGCAGCATCAGGCCGCTGGTGGCCGGCAACTGGAAGATGAACGGCCTCAAGGCCGACCTCGCCATCGCGACCGAGGTCGCCCGCGGCTACGACGCCGCGTTGAAGGCCGCCGTCGATCTGGCGATCTGCCCGCCCGCGACCCTGCTGTTCCCGGCCAGCGCCGCGCTGATCGGCTCGCGCATCGCGACCGGCGGGCAGGATTGCAGCGTGCAGCCCTCCGGCGCCTTCACCGGCGAGGTCTCGGCCGCGATGCTGGCCGATGCCGGTGCCGCGTTCTGCATCGTCGGCCATTCCGAGCGGCGCACCCTCCATGGCGAGGGCAACGCGACCGTGCGCGCCAAGGCCGAGGCGGCGCGCAAGGCGCTGCTGGTGCCGATTATCTGCGTCGGCGAGACGCGCGAGGAGCGCGAGGCCGGCAAGGCGCTCGCCGTGGTGCGCAAGCAGCTCAAGGGCTCGGTGCCGGAAGGGCTCGACGCCGCGAGCCTCGTCATCGCCTACGAGCCGGTCTGGGCGATCGGCACCGGGCTGACCCCGACGGCCGACGACGTCGCCGAGATGCACGCCTCGATCCGCTGGGACCTGGCGCGGATCGTCGGCAAGGCGGCGGCGGCCGGCGTGCGGCTGCTCTATGGCGGCTCCGTGAAGCCCTCGAACGCGGCCGAATTGATGAATGTCGCCAATGTCGACGGCGCGCTGGTCGGCGGCGCCAGCCTCAAGGCGGAGGAGTTCCTGGCGATCGCGCGGGCCTGCGCCGGCTGAGGGGCGCGCTTGTTCCTTCGCTAGGAGCGTCCTGACTCTGCACGGAACCACGCCGTCATTCCGGGGGCCTTCAGGCCCGAGCCCGGAATGACGGCGGTGGATGACGAGCCTCGACAACCGACGTCCAAGGGGTGGCGCAGCCGGAAAGCGCGTGCTATGTGCCCGGCCGAATTCGCCTCGCCCTTCGAGGAGGAGCGGACCGCCCTTGGCGGCGGCCCGCGCCATGCCCATTTCGTGAGATCATGCAGAACGTTCTCATCGTCATCCATCTGATCATCGTCGTCGCGCTCGTCGGCGTCGTGCTGCTGCAGCGCTCCGAGGGCGGCGGCCTCGGCATGGGCTCCGGCGGTGGCGGCGGCGTCGGCGGCTTCATGACCGGCCGCGGCCAGGCCAACGCGCTGACGCGGGCCACCGCGATCCTCGCCGGCCTGTTCTTCCTGACCTCGATCGTGCTGGCCGTGATGGCCAATCGCGGCCGCGAGCAGCGTTCGATCATCGACGGCGCTCCGGCCACGACCGCGCCGGCCAATCCGGGCCAGCCCGCGGCGCCGGCCGCGCCCAATGCGGGCGGCGTGCTCGACCAGTTGCGCCAGCTCCAGAACCAGACGCAGGGCGGGGCGCAGCCCCCTTCGCCGCCGGCGGCGCCGCAGCAGTGAGGCGGCCGGTCCCGCAGGAGCGGTTTCCGCTGTTGCGAGAAGGACCCGCCGGACAGGACGATCTTGGCAGGGGCCGGGTGACCGGCCCTTCTCTTTTGATGTGAGGGCGGGCCGGGCGACCGGCCTTCTCTTTGTGGACAAGCGCTCAGGGCAAGGCGGGACTGCTCTGCAAGCGCTTAGCGAATCGAACCCGTGGCGATAGAGGTGAATTCCCATGACGCGGTATGTTTTCATCACCGGCGGCGTGGTGTCCTCGCTCGGCAAAGGCCTGGCGGCGGCGGCTCTCGCGGCCCTTCTGCAGGCGCGCGGCTACAAGGTCCGCCTGCGCAAGCTCGACCCCTATCTCAACGTCGATCCGGGCACGATGAGCCCGTATCAGCACGGCGAGGTCTTCGTCACCGACGACGGCGCCGAGACCGATCTCGACCTCGGCCATTACGAGCGCTTCACCGGCCGGCCCTGCAACAAGGGCGACAACATCACCACCGGCCGCATCTATATGGACATCCTGACCAAGGAGCGGCGTGGCGACTATCTCGGCGCCACCATCCAGGTCGTCCCGCACGTCACCAACGCGATCAAGGAATTCGTCCTCGCCGGCAATGAGGGCTACGACTTCACCCTGGTCGAGATCGGCGGCACGGTCGGCGACATCGAGAGCCTACCCTTCCTCGAATCGATCCGCCAGATCAGCCAGCAATTGCCGCGCGGCCAGTGCATCTTCACGCATCTGACCCTGCTGCCCTACATCCCGACCGCCGGCGAGCTGAAGACCAAGCCGACCCAGCATTCCGTCGCCGAATTGCGCTCGATCGGCATCCAGCCCGACATCCTGCTCTGCCGCACCGACCGCGAGATTCCGCGCGAGGAGCGCCGCAAGCTCGCCTTGTTCTGCAATGTGCGGGAGACAGCGGTGATCGAGGCCCGCGACGTCGCCTCGATCTACGACGTGCCGCTCTCCTACCATGCCGAAGGGCTCGACAACGAGGTGCTCGCCGCCTTCGGCCTCGACGCCTCGGCGGAGCCGGACATCTCGAACTGGAAGCGCATCTCCGACCGGGTCAAGAACCCGGAAGGCGAGGTCACCATCGCCGTCGTCGGCAAGTATACCGGCATGAAGGACGCCTATAAGTCCCTCATCGAGGCGCTGACCCATGGCGGCATCGCCAACAACGTCAAGGTCAATCTCGACTGGATCGAATCGGAGGTCTTCGAGAAGGAGGACCCGACGCCCTTCCTCGAGCATGTCCACGGCATCCTCGTGCCCGGCGGCTTCGGCTATCGCGGCGCCGAGGGCAAGATCAAGGCGGCGACCTTCGCCCGGCAGCACAAGGTGCCCTATTTCGGCATCTGCTTCGGCATGCAGATGGCGGTGATCGAGGCCGCCCGCTCGCTCGCCGGCATCAAGGAGGCGAGCTCGACCGAGTTCGGCGAGACCACGGAGCCGGTCGTCGGCCTGATGACCGAATGGCTGCGCGGCAACGAGCTGGAGCAGCGCGCGGCCGGCGGCGATCTCGGCGGCACGATGCGGCTCGGCGCCTTCGCCTCGCAGCTCCTGCCCGACACCAAGATCGCGAAGATCTACGGCGCGACCGAGATCTCGGAGCGTCATCGCCACCGCTACGAGGTCAACATGAACTATCGCGAGAGGCTGGAGGCGCAGGGCCTGCGCTTCAGCGGCGTCTCGCCGGACGGCCTGCTGCCGGAAACGGTGGAGTATCCCGAGCATCCCTGGTTCATCGGCGTGCAGTACCATCCCGAGCTGAAGTCGCGCCCCTTCGAGCCGCATCCGCTCTTCGCCAGCTTCATCGAGGCGGCGGTGATCCAGAGCCGCCTGGTCTGAGGCGGCGCGAGGCCGCGCCCCCCGGGGCGCCTGCCGTCGGCATCCCGCGCATAGAGCTTTCAAAGCGATCGGAAAATGCTCTAGATCATCGCGCGTCCTTTCGGACGCGGTAACGATGATCTATCTCATTGTTGGTGCATCGGATTTTTCCGAAAAGTGGATTCCACTTTTCGGTCCGATGCTCTAGCCTTTCGGCCCGACCAGCCTGCCGAAAGGGTCTGCCATGCCTGCCAACGCTCCCGCACCCCGGGGCCTCGACCATCTCGTCATCGGCGTCCGCGACCTCGACGCGGCCGGCGCCTTCTACGAGAAGCTCGGCTTCCGGGTCGGCGCGCGCAACCGCCACCCCTGGGGCACGGAGAATCGGATCGTCCAGTTCCCCGGCTCCTTCCTCGAGCTGGTGACGGTCGTCGATCCCGGCGCCATCCCGCCGGCCGGCGCGCGCAGCTTCTCCTTCGGCGCCTTCGTGCGCGACGCCCTGGCCGGGCAGGGCGAGGGGCTGTCCATGCTGGTGCTCGAAAGCCGGGACGCCAAGGCGGACGCGGCGGCGTTCAAGGCGGCCGGGATCGGCGATTACGAGCCGTTCTTCTTCGAGCGCGAGGCCCGCCGGCCGGACGGCTCCGCGGTCAGGGTCGCCTTCGAGCTCGCCTTCGCCGCCGACCCGAAGGCGCCGGAATGCGGCTTCTTCGTCTGCCGGCAGCTCGAGCCGCAGAACTTCTGGAACCCGGATTTCCAGCAGCACCCGAACGGCGCCACGGCGCTGTCCTCGGCGGTGATGCTGGCCGACGTTCCCGCCGCGCATCGCGCCTTCCTCACCGCCTTCAGCGGCGGCGCCGAGGTGCTCGAAGGCAACGAGGACTATGTGCTCGCCCTGCCGCGCGGCCGCCTCGACGTGCTCGACCCCGAGACCGCGCAGGGCGCCTATCAGGTCGAGCCCGACACGACGCCGGCCCGCTTCCTCGGCTTCTGCGTCTCGGTGCCGGATCTGGAGGCGGTGGCGGAGCGACTGACCGCGGCCGGAATCCCCTTCGTCCAGAACGAGGAGCGGGTCTTCGTCCAGGCCGGGGACGCGATGGGCTGCATGGTCGCCTTCGAGCCGGCCTGAGCCGGCGCGGCCTTCAGGCCGCGCTCTCGGCCCGCTCGCTCGGCAGCGTCGACAGCAGCCCGATCAGCGCGCGGTCGTGCAGCACGACCATGCGCTCTTTCGGCTTCAGCCAGATCGCCGCGTCCTCGATCGTCTCGGCGTCGACGAGCTTCGCCTGGGCCACGGCGCGCTCGGGGTCGATCTCGCCGCGCCGCCGCGGCTGCGCGTCCGGCAGCATCAGCTCATGCGCGTGCCGGAGCTCGGCGTCGGCATGGATCGCCTTCAGCCCGTCGGCATCGTCGAAGCCGGCCTTGGCGAATTCCGTCTGCAATTCGTTGGCGCGCAGGGCGACGGCCGGCGGCTCGCCCTCTTCCGGCGTCAGCAGCAGGCCGCGGCGCTTGAGCCAGAGCCCGATGGCGAGCTGGCCCGAGGCCCAGGACAGCGGGATCGCCAGCACCAGGCCGACGATGGTGGGCGACATCCAGGCGAAGAGCGAGGTCGCGATCATGAAGGCCGAGAGGCCGGTCACCACGCCGAGCACGGTATGGGTGCGGTGCCGCCGGATGATGTCGTTGAGCGGGATCGAGCCGTCGTCGCGGCGCTGCGGGTTCCAGCCCGTATCGCGCCCGAGCAGGATCTGGAAGACCGAGCCGGACTGGATCAGCATCATGATCGGCGCGAAGAAGGCCGAGAACAGCACCTCCAGCAGCGAGGACAGGACGAGCCTGATGGCGCCGCCGCCGGCGCGGCGCAGCCGGTTGTTGAACAGCGTCAGCAGCAGGCCGAACAGCTTCGGCGCCAGCAGGATCGCCATGGTGATGGCGAAGAGGCGCAAGGCGCGCTCGGGGTCGAAGCGCGGCCAGACCGGGAAGAGGGTGAATTCCTGGGTGAAGTACTCGGGCCGCGCGTAGTTGACCTGCAGCACGATCAGGATGCCGACCACGAGCTGCATCAGCCAGAAGGGCGAGGCGAGGTAGCCCATGATGCCGGTGGCGAAATGCTGCCGCGTCGGCAGCACGAAGCCCTTGGCGCCGATGATCCGCGCATGCTGGAGGTTGCCCTGGCACCAGCGCCGGTCGCGCACCGAGATGTCGATCAGCGAGGGCGGGCTTTCCTCGTAGGAGCCCGTCAGGTCCGGCAGCATGTAGACCGACCAGCCGGCGCGGCGGATCAGCGCCGCCTCGACGAAGTCGTGGCTGAGCACATGGCCGCCGAAGGGCGGCTTGCCCTTGAGGTCCGGCAGGCCGCAATGCTCGGCGAAGGCCCGCGTCCTGATGATGGCGTTGTGGCCCCAGTAGTTGCCGTCGCGGCCCGACCACATGGCGAGGCCGGTCGCGATGACCGGGCCGTAGACCCGCGCCGCGAACTGCTGGAGCCGCGCGAAGAAGGTGTTGCGGTTGATGATCAGCGGCAGCGACTGGATGATGCCGGCATCCGGGTCGGCCTCCATCGCGGCGGCGAGGCGCACGATGCAGCTCCCGGTCATCAGGCTGTCGGCGTCGAGCACGATCATGTGCTCGTAATGCCCGCCCCAGCGTGTCACGAAATCGGCGATGTTGCCGGCCTTGCGGTGATGGTTCTTCGGCCGATGGCGATAATAGACCCGCGATTCAGGGCCGAGCCGTTCGCGCAGGGCGAGGAAGGCTCGTTCCTCCGAGATCCAGATGTCGGGATTGGTGGTGTCGGAGACGATGAAATAGTCGAAATGGTCGCCGAGCCCGGTCGCCTCGACGGATTCGCGGATGGCGGCGACCGCCGCGAAGGTCCTGGCCGAGGATTCGTTGTAGATCGGCATCACCACGACGGTGCGGTGCTGCAGGGTTTCGGCCCGCTCCGCCCGGCCGACGCCGAACAGCACCCCGAAGAAGCCGAGGATCGCGCTGGTGAAGGCGAGCGCGATCCAGGAGAAGTTGATCGTGAACAGCGCGAGCAGCACGTACTGCAGCGAGGTCGTGCGGCTGACCGACACGACATGGTACATTTCCCAGGCGCCAAAGGCGGTCAGCGCCAGCCCGCCGCCGAAGACGAAGAGCCGCTGGAGCCAGGGCGTCCGCCAGTTGTGCGGCTGGGCCGGCTGGCGCCGGTCCGACGCCTTCCAGCTCCGGAAGGACTGCACCGGCATGACGAGCCGGTTCTCGTCCGGCGTCGCCGGTTCGCGCGAGACGATCGCGCGCATCTCGGGCGCGGCCGGAGTCGGGCGGGGTGCGTCTACCACGTCCATCGGTTCAACCAGGTTTCCGAGACGGGCTGGCCGCCCGCTTGCAGGACGAGCCGGAGCTCGCAGAGATTGTCGTTGCCCGGGTCGACCTCGAAGCCGACGCGCATCAGCTTGCGCTCGGGATAGGGCCACAGGCGGACGTTCTGGATGCTGCCCGGTTGGGTCGTGATCGCGGCGCGGGTCGCCGCCACGATGCCGGCATCCGCGAGCCTGTCGCCGGTGAACTCGACGAGGAAGCGCCGGCGGCGCCCCTGCGAGCCCTTGCCCTGCCGCACGCGGGTCGCGACGGCGAGGTCGGGCCGGTCGGGCGGCTGCCAGCACCAGGCCTGGCGGTAGCTGATCGCCGTCTCGCTGCCGGCGGCGAGCGCCTGCTTCGGCCGCCAGTACATGATGATGTTGCGGTTCGGCTCGGCCTCGCTCGGGATCTCGATCAACTGGACCGAGCCCGCGCCCCAATCGCCGAGCGGCTGCATCCAGACGCTGGGCCGCAGCTCGAAGCGCTGGTCGTCGTCCTGGAAGGCGGCCGGATCGCGCTCGCGCTGCACGAGCCCGAAGCCCTTGGGATTCTGGTCGACGAAGGAGGAGACCTGAAGGGCCGTGGGGTTGTTGACCGGGCGGTAGATCCATTCGCCACCACCCGATTCCATCTGCACGCCCGAAACCTCGTGGATCGCCGGACGAATGTCGTCGAAGGTGCGCCGGCTTTGCGGGCCGGACAGGAAGCTCGCCGTGGCGCAGCCGAAGCCGACATGGTCCAGCGCCTGCCGCGCGAACAGCGTGGTCTCGACGTCGACATAGGTGACGTCCCCGGGGCGCAGCGTCATCCGCACCGCGCCGCTGACGCTTTCGGAATCGAGCAGCCCGTGAATCACGAGCGCGGCCGTCGCCGGGTTCGGCCGCTCGATCCAGAAGGCGCGGAAGAACGGGATCTCCTCGCCGCGCTGCTCGCCGGGGCGCAGGATCAGCGCGCGCGCCATGGCGCCGAAATTCTGGCCCCGCGCGATCGCCCGGAAGAAGGTGGCGCCCTGGAAGCTCGCGACCTCGAAGGGGCGCTCCAGCCCGGCCGAGATCCGCATGCCGGAGAATTGCAGGTCGGCATTGTCCGGCGGCGGGGCGACCCGGCCATAGTCGAACTTGGCGCGGTCGAAGGCGACGCGCCGAATCATGTCGTCCTCGACGGTGAAGAGGCTGACCGGATTGGAGAAGACATAGCCGCGATGCAGCGGCTCGACGGTGAAGCCGCGATTCTCGCCCGCCCAGATCGTCGCGCCGGGCTGCATCCGGATGCCGGAATACTGGTCGAAGGGCAGGGAGGCGTAGCCTTCCGGCAGATCCGTCGCCGTCAGCGGAATCAGCGGTTTCTGCGCGAGCATGCGCGCGGCGTCGACGACCAGGCCGGCGTCGAAGCGCTGCCCGTTGCCGAGGCTGGGGATGTTGAAGGCTGCGGCCCCGGTCGGCGCCTGGGCGGATGCGGAGGCCGCCAGGGACGCCAGCGCCGCGCCGCCGGCAGCGGCTTCCAGAAATTGTCTGCGATTCAAAGACTTCGCCATGTGGTCCAAACTACGCGGACGACGCCCTCGTCCTCCGCGCTTCTAGAGCATTTCCAATACGGGTGGAAAGCGCCGGCGCGCGGAAAAGCGCGCGGCACCTGCTTTTGTTGAATCCGGCCGCAGGCTACCGGGCCTGTGCTGTCTCGACGCTCATCGTCTCGCCCCTCCGATCATGCGATTGACTTTGGCAAATGTCGCGCGGATCGGCTATCCACGCGCCCTGCAACGCCATCATGCGCCGGATCGACCGCCCTTCGGCGGCCGCCCCGCAAGGGAAACGAAAAACATGACCGAAATGCAGCCTGCCCGCTCCTGCCTCGCCGTGATCCTGGCGGCCGGGGAGGGCACGCGCATGCGCTCCCTGCGCCCGAAGGTGCTGCACGAGGTCGGCGGACGCTCGCTGCTCGGCCATGTGCTGGCGGCTGTCGCGGCGGCCGGCGCCGAGGCCGCGACGGTGGTGATCGGCCCGGACCGGCCCGAGGTCGCGCGCGAGGTGCGGGAGCGCTTTCCGGCCGCCGCGCTCGCGGTCCAGCACGAGCGGCGCGGCACCGCCCATGCGGTGCTCGCGGCGCGGGAGAGCCTGCTGCGGGGCTATGACGACGTCATCGTCGCCTTCGGCGACACGCCGCTGGTGCGGCCGGAGACCTTCGCCGCGCTGCGTGCCGCTCTGGCCAAGGGCGCGGCGGTCGTGGCGCTGGGCTTCGAGGCCGGGGACCCGACCGGCTATGGCCGGCTGATCGAGCGCGACGGCGGGCTGGAGGCCATCGTCGAGCACAAGGACGCCTCGCCGGAACAGCGCGCGATCACGCTCTGCAATGCCGGGCTGATGGCGCTGGCGGGGGAGCACGCGCTCGCGATCCTGGACGCGATCGGCGACGACAACGCCCAGGGCGAGTTCTATCTGACCGACGCGGTCGCGGCCGCCCGCGCGCGCGGGCTCGGGGCGGCGGTGCTGCGGGCGCCGGAGAGCGAGGTCCAGGGTGTGAACGACCGCGCCCAGCTCGCTGCCGCGGAAGCCGAATTCCAGCGGCGCCGGCGCCTCGAGGTCATGGCCGAGGGCGCCACGCTGATCGCTCCCGAGACGGTCTTCTTCAGCTTCGACACGCAGGTCGGACGCGACGTCCTGATCGAGCCGAACTGCGTCTTCCTGCCCGGCGTCCGCATCGCCGACGGCGCCGTGATCCACGCCTTCTCGCATCTGGAGGGCGCGCAGGTCGGGCCGGGCGCGATGGTCGGCCCCTTCGCCCGCCTGCGCCCCGGCGCGAAGCTCGCGGAAAAGGCCAAGGCCGGCAATTTCGTGGAGATCAAGGCCGCCGAGATCGGCGCCGGCGCCAAGGTCAACCACCTGACCTATATCGGCGACGCCTCGATCGGCGCGGCGGCGAATATCGGCGCCGGCACCATCACCTGCAACTATGACGGCTTCGCCAAGGCGAGGACGACGATCGGCGCCGGGGCCTTCGTCGGCTCGAATTCCTCCCTCGTCGCGCCCGTCACCATCGGCGAGGGCGCCTATGTCGGCTCGGGCTCGGTCATCACCGCGGACGTCAAGCCGGACGCGCTCGCGGTCGGCCGCGGGCGGCAGGTCGAGAAGGAAGGCTGGGCCAGGAGCTTCCGCGAAGCGGCGGCCGCTCGCAAGGCGGCTAAAAAAGCGGTAGAATAGCCCGGAAGACAGCTTGGCTCCGCGGGTTTCCATTCACAGTTCGTCACGCATAGTGATTGGGCAGGCGGCCCTTTCCTGGCTATGCGGATGGCCGGTAACAACGGCTGGAAAGGTTCGCCATGTGCGGCATCGTCGGGATTCTGGGCAAGGAAGCGGTCGCGATCCAGGTCGTCGAGGCTCTGCGGCGGCTCGAATATCGCGGCTATGACTCGGCGGGCGTCGCGACGCTGGAATCCGGCAAGCTCGCGCGCCGCCGCGCCGAGGGCAAGCTGCGCAATCTCGAGGTCCGCCTCTCCAACGAGCCGCTCGAAGGGCTGATCGGCATCGGCCATACGCGCTGGGCGACCCATGGCAAGCCCAACGAGACCAACGCCCATCCGCATGCGACGGACAGGCTGGCGGTCGTCCATAACGGCATCATCGAGAATTTCCGCGAATTGCGCGCCGAGCTGCAGGCCGACGGCTACGTCTTCGAGACCGAGACGGACACCGAGATCGTCGCCCATCTCGTCACCCGGGAGCTCGACCGCGGCAAGACGCCGGTCGAGGCCGTGGCCGCCAGCCTGCCGCGGCTGAACGGCGCCTTCGCGCTCGCCTTCCTCTTCCAGGGCGAGGAGGATCTGCTGATCGGCGCCCGCAAGGGCTCGCCGCTCGCGGTCGGCGTCGGCGACGGCGAGATGTATCTCGGCTCGGATGCGCTGGCGCTGGCGCCCTTCACCAATCTCATCGCCTATCTCGAGGAGGGCGACTGGGTCGTCCTCAACCGCAAGGGCGCGACCTTCTACGACAAGAGCAACGCGCCGGTGGAGCGCCGCGCCCAGCGCGTCGCCGCCGGCGCCTTCCTGGTCGAGAAGGGCAATCACCGCCATTTCATGGCGAAGGAGATCTACGAGCAGCCCGAGGTCGTCGGCCATACGCTGACCCAGTATCTCGACATGGCCGGCGGCACGGTGCGGCTGCCCTTCGGCGACAAGATCGACTGGAAGAGCCTGTCGCGCCTGACGATCAGCGCCTGCGGCACGTCCTATTATGCCGGCCTCGTCGCGAAATACTGGTTCGAGAAGCTGGCGCGCCTGCCGGTCGAGATCGATGTCGCCTCCGAGTTCCGCTATCGCGAGGCGCCGCTGCCGGACCAGGGCCTGGCGCTCTTCGTCTCGCAGTCCGGTGAAACCGCCGATACGCTCGCCGGTCTGCGCTATGCCCGCCAGAACGGGCAGGCGATCCTCTCGGTCGTCAACGTGCCGACCTCAACCATCGCCCGCGAGAGCGATGCGGTCGCGCAGACGCTCGCCGGCCCGGAGATCGGCGTCGCCTCGACGAAGGCCTTCGTCTGCCAGCTTGCGGTTTTCGCGTCGCTCGCGCTCGCCGCGGCCCGTGCCCGCGGCACGCTCTCGGCCCAGGACGAGGCAGGCCATGTGCAGCACCTGATCTCGCTGCCGGGACTGATGGCGCGGGCGCTGGAGCTGGAACCCGAGATCGAGAAGCTCGCGCGCGAACTCTCCAAGGCGAAGGACGTGCTCTATCTGGGTCGCGGCACCAGCTTCCCGCTGGCCCTTGAAGGCGCGTTGAAGCTCAAGGAAATCAGCTACATCCACGCGGAAGGTTACGCGGCGGGCGAGCTGAAGCACGGCCCGATCGCGCTGATCGACGAGGACATGCCGGTGATCGTCGTGGCGCCGCATGACACACTCTACGAGAAGACCGTCTCCAACATGCAGGAGGTCGCAGCGCGCGGCGGCCGCATCATCCTGATCACCGATGCGAAGGGCGCCGCCGAATGCGGCATCGAGCCCGAGGCGACGATCGTGATGCCGGAGATGGACCCGACCTTCGCCCCGATCGTCTACGCCCTGCCGATCCAGATGATCGCCTACCAGACGGCCGTCTTCATGGGCAAGGACGTCGACCAGCCGCGCAACCTGGCGAAGTCCGTCACGGTGGAGTGAGGCTGCGATCGCCTTCGCCGCCATAGCGGGCGAAGCGTGGCAATCCGGGAGGACCGGGCGATACCGTCCAGCTCCGCGGCTCCGGATTGCTTCCTCGCTTCGCTCTCCGCAGTGGCGGGAGAAGCATGCCTGTCCCTTTCAGCGTTCCGGCCTGCTCGCCACATAGATTCCTGCGCCGATCAGGCAGATCGCCGTCACGATCAATGCGATCGGCGGCGCCGGTGTCAGCGTCAGCAGGACGAAGCTCAGCGCCATCGAGCCGCAGGCGAGGATTTTCGCCCGCCGCGCGATGGCGCCCGTCTCGCGCCAGCGCCGGACATGCGGCCCCAGCGTCGGATGCCCGACCAGCCAGGCCTCGAAACGCGGCGAGGAGCGCGAAAAGCACCAGGCCGCGAGAATCAGGAAGACTGTCCCCGGCATCAGGGGCAGGATCAGCCCGGCGACGCCGAGCGCCGTGAAGACCCAGCCCAGCGCGAACAGCAGCGGCCGCGGCCAGCGGCGTCGCGAGGGGTCGGCATTGGCCACGGCCTGGTCCTTGCTTGCTTGCGTGACATCGGGGCTGGCGGATGCCGTCGCCTCGCTTATCTTGTCATATCGCGGCGCGAGACGGCGCCCGCAAGCGAGCGAAAGGTCGCGCCGGTGAGCTGGGGAAACGAATGACTGGCGGTCCGCCCGATCCGCGCCTCGTCCTGCCGACGGAGATCCTGCGACCGACCTGGGGAGCGCGGCTGCGCCGCTATTTCCTGACCGGCCTCGTCATCGCCGCGCCGCTCGCCATCACCGCCTCGGTGACCTGGTGGTTCATCAACTTCATCGATGGGCTGGTGAAGCCTCTCATCCCGAATTCCTACCTGCCCGATTCCTATCTGCCTTATCCGGTGCCGGGCTTCGGCCTCGTCATCGGCTTCGTCGGCCTGACGCTGCTCGGCTTCCTCACCGCCAATCTCGTCGGCCGCTCGCTGATCGGCGCGGGCGAGGCGATCCTCGGCCGCATGCCGGTGATCCGCAGCCTCTACAAGGGCGTGAAGCAGGTCTTCGAGACGATCTTCTCGCAGTCGGGCACCTCGTTCCGCAAGGTCGGGATGGTGCAGTTCCCGCAGCCCGGCATGTGGTCGATCGTCTTCATCGCGCAGGAGGCGGCGCCCGACATCGCCGGGCGCCTGCCGGAGGGCGAGCAGCAGGTCGGCGTCTTCCTGCCCTGCACGCCCAATCCGACCACGGGCTTCTTCTTCTACCTGCCGCGGCGCGAGATCGTCGAGCTCTCGATCTCGGTCGAGGACGGCGCCAAGCTCATCATGTCGGCCGGGCTGATCCAGCCGGGCGAGCAGAACGGCAAGCCGAAGCCCGCGGCCGGACCCGGTGCCGACCAGATCCAGCCGATCTGATCGCCGCCCGTCCTAGCCCTCGACAGGAACCCAGACCTCGACGATGCCCGTCCCGGTCTGGGAATCGAAGCGTTCGTCATAGCGCTCGAAGCTCGGGCTCTCGGCCGGTTTCCGTCCCGATCGCGGCAGCCACTCGTTCCAGATGGCGTCGAAGGTCCCCTTGATCGCGGTGACGTGGCCGTGATGGGTGAAGACGGCGTAGACCTGCTCCGGAATGCGGATGCGGTCGAACGCGGGAGGCAGGTCGCCGAAGGAGGCGACTTCGACGCCGGCAAGATAGTCGACGCCGTTTTCATCGGCCGCGTGGCTGACGCCGTAGCACACCTCGCCGACCTGCCCGGGAATATGCCCGAGATGTGAGGCCAGCCGTCGCCAGAGCGCCGGAATGCCGTTAAACGCCTCATAGCCGAATCGGCTGCCGAAGCCGGCCAAGAGCATGGCCTTGCCTCTCTGGATACGCGGTTCGTCGAGGATGACGGAGGGAATGCTGTTCATGGCGAGCGGTTCCACGAGTTCGAGTGACGCGAGATCGCGCCGCCCTCGCAACGCCTCGGGCGTCAGCCCGAATTGCTCGCGAAAGGCGCGGGTGAAGGCTTCGTGGGAGCCATAGCCCCAGTCGAGCGCGACCGAGAGGATATCGGGCGCTCCCTGGGCGAGCTGGCGTGCCGCTTCCGTCAGTCGACGCTCGCGCACATAGCGCATCACCGGCCGGCCGGTGGCATTGCCGAATGCGCGGCACAGATGAAAGCGCGAAACGCCGCAGGCCTGGGCGATCTCGTCAAGCGAGAGATCGGAGGTGAAGTGGCTCTCGATGAACCAGACGGCTGCCTTGACCGGATCCATGTTCTCTCCACGAAGCGCGGGCACGATGGCGCAGGCAAGACGGCGGCGCTTGATCGGGATTGCTCTGGGCTCGGATGTCATTTTCGGGTCGAGGCCGGGCATGACGGCAGGCTTTATCCCGCCCGCAGCAGCCGGATCGCCACGTCGCGCTCGAACAGGTAGAGCAGCACGCGGATCGCCTGGCCGCGCGGCGTTTCGAGCTGCGGGTCGCGCTCGATCAGCAGCCGCGCATCGTCGCGCGCCGCCGCCAGCAGGTCGCCGTCGCTCTCCGGCCGGGCGATGCGCCAGTCCGGCGAGCCCGACTGCTTGGTCCCGAGCACCTCGCCTTCGCCGCGCAGCCGCAGATCCTCCTCCGCGATGCGGAAGCCGTCCTCGGTCTCGCGCATGATGGTGAGCCGCGCCTCGGCGATCGGCCCGAGCGGCCCCTTGTAAAGCAACAGGCAGGTCGAGGCGGCCGCGCCGCGCCCGATCCGCCCGCGCAACTGGTGGAGCTGGGCGAGGCCGAAGCGCTCGGCATGCTCGATCACCATGACGCTGGCATTGGGCACGTCGACACCGACCTCGATCACCGTGGTCGAGACCAGGATGCGGGTTTCGCCGGCAACGAAGGCCGCCATCGCGGCGTCCTTCTCGCGGCCGGGCATCTGGCCGTGCAGCAACCCGACCTTGCCGCCGAAGACCTCGCGCAAGGCGTCGAAGCGCTCCTGCGCGGCGGCGACGTCGAGCGTGTCGGATTCCTGCACCAGCGGGCAGACCCAATAGACCTGCTGGCCGTTCTCGACGGCCCGGCCGATGGCGCCGACCACCTCGTCATAGCGCTCCGAGGAGATGGCGCGGGTGACGATCGGCTTCCGGCCCGCCGGCTTCTCCGCGAGGATCGAGATATCCATGTCGCCGAACCAGGTCAGCGAGAGCGTCCGCGGGATCGGCGTCGCGGTCATCACCAGCACGTCGACCGCCTCGCCCTTGGCCCCGAGCAGCAGGCGCTGATGCACGCCGAAGCGGTGCTGCTCGTCGACCACGGCGAGGGCGAGGTCGTGGAAGGCGACGCCCTCCTGGAACAGCGCATGGGTGCCGACGGCGATGTCGATCGCGCCGCTCGCCAGCCCTTCCAGCACCTGCCGGCGACCGGCGCCCTTTTCGCGGCCGGTCAGCAAGGCGAGCTTCAAGCCCGCTTTCTCCGCCAGCGGCGCCAGCCGCTCGGCATGCTGGCGGGCGAGGATCTCGGTCGGCGCCATCAGCACCGATTGCCGCCCGGCCTCGGCGGCGGCAGCCATCGCCATCAGCGCCACCACGGTCTTGCCGGACCCGACATCGCCTTGAAGAAGCCGCAGCATCCGCTCGGACCTAGCCATGTCGGCGTGGATGTCCGCGATCGCCTTGCGCTGGCCCTCGGTCAGTTCGAAGGGCAGGGCGGACTGGATGCGGAAGCGTAAGGCCCCGTCGCCGCTGGTGGCCCGGCCGGCGATCTTCTTCTGCTGCCTGCGCACGAGGGCGAGTGCGATCTGGCTCGCCAGCAATTCGTCATAGCCGATGCGCCGGCGGGCGACGGTGTCGCCCTCGGCCGCCTTGCGGTCGGCCGGGTGGTGCAGCGCCGCGATCGCTGCATGGAAGGAGGGGAAATCGCCCTTCGCCAGAAAGGCGGGGTCCTGCCATTCCGGCATCTCCGGGCAGCGCTCGGCGGCGGCCTGGGCGATCCGCATCATCACGCGCGCGCCGATGCCTTCGGTGAGCGGATAGACCGGCTCGAAGGAGGGCAGCTCGCCGGCCGCCTTGGGATCGAGGATGCGCTCGGGATGCACCATCTGGCGCATGCCTTCCCAGAGCTCGAGCTTGCCGGAGATGAGACGATAGGCGCCGACCGGCAGGCTCTGCGCCAGATGCCGGGAATCGGCGTGGAAGAAGACGAGCGTGACGTCGCCGGTCTCGTCCTCGACGATCACGCGATAGGGCGCCTTGCGGCCGGCAGGGGCGGGGCGGTGCTCCACGACCCGGGCGGCGAAGGTCGCGACGTCGCCGATCGGCGCCTCGGCGATCGAGGGACTCGGACGGCGGTCGACCGCGCCGCTCGGCAGATGGAACATCAGGTCGAGGACGCGCGCAGGCCGCGTCTCCTCGCCGAGGAAGCGGTCCAGCACCTTGCCGAGCTTCGGCCCGACGCCGGAAAGCGTCGTCGCGGGAGCGAAGAGCGGATCGAGGATCGAGGGGCGCACGCGGTCTCGGCAATTGTCAGGAGCGCGAAGATTGCAGCGGCTTGGCCGCTGACTTCGCCGGGTTGCGTCGCTATATAGCCCCTGCAGGCAGGCTCCGCGACGGGGCCGGCCCGGTTGCCATTGCGCCATCCCCCAGTTTTGTTGCCGAGGTTCCCATGTCCGGCTCGACCCGCACCAGCGCCGATCTCGACCCGCGCCGCCGCAAGATCCTGTTCCGCGCCTGGCACCGCGGCATGCGGGAGATGGACCTGATCATGGGCCGCTTCGCCGACGAGGCCATCGCCGGCTTCAGCGAGGCCGAGCTCGACGAATTCGAACGGCTGATCGAGGTGCCGGACCGCGACCTGCTCGGCTGGATCACCGGCGAGATCGCCGTGCCGGAGAACTACGACACGGAACTGTTCCGCCGGCTGAAGGCTTTCCATCGGCACGACAAGCCGATTCATGCGTGAGCGCTGATGAAGTGCGCGCTGTCATCCCGGGCGTAGCGAAGCGTAGACCCGGGATCCATTCCGGAACGCTGCCGATAGAGGTTCAGGCATGGATCCCGGATCGGCGCCGCTTCGCGGCTTGTCCGGGATGACCTCAGATATTTGAGAAACGACGACGTCCATGAGCATCCCGCCCCCCTCCCAGATCGCCAAGCCCCAGCTCGACTGCCTGCTCGACGCGCTGAACCGGGGCGACAAGCCGACGCTGGCCGGCGTGCCGGACGGCTTCGACGCCGTGGTCCTCGCCGATCTCACCCGCGCCCGGGCGAAGAAGGCCGAGGGGCCCGCGCTGCTCGTCTTCATCGCGCGTGACGGCCAGCGCCTGCAGGTGCTTGAGAGCGCACTGCAATTCGTCGCGCCCGATCTCGAGGTGATGAGCTTCCCGGCCTGGGATTGCCAGCCTTATGACCGTGTCTCTCCCGCGCCTGCCATTGTAGCGCACCGGATGACGACGCTGTCGCGCCTCGCCAGGACCAAGTCGGGCGAGCGACCGCGCCTGCTGCTGACCACCGTCAATGCCGCGCTCCAGCGCGTGCCGGCCTTCGGCAAGGTCGCCTCGGAAAGCTTCTCGGCGGCGCCGGGCAACATGGTCGACATCGAGGAGCTGGCGCGCTGGCTCGACATCAACGGCTATCTGCGCACCTCGACGGTGCGCGAGACCGGCGAATTCGCCGTGCGCGGCGGCATCGTCGACCTGTTCCCGCCCGGCATGCCGGCCCCGATCCGGCTCGATTTCTTCGGCGACACGCTGGAATCGATCCGCACCTTCGATCCCGAGACGCAGCGCACCACCGGCCAGCTCCGCGGCCTCGACCTCGTGCCCATGTCCGAGGCGCAGATGACCAGCGAGAGCATCCGCCGCTTCCGCCAGTCCTATATTTCGACCTTCGGCACGCCCGGCCGCGACGACACGCTCTACGAGGCGGTGAGCGAAGGCCGCCGTCCGGCCGGGCTGGAGCATTGGCTGCCGCTGCTGGCCGAGAAGCTCGACACGCTCTTCACCTATCTGCCGGACGTGCCGCTGGTGCTCGATCATCAGGCGGAGGATGCCGTCGGTGAGCGCATCAGCCTGATCAAGGACTATTACGACGCCCGCAAGGCGGCGCTGGAGCAGCCCGGAGCGGGCGGCATCCCCTACAAGCCCCTGCCGCCGGAAGCGCTCTACCTTTCGCCGGCCGACTGGCGCGGCATCGTCGACAATGCGGGCGTCGCGAGCCTGACCCCGTTCCAGTTGCCCGACAGTGAAGGCAAGCTCGTCCTCGATCTCGGCGGCAAGCAGGGCCGCAGCTTCGCGGCCGAGCGCGCAGGCGATTCCGGCAGCGTCTTCGAGGCCGCGGTCGGCCATGTCCGCGCGCTGGAGGCCGAGGGCAAGCGCGTCATCCTCGCCGCCTGGTCGGAAGGCTCGCGCGAGCGCCTCGCCCATGTGCTCGAGGACCATGGGCTGAAGAGCGTCCAGATGACCGGCTCGCTGCGCGCCGCCTTCGACCTGAAACCGGGGACGGTCGCGCTCGCGGTCTGGGGCTTCGAGGCGGGCTTTGAGGCCGGGCGCCTCGCTGTCATCGGCGAGCAGGACATCCTCGGCGACCGCCTCGTCCGCCCGCGCCGCAAGACCAGGCGGCCGCAGGACTTCATCGCGGAACTGTCCTCGCTCGCGCCGGGCGACATCGTGGTCCATGTCGACCACGGCATCGGCCGCTTCGTCGGGCTGCAATCGATCGAGGCAGCCGGCGCGCCGCATGATTGCTGCGAGATCCATTACGCCGGCGACACCAAGCTCTTCCTGCCGGTCGAGAATATCGAACTCCTGTCGCGCTACGGCTCCGAAGATACGGAAGTCCAGCTCGACCGGCTCGGCGGTGGCGGCTGGCAGGCGCGCAAGGCCAAGCTCAAGCAGCGCATCCGCGAGATGGCGGGCAAGCTCATCCAGGTCGCGGCCGCCCGCGCGCTCAAGGACGCGCCGCGCCTCGTGCCGCCGGCCGGCGTCTATGACGAGTTCTGCGCCCGCTTCCCCTATGAGGAGACCGAGGACCAGCAGAACACCATCGATGCCGTGCTGGACGATCTCGCCGCCGGGCGGCCGATGGACCGGCTCGTCTGCGGCGATGTCGGCTTCGGCAAGACCGAGGTCGCGCTGCGCGCCGCCTTCGCCGCGGCGCTCAACGGCAAGCAGGTCGCGGTCGTGGTGCCGACGACGCTGCTCGCCCGCCAGCATTACCGCAATTTCGCGGATCGTTTCGCCGGCTTGCCGGTCAGGGTCGGGCAGGCCTCGCGCTTCGTCGGCTCGGCCGATCTCAAGGCGGTGAAGCAGGGCGCGAAGGACGGCACGATGGACATCGTCGTCGGCACGCATGCGCTGCTCGGCAAGGGCGTCGACTTCAAGGATCTCGGCCTCGTCATCGTCGATGAGGAGCAGCATTTCGGCGTCGCCCATAAGGAGAAGCTGAAGGAATTGCGCGCCGAGGTGCATATGCTGACGCTCTCGGCGACGCCGATCCCGCGCACCCTCCAGCTCGCCATGACCGGGGTGCGCGAGCTCTCGATCATCGCGACGCCGCCGGTCGATCGGCTCGCGGTGCGTACCTTCGTCACGCCCTTCGACCCGCTGATCGTTCGCGAAGCCCTTCTGCGTGAAAGATATCGCGGAGGGCGGTCGTTCTATGTCGTGCCGCGCATCGAGGACATCGCCGAGGTCAAGGACTTCCTCGACAAGCAGGTGCCGGAATGCAAGGTCGGCATCGCCCATGGCCAGATGGCGGCCGGCACGCTGGAAGACGTGATGACCGCCTTCTATGACGGCCAGTACGACATCCTCCTCTCGACCACGATCGTCGAGTCGGGTCTCGACATCCCGACCGCCAACACGCTGATCGTGCATCGGGCCGACATGTTCGGCCTCGCCCAGCTCTACCAGCTCCGCGGCCGGGTCGGCCGCTCGAAGACGCGCGCCTATGCGCTCTTCACCGTGCCCGCCAACCGCAAGCTGACCGAGCAGGCCGACAAGCGGCTGAAGGTCCTGCAATCGCTCGACACGCTCGGCGCCGGCTTCCAGCTCGCCAGCCACGATCTCGACATCCGCGGCGCCGGCAACCTGCTCGGCGACGAGCAGTCCGGCCATATCAAGGAGGTCGGCTACGAGCTCTACCAGCAGATGCTGGAGGAGGCGGTGGCGGCGCTCAAGGCCGGCATCGAGTTCGAGACCGAGACGCAATGGTCGCCGGCGATCCAGGTCGGCGCGCCGGTGATGATCCCGGAGCATTACGTCGCCGACCTGACGCTGAGGCTGACGCTCTACAAGCGCCTCTCGACCATGGACGACGACGCCGAATTGCAATCCTTCGGCGCCGAATTGGTCGACCGCTTCGGCCCGCTGCCGGAGGAGGTCGACCAGCTTCTGGAGATCGTCGCGATCAAGGCGTTGTGCAAGCGCGCCAATGTCGAGAAGGTCGAGGCCGGGCCGAAGGGCATCATCGTCGCCTTCCGCGGCAACGAGTTCGCCAATCCCGAGGGGCTGGTGAGCTTCGTCGCCAGGCAGGGCACGCTGGCCAAGGTGCGCCCCGACATGCGCGTGGTCTTCATCGACGATTTCGCCACCGTCGAGCAGCGGCTGAAGGCGACGCGCCGGCTATTGACCGATCTCGCCCGCATCGCCGAGCGCAAGAAGGCGGCTTGACCGGGCAGGCCCGCCCCGGCNNCGGCCGCGACGGCGCCGGCATTTGACCGCGCCTGCGGTTCCGGCGGATAGTCGGAACGGGGGAGTCGGTAACAGCAGGACAGGGCGATCATGCTGTCGATTTCGAACCATCTGGCCGTGATCCTGACGGGACTGGCGCTCTGCGGCTGCATGCAGCGGCTGCCGACGGCCGAAAGCCTGACGCGGCCGACGGCGGAAGCCTTCGCCCGGCTCGGAAGCTGGACGCCATGGGGCGCGAAGCCGGAGCCGGAGCCTCCACCGATCGTTGCCGAGCTCCCGCCCCCGGCGCCGGAGGCGCTGCCCGCCGCCCGGCTCCCGGAACCCGTTGGCCCGGCC
>UBNE01000025.1 GCA_900466745.1 Hyphomicrobiales bacterium | reverse complement strand
TTCCGGTCATGACGATCGTGGAGACGCTGCCCGAAACCACGATGCTGACATCCCCGACGAAGCGGCCGGAAGCGCTCATCAGGATGGACGAGATCGCCCGGAAGTGTCCGGCCTGATCTCGCCGGGGGATCGAAGGCGGCGGCGGGGGATGCCTGGGACCATCTCCCGCCGCGAAAACCCCTGTAAAATAAGGGCTTTCGGGTATTTCGGGAGATATTTTAGAGAGAGTTCTGTTGGTGCCTACCACCCCGCCGCAAATGTTGGCCGGGGTCACCCCCGATCCCCCGATCCCCCGACGCCCATCATGCCGGGCTCGAAGAGATCGGCGGGTGAGCGAGCGGGCCGAGGTCGCGTAGCGGCCGAAGCTGCCCGGCTGGTCATCCGATGCGAGCGGGTGTGCGCGGCCCGCGCTCACCCCTCGTCGATCATACCGAGGACCATGTCATCGACCAGGACAACATCGTCGCGCTGACCTCGAACGGCACGCTCCCAAAAACCGTGCTTTCCGGCCGGATTCGGAGCGTTCGAAAACGGTCCTAAAAACCGGTCCTAACGCCGGTTTCAAGTAGTCCTAAATGAGAAATTATGTAGTAAAATCAATAGCTTGGCGCGGTCTACGGGAATCGAACCCGTCTTCCCAGCGTGAAAGGCTGGTGTCCTAACCGATAGACGAAGACCGCTTGCTCTCTGCGGCCAGGGCCGCGTCGCGAAGCGGGGCGAGGTATAGTGGGGGGAGTGCCGCTCCGCAAGCTCCCGTTCACAAGAATTGTGAGCCGGCCCGGAAAATTCGGGCACGCACCCCGAACGGGCTCAAACCGGCCGGGCGAGATCGAGAAGGCGCAGTTCCGCCGTCTCGTTGCCGCCCCAGCGGTTGAGGCTCAGCGTCGCGGCGAGGTGCACCGTCTCGCCGCGCGCCGCCAGCAGCGCCTGGCCGAGCGGCTCCTGCGCCGCGCGGAAGGCGACCCCGCCGATGCTGGCGCCGTCGCCGCTGCGCAGCTTGATGCGGACATGGCCGCCGCTGCCGATCGGGATCGCATCCGTCAGCCGATGCGCCGGGAAGACGAAGACCGGCTCCGGGCTGCCCGAACCGAAGGGACCCGCCTTCTCGATCTCGGCGATCAGGCGCGGACTGGCGCCGCCGGCGCTCAGGGCGGCGTCGACGAGCAGCGCCTCTGCCTCGCTCGCGCCCGCGACCTCGCCGGCGAGATGCGCGTTCAGGAAGGCGTGGAAGGCGTTCGCCTGCCCCTGCGCCAGCGTGACGCCGGCCGCCATGGCATGGCCGCCGCCCTTGACCGCCATGCCCGCCTCCACCGCCGCGCGCACGGCCCGGCCGAGATCGACGCCCGCGACCGAACGGCCGGAGCCGGTCGCGCCGCCTTCCCCGTTCAGCGCCAGGGCGAAGGCCGGGCGGCGGAAGCGCTCCTTCAGCCGCGCCGCCACCAGCCCGACGATGCCGGGATGCCAGTCGGCGCTGGCCGCGAGCAGCACCGGCAGGTCGCCGCCGGCCCTGTCGAACTCATGCTCGGCCTGCGAAACCGCCTCCAGCACCGCAAGGCGCTCGATCTCCTGCCGCTCCTGGTTGAGGCGGTTGAGCTCGCCGGCGATGGCGCGCGCCTCGACCTCGTCGGCGGTGAGCAGCAGGCGGGCACCGAGGCCGGCGTCGCCGATGCGCCCGCCGGCATTGATGCGCGGGCCGAGCAGGAAGCCGAGATGCCAGGGCTGGACCGGGCCGTCGAGCCCGGCGACATCCATCAGCGCGGTCAGGCCGGGCCGGATGCGGGCGCGCATCATGGCGATGCCCTGCCGGACGAAGGCGCGGTTGAGCCCGCGCAGCGGCACGACGTCGGCCACCGTCGCCAGCGCGACGAGATCGAGCGCCGCCAGCAGGTCGGGCTCGCCGCCGCGCCCGGCCCAGACGCCCTGCCGGCGCAACTCCCGGCTGGTCGCGACCAAAGCGAGGAAGACCACGCCGGCCGCGCAGAGATGGCCGAGGCCGGAGAGGTCGTCCTGGCGGTTGGGATTGACCAGCGCCTCGACCGCCGGCAGCCGCTCGGGCGCCTGGTGATGGTCGAGCACGACGACGTCGAGGCCGAGCCGGCGCGCCTCGGCCAGCGGCTCCTCGCTGGTGGTGCCGCAATCGACCGTGACCAGCAGCGTCGCGCCCTCGCCCGCCAGCATGCGGATCGCCTCGCTGTTGGGGCCGTAGCCCTCGATCAGCCGGTCGGGGATATGGATGCGCGGGCGAGCGCCGGCCTGCTGCAGGAAGCCGGCGAGCAGCGCCGCCGAGCAGGCGCCGTCGACATCGTAGTCGCCGAAGATCGCAACCTGCTCCCCGGCCGCGCCGGCCCGCGCCAGCCGAGCCGCGGCGGCGGCCATGTCGGTGAGCACGATGGGATCGGGCAGGAGGTCGCGCAGCTTCGGCTCGAGGAAGCGCAGCGCCTCGCCCGGCGCGACGTCGCGGGCGGCGAGCAGGCGGGCGAGGATGTCGGGCAGGCCCTGCTGCTGACTCAGCGCCTCGGCCCGGCCGAGGCCGGCCATGTCGAGGCGGTCGCGCCAGGGACGGCCGAGCACCGAGCGCGAAACGCCGAGAAAGAAGCGGTGAGCCTGCGAATCCATCGTCCACCGGGGTCGCGCACCGCGCCGGGCCCGTCAACCGCCGCGGACGGGCAGCGCCACCTTGTCACGGGGCTTTGGAGACCGCCCTGCTTTGAAGCCTGCCAGTTTTCACGCACACCCGCCGTCATTCCGGGACATCGCGCAGCGTCGAGCCCGGAATGACGGCGGGGGTGCGTGCGAATCCGGGCCTCTCCTGAAAGAGATTTTCGGATCGAAGCCACGCTTTCACGCGGGAATGACGCCCTGTGCCGAGGGCGCCGCCCCGGCTCAGTCGAGCTGGAACTTCGAGAATTCGCGGTGCTCGCCATAGATGCGGCGGACCGTGCCGGTGATCGAGCGATAGACGATCGTCTCCGTCTCGATGACATCCTGGCCGAAGCGCACGCCCGAGAGCAGGCCGCCATCGGTGACGCCGGTGGCGCAGACGATGACGTCGCCCGAGGCCATTTCCGACATGTCGTATTTGTGGTTCGGGTCAGTGACGCCCATGCCATGGGCGCGCTGGCGCTTCTCCTCGGTGTCGAGGATGAGCCGGCCCTGCATCTGGCCGCCGACGCAGCGCAAGGCCGCCGCCGCGAGCACGCCTTCCGGCGCGCCGCCGATGCCGAGATAGAGGTCGATGCCGGTCTTCTCGGGCTGGGTGCAGAAGATCACGCCGGCGACGTCGCCATCGGTGATCAACCGGATCGAGCAGCCGGTCTTGCGGACCTCCTCGATCAGCTTAGCGTGGCGGGGGCGGTCCATGATCAGGGTCGAGATCTCGCGCGGCTTCACGCCCTTGGCCTTGGCCAGCGCGGCGATGTTGTCGGCCGGCGAGGCGTCGAGGTCGATGACACCCTGCGGATAGCCGGGGCCGATCGCGATCTTGTCCATATAGACGTCGGGGGCATAGAGCAGGCTGCCGGCGCCGGCCATCGCCATCACCGCGATCGAGCCCGGCATGTCCTTGGCGCAGAGCGTGGTGCCCTCGAGCGGGTCGACCGCGATATGCACCTTCGGGCCCTGCTTGTTGCCGACCTTCTCGCCGATGAAGAGCATCGGCGCCTCGTCGCGCTCGCCCTCGCCGATGACGATCTCGCCGTCGATCGGCAGGCGGTTCAGTTCGCGGCGCATGGCGTCGACGGCGGCCTGATCGGCGGCCTTCTCGTTGCCGTGACCGCGCCAGCGCGCGGCGGAGACGGCGGCGCGCTCGGTGACGCGCACCAGCTCCATGGAGAGGTAGCGCTCGATGATCTGATCGGGGGAGATGCGGAGATCGACGGACATGAAATGGTTTCCCCTTGCAATGCGGCGAATGGAATCGACCTGGCGGCCTATTCCCGCTCTATGCGAATAACTTGCGGCGGTTCCGCGACATGGCCGTCGGCGGAGACCTTTTTCAGCGCCGCGCGGATGGCGGCCTCGCTGGTGGCATAGGTGATGAGCACGACCGGAACGGGCGCGCCGGAGCGGCCGCCGGGGTCACGATTGGCGGCTTCCGGCGAGCGGCGCTGGACGATGCTCTCCAGCGAGATGTCGGCCTCGGCCATGCGGGTCGCGATCGAGGCGGCGGCGCCGGGGCGGTCGGCCACGGCGAGGCGGACATAGTAGCCGCCCTCATGGCGCTGCATCGCGGCGCGGCTCGCCTTCTCCAGCCGCGCCACCGGCAGGCCGAAGGGCAGGCCCGCCGTGCCGCGCGCGACATCGGCGATGTCGGCGACGACGGCCGAGGCGGTCGGATCGCCGCCGGCGCCCGGGCCGACCAGCGTGACCTCGCGCACCGCGTCGGCGTCGATCGAGACGGCGTTGAGGACGCCCATCACCTGCGCGATGGCGGAGGATTTCGGCACCATGGTCGGGTGGACGCGCTGCTCGATCCCGGTCTTGGTGCGCTCGGCGACGCCGAGCAGCTTGATGCGGTAGCCGAGCTCGTCGGCCATCCTCAGATCGAGCGGCGTGATCGCCGAAATGCCTTCGACATGAATCGCTTCTGCGTCGATCCTCGTACCGAAGGCGAGGCTGGTCAGGATGGCGAGCTTGTGGGCGGTGTCAAAGCCCTCGACGTCGAAGGTCGGGTCGGCCTCGGCATAGCCGAGGCGCTGCGCGTCCTTCAGGCAGGCCTCGAAGGTCAGCCCCTCCTCCTCCATCCGCGAGAGGATGTAGTTGCAGGTGCCGTTGAGGATGCCGGAAATGCGGCTGATCGTGTTGCCCGCCAGCGCCTCGCGCAGCGTTTTCACCACGGGGATGCCGCCGGCCGAGGAGGCCTCGAAGGCGAGCGCCACGCCCTTGCTCTCGGCCAGCTCCGCCAGCGCGACGCCATGGGCGGCGAGCAGCGCCTTGTTGGCGGTCACGACAGGCTTGCCGGCGCCGAGCGCGGCCTCGACCGTCGCTTTCGCAGGTCCGTCCGAGCCGCCCATCAGCTCGACCAGGCAGTCGACCTCGTCGGATTTCGCCAGCGCCACCGGATCGTCGAACCAGGCGAGCCCGCCGAGATCGACGCCGCGGTCGCGCTTGCGGTCGCGGGCGGAGATGGCGACCACGCGGATCGCCCGGCCGCAGCGGGCGGCGAGCGCGTTCTCCTGCCGCCGCAGGATGCGCAGCACGGAGGCGCCGACCGTGCCGAGGCCGGCAACGCCGACGCGCAGGGGCTGGGAATGAGGTGAAAAGATCGCGCTGCTCATCGGCGCGGGGTCGCATGAGGCGCGATGCGAGTCAACGGAGAGCAGCGCCGCGAGACGCAGGAAATCGCGGCGTCGCCATGCGCGGCCGGCGGCCCGCGCTGCAGGACGACGACAGCGCCTGCCCCAGCCGCAGCGTCACCGGCTGCGGGCCGCCGCAAGGCCGGCCGCAGGCGTGCCGCCGGAAGCCTCAGCCGAAATGGCAGATCACCTCGGCCGCGACGCGCTTCACCTTGCCGTCCTCGAAGGAGAGGTAGACCCGCAGCAGGTTGCTGACGAAGGCCGTGGCCTTGATGGTGTGCATCGCCTCGAGCGTCTGGCCCTCCGAAGCCGTGCTGTTCTCGACATCGGGCGTCCAGAACCACGGCTTCGGCGGGTCGATGGTCGCGGCGGCGAGGATGCGCTCGGCCTCCGCCCGCTCGGTGCCGAGGGGGATATGGCGCGAGACGACGTCGGTCACGTCGCGGGCGCATTCGCGGGCGTTGCCCGACGAGGCGAGGACGTCCCGGACGAGTTCGGACCGGGTGTCGGTGATGCGGCCCCGCGAATAATCGTAGGTCGCCACCAGGCAGATCAGCGCGAAAGCGGCGAAGCCGATGCCGAGCAGGCGGCCTTTTCGTTGCATGAAGCTAACCCCGGACAGGATGCGGAATCTCCTTCTCCGCAGCGCTCCGGTTCCCATGTTTTCGGCGGCGGGTCCAGAGCCCAGGGTGTCACGGCCTCGACAATGCGATGCCGTCACCCCGGGCCAGCGGCGAGGCCGCGCCGATCCGGGCTCCATGCCGGAGCCTTTCCGGAAGAGGTTCAGGCAGGGAGCCCGGGTCTGCGCCGCGCTTCGCCCGGGACGACCCGCCGCTTCCGGGCGGCCGGCAGCGGCCCCTACCCCGCCCTGGGCATGCGGATGACGTTGTGCAGGGTCGCGTCGGCGCTCTTGAGGAAGCGGCCGATATTGCGCGCCGCCTGGCGGATGCGCTGCTCATTCTCGACGATGGCGATGCGGACATAGTCGTCGCCATGCTCGCCGAAGCCGATGCCCGGCGCGACCGCGACCTCGGCCTTCTCGATCAGCAGCTTGGAGAACTCCAGCGAGCCGAGATGGCGGAACTTCTCCGGGATCGGCACCCAGGCGAACATCGAGGCCTCCGGCGCCGGGAAGGCCCAGCCGGCCTTGCCGAAGCTCTCGACCAGCGCGTCGCGGCGCCTGCGATAGGTCTCGCGCATCTCGCGGATGCAGTCCTCCGGGCCGTTCAGCGCCGCCGCCGCCGCGACCTGGATCGGCGTGTAGGCGCCGTAGTCGAGATAGGACTTCACCCGCGCCAGCGCCGCGAGCAGCCGCTCGTTGCCGACGGCGAAGCCCATGCGCCAGCCCGCCATCGAGAAGGTCTTGGACATCGAGGTGAACTCGACCGCGACGTCGATCGCGCCCGGCACCTGCAGCATCGAGGGCGGCGGATTGGTCTCGTCGAAATAGACCTCGGCATAGGCGAGATCGGAGAGCAGGATCAGCTCGTGCTTCTTCGCGAAGGCGACGAGGTCGCGGTAGAAGTCGAGCGAGGCGACATAGGCGGTCGGGTTCGCCGGATAGCAGGTGACGAGTGCGATCGGCTTCGGCACCGAATGCATCACCGCCCGCTCCAGCGCCGGAAACATCGCCGGCGTCGGCTCGGCCGGAACCGAGCGGATCACCCCGCCCGCCATCAGGAAGCCGAAGGCGTGGATCGGATAGCTCGGATTGGGCACGAGCACGACGTCGCCGGGGCCGGTGATGGCCTGCGCCATGTTGGCGAAGCCCTCCTTCGAGCCCAGCGTCGCGACGACCTGGGTCTCCGGGTTGAGCTTCACGCCGAAGCGGCGCTCGTAATAATGCGCCTGGGCGCGGCGCAAGCCGACGATGCCCTTCGAGGCGGAATAGCGGTCGGTGCGCGGCTTGCCGGCGGTCTCGACCAGCTTCTCGATGACATGCTTCGGCGCCGGCAGGTCGGGATTGCCCATGCCGAGGTCGATGATGTCGACGCCCTTGGCGCGCTCGGCGGCCTTGATCTTGTTGACCTGTTCGAAAACGTAGGGCGGCAGGCGCTTGATGCGGTGAAAATCGGTCATCTCGAACAGGTCCCAGGGCCGCGAGGGCAGCGGCGTGTTTTCGCGCGGTCACTTCCTTGCGCCGAAGGTGCTTAGCACCGCATCTTTCGCCAGGACAGAGATAAAAACGCAAGAATCGATGAAATCATGTCGAACTGCCGCCACGCGGGATCCGCTTGCGCCCCTGCGGCCGTCGAAAACCAGCATCGCCGCCGCCAGCGCGCCCGTGGCGCAGACCGCGCCCCAGCCGCCCCGGACCCAGAGCAGCCCCGCGAGCGCCGGGCCTGCCGCGCCGCCGAGGAAGGGTAAGCCCGCCATGGAGGCCGTCGAGGTGCCCGCGGAACTCGGGCCGCAACAGGCTGAGGGCATGCCGGCCGAGCGTCTGGAAGCGGCGCAACCGATCGCCCTGTTCAGCGACGCGCTGCCGGCACGGCTCGGCCGGGCGCCGGCGATCATGGCCTGAGCCGAAGGCGGTGCCTCAGTTCGCCGGCGGAATCTGCGCCGGCTTGGGCGGGGTGGTCGCGGCGCCGAGCGCCTTGGCCGTCTCGCCGGCCGCCTCGTTGGTCTTCTGCTGGGCCTCGAGGCGCGTCTGGATGCCCTTGAAGTCGGCGCGCGGCTTGCAGGGAGCGCTCGGGTCGACGAGCGGCTTGGGGGCGGCGAAATGGGCCGACTGGCCGCTCGGCGTATAGGCCGGCGGTGGGTTCGGGCCGGGGCAGAGCTGCGCCACCGGAATCGTCGTTCCCACCGGGATGTACTCCATCTCGGAAGGGCGGGTGGCGCGGACGAAGGCCTTCGCTTCCTGCGGCGTCGTCGCCATGCCGATGGCCTCGGCCGTGCCCTTGACCGGACCGTCCGCCGCGCAGCCCGCCAGGGCGACGCCGGCCAACAGCATCGCCGACAGGAGAAGCGGCTTTTTCACGAGGGAATCGATCGGCATCAGGACTTCCGGCGGGTCGACGAATTTTCTTGGTAAAGCACAGTCGCTGCGTCCTTAATAGGACCAAAATAGGAAGCGATGCGCTAGCCTCGTCGCAAAGGGGGATCCGATTCATGGGCCGGCAGGGAGACGACCGATCGAAAGAGGCCGCCGGGGCGTCCGCCGCTTCGACCCCGGACTTCGACCAGTTCGCCCAGAACATGGGCCGGCTCTTCGAGGAATACGGCAAGGTCACCGCCGCCTATCTGAAGCCGATCGAGCGCGGCGAGGCCAAGACCGGCCAGGCCGACGAGGCCAGCGACATGGTCAGGACGCTGGGACGCGTGGCCGAGCGCTGGGTCAGCGATCCGGCGAAGATCATCGAGGCCCAGGCCTCGCTCACCGGCGACTTCCTCAACCTGTGGAGCGCCTCGCTGAAGCGGGCCGGCGGCGAGGAGGTCGCGCCGGTCGCCGAGCCGGACAAGCGCGATTCCCGCTTCAGGGACCCGGACTGGACCGAGCATCCGACCTTCGACTTCATCAAGCAGGCCTATCTGATCGGCTCGCGCTGGGCCGAGACCATGGTCGACAAGGCCGACGACCTCGACCCGCATACCCGCGAGAAGGCGCGCTTCTACATCAAGCAGATCGCCAGCGCCCTCTCGCCGACCAACTTCATCGCGACCAATCCGGAACTGCTGCGCGAGACCCTGCAGCAGAACGGTGAGAACCTGGTGCGCGGCATGAAGATGTTCGCCGAGGACGTCGAGGCCGGCGGCGGCGAGCTCAAGATCCGCCAGTCGGATGCGCGCTCCTTCGAGGTCGGCGTCAACATCGCCACGACGCCGGGCAAGGTGATCTTCCGCAACGACATCATGGAGCTGATCCAGTACGCGCCGGCGACGCCGCAGGTGCTGAAGCGGCCGCTGCTGATCGTGCCGCCCTGGATCAACAAGTTCTACATCCTCGACCTCAACCCGGAGAAGAGCTTCATCCGCTGGTGCGTCGAGCAGGGGCTCACCGTCTTCTGCATCTCCTGGGTCAATCCGGACGCCCGCCATGCCGGCAAGGATTTCGAGAGCTATATGCGCGAGGGCGTCTTCGCCGCGCTCGACGTCATCGAAGAGGCCACCGGCGAGAAGAAGGTCTCGGCCATCGGCTATTGCGTCGGCGGCACGCTGCTCGGCGTGACGCTGGCCTATATGGCGGCGATCGGCGACAAGCGGATCGAGAGCGCGACCTTCTTCACCACGCAGGTCGACTTCTCCCGGGCAGGCGAGCTTTCCGTCTTCGTCGACGAGGAGCAGATCCGCGCGATCGAGGAGCAGATGGCCCGCACCGGCTATCTCGACGGCTCGCGGATGTCCGGCGCCTTCAACATGCTGAGGCCGAACGACCTGATCTGGTCCTACGCCGTCAACAACTACCTCAAGGGCAAGGCCCCGGCGCCCTTCGACCTGCTCTACTGGAATTCGGATTCGACGCGGATGCCGGCCGCGAACCACTCCTTCTACCTGCGCAACTGCTACCTCGACAACAAGCTCTCGAAAGGCGAGATGCAGATCGCCGGCAAGCGGCTCGACCTCAAGGCGGTGAAGATCCCGGTCTACAACCTCGCCACCCGCGAGGACCATATCGCCCCCGCCCCTTCCGTCTTCATCGGCTCGCAATGCTTCGGCGGCCCGGTCGAGCACGTGGTGGCGGGCTCGGGCCATATCGCCGGCGTGGTCAACCCGCCGGCCAAGGTGAAGTACCAGTACTGGACCGGGGGGCCGGCGAAGGGCTCCTATGACGACTGGATGGCCGCGGCGCAGGAGCATCCGGGCTCGTGGTGGCCGCACTGGTTCGCCTGGCTCGCGGCACAGGCGCCGAAGAAGGTCGCGGCACGGGAGCCGGGCGGCGGCAGGATCGCCCCCCTGGCGGATGCGCCGGGAACCTATGTCAAGGTGAGGGTGTAGGCCGGCTCCGGCCGGCGGAGAACGCCGCGGCGGCCCGCGGCCCTGCCGGCACCGCGGCCCCGGTTCTTCGATTCCGCATCGGCCTTCCCCGAAAACCGCGTTCCCCTTTTCGGGCCGATGCTCTAGGCCGGCGGGATCGCGGCGCCGGCCGGAAAATCGTGACGGAAAATTAAGCTTGGCGCCGCCGTAGATGGAGCATGAATGCTTTGACCACGGCTCTTGGACATGACGGGCTCCGCAAGGACGCGCGCGGCATCCTCGTGATCGAGGACTCGCGGACATTTGCCCTGGCCCTGCGTCAGTTCCTCGAAGCGGAAACCGGGCTGCCCGTCACCACCTGCGCCTCGCTGAAGGATCTGAGCGAGCTGATTGTCGCCGCGCCGGGGGCCTATGCGATCGCGGTGGTCGACCTCAACCTGCCCGACGCGCCGCGCGGGGAAGCCCTCGACTGGACGGTGGCCCACGGCATCCCGACGGTGGTCTTCACCGCGACCTTCGACCTCGCCACGCGCGGCCGGATCATGGAGCGCGAGGTCATCGACTACGTCCTCAAGGACAGCGAATTCGCGCTCGGCAACCTGGTCGGCACGGTCAAGCGCGCCCTCGACAACCGCCACACCCGCATCCTGGTCGTCGACGACACCCGCACCACCCGCAAGGTGCTCGCCCGCATGCTGGCGATCCAGCAATATGTCGTGGTCGAGGCCAGCTCCGGCGCCGAGGCGCTCGCCCTGCTCGACGCCAATCCCGACCTCCAGCTCGTCGTCAGCGACTATTACATGCCCGACATGGACGGCTTCGAGCTCGCCCGCAGCATCCGCCGACGCCATCCGAAGGTGCGCCTGATCGGCATCTCCTCCTCGACCGACCGGAAGACCTCCGCCGGCTTCCTCAAGGCGGGGGCGCACGACTTCGTCTCGCGGCCCTTCGTGCTCGAGGAGCTGCAATGCCGCATCGCCTCGAATGTCGAGACGCTGACCCAGCTCAAGCAGCTCCAGGAGCTCGCCGCCCGCGACTACCTGACCGGCCTGTTCAACCGCCGCCATTTCTTCGAGCAGGGACCGCCACTGATCGGGACCGCCCAGAAGGCCGGCTTCCCGGTCTCGATCGCGCTGCTCGACATCGACCATTTCAAGCAGCTCAACGACCGCTACGGCCATGACGGCGGGGACAAGGTGCTCAGCTCGGTCGCCGGCAACCTCAGCCGGCTCGCGGAGCACGAAACCCGCCTGCTGGCCAGAGTCGGCGGCGAGGAGTTCGCGATCCTGTTCGCCGGCGCCGACCTCGCCACCGCCTGCCGGCTCGCCGAAGGCATCCGCGCGGAGATCGCGCGCGAGCCCCTGCTGCTCGGGGGCGCCGAGCTGTCGCTCACCGTCTCGATCGGCGTGGCCGAGATCGGCGTCTCCGAAAGCCTCGACGCCAGCCTCGGCAGGGCCGACCGGGCGCTCTATACGGCCAAGCAGGAAGGCCGCAACCGGGTCTGCGCCGCCGGCCAGGAAGCCTGACGCGGCCCGCCATCCCCCGACGCCCGACTATTCCGCCGCGGCGCGCAGCTCCGGCTTCGGCTCGCCCATCAGCAGCGCGCGCGATCCCTTGGCCTCGCGGACGATGAAATCGACGATGGCGCGCACCCGCGCGACGTCCTTCAGATCGGCATGGACGAGCAGCCAGAAGGAGCGGGTGATCTGCACCGCCTCGGGCAGGACGGGCACGAGCCGGGCGTCCCCCTCGGCCATGAAATGATGGATCACGCCGATCCCGGCGCCGGCGACCACGGCGTTCATCTGCGCGATGACGCTGGAGCTCTGCACATGGGCGCGCAGGCCCTTGGCGACCTCGTCGAGATAGTCCAGCTCCGGCGAGAAGATCAGGTCGTCGATATAGCCGATGATGCGATGCGCGAAGAGGTCGTCGGGCTTCGTCACCGGCGGCATCTGCGCGAGGTAGTCGCGCGAGGCGTAGAGGCCGAGGCGGTAGTCGGCGAGCTTGCGCGCCACCACCTTGCCCTCCTTCGGCGGGGCGAGCGTGATCGCGACATCGGCCTCGCGCTTCGACAGCGAGAGCAGGCGCGGCATGGCGATGAGCTGGATCTCCAGCCCCGGATAGGACTTCGCGAACAGCGCCAGCCGGGGCGCCAGGAAGGCGGTGCCGAAGCCGTCCGGCGCGCCGATCCTGACCGTGCCCGACAGCGCCATGTCGGCGCCGCCGATGTCGCTCTGGATCGCGAGCGCCTCGGTTTCCATGCTCTCGGCCTTGGCGAGCAGGCGCTCGCCATGGGCGGTCAGGGTGTAGCCCTGCGGGCGGCGCTCGAACAGCTTCGCCTTCAGGGCCTCCTCCAGCGAGGTGACGCGGCGCGAGACCGTGGCATGGTCGGCGCCGAGGCGCCGCGCCGCCGCGGTCAGGCGCCCGGAGCGCGCCACCGCCAGAAAGAAACGGAGATCGTCCCAGTCGAAGCGCTCCAAGCCTCCCTCCTCATATTTGTTTTTTTGCACGGCTGGCGTACCACTCTCGCTATAGCCGTGCGCAAACGTGAATGGTAGGGAAACGGCAGGATCGCCACAACAGCAATTCGTAGGGAGGGCGCCCATGCGTCAGGTCGGACATTTCATCGGCGGCAAGAACGTCGCCGGCACCTCTGGCCGCACGGCCGACATCTACCAGCCGATGGACGGCACGGTGATCGGCAAGGTGGCCCTCGCCACCGCCGCCGAGCTCGACGCCGCCGTGAAGGACGCCGCCGAGGCCCAGCCGAAATGGGCGGCCGTCAACCCGCAGCGCCGCGCCCGCGTGCTGATGAAGTTCCTCGACCTGATCGCGCAGAACAACGACGAGCTCGCCGACCTCCTCGCCCGCGAGCACGGCAAGACCATCCCCGACGCCAAGGGCGACATCCAGCGCGGCGTCGAGGTGATCGAGTATTCGCTCGGCGTGCCGGGCCTGATGAAGGGCGAGTTCACCGACGGCGCCGGCCCCGGCATCGACATCTATTCGATGCGCCAGCCGCTCGGCGTCGTCGCCGGCATCACCCCGTTCAACTTCCCGGCGATGATCCCGCTCTGGAAGCTCGGCCCCGCCATCGCCTGCGGCAACGCCTTCATCCTGAAGCCGTCCGAGCGCGACCCCGGCGTGCCGATGCGCCTCGCCGAGCTCTTCATCGAGGCCGGCGGGCCTCCCGGCATCCTCAACGTCGTCAACGGCGACAAGGAGGCGGTCGACGCCATCCTCGACCATCCCGAGATCAAGGCGGTCGGCTTCGTCGGCTCGACCCCGATCGCGGAGTACATCTACAGCCGCGGCTGCGCGGCGGGTAAGCGCGTGCAGTGCTTCGGCGGCGCCAAGAACCATATGATCATCATGCCCGACGCCGACATGGACCAGACGGTCGACGCGCTGATCGGCGCCGGCTACGGCTCGGCCGGCGAGCGCTGCATGGCGATCTCGGTCGCGGTCCCGGTCGGCAAGGCCACCGCCGACGAGCTGGTCAAGCGGCTGATCCCGCGGGTCGAGGGCCTGAAGATCGGCCCGTCGACCGACCTCAGCGCCGATTACGGCCCGGTCGTGACCAAGGCGGCGATGGAGAAGATCAAGTCCTATGTCGACATCGGCGTCCAGGAAGGCGCCAAGCTCCTGGTCGACGGCCGCGACTTCAAGATGCAGGGCTACGAGAACGGCTTCTATGTCGGCGGCTGCCTGTTCGACCACGTCACCAAGGACATGCGCATCTATAAGGAGGAGATCTTCGGGCCGGTGCTCTCGGTGCTGCGCGCCGACACCTATGAAGAGGCGCTGAAGCTCACCAACGACCACGAATACGGCAACGGCACCGCGATCTTCACCCGCGACGGCGATGCGGCGCGCGACTTCGCCTCGAAGGTCCAGGTCGGCATGGTCGGCATCAACCTGCCGATTCCGGTGCCGCTGGCCTATTACACCTTCGGCGGCTGGAAGCGCTCCTCGTTCGGCGACCTCAACCAGCACGGGCCGGATTCGATCCGCTTCTACACCAAGACCAAGACGGTGACGGCGCGCTGGCCGAGCGGCATCAAGGACGGCGCCAGCTTCGTCATCCCGACGATGAGCTGAGGCGCCATCGGAGGAGGCCATGAAGCGAGCGCTGCGCCGGTCCGCATCCTCGCTTCGGCTTACTTGCCGGGGCTCGTTCCCTGCCATCCCTGCTGCCGGCGCATCGCGAGGTGCCGGCAGCGCTCCTCCCGGCTCCACGCAGCCGCGACGCCACGCCCGACCGCGCGTTTCCCTTCCGCTCGCCATCCCGATCCGACGGGCCGGGCCTTTCGTCGCGATTGCGCGCGACGGCGCGGCGGGACTATCTCACTGATCAGGAGGGCCAGCCTTGAACGCCTTCGCTCTCACCGAAGACCAGATCGCCATCCGCGAGATGGCGCAGGATTTCGCCGCGGAGACGCTCGCCCCGCATGCCGCGCGCTGGGACGAGGAGAAGCATTTCCCGGTCGAGGAAATGCGCGCCGCCGCCGCGCTCGGCATGGGCGGCATCTACATCAGGGACGATGTCGGCGGCTCCGGGCTGACGCGGCTCGACGCTGCCCTGATCTTCGAGGCGCTCTCGACCGGCTGCCCGACGGTCGCGGCCTATATCTCGATCCATAACATGTGCGCCTGGATGATCGACCGCTACGGCTCGGACGAGCAGCGCCGGCGCTTCCTGCCGCAGCTCTGCACCATGGAGCATCTGGCGAGCTACTGCCTGACCGAGCCCGGTGCCGGCTCGGACGCCGCCGCGCTGAAGACCAAGGCGGTTCTGGACGGCGACCACTACGTCCTCGACGGGCAGAAGCAGTTCATCTCCGGCGCCGGCATCTCCGATGTCTATGTCGTGATGGCGCGCACCGGCGAGCCCGGCCCGGCCGGCATCTCGACCATCGTGGTCGAGAAGCACACGCCCGGCCTCTCCTTCGGCGCCAACGAGAAGAAAATGGGCTGGAACGCCCAGCCGACGCGGGCGGTGATCTTCGAGAATTGCCGCGTGCCGGTGGCGAACCGCCTCGGGCCGGAAGGGATCGGCTTCAAGATCGCCATGGCCGGGCTCGACGGCGGCCGGCTCAATATCGGCGCCTGCTCGCTCGGCGGGGCGCAGGCCGCGCTCGACAAGGCGCTCGCCTATGCCAAGGAGCGCAAGGCCTTCGGCTCGGCCATCGCCGATTTCCAGGCCCTGCAGTTCAAGCTCGCCGACATGGCGACCGAGCTGGAGGCCGCGCGTACCTTCCTGTGGCGCGCTGCGGCGGCGCTCGACGCCAAGGCGCCGGACGCGACCAGGCTCTGCGCCATGGCCAAGCGCGTCGCCACCGATACCGGCTTTTCGGTCGCCAACGAGGCGCTGCAGATCCATGGCGGCTACGGCTATCTCGCCGATTACGGCATCGAGAAGATCGTCCGCGACCTGCGCGTCCACCAGATCCTGGAGGGCACCAACGAGGTGATGCGGATGATCGTCGCGCGCGGGCTGGTGGGACGCGCGAAGGGAAATTGAGCTATGCGGCGGCGAGCGGCCTCACGCGCTTTTCGATGTCCCCGCCTGACGCCCGCCGCGCAAGGCGCAGATCGTAATCGCTCTGCAGCGTCATCCATATCTCCGGCGACGTGCCGAAGAACCGGGCGAGGCGCAACGCCGTGTCGGCCGTGATCGCCCGCTCGCCCTTGACGATGCCTGCGACGCGGCTGACGGGCGCGTCGATGTCCCGCGCGAGCCTGTTCTGGCTGACGCCGAGGGGCTTCATGAACTCCTCGAGCAGGATCTCGCCGGGTGTGATCGGCGCGAGCGGCGGATCGGTGAGGCCCGACCGGGCCTCCGCGTCAGTGATAGTCGACGATTTCGACATCATGCGCCTCCCCGTCCTTCCAGATGAAACAGACCCGCCACTGATCGTTGATGCAGATCGAATGCTGCCCCGCCCTGTCGCCGCGCAAAGCCTCCAACCTGTTGCCCGGCGGAATGCGCAGATCGTCGAGCCTCGCAGCGGCGTGAAGCAACAAGAGCTTGCGGCGAATGATCCGTTCGATCGCCGCGAAGCGCCGGATCGGCCTGTCGTTGAAAAGCAGCTCGGCATCGCGCTGCGCGAAGGATCGGATCATGCCTAGGAAAGCTATTCCGTAAAAGGTATTCCGTCAACCAGAATGGAAGGAAACGCGCCAATGACCAACATCGCCTTCATCGGCCTCGGCAATATGGGCGGCCCGATGGCCGGGAACCTCGCCAAGGCCGGTCACAGCGTCAAGGCCTTCGATCTGGTACAGGCGTCGAAGGATGCCGCCGCGGAAATGGGGGTCGGCATCGCCGGCTCGGCGAAGGAGGCGGTGGCCGAGGCCGAGGTCGTCGTCACCATGCTGCCGGCCGGAAAGCACGTACTCTCGGTCTGGGCCGACATCCTGCCGGCGGTGAAGCCGGGGACGCTGCTGATCGATTCCTCGACCATCGACGTCGAGAGCGCGCGCAAGGCGCATGCGCTAGCGGCCGAGCGCGGCTGCCCCTCGCTCGACGCCCCGGTCTCGGGCGGCACCGGCGGCGCCAAGGGCGCGACGCTGACCTTCATGGTCGGCGGCAGCGCCGAGGCGTTCGACCGGGGCGAGCCGATCCTCGCCAAAATGGGCCGCAAGATCGTGCATTGCGGCGGCGCCGGCAACGGGCAGGCTGCGAAGATCTGCAACAACATGATCCTCGGCATCTCGATGATCGGCGTCTGCGAGGCCTTCGTGCTGGCCGAGAAGCTCGGCCTCTCGCATCAGGCGCTGTTCGACGTCGCCTCGACCTCGTCCGGCCAGTGCTGGTCGCTGACCACCTATTGCCCGGTGCCGGGGCCGGTGCCGACCTCGCCGGCGAACAACGCGTACAAGCCCGGCTTCGCCTCGGCCCTGATGCTGAAGGACCTCAAGCTGTCGCAGGAAGCGGCCCAGGCCGCCGGCGCCTCGACCCCGCTCGGGGCGGCGGCGGCGCAGCTCTTCGGACTGCACAATGCCTGGGGCGAAGGCGGCACGGATTTCTCCGGGATCATCCAGCTTCTGCGCGGGCGCGGGCATGATTGAGGAGCGCTTGCGCGACAGGGTGTCGCGGGTCTAGGACGGACCCATGAACGATGTTCCCTTGCGCCGCGAACGCTCTTCCCTGACCGGTTTCGCGATCAACCGGCTCGACCGGCGCGAGGATCTGCGCAACAAGCCGGATGCGGTGACGGCGCTGCGTCACCGCTCCGACACGCTGATCGCCGCCGTGGCCGGCGAGACGCCGATCCTCAACCGCGTCGACGGCGAGAAACTCTCGGTCTGGTTCAGCCATGGCGAGACCGAGATGCTCGGTCCGGCGCAGGAGGAGATCTTCCTCGGCATGGCCGAGGACGGCTCGCCGCGCTTCGGACGCCTGCTCGACCGCGCCCTGGCGGAGACGCTGAAGGAGCGCCCCGAGCTGGTCGTCACCGATCTGCGCTCGGTCGCTCTCAAGCGGCTCGTGCCGGAGGACGAGGTCGGCCCGCTCGGCGAGGCCAAGGCGGTGCTCGACTGGCATGCCCGGCACCGCTTCTGCGCCCAGTGCGGCGGCCAGACCGTCGCCGGAACCTCGGGCTGGCGGCGCGAATGCACGGCCTGCGGCGCGCTGCATTTCCCGCGTACCGACCCGGTGGTGATCATGCTGGTGACGCGCGGCGAAAGCTGCCTGCTCGCACGCCAGGCCCGCTTCGCGCCGGGCATGTATTCCTGCATCGCGGGCTTCGTCGAGCCGGGCGAGACGCTGGAGGACGCGGTGCGCCGCGAGAGCTGGGAGGAAGCCGGCCTCAGGGTCGGCACGGTCCGCTACGTCGCCTCGCAGCCCTGGCCCTTCCCCTCCTCGATCATGGTCGGCTGCATCGCCGAGGCGCTGGGCGACGAGATCACGCTCGACATGACCGAGCTCGAGGCCGGCCGCTGGTTCCCGCGCGATGAGGTGCTGCAGATGCTCGACGGCCGGCATCCCGATGGCCTCGCCTGCCCGCAGCACATCGCCATCGCCAACACGCTGGTCCGCGCCTGGGCGCTGGAGGGCGAGCGGATCTGAAGCCGTCCCGCTTCATCGCGCAGACGGCCTGAAGCCGGCGCTCCCTGCGCCGGCCGGACACTGCTGGAGGACCGCGATGTCTTTCTACCGAGGCATGAGCTGCGCCAATGTGACCATCGCCGGCGACGGCGGCTTTCCCGTCACCGCCTATGTCGCCAAGCCCGAGGGGCCCGGCCCCTTTCCCGCGGTGGTGCTGGTCCACCACCTGCCCGGCTGGAGCGAGTTCTATATCGAGACGACGCGGCGCTTCGCGCATCACGGCTATATCGCGATCTGCGCCAATCTCTACGAGCGCTCCGGCCCGGGCACTCCGGACGACGTCGCGGCCCGGGTGCGGGCCGAGGGCGGCGTGCCGGACGCGCAGGTCGTCGGCGATACCGAGGCTGCCGTGAAATGGGCGCGCAGCCAGCCGGAGCATAACGGCAAGGTCGCCCTGTTCGGCTCCTGCTCGGGCGGGCGGCACGCCTTCCTCTACGCCTGCCGCAAGCAGGACGTCGACGCCTGCGCCGAGCTCTGGGGCGGGCGCGTGATCATGCCGCCGGAGGATCTCAACGCCAAGACGCCGGTCTCGCCGAACACCCTGACGGGGGACCTCTCCTGCCCGCTGATCGGCATCTTCGGCAACGAGGATCGGGCGCCGAGCCCGGAACAGGTGAACCAGCACGAGGCCGAGCTGAAGCAGCACGGCAAGGCCTACGAATTCCACCGCTATGACGGCGCCGGCCACGGCTTCTTCTACTGGCACCGGCCGATGTATCGTCCCGAGCAGGCCATGGATGGCTGGAGCAAGCTCCTCGCCTTCTTCGGCAAGCACCTGTCGTAACCGGAGGGCGCATCATGTGCACATCGATCGTCGAGATCGTTCCCGTCGAGGGCATGGCCAAGCGCGGCGACGGCTGGTTTCCGCTGACGCAGGCCGTCGTCGCCTACGACCATGCCCGCCACGCGCCGCTGGCGGACGCCATCACGCTGGACTTCGTCAACGCCCGGCTCGATGCCGGGGCGCGGGCCGGCGTCGAATTGACCCTGGAAACCGCCAAGGCGCTGCACGAGGCGCTCGGCCGGGCGATCGCGGAAGCGGAATTCGAGGAAGCCGAGGTGCGCGGCAAGGGCGCGCCGGCGCGCCTGGTCGAGGCGGCCTGAAGACGATCAGAGAAACACGCCGTCATTCCGGGGCTTCGCGTCAGCGAAGAGCCCGGAACCCATGAACACGATATGGGACGATGAAGCTCCCCGGATCGATATTTCCGAGGAACCGCCGTGTTCATGGATTCCGGGCTCGGGCCTCGAGGCCCGCCCCCGGAATGACGGCGCGGTTCCCAGTCCTGCGCGGCTACTCCGCCGGCTCCTCGATGGTGGAGCGGAAATCACTGGCGGGGTAGACGCCCATGATCTTCATCTCCTTGGAGAAATAGGCGAGCTCGTCGAGCGCGCGCCTGAGCGCCGGATCGTCCGGATGCCCCTCGACATCGGCGTAGAACATGGTCGCGGAGAACAGCCCGTCGACCATGTAGCTTTCGAGCTTCGTCATGTTGATGCCGTTGGTGGCGAAGCCGCCCATCGCCTTGTAGAGCGCGGCCGGGATGTTGCGGACGCGGAACATCAGCGTCGTCACCGTCTTGCCGGAGCCCTGGCGGGCATATTCGGGATATTTCGAGAGCACGACGAAGCGGGTGGTGTTGTGCTTCTCGTCCTCGATGTCCTCCATCAGGATGTCGAGGCCGTAGACCTCGGCGGCGATCCGCGGGGCGATGGCGGCGCGGGTCGGATCGCCCGCCTCGGCGACCTGCCGGGCGGAGCCGGCGGTGTCGGCGGCGACCTCGGCCTTGAGGCCGAGCTTGCGGATGATCTTGCGGCACTGGCCGAGCGCATGGATGTGGCTCTGCACCGTCTTGACGGTCCCCAGCGTCGCGCCCGGAACGCCCATCAGATGGAAGCGGATCGGCAGGAAATGCTCGCCGACGATCTGCAGCCCCGAGCGCGGCAGCAGATGGTGGATGTCGGCGACGCGGCCGGCGATCGAGTTGTCGATCGGAATCATGCCGTAGCGCGCCTTGCCGTCGCTGACCGCGGCGAGCGCGTCCTCGAAGGTGGCGCAGGGCAGGAGCTCGCAGTCCGGAAAGGCCTGGAGGGCGGCCTGCGAGGAGAAGGCTCCGGGCTCACCCTGGTAGGACACGACGAAGGACATGGGACGCTTCACACTCCTGCACGGGACTTCAGGATCGCGCGGGCGCGATCGAGATCATGGGGCGTGTCGACGCCGAGCGGCACGTCGTCGACGACGATGATGTCGATGCGCATGCCGTCCTCGACGGCGCGCAACTGCTCCAGACGCTCGCGCCGCTCCAGCGGCGATTGCGGCAGCGCGACGAAGCGGTCGAGCGCCCCGCGGCGATAGGTGTAGAGGCCGATATGGTGGTAGAGCGGCCCCTCCCCGCTCGGGGCGGTCGCGCGGGTGAAGTAGAGCGCCCGCATCCGGCCGGGGCCGATCTCGCTGCCGATCGCCTTGACCACGCTCGCCTCCGTCTTCTCCTCCTCGCGCGTGATCACGGCGGCGAGGGTGACGATGTCCACCGCCGGGTCGGCGAGCGGCGCCACCGAGGCGACGATGACCCGCGGGTCGATGGTCGGCAGGTCGCCCTGGACGTTGACGATGACGTCGTGGCGGCCCTGCGGGTCGACGAGGTCCGCCGCTTCCTTGATGCGGTCCGAGCCGGACGGATGATCGGGGCGGGTGAGCGCGGCGCGGCCGCCGGCCTTTTCCACAGCCGCGACGATCTCGGGCGAATCCGTCGCGACGACGACGGGTCCCAGCCCCGTCTCCATGGCGCGGCGCCAGACATGGACGATCATCGGCTCGCCATGGATGTCGGCGAGCGGCTTGCCCGGCAGGCGCGAGGCCTGCATGCGGGCGGGGATGAGAATCAGGGGATTCGGCATGATCGGCGGCAGGCCCGGTGGGACGCCGCACCGGAGCGGCGGCGACGGCGAAAAGTTCTCGAAACGAAGCGCGCTTATACGAGTTGCAATCAAGCGCGCAAAGCGGTTAAGCAGCATCCGAGGCTGGAGCCGTTCAAGACTCCGGCCAACCGCTATCTCCGTCTCCCGCGCCCTGGCCGCGGAAGGCTCCAGGGTTCGGATACGATGAATATCGAAGCCAACAAGATCGCCGGTGCGGTACTCTCCACGCTCCTCGTGGTGATGGGCCTCCAGATGGTGGCCGGCATCGCCTTCGCGCCGCACAAGCCGGCCGTTCCCGGTTACGACCTGCCGAGCGCCGAGCCGACCTCCGCCGGCGGCGCCGCGCCCGCTCCGGCGGAAGACCCCCCGATCGTCGAGCGCCTCGCCAAGGCCGACGTCGCCAAGGGCGAGAAGGCGACCGCCGCCTGCAAGGCCTGCCACAGCTTCGAGAAGGGCGGCCCCAACAAGGTCGGCCCGCATCTCTTCGACGTCTATGGCCGCAACGAAGGCACCGTCGACGGCTTCGGCTACTCGGCCGCGATGAAGGGCCGCAACGACAAGACCTGGGACGCCGACGGCCTCGACCACTTCCTGAAGAACCCGAAGGCCTATGTCCCGGGCACCGCGATGTCCTTCGCCGGCATCAGCAACCCCCAGACCCGCGCCGACGTCGTCGCCTATCTCAACACCCTGTCGGATTCACCGAAGCCGCTGCCAAAGCCCTGACCGGCTTGCCTGCGCGCGCCGCGCTTCCCCAGCACCGATCCCGGATCGCCGCCGTCCCGCCGGACGCGCGGCGATCTTCGCATGCGAGGACCTCTTTACCCGGCCTTTCGGCCGGGAACGCCTCCGTCCCTGCTCGGCCGCCGCCCGGCTTTTTCTTGCCGGCTTTTTCTTGCCGGCTTTTTCTTGCCGGCTTTTTCTTGCCGCGCCTCGTTCCCGCCTTCACCATGACGAGAATGCAGGCCTGATCGTCGGCATTGCCGTTGCAGCGTCCACGCGCGACAAGAAGACGGCGAATCGGAGAAGGAGACGCGAGACGATGGCGATGCGCATCACACGCCGCAGGCTGCTGGAAGCCGGAGGCGTCATGGCGGCCGCGGCCGCCCTGCCGGCATCGTCCGGGGCAGCGCGCGCGCAGGAAGCCGAATCGCACGGACTCTCGACCTTCGGCGACCTCGCCCTGCCGCCGGACTTCCCGCATTTCCCCTATGTGAACCCGGATGCTCCCAAGGGCGGCACCCTGACGGTGCAGATCAAGAGCGCCAGCGGCAACCAGAGCTTCGACACCTTCAACACCCTCAACATCTGGGTGCTGCAGGGCGACGGCGCGGCCGGCATGGATGCCTGCTTCGACAGCTTGATGGCAGGCTCCGGCGACGAGCCGGGCTCGCTCTACGGGCTCCTGGCGAAAAGCGTCGCGGTCTCGCCCGACAAGCTGACCTATCGCTTCCGGATGAGGCCGGAGGCGAAGTTCCATGACGGCTCGCGCGTCACCGCCCGGGACGTCGCCTTCTCGCTCAACATCCTCAAGGAGAAGGGCCACCCCTCCTACCGGCTGACCCTCAACGAGATGGTCTCGGCCACCGCCGAGGGCGACGACATCGCCGTGGTGCAGCTCTCGCCGAAGCGCGGGCGCGACCTGCATCTGGTCGTGGCGAGCCTTCCCGTGTTCTCGGAGGCCTACTGGTCGACGCGGGACTTCACCGCCTCGACGCTGGAAGCGCCGCTCGGCTCCGGCGCCTACAAGGTCGGGCGTTTCGAGCAGGGCCGCTTCATCGAGTTCGAGCGCGTCCCCGACTATTGGGGCAAGGACCTGCCGGTGAATGTCGGCACCAATAATTTCGACCGGGTGCGCTGGGAGTATTTCCGCGACCGGCAGGTGGCCTTCGAGGGCTTCAAGAGCGGCGTCGTCACCTTCCAGGAGGAGTTCACCTCGCGCATCTGGGCGACCGGCTACGACTTCCCCGCCATCAAGGAGGGCAAGGTCCAGAAGGTCACGCTGCCGCGGACGGCCCCGGTCGCCTCGCAGGGCTGGATCTACAATCTGCGGCGCGAGAAATTCGCCGATCCGCGCATCCGCGAGGCGCTGGGACTCGCCTTCGACTTCGAATGGACGCGCAAGACCATCATGTTCGGCTTCTACGAGCGGCTGACCTCCTATTTCGAGAACTCGGATTCCAAGGCCGTCGGCAAGCCCTCGCCGGAGGAGCTCGCCCTGCTCGAGCCCTGGCGCGGCAAGGTGCCGGACGAGGTCTTCGGCGAGCCCTGGCTGCCGCCGGTCTCGGACGGCTCCGGCAGCGACCGCGCCTTGCTGCGCAAGGCCGACGAGATGCTGCGCGCCGCCGGCTGCAAGCGCGAGGGCAATGTGCTGAAGCTGCCGAACGGCCAGCCCTTCGAGATCGAGTTCCTCGATTCCAACCCGGCACTCCAGCCGCATACCCAGCCCTTCCAGGCCAATCTGAAGCGGCTCGGCATCAACGCCACCTCGCGCTTCGTCGATCCGGCGCAGTATCAGCGCCGCCTCGACGAGTTCGATTTCGACATCATCACCCGCGCCCTCGGCGGCAGCGCCATCCCGAGCGACACGCTGCGCGTCGTCTATGGCTCTGAAGCCGCCAGGACGCGCGGCTCGCGCAACCAGAACGGCATCAGCGACCCGGCGGTCGACGCGATGATCGACAGGATCGGCCAGGCGCACAGCTACGCCGAGGCGATCACCGCCGCGAAATGCCTCGACCGCCTGCTGCGCGCCGGCCGCTACTGGATCCCGATGTGGTGGAACGACGAGGAATGGCTGGCCTATTGGGACATGTTCGACCGGCCGCAGACCAAGCCGAAATACGGCTCCGGCGCGCCGGGCATCTGGTGGTACGACGCCGAGAAGGCCAAGCGGATCGGGAAGGCGTGATGGTGCGGAACCTCGACGTCATTCCGGGGCTTCGCGCAGCGAAGCGCCCGGAACCCATGAACACCGCTGGACATTATCAGGCTGCTTTAGCGGGAAAACCGGTCATTCCGCAGCGCTGTGTTCATGGGTTCCGGGCTCATGGCTTCGCCATGCCCCGGAATGACGGCGGGGCGCCATGCTGAGCTATATCGCCCGGCGTCTCGCCCTGATGGTGCCGACCCTGTTCGGCATCCTGCTCGTCTCCTTCATCATCGTGCAGTTCGCGCCGGGGGGCCCGGTCGAGCGCGTGATCTCGCAGCTCCAGAACCCGAATAGCAGCGCGGCCGACCGCGTGGGCGGCGGCCAGGGCGGCGATGCCGGTGGACAAGGCGGCGAGGCCTCGGCCTATCGCGGCGCGCAGGGGCTCGACCCCGCCTTCATCAAGGAACTGGAAAAGCAGTTCGGCTTCGACAAGCCGGCGCCAGAGCGCTTCTGGAAGATGCTGACCGACTATGCCCGCTTCGATTTCGGCCGCTCCTACTTCCGCGGCGCGCCGGTGCTCCAGCTCATCAAGGAGAAGCTACCGGTCTCGATCTCGCTCGGCCTGTGGATGACGCTGATCTCCTACGCGATCTCGATCCCGCTCGGCATCCGCAAGGCGGTGAAGGAAGGCTCGCGCTTCGACACGTGGACCAGCGCCGTCGTCATCGTCGGCTATGCCATTCCGAGCTTCCTGTTCGCGATCCTGCTGATCGTGCTCTTCGCCGGCGGCTCCTTCTGGCAGATCTTCCCGCTCCGCGGGCTGACCTCCGACAACTGGAGCGATCTCTCGCTGATCGGCAAGGTGAAGGACTATCTCTGGCATATCTGCCTGCCGGTGACGGCGATGGCGCTCGGCGCCTTCGCGACCTCGACGCTGCTGACCAAGAACTCCTTCCTCGACGAGATCCGCAAGCAATACGTGCTGACCGCGCGGATGAAGGGTCTCTCCGAGCGCGGCGTGCTCTACGGCCATGTCTTCCGCAATGCGATGCTGATCGTCATCGCCGGCTTCCCGGGCGCCTTCGTCAGCGCGCTCTTCGCCGGCTCGCTGCTGATCGAGACGATCTTCTCGCTCGACGGGCTCGGCCTGCTTTCCTTCGAGGCGATCGTCAACCGCGACTATCCGGTGGTCTTCGCCAATCTCTACATCTTCTCGCTGATCGGCCTCCTCGTGCATCTGCTCACCGACCTGACCTATAGCTGGGTCGATCCCCGCATCGATTTCGAGACGCGGGAGAGCTGAGCATGAGCGACACCCTGCTCGATATCCCGCCGCCGTCCCTGCGCGCCGATGCCCCGCTCGCGCCGGTCGAAGCCAGCCAGGGCTGGCTCAAGCTGACGCCGATCAACCGGCGCCGCCTCAACAATTTCAAGGCCAACAAGCGCGGCTGGTGGTCGTTCTGGCTGTTCCTGGCGCTGTTCCTGCTCTCGCTCGTCGCCGAGTTCATCGCCAACGACCGGCCCCTCCTCGTGCGCTACAAGGGCGAGTGGCTGTTCCCGGTCGCGGTGAACTATCCGGAGGAGAAATTCGGCGGCTTCCTCGCCACGACCGATTATCGCGATCCCGTCATCGCCAAGGAGATCGCGGCCAACGGCTTCGCGGTCTGGCCGCCGATCCGCTACAGCTACAATACCAACAATCTCGACCTGCCCGTCCCCGCCCCTGCCCCGCCGACATGGCTGCTCAAGGACGAGCAGTGCAAACCGATCGCCGAGCGCACCGGCGGCTCGACCTGCCGCGACCTCGAATGGAACTGGCTCGGCACCGACGATCAGGGCCGCGACGTGGTGGCGCGGCTGATCTACGGCTTCCGCATTTCGGTGCTGTTCGGGCTGATCCTCTGCGCGGTCTCCTCGGTGATCGGCATCGCGGCCGGCGCCGTGCAGGGCTATTTCGGCGGCTGGACCGACCTGATCTTCCAGCGGCTGATCGAGATCTGGACCTCGATCCCGGCGCTCTACCTGCTGATCATCGTCGCGGCGATCATCACGCCGGGCTTCTTCGTGCTGCTCGGCATCCTCCTGCTGTTCTCATGGGTCTCGCTGGTCGGGGTGGTGCGCGCCGAGTTCCTGCGGGCGCGGAACTTCGAATATGTCCGGGCGGCGCGCGCATTGGGGTTCTCCAACCGCACGATCATGATCCGCCACCTCCTGCCCAACGCCATGGTGGCGACGCTGACCTTCCTGCCCTTCATCCTCAACGGCTCGATCACGACGCTGACCTCGCTCGACTTCCTCGGCTTCGGCCTGCCGCCGGGCTCGCCCTCGCTGGGAGAGCTGTTGGCGCAGGGCAAGGCCAATCTCCAGGCGCCCTGGCTCGGCCTCTCCGGCTTCGCCGTCATCGCGCTGATGCTGTCGCTGCTGATCTTCATCGGCGAGGCGGTGCGCGACGCCTTCGACCCGCGGAAGACCTTCGCATGAGTGCGCCTCTCCTCTCGGTCGAGGACCTTTCCGTCGCCTTCCGCCAGGGCGGCAGGGAGACGCTCGCGGTCGACCATGTCTCGTTCGCGATCGACAAGGGCGAGACCGTCGCGATCGTCGGCGAATCCGGCTCGGGCAAGTCGGTCTCGGCGCTGTCGATCCTGAAGCTGCTGAACTATCCGGCGGCGCATCACCCCTCCGGCAAGGTGCTGTTCAAGGGGCAGGACCTGATCGCCGCCGACGAGGATGCGATGCGCAAGGTGCGCGGCAACGACATCACCATGGTGTTCCAGGAGCCGATGACCTCGCTCAACCCGCTGCATACGATCCAGAAGCAGATCGGCGAGATTCTCGAGCTGCATAAGGGCCTGCGCGGCGAGAAGGCCCGTGCCCGCACGCTCGAACTGCTCGGCCTCGTCGGCATCCGCGATGCCGCAAGCCGGCTCGACGCCTATCCGCACCAGCTCTCGGGCGGGCAGCGCCAGCGCGTGATGATCGCGATGGCGCTCGCCAACGAGCCTGACCTGCTGATCGCCGACGAGCCGACCACCGCGCTCGACGTCACCGTGCAGGCGCAGATCCTGAAGCTGCTCAAGGAGCTCCAGACCCGGCTCGGCATGGCGATGCTGTTCATCACCCATGACCTCGGCATCGTGCGGCGCATCGCCGACCGGGTCGTGGTGATGCTGAAGGGCAAGGTCGTCGAGGAGGGGCCGGTGGCCGAGATCTTCGCCGATCCGCAGCATCCTTATACGAAGCGCCTGCTCGCGGCCGAGCCGAAGGGGCGGCCGGAGCCGGTGCCGAGCGACGCCGCGACGCTGCTGGAAGCCGGGCCGATGAAGATCTGGTTCCCGATCAAGTCGGGCTTCCTGCGCCGCGTCACCGGCCATGTGAAGGCGGTCGACGGCATCTCGGTCAGGGTGCGCGAGGGCGAGACTCTGGGCGTTGTCGGCGAGTCCGGCTCCGGCAAGACCACGCTCGGCCTCGCCATCCTGCGACTGATCTCGTCCGAGGGGCCAATCGTCTTCCTCGGCGACCGCATCGACGGGCTGTCGAGCAAGCAGGTCCGGCCGAAGCGCAAGGACCTTCAGGTCGTCTTCCAGGACCCCTATGGCTCGCTCTCGCCGCGCATGTCGGTGGCCGAGATCGTGGCGGAGGGACTCGGCGTGCAGCAGAAGGGGCTGTCCTATGCCGCGCGCCGCGAGGTGGTGGCGCAGGCGCTGGCCGATGTCGGGCTCGATCCCGCGGCGATGGACCGCTATCCGCACGAATTCTCCGGCGGCCAGCGCCAGCGCATCGCGATCGCGCGGGCCATGGCGCTCGATCCGAAATTCGTGGTGCTGGACGAGCCGACCTCGGCGCTGGATATGTCGGTCCAGGCGCAGATCGTCGACCTCCTGCGCGGCCTTCAGGCGAAGCGCAAGCTGGGCTATCTTTTCATCAGCCACGATCTCAAGGTGGTGCGGGCGCTCTCGCACCGGCTGGTCGTGATGCAGAATGGCAAGGTCGTCGAGGAGGGCCCGGCGGAAGAGGTCTTCGCCCGGCCGCGCGAGACCTATACGCAGGCCTTGCTCGCCGCCGCGCTCAACCTCGAACCGGCCGGCATGGCCGCCGTGAGGGAGTGACCATGACCCGCGCCATTCTGATCGTGCTGGATTCGGTCGGCTGCGGCGGCGCCGCGGATGCGGCCGCCTATGGCGATGCCGGCTCCGACACGCTCGGCCATATCGCGGAGGCCTGCGCCGCAGGGCGCGGCGACCGCGAGGGGCTGCGCAGCGGCCCCCTGCAATTGCCGAACCTGGTCAGGCTCGGCCTCGCCCATGCCTGCGAGGCCTCCACCGGGCGGCCGCTCGCGGGCGTGGCGAAGCCGGCGCAGCCGCAGGGGCGCTGGGGTTACGGCGTCGAGCTGAGCCAGGGCAAGGACACGCCCTCCGGCCATTGGGAGATCGCCGGCTGCCCGGTGAACTTCCGCTGGGGCTATTTCACTGCGCTGGAAAGCTCCTTCCCGCCCGAGCTCGTCGCCGGCATCGTCAAGGAAGGCGCCCTGCCCGGCATCCTCGGCAACAGGCACGCCTCGGGCGTGGCGATCATCGAGGAGCTCGGAGCCGAGCATATCCGGAGCGGCAAGCCGATCTGCTACACCTCGGTCGATTCGGTGCTCCAGATCGCGGCGCATGAGGAGCATTTCGGGCTCGACCGGCTCTATGCGCTGTGCCGGACGGTGCGCGCTCTGGTCGATCCGCTCAGGATCGGCCGCGTCATCGCAAGGCCCTTCACCGGGTCGCCGGAGCAAGGCTTCACCCGCACCGGCAACCGCAAGGATTTCGCCATACCGCCGCCGGAGGAGACGATTCTCGACCGGCTGGCGGCACAGGGACGCGCGGTCGTCACCGTCGGCAAGATCGGCGACATCTTCGCCCATCGCGCCACCGGCACCGAGGTCAAGCCCTTCGGCAACCATGCGATGGTGGAGGCGGCGCTGGAAGCCTGGGACGGCCTGCCCGATGGCGGCTTCTGCTTCGTCAATCTCGTCGATTTCGACACCGAATACGGCCATCGCCGCGACATTCCCGGCTATGCCGCGGCGCTCGAAGCCTTCGACAGGCTGCTGCCCCGGATCGAGGCAGCGCTGAAGCCCGGCGACCTTGCCGTCATCACCGCCGATCACGGCAACGATCCGAGCTGGCGCGGCAGCGACCACACCCGCGAGCATGTGCCGATCCTCGCCTTCGGCCCCGGCATCGTGCCTGAGCCGCTCGGCCGGCGCGAAAGCTTCGCCGACATCGCCGCCAGCCTCGGCATCTGGCTCGGCATCGGCCCGGTCGGGCCCGGGCGGCACTGGTAAGCCCGCGCCGGTTCGGGATCTCCTGACGGTTCCCCCGGGACCCCGCTTAAAATGCCGCTGAAACCAGGAAGCCCCGCTTAAGCAGAAACGCGGCCGGACCCGCGCGTTAAGGCTTCGTCAAGGAGTCGAACACAACCTATGGTTGTTATTTCCATCGGGACTTTCGCGATGATTGCTTCATTGGGATCTTTCGGAAGGAACCAGGCCGGCACCAGCGCGATCGAGTTCGCCTTCGTCGCGCCGGTGCTGTTGCTGCTGCTGCTCGGCATCATGGGCTATGGCTACGTCTTCGGCATCTATCACAGCGTCCAGCAGATGGCGGCCGAAGCGGCGCGCTCGTCCGTCGCCGGCCTGAGCGACGCCGAGCGCGCCCGGATCGCACAGGATTACGTCGCGGCCCATGCCGACGCCTATGCCTTCATCGATCCTGCCAAGGTCAAGGTGCGGACGCTCCAGACCGGGCCGCAGCGGCAGGATTTCGAGGTCGCGGTCAGCTACGACATGACCGGCTCCCTCTATGACCGGCTCAGCCTGCTCGTCGCGCTGCCACAGCCTCTGATCGAACGCCGCGCCGTCGTGCAACGCGGCGGCTACTGAACCCACGGCATCGGGCTGGGAGGGCTCGTCATGCGCAAGATCACCGATTTTCATCGCGACGAACGCGGCGGCGCCGCCATCCTGTTCGCGATCTCGCTGGTCGCCCTGCTCGGCTTCGGCGCCATGGCGGTCGATGTCGGCAGCTTCTTCTACGAGAAGCGCAAGCTGCAGACCGCCAACGACCTCGCGGCGCTGGCGGCCGCCAGCGACATCCCGCGCGCCCAGGCCGCGGCCCAGGCCAGCGCCGGCAAGAACGGCTTCCCGGGCGAGAGCATTAGCGCCGTGCAGCCCGGCACCTACACGCCCGACCCGGCGAAGGCGCCGGAAGACCGCTTCGTGCCGGGCCCCGCCGCCAGCGCGAACGCCGTCAGGATCGACATGCGGACGCTGACGCCGCTCCTGCTCGGGCGCGCCTTCGCCGCCTCGCGCGCCGCACCGCCGCTGCCGCCCGGCGCGAAGCCGTCCCCGACGCAAATCAGCATGGACGCCGGCGACGTCCCGATCGGCAGCAGCGCCATCGCCTATCAGGACGCGCAGGCCGCCTTCGCCATCGGCTCGCGCCTGGTCAGGCTCGATGGCGGCCTGCTCAACGGCCTGCTCGGCAGCCTGCTCGGCGGCGGCGTCTCGCTCTCGGTGATGGACTACGAGGAGCTGCTCAAGGCGCGGGTCGACCTCTTCGATGTCTCGAAGCATCTGGCGACCCGGCTCGACCTGACCGCGGCGAGCTATGACGACGTGCTGAAGGCGCATGCCAGGCTCGGCGACGTGCTGTCCGCCATCGTCGACGCCTCGCGCGACAACGACGCCCGCAGCGGCACCGCCACCGCCGCGCTCGGCCGGCTCGCTTCCGTCGCCGCCGGCGGATTGCCGGTCGACCTGACCAAGCTCGTTTCCTTCGGGCCGGCCGGAGACCGGCCGGTTTCCGGGCCGAAGCCGCTCGCCGCCTCGCTCTCGGCGCTCGACCTCGTTTCGGCGGTCGCGCAGATCGCCAACGGCCAGCGACAGGTCGATGTCGGGCTGGCGCTCAACCTGCCGGGCATCGCGGCGGTCAATCTCAAGCTCGGCATCGGCGAGCGCCCGGTCGGCGGCGCCATGGTGCGGATCGGGCGGACCGGGGCGAGCGTCCATACGGCGCAGACCCGCCTGCTGCTCACCGTCGACCTCGTCGGCTCGGGCGTCGCCTCGCTCGTCAGGCTGCCGCTCTATCTGGAACTCGCGGCGGCGACGGCCAAGCTCACCGCCCTGCAATGCGCGCCGGGCGACGTCTCGACCTCGCGCGTCACGCTCGGCGTGAAGCCGGCGCTGGTCGATGCCTGGATCGGGCAGGTCTCGATGGCGGAGTTCAACAATTTCCGCACCGCGCCCAACCCGCCGGCCGCGACGCTGCTCAACGTCATCGGGCTCGCCAAGGTCAACGCCCGGGCCCATGTGACGATGACCAACCTCGCCGAGACGCCGGTGAGCTTCGGCTATGCCGAGATCCTGCGCGGCGACAAGAAGACCACCTCGACGCAGAACTTCGTCGCCACCCTGCTCGGGCGCCTGGTCGGCGACCTCAGGCTGGAGGTCGAGGCGCTGGGGCTGGGCCTCGGCCTGCCGGGGCTCGACGGGCTGGTCGGCGGCATCGTCGGCAATGCGGTGACGCCGCTCGACAGCCTGCTCACCGGCATCCTCGGCACGCTCGGCATCGGCCTCGGACAGGCCGATAGCTGGGTCACCGGCGTGCGCTGCGGCGGCGCCGTGCTGGTCAGGTAGAGCGCCGCCCGCCTCGATCAGGGCGGGCCAGCCGTCTCTGCGTGGAGCGCCAGCGACGAAGCACGACCCAGGAGGATGGGGCTGAACGTCTCACCCCGTCCCCTTGGATTGCTTCGCCGCGCTCGCAATGACAGGCCGGTTTCCGAGCGGATCCGAAAACGCGGCGCGATATCAGCGCCTGAGCCGCTCCTTGATGCGACGGGCCAGCCCGTCGCGGACATCGCGATAGGCGTCGAGCTTCTGCTCGCGCGAGCCCTGGACGAGGGTGGGGTCCATGGTCGGCCAGTATTCGACCTCCGCCGCCAGCGTCCGCGTCAGCTCCAGCGCCTTGTGATGGGCCTCGGGGGAGAGCGAGATGATCAGGTCGAAATTCAGCCCCTCCCACTCCTCCAGCTCCTCCACCGATTTCGGCTTGTGGCGGCTGAGATCGATGCCGATCTCCTCCAGCGCCGTCCGGGCGAAGCCGTCGGCCTCGCCCTTGCGGGCCCCGGCCGACTGGACATAGATCGACTTGCCGAAGAAGTGCTTGGCCAGCGCCTCCGCCATCGGCGAGCGCACGGCGTTCATCGCGCACATGAAGAGCACGCTCTGGACCTTCCGCGGCGGCGAGCGCGCCTCCGGGGCATCGTCTTCAGGCGAACCGGGCCTCCCTCCGCTTGAAGAGGTTGTCGGCTCCAAGCGCGTCAGCCCTTCCAATGCAGCGCGTAGATCAGCGTGAACAGGCGCCGGGCCGTGTCGAAATCGACCTCGACCTTGTTCGCCAGCCGCTCGACCAGAATGCCGGCCGCCTCGTCGTGCAGCCCGCGGCGGCCCATGTCGATCGCCTCGATCTGCTCGGGGGTCTGCGTGCGGATCGCGGCATAGTAGCTCTCGCAGATCAGCTCGTAATCCTTGACGATCCGCCGGAACGGCGTGAGCGAGAGATGGTGCGTGACGATGGGCGCGCCGTCCGCCTGCTTGATGTCGAAGACCAGCCGGCGCTCGACCAGCGCGAGATGGGCGAGATAGGGCCCGCCGTCATGGCCGGGCACGGCGAAGCGGTTGCGCTCCAGCAGATCGTAGATCGCGATCGCGCGCTCGTGCTCCTGGTCGGGCGAGCCGCGCCCCAGCGAGGTTTCGTCGAGCGTGACGCCGACGAGGGACTGCTTTTCCGAAGACGGGCCGGCGGGCATCGCTCCTCCTGTGACTGCACCGCCAGGGCGGCGCCTCGCGACGGCGCTCCGGCCGGCCCGTTCCGGCCAACCGGCGCGCGCGCCCCTAGAGATTGAGTCTGATCGTCACGGAACGGCCGTGCGCCTGCAAGCCCTCGGCCTCGGCCAGATGCGTGGCGGCCGGGGCCAGCCGGCGCAGCCCTTCCGGCCCGCATTTCAGCAGCGAGGTCCGCTTCATGAAATCGCCGACGCCGAGGCCCGAGGAGAAGCGGGCGGAACGGGCGGTTGGCAGGACGTGGTTCGGGCCGCCGACATAGTCGCCGATCGCCTCCGGCGTATGGCCGCCGAGGAAGATCGCGCCGGCATTGCGGATCAGCCCGGCGAGGCGCTCGGGAGCGGCCGTGACGATCTCGAGATGCTCCGGCGCGATCCGGTCGACCAGCGGAACCGCCGCCTCGAGATCGGCGACCAGCAGGATCGCGCCGAACTCCTGCCAGCTCTTCCCCGCGATCTCGGCGCGCGGCAGCGTCCCGAGCTGGGAGGCGACCGCCTTCTCGACCTCGTCGGCGACGCCGGCATCGTCGGTCATCAGGATCGACTGGGCCGAGACGTCGTGCTCGGCCTGGGCCAGCAGATCGGCCGCGATCCAGTCGGGATTGGCGCTGCGGTCGGCGAGGACCAGCACCTCGGAAGGGCCGGCGATCATGTCGATGCCGACCTGGCCGAAGACGCGGCGCTTGGCGGCGGCGACATAGGCGTTGCCGGGGCCGACGATCTTGGCGACGGGGGCAATGCTCTGCGTGCCATAGGCCAGCGCCGCCACAGCCTGGGCGCCGCCGATGCGGTAGACCTCGTCGACGCCGGCGAGCCGGGCCGCGGCGAGCACGAGCGGATTGGTCTCGCCGCGCGGCGTCGGCGCCACCATGACGATGCGCGGCACGCCGGCGACCTTGGCGGGGATTGCGTTCATCAGCACCGAGGACGGGTAGCTCGCCGTGCCGCCCGGCACATAGAGCCCGACCGCCTCGACGGCGCTCCAGCGCCAGCCGCTCTCGACGCCGGCCTCGTCCTTCACCCAGGAATCCTCGGGCTTCTGGCGGCGGTGATAGGCCTCGATGCGTTCGCGCGCCGTCTCCAGCGCCGCCAGCAGCTCCGGCGGACAGGCCGCGACCGCCGCGTCGATCTCGGCCTCGCCGACGCGCAAGGTCTGCGGCGTCAGGTCGAGCGCGTCGAAGCGGCTGGTATAGGCGATCAGCCCCGCATCGCCCGTCGCGCGGACCTCGGCGATGATGTCGGCGGCGACGCGGTCGACCTCCTCCGAAACCTCGCGCTTGGCGGAAAGCAGCGCCGCGAAGCCTTCGGCAAAGCCTGCATCCCTGTCGTCGAGCCTGATCGGCATGGGTGTCCTCGAAGCTGGCAGTCCGATAGCCGTTCCCCGCAGCCGTCATCCCGGGCGACCGCGGGGAGGCCCGGATGCCGGAACGGTTCAGGCATGGATCCCGGATCGGCGCCACCGGAGGCGGCTTGTCCGGGATGAGGCGTTCTTTAGACGAAGGGCTGGGGCGATTGAAGCGGCCGCGGTGCGAAAAAAGGCAGCGATCAGGCGTCGGGATGGCCGGGCGTCGCCACCGCTTCCCAGACCGGGCCGAGATCCTTTATCTGGGCCTCGACGCACTCGACCGAAAGCCGGATCGCGGCGCCTTCCGAGAAATGCAGCGTGACGTCCCCGGCCGGCTCGTCGTTCTGCTCGAAGGTGATGGCGAGCAGGTTCAGCACCTTGCCGGCGTCGTTCTGGTCGAGCCTGGCGCTGCGGACGCCGAGCACCCGGTCGAAATGCAGGGCCGACAGCCGGCGCCGGCGCTTGCCGTGCACGGCGCCTTCCCAGTCGAAGCGCCGCACGGCCAGCGCGAAGCGCTTCTCGGCCGGCAGATAGGCGATGTCGGCCGCTTTCAGCACCGCATCCTGGAGATGGGCGGAGACGATGGCGAGGTCGTCGGCGTCGAGCGCGACGAGCTTGAGCGGTTCGGCGGCGTCGTCAGACATGACATCGTTCTGACGAGCCGCACCGAGAAAATCAACCGCCGCGACTTAGCTGCTGATCCGCTCGACCACGGCGCCGCAGCGCCCGAGCTTGGCTTCCAGCGCCTCGAAGCCGCGATCGAGATGGTAGACGCGGTTGATCGTGGTGTCGCCCTCGGCCGCGAGGCCGCCGATCACCAGCGAGACCGAGGCGCGCAGATCCGTCGCCATCACCGGCGCGCCGGTGAGCTTCCCGACCCCCTCGACATGGGCGACGTCGCCGTCGAGCCGGATCTTCGCGCCGAGGCGGGCGAGCTCCTGCACATGCATGAAGCGGTTCTCGAAGATGGTCTCGCGGATGCGCGAGGTACCCTTGGCCTTGGTCATCAGCGCCATGAACTGCGCCTGCAGATCGGTCGGGAAGCCGGGGAACGGGTCGGTGTCGACATCGACCGCGTCGATGCCGTGGCCGTTGCGGCGCACGCGGATGCCCTCATTGGTCTCGCTGATCTCGACGCCGGCCTTGACCAGCACGTCGAGCGCCGATTGCAGCAATTCCGCCCGCGCGCCTTCCAGCACCACGTCGCCGCCGGTCATGGCCACGGCCATCGCATAGGTGCCGGTCTCGATCCGGTCCGGCAGCACGGCGTGATGGGCGCCGCCGAGGCGCGAGACGCCGGTGACGACGATGCGCGAGGTGCCGGCGCCCTCGATCTTGGCGCCCATCTTGACGAGGCAGGCGGCGAGGTCGGTGACCTCGGGCTCGCGCGCCGCGTTCTCGATCACGGTCGTGCCCTCGGCGAGGACGGCGGCCATCAGCGCGGTATGGGTGCCGCCGACCGTCACCTTCGGGAAGACGATCTCGCCGCCCTTGAGGCCCTGGGGCGCGCGGGCCAGCGCATAGCCGTTCTCGATCTCGATCTCGGCGCCGAGCTTCTCCAGCGCCATCAGCAGCAGGTCGACCGGGCGCGTGCCGATGGCGCAGCCGCCCGGCAGCGAAACCTTGGCCTCGCCCATCCGGGCGAGGATGGGCGCGATCACCCAGAAGCTCGCGCGCATGGTCGAGACCAGCTCGTAGGGCGCGCAGGTGTCGACGATCTGGCGGGCGGTCAGCGAGATGGTCTGGCCGGTCTCGGCCGACTGGCCGATGCGCTTGCCGGCGACCGTGCGGTCGACGCCGTGATTGGAGAGGATGCGCGAGAGCGCGGTGACGTCCGACAGGCGCGGGACGTTGGTCAGCGTCAGCGTCTCGTCCGTCAGCAGGCTCGCGATCATGAGCGGCAGGGCGGCGTTCTTGGCGCCGGAAATCGGAATCGCGCCATTGAGGCGCTGGCCGCCGGTGATGCGGATCTTGTCCATCGTCAGGTCCTACTCGGCCGGCGGCTTCGGGCCCGCGGCGCGTCATGAATAAGGAGGGTCAGGTCCGCCGGGTGTCGGCCTGAACGGGCGGCGCCGCGTCATGCCCGTGGGCTTGCGCCTCTTCCGCGCGACGGGCGCGAGCCTGTGCCTTGCGGCGCTTCAGGTTCTCGCGGAGGGCGGCGGCAAGGCGCGCCTGCTTCTCGTCGTCGGCGGTCTGGCGAGTCACGGCATCAACTCGGCATCAAGGTTTGAACGCGGGAACGCGGCGAATTCGCGGCGACATGGTTAGCCGCAGAGCCGGCTGGGGACAAGCGCGGGCGCGCAGCGGCGCCCGTCCGGCGTCCCGCATCCGGGCAGGCGGCGTCCCGTTCTGCGACAGCCGCGAAGCCGCCGGCGCGCACATTCTCCCGCTCCTCGGGCATCTCCTCCCCCCGAGGCCGGCTTCCGCCTGGAATCCCCGCCATCGCCGCATGCCGTGCCGCCCTCCGGGCCGGCTCCTCCCGGCGCGAATCTTGCCGGCGCCACGCGGCTGCGTGCCGGAACGCGACGGAAGATGACCATAGGTAACATGAAAACATTAATGAAATTAACCATTTCCGGTGGAATGCGTTTACAGTTTGTTAAGCTCGTTTACGGTGGCGGCATTCACGTTGCGAGGGTGGCGTCATGTTCGAGTCGTTTGCGTTGAATGAAGACCGCGCCGGTCCGGCTCTCCTCGAAAGCTGCGAGGTGATCGACGCCATCCGCTACAAGGCGGGGTTCCTGCCCGAGGTGGAGCTCGCCTATGAATCGGCGATCAAGACGCTGTGGGTGACGATCCGCCCCGAGCTCAAGCCGGTCTTCACGCTGCAGTTGCTCGACAGCCTGGTGAAGATCCAGGCCGCGATCTCGGCGCTCTGGGGGGCTGCGGACCAGTATCACCGCGCGCCGGTGCGCTTCCTCGCCTTCCGCGGGACGGGCCCCTTCTTCACGCTGGGCGGCGATCTCGATTTCTATCTGGACTGCCTGGCGAAGAACGACCGCGCGGCGCTGGCGGAATATGCGCGCCTCTCCGCCGAGGGCGCGATCTGGAACAGCAGCGGCCTGAACGGGCTGGTGGTGACGCTCTCGACGATCCACGCCAAGGCGATCGGCGGCGGCATCGACGCGCCGCGCTCCTGCAACGTGATGATCGCCGAGGAGCAGGCCTCGTTCGTCTATCCCGAGATCAAGTTCAACCATTTCCCGATCACGGCGGTCGCGATCCTGTCGCGGCGGATGGGCGCGCGCGCCGCCGAGAAGCTCCTGATGTCGGGCGAGGAGATGAGCGCCCAGGCCTTCATGGAGGCCGGCGGGCTGGAAGCCGTGGTGCCGACCGGCACCGGCGAGGCCTGGATTCGGAAATACTGCGCCGATTCCCTGCCGATCCACGCGGCCAAGACGGCGCTGTTCACCGCCTTCAACCGGCGGGCCGGCGACCTGCGCGAGGAACTCTCTCATCTCGGCCAGATCTGGGCCGACTGCATGCTGCGCCTGAGCCCGAGCGCGATCTCGAAGCTGCAGCGCATCGCCCAGACCCAGGACCGGATGCTGGCGCGCGTCTATCAGCGCCAGACGGAATCCGCCTGACGGCAACCGGCGGCTGCAAGGCCTCCTGCCGCTCAATCCGCGGGACGGGAAACGCCCGTTCCTGCGGGCGCGCGGCCGAGGATGGGGCCCTTCCCTCACGAAGCATTTACTTCTGCCCGCCTAAAGCTTGAGATGACGTGAGACCTCCGGACATCTCACGCATCGAGCCGCCCGCAGCGGCAAAGGCAGGAGTGAATGGCAGACGCTTTCCGGCGTTTGATGGCCACAGGACGGCGCGAGCGGGACGATGACTTCGACCTGACCGGCTATACCCTGCTGGTCAACTCGCTGTTCTCCTCCCCCGCCTCGATCATTCCCGGCGGGATCGCCGGGATCCTGACTCCGTTTCTCTGCTGGGTCTCGACCCGGCACGAGGTCTTCATCCAGTTGACGCTGCTGGTCGCGCTGGTCGTGGCGCTGCGGCTGGTCACCCTCATCGCCTATCGGCGCCGCAACCACGCCAAGGACAGCTACGCCGAGACGCGGCGCTGGGACCGCGACTATTTCCTCGGCGCCACGGCCTTCAGCGCCGTGCTCGGCTATAGCTGCTACGTCGCGCTGGTGCATACCGACGATGCCGCCGCGCACATCACTTCGGTTTCATCGACGATCGCGCTCGCCTCGGGCTATGTCGCGCGCAATGCGGGGCGGCCGAAATTCGTCGCGGTGCAGTTGCTGACCTTCTGCATCCCGATGGCGATCGGCCTGATCGGGGCCAACAATCCCTATTACAAATATATCGGCTATTTCGCCTTCCTGTACGTGGCGGCGAACATCGCGATCACCAATTCGCTGCATCGCAACCTGCTCGCCCTCAGCGAGGCGACCAAGCAGTCGAAGGCGCTGGCCACCGCGCTGCACTCGCAGAACCTGACGCTCGACGCCGCGCTCAACACGATGATCGACGGGCTGGCGATGTTCGACAGGAGCCTCAAGCTCGCGGTCAGCAACGCGCCGCACAGCGCGCTCTACGGCCTGCCCGAGACGCTCGCCCTGCCCGGCACGCCGCTGACGGCGATCGCGCGCTTCCTGGTCGAGCGCCAGGTCATCAGCTCCGAGCAGCTCCGCGACATCCGCTCGGCGCTGGTCTCGGTGCAGTCGACGCAGCAGGCGGCGAGCCAGGAGGTCGTCACCCGCGGCGGGCTGGTGCTGGTCGTGACCTTCGCCCCGGCCGCCGAGGGCGGCATCCTGATGCTGACCGAGGACGCCACCGAGCGGAAGCGGACCGAGGCCCGCATCGAGCAGATGGCGCGCTTCGACGAATTGACCGGGCTCGCCAACCGCTTCGAGTACAACCGCCATATCGACGAGGCCTTCGCGCGGCTCGAGCGGACCGGCGAGGCCTTCGCGCTGCTCTATGTCGATCTCGACGGCTTCAAGCAGGTCAATGACAGCCTGGGCCACGATATCGGCGATCTGGTGCTGATGGAGACGGCCAGCCGCCTGCGCGGCGCCACCCGCAGCAACGACATGCTGGCGCGCTTCGGCGGCGACGAGTTCCTGCTGATCCTGCCCTCCGGCGACCACAGCATCGTCTCGGCCATCGCCCAGCGCATGATCGACAGCATGACGCGTTCCTTCGACGTCGACGGCAAGACCGTCTACGTCACCGCCAGCATCGGCATCGCGATGGCGCCCTATGACGGCGCCTCCCCGGCCGACCTGCTGCGCCATGCCGACACGGCGCTCTACAAGGCGAAGTCGGCCGGCCGCAACACGCTGATGTTCTTCAACCCGGCCATGGCCGAGGAGATGCTCGAGCGGCACGAGATCGAAGTCGAGTTGCGCAAGGCCTGCAGCGACGGCCTGCTCGAGCTGTTCTACCAGCCGATCGTCGACCTGAAGACGCAGGCGATCGTGTCGCGCGAGGCGCTGATGCGCTGGCGCCACCCGACCCGCGGCATGGTCCCGGCCAGCGTCTTCATCCCCATCGCCGAGCAGTCCGGGCTGATCGCCACCATGGGCGACTGGGCCATCCGGCAGGCCTGCAAGGACGCCGCCGGCTGGGAGCCGGGCATCGGCGTCTCGGTCAACGTCTCGCCGCTGCAGTTCCGCGAGCCGCGCCGCCTGATCGACACCGTCAAGGAAGCGCTGATCGCCTCGGGGCTGAGCTCGCGGCGGCTGACGCTCGAAATCACGGAATCGCTGCTGATCGAGGACAACAAGCTGACCCTCGCCGTGCTCGAGGAGCTGAAGGCGCTCGGCGTGAGCTTCGCGCTCGACGATTTCGGCACCGGCTATTCGGCGCTCGGCTATCTCTCCGCCTATCCCATCGCCCAGGTGAAGATCGACCAGAGCTTCGCCCGCGACGTCCATACCAGCGAGGCGCCCAAGGCGATCATCGAGGCGGTCTGCCAGCTCGCCCGGCGCCTGCAGATGAACGTGGTGGTCGAGGGCATCGAGACCGAGCAGCAGCGCATCGCCGTGCAGTTGCTCGGCGCTCACCGGGCCCAGGGCTATCTCTTCGGCAAGCCGGAGAGCCTCGCGGCCCTGAAGCGCGACACCAAGGGCCGCCACGTCGCCTGAATGCGGCAACCTGCGGCGGGCGACCTTGATTCCGCCATCGCAACGACGCATCTGCGATGGCGAAAGCAGGCGGAACGGATCATCCGGTGAGCGAGGCCACGGCCAAGGCGGCGAAACCCGCCGCACTGACCCCCGATCTCTGCGTCATCGGCGCGGGCGACAGGGGTATCGCGCTGGCGGCGGCGGCAGCGGCCTTCGGCGCGCCGGTCGTGCTGGTCGAGCGCGAGGCCGCCGGCGGCCGGCAAGGCGCGCTGGCGGCGAAGGCCCTCGTCGCGGCCGCCGCCCGGGTGCAGGAGGCGCGCGAGGCCGGCCGGCTCGGATTCCAGCTCGACGCGCCGCGGGTCAACGAGGCGCGGATCCAAGACCATATCCAGCGGGCGCTGGCCGTCAGCGCCGCCAACCAGCGGCCCGAACGACTCGCCGCCCTCGGCATCCGCCTGCTGCGGGGCGAGGCCCGCTTCATCGGCCGCGGCAGCCTCGCGGTCGGGGACGTCGTGGTGAAGGCCCGGCGCTTCGCCATCGCGACCGGCTCGCGGCCGGAGATTCCGGCCCTGCCCGGGCTCGCCGCGCTCGACCCGGCCCTGGTCCTCAGCGAGGACGATCTGCCGGGGCTGACGCGCCTGCCGGAGCGGCTCTGCGTCCTCGGCGGCAACGGCGCCGCCGTTGCGCTGGCGCAGGCCTTCGCCCGCCTCGGCAGCGCCGTCGCCCTGGTCTGCCCGGCCGGCATCCTGCCGGAGCACGATGCCGAGGCGGCCCTGATCCTGCGCCAGCGCCTGCTGCGCGAAGGGGTGGCTCTGCACGAGGACAGCGCGATCGTGCAGGCGGAAGGCCGCCGGGGCGGCCTGAGCCTCACCGTCTCGGGCCCGGACGGCGACGGCACGCTCCCGGTTTCGCGCCTGCTCGTGGCCGGCCCGCGGAAGCCCGATATCGACGCCCTCGACCTCGATCTGGCGGGCATCCGCGCCGATTCCGGCGGCGTGATCGTCGACAGGAGCCTGCGCACCGCCAACCGGCGGATATTCGCCCTGGGAAGCTGCGCGGGAGGCGCGGCGGCCGGATCGGGCAGCGCCGCCGGCGACGACCATGTCGGCATCGTGCTGCGCAGCGTGCTGTTCCGCCGCAACGGCGCGGTCGCTCCGGCGCTCTCCCCGCGGGTGGCCTGGTGCCGGCCGGAGGTCGCCTCGCTCGGCGACACCGGCCGGGAAGCCCGACCGGGCCGGGTCCGGGTGCTGCGCTGGCCCTTCGCCGAGGTGCCAGCCGCCGCGGCAGCCGGGCGGACCGAGGGCCATATCAAGCTCGTGACCGACCGGAAGGGCCGGCTGCGCGGGGTGACCATCGTCGGCGACGGCGCCGCCGAGCTGATCGCGCCCTGGTGCCTGGCGCTGAAGGCCGGGCTCGCCGTCACCGAGATGGCGGAGGTCCCGCTTCCGGCTCTGGCGCTCGGCGACGCCTCCCGGCGCGCGGCCCTCGGCTTCCACGCCGGCGCGACGACAAGCCCAGGCCTGCGCCGCCTCATCGGCTTTCTGCGCCGTTTCGGCTAGGATCGCCTCGATGCTCGAGCCCGGCGCGCCCAGACACGACCTGTCGATCAGCGTTCCGCGCGGCCTGACCCGGCTCGGCCTCTCGGCCAAGCTCCTGCTCGTCACCGTGCTGTTCGTCATGCTGGCGGAGGTGCTGATCTACGTGCCCTCCATCGCCAATTTCCGCCGCAACTGGCTGAACGACCGGATCGCGGCCGCGCAGGTCGCGGCGCTGGTGCTGGAGGGCGCGCCCGAGGACGGCCTGCCGGAGGGCAGCGAGAACCGCCTGCTGATGGGCGTCGGCGCCCGCGCCATCGCCGCCCGGGTCGGCGGCGCGCGGCGGCTGCTCAGCCTCGATTCGATGCCGCCGCCCGAGGTCTCGCGCTCCGTCGACCTGCGCCAGCTCGACTGGTGGACCTCGATCCGCGAGGCCGTGGCGGTGCTGGTGGCGCCGGCCCCGATGCCGATCCGCGTCGTCGGCGAGGCGGTTGGCGGCGCGGATTTCGTCGAGATCGTCATCGACGAGGCGCCGCTCAGGCGGGCGATGCTGAAATTCTCCTGGAGCCTGCTGCTGATCTCGCTGCTGCTGATCGGCCTCACGGCGCTCGCCGTCTATGTCGCGCTGAACTCCCTGATCGTCGAGCCGATCCGCCGGCTCGCCGCCAATGTGATGGAGTTCGAGGCCGAGCCCGAGAACCCGCAGCGGATCATCGCGCCCTCGCACCGGGCCGACGAGATCGGCGAGGCGGAGCGCGCGCTGGCCCGCATGCAGATGACGCTCGCCGGCGAGTTGCGCACCAAGAAGCACCTCGCCGAGCTCGGCCTCGCCGTCAGCAAGATCAACCACGATCTGCGCAACATGCTGGCGGCGGCGCAGCTCATGTCGGACCAGCTCGTCGAGACGCGCGACGCCAAGATCCGCCGCTTCGCGCCGCGATTGATCGCGACGCTCGGCCGCGCCATCGAGTTCTGCCAGGCCACCCTCGCCTATGGCCGCGCCGCGGAGGCGACGCCGACGATCCGGCCGGTGGCGCTGCGCCAGCTCGTCGCCGAGCAGGCCGAACTGCTGGGCCTGTCCGAGATCGGGCAGCTCAGCTTCGAGAACCAGGTCCCGGCCGAGCTCGTCGCCCCTTGCGACCCCGACCAGATGGCGCGGGTCCTGACCAATCTGATGCGCAACGCCGTCCAGGCGCTGACCCAGGCGGGGGCCGAGCCCGGCAGCCGGCCGACCCTGACGGTCACCGGGGCGGCGGCGGGCGGCGCCGTGACGCTGCGCGTCATCGACAACGGCCCCGGCGTGCCGCAGCGCGCCCAGGCCAACCTGTTCCAGGCTTTCCGCGGCTCGGTCACGCCCGGCGGCACCGGGCTGGGCCTCGCCGTCGCGGCCGAGCTCGTCCGGCTCCATGGCGGCACGATCGCGCTGGAGCCGGCGCCGGTCGGCGCGGTCTTCCGGATCTCGCTGCCGCTGCGGCGCAACGGACACTGACGGTCCGCGGGGCCGTGGCACTCCTTTCCCATCATTGCGAGGCGCAGCAATGACGGCCGGGGCCGGCGCCTTGCCACCACCGCCTACTGGCTCGCCCAGATCACGCGGGCCATGAAGGCGAGGTCGGCGAGGTTCAGGGTCCGGTCGGGATGCTCGGGGTTGAGCGAGGCGAGCTCGACGGTCTTCGCGGTCTGGCGCTTGAGCTGCTTGGCCAGCACCTCGCCCTCCACCGTCTTGACCACGACCCGGTCGCCGCGCCGCACCGTCGCGGTCGGCGAGACGATGATGGTGTCGCCGTCGCGATAGAGCGGCAGCATCGAATCGCCGGAGATCTCCAGCGCATAGGCCTTCTCGTCGGTCACGCCGGGAAAGGCGACCTCCTCCCAGCCGGTCCCGGCCGGAAAGCCGCCATCGTCGAAGAAGCCGCCCGAACCCGCCTGGGCGAAGCCGATCAGCGGGATGGTCCGCGCCGGGGCGGGCGCGCGACGGAGCACCACGCTCATGAACTCGTCGAGCGAGGCGCCGGTCGCGGCCAGGATCTTGGCGATCGACTCGGTCGAGGGCCAGCGCTCCCGCCCGTCCGGCCCGATGCGCTTGGAGCGGTTGAAGGTGGTAGCGTCGAGCCCGGCCTTGCGGGCCAGCCCCGAAGCCGTGAAGCCGTAGCGCTGGGCGAGCGTGTCGATCGCCTCCCAGATCTGGTGGTGTGACAGCATCGTCGGGGCCTCGCGGGGCTCTTGCCGTTTGACGGGGATAGATGTAGGAAATATCCCCTATTCTGTAAGATTTCAATCCGCTTTCGCGCAATACCCTCAGCCCGCTTGCGGAAAGCTGCTGCCACTGTCTATGCCGTCTCCAGCCGCTCGCGCAGGAGGCTTCCGATGCCGCTGATCTACAAGATATGTCCCGCCGCGCTCTGGGCCGAAGCCGAGCGGAGCGGCCGCTTCGACGGCGCCCCGGTCGACCTTGCCGACGGCTACATCCATTTCTCGACGGGCGCCCAGCTCGCCGAGACCGCCGCGAAGCATTTTGCCGGGCAGGAGGGGCTGCTGCTGATCGCCGTCGCCGATTCGCGCCTCGGCGACGCGCTTCGTTACGAGCCCTCGCGAGGCGGCGCGCCGTTTCCGCATCTCTATGCGCCGCTCGATCCGAAGGCCGTGCGCTGGGTGGCGCCGCTGCCCCTGGAAGCCGATGGAAGCCACGCGCTTCCGGACGATCTCGACGTCCCGCGCTGAGCCCGTCTTCTGCGACGAAAAATCCGTACCCACCCCGGCGCCGGATGCTCTAAAGACCCGCCATGCTCGCCAGTCTCTTCCATCTCGCCCGCCCCCTGATCCACCGGATGGATGCGGAGAAGGCCCACCGGATGACGGTGATGGCGCTGGCATCGGCGCCGGCCCTGAAGCCGGCGGCGGACGATCCGGTTCTGACGAGCGAGGCCTTCGGCCTGTCCTTCCCCAATCCGGTCGGACTCGCGGCCGGCTTCGACAAGCATGCCGAGGCGATCGACGGCGCGCTGGGGCTCGGCTTCGGCTTCGTCGAGGTCGGCGGGGTGACGCCGCTGCCCCAGCCCGGCAATCCGCAGCCGCGCGTCTTCCGGCTCGCCGAGGACGCGGCCGTCATCAACCGCTACGGCCTCAACAGCGAGGGGATGGAGGCCGTCGCCAGGCGCCTGGCCGCCCGGCGCGGGCGCGGCGGCCTCGTCGGCGTCAATCTCGGCGCCAACAAGGACTCGGCCGACCGGGAGCAGGACTATGCCGTCCTGGCGCGGCGGCTGGCGCCGCTCGCGGATTTCCTGACCGTCAACGTCTCCTCGCCGAACACGCCGGGCCTGCGCAATCTGCAGGCCGAGAGCGCGCTCGACGACCTGCTCGCCCGCACGCTGGCGGCGCGCGACGAGGCCGCGGCCGGCGGCGCGCCCACACCCGTCCTGCTCAAGATCGCGCCGGACCTGACATTGCCGGAGCTCGACGGCATGGTCGCGGTCGCGCGCAGGCGCGGCCTGGACGGCATGATCGTCTCGAACACCACGGTGGCGCGGCCGGCGACGCTGCGCAGCGCCGCCCGGACCGAGACCGGCGGGCTCTCCGGCAAGCCGCTCTTCGCGGCCTCGACCCAAGTCCTGGCCGAGACCTTCCTGCGCGTCGAAGGACAGTTCCCGCTGATCGGCGTCGGCGGCGTCGATTCGGCCGAGGCCGCCTTCGCCAAGATCCGGGCCGGGGCGACGCTGGTGCAGCTCTATTCGGCGCTGGTCTACAAGGGGCCGGGGCTGGTGCGGGAGATCAAGGCCGGGCTGGCCTCGCAGGCGCGCCGGGCGGGGCTGCCGCGCCTCACCGCCCTGATCGGCCGCGACGCCGCCGCGATCGCGCGCGGCGAAGGGCTTTAAGGCGCAGGAATGACGGCGTGGCTCAGGCGAATCTATTTCCGCGCCGCGAAAAGCCGCATCAGCAGCCAGAGCGGCACCACGATCAACGCGCCGGCGACGACCCATTGGCCGACCTCGCGGACCGCGCCGAAGCCGAGCCCGGTGATCGAGCGCACGAAGCGGGCCGCCGCCTCGTAGAGCCCGCGCGGCGACAGGCCGAGAAAGGCCATGGCGGCCCCGACCAGCAGCGAAACGAAGATCAGCCTGACGAGGACGCTGAGCGGCGAGCCGCCGAGAAAACGTTCCATGGAAGCGATGGCCATCCTGTTGCGCCCCATGCCGTTCCGGGGCGCTTCCGCGCTGTCTTAACCTGAAACGCGCCGCGCTTGAACGGCGGCTGAACGCCGCCTGCACAGCCGCGGCCGCCCGTCCCGCCAGGCCCTCGCCTTCACGCGGCCGAGCCGGTCCCGAGATTGGCCCAGGCGGTGCCGGCGATCTTCGAGGCGGCGATGACGGCCTGCGTCCTGCTGTCGACGTCGAGCTTGGTCAGGATCGCCGAGACATGCGCCTTCACCGTCGCCTCGGAGACGCCGAGCTCGTAGGCGATCTGCTTGTTGAGCAGGCCTTCCGACAGCATCATCAGCACGCGCACCTGCTGCGGCGTCAGCGTCGAGAGGCGGCGGACCATGTCGGCGACCTCGGCATCGACCGGCGCCGTCAGATCGACGCCGGGCGGCGTCCAGACGCCGCCGTCGAGCACCGCGCGGATCGCCTCGCCCATCTGCGCGACATCCGCCGTCTTGGGCAGGAAGCCGAGCGCGCCGAACTCGATGCAGCGGCGGATCACCGCCGGATCGTCATTGGCCGAGACGACCATGACCGGGATCTCGGGATGGTCGGCGCGCAGGAAGAGCAGGCCGGAAAAGCCCTGGACGCCCGGCATGCTGAGGTCGAGCAGGACGAGATCGGCGTCGCCGCCGCCGGCCAGCGCCTCGGTCAACGCCTCGAGCGAGCCGACCTCGCTGACCTCCGCCCCGGCGATGGCGTGCGAGACGGCCTGCCGCAGCGCGCCGCGAAAGAGCGGATGATCGTCGGCGACGACGATCCGTGTCGCAGGCTGCTTGCTCATCGCGCCCCTCCCGGAGCGTGTCCGCCGCGCGGAAACGCCCTCATCTTTTGTTCCACCGCATGTCCCGCGCCCGCCGTCTCCGGCCGCGCCCGAAAATGCCCTCGCTCGCCGCCGCGGCAGCGATTCCGATATTTTGCCCCAGGGGCCGGGCGGATCACAAGCATTCCAAGCGCATGGCCGCAACCCGTCCGGTCTCAGCCATTGGTCGGCAACAGCGCTTCCAGCACCTCGATATGGTCGGCCTCGCGCGGCGGCTTGTCCCAGCGGATGCGATTGATCCGGGGGAAACGCATGGCGAGCCCGGATTTGTGCCGCGTCGAGCGCTGCAAGCCCTCGAAGGCGACCTCGAAGACCAGGCCGCTCTCGGCCGCATGCCTCACCTCCCGCACCGGGCCGAAACGGTTCAGCGTGTTCTTGCGGACATATCTGTCGATCTCGAGCAGCTCCTCGTCGGTGAAGCCGAAATAGGCCTTGCCGACCGGCACCAGCTCGAGCCCGCCCTCGGCGGCGACGCGCCAGACACCGAAGGTATAGTCGGAATAGAAGGAAGAGCGCTTGCCGTGGCCGCGCTGGGCATACATCAGCACGCAGTCGACGAGCCGGGCGTCGCGCTTCCATTTCCACCAATAGCCCTTGGGCCGGCCCGGCAGATAAGGCGAATCGCGGCGCTTGATCATGCAGCCCTCGACGGCCTCCGCATCGGCCCCCGCCCCGGCCGAGGCCGGATCGGAGCGCGCCGCCGTCAGTTCCCGCCAGGAGGCGAAGGGGATCAGCGGCGAAAGGTCGAAGCGCGGGCTGGCGAGCCGCGACAGGAAGGCCTCCAGCCGCCGGCGCCGCTCCGCGAAAGGCAGATGGCGGATGTCCTCCTCGCCGTCGACCAGGAGATCGTAGACGCGGATATGGGCGGGGAACTCGCCCAGCATCTTCGCCGTCACGGTCTTGCGGTTCAGCCGCTGCTGCAGCGTGTTGAAGCTCTGAACGGCGCTGTCGCGCATCACCAGCAATTCGCCGTCGAGCGCGCCATCCTGCGTCAGCTCCTCGACGAGGTCGGGAAAGGCGCCGGCGATGTCCTCGCCCGTGCGCGAATAGAGCCGGGTGACGCGCGTGCCATCCGCCTTGCGGCCGCTCGCCGCCTGGACGCGGATGCCGTCCCATTTCCACTCGGCGGCGAATGCGGCCGGGTCGAGCCTGTCGAAATCGCCATCCTCCAGCGGATGCGAGAGCATGACCGGGCGGAAGGGCGCGGGATCGCGCGCCTCCGGCCGCGGCCCCCTGCCTTCCAGCCAGGCGAAGAGCTCGGCGTAGGGCGGCTCCAGCCCGTGCCAGACCTGCTCGACCTCGTCGGGCGGCACGCCGCCGAGGCTCGCCGCCGCCGTCTTGGCGAGCCGGGCCGAGACGCCGATGCGCAAGGCACCGGTGATGAGCTTGAGCAGCGCCCAGCGGCCGGTCTCGTCGAGCGCGTCGAGCCAGGAGGCGACGAGGCGCGGCAGATCGGTCTTGCCGGCCTCGCGCAGGCTCTCGACGACCTCCGGCAGATGCGGCGTCGCGTTGGCGCCATGCCGCGCCGGCCACATCAGCGCGACCGTCTCGGAGAGGTCGCCGACATAATCGTAGGACAGAGCGAACAGCACCGGATCGGTCCGCTCGGCGATCAAGGCGCGGATCAGCCCGGCCTTGGCGTTGCGGAAGACGAGGCCGCCCGTCATCGCGGCCAGCGCATAGCCGCGATCCGGATCGGGCGTGGCGCGCAGATAATCGGCGATCAGCGCGAGCTTGGCGTTGCGGCGCGGCTCATAGGCCAGCCGGTCGAGCAGCCAGGCGAAGCGGTTCATGGCGTCACCCTCCGGCCACATGCGGCGGTTTTCCCGCCCCCGCCCCGCGATCGTCCGGCCTTGCAACGCATCGTTCAGCCACCATTCATCCGCGGTTCCGTAGCGGCACGATCATCCAAGGGAGATCCCTGCCGATGCGTGCCGCGATGCGGTCCCTTCTCGCCTGGCCTGTCATCGCCGCGACGCTGTCGGCCGGAGCCCCGGCCCAGGCCGCCGGCTTCTCCTGCCGCGAGACGCCGATCGTGCAGTCGCACGCCACCCTCGCGCCGCTGGCCGAGGCGGTCGCGCGGGGGCGCCCCCTCGCCATCCTCGCCATCGGCTCCTCCTCGACCGAGGGCATCGGCGCCAGCGCCAGGGACAGGACCTATCCGGCCCGGCTGCAGGCCCTGCTTGGCAAGGCCTGGCCGAAATCGAAGATCGAGATCGTCAATGCCGGCATCGGCGGCGAGACCGCGCCGCAGACTCTGGCGCGGCTGGAGACGGCCCTTAGCGAGCGCCGCTTCGATCTGGTGATCTGGCAGGTCGGGACCAACGACGCGGTCAAGGGCGGCGATCTCGACGCCTTCCGCGACATGCTCGGCGAAGGCATCCGGCTGGCCCGGCGGGCGAAGACGCCGCTCGCCATCCTCGACCCGCAATTCTTCCCAAGGGTGCGCGACCCGCAGACCTATCGCCGCTTCGTGGCCGCGATCGCCGAGGTCGCGCGGCACAAGGCGGTCCCGGTCTTCACCCGCTACGAGACGATGCGGGAATGGCACGACAGCGACGCCGAGGCCTTCAAATCCGCGCTCTGGACCGACGGCTTCCATATGAGCGATGCGGGCTATGACTGCCTCGCCCGCGACATCGCGGCGGCGCTGGTCGAGATGGCGGCGCCGAACCGGCCGGTCGTGGCCGAGACCCGCTGAGCCGTCAGGCTTCCGGCGCATCGGCGGCCTCCGCTTCGGTCTCCGCCTCGCCTTCGTCGCCATAGCCGACGAGATGCAGCGGCCTGGCCCTGAGGCCCGCCGTTCCGCACCAGTGGACGAGCGCATCGGCCTCGCCATGCGTCACCCAGATCTCGCCCGCCCCGACCTCGCGGATGGTCGCGAGCAGGTCGTCCCAATCGGCATGGTCGGAGACGACCAGGGGCAATTCGACGCCCTTCTGGCGGGCGCGGGCGCGAATCCGCATCCAGCCCGAGGCGAAGGCGGTGACGGGGTCGGGAAAGCGGCGCGCCCACAGGTCCTGCGTGGCGCTGGGCGGGCAGATCACGATCTCGCCGCCGAGCGCCTTGCGGTCCTGCCCGGCGACGAGGCGGGTCTCGCCGAGCGGGACGCCTTCCTCGCGATAGAAGGCGGTGATCTTCTCGACTGCGCCATGGATGTAGATCGGCCGCTCGTAGCCGGCCTCGCGGATCAGCGCCATCAGGCGCTGCGCCTTGCCGAGCGAATAGGCGCCGACGATATGCGTCCGCTCCGGGAAGAGCCGGACCGATTCCAGCAGCTTGGCGACCTCTCCCGCCGCCGGCGGGTGACGGAAGACCGGCAGGCCGAAGGTCGCCTCGGTGATGAAGATGTCGCAGGGCACGGGCTCGAAGGGCGCGCAGGTCGGGTCGCGCTCGCGCTTGTAGTCGCCGGAGGCGACGATGCGTAAGTTCCGGCTCTCGACCGCGATCTGCGCCGAGCCGAGGACATGACCGGCCGGCAGGAAGCGGAAATCGACCTCGCCGATCCGGATCGCCTCGCCCGGCAGCGCGACCTGCCGAGAGCCGGCGAAGCCCTCGCCATAGCGCAGCGCCATGATCGCCAGCGTCTCGCGCGTCGCCAGCACGGCGCCATGGCCGGCCCGGGCATGATCGGAATGGCCGTGGGTGATCAGGGCGCGGGCCACCGGCCGGACGGGATCGATATGGATATCGGCCGGCGGGCAATAGAGCCCGGCCGGCGTCGGCAGCAGCAATTCGGAGGGGCGCCAGCGGGCGCCCGGCCCGGCCGGCCTCATTGCGCCCGCCATCCGCAGCCTCTTCCGCCCGCCATCGCCCTGCTCCAAAAGGCGAATGTTCCCGCTGCCGTTTTGGCTCTGGAGCCGCCTGCATCATCGACAAGGGCCAGACCATGCATTTCGCCAGCTCCGGCGATCCGGTGCTCGACCGTCGCTACCTGCTGGCGAGGGCCGCGCTCGAGGCGGGCGACGCCCTGGCCGCGGCCGAGATCCTCGACCGGGTGCTGGCCGAAGCCTATCACTTCGCGCCGGCCTGGCATCTCTACGGGCTCGCGCAGGAGGCTCTCGGCCACAGGGAGGACGCCGCGACCGCCTGGCGGCAATGCCTCGATCTCGATCCCAACGACCATTTCGGGGCGAGGCTCGACCTCGCCCGCATCGGCGCCATCCCCGCCGAGCAGGCGACGTCGGAGACCTTCTCCGGCGCGCTGTTCGACGATTATGCCGAGCGTTTCGACAGCCACCTCACCCAGGCCCTGCACTACACTGCCCCCGCCATGCTCAAGGATGCGCTGAAGCGCTGCTGCGACAACGCCGGGCGGGCCTTCCGGTTCGGCACGGTCTACGATCTCGGCTGCGGCACCGGGCTGATGGGCGAGGCGATCCGCGCGCAGAGCGGCTTCCTCGCCGGCTGCGATCTCTCGCCGCGCATGATCGCGCGGGCGCAGGCCAAGAAGCAGGCCGACGGCGCGCCGCTCTACGACAAGCTCGCCGTCGCCGGGTTGACGGCCTTCCTGGCGAGCCGCCCCGACCGATCGGCCGAGCTGGTGATCGCGGCCGATGTTTTCATCTATCTCGGCGCGCTCGCGCCCTGCTTCGCCCAGAGCGCGCGGGTGCTGGCCCCGAACGGGCTCTTCGCCTTCACGGCGCAGAGCCATCAGGGCGAGGGCGTGATCGTCGGCGAGGATCGGCGGTTCGCGCATGCGGAAGGCTGGCTGCGGCAGCGGCTCGAGGAAGCGGGGCTCGTTCCGATAAGGGTCGAGCCCGCCAGCATAAGGCAGGATCGCGGGGCGCCGGTGCCCGGCCTGCTGATCGTGGCGGAAAAGCGGTGAAGGCCGTTTGCCGCCCGGCCCCGGAAAGGCGCACCGCCTGCGGTCCGAGGCTCCAGCTCCGTGATTTTGCACCGTCTTTTCCCGAAAGCCGCGTTCCACCTCCCGGGCCGAGGCGCTAAGGCCGGACCGTGTGCAGCGGGAGGGCGACCCCGAGGCGGTCGAGCATCCTGCGGAAATCGGCCGCGCTGTAGCGCTCGTCCTCCGTCACCAGGGCCAGGGTCTCGCCGCCGCCGGGCACCGCATGCGGGACGATCGCCGCGAGCGCGTCTTCGAGCGGGTCGAACAGCCGCCGCCCGGGCCGCGCCCGTTCGATGAAGCCGCGCAGCCACGGCAGATGCGTGCTCGACAGCGTGAAGGCCGCGATGCCCGGATGGCGCGCGTCGAGCGCCTCCAGGAAGGCGTCGACCTCGGCCTGCGTCCGGTCGGGCGCGAAGAGGAAGGCGCCGCTCTCGACCAGCTCCACGAGCGGCGAGGCGTCGACGAGACGGACCTGCCCCGCCCGGCTCCCCGCCTGTGCCTCGGCATAGGCGCGCAGCTCCGGGCTCTCGACCATCGAGCGCACGCCGAGCACGGCCACCTGCCGCGATCCTGCATGGTCGAGCGCCGCCGCGATGGGCGGGCGGACGCCGAACAGCGGGGCGGCGCTGACGTCGGCGAGATCGTCCAGGACCGTGATCGAAGGCGCGTTCGATGCGACGAGGATGGCCGCCGGGGCGAAGCCGTCGAGGTAGCCGAGCGTGCGCCGCAGGATCGCGAGGAGCTCGGCGCGGTCCTTGCCGCCATAGGGAAAGCTGGCGCGATCGGCGAAATAGAGGATGTCCTGCTCGGGCAGGAGGCGCCGGATGGCCGCGACCGCCGCATAGCTGCCGATCCCGGCGTCGAAAACGGCGACGGGGCGGACGAGCTTCGGCAAGGGCTCGCCGCTCACGGAATGGTTCATGAGGTCCCGCGCCTTCCACATCGCCCGCAATCCTCCGCAAATCTGCGGCGGGCGAAGCGGTTTCACAACCGCCGATCCCGCCCCGGCTTGGCAGCGGCCATGCGGCCGCCGCGCGCCGGTTCCGTCATTCCCCTTTCGTTCTCCCGCGGAGCCCCCTATCCTCGGCCGGCATGGCCGCCCCCTCCCCGCTCCCTCCCGCCTTCGAGGCCTGGTTCGCCGGGCGCGGCTGGAGCGTGCGGCCGCATCAGCTCGCTTTGCTGGAGGAGGCCCGCGCCGGCCGCTCGACGCTCCTGGTCGCACCGACCGGCGCCGGCAAGACGCTCGCCGGCTTCCTGCCCTCGCTGGTCGAGCTCAGCGAGCGCGGGGGCCGGCATGACGGGTTGCACACGCTCTATATCTCGCCGCTGAAGGCGCTCGCCGTCGACATCGCCCGCAATCTCGAAGCACCCGTGCGCGAGATGGGGTTGGCCGTCACCATCGAGACCCGCACCGGCGACACCTCCGCCGCCAAGCGCACGCGCCAGATCCAGCGCCCACCCGATATCCTGCTGACGACGCCGGAGCAGCTTGCGCTGCTGGTCTCGCATCGCGACGCCGCGCCCTTCTTCGCAAACCTGCGCCGCATCGTGCTCGACGAATTGCACGCGCTCGTCACCTCCAAGCGCGGCGACCTGCTGGCGCTCGATCTGGCGCGACTGAAGGCGCTGGCGCCGCAGGTTTCCACCGTCGGCCTTTCGGCGACGGTGCGCGAGCCGGCCGATCTCCAGCGTTATCTCGGCGGCAGCGAGACGCCGGCCGGGCTCGTCACGGTCGCGGGCGGCGCCAAGCCGCGCATCGGCATCCTCGACACCGAACGCAGCCTGCCGATCGCCGGACACACCACCCTGCACGCCATGGCCGAGGTCTATGAGGCGATCCGCACGCACAAGCTCACCCTCGTCTTCGTCAACACGCGCATGCAGGCGGAATTCGCCTTCCAGGCGCTGTGGAGCCTCAACGACGACAGCTTGCCGATTGCGCTGCATCACGGCTCGCTCGACGCCCAGCAGCGCCGCAAGGTCGAGGCGGCGATGGCGGCGGGGCGGCTCAAGGCCGTGGTCTGCACCGCGACGCTCGACCTCGGCATCGACTGGGGCGATGTCGACCTCGTCGTCAATCTCGGCGCGCCGAAGGGGGCCAGCCGGTTGATCCAGCGCATCGGCCGCTCCAACCACCGGATGGACGAGCCCTCGGAGGCTTTGCTGGTGCCCTCCAACCGCTTCGAATTGCTGGAATGCCGCGCCGCGCTCGAAGCCGTGCACGAGGCGGCGCAGGATACCCCGCCGCCGCGCATCGGCGCGCTCGACGTGCTCGCCCAGCATGTGCTCGGCGTCGCCTGCTCGGACGGGTTCCAGGCCGATGCGCTCTATGAGGAGGTCCGCACCGCCCCCCCTTACGCCGACCTCGCCCGCGAGGATTTCGACGCCGTCGTCAATTTCGTCGCGACCGGCGGCTATGCGCTAAAGAGCTATGAGCGCTTCGCCAAGCTCAGGCAGGACAAGAACGGCCTCTGGCGGGCCAGCAATGCCCGCGTCATCCAGCAATACCGCATGAATGTCGGCACCATCGTCGAGGCGGCGATGTTGAAGGTCCGGCTCGGCCGGGCGCGTGCGGGCAAGCCCGGCATGATCACGCGCGGCGGGCGCGTGCTCGGCGAGATCGAGGAGTATTTCGCCGAGACCATGGTGCCGGGCGACACCTTCGTCTTCGCCGGCGAGGTGCTGCGCTTCGAGGGCATCATCGAGAACGAGGCGGTCTGCTCGCGCACCACCACCGGCACCGACCCCAAGGTGCCCTCCTATGATGGCGGCAAGTTCCCGCTCTCGACCTTCCTCGCCGCCCGCGTGCGCGCCATGCTCGCTTCGCCCGGCCTCTGGCATACGCTGCCCGAGGAGGTTTCGGCCTGGCTGCATGCTCAGCAGCGCAAATCGCGCCTGCCCAAGCCGGGCGAGCTGCTGGTCGAGACCTTCCCACGCGGCGGGCGCTTCTATCTCGTCGCCTATCCCTTCGAGGGCCGCCTCGCCCACCAGACGCTCGGCATGCTGCTGACGCGGCGGCTGGAGCGGACCCGGATGCGCCCGCTCGGCTTCGTCTGCAACGATTACGGCATGGCCTGCTGGACGCTTGGCGACATGACGGCGGCGATCGCACGCGGCGCGCTCGATCTCGACGAGCTATTCGCGCAGGACATGCTCGGCGACGATCTCGAGGACTGGCTGGCGGAATCGGCTCTGATGAAGCGCACCTTCCGCTCCTGCGCCATCATCGGCGGCTTGATCGAGCGGCGCTTCCCCGGCCAGGAGAAGAGCGGCCGGCAGGTGACGATCTCGACCGACCTCGTCTACGACGTGCTGCGCCGGCACGAGCCCGACCACATCCTGCTCAAGGCCGCGCGGGCCGATGCGGCGACGGGACTGCTCGACATTCGCCGGCTGGGTGAGATGCTGACACGGATCAGCGGCCGAATCGTGCATCAGCCGCTGGACCATGTTTCGCCTCTGGGCGTCTCGGTGATGCTCGAGATCGGGCGCGAGGCGGTCTATGGCGAGGCGGCGGACGAGATTCTGGCGGAAGCGGAAGCGATGCTGACGGAAGAGGCGATGGCGTGACGGCGGCGGCCACGATACCGGCCAGGAGGCCCGCGGAGACGCGCGAGGCCTTCATGCTGGGCCGGCTCGCGCTCGCGCCCGATCTTTCCGGCGCGCTCTGGCTGCCTGATGAGCGCACCCTCGTCGTCGCCGACCTGCATCTGGAGAAGGGCTCTGCCTATGCGGCGCGCGGCGTGATGCTGCCGCCCTATGATTCGACCGCGACGCTCGCCGCGCTCGGCGCAGCGATCCGCCGCCACCGGCCGGCGCGCGTGATCGCGCTCGGCGATTCCTTCCATGACCGTTCGGCGGAAACCCGGCTCCTGCCGGAGGCGCGCGCCACGCTGCGCCTGCTCCAGCAGGGCCGCGACTGGCTCTGGATCACCGGCAACCACGACCCGGCGATCAGCCGGGCCATGGGCGGCGAAAGCGCCGTCAGCCTCAGCCTCGCCGGGGTGACGCTGCGCCACGAGCCGGACCCGGCGGAGGCCGGCTGCGAGATCGCCGGGCATCTGCATCCGGCAGCCAAGGTCAGGATGCGCGGGCGGGCGATCCGGCGGCGCTGCTTCGCCCTGTCGGCGCGGCGCTGCGTGATGCCGGCGATGGGTGCCTATGCCGGCGGCCTCAATCTGCGCGATGCGGCCTTCCGGCCCCTGTTCGGCCGGGAGCTGAGCGCGCATCTGATCGGCGACGGCAGGCTCTTCCGGATCGATCCACGGTTATTGCTGCCCGATTGAGAGAGCGGGTTGCGTCGGCCGCGCGCTTGTGGCATCAGGGCGCCGCTTCGCAACGAAGTCGCGCCGCACATGCCCCGGCAAACGCCCGCGATTTGGCTGACGATCCTGCTGCCGTAGCTCAGTGGTAGAGCACTCCCTTGGTAAGGGAGAGGTCGCGAGTTCAATCCTCGCTGGCAGCACCAGCCATTCTCAATCAAATCAATAACTTAGCGTTTCGCGCCGGTAAGTCCCGGCTGCGAGATGCGACGACATTGCACGTGAACGCACGCGGAACATCGGTGCAAAACTGTGCAAATCGTGTGCAGTCTCGTTTTCCGTTCGTTCTTGGTTGGTGCGGGTGTGGGCCTTATGCCACACTGCACCTAACCCGTGGCCAGGGTCGTTCGGTTCTCGGTCAAGGTGAGCCGTCGACCCGCTGGGGCTAGCCAATAAAAACCCCGCACTAGGCGGGGTTGGTATGCGTCGATGGCGATAGGTCGAAATTATCGGTGGCGGCGCATAGGTTGATGCGCTAGGCGCATCAACGACGACGCCTGACAAGCTTCATAAGAGACGGCGGGCACCAGTCGAATATGCCCGGGCGTGGTGTCTTATCGGACTTGGCAGGCCAGCGGGCGCACGCACGACCCTCTTCGTCATAGACCCGCACATCTCCCCGCCCGTACCAGCCCCGCAACCGCCGCGCCTGCTCGTGCGGACCCGTGACGACTTCGCCGGCCTCGTTATAGACGGTGATTTGTCCGGACACGCCCTACTCCGTCGTCACATACGAGGGGTACCCTCCCATCGATTCTGATTGACCTATCCGGCGACAGTCTCCCCACAGCGGTCTCCAAAAATTAAAGCGCCGCGACAGTGCGACGCCTTAATAATGCCATGTCTGGTTATAAATGTCAATAACATTCATAACATTAGGCAGCACACCGCCTGTCCCAGTTGTCGTTGGCCTGGCAGCGGTCGCGCCGCATGGCTTCGACGGCGCGTCGGCTGATTTGTCGGATGCGCTCGCGGGTGAGGCCGTGGGCTATGCCGATTTCGTTCAGGGTGTACCCGGCCGCCTGCATAAGGACGATAGCGCGGGAGCGCTCGGGGAGCGGGTCCACGGCCTGCCGCAGGGCGGTGTTGGTGTCGTCGGGGCTGACCGACGCCATGCTGTCGTCCAGGGGCACGGTAACACCGGCACGCTTTTGGGCGCTGGCTGCGATGCGGCGGCGCGCACGCATGAAGCTCATGACCTGCCGGAGCCATGTGAGCATGGTGACGCCGGGGCGCTGTGACTGCCAATGTGACAGGGCGTATTCTATCGTGTCGCTGACGAGTTCGTCGGACTCCTCGTTCGGGTAAGCGCGGATGGCGACTGCGTGCAGGCCAGGGAGGTAGTCGACAAGGGCCTGGTCGAAGCTTGCGGGGCGGTTGTCGTTGGAGGGAACTGCGGAAGTGGGCATGTGGCACCAGAACAAGGGGGGTGATTAAGGCGGCGCTGGCGCAGCCGCCTTAAGGGGGTTCAGAGCGCGTCGAATTCCGACTCAGTAATCGGCACGTCTCGTACTGAAGCTAGGGCATCGTCCAAGCGGCAGATTGAGATATAATCGCCCTTGAACTGATCCATAGACTGCATCAGTTCTTCGTATTTTGCTTCCGAGATGAAATACCCTGTCACCTCACCACCCGTTGCAGCGGTAGCCGCAGCAACAGGAAGGGCGGGGGCGATAGCGAGGGCTGCGAAGAATTTGCGACGGTTCATTGTGTGGTTCCTTCGGTTGTGCGCTGGGTGCGCGGTGGTTACAGACATCGCCGTTGCGAACGTCGTTCGGGTCTGAGGCGATTACGTAGTTCATGCCGACACCCTCTCTTTGGAGATGGGGAGCCAGCGAAGCGCGCGGGGGGACCAGTAAAAGTACCGTCCGTTGGTTTCCTTTGCCTTGTAGGACCGATTTCCGATCGTCGCTGTCATGGCTCGCTCTCCCCTGCGGCCATGAAAAAAGGCCGCGTCGTTTCCGATGCGGCCTTTATATGTTAATGGTTATTGGCTGTCAATAACGTTTTTAACGCTCATCCCAAGCCATGGATAAAAACCTTATGGACGTCGCGAACGTCGTCCCCGGGGATGCGGATTTCCTCGGCGGGGTTGTACTGCGCCAAGATCAAGTCGCCGTCGTCCTCCCAACGCAGGAACTGCTTGACGATGCCGACTATTTCGCCGTCAACGTCGTACTGCACGACGACATAGTCGCCCTCGGTGTATGGCTTGCCAGGGTGTACGGCGATCCTTTCGCCCGGCAGAAACCGCGGGGCCATGCTATTGCTCGGCACGTCCAGAAAGTAGACGCCGGACGCGCGCTCGAGCCACGGCGGACAAGCGTCATACTCAACCGGCTCACCCATAGCCAGGCGCCCGATGGCCCCGGCCGCAGGCTGCCCCATGACCGGGATAAGCCGAGGTCCCGAGGGCGAATCGGTGTTATGGACGTGCCGCAATAGGGTGTTGGGCAAAGCCGTAGCTGCCGCGGCAAAGGACTTCGGACGGCTTCGCCCCACGCTACCAGTCGCGGAATCTCGTTCTTCCTGAGTCATGCCGCCTAGAAACTCCTCGCGGCTGATTCCGAGGACGGCAATGGCTTTTTCCCAATACCGATTCGTTAGCAGTCTCTTTCCGCCTTCGATAATGGTGATCTGCCCTCTCTCGACCCCTGCCGCGTCGGCGAGCGCCTGTTGGGACAGATCCTTTTCAAGCCGCTTCGCGCGGAAAATTTCGTTGTATCTCACTGCGTACTCCTGACGTCCTTTGACATATGCGCGTTAGGTAGCACCTGTTTTTCGCGTTATCAACATTCATGACGCTTGACATGGGTGGGCAGACACCCGCTAATGTCACTTAGCGTTAATAACAAGCGGACATCACCATGGAAACAGACATTGCGGCTATGGCCGCAGAGGGCATGTCTGCGCGCGAAATTGCACGGCGAACGGGGATGTGCCTGGACACAGTCATAAACCGTGTGCGGGCGAGGAACGCAAACGCCTTCCGTAGGCTATTGCCGCCTGTACCAGAAACGGAAAGCACAGTCTCTCGCGTCATGCCGCACCAAGTCGGCTGGAGCACGGACACTGTAAGCCACCACGCCGTGAGTCTGCCTCGGCTGAAATGCCTGTCCTGACTCGTTTTGGCATTAATTCCTAGTAGGAGGACTAAATGGAAGACGACGTGTTTGCGGTCGGCGACTATGTCGCCACGGTTATCGAGGGTCCGATTGTCGGGCGCCGCGAGGAGGTGGGCAAGCCGCTGGCTTACAAGGTCCGATTCAGCGACGCGCAGGGCGTGACGCGCGAGCGGTGGCTGTACGGCGACGAACTGGTTTGGGCTGACGACGATGTTGGCGCGTGCCGAGCGCATCATCTTCAGCGACGAGCCGCCGGGGCGCATCAGCGAAAACCCCGACAGCCCCGACTGTATGTTCTGCAAGCACAAGGACGTGTGCCACGGCTCCATGCCGCGTGTGCACTGCCGGACGTGCCTGCATTCGGCGCCAGAGCGCGGGGGCGATTGCTCATGGGGCTGTCAGCGCTGGGCGAAGCCTCTTTCGATCGATGAGCAACGCGAAGGGTGTCCGCTTCATAGGTGGCTGCCAGGTTTAATCGACGGTGAGCAATTCGACGTCAATGAAGAAGAAGAGTTGATCTATTACAGACTGCGCGATGGCAGTGTTTACGTGGATGGACTGTCAGAATAATGGCCCTTAGATACTACCAGCGTTCTGCGATCGACGCCGTCTTTGACTTCTGGGGGCAGAAGGACGGACACCCGCTTGTCGACCTTGCCACGGGCACGGGCAAGGCGATGGTCAACGGCGTCCTGATGAAGGAACTGCGTGACGGCTGGCCCGACCTGCGTGTGATGTCTGTCACTCATGTCCAGGAAATCGTGGAATCCAACTACAAGGAATACGTCGGCGTCGACCCGTTCGCTCCGACCGGCATCTATGCGTCGTCGCTGAACCGGCGTGAGCCCAAGTCGCATATGCTGTTTGGGCAAATCCAGTCCGTCTACAACAAGGCGCAGGAGATTGGGCACGTCGACGTTCTACAAATCGACGAGGTTCACCTGGTCCCGACGAAAGACACGACCATGTATCGGTCGTTCATTTCGGACCTTCAGGCCATCAATCCCGATATGAAGATGGTCGGTCTTACGGCAACGCCGTATAGGCTGGACTCGGGCCGACTGGACGAAGGCGACGATAAGCTCTTTGACGAGGTGGTCTATACCTATGGCATCCGCCAAGGTGTGGACGATGGCTACTTGACTCCACTGTCCAGCAAGCCCCTGTCGACAAACTACGACGTCACCGGCGTCCGCAAGTCCATGGGCGATTTCAAAGCTAGCGACTACCGGGCCGCCGTGGACTCCGACAGCCTCAACCGGCTGGTTGCGGAGGAAGTGCTGGACGTCGAGGGGCACCGCAACAAGGCGCTGCTGTTCTTCCGCGGCATTGAGCACTGCACCCGCATGCGTGACGTGTTCAAGCGCCTTGGCCGCAAAGTGGAGATGGTGCATGGCGGGACGCCCGCAGGCGAGCGCAGGCGCCTTATCGAAGAACTGAAGGCCGGAGATCTGTGGGGGCTGGTCAACGACAACGTTTTAAGTACTGGAACCAATATTGTCGGCGTCGACCTGATCGTTGATGGCTACAGGACGATGTCGGCAGCCCGATACGTCCAAAGGGCGGGCAGGGGCACGCGCGTTGTCTACCCGCCTGGGTTCGACCCTGAGGCAGCCGATGCCGAGGCCAGGCGCGCGGCTATCGCAGGCTGGATCAAGCCGAACTGCCGCTACATGGACTTCGCGGGCAACATCAAGGAGCATGGCCCGGTTGACATGATCCAGCCGCGCAAGCCCGGCAAAGGTCAGGGCGAAGCGCCGGTGAAGGTCTGCCCTAGCTGTTTTGAGATCAACCACGCTTCTGTGCGTAGGTGCTCATGCTGCGGGTTTGAATTCGAGTTCGAGGAAAAGCCGCGGTTTGAGGCTCGGTCGGATACGGCGCCTATCCTGAGCACGAGCGCGGCCACCCCGGAGCATTGGATTCCGGTGACGCGCCGGCGGTTCCGGTATCACGAAAAGCTTGGCGGCAATCCGAGCATCAAGATTGTGTATACGTCGGGGCTTTCTGAATATTGGGGCTGGGCTCCCGTCCAGCATCCAAAAGCAAAGTTCTTGGCCGACAAGTTTTGGGTACGTCACGGCGGGCAGAGGCCATTTCCAGCTACAGCAGACGAGTGGTTAAGCCGTGCCGGGGAGCTTCAGGAAACCGCCGAAATTCGGATAGAGCAATCCAAGACGTACAAGAAAAAGTGGGATGTCAAGGATTATAGGCCTGCTGCCGCAAACGATAACGCGCCGGCGGCAAGCAACGATAACCGCTCGATGGCTGAAATATTGGATGACGAAATTGCATTTTAACCAACAGGCTGACAACGACAACCTTCCTGCGGAAGAGTGGCGCGACGTTCCGTCTATACCCGGCCTTCGCGCAAGCAGCCACGGGCGAATTTGCTTGCAGCCATTCAAGCGGGCGATGCCTCACGGTGGATTACGTGAGTACCGGGCCGAACCGACCTTTGGTGTGATTTGCCAATCCTCAAAGGGCGCGCGACATTTGTATTTCAACGTTCGGTATTACAGCCTCAAGCGAAATATCAAAGTCCATTTCGCAGTGTGCGAGGCATTTCACGGGAAAAATCCCGATGGAACGAGCGGAGTACGACACCTGAACGAAAACGGCCTAGACAACCGCCCCTGTAATCTTCGTTGGTCCTCCCAAAAGGTCAACCTGAACGATCCTGATTTTATTTCATACACCAGCAGGCGCGTTTCTCCATTTGATCGGTCAGGATTGAGCAAACAAGAAAAGCGCGCCGGTGTCTACGACAGCATTCTAGACATAGCCGAGATGAGACAACGTATTTATGCGCTGCGCGCGACGAATGACAATCAGCCGGAGGTAATCACGAATGCAGCCTAGCCCTCAAGAAGCAATCGTGCGAATGCTCGCGAATAATCCTCAACCCATGGGCTTTGCTACTTTGGCGGCTGCCGTATTGGCCGTACTTGCGCACGAAGGCTGGGCGGTCGTGCGTCGGGAGACTGTTGATGCGCAGTGAGCATTTGGGTGGAAAGGTCGTGCTTCACGGTGGCGATAGCCGCGATGTGCTGAAGGGGCTGGCTGACGCGAGCATCGATAGCGTTTGCACAGACCCGCCCTACGCTTTGGTGAGCATCGTCAAGCGGTTCGGGGCGGAGGGGGCGGCTCCGACCAAGGATGGAGACGTGTATTCGCGCTCGTCCAGCGGCTTCATGGGCAAGCAGTGGGACACAGGCGAGACGGCGTTTGCCGTCGAGTTCTGGGCCGAGATCATGCGCGTGCTCAAGCCAGGCGGCCACGTCGTCGCGTTTTCGGGGACCAGGACTTATCACCGGCTCGCCGTCGCCATTGAGGATGCCGGGTTTGAAATCCGCGACCAGTTGGCGTGGGTTTATGGTTCGGGGTTTCCGAAAAGTCATGACGCTGCGCAGAGCATTGAGAAACTGCTGACCACCGGCAAGTCCCGCCGCCCAGACCGTGACCTTGGCGGGCTTTCTCGGGATAGGTTCTCAGGCAGCGAGGAAGGCACGCTCATTGCCAACACAGGCGGCAAGGTGGCACTCACGACACCCGAAGCCCGCCAGTGGCAAGGCTGGGGCACGGCGCTGAAGCCCGCCTGGGAGCCGATCGTGCTTGCCCGTAAACCCCTTCAAGGCACGGTCGCGGCGAACGTGCTTGAGCACGGCACGGGCGCGCTGAATATCGACGGGTGCCGTGTGGGTATGTCGGAGGCGGACGCATCTGCAATCGACGGGCGAGTTTTTGTAGGCTCCCCCGCATCGAACTCCATTGGCAAGTTTGCCACGGAGGGCAAAGACAAAGTCATTGTTGCTCACCCCCTCGGCCGCTGGCCCGCCAACATCATCCACGACGGCAGCGACGAGGTTGTGGCGGCGTTTCCGACTGCGCCGGGGCAGCAACGGGCCGTAGGGCCGCAGCACGGCGCGAAGGATAGCGTCAACGTCTACGGAGACTATGGCCCGCGTGACGACTTCCAGCCTCGCAACGACTCCGGCTCAGCCGCCCGCTTTTTCTACAGCGCCAAGGCCGACAAGCAGGACCGCATTGGCAGCAAGCACCCGACGGTCAAGCCAGTCGACCTTATGCAGTGGCTGTGCCGGCTCGTTACGCCGCCGGGCGGGACGGTGCTGGATCCGTTTGCGGGCTCTGGCTCAACGGGCGAGGCGGCGTGGCGCGAGGGCTTCCAGTGCGTGCTGATCGAGCGCGAGCCTGAATACCAAGCCGATATCGCTGAGCGGCTACGGCTCGCCGACAAGGGGCCGCTGGAACGCCGCCAGCGAGCAATCAAGCAGACTGACGACATTGGCGGCCTGTTCGCCAACGACAACACCAACCAACCGGCGCGCGCCCATGGCTAGCCCCCACATCAACGATCCCGCCGAATGCTTCCTGTGCAGACGGCACGCGACAGGAATCGGCGCGGGGGATGGACGCCGCCCTAGATGGGTTTGTGACGATTGCATCCCGCAAATCAAGGAAATCCGACAGGTGAGAAACTTCGATCCTTACGAAAAACGAGCCCGCGCCGATGCCGGGGACAAGGCGGGCGCGTTCTTGGAAGGCATCGGCAAGACCGACCTTGCCGATCTGTCCGAAGAGGAGTGGCAGCAGTTCCTGACCACCGTCATCCACGAATTCGGCGAGAGCTTGCGTAGGCAGGTTGCTGAGTTGAGGGCGCCGTTCTGATGCGCGGGACCGTCAACATCATCACAGGCGATTGCCGCGCTACGCTAGCGGCAATGGAGCCGGAGAGCGTGCATTGCTGCGTCACGAGCCCGCCCTATTTTGGACTGCGCGATTATGGGCACGCTGAGCAGATGGGGCTTGAGGCGACGCCTGACGAATTCGTCGCGGGCATGGTTGCCGTGTTCCGCGAGGTTCGGCGCGTGCTGCGCGATGATGGCACGCTTTGGCTGAATTTGGGGGATTGCTATGCGGCCAACCGAACTTACCAAGTAGCGAGCACCAAGGGCGGGAAAAAGCACGGCCCCGCCCAAGCGGCGGGCGGCAAGGGCAGCATCGTGCCCGAAGGTCTCAAACCCAAAGACCTGATCGGTATCCCGTGGCGTGTCGCATTCGCTCTCCAAGCCGACGGCTGGTATCTGCGGCAGGACATCATTTGGCACAAGCCGAACCCGATGCCGGAAAGCGTCAAGGACCGCTGCACAAAGGCGCATGAGTACGTCTTCATGCTGAGCAAATCGCCGCGGTACTATTACGACAGCGACGCGGTGAAGGAGCCTGCGGTTGATCCGACAATCGGAAAATTCACGGACAAATGGGCGAACAAACAACGCGGCCATGGCAGGCGGCATGACGGCTTCAACGGGCGATACGCGGCCAAGCTTGAGGCGGAAGGCGTGCCGACGCACCGCAACCGCCGTTCGGTCTGGACTGTCGCAACCAAGCCTTTCTCAGGCGCTCACTTCGCCACGTTCCCTCCTGACCTGATTGAGCCCTGCATCCTCGCGGGCTGCCCCGAAGGCGGCATGGTCCTAGACCCGTTCGGCGGCGCAGGTACGACCGGACTAGTTGCGGCCCGGCACGGGCGCAACGCGGTCCTCTGCGAACTTAACCCCGAATACGCGGCAATGGCGCGCGACCGCATCGACGCTGACGAAGCCAGTCCACTTGAGCGTGCACGCCGCAAGGCAAAGCCCGCGAACGATAACGACCTGTTTGGAGTCGCAGTATGACCGCCTTCGCCACCAAGCCCGCGCCGGGCGCCCCTTACGCGCTCCACGGCGAACGCATCGTCGACGCCGGCTATAGCGCCATTCCGTGCCGCCCCGGCTCCAAGCGGCCGGGCTCGTATTCCGGGGGGCAGTGGTGGGGTAAAATGGACTGGTCGCAGTATTGCGACCGGGCCCCGACTGAATACGAACTTCGCACATGGACGGGCTGGCCTGACGCAGGCATCTGCGTCGCGCTGGGCTACAACGACGTGATTGCGATCGACGTCGACACGGAAAACGACGCGATGCGTTCAGCGCTGTCGGCTGTCATGCCTATCAGCACGGTTCAGAAGCGCGGCGAGAAGGGATTCACGGCGTTCTACCGCGGTAGCCGCACTATCCTTCCGCGTCATTTCGATATCAATAAAGAGCGTGTCGTGGACCTTTTGGCCTATGGCACGCAGACCGTTGTTCCGCCGACCGTTCACCCAGACACAGGCCGCCCCTATGTCTGGTTGACGGACGACACGCTGGAAAACACGCCGGCCGAACACCTTCCGCTTTTGCCCGACGACATCGCGGACCAGATCGCCGACGCGCTGGCACCGTTCGGGTACTTTGAGCCCGCGCACGTCACGCGCGTGTCCGAAGGACTCGGCGGCGGGGTCTGGCGCGACCTGAACACGCTGGCGCTGTCCAAGCTGGACGCATGGGTTCCTTTGTTGGACCTGCCTAAGCTATCCCGCAACCGCCGCGGCGGGTATGTCGCCGTGCCGTTCTGGCGTCCGTCACACCGCGGCAGGCCGTTGCAGGACCGCAGCCCGAACCTGAAGATTTCCGATCAGGGCATCAGGGACTTCCACGACGGCGATAAGGGCTACACGCCTGTCGACCTCGTCATGTCCGCCATGGGCTGCACGTTCGACTACGCCGCAAACTGGTTGAAGTCGAAGACCGGGTTTGAGGAGGACAGCCTGCACGGGCTCGAGCCGTGGTTTCCCAAGCCCTCCGCCGCAGAGCCCGCGAATGACAACCTACCTCCTACCCCGGTCGCTACGGCGGTCGGCGCACCTCGTGGTAAAGTCGACCCGTTCCCGCCCAAGGCCGCAGGCGGCCTGATGGAGGCTATCGCGCGCTGGACGCTGGAGACGGGACGCCGGCCCGTGCCTGAGTTCGCCATGATGACAGCTATCGCGTTTGCTGCCGGCATCTACGGGCGGCGCTTTGTGGGACCGACCGGAGTCGGCTTGAACATCTATCTTGTCGGGCTGGGTGCGTCCGCCTTGGGCAAGGGGCACCCGCTAAAGGCTCTGCGTACCTTGGCGAACGACTGCAACATGCTGCCCATGGTTGCGGCGGGCGTTCCTACGTCCGACTCTGCTGTCGAGCGTATCCTGCGGAAGATGCCGAATCAGGTGCTTCCGCTGGACGAATTCGGCTTGCTGATGCAGTCGGTCAACGGGCGCGGGGCCACAGCGTGGGGCGCCACGGTGCGGCGCGCGCTGTTGGAGCTGTATTCGCTGTCGACGGACATGTGGATGGGCAAGCAGTTCTCCGACCCCAAGCGGCTAGACCCCGAGCCGCTACAGTGCCCCACGCTGACGCTGATGTCCGTGACGACTCCGACGACGTTCTATGACGGACTCAGTGAGGCGAACCTGTCGGACGGCTTCCTGAACCGTATGACAGTCATACACGCCACGGAGCGACCGGACAGGCAGGAAGCCAACCCTGTCATGACTGCGCCGCCGTCTCTAATTCAGGCCGTCAAGAGTGCGGAGGCGGACGCCAGGCCGAGCGGATTCGCGCCACGAGACCCGAACATGCGTCCTGCCATGGCTGCCGTGCCGTGGGATTCGGATGACACGAAACGCCGCTGGTACGAAATCGAAGACTGGCAGATTGGCCAGATCGAGGAGCGAGCCGGGCACGAGGGCGTTGTCGGACGTGCCGCCGAGCAGACACAGAAGCTGGCGACGCTGCGTGCTTTGTCGAGGGACGGCAAGGCCGCCCGGGTGACGCTGTCAGACGTCGAGTGGGGCTATGCCATCGTGCAACAGTCGATTGACTGCCTGGATAAAGGCATTAGCGAATACATGTCAGGATCGGAGTTCGAGTCTGTTATGAAGGCTATCATGACAGCCCTGCGCAAGGCCAAGGGCGGGGCGTTGGCCCGGTCCGTGCTGCTGCGTCAACGGGGGGTGTCAAAGGCCGATACTCGCATGGTCAACGGGGCATTGGACCGGCTGGTTGAGACGGGCGAAATCACGCGAGACAGAGCGACGTTCCGCATCGTCTGCTAATGTTATAAATGTCACTTGACATTTGTAACCAAACGCCGCTATAACCAACCTACAAACGGAGGTTGGTTATGAACTTCGACTTCATCGCAGGATTTGTGGGCGGAGGGGCGGCGGCATTCTTGGCGCCAGCCCTGATGCGCTGGTGGGATTCGCTGTGGGTCGATGAACCGGACCCGTTCGATGATCCCCGGAACTGGCATTGAGGGTGCCGGCGATGAACTTGTGGCCATTGTCGCCTCCATCGCCAGCGACGCAACCCCGGCCCCGACGAGCGGGTCTGAGGATGTGGGTGCCGTCGATCTTCTGCGCAAGCTGGAAGCGGCCTGTGATGCCGCCGCAGGAAAACGGTCGCAGGCAACTTACGACCAGATGATCTCCGACCCCGGTGCTGAGGATGCTCTCGACGAACTCGATATCGCCCGGCGTGAGGCCCGCGCTTTTCTCAGCCCCGAACTCCACGGGAGGCCCAAAGATGGCAAGCGTTGATATGTGCGAGCACGACTGGCCCGGCTCCGGGTGCCCGGAGTGTAGAGCCCTCGCCAAGCCCGCCTCTGAGCCTGCGGGCGGGGATGTGCGGGAGGCGGCCATAGGACTGCTGACTGAACTGGACGATTATTGCAGCGGGGAACGGTCCTACGATCGACGCTTGAATGAAGCGAGGCGGCTGTTGGAGGCCGCCCTGTCCTCTCCCGCGACGCCCGAGCCCGCCCTTGCGGGTGTGGAGGCATACGCGATCAAATCTCTCATGAAGGCCGTCCAGCGGGCAGAGAACGGCGCCGGAACCATCCCCGCGAAGGAGGCTGTCAAGTTGCGACCGTCCGACTGGCACGCGGTCTGTGACCTGGCGCGCAAGCTTGCCGCCCTTTCCCCCGCGCCAGCGCCGGATCAGAAGGGAATGGGAGAATGAGCAAGCTGGGCATAGCAGAAATTCGCGCGCTCCAATTCCTGCGGGCGAAGCACGACAAGAACCCGAATGCGCCTTACGGCTGGCATATGCCTTCCCAACGCACGGCGCGCGCCTGCCGAGCATCGCTCGAACGTAAGGGGCTGGTAGCTATCGAGCGTCTTTCGCCGACGCATTTCCGCTACCACATCACCGAAGCCGGCCGCTCTGCCCTGTCCACCCCTGCGGATGCGAAGGAGAAGATCGATGGGTGACGACTATCTCTGCGACTTCCATTCGCCGCCGGGGGTCAAGGGCGGCAGGCTCAAGGGGCCGATGGTGCGAACCGTCACGGACTTCCGTCATGCGATGGTGTCGAACCGGGCCGTTTCGGCGGCAGGCGATCATGGCGCCGTGATGGTCTGGAAGGACGACCACGGCCGTTGGTGCTGCCGCTTCATGCGCTATCAGCGGGCGATCAATGACGCCGCCTTCTACAGCAAGGAGGGGGTTTTTCGGTGGCTCCGCACATGGCTGCCGAAACAGCATCAGGAGGCGCTATAATGTACGGCGACGATGAGGACTGCGAAGCCTTCCGCAACGGCTGGCTGGCGTGGGAGTTGGGCGACGTTGACGGCAACGACAACCCGTACAACGAGCGCTCACAAGCTTATTCGCACTCGCAATGGGATAGCGGATGGTGCCGCTGCTATAGCTCATACAAGCATCGCGCGGAGGGCGAAACCATAATCCGCCCTTGGGAGGCGCCATGACACCCGCGAATGATAACGGGCCGCTGGGCAAGATCTATAGCCTCGACGAGGCTGCCTCCTACCTCCGCGCCAGTAAGCAAGCCGTCGCTCGGACGGCGCGCAAACATGGTCTATGTTCTGTTTTCGGGCGTGCGATCCGCTTTAGCGAGTCCGACGTCCTGGCTATTTGGGATGCAATGCGATGCCGCTCAGACTCGTCCAACGTAAAGGCAGCGACAACTGGTACATCCGCGGCACTGTCCGAGGACAAAGCGTATTTGTCTCTTGTGGCACGAGCGACAGAAAAGCGGCAGAAACGCTTAGAATCAAAGAAGAAGCGCGCCTGATTGAGGAAACCGTTGTCGGCCTCAAGCGAACGATGACGTTTGACCGGGCGGCGGATGCTCACCTTGCGGCAGGCGGATCCGACCGGTTCTTGCTGGAAATCGGTGCAGACGGAAAGCCCCGCGGCATTATTGAGCATCTGCGGGGGAAAAAGCTTTACACCATCACGCAAGACGACCTCGACCGTATGGCGGCGAAGCTTTATCCAACCGCGCTGCCTGAAACGCGCATTCGTCAGTTCTATGGCCCGTTTCGCGCCGTGTGGAACTTTGCGGTGATGGAGGGCTGGGCGGATGCTAAAAAGTGGCGCCTGCCTAAAAAGCCGAAGGGCACGAACGTTGAAACGCTGAAGAAATTCCGCTCGGGCTCGACGCCGACAAGTTACGATCGGGCTGCGCAGTTCGTGCTGGCTATGTCGCCTGCGCCGGCGATGGTCATGACGGCGCTGTTCTTTACGGGTATGCGCCCAATCGAACTGTTCGCGCTTGAGGCGGACGATGTTGACGTGCCAGGGCGCTGGCTGGTCGTCCGCAGCAGCAAAACCGGCGAGCCTCGCGGCGTACCAATTCACGAGTTCTTGGCACCCGTTCTTAGGTCGCTCTGCGCGCAGGGCGGTAAGGTGTTTCGCACTCACAAAGGCGAGCCGTACCCGATCCTTGAGGACGGAGGCGGTCAACTTAAGGGCGCAATTCGTGGAGCGCGCGAGCGATCTGGCATCAAAGACATCAGCCCGTACACGGCGCGTCACACGGTCTCGACGCAGCTCGTCGTCAACGGCGTCCATCCGTACGTGAAGGACCAGATCCTTGGGCACGCCGTCGACGACATGAGCAGGCGTTACACGAACGTGCCGCAGCAGCCGCTGATTGATGCGATCAACGGGATTGCCGTGCCGGATGTGTGGACGAAGGCCGAATGGCTGGCGGATCCGCTGGCTTGGTCGCCGAAGCTGTTCAACAGCCAAGAGGCGAGACGGATTTTGAAGGAGAGGCGGGGGTGAGCGAGCATGGCAATGAGGTTTTTGTCTTCGGTAGCAACCTGGCCGGGCGTCATGGCAAGGGCGCCGCGCTCTATGCTAGGCGGCACCACGGCGCGGTCTACGGACGTGGTGAGGGTCTTCAGGGCAACAGCTACGCCATTCCGACCAAGGACGAGTTTATCCGCACGCGCGGACTGATCGAGATCGAGAAGTCGGTGATGCGGTTTGTAGCGTTTGCGGAACAACATCCTAGTACTACGTTCCGGCTAACGCCGATCGGCTGCGGCCTCGCCGGCTATAAGCCCGAGCAAATCGCGCCGATGTTTCGCCACGCGCCCGCGAACGTAATTCTGCCACCCGAGTTTGTGGGCGCCACTGCCTAATCAGGATGAAACCCCTTCACACCAAAGGACCGGAGCCTTGCGCCCGGTCCTTTTTCGTTCCAGTATTGTCCCGCGCCCTGCAAAACACCGTTTGTGCATAATCCGAGCAGCGCGCAAGACACCCCGCTAAGTCTAGCAATAACACAATAATATTCTCTAGTAATCTCCCTTGGTAAGGGAGAGGTCGCGAGTTCAATCCTCGCTGGCAGCACCAGCCGCTTTCAATCAGATCAAGGGTTCAAGATTGACCGCGCAAGGCTGCGCTCGGCAGCCTCTGTCGAACACCTACGGAACATGGTGCGCCGGTCTGTGCGAAATCCGCGGCTATGCGGCACGCTCCTCCATGACGATGATGACCTGACGCGGATTTGCCGGCGTCCGTTTTTCGGCGCGCCCTCCTCGATCTTTCCGATCAAGCCGGCCTCCGGGAGCGGAACGGGCTCAGTCGACCTTCACCGTCTCGACGCCGTCGGCGCGCTGCGCCTGATCCCGGCACAGAACGTCAGCGAGCTCTTGCACGGCGGCCGTGTGATCCGCGACATGCAGCCCGTCGACCAGGGCGCCCGGCCTCGCCTGTCCGAAAAGCCGGCTCCTGAGCGCGTTCCAGGGATCGGCATAGACGCAGCCTCCCCCGGAGCAGAGATGGTCAAGGCGATGGGAATAGACGAGAATGGCGTCGGGATCGAATATGGCGGCCAGTTCCTCGCCAACGGGAGGGATCGCCGTCACCACGACCTTGCGGAAGCGCCCCACGACCTGCCGGACCGCGGAGACCCAATCGTCGACCCGCTCCAGCGGGCTCTGCTTGCGGAGGACGTCGTTGGTGCCGACGACGAGAAGGACGGCGGAGGGCTCAACCGGCATCGGCAACTGCGCCAGATGGGCCCGGACCTCATGCGCCTTGAGCCCGCCTACCGCGACATTCACGCTGTCGCAGGGAAGATGCAGGGCCGCGGCGTGCGAATCCCCGGCGATCAGCACGAAGCCCTCCTGCGCCCGCGCCAGCTCCGCCGCCATTGCGGGGCGAGCCTTCGCGGCGACCTCCTTCGCGGAAGCCGACTTGGCGCTTCGATAATGAGCGACGCCGCCGACGGAAGCGGCCGCGACCATCGCCAAGGCGATCATCTTGAACGACGCGCGCGCTCTTGCACGCGAGTGAGAGACGATGCTCATCAGGCTGCTCGCAATGGCGGGGATGCGGAAGCGGGGCCGCGCGCAGACGGCAACCCGATGGCGCATCGGTTGTTCGAGGCGGGATGAAGGCGCGGCGCCTGTCAGGCGGCGACGGGCGAATTTGCCGGGATTCCATGCCGGAGCGGAGGCACGCCCATCCTGGGCGAGTCGCACACCCCCACTCGGTCAGAAGCGGTAATTGACGCCCGCCCGGGCCACGCTGAACTTCGTGCTGCGATCGACGCGGACCTCGGTGGCGCCCAGGGAGGAAGCGGTATTGAAGCGCTGCCTCCGAGATCGACGTAGAGATATTCGGCCTTCACCGAGACATGGTCGGTCAAAGCGTATTCGGCGCCGCTGCCCAACGTCCAGCCTAGGCGCGTTCCGCTCTTGGAGCCGGTCGAAGGGAGGCTGAAGACGTTCGTCCCGGCAAGGTCGTAAAGGCCGATAGTCTCGACCGCCGTGCTCTTGACCAGGCCATAAGCGAGGCCGCCGGTTCCGTAGACCATGAGGCGCTCCATAGGCGCGAGGCCGATGCGCGCGCGCAGCGTGCCGAACCACGCGACCCGCGACCGGGCGGAGAAGGCGTTCTCCACAGTGCCGAGGTCGGCAAGGGAAAAGCCTCCCTGGCCGTTCAACCGGGATTTGGCGTCGACATGGTTGAAATCGGTTTCGGCGCCGAGAACGATGCTCCCGAACTGGTAATCGTAGCCGAGCTGGCCGCCGCCGCTGAAGCCGATATCGCTGCCGCTCTTACGCCAGCCGCCGAACTGGTCGATGATGTCGAACCATCTCGGATCGAACGGCGCCAGGCGCGTTGTGCCATGGGTCCAGGCGACGCCGGCATTCGCCCCGACATCGAAGCCGGTCCAGGTGAAGGCGGGGGCGAGCGGCGCGACGAGGTCGTATTTGCGCGAGGGCAGATCGGCAGCGAGCGCGGAGGAGCCGACGACGAAGCTCAGGGCGACGGCGCCGGCGAGCAGGTTATTGGAAGACATGGTTCGCCTTTCCGTAGAGGCATACTTGCTTTCGGCGCGTGGAGCGTTCGTCCATTTGCCACCGCGCCCCTGCGGGAGGCATCCCCCATCAGGGTGACGATTGACGGGATCATCGTCGTGCAGCATCTCGAATATCGGGGGACGAACATTGATGATGGACGCAAGCGAATTCGGCGATGCGGCGGCAATGCTCTACGAGGCGGCGGCAATCCCGGAGATGTGGCCCGCAGCCATCGCGCGGCTTTCGCAACTGGCGGGTTGCGAAGGCGGCCTGCTGTTCAGCCATTCGCCGCACGGGACGAACTGGATGAGCAGCGACTCGATTCGCCCGCTCGTCCAACGCTTCATCGACGATGGATGGATGCAGCGAAACACCCGGATGCAAGGGCTGCTGGCCCATTGCGGCACCGGCTTCGTCGGTGATCACGACGTCTTCAGCGATGCCGAGATGGCCGAGATGCCGGTCTATCGCGACTTCCTCGTCCCGAACGGCTTCGGCTGGGCAGCCGCGACGCATGTGCGCTCGGCGACCGGCGACAACATCATCCTCTCGCTCGAGCGCCGCTACGACCGCGGCCCGATCGGCGGAAGGGAGATCGCGCTCCTCGACGGAATCCGGCCACATCTGGCACGCGCGGCAGTTCTCGCTGCCAAGCTCCACATGCAGCGCGCCCAGGTCAGCCTGGATTCCTTCGAGCAGGCCGGCTCCCCGGCGGCGCTGATCGACGGCACGGGCAACGTCATGGCGATGAATCCGCGCTTCGCGGCCCTGCAAGGTCCGATCATCATCCGCGCCCGCGACAAGATCGCGCTCGACGACAAGCGGGCCGACGCGCTGCTTCGGCAAGCCCTGGCGAACCTCGCGCAGGATCGTCTCGGCGACACCCGCTCGATCCCGGTGCCGGGCAAGGACCAGGGCGCCGCCTGCATCATCCATGTCCTGCCGATCAGGCGGCAGGCGCGCGACATCTTCTCGCGGGCGCAGGCGATGCTGGTGGTCACGACCTCGGACCGGGAGCTGATGATCGAGGCCTCGCTGCTCTGCGAGCTCTATGATCTGACGCGCGCCGAGGCCGCCGTGGCCAACCGCATCCTCGACGGTCTCTCCGTCAACGAAATCGCGGTCGCGCACCGGGTTTCGCGGGAGACCGTCCGCTCCCAGCTCAAGAAGGTCCTGGCGAAGACGGCATGTCAGTCGCAAGCGGATTTCATCCGCAGCCTCGCGCCTCTGGCCAAGCGACCCGCGGCGTCATCGGGTTCGACAGGCGCGCCGCCGGCAGGATGAGCCCAGGCCAGCGGCCTCCTGCATCGACCTCGGGCGCCGGCTCCCTTGACTGCGGCTGGCCCTCACCGCGACGAAAAGAGGAGGCGGACATTGGGATCCGCCTCCTCAAGTCGGGTCTCTTTTGGAGGTTGAGAACCAGCTTGGCTTCAACCAAGAAAGACACTATCATTTTTGTCGACGATTTCTGTGAATAAACTCACATCGACAGTCCTTGTCTTACTTGAAATCCAGGAAACCTAGTTCTTTACCGATCTCCGATCGAAGGTACGCCTCGTCAGCAACCTCGATATATCCGGCGGAGTTGTCGATCACTCCCATCTTCACGAGATGGCTCATCTGCTTGGTCACCGTTTCGCGCTGTGACGCGATCCGGCGCGCCAGTTCGGCATGCGTCGGCGCCGGAACGATCCGCAGCCGGCCTCGCGCATCGCGGACCGCGTGACGGATGAGCTCGGCATAGAGGCGGGCCTTCATCGGCAGCAGGCGGCTTTCGATGTAGAGCTGCTTCATGATGCGCAGGCGGCTATACAGCGTCTTCGTCACCAGCTCGGCGAATTCCGGCACGGTCCGCAGCGCCTCCAGGAACTGCCCGCGATTCAGAACGAGCACCACCGTGTCCTCGATCGCCTGGAAATAGGTCGCCGGCTCCTCGCTGCCGAAAGCCGACAGGTCTCCGACGAAATCTCCCGCCTCCAGCTCCTTGAACGGCACATCCTGCCCTTGAGGCCCCAGGAAGAACGGCACCACCTTGCCCGTTTCGATCAGGTAGATATTTCCGCTCCTGTCGTCCGGCTGCTTGATGAAGGCCCCCTTGGCGAACTGCCTCCTGGGAAAGCTGCCGCTCAGAAACGGGGCGGGTAATGGAACCTCGATCGCCATGTGAGTTGCCGTCAGCATGGCTTCACCCGGAACGCCGCAACCGATGCGGTTGAATCCGCGGATGCGTGAAGGATGCTCGGCGTCGCTTCCGATTTCGTCTCGATGTCATCTCGTCAATGCCCCTTCCCCTGACAGATCCAGACGCCATCGGTTCGGTTGCAGCCTCCGCCAGCAACTCCCGCAGCGACGCATTCGGTAAACCCGCCCACACCATCGGGCTTCGCAGCGCCCCCTCGGGGGGTCTTCTGCCCTCGGGCCCGGTTATCCGGTCAATCGACCGTCGGCGAATGCCCCAAATGGGGTATGCGGGCCGCGTTAGCCGGCGGCATCGACCATGGGCGACGCCGGCTCCGCGATCGGGAGATAGGAAGCCCTGCCCTCTTCCCGACCGAGATATTCATCGAGATTGAAGCGGCGCTTCAAACCTATGCCGTCGTCGTCTTCGATGAATTCGATTCCGCTGATGACGAATAGCGACCTGATCCGAGACTTGACCTCCGGGCGGATGCGCCCCTCGGTCTCGAATTCGCTGATCGTCCGCTGAGCGACCCGGACTTTCCTGCTCAGTTGCTTGATCGTCCAGCCCATCATCGCGCGCGCGACGCGACATTGCTCACTGTTCATCGTCAAACCCTCAACGAGACAGTTTTTACTTTTGGATGAGAGCCGAAAGCGGCTTCGCGTCCGCCCGCCGGGCCTGGCCGCGAAACGAAAGGTCCCCGGCCGAAGCCGGGGACCCGGTTTGCATCAGAAGTCGCGCTGGACGCGCAGGCGGCCGGAGATCGAATCTTCCGTCTTGATGCCGAAGACGTTGCTGCGGGTCGCCCAATTGTTCACGGAGCCCACCGGCGAACGGACGTCGAGGTGCGAGTAGAGCACTTCGACACCGATATCGAGGCCGGAAACCGGCGACCAGATCAGGTTGGCCGCGAGCAGGAATTCCTTCGGATCCAGCGAGCGGGCGACGAGATTGTTCGCGACGGCGAAGTTGAGCGCGTTCGAGTCCAGATACTTGAGGTTCAACGCCGAATAGGACGCGCCGATCTCGGTGCGCAGCGTCGGGGTCCAGAAGTGACGGAACGCCGCGACGAGCGAGTAGCCGGTCGAGTTCTTGACGTTGCCGGTCACGACGTCGACGGAGGCGTCGGAGAGCCCGAGACGCCCCAGCCGACCCAGGCCGAACGAATTGCTGGACCAGCCGAGATAGCCGAGAGCGCCGTCGGCATAGGCAGCCTGCAGCCACAGGGCGTCGCCGGCGGCGAGCATCGGCAGGTTGATCTTGACGCCGCCCTGAACAGCCCAGACGAGCTCGTCACCGCGCGGATTGCCGCGGACAGGGCCCGAGACCGGAGCGGTCGACGTGTAGGTCGTGGCGCCGACCGTGACGTTGGAACCGCCGCCGGCGGCGCCGATCGAATAGCGACGCGAGCCGATGGCGCCGGAGAGCTGGGCCGAGCCCCAGCCCTGGTCGACACGCAGCGAGGCGACCAGATCGGGGAAATCCTGCCCTTCGGTCACCGCACCCAGACCGTTGGCAGCCGTACCCAGCGGACCGAGGCCGGCCGCCGCACGCGCCGCATTCGCCCGCGCGATGCCGATCGCATTCGTGCCGAGCGGAAGGTTCGGGGCGCCGCCGAGTTCGCGGCTGACCGTGCCCGAAGTGCGGTCTTCGGCCGAGACCGTGGCCGAGAAGCCCGAGCCGAAGGTGGCGGTGTAGGCCAGCAGGTTGACGCGCGAGTCAGCCGTGCGGATCGAAGCGAAGTTCAGGTCCGAAGCGTAGAAGTCGAAGAACGACTGGGCGCGACCAGCGGTGATCGGGCCGAACTGGACATAGGCCAGATCGAGCAGCGAGCCGGTGCCGGCCGAGCCGCGATAGACGCCCGGAACGCCCGAGCCGGTGTTGAACTGACCGGAGCTGAACGAGGAGCCGGCGGAGTTGGAGGCGTAGACGCCGGTATTGTTGGTCAGCTCGTAGCGGAAGAAGGTGCGCAGCGTGCCATAGGCGGTGGCCGTGCGGGCATCGACGTTGAGGCGGCCGCGCGCACGGGTGCCATAGGCGTCCTGGGCATCGCCATAGCGCTGACCGACGGCGTATTCGGCGCGGACGCGGCCCGAGATGCGCAGGCAGGAGTCAGTGCCCGGGATGTAGAAGAAGCCCGCGCCATAGGCGGTGCAGACCCTGACGTATTCGACCGGAGCAGACTTCCGCGAGGGAAGATCGGCCGCACCGGCACTGGTGGCAACGGCGAAGGCTGCCGTAGCCATGCCCAATGCTGAAACGAAGCTCTTCATCAATACCTCCAATTGAATTGGTATTTGTCTCGGCCGAATCCCTTTGGTCAGCCCGAAATAAACATATTTTCATTGGCGATCTCGAACGGTGAAAATATTCACTTTTCGATATCTATCTTGATTATGTTGTAAACTCGGCACACGTGATAATTTTCACCATGTCAATGTGATTTACTTCACTATTTGATAGAAATAACCCTACGTCCCTCTTCGACGCAGAAAAGCAGAGAGCATTCGCTCCCTGCTAGGTCAGCTCTGCAATGCGTTGCGAGGCGGTGTTGACGTATCGCTCGGCAGCCTTCGGCGACGCCCGCGAGCCATCCATGAAGACGCCGTTCGCCGCAGGCGATGCCGGCTCGGGCCGCGACGGAGCGGCCATGCCGCTTGCGCTGCGTCAGAGGCGAGACGGGGAGCGGGTGATCGCCGCGGCCGGTCCGGCCGCGCCCGTCAGCCGGCGTGGCTGCCGGCCGACGCCCGGAAGCGCCCGAGCCGGAAGGGCGACAGGTCGATCCGGCTGGCGCCGTCCAACACGCGCTGGCTCACCGCCTCGCCGATGGCGGCCGAATGCTTGAAGCCATGTCCGGAGCAGGGCGACACGACGAGCACGCGCTCGCTCTGCGGCCACTCGTCGATGACGAAGCCGCCATCGGGCGAAACCGTATAGAGGCAGGTCTGGCGCCGCGAGACGTCGCCGCGCAGGCCGTTGAGCCGCCCTTCGATCGCCCGGCCGTAGAATGTGCGCGATTCGGCCTCGTCGCTCGAACGGTCGAAAGTGTCCGGGTCGACGAAGACGGATTTCTCGCCATGCGCCACCTTCACCTCCCCGTCGAAGGCCGGGAAGCCGTAAAAGCCTTGCCGCGCGCCGGTGGCCCAGATGAAAGCCGGCGCATCCGCCCATGCGCCCGGCGCCCCGGGCGCGAGCCCGTACCAGTGCAGGATCTCGCGCGTCGGGCGCAGCAGGCCGGCGAATTCGTGCCCGAGCAGCGTGGCGGCCCAGGCTCCGGCGCTGACCACGACGCGACCGGCACGGATCGTCTCGCCATCGGTACGCAGCTCGACATGGTCGTCATGCGGGATGATCGCGCCGATCCGCGTCTCCAGGGCCGCGAAACTGTTTCGTTGCGATGTCATGATGTGCTCTCGAACCGGCCGAAGCCGTCATCTGCCGCGATGGCCCGGACCCGGCCGGACGGGCCGTTGCCGCCGGCTACGCCGCGGCAGCCCGGTGGGCCGCCAAGCGGGCGGCGATCCTGGCCTCCTGCGCCGCCTTGACGACGGCGACGCGGGCGGTCGCCTCCTCGAGCGAGGCGGCGGGCGGATAGACCGGGGTGGTCCCGACCGTGCCCGCCCTGGCGCCGATATGCTTCTCGAAGGGCAGCGAACGGTAGAGGGAGGGATCGACGCTCACATCGAACAGCGGCCGGTAGCCGAGGGAGAGATAGAGCGCCGTCGCCTCCGGCTGCCGGAAGCCGGTGGTGAGATAGGTGCGGGTGTAGCCGAGCGCGGCCGCCGCCTCCTCGAGCGCGAGCACGATGCGCCGGGCCAGCCCCTGGCGCCGCAGATCGTCGCGCGTCCAGATGCGCTTGAGCTCGGCGGTCTCGTCATCATGACTCATGAAGGCGCCGCCGGCGATGGTCTCGTCGCCCCGCCGCAGCAGCAGGAAATCCCCGAGCGGCGGCGCGAAGGCTTCCGCCGGATAGCGCAGGATCTCGGAACGGGCACCGCCCGGGCGGCTGTTGACCCCGTAGCGGCCGTCATATTCGGCGATCAGACCTTCGAGCAGAGCCTCCGCCTTCGGATCGAGAGGGGACGATCGCGTGATCAGATCAGGCATGGCACGATTCCAACGATTGTCTTGGCGCGAGCGAGCTCGCCCGTGACATTTCGTATCCAGGCGCGACATGCGATCAATACTTGTCAAAAAATAAGTATATTTATCTATACTGACAATCGTCTCAGGCAGGATATTTTCGCGGTCGTCAGGAAAGGCGGATGGTTTCATCCCCCTCCCCGACCCGCGTCTTCCACTGCTGGAAGACATAGGGCCCGTGACGACCGGCTGCTTGAAGAAAGCCTCCTTGCCGCCGGCCTTCTCGAAGGCGGCCTTGGGCAGGATGCCGGCGCCGTTGCCGACGAAGGCGTGCGGCAGCAGGATGTCCGGCCCGCCGGCCGCGACGGTCAGCGTGATGTCGTCGGGAGCCTCCAGCGAGTTGATGCGGCGGAACTTGGACGAATTGACCGGCTTCTTGTCCTGCTGCGAGCGTTCGATGGTAAACTTGACGTCCTGCGCGGTGAAGCTGTCGCCATTGTGCCAGTAGACGTCGTCGCGGAGCTTGAAGGTCCAGTGGATGTTGTCCTCGGTCTTCGAGGACAGGGCGAGGCGCGGCGTGAAGCGCAGTTGCCCCCGGCTGAAGTCCTTGTTGACCAGATCGTCGTAGATGTTCACCAGCGCCGACTCGGTGCTGTTGTTGCCGTGGTTGGCCGGGTCGAGCGAGAGGATATCGTTGCCCTGCGCGATGGTCAGCGTCTCGGCGGCCGCCTCTCCGCGCGGGCCGAAACAGATCAGCGCCGTCGCCGCAACGAGTGCCCGCCAACGGGCAATGTGGAACAAACCCTTAGAAACGAAGCCTTTTTCTTCGGAAGCCTGAAGATTGCGCCAACCTAGCGGAGGCACCCGGAAAAGGCCGTCAAATGCACAGCGATATCGACCCAGATCGTCTCTCCCGATGCGGCGCCGGAGCAATTTTTCCCGGCACCCCGACCGCGGCCCGGCCTTTCGGGACGAGGGACACGGCGCGGCCCTGTTCGCCGCGTCCGGCGCGCCGGCCCGCGCGCCACGGGGCGGGAGCCCTTCCGCCGCAGGCCTCTCCCTCCCCTCGCGCAGAGCAAGGCGCGCGGCCAGGAGCAAAATGCCGGATGACACCGGGCGCGGGAGACGCTAAGAACGCCCCGCTGCGATGCGCCGTCGAGGCCCGACCGCGGATCCGGCATGCGGGCGTAGTTCAGTGGTAGAACGTCAGCTTCCCAAGCTGAATGTCGTCGGTTCGATCCCGATCGCCCGCTCCAAATCTCCTTGAATTCTCAGAATTCTGTGGCGGACTTCCGCCAAATTCGCGTTCCCTGCATTCCCTGTCGCGGTTCCCAGCCCTGTTCAGCGGCTGTGCTGTTCGCAGCGCGACTCGCACCTGCGCCGCCTTGCGGCTGGCGCCCCGCGCGTAGCGGCCATCGCCTCAGCCGGTAGTTTCGGCGATGGCTGTCCCTGCGGCCCAGCCCGACGACCATGCCCATTGGAAATTGTAGCCGCCGAGCCAGCCCGTGACGTCGACCACTTCGCCGATGAAATACAGGCCTGCGACCGCCCTCGCCTCCATCGTCTTCGAGTTCAGGCCGGCCGTGTCGACGCCGCCGAGCGTCACTTCGGCGGTCCGGTATCCTTCCGAGCCGATGGGCATGACCTCCCAGTCCTGGATCGCAGCGGCGATCGCGGCCAGCCTCTTGTCGCTCGCGGCGCCGATGCTGCCGCTCCAGCCCTGCGTTTCCGCGAGATAGGCGGCGAGCCGCTTCGGCAGGAGATCGCCAAGCGTATTCGCGATGCTTCGGCGGCCGCTCTCCTGCCTGGCGGCGCGCAAGGCGGCAAAGACGTCCTGCCTCGGCAGGAACGCGATCCGGACCGGCTGCTTCTCGCGCCAATAGGACGATATCTGCAGGATGGCGGGACCTGAAAGGCCGCGATGCGTGAACAGCAAGGCCTCCTCGAACGCGATCTTGCCGCAGGTCGCCCGCACACCCACGGCAAGGCCGGCGAGTTCGCGAAATCCGGCGAGCGCGTCTTCCCCGAATGTCAGCGGCACGAGGGCGGGGCGCGTTTCCGTGACGGCCAGGCCGAACTGGCCGGCGATCTGATAGCCGAGGCCGGTCGCTCCCATCTTCGGGATGGATTTCCCTCCCGATGCGACGACGAAATGCCGACAGCGGATCTCGGCGGCCTCCGCTCCCGCGAGCGTGATCGCAAAGCCGTCATCGCTGCGCGCCACGCCCGCCAGCGTGGTCCGGAGGCGCAATTCGCATGCGGCGCGCGCCATCTCGTCCAGCAGCATCGCGATGATGTCCTTGGCGGTGTCATCGCAGAAGAGCTGGCCAAGCGTCTTTTCGTGATAGGGAATGCCGTGCTTTTCGACCAATGCGATGAAATCCCGCGGCGTATACCGGCCGAGCGCGGATTTCGCGAAATGCGGGTTGCCGGACAGGAAATTGCGCGCGCTCGTCCCGGTATTGGTAAAATTGCAGCGCCCGCCGCCGGAGATCCGGATCTTCTCGCCGGGTGCCCTGGCATGGTCGACGACGAGGACACGCCCGCCCCGCGCTCCGGCCTGGATCGCGCACATCATTCCTGCGGCACCCGCGCCCAGAATGACCGTATCGAAACGCTCGATCGCCATCGATTGCTGCCAGCCCCGGATCCAGCCCTGACGGTTTGCGCAGCGCTCCGGACGAGTTGGCGCTACGGCTTGGGACCCGGGTAGATGATCCGCCCCCGCCCATCAACAGACGGAACCAGGCCGAGCACCCTGCGAGAGCCATCTGCAGGAAATAGGCGGCCGGGCCATATCTTTTGATCTAGGCGGTGTGGACGGATTGGCGCA